>NZ_FORA01000003.1 GCF_900113875.1 Jannaschia pohangensis | reverse complement strand
GGAGGGGCTGTCCTGGTCGGCGTTGAAGATGTCGTAGGCGAGGCCCGAAGTGCCCGAGCGGGTCGAGACGGTCACGCCATTGTCGGCCTGGCCGAGCTTGGCGACGGAGGCGCGGTCGCCGCCTTCGAGGGAGCCGTGCAGCTTGGTGTAGACGTCGGCCGACGCGGGGACGGCGGCCAGGGTTGCGACGGCGATGAGGGCGGAAGTGATGAAGGTTTTCATTGTGTTAGTCCTTTGTGTGTTGCGAGGACCCTGTTCGTTGCGGCGGGTCCGGGGTTTGATGTGCGGGGCGATGTTGCCCTGCTGATGGCCCTAACCTGGACCTCTGCGGGCTCACCTTCAATGCACGGACGCGTGATAATGGGCGAATATCGGCGCGCATACGCACAGACCTGTCGCAGGCCCGCACCGCCCTCACGATCCGTGATCCGGGGCTCACGTGGCCGTGAAAATACGTCGAAAACTGTAGCGGATGGACGGGTGATCCACGGGTGATCTGCGTCGGACGTGACTCGGGGTGGGTCCGGACAGGCTGAGGGGACCCTTGAGTATTTGGGAAGCAGAGAAGAAAGGGGCGGCGTTCTACTGGGTGCGCCAGCCGTCCGAAACCTCGACCCGCGCGACGCCGGCCAGGGGGCGGACGCGGTCGAGCTCGGTCAGGAGGCCCGCGACGCGCGCCTTGCCCATGCGGACGCCGTGCTCGGGCCAGAAGGCGCGGACGACGAGAGCGTCGCCGGTCCGCTTGGCATCAATGCGTCCGATGATGCGGTCGCCCTGGAGGACGGGGAAGACGTAGTAGCCGAATTGCCGCTTCGCTTCGGGCACGAAGATCTCGATCCGGTAGTGGAAGCCGAACAGGCGTTCGGCACGGGCGCGGTCGCGCAGGGCAGGATCGAAGGGCGACAGGAGCCGCACCCGCGACGAAGGCTCGGGCAGGGTCGCGGCACGGTCGAGCAGGGCCCGGGTCGTGAAACTGCGGCGCAGGGACCCGTCGGCCAATTCGATCTCGGCCTCCAGAATGCGGCCGGATGCCAGCGCCTCGGCACACCAGGCGCGGGCCTCGTCGCGGGTCACCACCTCGAAGAAGGCGGCGAGTTCGCCGCTGGTGGCGAACCCCAGACGGTCGAGCGAGGCGGTCATCGCCCAGTCCACGATTTCACCATCGTCGCGGCGAACGTTCAGATATTCCGGCGGGATCACCCGTTCGGTCAGGTCATAGAACTTGCGGAACCCCTGCCGGTGGCAGATCGCCAGTTGCCCGGACCGCCAGAGAAATTCGAGCGCGGCCTTGGAGGGATGCCAATCCCACCAGCCGGTCGACGACGTCTTTTTGCCGTCGCCCACATCCAGCGAACAGGCGGCGCCGTGGTCGGCGATGTGACGTTGCACCGTCTCGATCTCCCGCGCCCACCCTGCGCGACGGCCTTCCTGCCAGCGGGCGCGCATCCGGGCTTCGTCGCGGGCGAATTTCAGACGCCACATGGGATAGAACGGCATCGGGATGACGGCGGCGTCATGGGTCCAGTGCTCGAAGGCGGTGCGATGGCGGGCGACCAGATGTTCGAGGGATCTGGGGCGATACTGTCCCCGGCGCGACCAGAGGATCAGGTCGTGGGCGCGGGCCAGGGTGTTGACGCTGTCGACCTGAACGAAGCCGAGATCGTGGAGAACACCGTCGAGGTCCGCGCCGCGACCCGGACCGGAACCGGGGCGGAGAAGCAGGTGACGGTCGAGGAACAGGCGCCGGGCACGAGGGTTGTCGAGGCGGGGGAGTGTCATGGCATCATCCTGGCACCAAGGTCGCGTGCCTTGCAAAGGATCATGGCGCGACGGGGCGATTTCGGCCCTGTCCGCCGGACCGCGCATCGGGCGGCGATGGCCGGCGGCGCGATCACCGGCCCCAGTCGGCGCTTTGCATTTCGCGCAGGCGGGAGGCGGTGCGGTCGAATTCGAAGCGGCCTTCGCCTTCGGCATAGAGGTCTTCGGGCTCGGCCTCGGCCGAGATGATGACGGTCACGCGGGCCTCGTAGAGGGCGTCGATCAGGGTGACGAAGCGGCGTGCCTCGTTCGAATGGGCGCGGGCGAGGCGGGGGACGCGGGTCAGGATCAACACGCGGACCGCCCGGGCCAGGGCGAGGTAGTCGGCGGCCCCGAGGGGTTTGCCGCAGAGGTCGGCAAAACTGGCGCGGGCCACGCCGGACGCGAAGTCGGGCAGGTGCAGATCGCGGCCCTTGACGCGCAGGGTCAGGCCGTCGGTTTTGCCGTCGCTGAGCCGTTGCCAGACATCATCGAGATCGCCGCCGTCGACGACGTAGCGGGTCGCATCGGACAGCCGGTCCTGGCGGTAGTCGGTGGGCGAGGTCAGGTGGTGGACGATCATCCGCGCCTTGAGCAGGTCGATGAAGGGCAGGAAAAGCGCGCGGTTCAGCCCGTTCTTGTAAAGGTCGTCGGGGATGCGGTTCGAGGTGGTGACCACATGGACCCCGGCGTCGAAGAGCTTCTCGAAGAGGCGGCCGACGATCATGGCGTCGGTGATGTCGGTGATCTGCATCTCGTCGAAGCAGAGGACGGTGGTGTCGGCGATGATCGCCTCGGCCACGGGGGCCAGGGCATCGGGGGTGCCGGCGGCGCGGGCCTCGTGCATGCCTTCGTGGACCTGCTGCATGAAGGCGTGGAAGTGGACGCGGCGGGAGGGAACGGGCGAGGCTTCGTGAAAGAGGTCCATCAGCATGGATTTGCCGCGCCCGACCCCGCCCCAGAGATAGCAGCCCATGGGGCCGGTCGGGGCCTTGGCGCGCAGGCCCAGAAAGCCGCGCTTGGGTGCCGGGGCGGCCAACTTGGCGCGGATCGTCTCGAGCGGGGCCAGCGCCGCCTCCTGCGCGGGGTCGCGGGTCAGGGTGCCGTCGGCGACGCGGTTTGCATAGAGGGTCGGCAGGTCCAAGGGTTACTCCGCGTTGAAGGTGAACAGCTGTTGGCCGGCCACGCGGTAGCCGTCAATCACCTGCCGGGCGGTGTCGGAGGTCAGCCAGGACTCGACCACTGCGGCGGCGGGGGCGTTGACGGTGGGGTGGCGGGCCGGGTCAATGGGCAGGAAGCTGTATTGGTTGAAGAGCGCGGGATCGCCCTCGAACGCGATGGCCATGCCGCCCCGGTTGCCGAAGTTGAGCCAGCTTGCGCGGTCGGCCAGCACATAGGCCCCCATGCCCACGGCGGTGTTGAGGGCCGCGCCCATGCCCGCGCCTACGGGGCGATACCAGGGGCCATCCGGCGTGATCCCCGCGGCATTCCAGAGAGCGAGCTCCGCCTGATGCGTGCCGCTGTCGTCGCCCCGGCTGACGAAGGGGGCGCGGGTTGCGGCGATGCGGGCCAGGGCGTCGGCGGCATCCGTGGCCCGGGCCAGATCGGCGGGGTCGGAGGCGGGGCCGACGAGGACGAAATCGTTGTACATGATCGGGCGGCGATAGGGGGCGTGACCTTCGGCCACGAAAGCCTCTTCGGCGGCGCGGGCGTGGACGAGCACGGCATCGACATCGCCCGCGGCACCCAGACGCAGGGCCTGGCCGGTGCCGACGACGACAAGCTGCACCTCGACGCCCGTGTCGGCGGCGATGCGCGGCAGCAGGACTTCGGCAAGGCCGGAGTTCTCGAAGGACGTGGTGACGGCCATGCGCAGGGTGTCGGCCTGGGCGGAGAGCGGCAGGAGGAGGGCGAGGAGCAGGGCGCGGATCATTCAACGATATCTCCGTTCAGGAAGGCGCGGGCCTGGGGTGTCTGTGGCGCGTCGAAGAAGGCGGCGGCGGGGCCGGATTCGTGCACCCGGCCATGCAGCAGGAAGACGACGTCGGTGGCGATCCGGCGGGCCTGGCCCATGTCGTGGGTCGACATGACAAGGCGTGTGCCCCCGTCGGCGGCGGCCAGAAGGTGCCTCTCGATCTGGCGGGTGGCGCGCCCGTCGAGGGCGGCGCAGGGCTCATCGGCGAACAGGACCTCGGGTTCGGTCACGAGGGCGCGGGCGAGGGCGAGGCGCTGAAGCTCGCCGCCCGACAGGGAGGGCGCGGGTTGATCCAGCAGGGCGGTCAACTCGAAGGTGGTGGCGATGGCGCGGGCGCGCGCCTCGGCCGTCGCGGGCGGGACGCCGCGCAGGCGCAGGGGATAGGCAAGGTTGGCCAGCACCGAGCGGCGCAGCACCACGGGACGCTGGAACACATAACTTTGGCGGGTGCGCGCCGTGGCGGGCGGCAGGGACCAGTCGAGGCTGCCGGAGGTCAACCGCTCCAGCCCGTGCATCATCCGCAGAAGCGAGGTCTTGCCCGATCCGTTCGGCCCGATCACGGCGGTGATGCCGCCGGGGCCGATGGTCAGGTCGACGGGGCCGACCAGCACCTGTCCGCGTCGGCGCAACGTCGCGGCGCGCAGGGTGAGGGGCAGCACAGCTACCACAGGCTGCGCCGTTCTGTGCGCAGGGCCCAGTGGCTGGCCCCCGAGACCAGCAAGGCGATGGTGATGAGGATGAGGCCGAGGCCCACGGCCAGGGCGAAATTGCCGCGTCCGGTCTCAAGCGCGATGGCGGTGGTCAGCACGCGGGTCGCCCCGTCGATGTTGCCGCCGACGATCATGATCGCCCCCACCTCGCCGATGGCGCGCCCGAAGCCTGCCAGCGCCGCCGTCAGCAGTGCGCGACGTCCGTCGATCAGCAGGGTCGTCACCCGCTGCCACCGGGTCGCGTTCATCGAGATCAGGAGGTCGTGGTAATCGGCCCAGAGATCTCGCATCGCCTGATGCGCGATGGAGGCGATCAGGGGCGTGATGATGACGACCTGTGCGATGATCATCGCCGTGGGCGTGAACAGAAGGCCCAGAACCCCGAGCGGGCCGGAGCGCGACAGAAGCAGATAGACGACCAGACCGACCACCACGGGCGGCAGCCCGATGAGCGCATTGAGCACGGCGATCACCGCGCGGCGAAACCGGAACCGCCGCACCGCCAGCCAGCCGCCCAGGGGCAGGCCGATGGCACAGGCGATCAGCAGCGCCGTGAGCGTCACCTGGAGGGAGCGGGCCGTGATCTCGATCAGGTCGGCATCCAGCGTCACGATGAGGCGCAGCGCCTCTCGCAGGCCTGCCAACAGGTCGGTCATGGGGTTTCCCTTGGTGCTGGACCCAGATGGACCGGCGGGCGCGGGGGTTTCAAGCCATGCCCCTCAGAACCGGCGCAGCAGGAGCGCACCGGCAAGGCCGAGCTGACCCAAGGCGCCCTGTCGATAGAGGCCGGCGTCACGCATCAGCGACAGACGTTCGGAGAGGACCGCGTCGCGCGCGTGGCGCACGCGGGCCAGCAAGGCGCGGGCGTCGGGGCTCAGAAGGTCGGCAGCGGCGGTCAGCGCGGCCAGGTTCGCATCCATCCAGACGCGGTAGTCGCCCCGCACCATCCGGCGCATCCGGTGGGCCAGCGCGCCAAGGCCCGCGGCATCGCCGATCTGGTTGGACGCATGCTGGCGGTAGTCGAGGCAGGGCACCGGGTCGAAAAGCGCGGTGCCGCCCGCGCCGGTCACCAGTTGATAGAGAAACCAGTCGTGGACCGGGACGGCAAGGTCGAGCCGGGCGGCGGCCTGCACGATGCGAAGGGCGGACGCGTTCAGGACCATCGTGTTGCCGCCCGCGAAATTCTGGGTCAGCGCGTGGCGGAACGTCAGGGGCACCCGGGTGATCCGCGACAGGCTGCGGCGCGTGAGGTCCCGGTCGCAGACGCGGGTCGCGGCCCCATAGAGCGCCGGGCCGGGCAGGGGCTCAAGGGCGGCCACGGCGCGGGCCAGTTTGTCGGGATACCAGACATCGTCCTGATCGCTGAGCGCCAGGTAGTCGGTTTCGGGCACGGCACCGATCGCCCCGAGGAAGTTCGCGGCATAGCCCCTTCGGGGGCCCGCGCGCCGGATGATCGTGCCGGTCCAGTCTGCGGCGAAAGCGTCCACGATGGCCTCGGTGCCGTCGGTCGATCCGTCGTCGGAGACCACGATCAGCGCGGGCGGCATCGTCTGGGCCGCGATGCTGTCGAGTTGCGCGCGCAGGTATTCCGCCCCGTTCATCGTGCACAGGACCACGGCTATGCGTGGCGGCGGGGAGTGCGGTTCGGTCACGGTCGGGCCTTCGGGCAGTCGAGGAGCAGCCCTTCAACTGGCGAAGGCGCGGGGGCCTGTCAATCGCAGAGGGAGATCCGGGCAATTCGCGGCGACCTTTCGACAAAGGCCAGCCAAGGTCCCCAGTGATGCCCAGTCAGTTTCCTTCTGGCACCGTCTTTTGTCCTCAGGTTGGTCCCAATTCGCCACCTTTGAGGCACATTTCGATGGACATCACCCTTCGTCGCGTCATTCGCCCGAACCTGGAAGATCGCCAATCCCATGTGTCGGATATGGCCATCTATGAGATCGGGGGCCAGGTCTTCCTGATTGCCGGGTACGAAGGCAACACGCGGCTGGTCAGCTATGAGATCGGTAGCAACGGCAGCGCGACGTTTCGCGGCGGTCTGACCCTGCCCGGGGGGCCGTCGGTCGGAGATCTGGGGTCGATTGCCGTGGGGGCCATGGGCGATCTGGTGGTGACGGGCCTGTATGGACAGCATCCGCAGGTCGTGGATGTGCGCGCCAACGGATCGCTCGCCCTTGAGGGGATCAGTTCGTTCGGGCGCGACCTGGGCCGGGCGCCGGGCGATTTCGAGCTGGTCGATCTGCCGGGGGGCACCTTTGCCTATTCCATCAGCGGGACGGGGAACCTGATCGAAGTCGACTCGTTTCGCTCCAACGGGTCGGGTGTGGTGGAATCGGTCGTGACCGTCACCGGCGCGAACGGCGGTTACATGGCCATCCGGGATGTGACCATCGCCGAGGTGGGCAGCGCGACATACCTTGTCGCCGCCGTCTCGGGCGCGGATACGATCATTTCCTACAGCGTGGCGGACGACGGGCGCCTGACCGAGATCGGCCGGATCGGGGCGGCGAACGGGCTGGGCATCCACCTGCCGGAGGTCATCACCTCGGTTCACCTGGGCACGCAGACCTATGTCCTGGTCGGCAGCGCCGGAAGCGGGACGCTGACCGTGTTGCGCGTGCCGGCCAACGGGCGATTGCAGGCCGTCGACCATGTGGTCGACGATCTGGGCACGCGGTTCGACGGCATCGTCGCCATCGAGACGCTGATGGTGAACGGCACGCAGCTGGTGTTCGTGGCCGGATCCGACGACGGTCTGTCGGTGCTGCAACTGCTGCCCAACGGGCGGCTGATCCACCGCGCCACGATCGAGGATACGCTGGAAAGCACGCTTCAGAACATCAACGACATCGAGGTCATCCAGAACGGCAACCGCATCCAGATCTTCGTGACCGGAACCGTCGAAGACGGCATCTCCCTGCTGGAGATCGACATCGCAGAGATTGGCCTGACGCGCATCACCGGCACCGCGGGCCAAAGCCTGTCGGGAGGTACGAACGACGACGTGCTCTTCGCGCGCCACATGAACGTGCAGCTGACCGGTGGGGCGGGGGCGGACCGCTTCGTCTTCGACGCGGGCTATGGTGCCTCGGGATCGCTCGGCACGATCATGGATTTCCAGCCGGGCGTCGACCGCATCCTGTTTCCGAGCCTGCCGCATCTGTCGAACCTGTCGCAGTTCGACATCGTCAGCACGGCGAACGGCGCGATCCTGACCTACGGCGAAGTATCGGTGACCATCCGCAGTGCGACGGGTCAGCCGCTGACGGCCGACGATTTCACCCAGGCCGATTTCTTCGAGTTCGATAGCCATTTCATCGGCAATGCGCCCGACAGCCCGGTGTTCGACTATCGCCCGCCGGCACCCGATGCGCCCCGTCACCTGTTGGGGACGCCTTTTGCGGACCGGCTGGAAGGGGCGGGCGGCAACGACACGCTGATGGGCTATGACGGGAATGACGTTCTCATCGGCGCCGACGGACACGACCGGATCGAGGGCGGCGACGGGGCCGATCGTCTGGTCGGCGGGACGGGCAATGACACCATTCATGGCGGCGCGACCTCGGCCGACCTGCGCGACGAGATTTTCGGCGGTGCGGGCAACGACCTGATCGACGGCGGCTATGGCAATGACGAAATCTATGGGCAAGAGGGCAACGACACGATCATCGGGGGGTTCGGGTCCGATGTCCTGGCCGGTCAGCAGGGCGACGACGTCATCACGGGCGGCCCGCTCAGCGACCTGATCTTTGGCAATGATGGCAATGATTTCATCAATGGCGGCTTCGGCTTCGACCGGATCAACGGGGGCGCGGGGGCGGACCGGTTCTATCATCTCGGCATCGCGGACCACGGGTCCGACTGGATCCAGGATTTCAGCGATGACGAGGGCGATGTGCTGGTCTTTGCGAATGGCCGCGCCCGGCCCGAGGATTTCCAGGTCAATTTCGCCGTTACCGAAAACGCGGGCGTGGCGGATGTGGCAGAGGCCTTCGTCATCTACAGGCCCACGGGTCAGATCATCTGGGCGCTGGTCGATGGCGGCGATCTGGATTCGTTGATGATCCAGTTCGGGTCGGATGCAACGCAATATGACCTTTTGGCATGATGTCGCGCGGTTCTCGGATGGCGGTGGCATCCTGGCCTGGATCATCGCCGGCAGGTTGGTGATCGCGCATTAACCTGACCTTAAGCAAGAATCTCCATCCTCTGCCCAAGAGAGACAGGCCTTGGGGCAGGAGGGGATTCGATGGATTTCACGATTCGATCAAAGGTGTCGCGCCTGATGTCGTTCCTGCTGCCGAATTGGCAGCGTGACCGATACGCCTATGACGTCTGGAGGAGCGGGCTTTTCGACCGTGCCTTTTATGCGCAGGCGATTGCGGGGGCCAATCCGATCTATCGCGCCTTCCCGATCCGCCACTTCACGCGCTTCGGCGAGGCGTTCGGCCTGCAACCCAATTCCGATTTCTCGCCCCACGCCTATCTGCGCCTGAACCCCGATCTGCAAACCGCGCCCATGGCACCGTTCCAGCATTTCGTTTCCTTCGGCCGGAAGGAAAACCGCCCCTTTCGGGACACCCCCTGCGGGCCGTCGCCCCGCGATATCGCCCTGGCCGACCGGCGCAGTCTTGCCGCCAGCCACCGCAAGGCACGGTCCCGCTTTGCCCTGCACCTGCACCTCTATTACCTGGATCTCTGGGAGGAATTCGAAGCCGCGTTCCGGTCCCTCGACATTGCCTTCGACCTTTTCGTGACGATCACCTATTTCGGCCCCGAGTCCGAGGCGCTGCGCGACCGTATCGTCGCCGCCGATCCGAACGCCACGGTCCTGCTGATGCCGAACCGGGGTCGCGACATCTTTCCCTTCGTGCATCTGGTCAACGCCGATATCTTCGCAGGCTACGAGGCCGTGGCCAAGATCCACAGCAAGCGGTCGCCGCACCGTGAAGACGGGGATGCCTGGCGCGATCAACTGGTCGGCGGGCTGCTGTCGGGTCAGGCGACGGGTGACCTCCTGGAAGGTTTTCTGGCGGACGCGGACGCCAGCCTCTGGGTCTCGGATGGCCAGCACTATGCCGATCCGATCTGGTGGGGGTCGAACCGCGCTGCGACGGAACGGATGCTGACCCGGGTCGAGATCCCCATGGATGCGGAGAGATTGTCGTTCCCGGCCGGGTCGATGTACTGGCTCAAGCCCGAGTTGGTGGCGACGATCCGGGGCCTTGGCCTGAGCGAGACGGATTTCGAGCGCGAGGCGGGGCAGGTCGACGGGACCACGGCCCATGCCTTCGAGCGTGCCCTTGGCTACATGGCCGAAGACGGTGGCCGCCGCATCGTGCAGACGTCTCATCTGGCGAACCGTGTGACCGGCAAACCGCTGGCGCGCCCGTCTTTCGTCTCGGCGTTCTACCTGCCGCAATTCCACCGCGTCCCCCAGAACGACGCCTGGTGGGGCGAAGGCTATACCGAATGGTCCGCCGCCGCCTCGGCACAGCCGAATTTCGCAGGCCATCAGCAGCCGCAATTGCCGACGTCGCTCGGGTTCTACGATTTGCGCCAGACCGAGGTCATGGGCGAGCAGGCGGCGCTGGCCCGATCCGCCGGGATCGATGCCTTCTGCACCTATTTCTACTGGTTCGACGAGAAGCGGATCCTGGAGTCGCCGATTGACCGGCTTCTGGCGCGTCCGGACATCGATTTCCCCTTCTACCTGTGTTGGGCGAACGAGGCGTGGCGGCGCAACTGGGACGGTCTGTCGGGCGAGGTTCTGCTGGATCAGACCTATGCCCCGGGCTTCGAGGCCAAGCTGGCCCGCGATACCGCCCGCTACATGCGCGACCCGCGCTATCAGCGGCCCGACGGTGTCCGCCCCAGGTTCGTGATCTACCGGGCCGAGGACATGCCCGACCCCGTCGCCAACGTCGCCCGCTTGCGGCAGGCCTGGCGCAGCGAGCAATTGGGCGAAGTGGAGTTGGGCGCGGTCCTGTTCCATGTGGCCGGTGACAGCCCCGTGCCCGAGGGTCTGTTCGACTTCCAGGTCGAGATGCCGCCGCACGGGCTGGTGGGCGAGGCCGACTATCTGGTAGGTGGTCCCAAGGGTCCGGCCCGCGACATGGGATTGGCGCCGGGGTTCGACGGATTGATCTATGACTATCGCGCCGTCGCCCGGAACGCCGTGTCCGACGCCTACCGCGACCGTCTGCCAGCCGACACGATCGCGGGGATCATGCCCAGTTGGGACAATACCGCCCGGCGCGGTGGCAAGGCCCATGTCGCCTGGGGGGCCAACCCGATGACCTTCGACCGCTGGATGCAATCGATCTGCGAGCGGCGATTGGCGTCCTCCTATGGGCAGGAGCTGTTCATCAACGCCTGGAACGAATGGGCCGAGAAGGCGATGCTGGAGCCGACACGGCAATACGGCGACGCGAACCTGCGGGTTCTGCGCAAATGGGCCAGCGGACCAAAGGCACGACGCCGCAACCCGGTGTTAACCGGTCATCGCGTACAGCAGACAGCCTGAGAAAAGGGGAACCGCCTTGGCGAGAATCGTACTGCACGTGGGAACCCACAAGACGGCGACCACGACCATCCAGAAGACGCTGCACCTGAACCGCGCGGCCGCGGCATCGGCGGGCCTCATCTACCCCGAACTGCGAAACCAGCATCATGGGCTGACCTGTCACTGGGTGCGCCTGCCTGCCTTTTATGCCTACGCCGAGGGGGCGCGCGCCGCCTGGGACCGGATCATCGCCGACCATGCGGCGGGCGAGGGCACGGTGCTGATCTCGAGCGAGGAGTTTTCGCGCGGCACCCCCGGCAATCGCGTCGACTACGGCGAGTTGCGCAGTTGGCTTGCCCCGTTCGAGTCGGTCGAGGTGGTCTGCGTCCTGCGCGAACAGGTCTCCCTGATCCAGTCGATCTTCCTGGAGGTGTTCCGCAAGAACGGCCAGTTTCCCTGGGCCCGCTATTTCGACGCGTGCATCGAGCAGCGTCTCGGAACGGGCGTCCACCTCGACTACAATGCCCTGCACGATGCCCTGTTGACCGGCTTCGATGCAGAGGAAATCACCTATCTGCCGTTCCGTGCCGAAGGCGAGCGTCCCGATCCCATGGGCACGCTCTTGCGCCACATCGGGTTCGACACGCTTGCAACGCAGCTTAACCGCCATGACACCAATGTCTCGGGCGATCCCCTGGCGACATGGATCATGGGTCAGCTTGGCGGCCAATGCCCGTCCGATCCAGCGCTCGAGGCGAATATCCGGCGTGTGTTCAAGGATCGCCCGAGCTTCATCTACAACTGGCCCGAGTATCAGAGCGTGATCCGGACCTTTGCCCCGCTCAACGACCGGTTCATCGCGCGCCAGTCCGGGGTGACGGCAGGTGACCTGAAGTTGCTGCACCTCGAGAAAGGCCGGGCGTTCCTGCGTAACGACATGGGGGCGGGCCATTGGATGCAGGTGGCGCGCACCCTGCTGGCGGCACAGACCGCCGCGCAGGCCGCCTGATGGGAAGCGGTCTGGCCCTCCTGACGCGCCGCGCCAGCACCCTGCCGCAATCCGCTCCTGAGCCCGTGGCAGCGCAGCTTTATCGCCGGTCGCGGCAATTCTTTGACCGGTTCGACGCCCTCCACCGCTTCCACCGGGCGCATTTCGATCTCCATCACCCGGCCGAGGCGGCATTATCGCGGCGTGGCGGACAGATGCCGATCCACCACCTTGGCTCGGACGCGGCGGCGGACGTCGATATCGCGACAGGCGCGATGTTTCTCGACCTGTTCAACTTCCGCGAGAGTTTCATCGACCCGACCGGCCTGAACGCTCGCCAGCGCCAGCTGGTTCTGGCGGTCTTGATGCGCCGCGCGGCGCGACCGCAACTGACCGCGCTGTTCGAACACGGAACGGCACTGCACCGGGCGTTGATCGACGCGGGGCTTCCCGTCCATTCCAGCCACTACGTGCCCGATCCCGGCGATCCGTTCCGACAGGACATGCAGGCGCTCGACTACCCGTCGGACAAGTTCGATCTGGCCGTCCATGCGGATGTGCTGGAGCATATTCCCGACCACGCCGCGGCCCTGTCCGAATGCTGGCGCATCCTGAAACCAGGCGGTCAGCTGATCTTCACGACGCCGGTCTTTCCGATGCGCGAAAACGTCCTGCGCGCGGAAATCGCGGCGGACGGCTCTCTGATCCGGCACCATCCGGACGAGATCCACGGCGACAACCTGACCGGCGGCATCCTTGCCTTCCACAACTTCGGATGGGGCCTGATCGAGGATCTGCGCCGGATCGGATTCGGGGATGTTGCCGTCGAGGTCTGCCTTGAACCGCGCCTTGGTCTTTATTCCAGCAATTGCCCGCTCTGGACAACGCTCGACCCGCTTCAACCCGGGAACATGCTGCCGCTCGTCCTCGTGGCGCGAAAGCCGGGCTGACCGCATTGAGACCGGGAGTTGCGCTTTGACAGCACGAGGCAATCAGGCCGGGCGGAAGCCGTGGCCCTCGGTGTCGAGAAAGGCCTTCACGCCTGCAACCGCCAGGGTGATGTCTTCCTGCCCGCCCATGCCGCGATCGTGCAGGCCGCCTTCGATGACCGTGACCTCGATACGTCCGTAGGGCAGGGCGTCGGCCACGGCCTGTCGATCCACCTGGTCGGGAAAAGGCACCGCGATGGTGACCTCGACCCGCATATCGGCCGGGTGTTTGTACGCCTTGAACAGCGTCAGGGAGGAATGCCGGATCGCATCGCTCACCGCGCGCAGGGCGGCCTTGGTCATGTCGTGGCCGTGCACATCGGCCCCCATGCCCATTTCCAGGATCAACGTCTTCTCGGTCATTGGTCGCGCTCCACATCGAAGGACACGCTGACGATGGCGTTCGCCACGATCACCTTGTCGCCATTCATCTCCAGATCCGCGCCGCCCTTGATCGCTTCGGCCGTCACCGTGCCATAGGGCGCTTCGGCGCGGACCCGGTCCAGATCGACGGCGGCGGGGTTGCCGACGCCGATCCTTATGTCGACCAGCATCGCCTCCTTTGGCAGATCGAAGGCCTGCGCCACCGTGAGGTAGTTGCGATGCAGTGCGTCGTGGACCGCCCGGCAGGCCGCCTTGGTATAGTCGGCCCCCTTCAGGTCGGTGCCCATTCCCATCTCGACGGCGAATTGTGTCTTGGCCATGTCGTGCCCTTTCCGGTGTCCGGTTTTGGTCATGCCCGGTCGACGCTCCGTTGCCAAGCCGGGCCGCCCGGGCCCCATCGGGCTGACTCCGCCGATCCCGGGGGCAATCCCTTGTGGCGCAGGGCCCGCACCGCTAGTCAACGCAGACGTATTGCGAAGGGGATATTGATGACACAGCGAAAAGGGATCATCCTGGCCGGCGGCTCGGGCACCCGGCTCTATCCGGTGACGGTCGGCGTCTCAAAGCAGCTTTTGCCGATCTACGACAAGCCGATGATCTATTACCCCATCTCGATCCTGATGCTGGCGGGCATCCGGGACATCGCGGTCATCACCACGCCGCAGGACGCCGATCAGTTCAAGCGAACCCTGGGCGACGGGAGCCAGTGGGGCGTGGCGCTCACCTATATCGAGCAGCCGTCCCCCGACGGTCTGGCGCAGGCCTATATTCTGGCCGAGAACTTCCTTGATGGCGCGCCCTCGACGCTGGTTCTGGGCGACAACATCTTCTTTGGCCACGGCCTGCCCGAAATCCTGAGGGCCGCAGATCAGCGCATACATGGCGGAACGGTCTTCGGATATCAGGTGGCCGACCCCGAGCGCTACGGCGTCGTGGCTTTCGGCAAGGATGGCAAGGCCAGTCAGATCATCGAAAAGCCCGATATTCCGCCGTCGAATTTCGCGGTGACCGGACTCTATTTTCTCGATGGCGACGCTCCGGCGCGGGCGCGTCAGGTGCAGCCGTCGGCCCGGGGCGAGCTGGAGATCACGTCGCTTCTTCAGATGTACCTCGACGATGGCACCCTGTCGGTGGAGCGGATGGGCCGCGGCTATGCCTGGCTCGATACCGGAACCCACGAGAGCCTGCTGGATGCCGGCAATTTCGTGCGGACGCTGGAGCGGCGGCAGGGCCTTCAGACCGGTTGCCTCGAAGAGATCGCCTATCATGCCGGTTGGATCGGACGCGACGATCTGATCGCGCAGGCCGAGCGGTATTCGAAGAACCGCTACGGGCGCTATCTCCTGGGCTTGCTCAACACCTGAGGCTAGCGGCCCAACCGGCTCAGCACCGACTGGCGGTCGACGATGCCGATGGATCGGCCCGCATCCTGCACCGGGATCGGTCCGTCGCGCATTGCGCACAGCCGGATAAGATCGCGGACCGGCATCGTGGCGGGGATCGCCTCGCCGGTGCCGGTGCCCTCCACCGCGATATCCGCCGCCGTCAGCACCCCGAGCGGGTTCATATGCGCCACGAAATCGGCGACATAGTCATTCACCGGGTTGGTGAAGATATCCGCCGGGGTCCCGCATTGGATGATGCGCCCGCCCTCCATGATGGCGATACGCCCGCCCAGTTTGAACGCCTCGTCCAGATCGTGACTGACGAAGACGATGGAGCGTTTGAGCCGGGTCTGAAGCTCCAGCAACTCGTCCTGAAGCCGCGTCCGGATCAGCGGGTCGAGCGCGCTGAACGGCTCGTCCATCAGCAGGAGCGGTGCGTCGGTCGCGAAGGCGCGGGCCAGGCCCACGCGCTGCTGCATGCCGCCGGACAATTCCCCGACCTTGCGGTCGGCCCAGTCGGTCAGGCCCACCAGGTCCAGCTGCGTGTCGACCGCCTTGCGCCGGGCCGCGGGATCAAGCCCGGCCAGTTCCAGGCCGAGGCCCACATTCTCCCGCACGTCGCGCCAGGGCAGCAGGCCGAATTGCTGGAACACCATGGCCACCCGCGTCTGGCGCAGACGGCGCAGGTCGCGCGGTTTGGCGTGGGTGACGCTGACCATCCGGTCGCCATCGTTGATCCGGACCTCGCCCCGCGCCACGGGGTTCAGCCCGTTCACCGCGCGCAGCAGGGTCGACTTCCCGGACCCCGACAGGCCCATCAGGACGAGGATCTCGCCCTGTTCGACCGTCAGGCTGCAATCGTGGACGCCCAGAACCTGGCCTGTCGCCGCCTGCACCTCGGTTCGGGTCTTGTCCTGATCCATGAGCGGCAGGGCCCGGTCGGGGCGGTCGCCGAAGACGATGGAGACGTTGTCGAATTCCACCGCGTTCATTTGCGTTCCATCCGCAGCATCCGGTCCAGCATGATGGCCACGACCACGATGATGAAACCGCTCTCGAACCCCAGGGCCGTGTTGACCTGATTGAGGGCGCGCACCACCGGCACGCCAAGGCCGTCTGCCCCCACCAGTGCCGCGATGACGACCATGGACAGCGACAGCATGATCGTCTGGCTCAACCCCGCCATGATCTGCGGCAGGGCATATGGCAATTCGACCTTCCACAGGGTTTGCGACGGGGTTGCGCCAAAGGCCTGGGCCGCTTCCAGAAGCGGTTCCGGGGTGGAGGAGACGCCCAGATGCGTCAACCGGATCGGCGCGGGCAGCACGAAGATCACCGTGGCGATCAGGCCGGGCACCATGCCGATGCCGAAAAAGACGATGGCCGGGATCAGATAGACGAAGGTCGGGAGCGTCTGCATCAGGTCCAGAACGGGCCGCATCCACGCATAGAGCCGCGGTCGATGGGCGGCGGCGATGCCGATTGGCACACCGATCGCCATGCAGACCACGCAGGCCGAGAGCACGAGGGTCAGGCTCTCTGTCGTTTCCTCCCAATAGTCCTGATTGAGGATGAAGAGGAAGCCGAGCGCAATGAAGAGGCAGAGCTTCCAGCTGCGGTGCAGCGCCCAGGTCAGGGCGACGAAGGCGGCGATGACGATGAAGGGATGGGGCGATTGCAGCACCCAGAGGATCGCATCGATCATCGTCTCCATCGCCAGGGCAAGCCCGTCGAAGAAGAAGGCCAGGTTCGCCTGCATCCAGTCGAAGACGGTTGCCGCAGCTTTCCCCACGGGGATCTTGTTGTCGGTCAGCCAATCCATCGGCGCTTCCTTTGGGCGGTCAGAAGGGCTTTCGCGGAAAGCCCTTCCCGAAGTCCTTGTGAAGGACTTCCCTGTGCAAACTCTTCAACCGAAGAGCCTTGGGGTCGCGTTACTGAAGCGCCGCCGTAACCGCTTCCATGGCATCGCCGCCGTCGAAGGTGGTCACGCCCTCCAGCCAGCCGTCGAGTGCGCCCATGTTGGCCTTGATCCAGGTGGCTGCCGCCGCCTCCGGGTCGGTGCCGTCGTTCAGGATCGCGCCCATGATCTCGTTCTCCATGGCCAGCGTGAATTCGAGGTTCTTCAGCAGTTGGCCCACATTGGCGCATTCGGTGACGTAGCCCGCGCGGGTGTTGGTATAGACCGTGGCCCCGCCCAGATCGGGCCCGAAATAATCGTCGCCGCCTTCCAGATAACCCATCTCGAAATTCGCGTTCATGGGATGCGGCTCCCACCCGAGGAAGACGATGGGCTCTCCGCGCTTGGTCAGGCGGTCGACCTGCGCCAGCATCCCCTGTTCCGAGGATTCGACGACTTCGAAATCGGCCAGGTCGAAGGCCCCCGCGTCGATCATGGACTGGATCAGGCGATTGCCGTCATTGCCCGGCTCGATGCCATAGATCTTGCCGTCGAGGGCTTCGGCCTGCGACGCGATGTCGGCAAACGAGGCGATGCCGAGGTCCATGGCGACCTTGTTCACGGCCAGCGTGTATTTCGCGCCCTGAAGGTTCGCGCGGACGGTGTCGACGGTGCCCGCCTCGCGGTAGGGGGCGATGTCGGCTTCCATCGTGGGCATCCAGTTGCCCAGGAAGATGTCGATGTCGCCCTCGGCCATGGAGGTATAGGTGATCGGCACCGACAGGACCTTGACGTCCGTCTCGTAGCCGAGCGCCCCGAGGAGCGTGGTCGCGACGGCCGTGGTAGCCGTGATGTCGGTCCAGCCCACATCGGCAAGGACGACCTCCTGACAGGCGGCATGGCCATCGGCGAAGGCGGCACCTGCCGTCAGGGCCAGGATGGAAGCGGCGGTGAGCGTGCGGATCATGAGTTTTCTCCCGAGTGTTGACGTTTTCGGCCGTTCGGCGCTTTTTATTGATTGACGAGTCAATTAACACCGACTCGAGCCTGAGTTACAAACCTGCCGGAGTGTGCTGTGCCCAGAATAGGAATGGAACCCCTGCGGCGCGATGCGTTGGTGCAGGCGACGATTTCGGAAATCGCGGCCACCGGGGCCATCGACATCACGGTGGCCCGGATTGCCAAGCGCGCCGGCATGTCTTCGGCCCTGGCGCATCACTACTTCGGGTCGAAGGATCAGATGCTGTTGGCGGCGATGCGGCACGTGCTTTCGGCCTTCGGGCAGGAGGCGCGGAAGGCCCTGGCCGTGGCGGACACACCGGTGACGCGGCTGGAGGCGATCGTGGGCGCCTGTTTCGCCCCGCTAAACTTCCAGAGCGACGTGGTGGCCGCCTGGCTGAACTTCTACGTGCAGGCGCAACGCGATGACGAGACACGCCGCCTTCTGCACATCTATCACGCGCGGCTGCGGTCCAACCTGATCCACGCGCTGCGTCCCCTGACCAACCGGCCGGAGTCGCTGGCCGAGGGGATCGGCGCGCTGATCGACGGGCTCTATGTGCGCCAGGCCCTGCGCAAGGAGGGTCTGACCAGCGCTGCCTCGACCCGCATCGTCCTCGACCACATCGAACAGGGGCTGCGCCGATGACCCGAAACATCCTGATCATCATGGTCGATCAGCTGAACGGCACGCTGTTCCCGGACGGTCCCGCCGAATGGCTCCATGCGCCGCACCTGAAGGCCTTGGCCGCGCGGTCCAAGCGGTTCCGGAACTGCTATACCGCGTCGCCGCTCTGTGCCCCGGGACGGGCCAGCTTCATGTCGGGCCTGCTGCCGTCGCGGACGCGGGTCTATGACAATGCCGCCGAATTCGCCTCGGACATTCCGACCTATGCCCACCACCTGCGCCGCGCGGGATGGCAGACCTGCCTGTCGGGCAAGATGCATTTCGTCGGCCCGGACCAATTGCACGGGTTCGAGGAGCGGCTGACCACCGACATCTATCCCGCCGATTTCGGCTGGACGCCCGATTACCGCAAGCCGGGCGAGCGGATCGAATGGTGGTATCACAACATGGGGTCGGTGACCGGGTCGGGCGTGGCCGAGATCACCAACCAGATGGAGTACGACGACGAGGTCTGTCACTTCGCGAAGATGAAGCTCTACGACTACGCGCGCGGCCATGACGCGCGGCCCTGGTGTCTGACGGTCAGCTTCACCCATCCGCACGATCCCTATGTGGCGCGCAAGGATTTCTGGGATCTCTACGAGGATTGCGCGCATCTGACGCCTCCCGTCCCCGAGATGCCCTACGCCGATCACGACCCGCATTCCAGACGCATCCTCGACGCCAACGACCGGGGCAATTTCGAGGTGACCGAGGATGACGTGCGCCGGTCGCGGCGGGCCTATTTCGCCAACATCTCCTATCTCGACAGCAAGGTCGGGGAGTTGATGAAGGTTCTGGAGGATACCCGGCAGGAGGCCACGATCCTTTTCGTGTCCGACCATGGCGACATGCTGGGCGAGCGCGGCCTGTGGTACAAGATGAGCTTCCTTGAGGGGTCGGCGCGGGTTCCCATGATGCTCGCCGCGCCGGGCATCGAGCCCGGACTTGTCGAGACGCCCGTGTCGAACATCGATGTCTGCCCGACGCTCTGCGACATCGCGGGCGTCGATATCTCGGACGTGGCGCCCTGGACCACCGGCGAAAGCCTGTTGCCGCTGTGCCGGGGCGCGGCGCGAGAGACTCCGGTCGCCATGGAATACGCCGCCGAGGGGACGATCACGCCGATGGTCGCGCTGCGGCAGGACAGGTGGAAATACACCCGCTGCCCGGCGGACCCCGAGCAGTTGTTCGACCTTAAGGCCGATCCGCACGAGTTGACCAACCTGGCCCGGGACCCGGCCCATGCCGAGACGCTGGCCCGGTTCCGCGCCGAAGCCGACAGCCGGTGGGATCTTGCGCGGTTCGATGCGGAGGTGCGCGAAAGTCAGGCCCGCCGGTGGATCGTCTACGAGGCGCTAAGGCAGGGCGGGTATTACCCGTGGGACTACCAGCCGCTGCGCGTCGCGTCCGAGCGGTACATGCGCAACCATATGGATCTGAACGTCCTGGAAGACAACCAGAGGTTCCCGCGGGGTGAATGAGCGCCGGGGGCCAGCCCCCGGACCCCCGGAGTATTTCCAAAGCAGAGAAGACCGGGACGACCCCGGCGGAGACCGAGATGACCCGACCCGACGCCCAACCGACCGCCAGCCATTTCATCGACGGGGCCTATGTGGAGGACACGGGCGGCGACGCCATTCCCGTGATCTATCCCGCAACCGGCGAAACCGTCGCGACCGTTCATGCCGCCACCCCTGCCGTTGTCGAGCGGGCGCTGGCTTCGGCGGTGCGGGCGCAGGTCGAATGGGCCGCGATGGCGCCGGTCGCCCGGGGCCGGATCCTGCGGCGGGCCGCCGACCTGATCCGGGCGCGGAACCGGGAGCTGTCGGTGCTCGAGACGCTGGATACCGGCAAGCCGCTGCAGGAGACGCTGGTCGCCGACGCGATGTCGGGCGCCGATGCGCTGGAGTATTTCGGGGGGCTGGCCGCCGATGTGACCGGCGCGACGATGCAGTTCGGTGGCGACTGGGCCTATACGATCCGCAAGCCCCTGGGCGTCTGCGTCGGGATCGGGGCCTGGAATTACCCCACCCAGATCGCCTGCTGGAAGGCGGCTCCGGCCCTCGCCACCGGAAATGCGATGGTCTTCAAGCCGTCCGAGACGACGCCCCTCTGCGCGCTCAAGGTGGCGGAAATCCTGCATGAGGCGGGCCTGCCTGCGGGCCTGTTCAACGTGGTGCAGGGGAGGGGGCCGGTCGGCGCGGCCCTGACCACCGATGCCCGTGTCGCCAAGGTATCGCTGACGGGATCGGTGCCGACGGGCCGCAAGGTCGCCGCTGCCGCCGCCGGTGCGATGAAGCATGTGACGATGGAACTGGGCGGCAAATCCCCGATCCTGATCTTTGAGGATGCCGATATGGACGATGCCGTTTCGGGCGCGATCAACGGCAATTTCTATTCCTCGGGGCAGGTCTGCTCCAACGGGACGCGCGTCTTCGTCCACGAAAGCATCGCCGCCGATTTCCTGGCTCGCCTGACGGAGCGGGTGGCGACGGCCACTCTGGGCGATCCGCTGGACGAGGCGGTGAACTTCGGGCCGATGACCACCGAGGCGCAGCTCGACATCGTCCTGGGCCACATCGCCCGCGCCCGGGCCGAGGGGGCGACCGTCGCCGCAGGTGGCAGCCGACTGGACCGACCCGGGTTCTGGATCGGGCCGACGATCCTGACCGATCTGACCGACGACATGGCCTGCGTGCGCGAGGAAATCTTCGGACCTGTCATGTCGGTCCTGACCTTTCGGGACGAGGCCGAGGCGCTGGCCCGCGCCAATGCCACCGACTTCGGGCTGAGCGCCGGGGTCTTCACCCGCGACCTCGCCCGCGCCCACCGGATTGCCGCCGCGCTGGAGGCGGGGACGATCTGGATCAACCAATACAACCTGACCCCGGCCGGTATGCCCTTCGGCGGCTCCAAGGCATCGGGCATCGGGCGTGAAAACGCCCGCATGGCGATGGACCACTTTACCGAGGCGCAGACCATCTATGTCGGCATGGGGCCGGTGGACTCGGCCTACTGATGACGCGGATGATTGCCGACTATGTGATCGTGGGGGCGGGGTCGGCGGGCTGCGCCATCGCGTATCGTCTGGTCGAGGCCGGGAAGACCGTTCTGGTGGTGGAATTCGGCGGCACCGATGCCGGACCGCTGATCCAGATGCCGGGCGCGCTGTCGTTTCCGATGAACATGTCGCGCTATGACTGGGGGTTCCGGTCGGAGCCCGAGCCGCATCTGGGCGGGCGCGTGCTGGCGACACCGCGTGGCAAGGTGATCGGCGGGTCGAGCAGCATCAACGGCATGGTCTATGTTCGCGGCCATGCGCGCGACTTCGACCACTGGGCCGACAGCGGGGCTGCGGGGTGGAGCTTTGCGGATGTCCTTCCGTATTTCAAGCGGATGGAGAATTGGACCGACGGAGGCCATGGCGGCGATCCGGCGTGGCGGGGGACGGACGGGCCGCTGCACGTCAGCCGGGGGACGCGGGAAAACCCGCTCTACCGCGCCTTCGTGGAGGCAGGGCAACAGGCGGGCTATCCGATCACCGACGACTACAACGGCGCGCAGCAGGAGGGTTTCGGCCCGATGGAGCAGACGGTCCATCGCGGGCGGCGCTGGTCGGCGGCCAATGCCTATCTGAAACCGGCTCGGGCCTCGGGTCTGCTGGATGTCGTCCGGGGGTTGGCCGCCAGGATCGAGTTCACCGAGGGGCGCGCAACCGGGGTCCGGCTGGTCGGGGGTCAATTGGTCGAGGCGCGGGCCGAGGTCATCCTCGCCGCCTCCTCGATCAATTCGCCCAAGCTTCTGATGCTGTCGGGCATCGGCCCGGCGGCGCATCTGGCAGACCACGGGATCGAGGTGCGCGCCGACAGGCCCGGTGTTGGTCAGAACCTGCAAGACCATCTGGAGATGTATATCCAGATGGCGGCCAGCCAGCCGATCACGCTGTTCAGGTACTGGAACCTTCTGGGCAAGGCCTATGTCGGGGCGCGCTGGCTGCTGACGCGGACGGGGCCGGGGGCGACCAACAACTTCGAGAGCGCGGGTTTCATCCGCAGCCGGGCCGGCGTCGACTATCCCGATCTGCAATTCCATTTCCTGCCACTGGCCGTGCGTTATGACGGCAAGGTCGCCGCCGAGGGACACGGCTTCCAGGCCCATGTCGGACCCATGCGTTCGGCCTCGCGCGGGGCGATCACCCTGCGCTCCTCCGACCCGGAGGAGGCCCCGCGCATCCGCTTCAACTACATGTCCGATCCGCAGGATTGGGTCGACTTCCGCACGGCCATCCGCCTGACGCGGGAAATCTTCGCGCAGGAGGCATTCGCCCCCTTCCGCCGTCACGAGATCCAGCCGGGCGAGGATGTGCAGAGCGACGCCGACCTGGACGAGGCGATCCGCCAGCATACGGAATCGGCCTATCATCCCTGCGGCACCTGCAAGATGGGGGCGACGGATGATCCGATGGCCGTGGTCGACCCCGAATGCCGCGTGATCGGGGTGGACGGGCTGCGCGTCGCCGACAGCTCGATCTTCCCGCGCATCACCAATGGCAACCTGAACGGACCGTCGATCATGACGGGCGAGAAGGCCGCCGATCACATCCTGGGCCGGTCCCTGCCACGGTCGAATGCGCGGCCCTGGATCCACCCGGATTGGCAGACCCGCCAGCGATAGGCGGGCATCAGACCTGCCGCGTCGTGGCCCCGGGCAGCAGTTCGCAGGGCAGCACCGTCACCGGCGCGGGCGTCAACCCGTTGAGCCGCGCCAGCAGATGCTTGGCCCCCTGCACCCCGATCTGGCGGCGCGGGGTGCGCAGGGTGGTGATCGGGGCGGTCATCACGGTCGTCAGGTCCAGCCCGTTGAACCCCGTGATCCCGATGTCGCCCGGCACGTCCAGCCCGGCGCGCTGCGCGGCCATCAACCCGCCGAAGGCCATGTTGTCGGTCAGGAAACACACGACGTCGGGCCGGTCCGACAGGTCGATCTGGCCGAACCCCTCGGCCCCCGCGGCGAAACTGTTGCCGCCGCTGACCGGAATGCGCCGCAACGCCTGCGCCCCCACATCGCGAAACGCCCGCGCAAGGCCCGCGAACCGCTTGTCCGCGCGCGGGTCGAATCCCGGTGGCGCACCCACATAGGCCGCCTTGCGATACCCCAGGTCCGCCAGATGCCGCCCCAGTTGCAGCCCCGCCGCCCCATGGTCGATGCCGACGCAGATGTCGATGGGCGCCTCGGTGACGTCCCACAATTCCAGCACCGGAATCCGCGCCCGGCTCAGTCGCGCGTGCAGGTCGGGCAGATGGTCCACCCCGGTCAGGATGATCGCGGCCGGCCGCCAGGCCAGCGTCCGCTCGGCCCAGGCCAATTCGCGCGCCAGATCATAGTCGCTCGTGTCCATCACGCTGGAATAACCGGCCTGGTCCAGCGTCCGCCGCATCCCCGACAGCACATCCGCAAAGACGTCGTTCATCAGCGTGGGCAGCGATATCCCGACCAGCGTCGAATTGGTCACGGCCAGCGCCCGCGCCGCCGAATTGGGGAAATATCCCATCTCCTGCGCCAGTCGGACGATCCGCTTGCGGGTCCGGTCCGATACGCCGTCAACGCCCCGCATCGCCCGCGACACCGTCATCAGCGACACGCCCGCCGCCTTGGCGACCTCGTGAATACCGATCCGGTCCGTCGATGCCTTGCGTGACAAGTTGATCCTTTCCAGTGGATTACAGGCCAAAACGTTAACGTTAACGCATATGCTTCAGATGCCACCTTCCCCAAGCGCCGTCCAGTCGAAAGGATGACGGGGCGCGATGGAGGGGAGGCCGGGTTGCCACGCATTACCTTTGACAAGGTCGAGAAGAGTTACGGCTCGACGCTGGTCTTGCCGCCGCTGGATCTCACGCTGGAGGACGGCGAATTCACCGTCCTCGTCGGTCCCTCGGGCTGCGGCAAGTCGACGACGCTGCGCATCCTTGCCGGGCTGGAAACGCTCTCGGGCGGCGAGATCTATTTCGACGACCGCCCCATCGGCAAGCTGGAACCCAAGGAGCGGGACATCGCCATGGTGTTCCAGGATTACGCGCTCTACCCGCATATGAACATCGCGCGGAACATGTCCTTTGCCCTGCGCCTGGCCCGCGCGCCGAAGTCCAGGATCGACAGCGAAGTCAATCGCGTGGCCGAAATGCTCAACATCGCGCATCTGCTCGACCGCAAGCCCGCCGAACTGTCGGGGGGGCAACGCCAGCGGGTCGCCATGGGCCGTGCGCTGGTCCGCGACGCGGGCACGTTCCTCTTTGACGAACCCCTCTCGAACCTCGACGCCAAGCTGCGCGCCAAGATGCGCACCGAACTGGCCGAGATGCGCGACACCATCGACAAGAACATGGTCTACGTGACCCACGATCAGGTCGAGGCGATGACGCTCGGCGACCGCATCGTTGTGATGAACGCGGGCATGATCCAGCAACAGGGCACGGCCGAAGAACTCTTTGCCAACCCCGTGAACCGCTTTGTCGCGGGCTTCATCGGCAGCCCGTCGATGAACTTTCTGGCGGGCGAGATCACCGCCGACCGGGTGCAGGGGCAGGGCTTCGACCTTCCGCTGCCGCCGGGTCTGGCCGAACGCGCCGGGGCACGCGCGGTGGAGGTCGGCATCCGCCCCTCGTCCATCGTCCTGGAAGGCGGCGCGCCGATCCAGTTGCGGGTCATCGTCTCGGAATATCTGGGCGCGCAATCCGTTCTGGTGACCCGCTGCGGCAATGTCGACGTGCTTGCCGAAATCGCCAGCGTCGACCGCATCCCGTCGGGCCAGACGCGCGACTTCGGTGTGCGGACCGAGGAAATCATGCTTTTCGACCGCGCCACCGGCGCGCGAATCTAGACGAAACCAAAAGGCATCAGGGAGGATATGATGTTCACTAAATGGAATCTCACCGGTGCGGCCGTCGCGGTCGCCATGGCGGGAATGGCCCAGGCCAACCCCTACGAGCCCTATGCGGGCACGACGCTGGTCGTGAACTTCCCGGCGCATCCGCACTACGACGCGGCCATCGAGGTGCTGGACCAGTTCACCGAAGAGACCGGGATCGAGGTCGAGGTCGATCAACTCGAATACCTCAAGATGCGCGAGCGTCAGACGCTGGAGCTGACCAAGGACGAGGGCGACTATGACCTGATCGCCTATGTCGTCTTCTCCAAGGCCGACTACGTCTATGCCGACCAGCTGGAAAACCTGGCCCGCTTCTTCATGAACCCCGAACTGGCCGATCCGAACTACGACCAGTCCGACCTGATCACCGGCTACGTCGAGAACATCGGCGTTGCGGGCGGCAGCAAGGGCTACCTCCCCGGCCAGCTCGGGAGCGCGTTCGGCGTGCCCTTCGGCGCCGAGACGAGCGTTCTGGCCTATCGCAAGGACATCTTCGAAAAGCACGGGATCACCCCGCCCGAGACCTATGACGAGCTGCTCGAAATCGCCTGCCAGATCCCCGAGCTGGAGCCGGGCATGGGCGGCATGGCCTCGCGGGCCGCGTCCGGTCACCAGGCCAGCCATGCGTTCCTGCTGCATCTGGCGCCCCTCGGCGGCCGGGTGTTCGATGATGAATGGAATCCGATCATCAACAACGAGGCCGGCGTTCAGGCGGCCAATGCGCTCAAGACCATCGTCGATTGCGGTCCCGAGGGCGGCACGACCTTCGGCCCCGCCGAAGCCGCGGCGGCCTTCAAGCAGGGTCAGGCGGCCATGTTCATGGACTCCATCGCCTTCGCCGCCGGGTTCGAAGATCCCAGCCAGTCGACCGTTGCGGGCAACGTCGGCTATGTCATGCACCCCATGGGCGTGCAGCGCGCCAGCCAGACCGGCGGTTTCGGCATCGGCATCCCGCGTAATGCGCCCAACAAGGAAGCGGCGTTCCTGCTGCTCCAGTGGCTGACCTCCAAGCAGGGCGATCTGGCCGTGGCGATGGAGGGGGGCAACCCGTCCCGCTTCTCGACTTACCAGAATGCCGAGCTGAACGCGAAGTTCCCCTATTCGGCGACCTTCGGTGAAGCCCTGCAATATGCTGACCCCGACTGGCGCCCGATCATCCCCGTCTGGGGTCAGATCAACGCCGACATCGGAACCACCATGAGCCAGGTCCTGACCGAAGGTCTCGACCCGCAAGAAGCCCTCGACGGTGTGGCCGAGCGGACCCGCGCGATCATGGAAGAGGCCGGCTACTACAGCTGGCAGGAGTAACCTCCCGCTCCTCGGGCCGGTCCCCTCGCGGGGGCCGGTCACCCGCACGTCCGACATAGATCACCCGTGGATCACCCGTGGTTCAGACGTCGATTTTTCCTGAAACGGACCCCGCCCATGCTGGCCAATGCCAACAGATTGACCCCCTACCTGTTCCTGCTTCCGGCGGTGGCGGTGATGGTCGTCGCCCTGCTTTACCCCATCGGGTACATGATCTGGGCCTCGTTTCTGGACTGGAACCCGAGCCAGCGGATCGGCGAAGCGGACTTCGTCGGACTACGCAATTATTTCAACCTGTTGGGTGACGCGGCTTTCCACGAAAGCCTGTGGGTCACCGTCAAGTTCGCCGTGCTTGTCGTGGGGATCGAGATGGTCCTGGGCGTGGGCCTCGCCCTTCTGCTCGACCGCGAATTGCGGGGCATGACGCTGCTGCGGACGGTGTTCATCCTGCCGATGATGATCGCCCCCATCGTGGTCGGCCTGATCTGGCGCTACATGTACCACCCCACCGTCGGCACCTTCAATCGCATCCTCGACAGCCTCGGCCTGCCGACCGCCCCCTGGCTTTCGGACGGCGATTGGGCCTTTGCCAGCGTGGTCATCGCCGACATCTGGCAGTGGACGCCCTTCATCTTCATCCTGTCGCTCGCCGCCCTGCAATCCTTGCCGAAATCGGCGATGGAGGCCGCCCGGATCGACGGGGCGACCGGCTGGCAACTGATCTGGCACATCAAGATCCCGCTGATGATGCCGGTCCTTATCGTGACCTGTCTTCTGCGCCTGATCGACGCCTTCAAGGTGCTGGAGGTGGTGCTGGTCCTGACCAACGGAGGCCCCGGCCTCTCGACCGAGATCCTGGCCCTGCGGATCAGCCGGACCGCCTCGGAATTCCGCGAACTGGGCTATGCCGCCGCGATGTCGAACGTGCTGCTGATCCTGCTGCTGATCCTGACGCTGGCGATGTTCCTTTACACCAAGATCACCGAGGCCCGCGCCGCCCGGGTTCGCGCCGCGATCGAGGAGGGCTGAGATGCCGCGCCAGAACCCCGCCTTCTATGCCCTGCTGGCCGCGCTGATCGTCATGGCGCTTGGCCCCATCGTCCTGATGCTGGGCAATTCGCTCAAGATGAACGTCGACATCACGTCGCCCACCTCGTCGCTCCTGTTCATGCCGACCCTGCGCAACTACGAGACCGCGCTTTGCGATTTCCTCTGGTACGAGCCCGAGCATATCCGCCGCTGCGACAAGACGTTCGGACGCGCCCTGGTCAATTCGCTGACCATCTCGATCATCTCGACCGGGATCACCCTGATCCTCGGGTGCATGGCCGCTTACGCGCTGGTCCGGTTCCGCTTCATGGGGCGCGGTGTCACGTCGCTCGGGACGTTGATGGTGCGGATGGTTCCGCCGGCCGTCCTGCTGGTTCCGGTCTTCGGCATCTGGACGTTCCAGTTCGGGATCGACGGCACGATCGGGGGCATCATCCTGATCTATGTCGCCATGAACCTGCCCTTCGTGATCTGGATCCTGCAGAGTTTCATCGTGCAGGTGCCCATCCAGCTGGAGGAGGCCGCGCGCATGGACGGGGCGGGGCCGTTCCGCACGTTCTTCCTTGTGGTCCTGCCGCTGATCAAGCCGGGCCTGGCCGCCGCCGCGATCTTTACCTTCCGGGTCGCGTGGAACGAGTTCCTGCTGGCCAATGCGCTGGCGGATCGGGCGACGCGCACCGTGCCCGTGACCATCGTCAACAGCCTGACCGAATACGATATCGACTGGGGCCTGATCATGGCGACGGGCACATTGCTGGCCATCCCGCCGATTCTGTTCACGCTGGTTGCGAGTCGCCAGATCATCACCGGCATGACCGCCGGCGCGGTCAAGGGGTGAGGCACGGTCCGGTCATAAGACCGGCAATCGATCCAGTGGATCGATTGAGTGCCGAACGGGCAGCGCCCCGGGGTGTGCACGGTCCGGTCATAAGACCGGCAATCGATCCAGTGGATCGATTGAGTGCCGAACGGGCAGCGCCCCGGGACCGGAGCGGTTCGGGACGGGGGCGGCGATGATCGACTGGCTTCTGACACCTATCGACGCGGCGCGCGCCCATGACCTCGGCTTTCACCTGAGCTGGCACGGGCGGCTCATGGTGATCGCCTGGGGCGTGCTGGTGCCCGCAGGCGTCATCGCGGCACGGTTCTTCAAGGTCCTTCCGCGCCAGCGCTTTCCCGAAGTGGTCGACAACCGGGTCTGGTGGCGCAGCCATCTGATCGCCCAGGTCATGGCGCTCGTCCTCATGGTGGCGGGCCTTTGGCTGGTGCTGAGCCGACCGGGCACCACGACCTCGCTGACAGACGCGATCTGGGTTCACCGCGCCTTCGGGTGGGCGGTGCTCTGGCTTGGGTTGATGCAGGCCCTTTCGGGTGCTTTTCGCGGCTCCAAGGGCGGGCCGACGGACCGGTCGATGCGGGGCGACCACTATGACATGACGCCCCGACGGCTGGCGTTCGAGGTGCTGCACAAGGTCGCGGGCTATGCGGCGCTGATCCTGTCGATGCTGGCCGTCCTGTCGGGGCTCTGGCAGGCGAATGCGCCCATATGGATGTGGTTGCTCCTGCCGATCTGGTGGGCGATTCTGGGCACGCTTTTCGTCCTCTTCCAGCGTCGCGGCATGGTCATCGACACCTATGTCGCGATCTGGGGGCCGGATGCCGTCCACCCAGGGAACGCCCGAAAGTCGCAGCCGACCGTCGGCGAGTAGCCGCTTGCACATGTCGGCCAACGGTGGTCCCTTGTCGCGCATGAACCCCGGGACAGGGGTCTTTTCCAACAGGAGAACGACATGCTTCGCACAACCGCCATTCTGACCATCCTCGCCATGACCGCCGGGGCCGCCAGCGCCGAGACGCTGCGGTGGGCGCGCGCCGGGGACAGCCTGACGCTGGACCCCCATGCCCAGAACGAGGGGCCGACCCACACGCTGGCCCACCAGATCTATGAGCCGCTCATCATCCGCGATGTCACCGGCGCCTTCGAGCCGGCCCTGGCCACCGAATGGGCCCCGAGCGAGAGCGATCCGAACGTCTGGACCTTCAAGCTGCGCCCGGACGTCACCTTCCACGACGGTGCGGCCTTCACCGCCGAAGACGTCGTCTTCAGCTTCAACCGCGCCAAGTCCGAATTCAGCGCCATGAAGGAGCTTCTGACCTCCATCGTGGAAATTCGCGCCGTCGACGACTTGACCGTGGAATTCGTGACCGACGGGCCGAACCCGATCCTGCCGTCGAACTTCACCAACCTCTTTGTCATGGACAGCGGTTGGGCCGAGGCGAATGGCGTCGTCGACGTCCAGAACATCGCCGAGGGCGAGACGACCTTTGCCGCGACCAACGCCAACGGCACCGGCCCCTTCACCCTCACCTCGCGGGAGCCGGACGTGAAGACCGTGCTGGACCAGAACCCCAATTATTGGGGCATGGAGCAGTTCCCTATGGACGTCACCAGGATCGAATACACCCCGATCCAGAACGCGGCGACGCGGGTTGCGGCGCTGCTGTCGGGTGAAGTGGATTTCATCCAGGACGTTCCGGTGCAGGACCTCGACCGGGTCAACGGGACCGACGGGCTGGTGGTCAAGACGGCCCCGCAGAACCGCGTGATCTTCCTGGGCATGAACATGGGGGCCGCGGATCTGGAGCGTGACAGCGTCGACGGCGCCAACCCGTTTGCGGATGTCCGCGTCCGCCGGGCGATGAACATGGCCATCAACCGCGATGCCATCCAACAGGTCGTCATGCGCGGCCAGTCGCAGCCCGCCGGCATGATCGCCCCGCCCTTCGTGAACGGCTGGACCGAGGCGCTGGACGCCGTCAGCCCGGCGGATGTCGAGGGCGCCAAGGCGCTGCTGGCCGAGGCGGGCTATGCCGACGGGTTCACCGTGCAGCTGGATTGCCCCAATGACCGCTATGTCAACGACGAGGCGATCTGTCAGGCGGTGGCCGGAATGCTGGGGCAGATCGGGATCACGATCAACCTGAACGCCCAGTCCAAGGCCCTGCACTTCCCGCTGATCCAGAACGACCAGACGGATTTCTACCTGCTCGGGTGGGGTGTGCCGACCTATGACAGCGAGTATATCTTCAACTTCCTCGTCCACACCAAGGAAGGGGATCGCGGATCGTGGAACCCGACCGGCTTCTCGGATGCGGATGTGGATGCCAAGATCGTGGGCCTCGCGTCGCAGACCGACCTCGATGCGCGCAACGCCGATGTCGCGGCGATCTGGGACGTGGTGCAGGAGCAGCAGCTCTATCTGCCGCTTCACCATCAGGTGCTGAACTGGGGCATGACCGATGCCGTTGGCACCGAAGTCAGCCCCGAGGATGACCCGAAGTTCAAGCATTTCACCATGAACTGATCGGACGTGTAACAGTGCGGAAGGGGGCCTTTGCGGGCCCCCTTTTGCGTTGCCCGGGCCGGTGTTTGCCCTTGCGCCGATCGTATGGGGACGAAACGGTGAACCATGGCCGCGCAATTGCATTCCATCCTTCTTGCCGGGGCGACCGGGGCCATCGGGCGTGCCGTGGCGTGGGAACTGCTGTCCCAAGGGTTTGCGGTTACGGCCCTTCTGCGCCCCGAAAGCGACCCCTCCGGTCTGCCCGAGGGTGTCGCGGTGCAGGTGGCTGCGCCCGAGGGCACCTTCGATGCGGTTGTCTCCTGCATTGCCTCGCGCACGGGCACGCCAGCCGACGCCTGGGCTGTGGATCATCGGGCCAACCTCGACTTGTTGGCGATGGCGCAAACGGCGGGAGCGGGGCGGTTCCTCTTGCTGTCGGCGATCTGCGTGCAAAAGCCCGATCTGGCGTTCCAGCAGGCCAAGCTCGCTTTCGAGGCGGAGTTGGCCGCTTCGGGTCTCGACTGGACCGTGGTCCGCCCGACGGCCTTCTTCAAATCGCTGTCCGGTCAGGTCGCGCGGGTGCAGGCGGGCAAGCCCTTCCTCGCGTTCGGGGATGGCACGGTCACCGCCTGCAAACCGATCAGCGACGGCGATCTGGCGCGCTTCGTCGCGCGGACCCTGACCGATCCCGCCACCCATGGGACGATCCTGCCCATCGGGGGGCCGGGGCCCGCCATCACGCCACGCGATCAGGCGACGATCCTGTCGGACCTTCTGGGCCGACCTGTGCCGGTCCGGCGGATTCCGCCCATCCTGATGGATGCGATCGTGGGCGTTCTGGATATCGGCGCGCGGATCGTGCCCGGCTTGCGCGACAAGGCCGCCCTGGCCCGCATCGGGCGATACTACGCGACCGAGTCGATGCTGGTCTGGGACGCGGCGGCAGGGCGCTACGATGCCGACGCCACGCCCGAATACGGGACCGAGACGTTGCGCGACCACTATGCCGCCCTGCTGCGCGGCGATCTGGACAGTGACCTCGGGCAGCAGGCCGTCTTCGGCAGACCGAAGGCCTGATTCAAGACCCAAACCCATCAGAATGCGTGATTTGGCCGGACAGACGGCGGAGTCCGGTTGACGTGCCGCCCCGATGCGCCATCGTAGGAGGCATAAACCGGGGAGATATCCGCCATGAAACTTGTCTTGACTGCTGCCCTTCTGGCCGCGGCGCTGCCGGCCGCTGCCGCCGACCTGAGGTTCGCCGCCACATCCGATCCGAACACGCTGGACCCGAACGCGGGCAACTCCGCGCCCGTCTTCAGCCTGCTCGGGAATGTCTACGAGGGGTTGGTCCGCCGCGACCGCGAAATGACCATCGAGCCGGCGCTTGCCGAAGCCTGGGAGCCGCTTGAGGACGGCGACGGCTGGCGCTTCCGCCTGCGGCAGGGGGTCAAGTTCCACGGCGGACAGGATTTCACCGCCGAAGACGTGATTTTCAGCTATGAGCGCGCCTCCAGCGAGCAGAGCGACACGTCGAGCTGGTTCGCCGGTGTCACCTCGGTCGAGGCCATAGATGATTACACCGTCGAAATCCGCACCGAGGCGCCGAACCCGATTTTCGTGGACGGCATCGCCAACTGGATGATGATGGACAGCGGGTGGGCCGCCGAGAACGGGGCCGAGCGTCCCAACATCGAACAGGGCAACTTCGCCACGCTGAACACGAACGGCACCGGCCCCTACATGGTGACCGAACGCCAGCCGGGCCTGAAGACCGTGCTGACCGCCTTTGACGGTTGGTGGGGCGAGGATCGGGGCAATGTCACGACCGCCACCTTCACGCCGGTGCAGAATTCGGCCACGGCCGTCGCCGCCCTTCTGTCGGGCGAACTTGACCTGATCGAGCCGGTTCCGGTGCAGGACGCGGAGCGGGTCGATGCGACGGACGGCGTCAACGTGATCCGCGGGATCGAGGCGCGTGTCATCATGCTCGGCTTTCCGCATGACAAGGACACGCTGCTGACCGGGGGCGAGAACCCGTTCAAGGATGTCCGCGTCCGCGAGGCGGTGGCCCATGCGATCAACGTGCCCGCGATCCTTCAGACGGTGATGCGCGGATCCGCCGAACCGACGGGCCAACTCGTCAGTGCGACGACGCGCGGCTATACCAGCGGGATCGAGCAGCGCGCCTATGACCCCGACAGGGCCCGTGAACTGCTGGCCGAGGCGGGCTATCCCGACGGGTTCGCGTTTTCCTTCAAGTGCACCAACGACCGCTATCTGAACGACGAGGCAGTCTGCACCGCGATCAATGCCATGCTGGCGCAGGTCGGTCTGAAGCCCGCGTTCGAGACGGTGCCGGTCGCCAACTATTGGCCCGCGCTGCGCGCAGATGAGCATGACATGTACCTGCTCGGCTGGTCGCCCGGCACCTTTGACGCGGAACACCCGATCCGCTTCCTCGTCTCGACCCCGAACGAGGAAAAACTGCTCGGATCGTGGAACTTCGGCGGCTATTCCAGCCCGCGCATCGATCAGCTTCTGCCCGGCATCCAGTCGGAAATCGACGAAGAGGCCCGGCAGATCATGCTCGACGAGGTGGCCAATATCGTCGCCGACGACGTGGCCTATGTGCCGCTCTATATCCAGCCGCTGATCTGGGGCGTGAGGGACGGGGCCGAAGTCATCCAGCGGCCCGACAACTTCCTGAACATCCGGTGGATCAACCTGCCGGAATAAGTCGGACCTGATTGTCGAAGGGCGCGGCGGGGCAACCTGCCGCGCCCTTTCGGTTGACGCGACAGCGCCCGGAAACCCGACATATGGGTCAAAGAACGGGACAAGATCCAGAATGTGCCCCAGGCAAGGCGGATCGGCGCTTGACCTCGCCGGTGTATGGGGCAGGTTGGCGGCATGCTCGCATATATCATCCGCCGCGTTTTCCAGTCGATCATCGTCCTGCTTGCGGTCGGTCTGGTCGCGTTTTCCATGTTCCGCTTCGTGGGCGACCCCATCGAGCAGCTTCTGGGGCAGGAGCGCACGGTGCAGGATGTCGAACGCCTGCGCGAGGCGCTTGGCCTGAACGATCCGTTCCCGGTGCAATACGCCAAGTTCCTGGGCCGCGCCGCCACTGGCGATTTCGGGATCAGCTATCGCCAGTCGCGCCCGGTGGCCGAGATCATTGCGGAACGCGCGCCCGCAACGCTGGAGCTGGCCTTCGTGTCGGGTGTCCTGGCGCTCGGCTTCGGGATCGGATTGGGGGTCTTCACCGCGATCCGCAGGGACGGGTGGGCCGCCAACATCATCATGTCCGCCTCGCTCATCGGGGTCAGCCTGCCGACCTTCCTCATCGGGATCCTGCTCATCTATCTGTTCGGAGTACAGCTTCGATGGCTGCCAACCTTCGGGCGCGGCGATGTGGTCGACCTTGGCTGGTGGACGACCGGGTTCCTGACGAGCTCGGGTCTGAAATCGCTGATCCTGCCGTCGATCACCCTGGGCCTGTTCCAGATGACGCTGATCATGCGGCTGGTGCGGTCCGAGATGCTGGAAGTGCTGCGGCAGGATTACATCCGATTTGCCCGCGCCCGGGGCCTGTCGGCCAAGGCCGTGAACTTCCGCCATGCGCTCAAGAACACGATGATTCCGGTCATCACGGTCACCGGCCTGCAATTGGGCGCGATCATCGCCTTCGCCATTATCACCGAGACGGTGTTCCAGTGGCCGGGCGTCGGGTTGCTGTTCATCAACGCGGTGCAGTTCGTCGATATCCCGGTGATGGCCGCTTACCTGATGCTGATTTCGGTGATGTTCGTAATGATCAACCTGCTGGTCGATATCCTTTATGTCTGGGTCGATCCGCGCCTTCGCATCGACGGGAGGCACTCATGAGCGCCCTTCGCACCGCCTGGGACAGCGATCTGGCCTATTCGTTCCGCCGTTCGCCCGTCGCGGTGGTGGCAGCCTTCGTCACGCTGCTCCTGGTGCTGGCGGCCGTCTTTGCACCCTGGGTGGCGACGACGAACCCCTTCGATCCGGCCTCCCTCAACCTGATGAACGGCTTCTCTCGCCCCGGTGAGCCCAATGCCTTCACCGGCGAAAGCTTCTTTCTGGGCACCGACGATCAGGGGCGGGACGTCTTCTCGACCATCCTCTACGGCATGCGGATCTCGCTTTTCGTGGGATTCATGGCAGTGCTCTTCGCGCTGGTCCTCGGGGTCTTTCTGGGCCTTCTGGCGGGCTATGTCGGCGGCTGGACCGAGACGATCATCATGCGCGTGGCCGACGTGCAGCTGACCTTTCCGTCGATCCTGGTGGCGCTCCTGATCTTCGGGGTGGCGCGGGGCGTCATCCCGATCGAACATCGCGACCAGATGGCGATCTGGGTCCTCATCATCGCAATCGGCCTGTCGGACTGGGTGCAATTCGCCCGGGTGGTGCGCGGAGCGACGCTCGTCGAGAAGAACAAGGAATACGTGCAGGCCGCCCGCCTGATCGGGCGCAAGCCCATGGCGATCATGCTCAAGCACATCCTGCCCAATGTGCTGTCCCCGGTGCTGGTCATCGCGACGATTTCGCTGGCCCTCGCCATCATCGCCGAGGCCACGTTGTCGTTCCTCGGCGTCGGCGCGCCGCCCACGCAACCGTCGCTCGGTACCCTCATCCGGATCGGTCAGGATTTCCTGTTCTCGGGCGAATGGTGGATCCTGTTCTTCCCCGCCGTGACCCTGCTGGCGCTGGCCCTGTCGGTGAACCTTCTGGGCGACTGGCTGCGCGATGCGCTGAACCCGAGGCTGCGGTGATGGCTGTTTCAGAGACAACGACCCTGTGGCGACCAGTCGGACCAGAAGAGTTAGAGCTTATTCGTCAAACTGGGATGAAGGCCTTCCCACCTCGTCTGCCGGAACAACCGATCTTCTATCCAGTCACGACCGAAGAATATGCTGTGAAGATCGCGAGAGACTGGAACGTAAAGGCCAGCGGCAGCGGATTCGTCACGAAGTTTGAAGTCGAGAACACCTATCTTGCGGCTTTCGATATTCAGGAAGCAGGCGGGCGAGAGCATCTGGAATACTGGATTCCAGCGGAAGACTTGCCCAACTTCAACGCGGCTATCGTCGGCAGAATCTCAGTGACGCAGGAGTTCCCTTGATGACCACCCCTGTCCTCGAACTCCGCGACCTCACTGTCGACATCCCGACCCGGCACGGCACGCTCCGCCCCGTGGACAACGTGTCGTGGGACATTGCCGCCGGTGAAATCCTCGGCGTGGTGGGCGAGTCCGGGGCGGGCAAGTCGATGACCGGCAATGCCGTGATCGGCCTGCTGGACCCGCCCGCGCATATTTCGGGCGGGCAGGTCTTGCTGGAGGGGGAGCGGATCGACAACTACACCCTGCCGCAGATGCGCAAGGTTCGCGGCAAGCGGATCGGGATGGTGTTTCAGGACCCGCTGACCTCGCTCAACCCGCTGCTGACCGTAGGCGAACAGCTGGAGGAGACGATCCTGCGCCACCTCGACGTGAGCCAGGATGAGGCCGCCGCGCGCGCCATTCGGGGTCTCGATGAAGTGGGCATCCCTTCGGCCAAGAACCGCATGGGTGCCTATCCGCACGAGTTTTCGGGCGGCATGCGCCAGCGGGTCGTGATTGCGCTCAGTCTTTGTGCCGAACCGACCCTGCTCATCGCCGATGAGCCGACGACTGCGCTGGATGTCTCGGTGCAGGCGCAAATCATCGCGCTTCTCAAACGGCTGTGTCGCGAACGCGGGATGGCGGCGATGCTGGTGACGCACGACATGGGGGTGATCGCCGAAACCGCCGACCGGGTTGCTGTGATGTATGCCGGTCGTCTGGCGGAGATCGGGCCGGTGAGTCAGATCGTCGGCCACCCGCGACACCCCTATACCGATGGTCTCATGGCTTCGACGCCTGCGGCCAGTGCGGGCAATGAACGCCTGAGGCAAATTCCCGGTGCGATGCCGCGATTGAACGCCTTGCCCGAGGGCTGTGCCTTTCATCCGCGTTGCCCTTTCGCGCAGGACAAATGCCGCAAGGACCCGCGCCCCGAAGTCGGGGCGTCGGACGCCCGCGCGGCCTGCTGGTTCCCCATCGAAGCCAGTGAGGCGGTCGCATGAACCTTGTCAGCATCAAGAACCTGACCCGCGTCTTCGACGTCTCCAAGCCATGGCTCAACCGCGTCATCGAGCGTCTGCCCAAGCGGATGCTGACGGCGGTGTCGGACGTGAGTTTCGAGATACCGGAGCGGACGACCTATGCGCTGGTCGGGGAGTCCGGTTCCGGCAAATCGACCATCGGCAAGATGGTGGTGGGCCTGCTGCGGCCCACGTCCGGCAATGTGGAGATTGACGGCGTTGACCTCGTGACCGAGAGCGATGCGGCGGTGATCGACCGGATCCGCACCGACATCCAGATGATTTTCCAGGACCCCTTCGCCTCGCTCAACCCGCGCTGGCGGGTGCGCGACATCATCGCCGAGCCGGTGGCCGCGCGGGGCGGCAACACTGATGGTCTGGCCGAGCGTCTGCTGGAACAGGTCGGCCTGTCGGCGGATGACGTGAACAAGTATCCGCACCAGTTTTCCGGCGGCCAACGGCAGCGGCTCTGCGTGGCCCGTGCGCTGGCCTCCGAGCCGAAGCTGATCGTCTGCGACGAGCCGACGTCGGCGCTCGACGTGTCGGTGCAGGCGCAGGTGTTGAACCTGATGAGCGACCTGAAGGAAGTGCATGGGCTGACGTACCTTTTCATCAGCCATGACCTGACCGTGGTGCGGCACATGGCCGACACGATCGGCGTTCTCTATCTGGGCCGACTGGTCGAGGAAGCGTCGCCCGATGCGCTCTTCACCACGCCGGCCCATCCCTATACCGCCATGCTGATCGACGCTGCCCCGCGGCTCGATGCCTTCGGGCGCGAGGTGGAGCCGCCGGAAGGGGAAATTCCCGATCCCATCGATCCTCCCAAGGGCTGCGCCTTCCATCCGCGCTGTCCGCTGGCAACCGACATCTGTTCCGCCGAGCGCCCGACGCTTCAACCATTCAACGGGGGCCGGGTCGCCTGTCACCACGCGGGGCAGGTTGCATTGAAGGGCGCCGCGTGACCGGCTAGCGTTCACGGCGACACCCCGGCGACCCCGCCGCAGGATGGAGCAGACATGTCCGGTTTCGAATCCCACGCTTCGCTTTTCGATGGCTACGTCTTGGGCAATGCCCCTTTGAAACGACTTGCCACCGGGTTCGACTGGGTCGAGGGGCCGGTGTGGTTCGGCGACGCGGATTGCCTGCTGTTTTCGGACATTCCCAACAACCGCATCCTGCGCTGGAACGCCGAGACGGGGATCAGCACCTACCGCGCGGCGTCGAACTTTTCAAACGGCCATACCCGCGACCGGCAGGGACGCCTGATCAGCTGCGAACACCTGACGCGGCGGGTGACCCGGACAGAGCCCGACGGGACGGTCTCGGTGCTGGCGGACCGGTTCGACGGCAAGCGCCTGAATTCGCCGAACGATGTGGTGGTGAAATCGGACGGCTCCGTCTGGTTCACCGATCCGCACTACGGGATTTCTATGGACTACGAGGGGTCCAAGGCCGAGCAGGAGCTTCCCTGCTGCGTCTATCGGATCGATCCCGAAACGGCCGAATTGCGGGTGATGGTCGACGACATGAACTGTCCGAACGGCCTGGCGTTTTCGGCGGACGAGACCTTGCTCTATGTCGCCGACACGGGCCGTTTCCGGCAGGCCGATCCGCAGCATATGCGCGTCTATCAGGTGCGCGACACGGGCCCGCTGACCGGGCGGGATTTCTGCAAGGTGGATGTGGGGGTCAGCGACGGCTTCCGCCTGGATGAGCATGGGAACATCTGGACGTCCGCCGGGGACGGGGTCCATTGCATCGCGCCCGACGGGCGGCTGCTCGGCAAGGTTCTGGTGCCCGAAACCGTCTCGAACGTCTGCTTTGGCGGGCGGGCGCGTCATGTGTTGTATATCACGGCGACGACCAGTCTCTATTCGGTCGCGCTGAACGTCCGGGGCCTCAAGACCGTCTAGGGACCGACGTTGCGTGAGCTGACGTGCGTGGCCAGTTTGGCCGCCGCCTCTCGCAGGTCGGGCAGGAACGACAGCCCGCGTTCCAGATCGATCCTCTGGGTCGGGGCGTGGAAGGACAGGGTCGCCAGCAACCGACCGTTCGCATCGTTGATCGGCACCGCGACGGCGATCATGTCGGGCATGAATTCGCCGCGATCGGTAGCATAGCCCCGCTCCCGGATGCGTTCCAGGGCTGCGGTCAGTTCGGCCCGGTCGGTATAGGTGCCGGGCGCCCGCGGGCGAAGTTCGGTCGCATCGAGGTAGATCTTGAGCTCGGCCGGCTTCAGCGTCGAGAGGAACATCTTGCCCGACGCAGTGCAGTAGAACGGGACCCGCGTGCCAGTCGGCAGCTGGATGCGCAGGGGCCATTCCGTCTCCTCGCGCTCCAGGTAGACCATGGCGTCGCCGTCGGGCAGCGCAATGTTGCAGGTTTCGCCGATAGTGCTGGACAGCTTCTTCAGGATGGCCTGCCGCGCACCTCGCACTCGCGACGACGACAGGACACCTCCGGCCAACCCACGCAGGCGCGGGCCCGGCAGATAGGCGCGGCCCCCGATGTCCCGTTGCAGGAAGCCTTCGTCGACCAGCGTCGAGAACAGGCGATGGATCGTCGGCTTGGGCAGGCCGAGACTTGCGTTGACCTCGGTCGGTGTGACCGGGTCGCCTGCCTTGGCCACCGCCTCCAGCACGAGGAGGAGGCGGAGGTTGGTCGGTATCGCATCGGTCCTCTGGCCGTCCATTTCGGGCGCTCCGTGTCCTATCTTTCAGGCAAAAGTGCCGTCGAAAGTTCCGGTACCAGCGCGACGAAGATCCAGACGGAAATCAGCGCCACGAGGTAGGGCACCGTATAGGGCAGCAGTCTGAAGTATGGAACGCCCGTCACGCCGGATGCGACATAGAGGTTCAGGCCATAAGGCGGCGTGATGAAGCCGATGGACGCTCCGACAAGGAAGATGACCGCGAATTGCACCGGTTCCACGCCGATGTCATGGGCAATCGGCGCCAGGATCGGAGCCAGGATGATCGTGACCGGCAGCGATTCCAGCACCATGCCCGACACGAACACGATGGCCATGGCGGTGAACAGAACGGCGTAGTAGCCGCCCATCCCGGTGACGAAATCCCCGATGACCTGCTGCGCGCCCAGAACCGACAGGATCTGCTGCATGACGACCGAGACGGCGATGAGCGGGGCCAGGATGCCGGTGATCTGCGCCGACCGCATGGTGATCGACGGCAGTTCGAGCGGGGAAAATCCCTGAACCACCAGCATTTCCCACCAGCTCTTCTGTTCCAGAGGGCGATTTCCGTCCCGCCCGATCATCCTGTAGATGGGCAGGCAGATGAAGCCGACGATGATGCAGACGCCGACGGTCACCCCCGCCGCTTCCGTCGGGGAAAAGGCGCCGGTGTAGATGCCGTACAGCACGAGGCCGATCGCCCCGAATCCAAGCCATGCCCCGAGCGCCGTCTTGGCCATCCGCGAGAACGACAGGCCGATCAGGATGCCCCACTTGTTCTTCCACGACAGCAGGAAGGCGGCCATCATCATGGCGAGGACCATAAGGGCCCCCGGAATGATCCCGGCCACGAAGAGATCCGAAATCGGCAGGTTCATGAGAAACCCGTAGACGATGAAGATGATCGACGGCGGAATGATGATGCCGACCGTGCCGCCGGCGGCTGCGGTCGCGGCACTGAACCGTTCGTCGTAGTTGCCCTTCACCATTTCGGGATGGAGCATGGAGCCGATGGTCGCCGTCGTCGCCGAGTTCGACCCGGAGATCGCCGCGAACAGGCCACAGGCGCCGAGCGTCGCCATTGCCAGCCCCCCGCGCAGCCAGCCGAGGCAGGCATAGGCGTAATCCGACAGACGCCGAGCGATGCCCGACCGGTTGATAAGGTCACCGGTCAGGATGAAGAGCGGCATGGCCAGCAACGCGAAGCCGTCGGTGAACACATCCGACAGGGCCGCTCCGATGTTGAGAAGTGGCAGGCCGATGATAAACGACATGCCGACGACCCAATAGCCGATCACCAGAAAGACAGGCACACCAAGCATGAACAGCAGCGTGACGCCTATGGAGATCAGCGTGATGATGGTGCCGTCGGTCATGTGTCACCGCCGATCACGGCCTGTTCGATAAGCGGGGCGCCATTGCGGAAATTGCGCAGGTCGACGACCAGATTTTCGAACACGCGGGCCACCAGGATCGTCCACGCAATGGGCACCGAGACCAGGAACCACCACTGCATCAGGTTGTCGGTTCCCGACATGAAACGGAAATTCGCGGCCGCTGCGACGGTTTCCTGCGTGGTCGTCACGACAACGATCCACGCAAAGCCGGTCCAGAGCAGTGCGTCGAGGAGAAGACAGAAGATCTGACCTGCTGGAGGCATGGCCGTACGGAATTCCGAGAAGGCCAGATGGGTGCGAAGCTTGACGTTATAGCTGCACCCCACCCAGGTCATGATGAGAAAGAGGAAGGAGGGAAGGGTGGTGGACCATGGGTTCTGGTTGTCGAACAGGAACCGCTGCACCACGCTCTCGAAGATGATGAAGCCGATCATCAGGTAAGAGACGACCATCACAGTAGGCTCCAGATGTCGCTCGATCATGGGAACGAACCGGTAGACGAAGAACATCGCCAACCCACCCAGGATCGTGGCCAGAAGGCCAAGGGTCCAGGTCGCGGGCTGGTTCTGCCGAAGCGCGTCCCCCAGTGTCCAGGCATCGTTCGCGAAAAGGGCAGATATGATCTCCCCGATGCCGCCGAAAATCTCCATCGACGGATCCTCCCTGTGGTTGTTGCGACCCCTCCCGGTCGCGTCCGGGGGTCAGCCTGCACGCGGGGTGCCGCCTCGCCCGCCAGTCGGGCCGGGCGCGCGCGGCGCCCGATCCGTTTGCGTGACGGCCCTTCGGATCAGGCCTTCCACCAGCGCCGAGGTTCGACGTTTTCGGCCTTGGTGTCGGCGGGGATCTGACGGGCGACGTCATAGATGCCCTGATAGGTATCCTGACCTCCCGACCAACCGTTCAGACGCTCGCGCCACTGCTCCCAGGCGGCGGGTTGGAACTCGGGCGAGCACATTTCCTCGGCCTTGCGGATTTCCGCATCCGAAAGCGAGGCGACGCGCACGTTGTTCTCGGCAAAGATCGTGCCGGGCAGCTGCGGGTTCGAGAAGCCGACGGTGTTGACCAGCGCCGCCTCGTTGGCCGCCTGCACATGGACCTGGGCCAGATAGGCCGATTCCATCACCGCGTCCTGCAACTCGCCGTCGAGCGCGTCGAAGACCGAGGCCGACATCGCCGTATGCTCGGTGCCGCAGAAGAACTTCAGGTCGACCGATTGGGACACGACGGGCGACATGTTGGCATAGGCCACGGCCGAGGCCCAGGTCTCTGCGCCGTCGATCAGGCCCTGCTTTAGGCCGTCGAGGGTTTCCTCCCAGGCGATCGGCACGGGGTTCAGGTTCAGCAGCTCCATCGCGATGCGACCCAATTGGGTGCCCGTGACGCGGTTCTTGGTGCCGAACAGCTCCTCGATGCTGGTGACGGTCGGCTTGTCGGCAAAGGAAGAACCGGTCTGGATCCCGCGCAGTTCGGCATGGGTGAAGAGGAACTTCAGGCCATGGCGCTGCTCGAAGGGATCGCGCAGCAGCGACACCGACTCGGGGCTGTAGAAGAAGTGGTATTGATCGGCCCGGGAGCGGAACATGTAGGCATAGTCCAGCACGTTCAGATAAGGCGCGCCGCCCGCCGAATTCTGGGTCGAGGCGGAATACATGTCGACGATGCCGGACTGGGTCTTCTCGACGCAGGAGGTCTGGCTGCAGATCTGGTTGTCGCCGATGAATTCGACGCGGATCTCACCGTCTGTGCGGCTTTCGAGATCGCGGGCGAACTCCAGGACGCCGGCGCGTTCGATCAGGAGATTCCGGGCGTTGAAGCCTGCCGCACCCAGTTTGAAGGTGTGCTTGGGTTCTTTGGCGAAACGCTTTTCATAGCTCGATTCCGCGGCCTTCACCAATTCGGGCAGCGTCGCTGCCCCGGCAAAGGTGGACGCGCCGAGGACGACGGACGACAGGCCGTATTGGCCCGACAACTTGAAAAGGTCCCGACGGGAAATCCCGCTCAGGGCGTTTGACGCTTTCATGTTTTCCTCCCTTGGATTGCAAATATGATACTTGCAGTCTCATTATTCAGCATTCTAATATTGGTCTGACAAGCTTTTCTTTCGTCGAGACGTTCAAAAAAGGGTTTGGAGGGACCATCAGCATGGCAGATCGGAGCGCGGATTTCGTCGTTGTCGGGGGTGGGTCCGCTGGCTGTGTCCTGGCGAATCGACTGTCCGCCGACCCCCGCAACAAGGTCATCCTGCTGGAGGCCGGACCGCGCGACTGGAACCCCTGGATCCATGTGCCGGTCGGGTATTTCAAGACGATGCACAATCCGTCGGTAGACTGGTGCTATCGGACGGAACCCGACCCGGGTCTCAACGGACGGCAGATCGACTGGCCGCGCGGCAAGGTCCTGGGTGGGTCATCCTCGCTAAACGGGTTGCTCTATGTGCGCGGCCAGCCGCAGGACTACGACCGCTGGCGACAGATGGGGAATGTCGGATGGGGATGGGAAGATGTCCTGCCCCTGTTCAAGCGCTCCGAACATCAGGAGCGGGGGGCCGACGATTTCCATGGCTCGGATGGGCCGCTCTGGGTGTCGAACATGCGGCTGCAAAGGCCGATCTGCGATGCCTGGGTCGCTGCCGCACAGAACGCGGGCTATCCCTTCAACCCCGACTACAACGGCGCCACGCAAGAGGGAGCGAGCTATTTCCAGCTGACCACCCGGAACGGGCGCCGCTGTTCGTCGGCGGTGGCCTTCCTGAACCCCGCCCGGTCGCGCCCGAACCTGCGGATCATCACCAACGCGCCCGCCACCCGCCTGATCCTGGAGGGGACGCGCTGCACCGGGGTGGCCTATCGCGACAAATCGGGGGCCGAACACATCGTCACCGCCGGGCGCGAGGTCATCGTCTCGGGCGGGTCGATCAACTCGCCGCAACTTCTGATGCTGTCCGGCATCGGCGAGGCGGCACAATTGCGCGACCACGGGGTCGAGGTGCGGGCCGATCTGCCGGGCGTGGGCAAGAACCTGCAGGACCATTTGCAGGCGCGGCTGGTGTTCAAATGCCATGAGCCGACCCTGAACGACGAAGTCCGCAGCCTGTTCAACCAGGCGAAGATCGCCGCGAAATACGCGCTGTTCCGGTCGGGCCCGATGGCGATGGCGGCCTCATTGGCCACCGGGTTCTTCCGCACCGGCGACCATGTCGAGACACCTGACATTCAGTTCCACGTGCAGCCCTGGTCCGCCGACAGTCCCGGCGAGGGGGTGCACCCTTTCTCGGCTTTCACGATGTCGGTCTGTCAGCTGCGTCCCGAAAGCCGGGGCGAAATCCGGCTCGCGTCCGGCAAGGCGGGCGTCTATCCCCGGATCATCCCCAATTACCTGAGCACGCAGACCGACTGCCGCACGATCGTCGAGGGCGTCAACATCGCCCGCCGCATCGCGCGCCACGCGCCGCTGACCGACAAGATCAGCGAGGAGTTCCGTCCCTCCTCCGACCTGTCGATGGACGACTATGACGGCACGCTGGATTGGGCGCGGTCGAATTCGGTGTCGATCTATCACCCGACCGGCACCTGCAAGATGGGCCAGGGACCCGGGGCCGTGGTCGACGACCGCCTGCGCGTCCACGGGATCGGCGGGCTGCGCGTGGCGGATTGCTCGATCATGCCGGAAATTGTGTCGGGCAACACCAACGCCCCCGCCATCATGATTGGCGAGAAGGCGTCGGACATGGTGCTGGAAGACGCCCGCGTCGGGGCCTGAAGGCTACAGTCGAGCGGTGACAGCTGCCTGCCATGTGGGGTCTTCGAAAATCTCGCGATGCCCCAAGCCGTCCAGCCGGGCGAGTGCCCCGAGCGGATTGTCGGATCGCACGGCGGCCCGAAGGCGGTCGGCCAGCGGATCGGACACCTCGGTCGCGCCGCGCAGATAGGTGATCCAGCTTGCGGCGGCGTCGGCATGCGCCGTCACAGCCAGCCCCTTCGCCAGCAGGTCAAGAGCGGGTGCGAAGATGCGCTGTGGCAACTTCTGGCTGCCGTCCATGGCGATCTGCGCGCAGCGATGCGCGATTGCCGGATTTTCGAACCGGGCAATCAGGTCGGCGGCATAGCCCTTGGTGTCCAGATCGGCGGGCAGGGTCTGCGCCGCCGCCATCATGACATCGATCACCTTTGGTCGCAGGTCGGGGTCGGCCATCACGTCGCGCACATGCGTGTGGCCAGAAAGGACGCCCATATAGGCCAGCGTCGAATGCGCCCCATTCAGCATCCGCAGCTTCATCGCTTCGAACGGCGCCACGTCGGGGACGATCTGCGCCCCGGCAGAGGCCCAGTCCGGGATCGGCCCGGCGAAATCGTCCTCGATCACCCATTGGGAAAACGGCTCGGTCTCGATCGCCAGCGGGTCGTCGCGGCCCGTGGCGTCGCGCGCGATGGCGCGCGTCTCGTCACTGGCGGCGGGGGTGATGCGATCGACCATGGTGCCCGGGAAGGTCACGTTGGTGTCGATCCAGGGCAACAGGTCGGGCCGGGTGATCGCGGCGGTTTCCCGCGTCAGCTTTTTCAGCATCGCGCCGTTGGCGGTCATGTTGTCGCAACTGAGAACCGTGATCGGCCCCGCGCCTGCGTCCCGTCGCTGCGCCAGGCCCAGAAGCAGGGTGCCGATCAGGCCATGGGGCGCATCCGGGTGGGCGAGGTCATGGGCGGTCACCGGGTCCGACCGGTCCGGCCCGCCGGTCGCGCGGTCAAGGCCATAGCCCTTTTCGGTGACGGTGATCGTGACCGCCGTGATCGCCGGGTCGGCCAGTCGCGCGGCAATCGGCGCGGCGCCACGGGACAGGGCATGGGCCCGCCGGATCGCCGTGATCCGCTGCACCTTCGGTCCTTCGGGGGCGCGCACGATCAGGGCGAAGCCGTCCTGGGCGTTCAGGGCATCGGCCAGGGTCGGGTCGCGCATCGACACCGCCTCGATCCAGGCGCCCGCATTCTGGGTATAGACCGCCTGATGGGCCCGGTGAAACGCGCCAAGCCCGAAGTGCAGAACTCCGGTCACGACAGGGCCACCATCACGCCGCGCAGTTCGGCCAGACCCTTCAGGCGTCCGATGGCGGGATAGCCGGGCGCGGTGCGGCGGGTGTGATCGTCCAGGATCATCTGGCCGTGGTCGGGCCGCATGGGCATCTGCCAATCCGCGCGGCCCGAGGCGTGGCGGCGGGCCTGTTCGGCCAGAAGGGCGCGGATCACGGCGACCATGTCGGTCGACCCGGCCAGATGGTCATCCTCGAAGAAGGAGCAGGGGACCGTCTCGGCCTCGCGCCGGACATTGCGAAGGTGTACGAAATGGATGTGGGGGCCAAGCCGTTCCACCATTCCGGGCAGGTCCACATCAGCCCGCGCCCCGAGCGAGCCGGTGCAGAAGGTGATCCCGTTCGACGGCGACGGCACGATCCCGACCAGCTCCGCGTAGTCGGCTTCGGTCGAGACAATGCGGGGCAGGCCGAACAGCGGCCAGGGCGGATCGTCGGGATGGCAGCAGAGCCGCACGCCCAGTTCCTCGGCCACCGGCACGACGGCGCGCAGAAAGGCGGCAAGGTTGGCGCGAAGGCCCGCTTCGCCCACATCGGCATAGGCGGCGAGCCGGGTGCGGAAACTTTCGAGGGTCCAGCCCTCCATCGCGCCGGGCAGGCCCGCAAGGATCGTGCGGGTCAGGGCATCGCCGTCGATCTGGTGCGTCATGGCGGCTTCGGTCACAGCGGGCGGATAGGTGGCATCGCGGCCCAGAACCCGAAGATCGAATGCGGCGAAGTCGATCAGGTCGAACCGCAACGCGCGGGCGCCCGAGGGACGCGGATACATCAGGTCGGTCCGCGTCCAGTCGAGGACCGGCATGAAGTTGTAGCAGACCGTCTCGATCCCGGCGCGGGCGACGGCGCGCAGGCTGTCGATCCAGGTGGCGGTGTCGCGGACACAATCGACGTCGCCGGTCTTCATGGCCTCGGTGACCGGCAGACTCTCGACCACGTCCCAGGTCAGGCCCGCCGTCTCGATCTGCGCCTTGCGCGCGGCCAGAGCCCCATCCGTCCAGACTTGCCCCGGGGGCGTATCGTAGAGCGCGGTCACGATGCCTTCGGCCCCGGCCTGACGGATATCGGAGAGGGTGACCGCATCGTCGGGGCCGAACCAGCGCCAGGTTTGCCGCATCATAGCTTGTAGGCCTCCCGGGCCAGACCCGTCGCGAGGCGTGGGGCCAGGGCGAAGGCCTCCTCCTCGTCCAGACGGTGGGTCGTGACCAACCCGGCAAGGAAGGCGCAATCGGCCCGACGGGCCACGTCATGGCGGGCGGGGATGGAACAGAGCGCCCGCGTGTCGTCGTTGAACCCGGCGGTGTTGGCGAAACCCGCCGTCTCGGTCACCTGGCCGCGAAACCGCATCATCCCCTCGAAGCTGTCGTGGAACCACCACGGCGGCCCGAGTTTCAGGCAGGGATAGGCCCCGGCAAGGGGCGCGAGTTCCCGGGCATAGGTGCTTTCGTCCAGCGTGAACAGGATCAGCGTCAGGCGCGGGTCCATTCCCACGGCATTCAGGAGCGGCCGCAGGCCCGCTACGAAATCGGTGCGGGTCGGGATGTCGAACCCCCGGTCGCGCCCGTGCCTGCGATGGACGCCCGCGTGATGGTTGCGCATCGCCCCGGCGTGCAGCTGCATGACCAGCCCGTCGTCGAGCGACATCCGCGCCATTTCGGTCAGCATCTGGGCGCGGAAGGTCTCGGCGTCGCCCGGGCTGGCGTGGCCCCGGATGACCCGCTGGAACACCGCCGAGGCTTCGCCTTCGGACAGGTCCAGGGTGGCGGCGGTCGGGTGGCCGTGGTCCGTGGCCGTGGCGCCCATGGAGGCAAAGAAGGCGCGACGTCTGCGGTGTGCCTCCAGATAGCCCTGCCACCGGGCCGTGTCGCATCCGGTCAGCTCACCCAACCGGATCACGTTGTTCCGAAAGCCGTCGAATTCCGGATCGACACAGGAGTCCGGGCGATAGGTCGGCACGACGCGACCGGTCCAATCGCTGTCGGCGGCGTTCTGATGGTGGGCCAGATCGTCGAGCGGGCTGTCCGTGGTGGCGATCACCTCGATGTTGAACCGGTCATAAAGCGCGCGGGGCCGGAATTCCGGTGTCGCCAGAGCTTCGGTGATCGTGTCGAAGAAGGCGTCCGCGTTTTCTTCGCGCAACCGGTCGGTCAGGCCGAAGACGGTCGAGAAGGCATGGTCCAGCCAGAGCCGGGATGGCGTCGCCGCGAACAGGGGATAGTGGCGCGCAAAAAGGCTCCAGACCTTGCGTGGCTCGCCGTCGAAGGCTTCGAACGGGACGCCCTGGCTCACCAGCATGCGGGTGACGTAGTGGTCGGGCCGCACGAAAAGATCCGTCGCCGTCCCGAAGGGCGCGTTGTCGCCCCACCACGCCGGGTCGGTGTGACCATGGGGCGACACGATGGGCAAATGCTCGACCCCCTCGAAGAGCGACCGGGCGAGGGTGCGCGTTGCGGGGTCGGGCGGAAACAGGCGGTCGGTGTGCATCATGGGCGGCACGCTAGGGTGCGTCTCGCCCGGTGGCAATCCGCCCCGGGCGAGGTTTCGGTCAGCGCTGCTCCATCGCGATCAGCGACGCGTTCCCGCCCGCTGCCGTGGTGTCGGTGCTGACCACGACTTCCTCCACGAAGCGGGTGAGATACAGCGGCCCGCCCGCCTTGGGCCCGGTGCCCGACAACCCATGGCCGCCGAAGGGCTGGCTGCCGACGATGGCGCCGATCTGGTTGCGGTTAACATAGACGTTGCCCGCGCCCACCCGCGCGGTGACATGGGCGATCGTCGCATCCACGCGGGAATGCAGGCCGAACGTCAGCCCGAAGCCGGTCGCCGCGATTTCGTCCAGCACCTTGTCGAGGTCACGCGCCTTCCAGCGTTTGACATGCAGGACGGGGCCGAAGACTTCGGTCGTCAGTTTGTGATCGCGGTCCAGCTCGATGATGGTAGGCGGCATGAAGAGACCATCGGGCACCTCGCCCTCATAGCGGGGCTTGTGGTTCGCCACATGGGCCTTGAGCCGTTCCAGCGCGTCGGCATCGATGATCGGACCGACATCGGTCGCCGGATCCATCGGATCGCCCAGCCGCAAGGTGGCGGCGGCCCCCTCGATCATCTTGAGCATCCCGTCGGCGACATCCTCCTGCAGATAGACGATGCGACAGGCGGAACAACGCTGCCCGGCCGACCGGAAGGCCGACAGGATGACATCGCGCGTGACCTGCTCGGGCAGGGCCGTGGCATCCACAATCATGGCGTTCACGCCGCCGGTTTCCGCGATCAGCGGGACGATGGCCCCCTCACGCTCGGCCAACGCCCGGTTGATCGACCGTGCCGTGGCGGTGGAGCCGGTGAAGGCCACGCCCCCAAGGTTCGGATCGGCGATCAGCGCCTGACCCACCTCGACCCCGCCCGGGGCCAGGATCAAGGCGTCCTTCGGAACGCCGGCTTCGTGCAGCAGGGCGACGGCCTGGGCCGCGATGCGCGGGGTCTGGGGCGCCGGCTTGGCGACCACGGCGTTGCCGACCGACAGGGCGGCGGCGGTCTGCCCCAGGAAGATGGCGAGCGGGAAGTTCCAGGGTGCGACGGTGACGAAGACACCGCGCCCGCGCGCCCGCCATTCGTTCCGCTCCCCCGTCGGCCCAGGCATCGTGCGCGATTGGCACAGCGCCTGCGCTTCGGTCGCATAGTAGCGCAGGAAGTCAACGGCCTCGCGCACCTCTGCGATGCCGTCGTCGATGGTCTTGCCGGCTTCGCGCGCCAGGGTTGCCATCAACGCGGGGCGATGCGCCTCCAGCAGGTCGGCCGCACGGTTCAGGGCGGCGCTGCGGGTGGCGACGGGCGTGTCCCGCCACGCCGGTGCGGCCTTGGCGGCGCGGGCCATGGCGTCGGCGGCCTGCGCGGCGGTCAGCGGCTTCACCTCGTCCATGACGGGGGCGGCGCGCATCGCCTTGGCCAGCCCGTTCAACTCGTCGGCATCCCCGAAGGTCAGGCCATTGGAATTCGGACGCGGCTGAAACAGCGCCGTCGGCAGCGGGATATTCGCGTGGCGCGGCGCTTCGGCCAGGTTCGCGGGCATCTCAAGGACTTGCTCGACCGGTATCTTGTCGTCCCCGGCCTGTGCCACGAAGGACGTGCTGGCCCCGTTCTCAAGCAGGCGGCGGACCAGATAGGCCAGAAGGTCGCGATGCCCGCCGACCGGCGCATAGATGCGGCAGGGACGATCCGTCTCGCGGGTGACGGCGGCATAGAGGGCTTCGCCCATCCCGTGCAGCCGCTGGAATTCATAGCCGCCGGCGTCGCCCGCCATGTGGATGATCTGCGCGATGCTGAGGGCGTTGTGGGTCGCGAATTGCGGATAGAGATGGGGCCGCAGGGCCAGCATCCGTTCGGCACAGGCCAGGTAGTTCAGGTCCGTCACGGCCTTGCGCGTGAAGACGGGGTAATCGGCATGGCCTTCGACCTGGGCATGCTTGACCTCGGTGTCCCAATAGGCGCCCTTTACCAGCCGGACCATCAGCGTCTGACCGGTGCGCCGCGACAGGTCCGCCGCCCAGTCGATGACCGGCAGCGCGCGTTTTCCGTAGGCCTGGATCGCCAGGCCGAAGCCGTTCCACCGCTCGAGGATGTCACCGGCGCAGGCCGCTTCGATCACCGCGATGGACAGTTCGAGCCTGTCCTGCTCCTCGGCGTCGACGGTGAAGTTCAGGTCGTGGGCCTTGGCCTCGGACATCAGGTTGCGCAGGACCGGGGTCAATTCCGCCAGTACCGCCTCGTGGTTGCGAGGCTCGTAGCGGGGGTGCAGCGCCGAGAGCTTGACCGAGATTCCCGGTCGCATCGGGAGCGGGCGCTTGCCTGCGGCCTTGCCGATGGCCGCGATGGCGTCGGAATACGACTTGGCATAGCGCGCCGCGTCCGCGGTCGTCTTGGCCCCTTCACCGAGCATGTCGTAGCTGTGCAGGGAGCCCTTCGCCTCGTTCTCCTGCGCGCGCTTCAGCGCCGCCTTGATTGTCTCGCCCAGTACGAACTGATGCCCCATGAAGCGCATCGCCTGCCGCACACCGGTGCGTACGGCCGGGCCGCCGATCCGACGGGTCAGGTTGCCCATGATGCCCGGGACCGTATCGTTCGGCCGCAGCAGCCGGTTTGACAGGCCCAGACCCCAGGTCGCCGCCGACACCAGCCAGGCGTCGGACGGATCATGCCCGTCCCAATCGCCCGCACCGATCTTGTCGGCGATCAACTTGTCCTGCGTCGCCTCGTCCGGCACGCGCAGCAGCGCCTCGGCCATCGCCATGAGCGCCAGACCCTCGCGGGTGGACAGGTCATAGTCGCGCAGGAAATCCTCCAGACCTCCGATCCGCGTCTTGGCGGCGCGGATGCCCTTGACCAGGCGGGCGGCCATATCCATCGCGTCCTTGCCGACCGTCTGAAACTGTATCAGGGTCGGGAAGATCGCTTCGTCGGCGGGGGCATAGGGGGCGGCAAAGGGCATGATGGAACGCTCTGATTGAGGGGCTTTCCGCATGATACGCCAAGAATTTCCGAATATCTCGCGAAACTTCACAAGTCCCGCTGGCATTTTCCGCGCTTTTCGCAGTAACTCTGACGCATGGCTGAGAATTCCACGAAATTCCCCACCCTTGATGCGCTGGATCGTGCGATTCTTCGCGAACTTCAGGACGATGGCCGAATCCCCGTCACGGCGCTGTCCGAACGGGTCGGCCTGTCTGCCAATGCCACGGCCGAGCGAATGCGGCGGATGCAGCGCGATGGCGTGATCAAGGGGTATTCGGTCCGCCTGTCGTCGGCGGCCCTGGGGCGGGGGATGACGGCCTTCGTGGAGGTCAAGTTGGACCGGACGGCCTCGGACATCTTCGACGCCTTCGCCGCGGCGATCCGCGAGGTCGACGATGTGGAGGAATGCCACATGGTTGCCGGCGGCTTCGATTACCTGCTCAAGACGCGGCACTGGGACATGGCCGCCTATCGTCAGTTTCTGGCCGATACGCTTCTGACCCTGCCGGGGGTTCGCGAAACCCGCACCTACACGGTGATGGAAGTGGTTGCCGAAGGTCGCGCCTTGCCCGTCTGAGCGGCCGAAGGTCGGGAAAACCGCCTGATTTTGATCCGTATTTTCTCCACGAAGGCGCTTGCCCAGGTGGTTTGATCCGATTTTTGTCGACAGATCAGGATTTTAGCAGTGCGGCATCGGGACTCGGGCGACGTCATCCGGTCAAATCTTAAATGAATTCAGAGTATTCGATGCTGGCGCATTAAGGTCCGATTAGGGCAAGCCCAATATCAGGACACACGCCGAGAATGGCGAACGTGGGTGGCCGAATGCGTCGGTTGCCTCAGGACAGAATGTCGATCTGGTTGCGAAAGCAGCTGTCACAAGCCCCGCGAAGCGGGCGCATTCAAAGGAACTACCAATGTCCAGCATTCTGACCAACAATGGCGCAATGGTTGCGCTGCAGACCCTGCAATCCATCAACAAGAACCTCGGCATGACCCAGTCCGAGATTTCGACCGGAAAATCCGTCGCTACCGCCAAGGACAACTCTGCCGTCTGGGCCATTTCCAAGCAGATGGAATCCGACGTGCAGGGCTTCAAATCCATCGAGGAAAGCCTCGCTCTGGGTGAATCGACCACTGCTGTCGCACGCAATGCGGCCGAAACCGTCACTGACCTTCTGACGCAGATCAAGGGCAAGATCGTCGCCGCCCAGGAAGAGAACGTCGACCGCACCAAGATCCAGACCGATATCACCGCCTTGCGTGATCAGATCGGCTCGGTTGTCGGTGCTGCGCAGTTCAACGGCCTCAACATGCTGGGCAACACGTCCCGCACGACGGGCGAAGGATCGGTCAACGTCCTGTCCTCGCTGGATCGGAGCGGGAGTGGTGTCGCCGCCAGCTCGATCAGCATCAGCAAGCAGGACCTCGGCACCACGAAGGCCGCCTACACCGGCAGCACCGCGCTGACCGCTGGCACGGCCGCGAACCTGAACGCGACCCAGACCCAGAACATCGTCATCACGACGGCATCTGTCACTACCGGCCAGGCCTATTCCATCGGCATTGCCGGCACCGACGCGGATGCGAGCACCTTCACCCCCGCCGACTATACCACGGGCACCACGTCAGCAGATCAGTCCAAGATCCTCTATGTCGCTCGCGAGGGTGACACCGCAGCTGACGTGGCTCGGGGTCTGGTAGCGGCCTACAACGGCTATGCCTCCAAGCAAGGTTTGGATCTCGACATTCTCTCCGTTTCGGTCGGCGACAATGTTGCGACCGGCGTCAACCTGAAGTTTACCTCGACCAAGACGGACGGTACCGACTCCCTCGCCGTTCGCGTTGATCAGGGTGCTACCTCGGCGGCAACGGCGACGAACTCGGCGACCATCGGTGGTGCGCTGGCATCGCTTGCCGACTTCGATGTCACCACGAAGAACGGCGCCAAGGCGGCCCTGGCCGGTATCGAAGGGCTGATTTCGACCGCCATCGACTCGGCCGCCGCACTGGGTTCGGCGCAGGGCCGGATCGAAACGCAGTCGTCCTTCGTCTCCAAGCTGTCGAACTCGTTGACCTCGGGGATCGGTGCGCTGGTGGATGCCAACATGGAAGAGGCCTCGGCCCGCCTGCAGGCACTGCAGGTGCAGCAGCAGCTCGCGACGCAGTCGCTGTCGATCGCCAACCAGGCGCCGCAGTCGATCCTGTCGCTGTTCCGGTAATTGGATCGTGGCCCGACCCCTTTTTGGGGTCGGGTTTCCCCGAAGTGGTCGAAATTCCGAACCCTTTGTCCCCCATGGCGCAAAGCGCCGGACCTTCGCCAAAGCGCGAAGCTCGCAAAAAGTGAGACATCGAAGATATGGGCTATTCGCAAATGGCGGCGAACGCATACGCGTCGCTTGATCCCTCTCTGACATCAGCAACACGTGCAGAAGCCTTGGTTTTTGCCAAGGTCACCCGTCGCCTGGAAGCGGCCTATGCTGACGACCAGGCATCCGCTACAGTTCGTGTTTCGGCGCTCCATGACAACCGCAGGCTCTGGCAAGCCGCCGCGATGGCCTGTGCGTCGGATGACAACGAGATGACACCGCAGTTGCGGGCAAGCATCATCAGCTTGGCCGGTTTCGTGGACCGGCAAACGAGCGAAGTTCTCGGCGGATCGGGGAAGCCCCAGGTCCTTTTCGAAATCAACCGCCGCATTGCCGCCGGCCTGTCGAACGGGGCAAGCTGAATGGCCGGCCTCATGCTCAAATTTCCGGCGGGAGATCGCATCGTCGTAAATGGCGCGGTGATTGAAAACGTCGGGCGCGGCGCCCGTCTGCGCCTGCTCACGCCCGACACGCAATTGCTCAGATTGCGCGATGCTGTGGATCCAAACGCTGCCAATTCGCCGGTCAGCCGATTGGCCCACGCGGTCCAGCTCATGCTGATCGGCGAGTGGCCCGCCAAGGAGGGGTTGCCGGAAACACTGGCGACATTGCCGCCCTTGCGGAATGCCTTCACCATGCCGGATGACCGCGCTTGTATCGACCAGGTTCGGGAGCATCTGGAAGCGGGCCAGTTCTATCAGGCGCTTCGTCACCTCGGCCGCCTTCGCAAGCGCGAGTCCGAAATTCTGGCACGGATCACATCATGACCTTTCAGCCCTTCGTTCCGACAGGCGGGCTTGCTGGCTGGCGGTTTCTTCAGAACACCATCTCGGCGCAGCGAGAGGCCCATGGCCAAGGCGCGGTCCTCCAGCGCGACCTGGACTACTTCGCCCAGAACATCGGCAAGATCGACACCGCAGAACAGCTTGTCGGGGATTACCGGCTCTTGTCGGTCGCCCTGACGGCCTTCGGTCTGCAGGATGATATCAATAGCAAGTTTCTGATCCGCAAGGTGCTCGAAGAAGGCACTATCGAGACGGATGCGCTTGCGAACAGGCTGTCGGACAAGCGGTATCGCGATCTGTCGCGGACATTCGGCTTCGGTGATTTCCCGGTGCCGTCGACCAAAATCTCCGATTTCGCCGACCGGATCGCGGAGCGCTACAAGAGCCGAAGTTTCGAGATCGACCTGGGAAAGACAAACGATTCCATGCGGCTGGCCTTGAACGCCGAGCGGGAGCTTGTGTCGATCGGGAACGACGGCACCTCGAACCGGACCAAATGGTTCGCGATCATGGGGACGGCCCCGCTGCGCAAGGTGATGGAAACCGCGTTGAATCTGCCCACGGCATTCGCGACGCTCCCGATCGACAAGCAGCTTGAAACGTTCCTTGAGCGGTCGGAAGCGATCTTTGGGACCAGCGATGTCCGGGAGCTTGGGGAACCAAAGCTGCTCGGGCGGATCCTTGATCGCTATACGGCGTTGGACGGGCTTTCCAACGGGACGACCGCGCCATCCTCGCCTGCACTGGTCCTGTTACGGGGGTTCTAAGGCGCCGACCGCCTCTTTTTCGTCAGCGTCGAATTCATCCCGCGTAAGGTCGGCCGAGAAGTCCGGCAAGCAGTCGAAATCCGTCCGTGATCCGAGGCAAACCCTTGGCTGTGAAGAGTTCGTTCATTCTTGGTGCCAGGACGATCGCTTTGTCGATCTCGGGATTGGACCCTCGGTCATAGAGACCCGACGTCACCATCAAGTCCGAGCGATCCGCAACGCTCAGGATCTTGCGCGCCTCCGCGATGATGGCGTTTTCCTCGGCTGTGGCAGCATCCGGCAAGGATCGCGAGACGGATCGAAGGACATCGATTGCCGGGAAACGTCCTGTTTCGGCAATTTCGCGGGTCAGGACGACGTGGCCGTCCAGCTGGCCCCGGACGATGTCGGCGACGGGTTCTTCCATATCCGACCCTGCGACCAGCACCGAGAAAATCGCCGTGATGTCGCCAGTCCCGCCCTCGCCTGGTCCGGTACGTTCGCACAGCGATGCAAGCAAGGGCGTCAGGCTGGCGGGATGGCCCCGCAGGTTCGCAGCCTCCCCCGCGGCGGTCGCGACTTCCCGGTGGGCCTCGGCGACGCGGGTCAAACTGTCGCAAAGGAACAGAACACTTTTGCCCTGGTCGCGAAAGTACTCTGCAATCGCCAAAGCGGCGAAGGGGCATTTGCGACGGACGTTCGCGGGCATGTCCGATGTCGCGGCCACGACGACCGTCCGACGCATGCCTGCTGGACCAATGGCCCGGTTGACGAATTCGTTGACTTCGCGTCCCCGCTCTCCGACCAGGGCCAAAACGCAGACATCGGCCTGCATCTCGCGGGCGAGACCGCCGAGAAGAGTCGATTTGCCGACACCCGATCCGGCAAACAGGCCCATTCTCTGTCCGGCTACGATCGGTAGCATCGTGTCGAGCACCGCATATCCCGTTCGCAACCTCGCCCCCAAGTGTCGTCGCTGGCCGGGGGCCGGTGGAGTCGCGCGTAGGTGTCGCGGCAGGCCTGGCCGAAGTCGGCCCGAGTCGAGCGGCGCGCCGAAGGGATCGATGACGCGCCCGATCCATGATGTGTCGGGCGAGATTCGGGGCGCCCCGGCTGGCCAGACCGCCAGACCGATGCGCAGGCCTTCGGCGGAACTGTAGGGTGCCGCCCAAAGCGATTCGCGGTCGAGGCGAACGATCTCGGCCCGATGAGAGCGGCCATCCGCGTCTTCGTAGAAGAGTTCGTCCCCCAAACGCGCGTGCTCGGACAGCCCTTCGACCAGAAAGCCGGATGGCTCCAACCGGACGATACGCCCCAACCTATGCGATCTTTTGATCAAGGGAAGCTGGGCCCGGAGGGGGGCGAAGGGGTCTTCGAAGGTCTGTGTCATGGGATTCCCTGAGTCGCTTGAAACGATTTCTAAAGGAATCAGTCTTAAGGCTTCGTTGCACGGACGACGAAGGAGTTGGCCAGTGAACGAGATACCCAATCTGCTCCGCCTTGCTGCGGGAACGGCCCGACACGCCGCAGCCCGGCAAGCGGTCATCGCCACGAACGTGGCAAATGCCGATACGCCGGGCTTCAAGGCCCGGGACATGACATCGTTTCCAAACGCGGTGGAGTTCGAGATGCGGGCCACAAGGTCGGGCCATCTTGGGGTCGCCACCGCCGAGGCGCGCAGTTTCGAACTGCGTGACCAACCCGCCGATCCGAATGGCAACACCGTGGACCTGGAAGATCAGATCCTGCGCGGGATCGAAGCGTCGCGCCGCCATGATCGTGCGATCACGGTGTATCAGAATGCGCTGGACATGATGCGCTCCACATTGGGCCGGAGGTAACACATGGCCGAGTTTTCGAACGCACTCGACATACTTTCGTCGGGCATGCGCAGCCAGGGACAACGCCTGCGCCACGTGGCCGAGAATATCGCGAACGCGGATACACCCGGCTATCGTCGCAAGACGATCGAGTTTCGCGCGACCGTCAAGGATGGCCAGCGTACTGGGGCAGTCGAGGCGGGCCCGGTCCAACTCGACCGAAGTGAACTCCCGAGGATCCATGATCCGGCACATCCTATGGCCGATGCGCAAGGGTACTACGACGGCTCCAACGTCGAGTTGGTGACCGAACTTGCCGACGCCCGCGAGGCGCAACGCAGCTACGAAGCAAATCTGAAGATGTTCGAACAGGTCCGACGCATGTCGTCGCAATTGTTCGATGTTCTCAAGCGCTGACGAACGAACGCGACACCACTTTCCAACAGGAGGCCAGAATGGACCTTAACCCGATCTTGACGGGTCTGGGCGGAACGCCCACGCCCAAGTCGAACCCCGCAATCGATGCCGTCGCCGGTTTCACGGACATGCTTCGGCAGGCTGAAACCCAGGCCACGGCCGCGGTGACCGGCGGGGCCGACCCCCACGCCCTTGTGACCGCGCTGGCCGAGGGGAAACTGGCAATCGATACCGTCGTGACCGTTCGGGACCGCGTCATCGAGGCCTATCAGGAAATCCTGCGGATGCCGGTCTGACCGATGTCCGAGCTCATCTTCTTTGACACCCTTCGGCAGGGCCTCTGGATTTCCGTCCTGATCTCTGCGCCGATCCTGGGTGTGGCGCTGGTGGTCGGGCTGGCCATCGGTCTTTTGCAGGCGCTGACCTCGATCCAGGAAATGACGCTGACGTTCGTGCCGAAGATGGCCGCGATCCTCGGCGCGTTCTGGGTTTCGATGAGCTTCATGACCCTCACGCTCGGGCGGTATTTCACCGACACCTTGCTGCCAATCATTCAGGGGTATTGACCGATGGCCGATGGAATTTATCCCACGCTCGGGCGCCAGACGGGCCTGTTGCGCGAAATGGACGTGATTGCGCAGAACATCGCGAATGCGAACACGACCGGCTACCGGGCCGAGGGAATCGTCTTTTCGGAGTTCGTGATGCGCGGGGGGCGTGACACCCCGTCCGTATCGTTCGCCCATGCCAACGGACGCGAAACGCGCTTCGACCAGGGTGGGTTGGAGCAAACTGGCGGCACCTTCGATCTGGCGATCGAGGGGCCCGGGTATTTCTCCGTGGATGTCGCGGGCGTGCCGCATCTGACCCGCTCCGGTGCGTTTCTGGCCGGACCCGATGGCGGGCTTCAGACTGCCGAAGGCTATCCTGTTCTGGACGAAGGCGGCGCACCGCTTTTTGTACCGGGCAACGCCATTTCCATTCGCATTGCCCCCGACGGGACCGTGTCCGCCGACGGACAGCCCGTCGCTCGGATCGGCATCGTCGCCCCGACCGACCGCGGGGCCATGACCCGCCGCGCGGGCACGATGTTTGCCGCCGAAGATGTTCAACCGGTCGAGAATCCGGCCGTTTTGCAGGGCTTCCTCGAGGCGTCGAACGTTCAGCCGGTGCTGGAAATCGCGCGGATGGTTGCGGTGCAGAATGCCTACGAGATGGGTCAGGGCTTCATGGACCGCGAAGATGAGCGAATGCGCAGCATGCTGCGCTTGATGGAACAATGAGAAAGGTCGCAGAATGCGTGCTTTGAGTATCGCGGCAACGGGTATGGCCGCGCAACAGACCCGGGTCGAGGTGATCTCGAACAACCTCGCGAACATGAATACGACAGGCTACAACGCCCGCCGGGCCGAATTCGCCGACTTGCATTATCAGCAGGTTACGCGGGCCGGGTCGATCAACTCCGCGACGGGCGCAATCGTCCCGGCCGGCGTGCAGCTTGGCCTTGGCGTCCGCCCGACTGCGGTGACGATGGAAGTGGCGCAAGGTGCCCTCGGCCAGACCGGCGGCGACCTCGACGTGGCGATCCAGGGTCGCGGGTATATCGAGGTGACCCTGCCGTCCGGGAACCCGGCCTATACCCGCGACGGCGCGCTCAAACGAACGGGAGAGGGGCAACTCGTCACCTCCGACGGTCACCCTGTCGTCCCGGATATCACGATCCCCGATGACACGCGCTCGATCTCGATCAATCCCGAAGGGGAGGTCTATGCCTATTTCGTCGACCGCGTCGAACCGGAGCTTCTGGGCCAGCTCAGCCTCGTCGGCTTTACCAATGAAAAAGGACTCGAGGCATTGGGCTCGAATCTCTACGCCGAAACCGGCGCATCCGGCGCGCCCTTCGTCGGGTTTGCCGGTGAAGACGGACTGGGCTTCTTTCGTCAGGGATATCTTGAGGACAGTTCCGTTGACGCCGTCCGGGAGATCACCAACCTCATCGAGGCGCAGCGCGGCTATGAGATGAATGCCAAGGTCATCACGGCCGCGGATCAGATGATGTCGGCGACGACGCAAATCCGATGATCCGTCTGGTTCTTCCCTTGGTCATTGCCTGCGCGCAATCCGCGGCCGCCCAATCCGTGACCGTGGTGCAGCCCGTTCGCGCGGGCACCGCCTTGGTGGCCGACGACCTCGCCTTCCGGGAGGTTTCGGACCCGAACGGCTTTTCCGATCCGCGCGACCTGATCGGCCTCGAAGCGCGGGTGAACCTCTATCCCGGGCGGGCGATCCTCGTCCGCGATGTCGGCTTGCCCACTGTCATCGACCGCAACGCTGTGGTCCCGCTCATCTTTCGGCGTGGCGGGCTGACCATCACGCTCGAAGGTCGCGCCCTCAGCCGGGCCGGCGCGGGCGAGCAGGTACGCGTCATGAACCTGTCGTCCCGGACTACCGTCACCGGAGTTGCCACGGCGTCCGGTTCAATCATCGTCAATTAACCCATTTTCGGAGCGAATATGACACGTCTCGTGGCCCTTCCCCTGCTGGCGGCTCTCTCTCTTGTGGCTTGCGCCCGAATTGCGGATGTGGGGCAGGCGCCGGAACTGACGCCCGTTGCCGACAGCAATGAACAACGCGCCATGGCGGCGCCTCAACCGTTCAATGTTCTCGAGGATGCCGATCCCCTTCGTTCCGCGTCGCTCTGGACCGGGGGGCGGCAGTCGCTCCTTGGCGATCGACGGGCGAGCGTTCGCGGCGACATCCTGACTGTCGTCGTCGAGATCGACGAAAGCGCGCAGATCGACAATTCCACCAACAGGTCGCGAAGCGGCTCTGAATCGCTGCAAATCCCCGAGCTTTTCGGCCTTCCCCAAAGTCTGGAGGACGAGCTGCCCGGTGGCGCGACCCTGGGCGATGCTGTCTCGACCTCATCGCAAAGCGCGTCGAACGGATCGGGCGGTGTGCGGCGACAGGAACGTCTGACGCTGCGTGTCGCCGCAACGGTGATCGAGGTGCAGCCAAACGGCGTTCTGCAGATCGAAGGCCGCCAGGAAGTTCGTGTGAATTTCGAGCTGCGCGAGATGCTGGTCACAGGCTACGTGCGGCCCGAAGACATCTCCCGCCAGAATGAGATCACCTACGACAAGATCGCGGCCGCCCGGATTTCTTATGGGGGTCGCGGTCAGATCACGGATGTCCAGCAACCCCGGTATGGCCAGCAGGTCGCCGACATTCTTCTGCCGTTCTGAGATGGGCAAGATCATCGCCATCTTCGTCGTCCTGGTCGCCCTCTGCGGGGGGGCGGCCGCCGGCTATGTCCTGCGTCCTGCACCACCCGAGCGCGAAGACGAGGAACACGCAGAGGAGGTCGCACCTGTCCCGACCGCGGCAATCACCCGGTTTCGCGAGGGGTTCGTTGTCCCCGTACTGCGCGACGGAACCGTCTGGAGCCACGTTGTGCTCAACCTTGGGATCGAGACGGATTTCACGGCGGAGGCGGACATATTCCTGCGTGAGCCGGTGCTTCGGGATGGTCTGACCGAGGCTCTCTTCCTCCATGCAAACTTCGGGGGGTTCGACGGTGATTTCACGGATGCCCAAAATATGAACCGTCTCCGGGTTCGGCTGAACGAAGTCGTTCAGCAACGGCTTGGGGATGACACCGCCCGTATCCTGATCGTCTCCATGGCGCGGCAGGCTAGCTAGGCTCTTCCTAGCGCTTCGACCTGCTCAGTTTTTCCAGAATGGCACGGCGCGCCTGGTCGCGTGCGTGCCGTTCGCGCTCCGGCTGTGCCACGGCTTGCAGGCGCGCGATTTGCGTCGACAGTTCGGCCAGTTGGCCTGCACGCCACCGATCCCATCGATCCTGAACGATCGCCTGCGCGATATCTGCGGACGCGGCCAGTTCCTTGCCGCGCAAATCGTCTGCCTTGGTCTGCAACCGATCAATCAGGGATTGGATCTTGGCCAGGCGTACAGCCGACCGATCCCGCCGCAGGGTTGCCAGTTGTTCAAGGTCACGAAGTTTTCGGGCGGAATTTCCAGTCATTTGCCGTTCTTCTCCAGTTCGCGCGCAAACCTGATGGCGGCGGCGACCGCGGCATAGTGCTCGCGTTCGATCGGGTTGCCGACGTCAACGGCGGCGAAGAGGGCACGGGCCGTCGGTGGGTCGCTGAAAATCGGGACGCCAGCCTCGGTCGCGATCTGACGGATCCGAAGGGCGCTGTGATCGACCCCCTTGGCCACGCAGACCGGGGGCGTGGGATCCATCGGCGACCACTTCAGAGCGACGGCGTAATGCGTCGGGTTCACGACAACCACGGCCGCGTCCGGCACGTCCTTGAGCATCGAGTTCAGGGCAATCTGTTCGGCCCTTTGTCGCCGCTTCGCCCGCATCAGCGGGTCGCCCTCCGACTGTTTCGTTTCGTCCAGGACCTCCTGACGCGTCATCATGTTCTTTTTCATATGCGTGTGGCGTTGCCAGAAATAGTCGACGGCCGCGATCCCGCTTGCGACCAGAACCACGCCGACGGTGAATTCGGCCAGAAGTCTGGGGATGAGCGCCGGAATGGCGCGGGCATCGATGGCCGCTGCGGCCACGATCCGGTCGGCGTGGCGGATCAGGAACCATCCCATGAACCCGCCATAGATCAGCATCTTGACCGCGGATTTGGCGAATTCGAACAAGCCGGAGGGGCCGAACTTGTTCTTGGCATTCGCCAGCAGAGAGATGCGCGAAAGCTTGGGGGCGAGTTTGGTCGGCGCGACGACGAAGGCTTGTTGCGCGACGATGGCTGCTATGATCAGCGCTGCGGCAGGAACGACAAGCAGGCCGGTATTCTGCAGGAATGCCAGCAGAACACGCCCGCCGCCGGTACCTTCGTCAATCCGGACCTGCTCGGACAATCGATCGGCATCAGCCAGGAGCGTGCCTCCGATATCGACAAAACTCCGTCCGACCGTAGGCGCAATCAGCATCAGGCAAAGCAGAACACCGAGATAGCTCGCCGCCGTGGCCACGTCCTGCGACTTGACCAATTCGCCCTTCTTGCGGGCGTCGTCGAGTTTCTGTCGGGTTGGTTCATGGCTGCGTTCGGCGCCGTCGTCCTGGCTCACGGGATGTGTCCGATCGGGTCGCCCAACGTGGCAATCATCGCCGCTTTCCAAACGGTGAGCATGAGGGGCGCCGCCAAGAATAGCAGGACCGCACTGGCCCAGGTGATTGCCGGTGCGCCGACAAGGGCGACCATGAGCTGCGGCATGGCGCGATTGATGACGCCCATGGCGGCGTTGTAGATCAGCGCGGCCAAGGCAAAGGGGGCAGCCAACGCGAAGGCGAGGGCAAAGGCCTCGGCCGCGCGGGCCAGGCCCCAACGTGACAGGTCGCTCCCATCGGGGATGAAGCCAAGTGGCAGGACCTCATAGCTGCGGATCAGCAGGTCGATCACCATCAGAGGCAGTCCCGACGCCATGATGAGCGCCAGACCGGCGAGGTTCAGGATATTGCCCATGGCCGACGACGGCTCGACGGTGCCGAACAGTTGCGCGAGCGAGGTCAGTTGAGCTGCCATCATGCCGGCCATGTTGAGCGCCAAGGCTATGAACCGAAGGACCGACCCCAAAGCGAGGCCGATGATCGTCTCGGTGGCGATCAATCCGGCGGTCACGTCCCCGGCCAGATCGACCGCCGGGGCGACCGCCGCACTCAGCGCGAAACTGACGACCAGCCGCACACGAACCGGGATCATCCGGTCGCCGAGTCCCGGCAGGACGACCATCACCGCGCCGATCCGCAAAAAGACGACAAACAACTGGGACAGGATCGGCGCTGCAGCCTCGTGAAGGGCCAGCGCTGCCTCGATCATGCCGCGACCGAGCCGAGAATGGCGGGCGTCGTGTTGAAACCGATTTCTTCGTAGGCGATCACCGGATTGGGAAGCCCGCGCGCCGACATGACCTCATGGACAAACCGACGGCGCCGCGAGGATGTGACGATCGCAGCCGTGTTTCCATCGCGCGCTGCCTGCCCGATCCCCTCAGCAAGGCCAATTGCGAGCTTCTGGAACAGTTCCGGCGGCAAGGCGATGTCGCGGCGGCCATTCGCACCTTCGAGTTGATGCTGCTCGAAGGTGACCTCCCATTCCGGCGACAATTGGATCAGCGGAAGGGTTCCGTCGGCCCGCTTGAGCTCGGCGGTGATTTGCGTCGAAAGGCGGTGTCTGACGTGCTCGGCAATATCCTCGGGCGAAAGCCCCATGTCGCGCCTCTCGGAAATCGCTTCGAGGATCACCGGCAGGTTGCGGACCGAAACCCGTTCCGCCAGCAGGAGCCGAAGGACGGACAAAAGGAGTTCATGCGGCACCTTGGAGGGGACGATCTCCTCCAGCAGGCGGCGGTTCGCGACGGACTTTTCGGGCGCTGAAACCTTGGTGAACGCATCCAGCAGACGCTGCAGCCCCTTCAGCCCGAGCAGTCGGGGGAAGTTCGACTTGATGACCTCGAGAAGGTGGGTCGCCAGAACCTCGCCCGGCGTCACGATGGTCTCGCCCATCAGCTCCTCGGCCGCTGCCGCCGGAATCCATTTGGCGGGCGCGCCATAGACCGGCTCGCGCACGTTGCGGCCGGGGACCTGCTCGGGTGTGCCTGCGCCGGTCAACATCAGGACGTGATTGCGCTCGAGCCTGTCACGCGCCATTTCCACCCCGTGAATCCGGATCACATATGTTCCGGCGGGCAACCCCTGATCATCCGTCAGCCGGATTTCGGGAAGTATGATGCCAAACCGCTCTGCGATGTGATTGCGCAGGCCGACAACACGCGACTCGAGCCCGTTGGACGGGTCCAGCGCCAGGTCGACCAGATCGAGCGCAAATTCGACCCGGATGTCATCGAGCGCAAGAACGTCACCGATTTCCTTTTCCTTCGGCGCGTCGAATTCGACCTTGTCCGGGGCGGTTTCCGCACGGGTCAGGGTTCCATGGCGCAGCCAGGCTGCCACCCCCAGGATTGCCGCCCCGGCGATAAAGGGGATGAACGGCAGGCCAGGAACCAACGCGAAAACGATCATGATGAGTGCGACGGCGGCCAGCGAAGCGGGATGGCGTCCGATCTGGGTGATGATTTCCACGTCGACGGCGCCTTTACCGCCGCCACGGGCCAGAAGAAGGCCCGATGCAATGGAGATGATGACCGCCGGAATCTGCGAGACCAATCCGTCCCCGACGGTCAGGATTGCATAGGTTTCAACCGCTTCGCCAATCGGCATGTCATGGGCAACCATTCCGACCGTCAGGCCGACGACGAGGTTCAGCAAGGTGATCAGAAGCCCGGCGACCGCATCGCCCTTGACGAATTTCGAAGCGCCGTCGAGGGAGCCGAAGAACGTCGTCTCGGCCAATTCGACTTCCCGTCGACGCTTGGCTTCCTCGTGGTCGATGGCCCCGGCGGACATGTCGCTGTCGATGGCAAGTTGTTTGCCGGGCATGCCGTCGAGCGCAAAGCGGGCGCCGACTTCGGCCATGCGGGTGGCGCCCTTGGTTATGACCATGAAGTTCACGATCAGAAGGACGCCAAACACCACGAGACCCAAGGCAACGCTTCCGCTCATCACGAAGCTGGCGAATCCTTCGATGACGCTCCCTGCGGCGTCGGTTCCCGTGTGCCCCTCGCCGATGATGAGTTTTGTCGACGAGACATTGAGGGACAGCCGCAGCATCAACGACGCGAGGAGGATTGTCGGGAAGGCCGAAAAATCAAGGGGACGCTGAATATAGAGCGTCGTCGTAAAGATCAGGATTGCAAGGGCGAAGCTTGCCGCCAGACCGATATCGAGCACCCACGACGGCATCGGCAGTATCATCATCAGGATTACCGCCATGAGCGCCAGCGCCATCATGGCCGTCGGTTGGAAGATCGTTCTCATGTCGGACCCGTGCGTTCTGCCTGGCTACCGATGGCGTAGTCGATTTCGGTTAAGGCACCGTTACTGAACCGCGGGATCCTGCAGCAGCTCCGAGATTGCTGCGGACATCTGCTGGCTTTCGGACAGGATCAGCTCTGCCGCGGCAAGGTCGCCTTCCGGGTCAATCGTTGCATCGCGGTCGAGGATAAGTGCCGCGACCGCCTTGCGGGCCGCGACGTCTTCGGTCTCGAGCAAGCTTGCGTAGTCGCGTGAAAGCCATGGGTCCGGCACGATCGCCGCGTCTGAAGGGACGTCCTGAACCGGTCGCGGCTGCCGCGGCGCATAGGCTCCGGCAAGGCTGGAGAGACCAAAACCCTCCAGAAGGGCAGCGGCCCTGGCACGTACCGGACTTGAGATCGGCAATCGGGAGCGTGCCCGCATTGCGAATTCGACGGCCAAACCCGGTGCCAGCGTCGCAAGGGCATGCTCGGTCAATATTTCGGTTTGGACAGGGTCCGATTCGACCAGCTTCAGGGCGTCTTCCATGTGCCCGGCTTTCAGCAGTGCCAAAGCCAGCCCCTCGCGCATCGCCGTTTCCTGCGGCCCGGGCGGCACGGATGGCAAGAGCGCAAGCGCATTCACGAGATTCGTCTCATCGAGAACTTCACCATCTGCCGCGGCCTGCTCGAACAATCGCAGGACGGCATCGATGGCCGCGGCATCCGTTCCGGCCAGATCGGGGAGGTCGGGGCCCGGGTCGGGCACGACAGTGTTCTTGTGCAAGCCAATGAGCAGGTCTTCGGCAGAAAGTGACGCTAGCGCATTGGCGATCCTCGTTTCCAGGTCCTTCCAACGCGTGTCGGGAAGATCCGCGAGAAAGCGAACCAACGCGGACTGATCGCTGCGCGCCCAAAGTTCGCGATCTGTCCCGATGAGAAGCGCAAGTGTCGTTGCGGCCGCACCGCACCCCGGGTCGACGATCGAAGAATGCCGAGGCACCGTGTTGTCGAGCGCGGAGGCAATCACGTCGCGCTCGGTATCCGATATTTTCCCGGCTTGCAGAACGGCGATGGCCTCGGCCCCCCATCCAGCGGACAGATAGAGATCGGCGAGCCTTTCGATGGCGGCCTCCTCCAGCAAGTCCTGACCGTCGAGAAGGCTGGACGTCGCTTCAGTCAACTGGGCAAGGGCCGCGTCGGGATCTGCATTCAGGATGCCAGCCGCGCGCTGTTCCAACGAGCAAGTCATCGTCGACGCCTCTGCCTCGGGCGATTGCTCGGGCAGGATCAGCGGCGCAATCCTGAGCGGCTGGACTCGGACCTGACTGGGTGTGTTCTCACGAAGCGGAGCTTGCGCCAGGCGAGGTCCCGTCTTCGGTTCGGCCGGGGATGGCACAAGATCCAGTGAGAGTCCCTGAAGCGGAACAGGGATTGATCTGACAGCGATCGTCTGACCGGCGGGGCTATCCGGGTCTCCATCGCCCACGTCTATGACGACATGCCCGGTCGGGATCTGGCTCACGTCGACACCGCAGTCACATGCCAGGTCGAGAGAGAGAATCCCGGATTCGTACGCAATATCCCGGATCCGGTCGCGCGGGATCAGATCGAAAACCCGGCTGACGTCGAGCTCGGGTTCGCGCGCTGAAAAGCGGATCTCGACACGGCGTTCTGTTGGCCTGTCGATCTGCCATGTCTGGTCGGGCTCATCGGCAAAAACCAATCGCGAAAACCCGTCGTGTTCGCCCGAGCGCAACTGAACGGATTCTGCCAAAGCGCTGCAAGGCAGCAGGAACACACCGAAGGCAAGGACCCGCACGGCTCCGAATGTCATGCAGCCTTGCGCCCCTTGAGCGCTTCTTCGAGGTCGGCAAAGCTGGGACGGAAGTGACTTGGCGTGGATTGACGACCCACTTCGATGCAGATGTTGGTTGCATGGTTGTGCAGGTTGGCCACGAGGACTTCCTGGATGAGGCAATAGAAGTGCCCATCCTGTTCATTGACCGCCTTGAGCCGCACCGCGAAGGGTCCGACGATCCCGTAGGCCAGAAAGACCCCGAGGAACGTCCCGACAAGCGCGCCACCGATCAGCTTGCCCAGAACTTCGGGGGGTTGATCGATGGCGCTCATCGTCTTGATCACACCGAGGACAGCGGCCACGATACCCAAGGCAGGGAGGCTGTCGGCCATCGATTGCAGGGCATGACTGGGATGCAGCGAATGATGGATGTTTTCCTCGATCCGATTGCTGAGGACTTCTTCGACCTGGTGCGGATCGTCGTAGTTCATCGAGATGGCCCGAAGCGTATCGCAGATCATCGCGATCGCCTCCTTGTCGGCCAGAATCCGCGGGTACTCCTGAAAGATCGGGGACTCAGCGGGGTTCTCGATGTGCTCTTCCAGAGCAACCGCATTCTGCCGACCCAAGCGTACGAGTTCGAACAACAGACAAAGAAGATCGCGGTAGTCGTCAGGCTTCCACCGCGCACCCTTGAAGACTTTTCCCAGGTCCTTCAGCGTGTGCTTTATCTCCGACATGCTGTTGCCGATCAGGAATGCTCCGACGGCTGCGCCACCGATCATCATCATTTCGAACGGCAATGATTTCAGGATGATGTCCATCTTGCCGCCGGCGATCAGATAACCGCCGAACACCATGATAAAGACGCAGGCTAGTCCCGCTGCTCCAACCATTTTCCTACTCCCTGGCCGCGTTTGCATTGCGCCCGGCCATCAGAACGCTCAGGGCGTAGGCCTTTTCGGGCGACAGATTCGAGAAGAGCGCGGAGGCCGCGTCGGCGTTCATGCGGGCGAGGAATCCCGCGGCGAATGCCGGTTCCATCGTTTCGAACAGCAGGGCCGCGTCCTTGGGTTTCATGCCCTCGTAGACGTTGACCAATCGGGTCACATCGTCTTCGGCAGCCGTGCTCGACTGGGCCATGCGGTTGGCAAGGCGCGCCTCCGCCTCGGCCAGGCGAGAAAGAGACACTTCGATCTCCTGCCGAGCCACGGCAAAGTCCTGTTCGCGAAGGGCCGCGGCCTCTTCCCTTGCCATGAGCTCCTGCTCGCGGGTCGCGATATGTTCGAGCAGGGTCGCGACTTCGTCGGATGGCGGACACAGAAGCGCGGCCCGGTCGTGCTCCACCTCGTCTGCGGACCCGTCCGGCACGGACGAGAGGCTTGCAGAAACGATCCGGGTCAAGGCCGACAGCACGAACAGGGCCATCAAGACCGTCATCGAAACCAGCTTGAGCTTTTGCAGCAGTGCCATGATCAGAGGTTCCCCTTCACTTGCTGGACGGGCCGCATTGCGCGAAAACTGGGCACGGAATCCGGCATGACCTCGGCGTCGGAAAGCAGGCGGTCCGCTGTCTCCTGCTCCAACTCCTCCAGGCTGGCCATGAGCATCTCCATCCGACCGATCCGATCATCGGCAGAGCTGTTGGCCGCCTCGAGGCGTTCCAGGCGATCATCCCGATAGGCTGTGGCCGCGGAAATCGAGGCCTTGAGATCGTCGACCTGGGTCGACATCGCCGCGATTGTCCCGCTGAGGCCCTTCTCGAGATCGTTGAACGCGCGCAACCGCTTTGTAAGAACGCGGCACCACAGGGCCATGCCGACAGTTGCCGCGACGAAGATCAGATCGGAGAGGAGGGTCAGATAGGGCATGTCAGGTTATCACGAAGTCCACGATGAGAAGGTCGCGAACCGAATCCGGTCCGACGAGCAGTTGGATGCGCCGAAGAAGTTGGGCGCGCAGGTGCAGAAGGGCCGTCGGATCCTCGAGGCGGTCGACGGGAACGGCGCGCAGATAGGTCGCGAAGATATCCAGGATCCTGGGTCTGAGGGCAGCCACGGTTTCATCCGGACCGTTGTGTAGCTGAAGGAAGGCGCGGAACCGAAGTTGCCGGATGGAACCGCTGCTGCCGACAGTCACGACCAGGGGGTCGAGTTCCAGGAAAGTTGGAGCCGCCACCGTTTCAGGCTCGGCCGTCGGGTGCGATTCGGCTTCGGTTTCGGAGGTGCCGAGGATCGGGTCCAGCATTCCTGAAAATGTTGCAAAGAAACCGCCACCGGCCAACAGGAGCGACAGGACAAGCGTGATCACCAGGCCAAGCTTGCCCTTCTTCTTGCCGGTCTCCTCGACCTCGTCTGGCTGTGTCTCGTCCGGTTCGGCCATATCGGCATCCTCGTCATTTCGAGGTTTGTCGTAACTGATCGGTGACTAACCGAATGTTAACGCAAGTGCGGAATCCTGCCCCTCGACACCCAGAACGGGTGAACCGCATCCGAAGGGGGATCGCACGTTGGAGAATCTGAGCACGTTCTGGCAGGGACAGGACAAGCGCCGCCTGGCCGTTCTGGCCTTGGCGACGCTGGTGGCCTTTGCGTCTGTGTTGTTTCTGACGCGTTTGGCGACCGCGCCGCGCATGGAACTCCTCTTCGCTCGGTTGGAGCCAGCCGCCGCTTCGGAGATCGTGGCCAGCCTCGAATCCCGCGGCGTCGCCTTCGAGGTGCAGGGCGATTCGATCTATGTTGACGGCACGATGCGCGACGCGCTGCGGATGCAGCTTGCGGGCGAGGGTCTGCCGCGCATGGACGGCGCCGGGTATGAATTGCTCGATGGTCTGAGCGGGTTCGGCACGACGTCACAGATGTTCGATGCGGCTTTCTGGCGGGCCCGTGAAGGCGAGCTGACGCGCACGATCCTGGCATCGCCGGGCGTGAAGGTCGCGCGCGTTCATCTGGCCACCGGGGACACATCCCCCTTCGCGCGGGACCGGTCGGCCACGGCCTCCGTCACGCTCCAGATGACGTCCGGGGTCGTCGGTGCGTCGCTGGCCCGGGCGGTGCAATCGCTTGTGGCGGGCGCGGTTCAGAACCTGTCGCCCGAGGATGTGACGATCATCGACGGGGCCAGCGGGCGTGTCGTGGGCGGCGGCGCCGTCGACACCCAGGCAGAGGAGCGCGATTCGCGGATGGCTGAAATGCGGGTGGCCGTCGAAAACCTGCTGGCGGCACGCGTCGGGGCGGGGCGCTATGTGGTGGAACTGGCTGTTGAGACGCGGCAGGACCGTGAAATGATCACCGAGCGGCGGTTGGATCCCGACAGCCGCGTTGTGGTCAGCACCGACACCGAAGAGCGGTCGTCGTCCGACCGTGGCAGTGCGGGGGCCGGTGTCACCGTCGCCAGCAACCTGCCCGAGGGCGATGCCGCGGGGGGCGGCGAAGGCAGCGAAAGCAACAACGCCGAGACGCGGGAACGCGTGAACTACGATTTCTCGGCGACCGAGCGTCAGATCGAGCGCGCACCGGGGGCGATCGAGCGGGTCACCGTGGCCGTCATGGTCGACGGGCTGCGCGAACCCGCGGCGGATGGCACCGTCGCCTGGTCCCCGCGTTCGGACGAGGAACTGGCCGTTCTGCAGGAACTGGTGCAGTCGGCCGTCGGATTCCGCGAAGATCGAGGCGATATTGTCACCGTGCGGAGCATGCAGTTCGATTTGCCCCCTGGCGCGGAGGCCGCTCCGGGACTGGCCCTGCCGTGGTTCAGCGGCGGACAGGTCGCGCAGATGGTGACGGCGGGCCTTCTGGCGCTGCTCGGCCTTGGCGTGCTGGCTTTCGTGGTCCGGCCGCTACTCGGCAAGGTTCTGACGCCGCAGTTGCCGCCACCGGCCGTCGGCGATGGCATGCAACTTGCGCCCCCCGATTCGATCGAAGCTCCCCGGGAGCTATCGGCACCGCAGTCCGCATCTTCGAAATCCGACGACGGTTTCGATCTGGGCGACTTGGGAGCCTTGCCGGATCTGTCCGATTTGGGGTCCCTCCCGATGGCATCCGGATTTGACCGGCCATCCGAAGCGGAACAGGACCCGGTCGAGCGGCTGCGCCAATTGATCACGGATCGCCGCGAAGAAACGGTCGAAGTCCTGCGGGGCTGGATGGATGACAGCCAGCGAGAAGCACGATGACGGCGCTCGCACTCGAGGATTTCGGCCGGGGCAAGGCGCCATCGGTCCCCCGAACCGAATCGCCCGTCGAGACGGCGGATCGCTTTGACGAAGGCTACAACGCCGGTTGGGATGACGCCTTGGCCCAGGTCGAGGCGCAGCAGACCCGTGTGAGCGAGCAACTCGCCGAACGCCTCCAGATGCTCGGGAGAGAGCAGAGGGCCGCGATGGCCACGGCTCTGCAAACGATGGAGCCGGTCCTGCGCGACATCTTCGACAAGCTGCTGCCGCATATGGCGGAACGCGCCTTTCTGGGGATCCTGATGGAAGACCTTCGGGATCTGGTGCAGCGCGATACCGAAAGCGTCACGATCGTGGTCGCTCCGGAGGAGGTCGCCGCGTTGACCCGTCTGGTGGAACGCGCCGACTTTGGATCCCTGCGCGTCACTGTCGAGGCGGAAGCGGCGTTGCCCATGTCGCAGGCCCTGGTGCGCTGGCCCGGACAAGAGCGGCGCATCGATCTGGAGGGCACGCTGACCGCACTCGACGACGCGCTCGAAACCTTTCTCGAAACCATGGATCGCGGAGAAGCCGCCGATTCTCATCCCCTAGATGACAAGGAGGCCATGAATGGCTGATTTTTCCGGCGATACGCATTCCTCGCTATCCCGCGTCCCCGTCGAGATCACGATATCCGTGGGGCGCGCGCATCCGACGGTCGCCGAACTTCTCGCGCTCAAGCGTGACGCGATCCTGCCGCTGGATCGCGGCGTGTCCGATCCGGTCGAGCTCTATGCCGGGGATCGATTGATTGCCCGGGGCGAGTTGGAGGAAGTGGAGGGCGACCCCAATGGGCGGCTGGCCGTTCGTCTGACCGAGGTCGTCGATACGGACGGCGGCGCGTGAAATTCCGCATAGCTGCGCTTATCGCCCTGGCTGTCGTCCTTCCCGGCGCAGCTCTGGCGCAGGAGCTGTCGCTCGACCTGGGCGGGGAAGGGTCGCTGACGCTGCGCACGGTGCAGATCATCGCCCTTCTGACCGTTCTGAGCCTCGCGCCCGGGATCGCGATCACCGTGACCTGTTTTCCGTTCATCGTGACGGTGCTGTCCATCATGCGGCAGGCCATGGGGTTGCAGGCGTCGCCACCCAACATGCTCATCGTCAGTCTGGCGATGTTCCTGACCTATTTCGTGATGGAACCTGTCGCCACGGCCGCTTGGGAGGCCGGGATCGGGCCGCTGACACGTGGCGAAATGGAGCCGGGCCTTGCCATCGAGGCCGCAGTCGAGCCGTTCCGCGCCTTCATGCTCGCCCGGGTCGATGCGGATACCCTTGCCCATTTGCAGGACCTGCGACCCCAGGCCGAGAGTGGCGCGCTCAGCGTCCTCGTCCCGTCCTTCCTTCTATCGGAAATCAGCCGCGCCTTTCAGATCGGGTTCCTCGTCTTCATGCCGTTCCTGATCATCGACATGGTTGCGGCGGCCGTCCTGATGTCCATGGGCATGATGATGGTCCCGCCGGCCATCGTGTCGCTTCCCTTCAAACTCGCCTTCTTCGTCGTGGTCGATGGCTGGACGCTCGTGTCCGGCGCGCTCGTGCGAAGCTATCTGCAATGAGGTCTTCCATGTTGAATTTGCGTCGCCTGCGGCCTGCCGCCGCTTCGGAACCCCAATTGACCAAGGCCAAAGCGGCCCCGGACCCGGTGCCATCCGCCAGCAACGCCGAAAAGGCCCGTGCCCTGATCGCCCTGCTCGAAGCGCGGGAGCAGGGGGCGGCGGGGACGCAAGCGCCGCCCGAACACCTGCGGGACTGGGCCCGCGACCTTATCCGCACGGTCGAGGCGCGGCGGGCTGACCCGAAAACCGAGCCTGCGCAGGCACCGACCAAGGCACCGGTCCGCCTGTTCAGCACGGCGGCCCCGCGCTTGACCGACCCGGTGGCGCCTCCGCCCCAAGCGAAGCCCATTTCTGAACCGGCCCATGATGTGCCTCGGGAACTCGCGGCAGCAGTGGCGCAACCGCCGACCCCGTCTGGCCGCACCGCAACGATGGCCAGTCCGACCCTCGCCCCGGCCGAGGTGCGCAAGCTGATCGACGGCGCGTTCGACCCGGCGATGATGGCGCGGGAGCATCCGGCAATCATCGCGATGACATTGGTCGGAAAGCCGTCGATGGAACAGGCTGCGGCCCTGCGCAGCCTGCCATCAGGGCAAGTGCGCGCCGTTCACAAGGCGTTGCGGCAGATGCAGATGGGGGCCTGACGGCCCCCGATCCGGGTCAGCGCGTGAATTTCTTGTACTTCACGCGCGTCGGCTCCAGCGCATCGGGGCCAAGGCGCCGCGCCTTGTCTTCCTCGTAGGCTTCGAAATTGCCCTCGAACCATTCCACATGCGCCTCGCCTTCGAAGGCGAGGATGTGGGTGCAAAGACGGTCCAGGAAGAAGCGATCGTGGGAAATGACAACGGCACAGCCGGCAAAATCGGAAATCGCGTCTTCCAGTGCGCGCAGGGTTTCGACGTCCAGGTCGTTCGTCGGTTCGTCGAGCAGGAGGACGTTGCCACCGTCCTTGAGCAGGCGCGCCATATGGACCCGGTTGCGCTCGCCCCCCGACAGAAGGCCGACCTTCTTCTGCTGGTCGCCGCCCTTGAAGTTGAACGCCCCGCAATAGGCCCGCGACGCGATTTCGGCGTCGCCCAGTTTGATCAGTTCCGCCCCGCCCGAGATCGCTTCCCAGACGTTGTTGTTCGGGTCAAGGTCATCGCGCGACTGATCCACATAGGACAGCTTGACGGTATCGCCAAATTCGACGGTTCCCGAGTCGGGCTGCTCCTGACCCGTCAGCATCCGGAACAGGGTCGATTTGCCTGCCCCGTTCGGGCCGATGACGCCGACGATGCCGCCCGGCGGCAGCGAGAAGCTGAGGTTGTCGATCAGCAGGCGGTCGCCGTAGGCCTTGGAGATGCCGTTGACCTCGATCACCTTCTGGCCCAGGCGCGGACCGTTCGGGATGATGATCTGCGCACGCCCGATCCGTTCCTTTTCGGACTGGCTCGCCATTTCCTCATAGGCCGCGATCCGGGCTTTCGATTTGGTCTGGCGGGCCTTGGCGCCGGCCCGGATCCACTCCAACTCGCGCTCCAGAGTCTTGGTGCGCGACTTGTCTTCCTTGGCTTCCTGCGCCAGCCGCTTGGCCTTCTGTTCGACCCAGGCGGAATAATTCCCCTCGTAGGGAATGCCGCGCCCGCGTTCCAGCTCCAGGATCCAGCTGGTGATGTCGTCGAGGAAATAGCGGTCGTGGGTCACGATCAGGATCGTGCCCTTGTATTCGATCAGATGCCGCTGAAGCCAGGCGATGGTCTCGGCATCGAGGTGGTTCGTCGGCTCGTCCAGCAAGAGCATGTCGGGCGCTTCGAGCAGCAGTTTGCACAAAGCCACCCGGCGCCGCTCGCCGCCCGACAGGTTGACGGGCGATGCGTCGTCGGGCGGGCAGCGCAAGGCCTCGAGCGCGACGTCGATCTGGCTGTCGAGATCCCAGAGGTTCTGGCTGTCGATCACATCCTGCAATTCCGACATCTCTTCGGCCGTCTCGTCCGAATAGTTCATCGCCAGTTCGTTGTAGCGGTCGAGAATGGCCTTCTTTTCGGCGACGCCCAACATGACATTCTCGCGCACGGTCAGACTGTCATCCAGATGCGGCTCCTGCGGCAGATAGCCGACCTTGGCGCCCTCGGCGGCCCAGGCTTCGCCCTGAAAATCCTTGTCCTGACCTGCCATGATTTTCATCAGGGTGGATTTACCGGTGCCGTTCACGCCCACGACGCCGATCTTCACGCCGGGCAGGAAGTTCAGTTTGATGTTCTCGAAGACCTTCTTGCCGCCGCCGTAGGTCTTGGACACGCCGTCCATGTGATAGACGTATTGATAGCTGGCCATGGGTCTCTCCGTGTTCGGGTTCCGGGGGGATTTAGCCCGCCCTGTCCACGGGTGAAAGGGCAGAATGGCCTTTGCCATCCTGCCCTCTCGCACGGTCCGGGACGAAGCGTCAGGACGACTTGTCGGTGGTCACATACTCTTCGAGCAGGCGTTCGTTGCGCGCGTCCTCGATCCGCTGGATACGGTCGTTGCTCAGGCGAGCGTCGAAGCGGTACTTGACGAAGTTCACGAGGCTCAGGGTCAGCATCAGCACCGCGATGCCCCAGAAGCCCTTGGTCGACAGCGGCACCTCCGGCGACATGTAGAGCGAGATGGAGAGCAGCACATAGGATGCGACGACGCCCAGAAAGTTGAACGAGATGATGAGGCGGTTGTCTTCGGCGAATTGGTTCATTGTTTTGGTCCTTGTGAGATGTGTGGTGAGTCGTGAAATGATCAGGTGGCAGGGTTGGAGCGGGTTGCCTTCAGCCGGGCCAGGACATCCGCCGCCGTCGTCTTGAGCGACGGGCCAAAGCCTTCGCTGGCCATCCGATCCGTGAGCGTTTCATGGTTCAGACCTTCGTTGATTTCGCGCAGGATTTCGGCCTGCTCGCCCGGATCATCGCGACGCAGGACGCGGGCGATCAAGGCCTCGGCCTCGTCGACGGGTGCATCCTGACCGGGAATGGTCCGCAGGCGGCCCTGCAGGTCCTGCTCCCGGCGGACGGCGCGGGCGGCCATGGCTCCTTGCTTGAGGTCGAGAATGCGCCGATGTGTGGCCTCGATCGTCTGGCGCAGGCGCAGCACGCTGCTTTCGATCGTGCGCAGGGTGTCCTGACGGATCCGCCGCTCGTTCTCCATGTTGGCGATGGCGCTTGCGGCCTCGGTGGCGAGGTCTTCGCGCGCATTCGACAGAGCCTCCTGGGCGCGGCCGGTCAGATCCTCGATCCTTGCCTCCAGCTGGAACAACTGGCGGCGTTCGGCCCGTTCGCGCTGGATCATCGAGGCGAGTGTGGCCTTGGCGGCCTTCATCTGCGCGTCCGCTTCGCGGATTTTCTGGTCGATGAGGTCGAGGGCAAAGCGATCTCGCAGCCCCTCCTCCTGACGCGCGGCGGCGGCATTCATCAGATCTTTGAAGATTTTGAACATCGGAACTCTCCTTTGAACATTGTTCATGAGAGCGATATGGCAGGACTTTGAACGTTGTTCAATAGGAAAAATGAACAGAGTTCAAATTATTTTCCAACAGACTCCACGATGAAGCGGATCATGTCCGAGATGTTGTCTTTGCCGACCGAGGATATCCGCTCCTCGATTCCGAGCAGCACGATCCCGTGGATAGATGAGAAGAGCGCCCGCGTGCGAAGGCGGACGGCATCGGGCGGCAGGTCGGGGAAAAGATCGGACACCGGCGCGTCGATGATCGACAAGAGCTCGTCGAGCGCCTCCAGATACCACGACGGCAGGTTGCTTGTCTCGGTGATGGGGACGTCGAACAAGGCGCGCCAGAGCTGCGGATGCGCTGCCGCATAGGCGAGGTATGCTTCGGCCATGGTGATCATCCGGTCCGTCGGCGTCGTCGCAGCCGAGGCCACAATCGCGTCGGTCACCGCCTGACCAAGGTCCCGGAACGTCTCGCCGTTCACGGCCATGACCAGCTCGTGCATGTCGCCGAACACGTTGTAGATGGACCCGACGGAACACCCGGCTTCCGCGGCCAGGGTCCGGGCCTTGAGGGCCGAGGTGCCTTCGCCTGCAATCGTCTCTCGTGCGAGGTCGATCAGGGTATCGCGCAGGTTTGCGCGCCGGTCGGTTGTGGACATCATGCCCTCCACGGATAATGAACGCCGTTCATTCCCTACGCTCCTCACCCCCGCTTGGCAATCGCCCCTTGCGGCGGCCCGCGTGGCCAGTGTTGATGGCGCGATGCAGGGCGGGTTTCCTTTCGCGCGGGCCGGTCAGGTCGTGGGTCTTCTGGGCGGGTCGTTCGACCCCGCTCACCACGGTCACGTCCACATCACCCGTGAGGCGCTCAAGCGACTTGGGCTCGATCACGTCTGGTGGCTGGTGTCGCCGGGCAACCCCCTCAAGGCGCGGGGGCCGGCCACGATGGAGCGTCGTCTGGCCCGCGCCTGTCAGATCATGCGGCACCCCCGGGTGAAGGTCACCGATCTGGAGGCGCGGCTCGGAACAAGGTTTACCGCCCAGACCATCGCCGCGCTTCAGGCTCGCTATCCCGGCGTGCGCTTCGTCTGGCTGATGGGGGCCGACAATCTGGCGACGTTCCACCATTGGGAGAACTGGCGGGACATCCTGGCCCGGGTTCCGGTTGCGGTTCTGGCCCGCCCCGGGGACCGGATCGCGGCGCGCACTTCGCCTGCGGCGACGATCTTTCGCGCTGACCGGATCACCACGCAGGCGGCCCATGGGATCGGCAGGCGCGCGCCGCCGGTCTGGACATTCCTCAACATGCCGATGGACGATGCCTCCTCGACCGAAATCCGGGCGACCGGGGCCTGGTCCTAGCGCCGCAGGGCCAACGTGGCAAAGCCCGCACCGACGACCAATGCCAGACCCATCAGGGCCAGCGGGTCGGGAAAGGTGCCGAAGACCGACCAACCCAGCAACGTGGCCGAGACCAGTTGGAAATAGACGAACGGGGCCAGCACGGTCGCCCCCGTGCGCTTGTAGGCCAGGATCAGCAGAAGGTTCCCCGACGCCGAGGCCACCCCGGACATCAACGTCAGGCCGACCACCGGCAGCGTCATCACCGGCACCTCGATCAGTCCGATGGGGGCCAGCAAGATGGTTCCCAGAACGGTCTGCGTCAGCATCAGCTGGCGCGGCGGTGCGACATCCGACAGCCAGCGCGACGCCGTCAGGAACGCGCCATAGAAGCAACCGGCAAGCACGGCGAAGCCCAGTCCGGGCGTCATCCCGAACCCCGGTCGCACCACCAGAAGAACACCGCCAAGCCCGAGCGCCAGCAGGACCGTCCGTCCAACGCTCACCCGTTCGCCCAGGAAGTAGATCGACAGGCCATAGCTCACGACAGGCCCGATGAAGAACGCGCCAAAGACGGTCGCGATGTCTTCGGTCGCAAGCGCGGTCAGGATGCAGGCGATCCCGGCGGCGATCAGGCCCGCCCGAAACCAGATGCGCCAGTCGCGGTAGAGCGGCCAGAGAACGCGCCCGCCCAGGATCAGCGCGATCATCGCGGCCCCGACGGCAAACCGGCTGAAGGCGACGAAGAAGGGTGCTACCCCATGTTCGGTCGTCAGCAGTTTGCCTGCCGTATCCCCAAGCGGGATCAGCGACATCGCCACGAACATCAGCGCCACGGATCCAAGCATATCACGGGTCATTCCGGTCGCTAACACCCGGTTGTGACCTTGCCCAGATGCAAGCGGGGCTTCACTTCCCGAAGACGACATTGCATCAAGACACCGGGTGCGGAGGTTTTTTCACCATGCAGAGACGTTTCTTCCTGACCGGGGCATTGACCACCGCGGCCTTGCCCGCCTGTGCCAACGCTCCCGAGACGTCGGCCCGGCCGACCTTGAAGCCCGCCGACGCCCTGGCGCGGTCGGCCCCTGCGGCAGACCGCCTTGTGGGCGAGGCGCAGCTTGGCGGGCATGTGGGCTTCGTTGTGGCAGATGCGCGGACCGGCGAGGTTCTGGAAACCTACAACCCGATCCGACCGATGCCGCCAGCCTCGGTCGCCAAGGCCGTGACCGGGCTCTACGGTCTGGAGACGCTTGGCGTCGGCTATCGCTTCGACACCCGCCTTGTCGCCACCGGCCCGATCCAGAACGGTCGGCTGGAGGGGGATCTGGTGCTGGTCGGCGGCGGCGATCCCGCGCTCGACAGCGACGGCCTTCATGACCTTGCCGGTCAGGCCAAGGCGGCTGGCCTGCGCGAGGTTGCAGGGCGGCTGCTTGTCGATGGGGGCGCCTTGCCTGCAATCGACCGGATCGATGCGACCCAGCCGGACCACGTCGGCTACAACCCCGCTGTCGGGGGCCTGAACCTCAATTTCAATCGCGTCCATTTTTCGTGGCAACGCAGCGGCAACAGCTATCAGACGGCCATGGATGCGCGGACCGACCGGTTCCGCCCCGAGGTCGCGTCGGCACGGATGCGCGTCGCCGACCGTTCCCTGCCGGTCTACAGCTATGCGCGCGAGGGTGATGTCGATGCCTGGACCGTCGCGCGGGGGCAGTTGGGCAACGCAGGGTCGCGCTGGCTGCCGGTGCGCAACCCGGCGCTCTATGCGGGCGACGTGTTGCGGACGATGCTGCGGTCCAACGGGATCACCGCACCTGCCGCGCAGGCCGGAACGGGGCAGGGGACGACGATCGCCGTGGGGCGGAGCGCGACGCTGGATTCGGTCGTCAAATCGATGCTCAAGTTTTCCACCAACCTGGTGGCAGAGGTCATCGGGTTGACCGCGACGGCGAAACTGTCGGGGCGACCGGGGTCGTTGAATGCATCGGCCGACACGATGTCCGCCTGGGTCGGGCAGCGCACCGGGGCGCGGCGGCCGGATTTCGACGATCATTCCGGGTTGAACGGGACCACGCGGATCTCGGCCAACGACATGGTTCAGCTGCTGACCGCGCCGGGGGCCATGGGGCGTTTGCGCCCGCTTCTCAAGGAGTTGACCCTGGAAGGGCCGCCGAGGCAGCCGGTGCAGGCGAAGACCGGGACGCTGAATTTCGTGTCGGGGCTGGCCGGGTATTTCGACGCGCGGTCGGGGCGGAGCCTGGCCTTCGCGACCTTCGCGGCGGACACGGATCGGCGCGACCGCCTTTCGGTGGCCGAGCGGGAGCAGCCGCAGGGTGGGGCGGCCTGGGGCCGTCGGGCGCGGTCGTTGCAGTTCGACCTGATCGAGCGTTGGGCGGCCGTTCACACGTGAAACCGGCCATCGTCCTGGTCGAGCCCGAGATCGCGGGAAACACGGGATCGGTGGGGCGAACCTGTGTGGCTTTGGACCTCGATCTGTGCCTAATTAGGCCCTATGGCTTTGAAATTACAGACAGAAATGTCCGCAGGGCGGGTCTGGACTATTGGAAGTTCGTCCGGCTGCATGAATATGACAGCTGGGCGGATTTCCTGCGGTTGCGCGCGCCGCGTCCCGAGGCGCTGTTCCTGTTCGAGGAATTCGGGGCGCGGAGCGTTTATGATGTCGAGTTTCCGCCGGACTTTCATCTGTGTTTCGGGCGGGAGACTCGGGGGTTTGACCCGGAGCTGTTAAGGGGTCGTGAAGATCGGCTGGTGAAACTGCCGATGCGGTCGCCGCATATCCGGTCGCTGAACCTGGCCAATGCCGCGACGGCAGCAGCCTATCAGGCGTTGCGGGGTGTCTTGTGATGACGGACGAGGCTGATAGGGTCGGCGCCATGCCTGATGAACGCCTGCACGATGAAATCGCCGCTCTCCGCCGAGAGGTCGCCTCGCTCAACAGCCACCGCTGGCTGAAAGTTCACAATTCTTTTCCGAGACTTATCGCGTTCCAGCTGGCCCGGGGCCTGGCCTTTGGCCTGGGCACGGTGCTGGGCGCGTCGGCGTTGCTGTCGGTGCTTGTCTGGTCGCTGAGCCAGATCAATTTCATCCCGATCATCGGGGATTACGCCGCCGACATCATCAGCATCATCCAGCCTCAACTTGAAGACGACACCCCACCCGCGGAATAAATTTTCCGGCGTTAGGATTGGTTAACGGGGCCGTCCCAAAGGGGGCACCTGCTGTACACCCCCCGTACACCCCCCATGCAGACCGAGGGAGCCACGGCGCACCACGTTCACGAAGGTTAACGAAACCGGGCAGCGTGCGTCGACCCGCTTGACAGGTCGACCGCTCGGGGTAGGTCAACGATCATGACATTGCCCCCCGAAAACGTGCAGACCTATCCGCGCCCGCCGCTGGTGGAGCCGGTCGCGGCGCTGGTCGAGGTCTGGCTGGGCGGAGAGAAGATCGTGTCGACCACCGATGCGATCCGGGTCTGCGAGACGCACCACGCGCCGACCTATTACATCCCGCGCAAGGCGATCCGGGCGGTCATCACCCGCGCCCACGGGTCGAGTTTCTGCGAGTGGAAGGGCGGCGCGCGCTACTGGACGTTCGAGGCGGGCGGCAAGGTGGCCCGCAAATGCGCCTGGGGCTATCCGACGCCGACGCAATGGTTCAAGGATATCGCGGGACGGCTGGCGATCTATGCGGGCGAGATGGACGAATGCCGCGTCGCGGGAATGAAGGTCGAACCGCAGCCGGGCGAATTCTACGGCGGCTGGGTCACGCCCAACCTGCGGGGCCGCATCAAGGGCGGGCCGGGAAGTTACGGGTGGTAGACGCCCGCGATGCAATTATCGGCCCGTCTTCGGGCTCCTGCGAGAGGTGAGGATATGGAAGGTTTTCTGGAAGGGCTGGGCACGTTCGTCCTGCTGCTGCTGGCGGTCGCCGGGCTGTTGGTCGGCGCGCTGGCGGGCAAGCTGACGGGTCGAAGCGTGGCGCTCTATGCGGCGATCGGCGCCGTGGCCGCCATCGCGACGCCGTTCATTCTGGCCGCGCTCGGGGTGACGGTGCTGGCGGCGGGCGGCGCGCTCCTCGTGGTGGTCGTGGGCGCCGTGGGCGCGGCGATTGTCGTGGGGATCGTGCGGGCGCTGTCGAAGAAGGCATAGGATCGGCAGGCGATCCGTCGGGCCGGGGGAAGGCCCGGCGACGGGTTGGCGTCTTCAGGATCGGGCGGGGACGGCAGGCCGACGGTCCGGCGTGCCCGTGCGGTTGTCTTGTCGGGGACGGGGGGTGGCGGGGTGAACCCCGCCCTACAGCCTAGTGGAGAACTTGTCCGTCTTCAGGTGTTTCGCTCAGGCTGTTCTTCTTTATTTCCCCTTGATCGAGGGCGCGAAACACGAGGTCCGATATATCGCGCAAGACTTCATTTGTCATTTCCGGCACCACGTCCGGCATGGAGGCGGCCTGAAAATGTGCCTGATGCAGGGCGTCCAGCCAGTTCAGGCAGACACGTGACACATAGGCGCCATCGTCCGCCGGATTGTCTCGCATGGCTTTAGCCATGAGACGGGATTGTTCGTCGATACACTGGATCAGTTCGGCGCGTTGACGGTACGTGAGTTCTGCCGGGTTCAGGATCACGTCGATGGGCCGTTTGGATTTTTCACGCAAACCCAGAAGCACGACGGGCAACACCATGCCAATCGTCGCGAATTCATCCGGTTCGGCACGCTCCCGTTCCAGCATCATATCGACACCCCGACGCAAGACCTTCACAGCCTTCTTGTGGCTTCGACGGAACACCCATTTCAGCATGATTTTACCGCTTCTTCCGCCGTGACACATTCCCACCCCGCTGACCCGGCCTTCCCGCCGTAGACCGGCCCTCGGCCTTGCGGGCGTCCTCTACCGCCTGTTCCACGGCGGATTGGCGGGCGAGGGGGTCTTCGGAGACCATGAGGTCGACGGTTTCGAGCCGCTTGACCTCGTCGCGCAGGCGGGCGGCTTCCTCGAATTCCAGGTTCTCGGCGGCCTTGCGCATCTGAGTGCGCAGGGCGTCGAGGTGGGCCATGAGATTGGCGCCGACCATGGGTTTGTCGATCTTGGCAGTGACGCGGTTCATGTCGACGTCGCCCTTGTAGAGGCCCGCCAGGATATCCTCGACGTTCTTCTTGACGGTGGCGGGGGTGATCCCGTGTTCCTCGTTATAGGCCATCTGCTTGGCGCGGCGGCGGTCGGTTTCGCGCATGGCCCGCTCCATCGAGCCGGTGATGCGGTCGGCGTACATGATGACGCGGCCATCGGCGTTGCGGGCGGCGCGGCCGATGGTCTGGACGAGGGAGGTTTCGGAGCGCAGGAACCCCTCCTTGTCGGCGTCCAGAATGGCGACGAGGCCGCATTCGGGGATGTCGAGGCCCTCGCGCAGGAGGTTGATGCCGATCAGGACGTCGAAGGCGCCGAGGCGCAGGTCGCGCAGGATCTCGATCCGTTCGATGGTGTCGATGTCGGAGTGCATGTAGCGGACCTTGATGCCCTGTTCGTGCAGGTATTCGGTCAGGTCCTCGGCCATGCGTTTGGTCAGCGTGGTGCAGAGCGTGCGCATGCCCCGGGCGTTCACCTTGCGGATTTCGTCGAGCAGGTCGTCAACCTGGGTCCCGACGGGGCGGATCTCTACCTCCGGGTCCAGAAGGCCGGTGGGGCGGATGACCTGTTCGGTGAAGACGCCGCCGGTCTGCTCCATCTCCCAGGCGGCGGGGGTGGCCGAGACGAAGACGGATTGGGGGCGCATGGCGTCCCATTCCTCGAACTTGAGGGGGCGGTTGTCCATGCAGGACGGCAGGCGGAAGCCGTGTTCGGCCAGCGTCATCTTGCGGCGGAAGTCGCCCTTGTACATGCCGCCGATCTGGGGGACCGAGACGTGGCTTTCGTCGGCGAAGACGATGGCGTTGTCGGGGATGTATTCGAAGAGCGTGGGGGGTGGTTCGCCCGGAGCGCGGCCCGTGAGGTAGCGGGAATAGTTCTCGATCCCGTTGCAGACGCCCGTCGCCTCCAGCATCTCGAGGTCGAAGTTGGTGCGCTGTTCAAGGCGCTGCGCTTCCAGCAGCTTGCCCTCGCCCACCAGCTGGTCGAGGCGGACCTGGAGTTCGTGTTTGATGCCCTTCATCGCCTGCTGCATCGTGGGGCGGGGCGTGACGTAGTGGCTGTTGGCGTAGATGCGGATCTTGTCGAAGGTGTCGGTCTTCTTGCCGGTCAGCGGGTCGAATTCGGTGATCGACTCCAGCTCTTCGCCAAAGAACGACAGGCGCCAGGCGCGGTCGTCGAGGTGGGCGGGCCAGATTTCGAGGGAGTCGCCGCGCACCCGGAAGGAGCCGCGGGCGAACCCGGCGTCGTTGCGTTTGTATTGCTGGGCGATCAGGTCGGCCATCACCTTGCGCTGGTCGTAGTCGGAGCCCGCGATCAGGTCCTGGGTCATGGCGCCGTAGGTTTCGACCGACCCGATGCCATAGATGCACGAGACCGAGGCCACGATGATCACATCGTCGCGTTCCAGAAGGGCGCGGGTGGCTGAGTGGCGCATCCGGTCGATCTGTTCGTTGATCTGGCTTTCCTTCTCGATGAAGGTGTCGGACCGGGGGACATAGGCCTCGGGCTGGTAGTAGTCGTAGTAGCTGACGAAGTATTCGACGGCATTGTCGGGAAAGAAGCCCTTGAACTCGCCATAGAGCTGCGCGGCAAGGGTCTTGTTGGGGGCAAGGATGATGGCGGGACGTTGCGTCTCCTCGATGATGCGCGCCATGGTGAAGGTCTTGCCGGTGCCCGTCGCGCCCAGAAGGACCTGATCCTGTTCGCCGTCGATCAGGCCCTGGGTCAGCTCGACGATGGCGGTCGGTTGGTCACCCGCAGCTGAGAAGTCGGTCTTCATGACGAACTTGCGCCCGCCCTCCAGCTTGGGACGCGCGGAGGGGGGCAGCACGGCGGGCATCTGGTCGGGGCGGTTATTGTGCATTTCTCGGCCTTGTCCTCTGCGGCGGGTCTGTCACAGACTTGTGTGATCTTCGCCCCGGATCAAGGGCATGGGCGCGCACAGGCGAAGACTGCTGACACGACCGGACAGTGGTTGCGCCGCAGGTCGGTATGGCGCAATTCTCTAAAATGCGACGCAACCTTAGATTGTTTGTGTCCGCGAACGCGTATAATATGAAGCTCCATGCAGCAGCGTGGCTGCTGTCGGGTCTTGATACCCACCCCACCCCTCGCTCCTCGAGGTTCGGTAGCAGCCACAGCCTGAGTGTGGTTCCAGCAAGGCGCGCGCCGAAGTCGGTCCGCGCCATGAAGTCCCCCCAAAAACCGCATCAACCTGTTGTTCTCGTTGGACAACGTCGATGTCATTTGTGTCTGACGCGGGCGGCCCCCCGGTCAGCAGGTCGTCCTGCCGTTCGCGGCGACCCGAACCGTTGCGCAGGGCAAAGCTGTCGAGGCCGGCCGTCCGCACCCCCCGGACCGCTGGAAACATGGGTCAGCCCCTAGCTAATGCAACTTTGACGACAACGCCGAAATCCGGTGGCGTTCGGGTCGGCTGTGCCGTAGTCTCGGGGTTCGATTTTGCCCTTCGGAGATCCCCAATGCGCGCCCGCATCTTCAAGCCCGCCAAGACCGCGATGTCCTCGGGGACGGCGAAAACCCGCGACTGGGTTCTGGAATTCATGCCCGAGACCCCGCGCGAGATCGACCCCCTGACCGGCTGGACCGGGTCGCGGGACACGCAGGCGCAGGTGAAGTTGCAGTTCGAAAGCCAGGCCGAAGCCGAGGATTATGCTCGCGACAAGGGCATCGATTATGTCGTGCTGCGGCCGCAGGCCCGCAAGGCCAACCTGCGCCCCGGTGGATATGGCGATAATTTCGCCACCAATCGGCGCGGCGTCTGGACGCACTGACCGACACGGCCCGCACGCCCGTCAGTCAAGGACCAGCAACGCGAGAAACTCCGCAAGTCCCGCGAGACAGGCGCAGGCCCCCGCCATGACGACGGCGCGGGGGATGTCCCGGCGCGCGATTGCCCAGAGCATCACGATCGCCGGGGGCAGCGCCACGGCGAGGATGCCGCGATGACCGATGGTCTGAAAAAAGCGGTCGACGGACGTGCCGAACATCGACCAGTGGTTGCCGCCGTGGCGGCTTTCCGTCGCAAGAACCGCCACGATCGCGGTCCCCACCAGAAGCGTATAGGCCAGCGTGACGATATAGGTCGGGCGAAGAAGCATGGCAGTGGGGCCAGTCAGATGGGTGGCGGGTTGCCCTCTGTGGGCTATCAGCTGCGGATCTTGCGACCAAGACCGCGACGGGCCCATGTCCAATCTTTACCCCCGCCGCCGATCTGGTTAGGCATCGCGGGCGGGGCTCATAGCTCAACTGGATAGAGCAGCCGACTTCTAATCGGCAGGTTGAGGGTTCGAGTCCTTCTGGGCCCGCCATCGCAGACCGCCGTCTCAGAAATTCATAGGCGGTGTCGTCACCGTGGTAAGGACGGCCGTCGCGATCAGGATGACGGCGACCAGCATCAGTTCCGCCTTGATCGTGCGACGCAGGGCCGTTGACGCGTTCGGGTCACGGGCGGCCACGGCCGGAACCAGCCACAGCTTGTTGCGCGCGGCCAACAGCAGAAGGCCCGAGACTGCCGCCACCTTGGCCAGCAGCGTCACGCCGTAGGCGCTGCCGATGAGGGCTGTGACGGAGCCGGTCATCTTCCACGCGAAGGCCACCCCGGCCGCGATCAGGATCGGGACCGTCAAGCTGGCCAAAGTGCCGAAGCGGTGCAGAAGCGCGGCGCCATCCGGGGCGATGACGGCCCGGTGGAGCGGGATCAGGGCGCCCACCCAGAACGCCGCGGCGAGCAGGTGGACCGCCAGAAGAGACGCCAGCACGAGGCGCGGATCGCCGAGGGAATGGCCGACCAACGTCTGCGACACGGCGATCAGGAGCGCACCACAGAGCGAAAGCAGGGTGCCAACCGCCCGGTCGAGCACGACGCCCAGAACGAGGACCGCCCCGACCGCCTTCCAGATGGCGAGCGTGCCGCGCGGGCCGTCCCAGATGATCCCGAGCATGAAGGGATCCATCGCGCCGTCGAGGCCCATGCCGGAAATGCGCGCGGCCTGAATGCCGAACCGCACCGCGAGGATTGGCAGGATCGCGAGGGCCGAGACCACGGCGATGCGGCGCGCCAAGGTCCTGACGCCGGGGTCGGCTGCGCGGAAGACCGCAAGGAACAGGACCCCGCCCATGGCCCCGAGGGCCGCCACATAGGACAGGGATTTTGCCAAGATGGACAGGATGGCCCAGCCGTCGATGGTCGCCAGACCCGCGAAACCGTCCATCGGGGTCATTTGGCCAGGGTGAAGCCGAATGTTCCCTGCATCGCGTGGCCATCCGCCGATAGGCCGCGCCATTCCACCGTATAGTCGCCGTTGGGCAGATCGGCGGGCGGCACCCCGTCGAAGTCGGTCGCGGGATCGAAACCCGCCTCGCGGGTCAGCGCGACCTCCCCGTCCGGGCCTGTCATGGTGATGGAGGTGACGCGCAGCGCATCCTTGAAGCGCAGCGCGATGGTGTCCACAACCGCGACGGTCGCGGCATCGGCAGGCTCGGAGGAGTCGAGCGCGGAATGAGCCTGAGCGCCGGTGGCGAGCGTCAGAACGGCCAGTGCCGCAACCAGAAATCGTCTCATCGCTCGTCCCCCCTGTCGTCCGTGCGGGCCCGTCAGCCCGCGGCGCGGGACTGACGCTTGCGCTCGTGCGGGTCGAGGAAACGCTTGCGCAGGCGGATCGCGCTTGGCGTGACTTCGACCAGCTCGTCGTTGTCGATGTAGGCGATGGCCTGTTCCAGCGTCAAAGTGATCGGCGTGGTCAGGCGCACGGCCTCGTCCGTGCCGGAGGCGCGCACGTTGGTCAGCTGCTTGCCCTTGAGCGGGTTGATCTCCAGATCGTTCTCGCGCGTGTGCTCCCCCAGGATCATGCCCTGATAGACCTGCTCCTGCGCGCCGATGAAGAACCGGCCCCGATCTTCCAGCTTCCACAGGGCATAGGCGACGGACACGCCGGATTCCATGGAGATGAGAACGCCCGCGCGACGGCCCGGGATCGGACCCCGATAGGGCGACCATTCGTGGAACACGCGGTTCATGACGCCGGTGCCGCGCGTGTCGGTCAGGAATTCGCCGTGATAGCCGATGAGACCGCGTGACGGCACATGGGCGATGATGCGGGTCTTGCCGACGCCGGCGGGCTTCATTTCGGCCAGGTCGCCCTTGCGGGTGCTGGTCAGCTTTTCGATCACGACGCCCGAGTATTCGTCATCGACGTCGACGGTGACTTCCTCGATCGGTTCGTGCCGGACGCCGTCGATGTCGCGGAACACCACCTGCGGGCGGGAGATCGACAGCTCGAACCCCTCGCGGCGCATGTTCTCGATCAGGACGCCCATCTGGAGTTCGCCGCGACCGGCGACCTCGAAGGCCTCGCCGCCCGGGGTGTCGGTGACCTTGATGGCGACGTTGGTCTCGGCTTCCTTGAGCAGGCGCTCGCGGATGACGCGGCTTTGCACCTTCTTGCCGTCGCGCCCGGCCAGGGGCGAGTCGTTGATGCCGAAGGTCACGGTGATGGTGGGCGGATCGATGGGCTGCGCCGGGATCGCTTCGGTCACCGAGGTGTCGCAGATCGTGTCGGCCACGGTGGCCTTGGTCATGCCCGCGATGGTGACGATGTCGCCCGCTTCGGCGGCGTCGATGGGCGTCTGGCTGAGCCCCCGGAAGGCCAGGATCTTGGTGGCGCGGAATTGCTCGATCTTCTCGCCGGTGCGCGACAGGGCGTGCACGGTCTGGCCCGCCCGGAGCGTGCCCGCCTCGACCCGGCCCGTCAGGATGCGACCGATGAACGGATCGGCGCCCAGGGTGGTGGCCAGCATGCGGAACGGCTTGTCACGATCGGCGACCTGTCGCGGAGCGGGCACATGGGACAGCACCAGATCGAAGAGCGCCGACAGATCCTTGCGCGGCCCGTCAAGCTCCATATCGGCCCAACCGGAACGGCCCGAGGCATACATCGACGGGAAATCCAGCTGGTCGTCGTCGGCGCCGAGGTTCGCGAACAAATCGAAGCATTCGTCCAGCGCGCGGTCAGGCTCCGCGTCGGGCTTGTCGACCTTGTTGAGCACCACGATGGGCCGCAGGCCGAGCGCCAGCGCCTTGGAGGTCACGAACTTGGTCTGGGGCATCGGGCCCTCGGCGGCATCCACCAGAAGGACGACACCGTCGACCATCGACAGGATGCGCTCCACCTCGCCGCCGAAATCGGCGTGGCCGGGGGTGTCGACGATGTTGATCCGCGTGCCCTTCCACTCGACCGAAGTCGCCTTGGCGAGGATGGTGATCCCCCGCTCGCGCTCCAGATCGTTGCTGTCCATGGCGCGTTCTGTCGTCGCCTGGTTCTCGCGGTAGGTTCCGGATTGCTTGAGAAGCTCGTCCACCAAAGTGGTCTTGCCGTGGTCAACGTGCGCGATGATCGCGATATTGCGAAGGTCCATTACATCAGTCCTGACGGGGAGGTTGCGGGCGCGTTACCGCCAATTGGGCCAAATGACCAGAGCCGATGCCCCTTCTGTGACGCTACGGGGCGGTTTCGGGCTCTGTCGGGTGATTGCGTGCCCCGGCACGGATGGGCGGACACCGGACTATGATCCGATGAAGTCCGACACGTCCTTTGACAGGGCCTCCAGGAAGGCATCCCGGTCGGGGTGGGCATCGGTGATACCCGGCGGCAGTTCGTTCATATATATGAAGTGCCCTGCATCCTCGTCGATCTGGATGCTGACCGGCACGTGTCCCTGAAGGGCCGAATGCAGGAACAAGACCTGATCCGGTGGCGTGATGGTGTCCTTCGCGCCAACCCGGATCCTGACCCGTGCGTCGACGCCAGACAGCGCGCCCGGTCTTCGAAAGAACCCGGTCGGCGGGGCGAGCAATGCGAGGCGATCGAACCGGACAGGTCGTTTCGACGCGAACCGATCACCGGCCCGCGTGTCTCCTCTGCCACCGACGAGGGCGAGCAAGACGACCGCGCCGATCGAGTGACCGACCCCCGTCAACGGGATGCCGTCCGGAGCATGTTCGGTCAACGCGGCTTCGAGGATCGGGATGCGCGCCTCAAGTTCCTCCTTTTCCGGAACGGCGGTCTTCAGCATGTCGAATTGGGGGGCGATGACCGTTGATCCGGCATCGACCAAGGCGGTCAGCAACGGAAGATGGCGCATCGGATTGCCCCCGCGCCCCGCCGCAAACAGAACGATGTTCCGCGGCCCGGCGGCCTTCATCACAATGACGCACGGATCGTTCGACATGGGCAGGCCCTTGGTTCCATTTCGACGGCTCGATGAATGCTGCGCATCCGTGGCTCTGGCGATCTCTCATCCGGGCATGGCGTGGTGACGTCATCGCCAGGGCACCTGGCCGCCTAGAGGGGGTCCGTGACGCCCGGAATATCGACCGTGCCGAAAACACGGCCCGACGGGGAACCGGTCACGGAGCCGCCGGGGGGTTCTTCGCTGATGCCGAGGGTCAGGACGCCTTCAACGGCTGCGATGGTCTGCGGCATCGGCAGGCGGATCGTGTCGCCTTCGGGCCACAGGCCGACCGAAATGGCGGGTGCGCCTTCGCCGTGGCCCCAGACCTGAAGGATGCGGCCCTCGGGTGCCGCGCCGGCCGTGCGAGTCAGGAAGACCTCGTTTGTTGATTTGTCGATCACGGCGACGACGCGGAAATCCCCGGCCTCCGCCACGATCTCGGCCGTATAGAGCGGGCCGCCCGTCGACGTCGGCGCGTTGACGCCCAAGGCGAAGGCAATCGCGAGGGCCAAGAGGCCGAGGACGCCGACGCCCTGCCACAACCAGAGCCGCTCCCAGGTCGGTTTGCGGGCCGGTTCGGCAAAGAGTTCGGCCATCAGGGCGGTCTTGACCGCAGGGCCGGACGTTTGCGGAACAAGCTCTTCTGTCAGCGTCGCCAGACGGATTTCCCAATCCGTGACCGCCCGCGCAAAGGCCGGGTCCGCCCCTACCCGGCGCTTCGCCTCGGCCAGGTCGTCCCCGGTCAACAGCCCGAGGGCGTATTCCCCCGCCAGCATGTCCTGCTCGTCCGATGTTTGGTCCGTGGTCATCGCGACATGCACTCCCGAAGGGCCGACAGGCCACGGCGCAGCCAGGTCCGCATGGTATTGAGCGGCACGTCGAACTGATCCGACAGGTCCTTGTAGCTTTGGCCCCGAAGATAGGCCCCGGAAATGGCGGCGCGGCGGTCCGGCTCCAGTTCGGCCATGCAACCGATGATGCGCCTCGAGTCCGAGGCGGCAATAGCGGATTGCTCGGGCGTCAGCCCCGGTGCCGCGATCCTCTCGCTGAAATCGTCCACGTCGTGGTCGATCCGGCGGGCGCGCAGCCGGTCGATGGCCGTGTTGCGGGCAATGGTGATCAGCCATGTCATCGGCGAATGCCCCGTCACCTGATAGCGGCGGGCGTTCTTCCAGACTTTGACATAGGCATCCTGCATTGCATCCTCGGCGGCGGCGCGTTCGGTCAAGACACGCAGGCAAACGGCCAGAAGTTTCCCCGACGTGGCATCGAATAGCGCCGAGAACGCGGCCTGATCCCCCAGGGCCACCCGGGCGATCAGCGTTTCGATCCTGTTCTCCTGGTCTGCGGTCATCAGAGTATAGAGGCGGAAAGCCCCGGCCCATGAGGTTTGTCTGGTGCGTTGCGTAGCGTGAAAGCAAGGCATTGCCCATTGGCTTCCTTGTCCGCGAATTTTTTTCGCATCGGCTGAAACTTCCCGGGCGGCGTCTCCGTGTCTTCCCCGATCCAGAGGACATGAGGTTCTCTGACTCGAACAAGGAGAGACCTATGAAAACGCTCGTTTCCACCATCGCCCTGACGCTTGTCGCCACCGGTGCCTTTGCCGCAGGTCATGCCGTGACCCCCGCCGTCGAGGCCGCCAATCAGTCGGTCGAGAATGGCGTCGTCAGCGCCGACATGGTCATGGCCGCCGAAAACGGCTGGATGGTCGTGCACCGGACCGACGCAGAGATGAAGCCCGGCCCCGTCGTCGGCTATGCGCCGCTGCGGATGGGTGAGAATATCGACGTCGCCGCGATCCTGACCGAAGCCGTCGCCCCCGGCGAAATGCTCATGCTGATGGTTCATTCCGAAGCCGGCGGCACGATGACCGGCGGGTTCGAATACACGCTCGGCGCCGTCGAGGATGGTCCGATCCGGATCGACGGCAATCTGGTGATGGCCGTCATCACCACCGAGTAACGGCGACGTCGGGTCGGGCGTGCCCCAAGTGCCCGATCCCGGACCACGACCGAAATGTCGCCCGCAGCATCTTGCCTGCTGCGGGCGATTTCATCGCCGCCGTCCGCGCGCATGGCCTGATCCGCAGCGACGGCCCCCCACCACGCATCCCGGCCATGTCCCGCGGCAAGGCGTTCAGCCGTCCCGGCAGGTCCCCCGTCCGACCGTCCCGACCCTGACCGCCGCGCCAGCCGACCAATCCCTCGCCCAGATCGTCGCATCCATCGTCAAGCCGCTTGTCGGCGAGTCTACGGAGTGCTTCTACTGCCGCCATGATCCGATACATTACGCCCCTTCTGTTCGCCCTTCCCGCCGCCGCCATGGACTTTCCGGCTCCCGTCGGCGACGACGCCTTCCGGCCGGTCGATCCGGCGCAGGTCGAACTGGGGCGGCTGCTGTTCTGGGACCCGATCCTGTCGGGCAATCGCAACATCTCCTGCGGGACCTGCCATCATCCGAAGTTCGGCACCGGCGACGGGCTGAGCCTGGGGCTGGGCGAGGGCGGCGTGGGGCTTGGCCCCGACCGGGTCGTGGATGCCGCCAATCCGCCGGAGCAGCGGATCCCGCGCAATGCGCCGGGCCTCTGGAACCTGGGCGCGCGGGAGTTCACGGTAATGTTCCACGATGGCCGCATCGAGGATACACCCGAAGGCCTGCGCACGCCCATGGGCCCCGAGATGGTCGAGGGGTTCGACACCCTGCTGTCGGCCCAGACGATGTTTCCGGTCCTGTCGGGTGACGAGATGGCAGGCCATTATTCCGAGAACGAGGTGGCGCAGGCCGTGCGTCAGGGGTTGATTACCGGCGAGGGCGGGGCGTGGAACCTTTTGTCGGCGCGGGTCGCGGCGATCCCGGAGTACAAAGCCCTCTGGTCCAAGGCGTTCCCGGGCGACGACCGGCTGGATTTCACCGACATCTCGGATGCCATCGGCGCCTTCGTGGAGTTCGAATGGCGCTCCGACACCGCGCCCTTCGACGCCTGGCTTGCCGGAGAGGGCGAATTGCCCCCCCGCGCGCTTGCGGGGATCGAGCTGTTCTATGGCAGCGCGGGCTGCGCCGACTGCCATTCCGGCCCCTTCCTGACAGACCACCGGTTCCATGCCATGGGCCAGCCGCAGCTTGGTCCGGGCAAGGCCGCGCGGTTCGAGCACAACGCCCGCGACGATGGTCGCTTCCGCGTCACCGGGGTCGAGGCGGATCAATACGCGTTCCGCACCCCGTCGCTGCGCAATGTGACCGAGACGGGGCCCTGGGGTCACGCCGGGGCCTATTCCGACCTTCGGGCGTTCGTCCGCGACCATGCGAGGCCGCGCGCCGCGTTGTCGGAGTATCTGCGCGACGTCACGCTGCCCGCGTTCGAGGCGGAAGACTGGGCCGTGATGGACGACCCCGAGCAGGTGACCGCCATCGCCGCCGCCGTGCAGGGGGTGGAGCGGGCGCTGACCGAAGACGAGGTCACCTCGCTGATGGCGTTCCTCGACACGCTGCGCGACGCAGAGGCGTTGAAGGGGCGGTTGGGCATTCCCGAAACCGTGCCCTCGGGCCTGCCCGTCGACCGCTAGGATCAGCGCCGGATGTGAAGGCGGCCCGGCGCGACGGCTTGCCAGTCGGCGATGGTGCCATCGGGCCAGATCACCCGAACCTCGGCCGATGGGGCCGTCCCGATCCCGAAGTGCAACGGTCCGACCGATCCGCCCGCATGGCCGCCCCCAACGCTCAGCTCCTGCACCTGTTCGCCCGTGGCGCTGCGCAGTTCGACCCAGGCGCCCACGGCATCGCGATTGCCGCCCGCCTGTTCCAGCGTGACCGACAGGAAGCTGCCCGCAGCGGAGGTGTTCCGCCAGACTTCCAGCGGCGCGCGGCGGTTCACCACCGCCAGGTCCAGCCGCCCGTCGCCGTCCAGATCGGCCAGTGCGGCGCCCCGGCTGCGGTGCAGGCTGGCCACGCCGGCGGCGACCGAGACTTCGCGGAACCGCCCGCCTTCGTTCAGAAGCAGATTGTTGGGGTCTTCCATCGCCATGGTCGGCATCTGGTCCACGTTGCCCTTGGCGATGAACAGGTCCGCATCGCCGTCGTTGTCCACATCGCCCCAGGCCGCGTGCCAGCCGGTCGAGGGCCGCCCGTCACTCCCCAGGTGGGGCCGCTGCGCGAAGCTGCCGATGTCGAAGGGGGCCATGGCGTGGCCCGTGGCCGTGGACAGCATGGTCAGCTGATCGCCCATCGATGTCAGCACCAGGTCGGGCCGCCCGTCGCCCGTGATGTCGCGCGACGCGATCCCCATGCCCCAGATGGAGGGGCCGTCGAAGCCGTCTTCGGCCCCGAGAAACCGCCCGGCGTCCAGCGACCACATCTGCTCGGCCCCGCCGCGCACGTAGTAGTGCCGGTCGTTCGACAGGCGCAGGGTCGCGGTGCCGTCCCGATCCTCGTCCGAAAACAGGATCGACAGGGCGCAGAACCCCGGGTCCAGGATCGTCGCGGCATAGCCCTCGCCCTCGGGGCGCAGCAGCAGGTTGGTGTCGCAAGCCTCGAACGGGCCATCAGGGTCGCTCCGGTCGACGTAATGGCCAAAGGCCAGCGTCGGGCGGTCGTCGCCCTCCCATGTGGCGGAAAAGGCGGTGGTCCATGCGTCCTGTTCGGGCAGGCCGAAGTCATGGACGGCAAAGCCGCAGGCCCCGTCGCCGCGCAGCGTCACGTCCGGGCCGACCCGCAGCACGACAAGGTCCTGCGCCCCGTCCGCATCGAGGTCGAGGGCATAGACCCCGGTCGCGTCCGTGATCTGGGGGAAGGGCGCGGCGGTGAAGGCCATGTCGCCGCCATTGGCCAGCAGGATCATGGGCTCGGTGCCCCCGGCGGCCACCAGTTCGGGAAGCCCGTCGCCGTTGCAGTCGGTCGCGGCGATGCCGCCGCCCACGAAATGCTCCCACCCGCCCGAATAGACGTGTTCGGGCACCTCGACCGGCTGGAACGTCGGGTCGGCACAGGCCGGCCCCGCCAGCAGAAGAACAAGCCACCTCATGCCATCAATCGCGGAGTGAGGTCTGACAGGGCGAGGGCCGCAGCACCCCGAGCCCAGACGAAATCGTCCCAGGCGTTCACCTCGATCGGGGGCGGCGTGTTCAGGGTCAGGCCCGCCACCTCCTCCAGCAGTTCGCGCGCATAGAGGAAGTCATAGCGCATCCGGCTGCCCGACAGGATGATCCGGCGCGGGTCAAAGAGGTTGGCGACATTGGCGATGCCGAGGGTCAGGTATCTCCCGGCCCGGTCGAAAATGGCGCGCGCCGCCTCGTTCCCGTCCTTGGCCTGGGCATAGAGCGTGGCCAGCACCTCGCCCCGCGGCGGCAGGGCCCCGTCGAGCGCGATCGGCGCTTCGCGGACCAGTGCGAAATCGGCGACATAGGCCTCGAGACATCCGCGCTGGCCACAGCGGCAGAGCGCGCCGTCCAGTTGCACCTTGGTGTGGCCCAATTCCATCCCGAGGCCATGGGCCCCGCGGTAGGGCGCGTGGTCGACGACCAGCCCCAGGCCGACCCCGTATTCGATGGTGACAACCGCGAAATCCGACAGCGACCGGCCCTTGCCGAACCACAGCTCGGCCATGGTCAGCAGGTTGGCGTCATTGTCGACCGACACCGGCAGGCCCAGTTGCGCCGACACCAGCCCCTGCAAGTCGACGTCGCGTTCGGCCACGATGGGCGACCAGCGCATCCGGCCCGACGCATGGTCGATCATCCCCGGCATCCCGAGGCCCACGCCCAGAACCGGCGGCGCGCCCGGCCCGGCGGCGGTCATCAGGCGGTCATAAAGCATGGCCACATCGCGCAGCAGATCGGCCACCGACCGGCTTTCCGCGGCGCGCAGCAGCGTGGCCTGCGCCACCGGATGGCCCGCAAGATCGACCAGAAGGGCCGAGAATTCGTGGTCGCTGACCTTGAGGCCCGCCACCAGACCCCGGTCCGGATTGACGCCCAGGGTCACGGGCGGGCGGCCCCGGCCCGTGTGCTGCGTCTCGTCCTCCAGTTCGCGCAGCAGATGGGTGGCGATCAGGTCGGACACCAGCGGCGTGACCGACCCGGGCGAGACCTCCAGCTCCTTGGCGAGGGCGGCGCGGCTGATTCGCCCGGCGGAGCGGACCTGTTCATAGATGCGCTGGCGCAGGGACGCGCTGCTGGCCTGTCGGGCGCCTCTGAGGGGTCCGCACCCCGGGGTGTCGGCGCCGACCAGCTGAGTCGCGGCGAGTCCCATCTCATCGAGTGACATTAATTCGCTTTCGCAACTAAAAATTCGTGCATCGCCCGAAAATTCCGCGTCCAACCGCACCTCCCGCACGGCTGATACGCGAATATTGAACGATTCTTACGACGCAACGTCAAATTAATTTTGACAATCGAATAAAAACTTGCTTCCTTTGGGCTGTCCGGTTCGCACCGCGGTGCAGGGCTGTACTCAACGGGAGGAAATCATGAATAAACTTTGGACGGTGGCCGCAGCGGCCTCCATGTCGCTTACCGGCTATGCCGCCCTTGCGGACGCTCACGCGCCGGTCGTCGGCGTCAGCTGGTCGAACTTCCAGGAAGAGCGTTGGAAAACCGACGAAGCCGCGATCAAGGCCGCTCTCGAAGCTGCCGGCGCGACTTACATCTCGGCGGATGCGCAGGCCTCGGCTGCCAAGCAGCTGACGGATGTCGAGGCGCTCATTGCGCAGGGGGCCGACGCCCTCATCATCCTGGCGATGGACAAGGACGCCATCGGCCCCGCCATCGACGCGGCTGCCGCAGAGGGCATCCCGGTCGTCGGCTATGACCGCCTGATCGAGGACGAGCGCGCCTTCTACATCACCTTCGACAACAAGGGTGTGGGCCGCATCATTGCCGAGACCGTGGTCGCGGCGCAGCCCGATGGCAACTTCGCCATCATCAAGGGCGACAAGGGCGATCCGAACGCTCTGTTCCTGCTGGAAGGCATGATGGAAGTCATCGGTGACGACGTCGCCGCCGGCACGATCACCATCGCCTGCGAGGCCTTCACCGACGGTTGGAAGCCCGACAACGCACAGCGCAACATGGAGCAGTGCCTGACCTCGACCAACAACGAGATCGACGCCGTTCTGGCCGAGAACGACGGCATGGCCGGTGGCGTCATCGCCGCTCTGGCCGCCCAGGGCATGGAAGGCCTGCCGGTCGGCGGTCAGGACGGCGACCACGCCGCGCTGAACCGTGTGGCCCGTGGCACCCAGACCGTGTCGGTCTGGAAAGACGCCCGTCAGCTTGGTGCCGGTGCCGCTCAGGTGGCCGTGGCCCTCGCCGGTGGAACGGCCCTCGGCGACATCGAAGGTGCGCAGAGCTGGTCCGGTGGCGAGAATGGCGTCGAGATGAGCGCCATCTTCCTTGAGCCGACGCCGGTCCGTGCTGACAACCTCGAGGTCGTGATCGACGCCGGTCACATCGCCAAGGACAAGGTCTGCGAAGGCGCGATGGACAGCGTCGCCGCCTGCCAGTAACGGCCCAGGCCCCCGGCGTGCGGATCGCGCGCCGGGGGCATTCCCGGACCGGGCCCGACGGGCCCCCGTGCCGACCCCGAACAGATGCGCACCGGCAACGGCGGCCAGACGGCCCGCTGGCCGGAGATGACTGCCCTCACGCTGCCGGATTCGCCCCATGACCGACACGACCAATTCCACGAAACCCGCATCCAGCGACGGCATCTTCGCCCGCTTCCTGCGCGCCACGGAACTCGACACCCGCCTTCTCGGCATGATCGGAGCTTTGGCGCTGATCTGGATCGGTTTCCACATGTACGGCGCGCTCGTGAACGGCTTCGGCGCGTTCCTGACGCCGCGCAACCTGTGGAACCTGTCGGTCCAGACGTCATCGATCGGGATCATGGCCTGTGGCATGGTGCTGGTCATCATCACCCGCAACATCGACCTGTCCGTCGGCTCCATCCTGGGCTTCTGCGCCATCGTGATGGGCGTGGTGCAGGTCAACATCCTGCCCGCCTATCTGGGCCTCGGGCACCCGCTGATCTGGGTGCTGGCCGTGGCCTGCGGCCTGATGGTCGGCGCTCTGGTGGGCGCGTTCCACGGCTTCCTGATCGCCTATGGCAAGATCCCCGCCTTCATCGTCACCCTGGGCGGCCTGCTGGTCTGGCGCGGTGCGGCCTTCCTCGTGGCCCGGGGCGAGACGATTTCGCCGGTCGATCCGACCTTCTCCAAGCTTGGCGGCGGGCCTTCGGGCGCGGTCGGGGCCACCGGGTCCTGGATCGTGGGCGCGCTCGGCTGCGCCGCCGTTCTGGGCCTGATCGTCTTCGGACGCCGCCAGCGCGTGAAATTCGCCTTCCCGCTGCGCCCCGTCTGGGCCGAGGCGTTCCTTGCCATCGTCGGCTGCGGCGCGGTGATCGCGGCAACGGTTCTGGTCAATTCCTACTTCTGGCCGCGCGGCATCGTGCAGCGCTATGCCGAGGCCGAGGGGATCACTATCCCGGAAGGCGGTCTCTTCATCAGCCACGGCTATGCCATTCCGGTCCTGATCCTTCTGGCCGTCGCCATCGTGATGACCATCGTGATGAAGATGACCCGCTTCGGGCGCTACGTCTACGCCATCGGCGGCAACCCCGAAGCGGCGGAACTGGCGGGCATCAACTCGCGCATGATGACGGTCAAGATCTTCGCCATCATGGGGTTCCTCGCCGGTCTGTCGGCGGTCGTGGCCTCGGCGCGCCTCAACTCCGCGACCAACTCTCTGGGCACCCTGGACGAGCTTTATGTCATCGCCGCCGCCGTCATCGGGGGCACCTCTCTGGCCGGGGGCGTTGGCACGATCTATGGCGCGATCCTGGGGGCGATGGTCATGCAATCGCTTCAGACGGGCATGGTCCTGATCGGCTTCGACGCCGCGATCCAGCAGGTCGTCGTCGGCTCGGTCCTGGTCCTCGCCGTCTACCTCGACATCCTCTACCGCCGCAATTCCAAGTGAGGGCCGCAAGATGACTGCTCAAACTCCCCTCGTGGAACTCCGCGATATCTCGATCTCCTTCGGGGGCATCCGCGCCGTCGACGGCGTCTCTCTCGATCTGCATGCGGGCGAGGTGGTGGGCCTTCTGGGGCACAACGGTGCCGGCAAGTCGACGCTGATCAAGATCCTGTCGGGGGCCTACAAGAAGGACAGCGGCGAGATCCGCATCAACGGCAAGCCGGTCGAGATCAATTCGCCCCGCGATGCCCGCGACCACAACATCGAGACGATCTATCAGACACTGGCGCTTGCCGATAACCTCGACGCCGCCTCGAACCTCTTTCTGGGGCGGGAGCTGACGACACCCTTCGGCTTCGTCGACGACGCCAAGATGGAGGCCGAGACGCGCAAGATCCTGGCCCGCCTCAACCCCAACTTCAAGAAGTTCAACGAACCGGTCAGCGCCCTGTCGGGCGGTCAGCGCCAGTCGGTCGCGATTGCCCGCGCCGTCTATTTCAACGCGAAGATCCTCATCATGGACGAACCGACGGCGGCGCTCGGCGTGCACGAGACCAAGATGGTCGCCGACCTGATCCAGGAGCTGAAGGCCTCGGGCCTCGGCATCTTCCTCATCTCCCATGACACCCGCGAGATGATGGACCTCTGCGACCGCGTCTCGGTGATGAAGAACGGCCAGATGGTCGGGACCGAACGGGTCGAGGACGTCACCGAGGACGACATCCTGTCGATGATCATCCTGGGCAAGAACCCCAAGGCCGCCGCCTGATGTTCATCGGCCTCGACCTCGGGACATCGTCGCTCAAGGCGATCCTGATCGACGAGGCGCATCAGGTTCTGGCCGAGCATTCGGTGCCCCTGTCGGTGCAGCGCCTGCACGACGGCTGGTCCGAGCAGAGTGCCGAAAGCTGGTGCATCGCCGCGCGCGATGCCCTGGCGGCGCTTGCGGGCAAGCACGATTGCAGCCGGGTCGCGGGCATCGGTCTTGCCGGGCACATGCACGGCGCGACGCTGGTGGGCGAAGACGGGCGCGCCCTGCGGCCCTGTCTTTTGTGGAACGACACCCGCGCCCATGCCGAGGCGGCCGAGATGGACGCCGACCCCCGGTTTCGCGCGACCACCGGCAATATCGTCTTTCCGGGGTTCACCGCGCCCAAGGTCGAATGGGTCCGCCGGAACGAGCCGCAAATCTTCGGGCGGACGCGCAAGATCCTGCTGCCAAAGGATTTCCTGCGGCTCTATCTGACGGGCGACTATGTCTCCGAGATGTCGGACGCGGCGGGCACCGCCTGGCTCGATACGGGCGCGCGGGACTGGTCGGACGACCTGCTGGCCGCCTGCCATCTGTCGCGTGACCACATGCCCGCCCTTGTCGAAGGGTCTGCGGTCAGCGGCACCCTGCGCGCCGACCTCGCCGCCGAAGTCGGACTGCCCCGCGTGCCCGTCGCGGGCGGTGCGGGCGACAATGCCGCCGCCGGGATCGGCGCGGGCGTGGTGCGCGACGGCACGGCCTTCCTGTCGCTGGGCACCTCGGGCGTGCTCTTTGCCGCCAACGACGGCTATCGCCCCGATGCGGCGACGGCGGTCCATACCTTCTGTCACGCGGTGCCCGACACCTGGCACCAGATGGGCGTGATCCTGGCCGCTTCGGATGCGCTGGAATGGCTTGGCCGTCTGACCGGGCAATCGGCGGGCCACCTGACCGGCGACCTCGGGCCGCTGCGCGCTCCCGGTCGGGCGCTTTTCCTGCCCTATCTGGGCGGCGAGCGGACGCCCCACAACGACGCCGCCATCCGGGGCCAGTTCCTGCATTTCGACCATGCGATGGATGCCCGCGCCGCCGCCCGCGTGGTGTTGGAAGGCGTGACCTTCGCCTTTGCCGACTGCCGCGACGCGCTGGCCGCGACGGGCACCACCATCCGTCAGGCGCTGGCCCTGGGCGGGGGCAGCCGGTCGCGCTACTGGCTGTCGGCGCTGGCCACGGCGCTCGACATCCCGCTCGACCTGCCTGCGGCGGGGGAGTTCGGGGCCGCCCTGGGCGCCGCGCGACTAGGCCAGATGGCCGCCACCGGGGCCGGGGCCGAAATCGCCACGCCCCCCGCCATCGCCGAAACCGTCGACCCGGATCCCAAGGTTGCCGAGGCCTTCGCCGAAGGTCATGCCCGCTATCGCCACGCCTATTCGATCCTCAAGGACCTCTGACATGACCGACTTCTTCGCCGGGATCGCCCCCGTCCGTTTCGACCCGACCGCGCCCGACGACCTGAGCTATCGCCACTACGACCCCGACCGCGTCGTCATGGGCAAGCGGCTGGAGGATCACCTGCGCTTCTCCGTCGCCTGGTGGCACAGCTTTGCCTGGCCCGGCGGCGACCCCTTCGGCGGGCAGACGTTTCAAAGGCCGTGGTTCGACAACACCCTCGACGCCGCCCGAATGAAGGCCGATGCCGCCTTCGAGATGTTCGACATCCTGGGCCAGCCGTTTTTCTGCTTCCACGACGCCGACATCCGCCCCGAGGGCGACAGCTTTGCCGAGAATACCTCCAACCTCAATGCGATGACCGACTACATCGGCACGAAGATGGAGTCGTCGGGCACGAAACTCCTCTGGGGCACCGCCAACCTGTTCAGCCATCGCCGCTACATGGCCGGGGCCGCGACCAACCCCGATCCGGACGTCTTCGCCTTTGCCGCCGCCACCGTGAAGACCTGCATCGACGCCACCGTGAAATTGGGCGGTCAGAACTATGTCCTCTGGGGCGGGCGCGAAGGCTACGAGACCCTGCTCAACACCGACCTCGCCCGTGAACGCCAGCAGGCGGGGCGGTTCCTGACCATGGCCGTCGAATACGCCCGCAAGATCGGCTTCGAGGGCACGATCCTCATCGAACCCAAGCCGCAGGAACCGACCAAGCACCAGTACGACTATGACGTCGCCACGGTCTATGGCTTCCTCAAGGACTTCGGTCTGGAAAACGAGGTGAAGGTGAACATCGAACAGGGCCACGCCATCCTGGCCGGCCATTCCTTCGAGCATGAGCTGGCCATGGCCGCCTCGCTCGGCATCTTCGGGTCCATCGACATGAACCGCAACGACTACCAGTCGGGCTGGGACACCGATCAGTTCCCGACCAATGTGCCAGAAATCGCCACCGCCTATTACGAGGTGCTGCGCGCGGGCGGCTTTACGACCGGGGGCACCAATTTCGACGCCAAGCTGCGGCGTCAGTCGCTCGATCCCGTCGACCTGATCGCGGGGCATGTGGGCGCGATGGACGTCTGCGCCCGCGGCCTGATCGCGGCGGCGGCGATGCTGGAGGACGGCGCATTGGAGGCGGCGCGGACCGCCCGCTATGCCGGATGGGACGCAAAGGCCGATCTTCTGGTCTCCGACCTCGCCACGATTGCGGCGAACGTGGAAAAGGGCGGGATAAATCCCGCCCCGGTCTCAGGCCGTCAGGAGCGGCTGGAGAATATCGTCAACCGTTACGTCTAGGCGGCGGCGGGCAGGGCCTCGGCCTGCCGGGCCTTGCGGCGCCGCATCAGGCCCAGTCCGCCAAGCGCCGCCAGAAGCAGCAGCCCCGGTGCGGGCAGCGGGACGACGGCCGTTGTCCCGTTCACGATCAGCGTGGCGGAGTTCAAGCGGAAGGTATCCGTGTTGAAGAACCCGACCTCGTCGAAGATGAACGAGAATTCAAGGTTGGCCAGTGCCGTAGCGAAGGCATTGACGCCGCCGACATCCGTGGCCGCCGAGAAGGTGATCGACTGGGGCGAATTCGCGTCCGACAGGCCCACGACCAGATCGTCGAGCGTGGAGTTGTTCTGGCTGCCGAGGATGTTCACCTCCCACCGTTCCAGGTCGAACAGCGTGCCGCCGAAGTTGATCAGGGTCGGACCCACGCCCGAATAATCGAGGATCAGCGTGAAGCTTTCGATTGCCTGTCCGGCAAGCTCCGAGAAATCGAACGTGTCGATGAACCGGGAATTGGCGGGCCGGTTTTCCCGGATCGTCACGAAATCGTTGCCGAGTTGGTCTGCGCCGGGCGGATTGTACTGCCCGATGCCGTAGTCATGCTCATAGGTTCCGATCACGGCCGCAGAGGCGGGCCCCGAGAGGGCGATCGAAGCTGCCAGCGCAGCGAGGGGGAGGGCAATATGTTTCATGACATCTCGTGTGGCGGGGAATCCGTTCGAAATTGAGGCGAATTGGGGGAATTTGCGGCCCTTGTTTGCGGCAGCGAGCGCGAGCCTTGCGCGCGCCCGACGGGTCGGGCAATCCCCTTGCCATGGCACCCGACCTCTCCTTGCGCGCCGCGACGTTGATCGGCTTTTGCGCCGTGGCGCTCTGGGCTTTGCTGGCGCTGTTCACCACGCTGTCGGGCGATGTGCCGCCGCTTCAGCTTCTGGCGATGTGCTTTGCCATCGGCGGCATCCTCGGCCTCGTGGCGGGGGCGCGACGCGGCGGGCACCGGGCCTGGCGGCAACCGCCCGCGGTCTGGCTTCTGGGGGTGGGCGGACTGTTCGGCTATCACCTGCTTTACGTCCTGGCCCTGCGCGCTGCCCCGGCGGTCGAGGCGAGCCTGATCGCCTATCTCTGGCCGTTGCTCATCGTGATCTTCGCATCGTTCGGGCGGGGGCTCCGGGCGCATCACCTGATCGGGGCGATGCTCGGTCTGGCGGGGGCCGCGCTGATCGTGACGGGGGGTCAAAGCCTCAGCTTTTCGCCCCAGAACCTTCCGGGCTATGCCATCGCCTTTGCGGCGGCCTTCGTCTGGGCGGGCTATTCGGTCCTGTCGGGCCGCCTGCCGCAGGTTCCCACCGATGCCGTCACCGGCTTCTGTCTGGCGACGGCGGTCCTGTCGTTCGGGGCGCATCTGCTGCTCGAAACGACGGTCTGGCCGCGCGGCATCGAATGGCTGGCCATTCTGGGCCTTGGGCTGGGTCCCGTCGGCCTGGCGTTCTTCCTGTGGGACATTGGCGTCAAGCGCGGCGATCTGGCCGTGCTCGGGGCGGCCAGCTATGCGGCCCCGCTTCTGTCGACGCTGGTCCTGATCGGCGCGGGGCAGGCCCGGGCCAGCTGGGCGGTCGCTCTGGCCTGCCTTCTGATCACCGCGGGCGCGGTTCTGGCGGCACGTGACATGCTCTGGCCGGGCGGCGGGCGCAAGCCCGATTCGTCAACACCTAGCTAACCTTTTGTTAACGTTCGATTAACGGTTACCCGCGGGTAACCCAAATGCGCCCCGGGTTACCCGTGGGTGAGCGAGACGAAGACATCCTCCAGGTTCGCCTCTTCGGTGCGCACGTCACGGATCGTGATCCCCGCGCCATGCACCGCCGCCAGCAGCGCCTCGGCGCTCACCTTGCCGCGCCCATAGGTCAGGGCCAGCGACCCGTCGGCCCGACGGTCCAGTTCCACCCCCTCGGGCAGCGCGATCTCGGCGGGCGCCTCGCCGTCGGGCACGATGACCATGGTCTTGCCATCCAGCCGGTTCAGAAGGTTTTCGGTCCGGTCGCGGATCACCAGCTCGCCCTGGGCGATGATGGCGATCTCGTCGCACATCTCCTGCGCCTCCTCGAGATAGTGGGTCGTCAGGATGATCGTCATCCCCCGCTCGCGGTTCAGCTTGCGCACGTTCCGCCAGAGCATCTGCCGCAGTTCGATGTCGACCCCGGCCGTCGGCTCATCGAGGACCAGGACCTGCGGATGATGCACCAGCGCCTTGGCCAGCAACAATCGCCGCCGCATCCCGCCTGACAGGGTCCGGGCATAGGCATCGGCCTTGTCGGCAAGTCCCACCAGGTCGAGGATTTCGGCGGTGCGCCGCTGCGACTTCGGCACACCGTAAAGCCCCGCCTGCACCTCGAGCGCGGCGGCGGGCGAAAAGAACGGATCGAGGTTCAGCTCCTGCGGCATCACTCCGATGGCGGCCCGCGACTGGCGCGGGTTCACGTCCTGATCGAAGCCCCAGATGCGGACCTTGCCCGCGGTCTTGCGCACCAGTCCCGCCAGGATGTTGATCGTGGTGGATTTGCCCGCGCCGTTGGGCCCGAGCAGGCCGAAGATCGAGCCCTGGGGAATCGTCAGGTCCAGACCCTTCAGCGCCTCCTTGGCCGGGGTCTTGCCGCTGCCGCCATAGACCTTGCGCAGCCCCTCGATCTCAATGGCATTCGTCATCTGACCCTCCGGGGTGTTGCGCGACCCCCGGCCCCTGTTCCATAAGCCGGTGACGCCCCACCTATGCGGGTGGTGCCCATCCGACAACCCGTCCCCGCCCGGAGCCGACCCATGACCAGCCAGCCGCAGACCCCCCCCGAGGTCGAGACCGTGACCGCGACCCGCGTCGCCTGTGACGGGGGCGAGGGTGCGCTTGGCCATCCCCGCGTTTGGCTGTCGATCGATCCGGCACAGGGTTGGGTTGAATGCGGCTATTGCGACAAGCGGTTCGTTCTGGACGGCGACGGGCACTAGGGTCGCGCGATGACCCGGCGTGTCTGGGCCGGACTTCTGGTTCTGGTCCTTGGCGGGGTGTCGCTCTGGTGGATGCGGCCCCCTGACGATGTCATTGTTGTTCTGCACCACGACATGCTCGACGCCGCGCTGGCCGAGGCGCTGGCCGCAAATGACAGGATCGGTTTTCTGACACAGGTGCAGGTCGACCGGATCGACATCGACTGGTCCGATGGCGCGCGGCTGACGGGGCAGGGGGCCTGGATCAACACGACCGGTTCGGGGGCCCGCGGCCTTCCCGATGTCGCGTTCGAGGGGCGTGTTCCCACATCCGCCTGGCAGTGGGGAACCGATGGCCTGCGGGTGACCGGGGTCGAAATCGACGCGGCGATGCGCCTCGCTTTCGGCACCACGCCGGCGCGTCCGGAACCCCCGGCAAATCAGGCCGGATGGGCCGACAAGCTGGGTGACCTGCTGGCGCGGAGCGGACCCTACGCCGTGGTCGGGCCGGACGCGGGCGATTGGGCGATCGGGTCAGTGACCTATGACACCGATGCCGTGCGCGTGACGTTGGTGCCGCGATGATGCGGGCGATGCGGCAAAGACTTCTGTCGCTTGTGGTCGCGCTGCCGGTGCTGATCCTTCTGTGGTTTCTGGCAGGTCTGATCGGCGCCGTGATCCCGTCGGGTGAGGCACCGGAAGGGACGGCAAGAACGGTCGAGATCCGGCTGGTTGCCGCCCCATTGCACTATGATGTCCTGTTGCCCCCCACGCCCGAGACGTTGGCCATGCTGGCCTTTGCCGAAGACGCGGGCCTGCCCTTGTCCGATCCGTCGACCGGCTGGATCCTGGTCGGATGGGGCGCGCGGGAGTTCTACATATCGTCAGCGGCTTACGCGGATATGGAGGTCGGCGCGACCCTGCGGGCGATTTCCGGGGATGCGTCGGTCTTGCGGGTGGAGCCCTGGCCCGACTTCGACCCCGGCATGGCGGGCGCGGGGGCCAAAGTGCTGCACGTGACGCCCGACGGCTATGCGGCCCTGCTGGCGGGGATCGCGGGCAGCACGACCGGAGAAGTGATCCGGGGCGCGGGGCTGAGCGACCGCGACCGCTTCTTTGACGGCACGGGCCGGTTCAACATCCTGCGCACCTGCAACGTCTGGGTCGGAGAGATGTTGCGCGCCGCCGGTCTGCGTTTCGGCAGCTGGACGCCGACGCCGCAGGCTGTTCGTCTGGCATTGTCGCTCTATGTCGAATGACGAGACCGCGCTTTGCGCGATTTTGTTACTTAATTCTCAACACATGGCTGCTACGCTTTGCTCATGACCCGCTCCGAATCCCCAGATCACGATGACCGGGCGACCTGTCGCGACTATGACCGGGTCGAACGGATCAGCGATGCCGTGGTCCATCTGGCCGGGCTGATCCTGGCGCTGGCGGCGGTCCCCGTCCTGATAACCCTGACGGCGATCTTGCGCGGTGACCTGGCCGGCGTCGCGGGCGTGACGGTCTACGGCGCGACGCTGATCGCGATGCTGTCGGCCTCGCTGGCCTACAACCATGTGCCGAACCCGCAGTGGTCCGACATGCTGCGGCGGCTGGACCTGTCGGCGATCTACCTCAAGATCGCGGGGACGGTGACGCCCTTTGCCCTGTTGTCGGGGACCGGAACCACCTTCCTGATGGCGATGTGGACCGCGGCCATCGTGGCCACGGCGACCGCCTTCCTGCGGCGCAAGCGGTCGACCACCCTGTCGGTCGGCATCGGTCTCGCCATGGGCTGGGCGGTTCTGTTCGCCGGGGGCGAGGTGATCGCGACGACATCCTGGCCGGTCTTCGCGCTGATGCTGGCGGGGGGCATCCTCTATTCCCTGGGCACGCCGTTCCTGGTGCTGGAGCGGATGCGGTTTCACAACGCCATCTGGCACGGCTTCGTCGTCGCCGCCTCGGTCGTCTTTTTCGTCGCCATCACCTGGCACATGGTCGCGACGCGGGTGATCTGACGGGGCAGGGGCGCGGCCTTTTTCGTTGCGAATAGGCCTGAAAGTCCTGTCAGCGGCAGACCGGCCAGTCGCATGGTGTCCAGTTGAGGTTTGCATGGCGGGGCCAGACTTCTGTGCCGGAGCGAATGGCCGCCAGGCGCCATGCCGTTGACTTCGATCCGTTGCGTGCAATAGCTCTCGTCACATGATGAAATCGCCTTCCCCGTTTCAGGACTATTATCCCCAGCTTCCATAGCTGCGGGCCTTTCATCATTGGTTTTCCGCTGGCCCCTGACAGCGGTCGACAAGCAGACGACCTGGTGCCGGGCGGCACTTTCAGAGGTCGAGACATTGAACAGCACCAGCAGAAATCAACGGACGTCACTTGGCATCGTCGGGTTCGGTGCTTTCGGGCAGCTTGCCGCCCTTCATCTGGGCAAGCATTTCGAACTGTCGGCTTATGATCCCTCACCGGGCCTTGCCGAGGTTGCCCGGAAACTCGGCGTGACGCTTGCGCCATTGCACACAGTCTCACAGGCCGATGTGATCCTTGTCGCGGCACCGGTATCCTCGTTCGAGCAGGTCGTCAGCGAGATCGCGGTTGCTTGCAAACCCGGCGCGCTGATCGTCGATGTCGGCTCGGTCAAGGTCATTCCCTCGGAAATCATGCGGCGGCTGCTCCCGAATTGCGTCGACATCGTCGCCACTCACCCGCTGTTTGGTCCTCAGAGTGCTGGGACAGGAATTGAGGGACTGAAAGTTGTGGTCTGTCCCATTCGGGGGAGACGACACGCGCGGATGGCAGCGTTTCTGCGAAAGGCCCTCCGGCTTACTGTCATCGTGACGACACCGGAAGCGCATGACAAGGAAGCGGCTGTTGTTCAGGGGCTCACTCACCTCATCGCGAAGGTTCTCCTTCGAATGGGGCCTTTGCCAACGCACATGACGACGAAGAGCTTCGACTTGTTGTCAGAGGCGATTTCCATGGTTCAGCACGACGCGCCAGAGGTATTCGAAGCGATTGAAATGGCCAATCCCTATGCCGAGACCGTGCGACGACGATTCTTCGATCTGGCGGCCGGTTTGAGTGTCGAGCTGGATACCGCCTCCGCGACGCCTTTGCTTCAGGAACGCGGACATTGACGGTGCGGCAAGCAGGGACGGCTTCTTCGCGCGACCCGGCACCAAAGCCCTACCGTCGCGGATGGCCGGGTGGGGGGTCCACATCGTCGACATCCGGTCCGCCTCGGCGTGATGCGCCGAACCATCCGGGTCGGCCAAGCGATGCCAGGGACACAGCCCCCGGCCGGAATTTCGCGCAGGCGGAGTGGGGTGTGGTGGTGCCGGTTTTTCGTTCGTGGCAGTAAGGGGCGACCTTTCAGCCAAGCGGAGCTTCTCATGGGATTCGGCAAGGGATGCCATCTGCATCTGATCGACGGCTCGGCCTATATCTTCCGGGCATTCCACGCGCTGCCGCCGCTGACGCGCAAGTCGGACGGGCTGCCGGTGGGGGCGATCAGCGGGTTCTGCAACATGCTGGACCGCTACGTCGAGAACAACTCGGGCGCGGATGCGGCGACCCATGTGGCGGTGATCTTCGACAAGGGGTCGCACACCTTCCGCAACGACATGTACGACCAGTACAAGGCCAACCGCTCCGAAATGCCCGAGGATCTGCGCCCGCAGATCCCGCTGACGCGGGAGGCGACGCGCGCCTTCAACATCGCCTGCGAGGAGATCGAGGGGTTCGAGGCCGATGACATCATCGCCACGCTGGCCTGCCGCGCCCGCGAGGCCGGGGGCCGCGTCACCATCCTGTCGTCCGACAAGGACCTGATGCAGCTGGTCGGGGACGGGGTCGAGATGCTGGACCCGATGAAGAACAAGCGGATCGACGACGACGGCGTGTTCGAGAAGTTCGGCGTGGCCCCCAACCGGGTCGTCGACGTGCAGGCCCTGGCCGGGGATTCGGTGGACAACGTCCCGGGCGCGCCGGGCATCGGGATCAAGACGGCGGCGCAGCTTATCCAGGAGTTCGGATCGCTCGAGGAGCTTCTGGACCGCGCCGAAGAGATCAAGCAGCCGAAACGCCGCCAGACCCTGATCGACAACCGCGCCCAGATCGAGCTGTCCAAGAAGCTGGTGAAGCTGGATTGCGACATGGAGTTGCCGTTCGGGCTGGACGATCTGGAAATTCGCGATGCGGTGGCCGACGACCTTCTGGAATTCCTGAACCGGATGGAGTTCCGCACCCTGACCCGGCGGATCGCCGACCGTCTGGGCAAGGAGCCCCCCGCCGTGATCGAGGCCGCGCCCGAGGCGGATGCGCCCGATGTGCCCGAAGATGCGCCCATCGACCATGCCACCTATGAGGTGGTCCGAGACGCCGAGGCCTTGCAGGTCTGGCTGGACCGGATCGCCGCGACGGGCGTGGTGGCCGTGGATACCGAGACGACATCGCTGGACGAGATGCGCGCGGATCTGGTGGGCATTTCGCTGGCCACGGAGCCGGGGGTCGCCTGCTACATCCCGCTGGCGCATCGCACCGGGGGCGGCGACCTGTTCGACAGCGACGCTCTGGCGCCCGGGCAGATGCCGATGGAGACGGCGCTGGAAATGCTCAGGCCCATGCTGGAGGACCCGGCGGTCCTGAAGGTCGGGCAGAACATGAAATACGACTACAAGATCTTTGCCCGCCTCGGGATTCTGGTCGATCCCATCGACGACACCATGCTGCTGTCCTATGCGCAGCACGGCGGCCTGCACGGGCACGGCATGGACGCGCTGGCCGACCGCTATCTCAACCATCAATGCATCCCGATCAAGGACCTGATCGGGTCGGGCAAGAGCCAGGTGACCTTCGACCGGGTCGAGATCGACCGCGCCGCGCCCTATGCCGCCGAGGATGCGGATGTGACGCTGCGCCTGCACCGTCTGCTCAAGCCGCGCCTGCATCGGGCGCGTGTCACCCAGGTCTATGAGACGCTGGAGCGGCCGCTGGTCCCCGTGCTGGCGCGGATGGAGATGGCGGGCATCCTGGTCGATCGCCAGGTCTTGTCGCGCATGTCGGGCACCTTCGCGCAAAAGATGGCCGGGCTGGAGGAGGAGATCCACGCCAAGGCGGGGCGGCCCTTCAACGTCGGCTCGCCCAAGCAACTCGGGGAAATCCTGTTCGACGAGCTGTCGTTGCCCGGCGGCAAGAAGGGCAAGACCGGGGCCTATTCGACGGGCGCAGACATTCTGGAGGATCTGGCGACGGAGCATGAACTCCCCGGCCTGATCCTCGATTGGCGGCAACTCAGCAAGCTGAAGTCGACCTATACCGATGCTCTGCAGGACCACATCAACCCCGAGACGGGGCGGGTTCACACGTCGTATTCCATCGCCGGCGCGAACACCGGGCGGCTGGCCTCGACCGATCCGAACCTGCAGAACATCCCCGTGCGCACCGAGGAGGGTCGCCGCATCCGGCAGGCTTTCGTCGCGCCCGAGGGTCGGGTTCTGGTGGCGCTCGACTACAGCCAGATCGAGCTGCGCATCCTGGCCCATATCGCCGGCATCGATCAGCTCAAGCAGGCGTTCAAGGATGGCCACGACATTCACGCGATGACCGCGTCCGAGATGTTCGGTGTGCCCCTCGACCAGATGACGCCGGAGGTGCGCCGCAAGGCCAAGGCGATCAACTTCGGCGTGATCTATGGCATCAGCGGTTTCGGTCTGGCCCGCAACCTGCGCATTCCGCGGGCCGAGGCGCAGGCCTTCATCGACACCTATTTCGAACGCTTCCCCGGCATTCGCGCCTACATGGACGACACGGTGAAATTCGCCAAGCAACATGGCCGGGTCGAGACGCTGTTCGGGCGACGGATCCACACCCCCGATATCAATGCCAGCGGTCCGGGCGCGGGTTTCGCCAAACGCGCGGCGATCAACGCGCCCATTCAGGGGACGGCGGCAGATGTGATCCGGCGCGCCATGGTGCGGATGGAGGCGGCCACCCGGGGGATCGATGCCAAGATGCTGCTCCAGGTGCACGACGAACTACTGTTCGAAGTGGGCGAGGACGAGGCCGAGACCCTGATCGAGCGCGCCCGCGAGGTGATGGAGGGCGCGAACATGCCGGTCGTCGACCTGTCGGTGCCACTCATCGTGGACGCGGGGCAGGGGGCCAACTGGGCCGAGGCGCATTGATGGACTGGGCCGAGACCCCCCTGACCCCTCCCATTCTCGGCACCGAGGTGATGCTCCTCGAATTCGAGCCGCTGACCGACGCTGGCCGCAGCGCCCTGGCCCGGTTCATGGCCCTGCCACCCGAGGCCTTGGCGCAGACATTCCGGCACATCTACGCCTATTACCGCGATTTCCACGCGGCGGTCGGTGGTGAAGACTGGCTGGATGCCATCATGGGCGTGCCGTCCGGACCAGAGGCGATCTGGCAGCATGTTCGACCCGGAACGTTGGGTGTTGGGCAGCAGGTGGAAAACGGACCCTGGTATGTCAGCCTCGAAGCCTCCTGCGATTGGGAGGAGGAGCACGGTCTCAACATCGTCTGGCAGGACGGGACCGAGGTGGTGAAGGTCGGATCCTATGACGGGCACATGACGAACGAACACTCCTATGGCGATGCGACCATGGCCAATGTCGTCTATGCGGCGACCGATCCGCGATGGCGCACCCTGCGGGGCGCGTGACAGGCCCATGCTGATCGCCTTCAACAAGCCCATGAACGTCCTCAGCCAGTTCACCGATGAAGGCCAGTGGCCGGGGCTGAAACATCACATCGACATCCCCGGGGTCTATGCCGCCGGACGGCTGGACCGCGACAGCGAGGGGCTGCTGATCCTGACCGATAACGGCAAGGCGCAGGCGCGGATTTCCTCGCCCCGCTCGAACACGCCCAAGACCTACTTCGCCCTGGTCGAAGGCACGCCCTCGGCGGCGGCCCTTGCCGCGCTGCGCGAGGGCGTGACGCTGAAGGACGGGCCGACGAGACCTGCGATGGTCGAGGAGGTCGCCGCGCCGGACTGGCTCTGGCCGCGCGACCCGCCGGTTCGGTTTCGCAAGACGGTGCCAGACGCCTGGCTGGAGCTGACGATCACCGAGGGACGCAATCGCCAGGTCCGCCGCATGTGCGCGCATGTCGGCCTGCCGGTGCTGCGGCTGATCCGGTGGTCGGTGGGCGAGTGGACGCTGGAGGGTTTGCCGCCGGGGCAGTGGCGCGCGTTGTGACCGACCGGCCGCTCATCACCGTCGCCAGCCGTGCGGTCCTGCGCGATTGGCTGGCGGATCATCACGGACAGGCAGGGGCGATCTGGCTGGCAACCTATCGCAAGCATCATCCCGATTACCTGCCGTGGATCGCAGTCGTGGAGGAACTGCTCTGTTGGGGATGGATCGATGCGGTGGTCCGAAAGGTGGACGCAGACCGCTCCGCCCATCTGGTGGCCCCGCGCAAGCCCGGATCCGCCTGGTCGGCGCTCAACAAGTCGCTGGTCGAAACGGCCATCGCCTCGGGGGCCATGACACCGGCGGGGCTGGCCCGGATCGACGCCGCGAAGGCCAATGGCATGTGGAGCTTTCTGGACGACGTGGAGGCGGGCGTCGTGCCGCCCGACCTGGCCGAGGCCCTGGGACGACATCGGCCTGTCTGGGACGGCTGGCCGCGCCACGTGCAGCGCGGCACGCTCGAATGGATCAAGATGGCCAAGACACAGCCGACCCGGGCGCGGCGGATCGCCAACGTCGTCGACAGCGCCGCCCGGGACCTGCGGCCCAGTCCGTTTCGACGCTGACCCCTGCGGGTCAGGCGGCGGGGGCGGTCAGGCGGGCGACCAGGCGCCGGGTGATCGGCGCGACGATCAGGACCGCCGGGAAGGCGATGGCCCAGGCCGCCAGCCACGCGCCGAGCCACAGGCCGATGAAGCCATCGATCAGGCCGAGGGCGCGAAACGTCGCCACGCCCGACACCAGAAGGGACATCAGGCCCGACAGGATCAGGCCGAAGAGGACGGGGGCGAAGCGGGCGGGGATCATGGTATCGGGCTTTCGTGGGGCAAGTCGTCGCATCTTCGCAGGGTGGGGGCCGGGGACAACCTCCCGGCGTGCAGGGCGACCCCTGCGCACACGCTCAGACCCGCAGGGCCGCGGCGTCGATGATCGGGAAGAACACGCCACCCGAGGTGACGCCGAATTGCCCGTCTTCCTCGTGGCCCAGATCGACAAGGCGATAGAAGGTCTTGCGGTCGATCAGCGCCTCGAGCCCGCGCCGCACCTCCACATAGGGCGACGGTTCGCCGTCGGCGGCCAGCACCACGCGGATCGGGTGGTCGGGCCCTGCGGCGACGGTGTCGCCCACATTGGTCGAAAAGGTGATGGTTCCCCCTGCCGCCTCGAAATCCTGTGCCACAAACGGCGCATCTTCGACCTTGATGCCCACTTTTTCGACGGGGGTGACCAGGAAATGACGCTCGCCCTCGCGCTTCAGGATCGAGGCAAACAGCCGCACGAGGCCTGGTCGCCCGATGGGTGTTCCCTCGTGGATCCATGTGCCGTCGCGCTTGATGACAATATCGATTTCGCCGCAATAGGGCGGATCCCACAGATGCACCGGAGGCGCCCCCTTGGCGGACGTCGCCGCCGCGATGAGGGACGCCGCCGACCCGGTCACGTGAACTTGCTCAGCCATTGCCCTTTGCCCTCAACTGCGTCAGCCATAAGTAGAGCATAAGATAAGCCGCGCGGGAGTGTTGCAATGGCCGAAGACCTGTTGAACGAGATCGAAACCCTGGGCGAACGTCTTGGCGAGGCGCGCAAGGCCGTCGCCACCCGGATCATCGGTCAGGATCGGGTCGTCGAGCTGGCGCTTGCCGCGATGCTCTGTGGCGGTCACGCACTCTTGATGGGTCTGCCCGGTCTGGGCAAGACGCGGCTGGTCGAAACGCTGTCGACGGTAATGGGCCTGACCGGCAACCGTATCCAGTTCACCCCCGACCTGATGCCGTCGGATATTCTGGGCTCCGAAGTGCTGGAGACGGCGGGCGACGGAAGCCGGGCGTTCCGCTATATCGAGGGGCCGATCTTTGCGCAGCTTCTGATGGCGGACGAAATCAACCGCGCCTCGCCGCGCACCCAATCGGCCCTGCTCCAGGCCATGCAGGAACGGGAAGTGACCGTCGCGGGCCAGACCCGCAAGCTGCCCGCGCCGTTCCACGTTCTGGCCACGCAGAACCCCATCGAGCAGGAGGGGACATACCCCCTCCCCGAGGCGCAGCTGGATCGCTTCCTGGTGAAGATCGACGTCGAATATCCCGACCGCGCGACCGAGCGGGCCATCGTGCTGGCCACCACCGGCGGTGCGGAGGCCGAGGCGCCCACGATTTTCGACCCCGCGTCGCTGATCGCCGCGCAGTCGATCGTCCGCCGGATGCCCGTTGGTGACAGTGTCGTCGACCTGATCCTCGATCTCGTGCGTGCCTGCCGCCCGGACGATCCCGATGCCCCCGAGGTCGTGCGCAAGCATGTCGCATGGGGCCCCGGCCCCCGCGCGGCGCAGTCGCTGATGCTGCTGGCGCGGGCGCAGGCCCTGCTCGAAGGGCGGCTGGCGCCCGACCCGGGCGATGTGGCCAGTCTGGCGCGTCCCGTTCTGGGGCACCGGATGGCGCTTTCGTTTGCGGCACGCGCCGAAGGGATCGTGCTGGAAGATGTCATCGACGAGGTCGCGGGCCGCGTGGCGCGGGTCGAGAAGGCCGCCTGACCGCCGTGGCGGATACCCTCCATACACCGGCGACGCTCCGCGCCCGCTCCGAAGGGGCCGCAGCCACCTTGCCCGGCCTCCTGATGGGGGCCGAGCGGTTGGCCGCGACCGTTCTTCTCGGCGAGCATGGGCGCAAGCGGGCCGGGCCGGGCGATGCCTTCTGGCAGTTTCGCGCGGCACAACCGGGCGATGCGCGCCGTTCCATCGACTGGCGGCAGTCGGCCCGGGGCGACGGGCATTTTGTGCGCGAGACCGAATGGCAGGCGGCGCAATCGCTGATGCTGTGGGTGGACGACGCGGCCTCGATGGCCTTTGCCTCCAAGGGGCGGCCGTCCAAGCTGCGCCGGGCGCAGACGCTGGCACTGGCGCTGGCGGTGCTGGCGGTGAAGGGGGGCGAACGCACGGGCCTTGCCGCCCTGCCGGAGCCACCCCGCAGCGGCAAGGCGCAGCTCATCCGGATTGCCGATGCCTTGATGGAGGGCGGCGACGTTCCCGACTACGGCGCGCCCCGCCCGCAGGTCATGCCCTTCGGGGCGCGGGCCGTGTTCCTGTCGGATTTCCTGGGGCCGGTGGAGCCGCTGGTCGAAGCGCTGACCGCGGCCGCCGACCGGGGGGTGCAGGGTGTCCTGGTTCAGATCCTAGATCCCGAGGAGGAGGCCTTTCCCTACGACGGGCGCACCCTGTTCGAGAGCATGTCGGGGGCCGTCCGGTTCGAGACACTGAAGGCCGGACAGCTTCGTGACGACTATCTTGAGCGGCTGGCGGCGCGCCGCGCGGCGTTGCGCGACCTGTGTGCGCGCACCGGCTGGCGCTATCAGTTGCACCACACCGACCGGTCCGCCGAGGCGGCGCTGCTGTCGCTTTACACCGCTTTGGAGCGGCGCAGATGACCGATCTGGCCTTTACCACGCCGCTTTTGTTGCTGGCGCTTGTCCTGTTGCCGATCCTGTGGTGGCTGCTGCGGGCCGTGCCGCCCGCGCCGATCCGGCGGCGGTTTCCCGGCATCGTCCTGCTGCTCGGGCTGAAGGACGACGAAAGCCAGACGGCGACGACGCCCTGGTGGCTGCTGCTGCTGCGGACGCTGGCGCTGGCGGCGGTGATCCTGGGCTTCTCGGGGCCGATCCTGAATCCCCGGGCCCTGGGCACCGGGACGGGCCCGCTGCTCATTGTGATGGATGCCAGTTGGGCCTCGGCCCGCGATTGGCCCGCCCGGATGGAGCGGGTTGAATCGCTGCTGCGGGATGCGGCGCGGGCCGGTCGTCTGGCCGCCGTGCTGCCCCTGACCGAGGATCTACCCGATGACATTCCGTGGCAATCCGCCGCCGCCTGGGTTGAGCGTTTGCCGTCGATCCTGCCGCAGGCGCGCGCACCCGACTACGACGGGCTGTCCGCGCTGGACGTGGACGGCGCAGAGGTGGTCTGGGTGTCCGATGGGTTGGACCGGCCCGGGCGCGATGCCCTGTCCGCACGCGTTCTGGAAGGGTCGCGCCCGATCTTGGGCCTGACGCCCGCGCGCTATGTCGACGGGGTGATCGAATTGCGGGCCCTGCGGGTCGGCGGCGGCCCCGAGCAGGCCGTGGAGATTGCCGCCATCGGGCCCGGGCCGAACGGCGGGCTGACGCAACTGGGCAACGCGCCTGCGATCTTCGAGGCCGGCGCGGATGCCGCCGAGGTAACGCTGTCGCTGCCGCCCGAATTGCGCAACCGCGTCCAGCGGTTCGAGGTAGTGGGCGAGCGGTCGGCCGGTGCGGTCTCGCTGACCGATGACAGTCTGGCGCGGCGCGAGGTCGCCCTTTTGACCCGGGCCGAGGACGAGGCGCAGGATTTGCTGTCGCCGCTCTTCTATCTGCGCAACGCGCTGGCCCCCACGGCGGACCTGATCGAGGGCGATCTGGCGACACTGCTGCCGGCGGGGCCGGATGTTCTGGTCATGGCCGATGTCGCCCGCCTGTCGCCGGGCGAGACGGCGGATGTCATCGCCTGGGTCGAGTCTGGCGGGCTGCTCCTGCGCTTTGCCGGGCCGCGTCTTGCCGCCTCGGACCTGAGCCGGGACGAAGAGGATGCGCTGATGCCGGTGCGCCTGCGGTCGGGCGGGCGCACGGTCGGCGGAACCCTCAGCTGGGGTGAGCCCAAGGCGCTGCGCCCCTTCGACGAAGCCTCGCCCTTCTTCGGCCTGCCGGTCCCGGATGAGGTTTCGGTCACCAGTCAGATCGTCGCACAGCCCGACCCCACGCTGGCCGAGCGCACGATCGCCGCGCTGGCCGACGGCACGCCTTTGATGACGCGCAAGGCGCTTGGGCAGGGGCAGGTCGTGCTGGTCCATGTGACGGCCAATGCCGAATGGTCGACCCTGCCGCTGTCGGGTCTGTTCGTGCAGATGCTGGAGCGGCTGGCGATTTCGACACGCCCCGCCGCCATGGACCCCGAGGCGATGGCGGGTACCACCTGGGTGCCGCGCATGGTGCTGGACGGGTTTGGGACGACGCGGGATGCGGGCACGCTGGCCGGTGTGCCGGGCGAAGATCTGGTCGAGGCCGTGCCGTCGCGCGCCCTGCCTGCCGGTCTTTACGAGGGGCCGGGACAGAGCCTGGCCCTCAACGTGCTTGGCCCCGATGCCACGCTTGCCGCCGCCGATTGGCCGACGGGCACAGTGGTCGAGGGGCTGGAAGGGTCCGAGGAGACCGATCTGATGCCCTATCTGCTGGCCTTCGCCCTTGGCCTTCTGACGCTGGATGTGCTGGCGTCGCTCTGGCTTGGCGGCCGGTTGCGGCGGGGCGTCAGCACGGCGGCATTGACGGTGCTTCTGGCGCTGCCGCTGGCGCCGGGCCAGGCGCGGGCTCAGGATCAGGGCTTCGAGGTCCCGACCGAGGTCTCGCTTGCCTATGTCGAGACGGGCGATGCGCGGATCGACGAAATCTCCGAGGCGGGTCTGCTGGGCCTGAGCCTTGTGCTGACGCAGCGCACCTCGATCGAGCCTTCGGCCCCGCGCGGCGTGAACCTCGAGACCGACGAACTGGCCTTTCTGCCGCTGCTCTATTGGCCGGTGACGGAACGCCAGCCGATCCCGTCGGACGAGGCCTATGCCAGGCTGAACCGCTATCTGCGGGGCGGCGGCATGATCGTCTTCGACACCCGCGATGCGGACCTGGGCGGCTTCGGCTCCTCCTCGCCCGCGTCGCAGCGATTGCGCGATCTGGCCGCCCCGCTTGATATTCCGCCGCTGGAACCCCTGCCCGCCGACCACGTGATGACGCGGGCCTTCTATCTGCTTCAGGATTTCCCGGGCCGCTACAATTCGCGCGAGGTCTGGGTCGAGGCCAGCCCCGAGGTCGAGGCGGTCGAGGGCATGCCGTTCCGCAACCTGAACGACGGGGTCACGCCGGTCGTCATCGGCGCCAACGACTGGGCCGCCGCCTGGGCCGTGGATGCGCAGGGGCGTGCGTTGTTGCCGGTCGGGCGTGGCTTTGCCGGGGAACAGCAGCGCGAGATTTCCTATCGCTTCGGCGTCAATCTGGTGATGCACGTCCTGTCGGGGAACTACAAATCCGACCAGGTGCATGTGCCCGCCCTTCTGGACCGGTTGGGGAACTGAGATGACACGCCAGATCCTCTTTGATCCGATGTTGCCCTGGGCGGTGATTGCCGTCCTCGGAGGCGTGGCTTTGGCGCTCTGCCTGCTGGCGGCACTGCGGGGCTTGCCGGGCTGGTGGCTGCGCGCGCTTGCCGTGGGTGTGCTGACCCTGGCGCTGGCCGATCCGTCGCTTCAGACCGAAGAGCGGGAGCCGTTGTCCGACATCCTTCTGGTCGTGGTCGATGAAAGCGCCAGTCAGGGTCTGTCGGATCGCGCGGTCCAGAGCGAGGAGGCGCTGGCCACCCTGATGGCCGAAGCGGCGCGTGACGGGCTCGACACCCGCATCGCGCGGGTCGGCGACGGGGAGGGGGACGAGGGCACGCTGGCCATGGCCGCTCTGTCGGAGCTGATGGCCGAAGTGCCGCGCGACCGGGTTGCCGGGGCTGTCGTGATTTCGGACGGGCAGGTGCATGACGCGGGCCAGGCCCCCGACCTGCCCGCGCCGCTGCACCTGTTGCGGACGGGCCGGGAAGGCGACTGGGACCGCCGCCTGATCGTGTCGAACGCGCCGAGCTTCGCCATTCTGGGCGAGGAATTCACCATCACCCTGCGGATCGAGGATCAGGGCGACGTGCCCGCCGATGCCGGCACCGAGGCGGATATCGTCCTGTCGGTGGATGGTGGCCAGCCCCGGGCCTATCGGATGCCCGTGGGGCAGGATCTGCAACTGCCGATCACGCTGCCGCATGGCGGGCTCAACGTCATCGAATTCCGCGTGCCCGAGGCCGAGGGCGAGTTGACCGACCGCAACAACGCCGCCGTCATCCAGATCAACGGCGTGCGCGACCGACTGCGCGTCCTTCTGGTCAGCGGCGAGCCGCACCCCGGCCAACGGACCTGGCGCAACCTTCTGAAGGCCGACAGCGCCGTCGACCTGGTACATTTCACCATCCTGCGCCCGCCGGGCAAGCAGGACGGGGTTCCGGTGACCGAGCTGAGCCTGATCGCCTTTCCGACGCGGGAGCTGTTCTCCGAGAAGATCGACGAATTCGACCTCATCATCTTCGACCGGTATCAACGGCGCGGCATCCTGCCCGGCAATTATTTCGAGAATGTCCGCGACTATGTCGAACAGGGCGGCGCGCTGCTGATCGCGGCGGGGCCGGATTTCGCCAGTGCCGACAGTCTCTATCGCTCGCCCCTGTCGCCGATCCTGCCCGCGCGCCCGACCGCCATCGTCATCGATCAGCCGTTCACGCCCGCGATTTCCGAGACCGGCGAAAAGCATCCGGTGACCGAGGGTCTGCCCGATGATTTCGGCGTGGACGGCGCGCCCTGGGGCCGCTGGTTCCGTCAGGTCCAGGTCGAGGCGCTGCCGAACACCGAAGTCCTGATGACCGGCGTTGACGACGAACCCTTGCTTGTTCTCGACCGGGTGAAGAACGGTCGTGTCGCCCTTCTGGGGTCGGATCACGTCTGGCTCTGGGACCGGGGTCTGGAGGGCGGGGGGCCGCAGGCGGAACTGCTGCGTCGTCTGGCCCACTGGTTGATGCAGGAGCCTGAGCTGGAGGAAGAGGCGCTGACTGCCGTGGCCCTGGGTCAGGAGATCACCGTGACGCGCCGGACCCTGGGCGATGCGCCGGGGGCCGTGACGGTCACCGCGCCCGATGGCACCGAAACGGAGCTGACCCTGACCGAAGAGGCACCGGGCCGTTTCGTCGGTCGGATCGTCGGGGCGGAGCAGGGGCTTTACCGTCTGGTCGAAGGGGAGCGGACCGCCGTCATCGGCCTGGGCCCCGCAGCACCCCGCGAATTCGTCGAAACCATCGCCACCGATGCTGTCCTGGCGAATGCGGTCGCAGCGCAGGAGGGCGGCGCGCTGGCCATCGAGGCCGGGTCCTTCGATCTGCGCTCGGTTCGTGCCGGGCGGCAGGCGGCGGGGCGTGGCTGGATCGGCTGGACCCCGCGCGAGGCCTATCTGACGGCGGATGTGCGCATCCTGTCGCTGGTGCCCGCCTGGCTGTTCCTGCTGCTGGCGGCCAGCCTTGCGACCCTCGCCTGGCTTCGCGAAGGGCGGCAATAGACGCCTTTCGCTTCATCTGGTTTTGCATGGCGCACGGATGTGTGGTGATGTCGGGCGTGGCAGATCCCGGAAAGGGGTCGCCGCGACAGATCATCAGGGAGGATGACACATGATTGACCGCAGAACGCTGGCGCGCCTTTTGGGCGGCGCCGCGCTGGCCTTGGCGGCCCTGCCCGCCGCCGCACAGGACGTGACGTTGAAGTTGCATCAGTTCCTGCCCGCGCAGGCCAATGTGCCCCGCCTGATCCTGGATGTCTGGGCCGACAACATCGAGGCCGCGTCCGAGGGGCGCATCAAGATCGACCGCTTTCCGGCCATGCAGCTTGGCGGCAGCCCGCCCGAGTTGATGGATCAGGCCATCGACGGTGTGGCCGATGTTGTCTGGACCGTCGTCGGCTATACGCCCGGTCGGTTCCCGTCGACCGAGGTTTTCGAGCTGCCCTTCATGGTCAGCGATGCCCGCGCCGGCAGCTCGGCCTATTGGCAGATGTTCGACACCCGGATGCGCGACGAATTTCAGGGTGTCGAGGTCCTGGGCGCCTGGATGCACGGGCCCGGCATGATCCATGCCAACAGCGAGATCGTGACCCCCGCCGACATGCAGGGCAAGAAGATCCGGGGCGCGTCGCGGATGGTCAACCAGCTTCTGGAGACCCTCGGTGCGACGCCCGTCGGGATGCCCGTGCCCGCCATCCCCGAGGCGCTGTCCAAGGGTGTGATCGACGGGACCACGATTCCGTGGGAGGTGACCGGATCGCTGAAGGTGCCCGAGTTGGTGACGCATCACACCGAATTTGAGGGCAACTACCTTTATGACGTGACCTTCGTTCTGGCCATGAACAAGGGGGTCTATGACGGGCTGCCGGACGATCTGCGCCAGATCGTGGACGACAATTCCGGGCTGGACTTCTCGGTCTTCGCGGGTGGCGTCATGCTGGAGGCCGATGGCCCGGCCCGCCAGGTCGCGGTCGATGCCGGGAATTCCATCGTCACGGTCAGCGAGGCGGATGCGCAGGCCTGGGTCGAGGCCTCGGCCCCGGTCTATGCGGCCTGGGTCGCGGAAATGGCCGAACGCGGCATCGACGGTCAGGCCCTGATCGACGAGGCGCGGGCTCTGATGGACGCTTACGACGGCTGACGCTAGACGTCGACATCGGGGCCGCGTCCGGATCGGCGCGGCCCCGTTGCGGGGCAAGGGGTAGGACATGCTGGCACGGATGATCGAGGCGCTGGCCCGGGTGATGGCGATCCTGGGCGGGATCGTCCTGTCGGCGCTGATCCTGATGAGCTGCGCCAGCATCGCGGGACGTTTCCTCAACGGTCTGATGTATTCCGACGCCCTTTCGGGGACGGCCCTGTCCCAGACCCTGCTGGCCTGGGGCCTCGGACCGATCAACGGCGATTTCGAACTGGTCGAGGCCGGTATGGCCTTTACTGTCTTCGCCTTCCTGCCGATCACGCAGCTGACGGGCGGACATGCCAGCGTCGACGTGCTGACCGCGCGGTTCGGGGCGCGGGTGAACCGGGTTCTGGCGGTGCTCTGGTCGCTTCTGTTCGCAGGCGTCCTGATCCTGATCGCCTGGCAGCTGTGGCAGGGAACGCAGGCCAAGGCCCGCTACGGCGAGACGACCTATCTGATCCAGTTTCCCATCTGGTGGGCCTATGCGGGGGCGTTGGCCGGGGCCGTGGTGTCCGCCGTGGTCGGCGTCTATGTCGCCGCGGTGCGGGTGGCGGAGCTGCTGACCGGCCTGCCGATCCTGGCGTCGGACGGGGCAGACCATTGAGCACGCTTGAAATCGGCTTCTACAGCTTTCCGGCTCTGCTGGCGCTGATCTTCCTGCGCGTGCCGATCGGCCTTGCGATGTTCGTCGTCGGTGTCGCGGGCCTCTACTTCGTGACCGGCGGCAATGTCATGGCGCTCAGCCGCCTGAAGAACGAGACCTATTCGACGTTCTCCAGCTATTCGCTGTCGATCATTCCGATGTTCCTCCTCATGGGTCATTTCGCGACGCTCGGCGGCATGTCACAGGCGCTGTTCCGGGCGGCCGAGGGGTTTCTGGGCCATCGGCGGGGCGGTGTCGCGATGGCGGCCATTGGGGCCTGCGCGGGGTTCGGGGCGATCTGCGGCTCGTCGCTGGCGACGGCGGCGACCATGGGGCGCGTCGCCCTGCCGGAGCTGAAACGCTATGGCTATGACGGCGGGTTCAGCACCGCGACGCTGGCGGCGGGCGGCACGCTCGGCATCCTGATCCCGCCCTCGGTGGTGCTGGTGATCTATGCGATCCTGACAGAGCAGAACATCGCCAAGCTTTTCCTGGCGGCCTTCATCCCCGGCCTGCTGGCGGCGCTTGGCTATGTCATCGCCATTTCGATCTATGTGCGGCTGAACCCGGCGGCGGCGGGCACCCGCGATGCCATTCCCATGTCGCAGCGCTTTCGCCAGCTGGCGGCGGTCTGGCCGGTGCTTCTGGTCTTTGTGGCCGTGGTCGGCGGCATCTATGGCGGCATCTTCACCCCGACCGAAGGCGCGGCCGTGGGCGCGCTGGGCACCGGGATCATCGCCTTTGCCAACGGCGGGCTGAACGGGCGCACCCTGATCGAAAGCTTCACCGTCACCGCCAAATCCAGCGCGATGATCTTCTTCATCATCCTGGGCGCGGCCATCTACAACGGCTTCCTCGCCCTGACGCAGGTCCCGCAGGAGATGTCGTCCTGGGTCGTGGCCCAGGGTTTCGCGCCGATCACCGTGCTGATCGTGATCCTGATCTTCTACCTGCTTCTGGGCTGCGTGATGGATTCGCTCTCCATGATCCTGCTGACGATCCCGATCTTCTTTCCGGTCATCACGGCGCTCGATTTCGGCATGACCACCGAAGAGGTGGCGATCTGGTTCGGCATCCTGACCCTGATCGTGGTGGAGGTCGGCCTCATCACCCCGCCGGTCGGCATGAACCTGTTCGTCATCAACGCGATGGACCGCAGCACGCCGATGCTTCGGACCTATGCCGCGGTCATGTATTTCGTGGGCACCGATCTGGTGCGGGTCGCCATCCTTGTGGCCTTCCCGGCGATCACGCTGTTCCTCATCACATAGCGGGCAGTGATTCCGCAGGTCTGGCCGGACTGCCGCATTTTTGGGCTGTCGCGGGGTCAAGCCCGTCCGTGGCGTTGCGTAAAAAACGGCAGGTCGCGTAGCAGCGCCCAAAGATTGGGCATTCTCGGTGTGGCGGCGCATTTGCGGGGCTCAAAGATTTGCCCCGCCACAGCTGCTTTGCCAGCGTCGCGATGTCTTTTGAGAGAGACGACAAAAAATGCCGCGCAGGGATGTGATCCTGGACGATGACGATCCCCGCGCGACTGCAACATGAAGCTGCGGCTTTGGCGACTACAGGAGTGTCCGGTCCCTGACCAGACAGACCTGGTCACAGTGCCGTGGTCCTGACACGGGGACTGGACCTTTGATGAACCGCAAGACACTGCTCACCAATCTTTCCGCCGCTGCGCTGGCCACCGCTGCCAGTCAGGCCGCGGCCCAGGACTGCACCATCAAGGTGGGGGTCCTGCATTCGCTGTCGGGGACGATGGCGATTTCCGAGACCACGCTGGCCGATACCATGCAGATGCTGGTCGCCAACCAGAACGAAGCGGGCGGCGTGCTTGGCTGCCAGCTCGAGGCGGTCGTGGTCGACCCGGCCTCCGACTGGCCGCTGTTTGCCGAAAAGGCACGTGAACTGCTGACCGTGCACGAGGTCGATGTGATCTTCGGCAACTGGACCTCGGTGTCGCGCAAATCGGTGCTCCCGGTGATCGAGGAGCTGAACGGCCTGCTGTTCTATCCGGTGCAATACGAGGGCGAGGAAAGCTCCCGCAACGTGTTCTACACCGGGGCCGCGCCGAACCAGCAGGCCATCCCGGCGACGGATTACTTCCTCGAGGAGTTGGGCGTCGAGAAGTTCGCGCTGCTTGGCACCGACTACGTCTATCCGCGCACGACGAACAACATCCTCGCCTCCTACCTTGCCGCCAAGGGCATCGCGGAGGAGGACATCTTCGTGAACTACACCCCCTTCGGTCAGTCGGACTGGGCGACCATCGTGGCCGATGTCGTGGCACTCGGGGCCGATGGCAAGCAGGTCGGCGTGATCTCGACCATCAACGGGGACGCGAACGTCGGCTTCTACAAGGAATTGGCCGCCGCGGGCGTCAGCGCCGATGACATCCCGGTCGTCGCTTTCTCGGTCGGCGAGGAAGAGCTTTCGGGCCTCGATACCTCGGACCTGGTCGGGCACCTGGCGGCCTGGAACTACTTCATGTCCGCCGACACCGAGGCGAACGCGGAATTCATCGCGGCGTGGCATGCCTATACCGGCGACGACACCCGGGTGACGAACGACCCGATGGAGGCGCATTACATCGGCTTCAACATGTGGGTGAACGCGGTCGAAGCGGCCGGAACTGCCGAAGTCGATGCCGTCCGCGAGGCAATGTACGGGCAAGAATTCCCGAACCTGACGGGCGGCACCGCCGTGATGCTGCCGAACCATCACCTGGCCAAGCCGGTGCTGATCGGCGAGATCACCGCCGATGGTCAGTTCGACATCATCAGCCAGACCTCCGAAGTGGACGGCGACGCCTGGACCGACTTCCTGCCGGAAAGCGCGGTGCTGACCTCCGATTGGAAGGACCTTGGCTGCGGGATGTACAACACCGAGACCCAGACCTGCGTTCAGCTGACCTCGAACTACTGACGATCGGTCCCGGGCGGTTCATGCCGCCCGGGCCTTTTGCGACCTGAAAGACCCCCCGATGCGCGCCCTGCTGTTCGCTCTGGCCTTCCTTGCGTCGGTCGCAGCCGTGACCCCGTCCGCCAATGCCCAGACGCTTCAGTCCGTTCTGCAGGACAACGCGGAGGCCGTGGCCAAACCGGCGCGCCGCACGGTCGAAGCCGTGCTTGCGGCCCTGTCCGCGGCCCAACTGGAAGGCGTTCCCGAATTTCTCGAAAGCTGGCGCGACCGCAATCTGTGGCAGCGCAATGCCGATGGGCTGTTCTTCGTCGCCGCCGAGGCGGACGGCGGGTTGGTCCTGACCGATCTGGACACGGGCGCCGAAAGCCGGGCCGAAAACACCCGCGATTTCAGCCAGATCAGGCCGAATGCCGGGGTGCGCCGGGTGATCGACGCGGCGCTGGTGCAGTTCCTGCTGTCGGACCCGGATTTGAACCGGCGGCTGGCCGCGCTCGATGCGATCAGCCGCGATCCGGCAGAGGATCAACTGGAGCCGCTGCGTGCGTCCATCGACGGCGAAGGCAACAGCACCGTTCTGGCGCGAAAGCAGCAACTGGAACGGCAGTTGACCGCGCTCTATGACGCCGACCCCGCCGCGCGCATTACCGCGATCGAGGCGCTGTCGGGCGATCTGAGCGTGGAGGTGCGCGGCATCCTGAGCCGGATCCTGTCGGCGCGCGACGCCGTTGCCGCCGCGATCCCCGAGGGGGTCAACGTCGCCGCGACGCTGACCCCGGGCGAGGATTTCGACATGGCGACGGCCTATGCCCGCCTTGTCGACGCCGACCTGGCACCCGCCACGGTGCAACCGGCGGACGTCAACGCCGCCCTGATCGCCCGGATCGCCGAGGGGTCGGTCGCGGGCGTGCCCGTCGCCACCCTGAACACCGAAGCCGCCCGCGTTGCCGCCTATCGCACGCTGGTCGCCGCAGGCGAGGTGCCGCCTTTCATCACGCCCGACGAACGCGAGGCCGCCATCGCGGCCCACGTGTTCTATCAGGCCTACAACGAGCCGAACGCCGAGGTGACCGCCGCCGCCGAAGACGCGCAGGCGGCCATCGCCACTCGGTTGGCGGCAGGGCAGGCGGCGGACCTGACGCTGGATGCGCTGTCGCTGGCGTCGATCTATTTCCTGGCCGCCGTGGGCCTTGCCATCACCTTCGGCGTCATGGGCGTTATCAACATGGCCCATGGCGAATTCATCATGATGGGGGCCTATACCGGCTATGTGGTGCAGCTTTTCGTGCCCGACTACACCCTGTCGATCCTGATCGCCCTGCCATTGGCTTTTGCCGTCACCTTCGGCGCAGGGGTCGCGATGGAGCGGCTGGTGATCCGCTGGCTGTATCATCGCCCGCTCGAGACGTTGCTGGCGACCTTCGGCATTTCCATCGCGCTCCAGCAGCTGGCCAAGAACATCTTCGGCACGCAGGCGCGGCCCCTGACTTCGCCCGATTGGCTGGCCGGGGCCTGGGTCATCAATGACGTGGTGCAGATCAGCTATATCCGCATCGCCATTTTCTTCCTTGCGCTGATTTTCCTCGGCTTGATCCTCTTTATCCTGAAGCGCACGCGCCTGGGCCTTGAAGTGCGGGCGGTAACGCAGAACCCTGGCATGGCCGCCTCGATGGGGATCAACCCGGACCGGATCAACATGCTGACTTTCGGTCTGGGATCCGGCATCGCGGGCATCGCGGGTGTGGCCATCGGGCTTTATGCCAAGGTGACGTCCGAGATGGGGTCGGATTACATCGTGCAAAGCTTCATGACCGTCGTCGTGGGCGGGGTTGGCAACGTCTGGGGCACGCTGGCAGGGGCCACGATGATCGGTTTCACCCAGAAGGGGATCGAGTGGTTCAACCCGTCGAACACCCTGGCGGCCCAGACCTTCATGATCCTCTTCGTCATACTGTTCATTCAATTCCGGCCCAAGGGCATCGTCGCCCTTCGGGGTCGCGCGGCGGGGGACTGAGGCCATGGAGCGTAGCTTTGTCGCCCGCAACCCGTCGGTCCTGTGGTTCCTGCTGGCCCTGTCGATCTTCACAATCGTCGTGACGATCCTGAGCGAGGCGCTTGGCCTCGGACTCATGTCGACGTCCTTCCTCAAGACCTTGGGCAAGACACTGTGCCTCTGCCTGGTCGCCGTCGCGATGGACGTGGTCTGGGGTTATTGCGGCATCCTGAGCCTTGGCCATTTCGCCTTCTTCGGGATCGGCGGCTATGCCGTGGGCATGTGGCTGATGTATGCGCGGACCGAAGGGATCGTGCTGACTTCGCTCGCTTCCGCGCCCCTGCCGCCCACGCCCGAAGAGGTGACAAGCGCCATCGGAACCCAGATCTTCGGCGTCGTGGGGTCATCGGAATTCCCTGCCATCTGGGCCTTTTCGGATTCGCTGATCCTGCAACTTCTGGCGGTGGTTCTGGTGCCGGGCCTTCTGGCGCTGGTCTTTGGCTGGCTCGCCTTCCGCAGCCGGGTGACGGGCGTCTACCTGTCGATCCTGACGCAGGCGATGACGCTGGCCTTGTCGCTCTACTTCTTTCAGAACGACACCGGGCTGCGTGGCAACAACGGATTGTCCGGGTTGCAGAACATACCCGGCCTCGAGTCGGTGTCGCAGGCGACGATCTCGCTGTGGTTCTTCTGGGCCTCCGCTCTGGCCCTGGGTCTGGGCTATGTCCTGTTCGCCTGGCTGGTGTCGGGCAAGCTCGGCTCGGTCATCCGCGCCATTCGCGACAACGAGGCGCGGGTGCGGTTCCTCGGCTATCACGTCGAGGGCTACAAGCTCTTCGTGTTCACCGTCACGGCCATGGTCGCGGGCATCGCGGGCGCGCTCTATTATCCGCAGGCGGGCATCATCAACCCGGCGGAAATCGCGCCGGTCGCGTCCATCTATCTGGCGGTCTGGGTGGCCATCGGGGGGCGCGGGCGGCTTTACGGCGCGATCATCGGCGCGGCGCTCGTGTCGCTCATGTCGTCGTGGTTTACCGGGGGCAGCGCGCCGGACATCAACCTTGGCATCTATGTCGTCAAATGGACGGATTGGTGGCTGGTCCTGCTTGGCCTGACCTTCGTCGCTGTCACGCTGTTCTTTCCCAAGGGCATCGGCGGGCTGTTCGACCGGCTGGTCCGTAATCCGGATGGAGGTGCGCGATGAATGGATCCCTGCTCGAGGTGTCGGGTGTCACGGTCACCTTCGACGGCTTTCGCGCCATCAACAACCTGTCGCTTCAAATCGGCGAGCCGGAATTGCGCGCCGTGATCGGGCCGAACGGGGCGGGCAAGACGACCTTCATGGATATCGTGACCGGCAAGACCAAGCCCGACGAGGGGCGCGTTCTCTGGGGCGAGAAGTCTGTGTCGCTGCTGGAGATGAGCGAAAGCCAGATCGCGCAGGCCGGCATCGGGCGCAAGTTCCAGAAACCCACCGTCTTCGAGGCGCAGACCGTGCGCGAAAACATCGTCATGGCCCTGCGCAATCCGCGCGGGCCCTTCGACGTGCTGTTCCGGCGGGGCGAAGTCGCGTCGGAGGAAAGGGTGCGCGGGATCAGCGACGAGATCGGGCTGACCGAGGCGCTGGACAAGGTGTCGGGCACGCTGAGCCACGGACAGAAGCAGTGGCTGGAGATCGGGATGCTGCTGGCACAGGACCCGCGCCTGTTGCTGGTGGACGAGCCGGCGGCGGGCATGACCCCGGCCGAGCGCGAACATACGACCGACCTTCTGGTGCGTGCGGCCAGGACCCGCGCCGTCATCGTGGTGGAGCATGACATGGAGTTCGTCCGCCGCCTCGACTGCAAGGTGACGGTGCTGCACGAGGGGTCGGTCCTGGCCGAGGGTCGGCTGGATCACGTGACGCAAAATCAGGACGTCATCGACGTCTATCTGGGGCGCTAGGCGATGCTCGAAGTCACCGACCTGACCCTGAAATACGGGCAGAGCCAGATCCTGAACGGGGTCAGCCTGACGGCGCGCCCGGGGCAGGTGACGGCCGTGATGGGCACCAACGGGGTGGGCAAGACCAGCCTGCTCAAGGCCATTGCCGGGCGGCACCCCTATGCCGGGGGCACGATCACGCTGGACGGCAAGCCGCTCGATCACCTGACCGCCTTTGGGGCCGCCCGCGCCGGGATCGCCTATGTCCCCCAGGGGCGCGAGGTCTTTCCGATGATGACCGTGGCCGAAAACTTGGCGAGCGGCTTTGCCTGTCTTCCGGGCAAGGGGCACCGCGTGCCCGACCACATCTATGACCTGTTCCCGGTGCTGCGGGAAATGACCGGGCGGCGCGGGGGCGACCTGTCGGGCGGGCAGCAGCAGCAGCTGGCCATTGCCCGCGCGCTCATCACCCGACCCCGCGTGTTGCTTCTGGATGAGCCGACGGAGGGCATCCAGCCCAACATCATCACCCAGATCGGCAACGTCATCCGGACCCTCCGCGACCAGGGGGAAATCGCCATCGTGCTGGTCGAGCAGTTCTTTGATTTCGCCTATGATCTGGGCGATGAATTCGTGGCGATGAAGCGCGGGGAAGTCGTGCTGCGCAAACCGGCCGCCGACCTGTCGCGGGAGGCGCTTCTGGCCGAAGTGTCGGTCTGAGGGTCAGATCACCGCGACCTCGGGGATGGGGTTGCCCGCTGCGATCCGATCGAAGGCGAAGGGCCGCAGGTCGAGGCTGCGATAGTCGCCATAGGTCAGCCATTCCGCCAGACCGCGCCCCATGGCGGGCGATTGCTGCAAGCCGTGGCCCGAGAAACCGTTGATGAAGTGGAAATTCGTCACTTCGGGATGGGGGCCGACGATGGCGTTGTGATCGAAGGTATTCATGGCATAGTGCCCGACCCATTGGCTGGTCACCTTCACAGCCTCGAAGGCCGGGATGCGGGTGGCGATGGCGGGCCAGACGTGACTTTCCCACAGGTCGTGATCCATGGTGAAATCATCCGGTTCGACGCCTGGGTCGATGGCGGAATGGCCGCCGGCCAGATAGGTGCCGCCACCGTGTTCGCGCACATGCGCGCCCGATGGATCGATCGTCAGCGGCAGGTCGCGGTCGAGCGGGGTTTCGGCCTTGAAGACCCAGGAATAGCGCTTGCGCGGCTCCACTGGCACCTTGATCCCGGCCATGGCGGCGGTGCGGGCGGCGCGGGGGCCGCTGGCGTTCACCACCTGACCGCAAGCGATAACCTGACCCGAGGCGAGCGTGACGCTCTCGACGCGGGTCCCGGCGGCGTTGCGGTTCAGGGCCACGACCTCTCCGTGCAGGTATTCGACGCCGCGTTCGCGCGACTGCCGCCGCCACCAGTCGAACACCGTGGCCCCGTCCCAATACCCCTCGTCCACCACGTTGATCGAGCCAAGGAGGATGTCGTCGACGTTGTAGAAGGGATAGGCCGCCTTGATCTGCTCGGCGGACATCAGCTGGGTGGCGGCACCGGCGGCTTGCTGCACCCGGTGGTTTGCGCGCAGGGTGTCGGCAAAGCCGGGCGTGTCGGCCAGATACATGTAGCCGAAGGACCGGATCGCCAGATGCGGGACACGTTCGTCGCCCCCCATGTAGCTGCGGATGTTCTTGATGAAATCGGCGGCGAACTGGCTGACCCTGACGTTGAGCTCGGTCGAATACTGCTGGCGGATGCAGCTGTTGGTGTGGGCGGTCGAACAGGCGGAATAGGTCGGGTCGCGCTCCACCACCAGGATGCTTCCGTCGAAGTCGGGATTGTCGGTCAGAAACCAGGCGGTCGAGGCCCCCATGATGGCCCCGCCGACGATCACGATATCGTAGGATTGGCGGCTTGGTCCGGCGGAATCGGATGTCATGGCAAAGGTCCCCTGCGCAGTCGCGTCACGGTCCCTGCGATTGGGCGAGCCGTCAAGCGGTCGTTGAGGCAATGCGGAATGGCATTCCGAACGTCGTTCGCGTCCATGGCCTTGTCGCCTGAATTTAGAGGGGATTTGGTGGAGCCTAGGGGAGTCGAACCCCTGACCTCTTGCATGCCATGCAAGCGCTCTACCAACTGAGCTAAGGCCCCTGACCGGCCTGCGTCCTACGGCAGGGCCGTGGGCGGCGCAAGGGAAAAAATCTCCTGCATCGCCCGCTTTCGAAGGTGTCGATCAGTCGTCGTCGTCGCCGCCCGACACGTCCCCGATTTCGTCGAGCGACACGGTGTCGTCATCGTCGTCTTCCAGGACATCGTCGTCATCGTCGACAACGTCGTCTTCCAGTTCGACATCGTCATCGTCCAGCAAGGCGTCCTCGGACTCCTTGGCCTTGGTTTCGGCGTCATCCTTGTCGGCGACGAGGATTCGGGTCTTGTTGCCGGTATCGACGTTCACCGTCTCACCCGTGTAGGGGCTGACGATGGGCGACCGGTTGAGATCGTAGAAGCGCTTGCCAGTGGTCGGGCAGACCCGCTTGACGCCCCATTCTTCCTTGGGCATGTCGGTTCCTTCATGTCGTCCGGGCCGGATGGCCCCTTTGTCGGGAATCTCGGTCGGATGCCACAGGGGACAAGGGGTGGCAAGTCCTTTGCAAAAACCATGACGGATAGTTTGCCCGTGCCCGGTGCGCCGGGGGTCGAGGTGGTGTTGCGGCGGTCGGTGCGGGCGCGGCGCATGTCGTTGCGCGTCGGGCGGTCGGACGGGCGCGTGACGCTGTCCATGCCGCGCGCCATGAGCCTGGCCGAGGCGCAGGCCTTCGTGGCGCAACAGGCGGGCTGGATCGCGCGGCATGTGGCCGCCGCCCCCGCGCCGCGCGGGATCGCCGTCGGCGGCACCGTGCCGCTTCTGGGGCGCGATGTGCCAGTGGTGGCGGGGGCCGGTCGGTCGGCGCGCTGGACCGGCGACGCGATTGCCGTGGCCGACGATTCGCGGGCCGGGCCCCGGGTGAAGGTCCTGCTTCAGACGATGGCGCGGACGCATCTGACCGAAGCGGTCGCGCGCCATGCCGAGGCCCTGGGACGCCATCCCGTCAAGATGACCCTGCGCGACACGCGGTCCCGGTGGGGCAGCTGTTCATCGCGGCGCGAGTTGATGTTCAGCTGGCGTCTGATCATGGCACCGCCAGAGGTGCTGGACTATGTGGCGGCCCATGAGGTCGCCCATCTGGCGCATATGGATCACTCGGCCCGCTTCTGGGCCCAGGTCGCGGCGCTGATGCCCGATTATGCCCCGCGCCGCGCCTGGCTGCGCCGCGAGGGGGCCGCGCTTCATGCAGTGGATTTCGGAGGGAAGTAACGCGATGATGGCACCATGCTTCTGACCCCACGCCCGGATGGTCCCGGTGCCGCCCACGACCGGCTCTATCGCTCGCTTCGCAGTCGCATCATGCACGGCGAACTGGCCCCCGGTGCTGCCCTGACCCTGCGCGGGATCGGCAAGGACTACGGCGTGTCGGTCACCCCCGTCCGCGAGGCGATGCGCAGGCTTGTGGCCGAAGGGGCGCTGTCGCTGTCGGCCTCGGGGCGGATCACGACGCCCGAATTGACCGATGACCGGATCGAGGAGCTGGCGGCGCTGCGATCATTGCTGGAGCCCGAACTGGCCATTCGCGCCCTGCCGCGCGCGCATCTGGCCCTGATCGACCGGATGGAGACGATCAACCGCGCCATCGCCGAGCAGATCGCCAAGCACGATGCCTCGGGCTATATCCGGACCAACCTGGAGTTTCACCGCACGCTCTATCTGCGGGCGCAGGCGCCGGCGATGCTGGCCATGGTGGAAACGGTCTGGCTTCAGATGGGGCCGACGATGAAGGCGCTCTATGGGCGGCTCAACCGCACCGAAGTGCCCAAGAACCACCGCCTGATCGTCGCCGCGTTGCGCGCGGGGGACGAGCCGGGCCTGCGCCTTGCCGTGCGAGCCGATGTGACCCAGGGGCTGCGCCTGCTGGCGGGGTAGGGGTCAGGTCCGGGTCAGGCTGCTCAGGTGGCGCAGGTCGTCCTCCGTCAGGCCCAGACCGCGTGTCAGGATGCGCAGGAAGGTTCGCTCGCTCCGCGTCAGCGGACCGTCAGCCAGAAGGACCGAGGCCGTCGAATTGAAGACGACCATCTTCTCGCCCTTGTTCAGACCGTCCCGCATCCAGAAGAAATTCGTCGGCACGATGACGCGGTCGGTCAGAAGGGCCACCTCGTTCAACTGCTCGAGGGTATAGTCCTTGCCGGTCGCGTCACGTGCGATTTCAAGCGCGCGTTGCAGTCGCGGCTTGCTGATCGTGTTGGCCTTGCGCGCGGCATGGCACATCGCGTCGATCATCCGGAAGCGCGGGCCATTGCGCAGCTCCAGCAGCTCATGACGCATGATCCGCCGCTTGCGACGGAAGCGCGTCACCAGAGTCACGAAGGTCGCGGCAAGGATCAGGGTGATGGACACACAGAACAGGATCTTGCCCGGCGACAGCGCATCGGCCAGCCAATGGGGCACCGGCGCAAAGACCGGCGGCATCCAGGGATGATGCTCGGCCATTGCCGGGGTCGCCATGGCAATGGCCATGAACAACAGGCCTGCACGGCTTTGGAATGTCTGGGGAATCGGGGGCACTTGCTAAACTGGTCCTGAACTTCGCTACGGTTCATGAATGTCAGGGAAAAGCGGCAGGACTGCGAAGGGCGGGGTCCGCAATTGCGACGACTGTGGGGAATCTGTCGGGCGTTCCAAGGGGTTAGAAGACGCTTACACTTGCCTCCGGGGCTTGTGGGCCCGCCGAAGATTACGGCGGGCCTTGGCGCATTCAGGCGTGGATCGCACCGTCGCCGCAGGCCAGCGCGGCCTCGCGCATCGCCTCGCTATAGGTCGGATGCGCGTGGCAGGTGCGGGCCAGATCTTCGGCGGCGGCGCCGAATTCCATCGCGACGCAGACTTCGTGGATCAGGTCGCCCGCCATCGGCCCGATGATGTGACACCCGAGGATCCGGTCGGTCTTGGCGTCGGCCAGCATCTTGACGAAGCCGTCGCCCGCGAAGTTGGCCTTGGCGCGGCCATTGCCCATGAAGCTGAACTTGCCGACCTTGTACTCGCGCCCCTCGGCCTTGAGCTGCTCTTCGGTCAGACCGACGCTGGCCACTTCGGGGTGGGTATAGATGACGCCTGGGATCACGTCATAATTCACGTGACCATGCTGACCGGCCAGGATCTCGGCCAGCGCCATGCCCTCGTCTTCGGCCTTATGCGCGAGCATGGGGCCTTCGATGACGTCACCGATGGCGTAAATCCCTTTGACGTTCGTCTGATAGCCGTCATCGACCGCGATCTGGCCGCGCTTGGTCATCTTCACCCCGAGCGCGTCGAGGCCCAGGCCATCGACGTAGGGACGCCGACCGGTCGAGACGAGCACGACGTCGGCCTTCAGGTCATGCGCGCTGTCGTCCTTGCGCAGGGTATAGGACACCGTGGCCTTGCCGCCGCTGGTGGCGACCTTGGACACGCCCGCGCCGGTGATGAACTTGAGCCCCTGCTTGGTCAGCAGCTTCTGAAACTGCTTGGCCACTTCGGCGTCCTGACCCGGGGTAATGGCATCGAGGTATTCGATCACGGTCACCTCGGTGCCCAGACGGCAATAGACGCTGCCCAGTTCCAGCCCGATGACACCGCCGCCGACGACCACCATCGTCTTGGGAATGCTCGACAATTCCAGCGCGCCGGTCGAGGTCACCACGATCTTTTCGTCGATGGTCACTTCGGCGCCCGGGATGGAGGCGGATTCGGAGCCGGAGGCGAGGATGATGTGCTTGGCCTCGTGCACGTCATCGCCCACCTTGACCTTGCCCGCCTCGGGGACCGACCCCCAACCCTTGAGCCAGTCGATCTTGTTCTTCTTGAACAGGAATTCGATGCCTTTGGTGTTCTGTCCGATCACGTCGTCCTTGTAGGCCAGCATCTGTTTCCAGTCGACCGAGGGCGACTTGCCCTTGAGGCCCATCTTCGCGAAATTGTGTTCCGCTTCATGGAGTTGGTGGGAGGCATGCAGCAGCGCCTTGGACGGGATGCAACCGACGTTAAGGCAAGTCCCGCCCAGGGTGTCGCGGCCTTCGACCACGGCGGTCTTCAGGCCCAGTTGAGCGCAACGGATGGCGCAGACATAGCCGCCGGGGCCACTGCCGATGATGATGACGTCATATTGGGACATGGGATTTCGGCCTCCAGGGCGGCGGGTGATCAAGGGGTGATCCACGGGTGATCCACGTCGGACGCGGGTCGTCGGATCAGACGAGAGTGGAGATAACCATCAGAAGCGTCGCCGTGAACCCCACGAACCAGATGAATGACCGCCAGGGCCGCCAGCCGAAGGCATAGGCGGGCACATAGAGCACGCGGGCGGCCAGATACGTCCAGCCGCAGGCCGCCGTGAAGGCGGTGCCCTGACCCGACAGCGTCACGACGACGACGGCGGCGGTAAAGAGGATCAGCCCCTCGAAGTGGTTGTTCATCGCGCGATAGAGGCGGGCGGTCTTTTCCGACAGCATGTCTTCGAGGCTGCCCCCCAGGCGGGCGCGGTCGCGGGCCGAGGTGGTCTTGCCCGGCCCCAGCTCAAGATTTGCGGGCACGGCCATCAGGGTGAATTGCACGGCCTGCCACAAAATGGCGAGGGCGAGGGCGGTGAGTTCAGGCGTCATGACGACGGCTCCTTCGGGCAGGCGGCGAATGGTCCGTGGACCGTGCGGATCACGGAGGACAGTCGAGTCATTTCTGCCGCCGGATCAGAATGAACGTGGTGAAGCCGGAAATCACCGCATAGCCCGCCGCCAGATACCACAGGAACGGGTCGGGGCCGTGCCAGGCTTGCAGCACGATCACCAGGATGACGGCGATGGCGACGCGGACGATCCAGAAGGCCAGGGTGCGGCGGATGGGGCTCATGCGTCGATCTCGATGGGTGTGCCGTTGGGGACGCGGGACCAGATGTCGCGCATTTCGGCATTGGTGACGGCAATGCAGCCGTCCGTCCAGTCCCATGCTGTCTGGAGCGCGCCGAGCCAACCCCAACCATTGGCGATGCCGTGGATCATGATGAGCCCGCCCGGATCATCGCCCGCCGCCTGCGCCCGAGCGATGTCTTCGGCGTTCGGATAGGAGATGTGCAGGCTCAGATGGGCGAAACTGCCGTCGTTGCGCCAGTCGATCACATATTGGCCCTCGGGCGTGCGCTCGTCGCCTTCCCGTTGCTTGTGGCCGTCGTCCCCGTTCGATCCGAGGCTGATCTCATAGGTGGCAATGGGCGCGCCGTCGCGCAGCAGGGTGAGGATGCGGTCGGATTTGTCCACGTGGACCCTATCGGCCTGCTGATCCTCGGGCGCCATGGGCGGCGCCGTCACGAGGTCGAGCCGCGCCATGACGGCGGTATAGGTGGGGACCGCAAGGGCGATGAAAGCGAGAGTGAGGAGGAGGCGTTTCATGCGGTGCGCATGAACCGCCCGCTGACCGGTCCGTCGGTCTGGTTTTCTGCGTCGAGCCAGGTCTGCGCCTTGTTTCGGTCGTTGACTTCGAAGAGCGCGGTGACACCCCCGCCGTCCACATCGCGCCAGAGTTGCATCAGGGTCAGACCGGCGTTCATGCGGGTTTCCGCATTGGCGTCGAAGTCGGCCTTCCAGGCGTCGTAGTCGGCGGGGGTTTGGTGGGTGAGGAGGTTCATGGGGTGGCTCCGAGTTGCGGTATGAGGGGTCAACCCGTGAAATTGCGCATTGGTTTCGACGTCAGGCGCGCCTTCGTCACGTACCCGATGTTTGCTCGAAACCTGGAAGGATAATTTCATTGAATGCAAAGACAGCCGCACCGGAAACCAAAGCGAGGACTTGAAGCTTTCGGGCCCACGTTCTTCGGCGTCCGATAGATTTCATTTCGTCTTGTAGCCAATTTCTGGCAGGTTCCCGCGCTGCCGGGTCACGGTCAACGATCTCGAGATATGTATGATTTGCGATCAGAAGGTCTTCTTCTCGCAAAACGTACCTCACTCCACACCAGAAGCTCACTGCCCAAAGTCCAAGTGGTGACACGGCTAGAACGCCGATCCAATCATGATCAATTGGATCAGCTTTCGACAAGTAAAACGCGATAGACGCACCTGCCGCAGACAGAAGAAAGTAGCACTGCTTTAATTGTGTTTCACGCAGCTCAACCCTCAGAGCGTTCAAGCCACTTTGCATTTCCCTGAAGCCTTTCCTGCCATCACAAATCCATCAACAACCTTCTTGGATCCTCCAGCGCTTCCTTCACCCGGACGAGGAATGTGACCGCGCCTTTGCCGTCCACGATCCGGTGGTCGTAGCTGAGCGCGAGGTACATCATCGGACGGATGACGATCTCGCCGCCTACAACCATGGGGCGGTCCTGGATCTTGTGCATGCCGAGGATGCCCGACTGCGGCGGGTTCAGGATGGGCGATGACATGAGCGAGCCATAGACGCCGCCGTTGGAGATGGTGAAGGTGCCGCCCTGCATGTCGGCCATCGACAACTTGCCGTCGCGCGCGGCGGCGCCCTTCTCGGCGATGGCCTTCTCGATCTCGGCGAACGACATGGCGTCGGCGTCGCGGATGACCGGCACGACCAGCCCCTGGGGCGTGCCCGCGGCGATGCCCATGTGGACGTAGTTCTTGTAGACGACGTCGGTGCCGTCGATCTCGGCGTTGACCTCGGGGACCTCGCGCAAGGCATGGACGCAGGCCTTGGTGAAGAAGGACATGAAGCCCAGTTTCACGCCGTGTTTCTTGAGGAACAGGTCCTTGTATTCGCTGCGCAGGTCCATGACCGCCTTCATGTCCACCTCGTTGTAGGTGGTGAGCATGGCGGCGGTGTTCTGGCTGTCCTTCAGGCGCTTGGCGATGGTCTGGCGCAGGCGGGTCATCTTCACCCGCTCTTCGCGCGCGTCGTCGCCGGCAGCGACGGGGGCGCGGGGGGCCGAGGCGGCGGGGGCGGGGGCCGAAGTTGCGGCGGTGGCGGCTTTCATCACGTCTTCCTTCATCACGCGGCCATCGCGGCCCGATCCCGTCACCTGATCCGAGGTGAGGCCCTTTTCGGCCATCAGCTTCTTGGCCGAGGGGGCGTCTTCCACGTCGCCCTTGGCTGCACCGCCCTTGGCGGCGACGTTGGCCTTGGCCTCCTCGATCTCCTCCTTACCGGCGTCCGGCGCGGGTTTGGGGTCGACGGCCTTGGGGGCGGCCACGGCGCTGTCGCCGGTCGTCAGGATGGCCAGCTTGCCACCGGCGGCGACGGTGTCGCCCTCCTGTGCCAGAAGTTCGGTCAGCGTGCCTGCGGCGGGGGCGGGCACCTCGACCGAGACCTTGTCGGTTTCCAATTCGCAGAGCATCTCGTCCGCCTCGACCGTGTCGCCGACCGATTTGAACCAGGTGGCCACGGTCGCTTCGGTCACGGATTCGCCCAGGGCGGGGACCATGACGTCGACCGCCTTGCCTTCGCCCGACGGCTTGGCCGCGCCCGAGGGTTTAACGTCGGCCTTCGCCTCGGCCTTGGGGGCGGGTTTGGGGGCCTCGCCCTCGCCCTCCTGAATGGTGGCCAGAAGGGCGTCGACGCCCACGGTATCGCCCTCCTGTGCGACGATCTCGCCCAGGGTGCCGGCGGCGGGGGCGGGCACTTCGACGGTGACCTTGTCGGTTTCCAGCTCACACAGCATTTCGTCGGCGGCGACCGTGTCGCCCGGCTGCTTGAACCAGGTGGCGACGGTGGCTTCGGTCACGCTTTCGCCCAGGGTGGGGACTTTGACATCAACAGTCATGGCTTACTCCGTGGTCAGCGCTTCGGAGACGAGCGCTGTTTGTTGTGCTTTGTGCTGGCTGGCGAGACCCGTCGCGGGAGAGGCGCTGGCGGTACGTCCGACATAGCGGGGTCGGGTGTGGCTTGCGCCGATGCGGGTCAGCACCCATTCGATGTTCGGCTCCACGAAGGTCCAGCCGCCCTGATTTTTGGGTTCTTCCTGACACCAGACGATTTCGGCCTGCTTGAAGCGTTGCAGCTCGTTGACCATCGACAGGGCCGGGAAGGGATAGAACTGCTCCAGCCGCAGAAGGTAGATGTCGTCGATGCCGCGCGCGTCCCGCTCTTCCAGCAGGTCGTAGTAGACCTTGCCCGAACAGACGACGACACGCTTGATCTTGTTGTCGGCCACCAGCTTGGTGTCGGAATTGCCGTATTGCGCATCGTCCCAGAGAACGCGGTGGAAGGACGATCCGGTCAGGAATTCCTCTTTCTTCGACACGGCCAGCTTGTGCCGCAGAAGCGACTTGGGCGTCATCAGGATCAGCGGCTTGCGGAAGTCGCGGTGCAGCTGGCGGCGCAGAATGTGGAAATAGTTGGCCGGCGTCGTGCAATTGGCCACGATCCAGTTGTCGGAGCCGCATTGCTGCAGGAAGCGTTCCAGACGGGCCGACGAATGCTCGGGGCCCTGACCCTCGAACCCGTGGGGCAGCAGACAGACGAGGCCCGACATGCGCAGCCACTTGCTTTCGCCCGACGAGATGAACTGATCGAACATGATCTGCGCGCCGTTGGCGAAATCGCCGAACTGCGCCTCCCACATGGTCAGCGCATTGGGTTCGGCCAGCGAATAGCCGTATTCGAACCCGAGCACCGCGTATTCCGACAGGGCGCTATCGATGACTTCGTAGTGCGCCTGCCCCTTCCGGATGTGGTTGAGCGGGTAATAGCGCTCTTCGGTTTCCTGGTTGATGAAACCGGAGTGGCGCTGGCTGAAGGTGCCGCGCGTGCTGTCCTGTCCCGCAAGGCGGACCCGGTAGCCTTCGGTCAGCAGCGAGCCGAAGGCCAGCGCCTCGGCCGTGGCCCAGTCAAAGCCTTCGCCGGTGTCGAACATCGCCTTCTTGGCTTCGAGCAGGCGGTCGATGGTCTTGTGCAGCGGGAAGCCGTCGGGGGCAGACGTGAGGGCGCGACCCACGTCGTCCATGGTCTCGGCGGCAATCGCCGTCTCGCCGCGGACGTAGTCTTCCTCCTTGCGCCGGTCCAGATGCGACCAGCGTCCGTCCAGCCAGTCGGCCTTGTTGGGCTTGTAGTCCTTGCCGGCCTCGAACTCTTCGGAGAGGCGGGCCTGGAAGGCGGCCTTCATGTCCTCGATCTCGCCCTCGGGGATCAGGCCATCCTTGACCAGCCGCTCGGTATAGAGCGACAGGGTCGTCTTGTGGCCCTTGATCCGCTTGTACATGATCGGGTTGGTGAACATGGGCTCATCGCCCTCGTTATGACCGAAGCGGCGGTAGCAGAAGATGTCCAGCACCACGTCGCGCCCGAACTTCTGACGGAATTCGATGGCCACACGGGCGGCGTGGACCACCGCTTCGGGGTCGTCGCCGTTTACGTGGAAGATCGGCGCCTCGACCACCAGCGCGTTGTCGGTGGGGTAGGGGCTGGACCGGCTGAAGTGGGGCGCGGTCGTGAAGCCGATCTGGTTGTTGACGACGATATGGATGGTGCCGCCGGTCTTGTGGCCGCGCACCCCCGACAGGGCAAAGCACTCGGCCACGACACCCTGACCGGCGAAGGCCGCATCCCCATGCAGCAGGATCGACGCGACGGCACGCCGTTTCGTATCGCCCAACTGATCCTGCTTGGCGCGGACCTTGCCCAGGACGACGGGGTTCACTGCCTCCAGGTGCGAGGGGTTGGCCGTCAACGACAGGTGAACGGTGTTGCCGTCGAATTCCCGGTCGCTGGAGGCGCCCAGGTGGTATTTGACGTCGCCCGATCCATCGACATCCTCGGGCTTGAAGCTGCCGCCCTGGAATTCGTTGAAGATCGCCTTGTAGGGTTTGCCCATCACGTTGGCCAGAACCGACAGGCGGCCCCGATGGGGCATGCCGACGACGATTTCCTTGAGGCCCAACTGACCGCCGCGCTTGATGATCTGCTCCATCGCGGGGATCAGTGCTTCGCCGCCATCGAGGCCGAAGCGCTTGGTCCCCATGTATTTGACGTGCAGGAATTTCTCGAAGCCCTCGGCCTCGACCAGCTTGTTGAGGATGGCCTTGCGGCCCATCTGGGTGAACTCGATCTCCTTGCCCAGACCTTCGATCCGCTCTTTCAGCCAGGCCGATTGCTCGGGGTCGGAAATGTGCATGTATTGCAGCGCGAAGGTGCCGCAGTAGGTGCGCTTCAGGATGGCGACGATCTGGTTGAGCGTCGCGACCTCGAGGCCCAGGACGTTGTCGATGAAGATCGGCCGGTCCAGATCGGCCTGGGTGAAGCCATAGGATTTGGGGTCAAGCTCGGGGTGCGGCTCCTCGGCGCGCATGCCCAGGGGGTCGAGATCGGCGGCCAGGTGGCCCCGGATGCGGTAGGCGCGGATCAGCATGATCGCCCGGATACTGTCGAGGACGGCGCGCTTGATCTGATCGTCCGACGGGGCGGGGGCGCCCAGGGCTTCGGCCTTGGCCTTGATCTTGTCGCCCGCCGCCTGTGCCTCGGCGGGGGCGGGCCATTCGCCGGTCAGGGCCGCGGTCAGGTCATCGCCCGGCATCGGCGGCCAGTCGGCGCGCGCCCAGGACGGGCCCGCCGCCTCGGCCCGCACGTCCTGTCCGTCGTCGCGCAGGGCGGCGAAGAACTGCCGCCATGTCTCGTCCACCGCGTTCGGATCGGCGGCGTAGCGCGCGTACATCTGTTCGAGGTATTCCGCGTTGTGCCCCTGCATGAAGGACGTGGAGTGGAAGGCGTCGTTGCTGGATTGGTCGGTCATTGGGGGACCTCATGGGATACGGGTTGGGGGCGTGAGAGGGGCAGGCAGCGGCCCGCGACATTCGCGAAGGTCCACAGCGCAAAGACAGGAAGAAGAACGAGGGCAGCAAGATGGGCGGTCGTCTCGTGCCGGCCAAAGGCGAGTCTAGCACCGACGGGGACGACCGAGACGGTGACCCGGGATGTCGGCCACGTCGCGGGTCCGTCGCCCAAGACCGCCCGGCGCAGCGCGTCGAGGTATCGTTGGCGGCGCGTCATTTCACCTCCGGCAGCACGGTGGTGATTTCGGCCAGCGCGGGAGCACCTTCGGCTTCAATCAGGTCGAGACCTTCGGGCGCCTCTGTGGCGGCCAGACGGCAGACGCGTTCGACCCGGCCCGGAATGGTGCGGGTCTGGACCAGCGTCAGCGCGTCGTTCCCCTGAACCAGCACGCGCGACCGGGTCGTGTCGGTGTCGCGGCGCAGCAGAAGACCCGGCACGGCCTTGCGCTGCAGGTCGAGAAGGGTGGCGATGTCCTCGCCCCCGTCATCCCCGGCGATGTAGCCGGTCATCAATGTCCAGGCGAGCGCGTCGATCTGCTCGGGCGTCAGATCCGCATCGCGGGTCAGCACGGTCCAGCCCTCTCCCTCAAGCTGTGCCACGGCCTCCGGGAAGGCGGCGGTGACGGCGCAGGCATCGGTGACGTCGGCCGAGGACGGGTGCGCCGTCAACGTGGCTGCCACCGTCACCAGAAGCGCACCGAGCGGCACGGCCGAGGGGCGAACGGGACATGGCAAGGTCGACCTGTGGCGTTCTGTACCCCGGCTCCTGTCCTTACCGAACGTCCGCTTGATCTGTCGCATCACATCACCCGATTGCTTCCTTCACCGCCTCGCCCAGTGTGGCGGGGCTGTCGGCGACGATGATGCCGGCGGCCTTCATCGCTTCGATCTTCGATTCCGCGTCGCCCTTGCCGCCCGCGACGATGGCGCCGGCGTGCCCCATGCGACGGCCCGGAGGGGCGGTGCGACCGGCGATGAAACCGGCGGTCGGCTTCCAGCGACCGGCCTTGCGTTCATCGGCGAGGAACTGCGCCGCTTCTTCCTCGGCGGTGCCGCCGATTTCACCGATCATGATGATCGACGTCGTTTCCGGGTCGGCCAGGAACATCTCGAGCACGTCGATATGTTCGGTGCCCTTGATCGGGTCACCGCCGATGCCCACGGCGGTGGACTGGCCCAGACCCATGTCCGTCGTCTGCTTGACGGCCTCATAGGTCAGCGTGCCCGAGCGCGACACGACGCCGACGGACCCGCGCTTGTGGATGTGGCCGGGCATGATGCCGATCTTGCAGGCGTCGGGCGTGATGACACCGGGGCAATTCGGCCCGATGAGCCGCGTCTTCGAGCCGTCGAGCGCGCGCTTGACCTTCATCATGTCGAGCACCGGGATGCCTTCGGTGATGCAGACCACCAGCGGGATTTCGGCGTCGATCGCCTCCAGGATGGAGTCGGCGGCAAAGGGGGGCGGCACGTAGATGACGCTCGCATTGGCACCGGTCTTCTCCACCGCCTCGTGGCAGCTGTCGAAGACGGGCAGGTTCAGATGGCTCTGGCCGCCCTTGCCGGGGGTGACGCCGCCGACCATCTGCGTGCCGTAAGCGATGGCTTGCTCCGAGTGGAACGTTCCCTGCGAGCCGGTGAAGCCCTGGCAGATCACCTTGGTGTTCTTGTCGATGAGAATGGCCATTCAGGGCCCTCCTTGAAGTTCAGCGCTCAGAGAGCAGACGAATGTTGAAATAGGTGCGCCCGTTGCGTTGGTTCGGGTCGAGAAGCAGGACGGTCTTTCCACGATGCTTGCCGACATCGCCGAATTGCGAGGGGGCGAGCGTTCCGTATCGGGCCATCAAACCGCGCCGCATGGCCGCCTCGCTGACCGGGACGCTTGCGATCATGGAACAGGTCGGGCCGATGCGAGGGTCGCGGAAGATGCGGAACGAGACATCCTCGGACTGGCTGTAGATCACGTCGCCCGCCGTCGCCCGCGTGACGCCCACACTGGCCATCTGGGTGCGCGCCGAGGCGAAATCGGGCAGCGATCCGCCGCAAACCGTCTCGAACATCGTCAGGGCCCGCGACAGGGCGACAGGCGGCAGGCCGTCACCCCGGTGGGTGAGCACCTCGTCCGACGGCTGACAGGCGGCGAGGGTCGCGCCCGCGACGACCAGCAGAGCATATTTGCGGAGCGTTGCGATCATGGGCACCTCAGTTGTGGATCACGAGAATGACGGGGTGGTTGAAGGCCACGCCCTCGCCAGTGTCGGGGTCGGTAAATGTGGTGCGCGCCACCGGAAGGGTGACGGACAGGTTGTCGAAGAAGAACCCGACGCCGCCATCCTCGTTGGTGCCGGCGCCGAGCGGGGCCAGCAGCGTGTCACTGCCGTCGACCAGGCGGGGCGCCAGGATCTCCCCGGCCAGCTTGTTGGCCAGGTTCGTGCCCACGGCGGGTGAGCCGACCGAACATCCGTTGCCCTGAACGATCTGACGCTGGCCCGCGGCATTGGTGAAGCTCTGTGCCGGGGCCGGTCCGATGCGGATGAAGGTCAGCGTGCCGGGGTTGATGTAGACCGTTGCATCGCCATCGCGTTCGCGCACCGGGAAGTTCAGGTTCTGCGCCGACCGCCGCTGCGCCGCGCGGGAGCGGTTGTTCAGGCAGACCGCCTCGGCGGCGAAGCGCATGCGCTGTGCGGCGATGTCGCTGACACCGGGGCTGAAGCCGTTGTTGCCCGCGGGAACGCAGGCGGCGACGCCACCCAGAAGGCCCAGGGCGAGGGCGAGTTTGCGGATCATCTGAGGGCCTCGCTGCTGGCGTTGGGGGTCAGCCGTTCGACGCTGAGGAAGGTTTCGACCCCGTTCGGGCCGGGGCGGGTACCGGTGTGGACCACAGCGACACGGTTCGGGTTGAGCGCGCGGGCGGCCAGCAGGGTCGTGCCGGGCAGCGCGGCGTCGGCGTGTGTCGCGGGCAGCGGCGCGTCGGTCAGGATGCGCTCGGCGGCCAGGGCGTTCGTGGCGACCTCGGCAGCATCGGCACCATGGTCGCCGTCGAAGGAGACTTCGCAGCGGCGGTCCGTGCCGGGGGTGATATCGGTGTCGGACGTGCGTTGCACGACGGCGAACGTCAAGTCGTAGTAGTCGATCCGCGCCCCCGTGCTGGCGATGTTCGCCTCGGCTGTGGCCGCGTTCAGGAACGGGCTGAAGCAATTGGTCGCGAAGGCGTCCAGCATTGCCGCGCGGGCCGGGTTTGCCATCGCCGATGCCGACAGAACAACCATTGCAGCGAGACTGGACGCGCAGGCAACGAGACCGGTTCGGAATGAGATCGCGTGCAGCATCTACAGAGTCCCCTTTGCCCAGCCGACGATTGCGGCGATGATCCCGAGGAAAATCGCGAAGATCGCCGCGAAGCGAAGGACCCTGATGAAGTCCATGTTGGCTTTGTAGTAGCCTTCCTGCGAATACCACCCGAGCATAACGCCAAGGTCTCCCATACCGGATTTGCTTACCAGCCAGACAAACGCCTGTGCGGCATAGGTAACAATGACTATTACAAGTCCACCCACGATCAGCAGGTTTACCGTTTCGCCGGTCGGCTCCCATTCCTGCGCCGCCATTGCACCTGTCGATGACATGGCCGTTGCCAGACCCGCAGCGACGATCACCGACAGATTGTTTGCTGAGCGTCGACTCATCCGCCCCTACCGAGTGCCGGGCGCCGTCCGCCCGGAGCCGTCGTGGGGCGTGCCGCGCGGACCGGCGTCAAGCGTCCTGATGTTCCTGTCGAAGGGGATGGCGTCGTTCGCGTTTGCATTCCCTGCCAAGGTGACAGGGTCGACCGGCGCAAGCACGCAGCGCTGCATGGCGCGGGTCAACCCTTCACCGCCTTCACGATCTTCTGTGCGCCGTCCTTCAGGTCGTCGGCGGCGATCACGTCGAGGCCGCTTTCGTTGATGATCTTCTTGCCCTGCTCGACGTTCGTGCCCTCGAGGCGCACGACCAGCGGGACCTTGAGGCCCACCTGCCTGACGGCGGCCACCACGCCTTCGGCGATGACGTCGCAGCGCATGATGCCGCCGAAGATATTGACCAGGATGCCCTTCACCTGCGGATCGGAGGTGATGATCTTGAAGGCCTCGGTTACTTTTTCTTCGGTGGCGCCGCCGCCGACGTCGAGGAAGTTGGCGGGCTCCGCCCCGTAAAGCTTGATGATGTCCATCGTCGCCATGGCGAGGCCCGCGCCGTTGACCATGCAGCCAATTTCACCATCCAGCGCGATGTAGTTCAGATCGAACTTGGAGGCGGCGAGCTCCTTGGGGTCTTCTTCGGTCTCGTCGCGCAGCTCGGCGATGTCCTTGTGGCGGTACATGGCGTTGCCGTCGAAGCTGACCTTGGCGTCCAGCACCTTAAGGTCGCCGGTGTCCGTCACGATCAGCGGGTTGATCTCGAGCATCTCCATGTCCTTCTCGGTGAAGGCCTGGAAAAGCTGTCCCATCAGCTTGACGCATTGCTTGATCTGCGCGCCCTCGAGCCCGAGCGAGAAGGCGACCCGACGGCCATGGAACGGCTGGTAGCCGGTGGCGGGATCGACGCTGAAACTGATGATCTTTTCGGGGGTGGAGGCGGCGACCTCCTCAATGTCCATGCCCCCTTCGGTCGAGCAGACGAAGCCGATGCGGCTGGTCTGACGGTCCACCAGAAGGGCGAGGTAGAGTTCGCGGGCGATGCCGCTGCCGTCCTCGATATAGACGCGGTTCACGGTCTTGCCTGCCGGGCCGGTCTGATGCGTGACGAGCGTGCGGCCCAGCATCTTGCGGGCCTCGTCGGCGGCTTCCTGAACCGACTTGGCGAGGCGGACGCCGCCCTTGTCGCCTGCGTCGGCCTCCTTGAACTTACCCTTGCCGCGGCCGCCCGCGTGGATCTGCGCCTTGACCACCCAGAGCGGGCCGTCGAGCTGGCTTGCCGCGTCCTTTGCGTCGGCTGCCTTGGTGACGGGCACGCCATCGCTGACCGGAGCGCCGAAGTCGCGCAGCAGCGCCTTGGCCTGATATTCGTGGATGTTCATGGGTTGGGCCCCCGTCTGATCAAAAATGCGTCGATCCCGCGTGACACGCGAGGGGGTGAGTTGGAACCATTATCGGCTCGATTGTTCCGACTTTGCAGGGAAAAGCGACATTTGTGATCACAGGTTGCGGGGGTGTGATCACAAATATTGTGCCGATGTGAAGTGGCTGCGACTCAGCGAGTCGAAATCGCCTGATCCGGCAACCCATCGCGCAACAGGGACCGGCGGGCCGCGAAACTCTCGGGCAGGACATAGGCGGACGAGGCCGCGAAAGTGCCGGTATAGGGGCCGAAGAAGATGGCGCGATCCGCCGCCAAGGGGGCCAGGCGCAGGTCGCGCGCGAAACTGTGGCCAAGACCCGCAATACGGAAGGCGGGCGCTTGGGCGACGGGTTCCAGATAGCCCTCGACCGACAGCAGGCGGAGGGGCGATGTGGCCGCCCCGAACCGCCCGGGCCGCGTCTGATCGGCCTGGATGGCGGTGCCGTCGAACGTGCCGCGCACCGCAAGGAACGTGCCGCTTGCCGGGGCGATACCCGGAAGGCGCACGGGCGTGCCCCCGACGGTCAGGCCAGTTGCGCCGCCGCGTTCCACCACACCGGCGACGCCATCGGCCAGGTCTCCGGCCGGGTCGATCCGGCTGGCAGCGATCCCTCGGGGTGTCCAGATGCCGCTGACGGCAACGCGGGTGCCCGGGGTCAGGGTGCCGATGGCCCCGGGCTCGGCGCGGACAGGCACGCCGTTGACGCGGATCGGCCCGCGTGCCGTGCGGGTGACGGGGCCAATCACCGGGTGGTCGATGCGAACCGCGCGCGCCACGAGCCGGTCCCGGCTGCGATCGGCCAGCACCGTCAGGGACATGCCGGGGGCGACGGCCCCGCTGGCCACCGGCCCGAACGCGCCCACATATCGGGTCGCAGAGGTCAGTTCGACGCGCAATCCGTTGATCTTGAGGCTGCCGAAATCATTGAGGACCCCGACGATGCCGGTGCCGCCGATCCCGCCCTCGAACGGATCGCCCGCCGCCCGCGTCACCACCACCGGCGACGGCACGCAAGCCGACAGCGCGCCGCCGGACAGGAGGGCAAGGGCCGTGCGTCGGGGGAACTTCGTCACTTGCTTTCGTCCTTGTCGTCCTGCGGGGCCGCGGAGTCTTCGCGGTAGAAGTATACCCCCAGACGGTACCGTCCGGTGTTGTCCTTCGCCAGTCGTTCGGCCGTCTGATGCGCCGCACTCGTGGCGTTGATCTCTTCCAGCATTGCCTGGCTGAGTATCCGGGCCCGCGCCTCGATCTGTTCAATCGCATTCGGGGTCAGCCGGTTGTAGAACACCGCCCGCTCGAAAAACGGGGGTGTCTCAGTCAGCAGGTTTTCGGAGGCCGCCGCGAGATGGTCACCGACATTGGCCGCGAAAAACACGAGTTTGTGGTCGTCTGAGCCGGGGCCCACGACCGGCGGCCCGGTGGGCGCGATGCGGCTATCGGAGGTTTCGGCAACCAGCCCCTGATTGAGCAATTCGTCCAGGATCGTACGGGGCCGGATATCGGTGCTGACGGTGGTCACCAGGCTTTCGAAATCCGCGCCGGGGGCGCCGGTTCGGGGCAATGGCCTCGCGACCCCATTGTCGGAAAAGCCGTCGAGGGTCTGCCAGCGGGCCAGCACCGTGGCGAGCGTGGCCGACCTGCTGCGCGCGGCCTCCCAGGCAGTGTCGCCCTCGGCCAGGATCGTGCGGATGTCGCGGCGATGGACGCCGGTCAGAAGGCTGACCCGGCTGTCGGTCGGTGGCGCGTCATCCAGCCGGAACGCCTCGCGCGCGACCTCGACATAGACCGATTTCAGCAACCGATAAAACGTCGGCGCCGTGACACCGCGCGCGATCAGCGTGCGGACCAGCGGGCGCAGCAGTCCGCGCAGAATGCGCAACATCTTGTCTGAAGGATCGGTCGTCATGGTCGGATATCTGATGCCTCGTGGAATTTTTTTCCACCCTCTTTCTTGACTCAGGCCGCAACTGTGCCAATTCGTCGCTTGTGGGAAAAAATCCCACTAGACTTTTGCGGCGTCTGGGCCGCCACACAGGGAGCTTGAGAAAATGAACATCATGATGAACCGTCGCCGTGTGTTGACCATGGGTGCAGGACTTGCCGGCGCTGCCGCCCTTGCCGGTTGCGTTCCGGCCAGTGGAAGCGGTGGGTCCGACATCGTCGATACGGCCGTTGCTGCCGGGTCGTTCACCACGCTTGTCGCGGCCGTTCAGGCCGCCGGTCTGGTCGAGACGCTCAAGGGCCCGGGCCCGTTCACCGTTTTTGCGCCGACTGAAGAAGCCTTCGCCGCGCTGCCCGCGGGCACCGTCGAGACGCTGCTCAAGCCCGAGAACAAGGACCAGTTGGTCAGCATCCTGACCTATCACGTGGCTCCGGGGCTCTATCCTGCGTCCTCGCTGCTCGGGACGCGCGGCGCGATCCCAACGGTTCAGGGCGGGAACCTGCACATCGACGGGCGCAATGGCGTGCGGGTCGAGAATGCGACCGTCATCACGCCGGATGTCACCGCGTCGAACGGTGTGATCCACGTGATCAACAGCGTCCTGCTTCCCTGATCCGACGACCTGTTCAAAAGCGAAGGGGCGCCCGGTTGGGACGCCCCTTTTTCAACGCGGTGTCGAGCGGATCAGGCGAGCGAGCTGTCGATCGCCTTGCAGGCCTCGACCAGGCCCTTCACGGCCTCGACCGATTTGTCGAACATCGCCTGCTCGTCGCGGGTCAGCTTGATGTCGACCACGCGTTCGATGCCGCCCGCGCCGATCACGGTGGGCACGCCGACATACATCCCGGTCAGGCCCAGGGCCCCGTCGACCCAGGCGGCACAGGGCAGCAGGCGTTTCTGATCCTTGAGGAAAGCCTCGGCCATCTCGATGGCGCTGGCGGCGGGGGCATAGAAGGCCGATCCGGTCTTGAGCAGGCCCACGATCTCGGCACCGCCGTCGCGGGTGCGCTGGACGATGGCGTCCATGTTTTCCTGACTGGTCCAGCCCATTTCGACAAGGTCGGGCAGGGGGATGCCGCCGACCGTGGAATAGCGCACCAGCGGCACCATCGTGTCGCCATGTCCGCCCAGAACGAAGGCCGAGACGTCGCGCATGGAAACGTCGAACTCTTCGGCCAGGAAATGCCGGAAGCGTGCCGAATCGAGGACGCCGGCCATGCCGACGACTTTCTCGTGGGGCAGGCCGCTGAACTCGCGGAGCGCCCAGACCATCGCGTCAAGCGGGTTGGTGATACAGATGACGAAAGCATCGGGTGCGTTGTCGCGGATGCCTTCGCCGACAGCCTTCATGACCTTGAGGTTGATGCCGAGAAGGTCGTCACGCGACATGCCGGGCTTGCGCGGCACGCCGGCGGTGACGATGCAGACGTCCGCCCCTGCGATATCCGCATAGTCATTGGTGCCCTTCAGCTTGGCATCGAACTTTTCGACCGGGCCGGATTCGGCGATGTCGAGGGCCTTGCCCTGCGGCGTCCCCTCGCTGATGTCGAAGAGGACGATGTCCCCCAGTTCCTTGATGGCGGCCAGGTGGGCGAGGGTGCCGCCGATCTGTCCGGCGCCGATGAGGGCGATCTTGGGTCGGGCCATGTCTGTCTCCGATATGTCGGTCGTGATGTCGCGGGTGAGGTATCGGAAGGGACCGGGCGGACGCAAGACCCGCCGCACCTGCATCGTCGTGTTGTGATCCGACCCGCCGCTTTGCACGCGAACGGGGCGATCCGCCGGACGCCCCTTCGATGGTTGCTCGGGCCGGGATGCAACGGCCTAGATTTCGGCGTCTGCCAGATAGGCAAGGTCGTCCATCCGGTCTTCCCAGGATTGGCCCGAGGCGATCAGGCACATGCGGCCGTCCGGCATGGTGACCGTGATCGTCCAGGTGCCGCTGTCGTCCGAGGCGAACACCTCGACCACGCGGTCCTGGCTGCCGAGGCCGATGCCGCGGCGGGTTTCGCCATAAGTCGAGGAAAGGCGCGCCACGACGTCGTTGCGCGGGCCGCAATTCGCGACTTGCGCCCGGGCGGGGATCGCCACGAGGAGCAGCGCCGCACCTGTCGCCGAAGCGAAAAAGGCATTCAGGATCTGGGTCTTCTTCATCGGACTTCCTTTCGTGAGTGTGGACCGGCCGCGACGCGAAAGAGAGGCGAGGGGCCATCTCGGGGTCGCGTCGGCCCGGGTCTTTCCCGGATCCGAAGGGATGAAGTGACATTGCCGCAAAGAAGCGAAGAAATGGTTAAGCGCCGACCTCAGCGGACGCGCCGCAGGGCGGCGAAGAGAGGCGCAACAAAAGTTCAATAAACACCGAAACACTTGCCATTCCTTGCGCAACATGTTTGCAAGCGCAGCAAGGAGATCGCCAGATGACCCCAGCAGACCGCCCGTTCCGTTCCGTGCTCTACATTCCCGGCTCCAAGCCCCGGGCGCTGGAAAAGGCCCGGACCCTGCCGGTCGATGCGATCATCTTTGATCTGGAGGATGCCGTCGCACCCGACGAAAAGGAAAATGCCCGCAACACCTTGGCCGAGTATCTGACCGAAGGTGGATATGCCCCGCGTCAGGTGATCGTCCGAATCAATGGCGCCGACACGCCCTGGGGGCGCGACGACCTTGCGACCTTTGCCAGGCTGTCGCCTGACGCCATCCTTCTGCCCAAGGTCAACGGGGCGGGCGACGTTGCTGCGGCTGCACAATCACTGACCGGATCCACCCGCGTCTGGGCGATGATGGAGACACCCGAGGGCATCCTGAACGCCGCGTCGATCGCCCGTGCACCGGCCATGGGCGGCTTCGTGATGGGCACCAACGATCTGGCCAAGGACCTGGGGTGCCGGACGCGGGCGGACCGGTTGCCGCTGATGACGGCGCTCCAGACCTGTCTGCTGGCGGCGCGGGCTGCAGCGATTCCCTGCATCGACGGGGTCTTCAATGCCTTCAAGGACGAAGAGGGCCTGCGCGCCGAATGCGAGCAGGGGCGCGACCTGGGCATGGACGGCAAGACGCTGATCCATCCGGCGCAAATCGCGGTGGCGAATGCCGTTTTCGCACCGAAGGTCGATGAGATCGACCTGGCCCGCCGCCAGATCAAGGCCTTCGAGGCGGCAATGGCCGCCGGGCAGGGGGTCGCGGTCCTGGATGGGCGGATCGTCGAGAATCTGCATGTGGACACGGCCCGCCGGACACTGGCAAAACACGCGGCAATCACCGCGTTGGAGAATTGACATGATCCTCTTGATCCTTGGCCTCGCCCTCTGGGTCGGGGCGCATCTGTTCAAGCGGGTCGCGCCCGGCCCGCGGGAGCGGCTTGGTAGTGGCGGCAAGGGGTTGGTGGCGCTCCTGCTGGTCGTCTCGGTCGTCCTGATGGTGCTGGGCTACCGGGCAGCCGATTTCGTCCCGCTCTGGGAGCCGCCGGGTTTCCTGCGGCATATCAACAATCTGGCGATGGTGCTGGCGTTCTATGTCTACGGCGTCGGCGCGACCAAGGGGCTTTTGTCGGCCCGCATTCGCCATCCGCAGCTGACCGGGTTCAAGATCTGGGCCGTGGCGCATTTGCTGGTGAACGGCGATCTGGCCTCGGTCATCCTCTTCGGCGGCCTCCTGGCCTGGGCCGTGGTCGAGGTGATCGTCCTGAACCGCGCCGCGCCCTGGGTCCGCCCGACTGAGGTTTCCGCCAAGGGCGACATCAAGGCCCTGTTGATCGGCCTGATCCTCATGGCCATCGCGGCCTCCATTCACATCTGGCTCGGCGTCAATCCTTTCGGAGGTTAACATGACGACACTCTACCGCCTGCTGACGGGCGAAGACGACAGTGCCTTCTGTCACAAGGTCTCCGAGGCGTTGTCGAAGGGCTGGGCGTTGCATGGCTCGCCCTCTTATGCCTGGGACCAGCGTCAGGGCCGGATGTATTGCGCGCAGGCCGTCATCAAGGACGTCGATGCCCGCTATGACCCGTCGATGAAACTCGGCGCCCAATGACATCCAAGACCAACCCGGGCCGTTTCTTCGAGGATTACGCCGTGGGGCAGGTCATTCGCCACGCCGTCCCACGGACAGTCGGCGAGGGGGAGCGCGCGATGTATCACGCGCTCTACCCGCAGCGGTTCGCCCTGTCGTCGTCGGACGTCTTTGCGCTGGATTGCGGCCTGGGCTGTTCGCCCCTGGACGAGTTGGTCGTGTTTCACACGGTCTTCGGCAAGACGGTGCCGGATATCTCGCTCAATGCGGTCGCGAACCTTGGCTATGCCGAAGGGCGCTTCCTGAAACCGGTCTTTCCCGGCGACACCCTGCGGTCGGAAAGCGAGGTCATCGGCCTCAAGCAGAATTCCAATGGCAAATCCGGCGTCGTCTGGGTCCGCACCACCGGGTTCAACCAGATGGACGAGCCGGTGCTGAGCTATGTCCGCTGGGTCATGGTCCGCAAGGCCGATCCGGCGGCTCCGGCCCCCGAGACGGTGATCCCCCCGCTGGACGATGCGGTCGCCGCCGCCGACTTGGTCTTGCCCGTTGGCGACGCGCCGCTCGCCTTCGACAGCTATGATTTCGACCTGGCCGGAGAGCCGCACCGCGCGTCGAATTATGCCGTCGGTGAACAGATCGACCACGTCGATGGCGTCACCATCGAAGAGGCCGAGCATATGCTGGCCACCCGCCTGTGGCAGAACACGGCCAAGGTCCATTTCGACGCCACGCACCGCGAGGATGGCAAGCGGCTGATCTATGGTGGCCATGTCATCAGCCTGGCGCGGGCGCTGTCATTCAACGGGCTGGCCAATGCGCAATGCATCGCCGCCATCAACGCGGGCGCCCATGCCAACCCCTGCTTTGCGGGCGATACGGTCCGGGCCTGGTCCGAGGTTCTGGACAAGGCGCAGATGACGGCCGATGTGACGGCGATCCGCCTGCGGCTTGTGGCGACGCGCGGCGCGGCCTTTGCCCTTCGCGGCGCGGACGGAAAGTACCTGCCGGATGTGCTGCTCGATCTCGACTACTGGGCGCTGATGCCGTCGTGAGGCGATCGCTCGACCGTTTCCACCTGCGGTTCGCCGTCCGAATTCAGGCGCAGGCCCTGGCGGATTTTCACGCCGGTCGCCTTCGCCGAACTGATGGCCTCAATGTGATGGCCGTAGCGATTGCGCGGATGATCCTGATCCTGCCGCTGCTGTTGTTGGCCGGGGGATGTGCGGTTGTCTGGTTTGGATGGCCGGCTCCGACTTGAGACACCGTCGGGGCCGCTGGTGTTGCCCGGGGGCTGGAGCAGCTGACCCTTGCGCCGCTTCTGGAAAAGCGCATCAACGGCTATTTCGGAGAGGAGACGCCCGACGGTACGCCTATCTCGCCTATTCGGTCACCGCCATTTCGGAGGCATCGCCCGACACGCGCGCCCGCCTGCTGGACCTGGCCCTCGCCGATGGTAAAGGCATCGACCGGACCCATCCGCCCCTTGCCCTGACGCTCGATTTCATCGCGGAACTCCAGATCGCAGGGCCGTCCCTGCCCTCGCAGCAGATCGACTGGGCGGCCATCGACGCGGAGTGGTTGCCGCATTCGGAGCGTCCGGGATCGATGCGGCGGCGGCAGAGCCTTGTGCACTGCCCCTTGCCGAGACGCGGCGGGGCTTCCATGCTGGGCGCATGTTCCGTGTTCTCTTCCTTCTCGTTGCGGGTCTCGGTGCGATGCCCGCGTCGGCGGATTTCGTTCTGAACAACCTGCGCTACACGCTCTACCACGAATTGGGCCACGCCCTGATCGACCAATACCGCGTCCCGATCTTCGGCCCCGAAGAGAACGCCGCCGACAGTTTCGGCTTCGTCTATGCCGACCGTGTCCACGACGAAACCGAGATGGCCGACCTGATCCGTGATGTCGTCCGCCTGGGCCGTGCCGAAGCAGCAGAGGAACTGTTCGATCCGTGGTCGGAATACATGCCGGGAAATCAACGCACCGCGCGGGCGATCTGTCTCTATTTCGGGCTGAACCCCGGGGAGCGGGGCCATCTGGCCCGCGCGCTCGGGATGCGCCCGGATGACGAACGGTTCTGTATCGAAGCGGCCACGTCAAACCGGCGCGCCTGGGAAGCCGTTTTGGAGCAGGCCCGCCCGGTGGGGGGCGCGCCGGGGACACTGGTCTCCAGCGGCCAAGGCAAGGCGCTCCGCCTGCTGGCCCCAGATATCGAGCGGATAAACCGCACCATCGCCTTGCCCCGCCGGACGCCGTTGACCGTGGAAACCTGCGGTCAGGACAATGCCTATTACTATCATTACGACGACCGCATGGTGATCTGCTCCGAGATGGAAGACGTGCTGCGGACCCGCGCGCGGCAGCCCTAGCTTACCGTCACTCCGCCAACGGGTCGTGCCCCCAATTCATCAGGGAATAGCGCCAGGCCGAATGCTCCACATCTTCGTCGGGTCCGCCCTGCGACAGGTGGCGTTTGATGTAGCCGACGACCTTGCCCATGTGGCTCCAGTCATCATCGCTCAGGTCGTCCTTGTTGGTGCGTTTCAGTTTCACGATCCGGCGGCCCGATTTGTGCCCGGTGCTCTCGGCGTCGTCGCTGTCGCCCACCGATTTGCTTTCCTCGGTCTCGAGCCAGTCTTCCAACTCGGCCGGGGCCATGTTGACCAGATCGCGCCATTCATCCCAGATTTCGGCTTGGCTTTTGGACATCTCGCTCTCCTTTTCGCGTCACGAAAGCCCAATCCGGACACCCGTCGGCGGGTTCCGTCCTGATTTGTGACCACGAAAATCTGGCTGTGGTCACAAAATCGGCAAATCACGTCAATTCGCGGCAACTGCGACCGCGCGCCCCCGTGACTCCGCCCGGGAAATGGTTAGAACCGGGGAAACGACCGCATTCCGAGACGAAGGAGGCCCACGATGGCCGATGTGAACCGGGGCAATCGCCCGCTCAGCCCGCACCTGCAGATCTATCGCCCGCAGCTGACCTCCATCACGTCGATCCTGACACGGATCACCGGCAATGCGCTGATCGTCGGCGGCTTGCTGATCACCTGGTGGTTCGTCGCCGCCGCGGCAGGACCCGATGCCTTCGCGACGGCCAACGGGGTGCTGACGTCCTGGTTCGGCAAGCTGGTCTTCCTGGGGTCGATCTGGGCGCTCTGGTATCACACACTCGCGGGTATCCGGCACCTGATCTGGGATGCGGGGTACTTCCTCGAAGTCGACAAGGCCGAGCAGCTTGGCTGGGCCATCGTCATCGGCTCGGTCATCCTGACCCTGTTCACCATCGTTGTTCTGTGAAGGAGGCCGACATGTCCTACATGACCGATCGCAAGCGCGTCGACGGCCTCGGCGCCTCCGGTTCCGGCACGATGCATCATTGGCACCAGACGGTGCTGTCGGCCTCGCTCGTCCTGCTGGTGCCGCTGTTTGTGTTCACCTTCGGGGCGGTGCTTGGCGCGCCCCACGAAGAGATCGTGGCCTATTATTCCCGCCCCTGGCCCGCGCTGGTCGCGCTTCTGACGCTGACCGTCGGCTGGGTGCATTTCGCTAAGGGCGTTCAGGTCCTAATCGAAGACTATGTTCCGGGCACAGCCCGCAAGATCGCAATCATCGCGACCACATGCCTCAGCTACGCGGCGGCCCTCGCCTGCGTTTATGCTTTGGTCCGTCTCGCGCTGTAAGGAGAGTTACGAATGGCTGCCTACGAATACGAAACCCATGAATATGACGTCGTTGTCGTGGGTGCCGGCGGCGCCGGCCTGCGCGCGACCCTCGGCATGGCGGAGCAGGGGCTTCGCACCGCCTGCGTGACCAAGGTCTTTCCGACCCGGTCCCATACCGTGGCGGCACAGGGCGGCATCGCGGCCAGCCTTGGCAACATGGGCCCCGACAGCTGGCAATGGCACATGTACGACACCGTGAAGGGGTCCGACTGGCTGGGCGATACGGACGCCATGGAATACCTCGCCCGCGAAGCGCCCAAGGCCGTCTATGAGCTGGAGCATTACGGCGTGCCGTTCAGCCGGACCGAAGAGGGCAAGATCTATCAGCGTCCTTTCGGCGGCCATACCACCGAATACGGCGAAGGCCCCCCGGTGCAGCGGACCTGCGCCGCCGCCGACCGCACGGGCCACGCCATTCTGCACACGCTTTATGGCCAGTCGCTCAAGCAGAAGGCCGAGTTCTTCATCGAGTATTTCGCCATCGACCTCATCATGTCGGATGACGGTGTGTGTCAGGGCGTTCTGTGCTGGAAACTGGATGACGGCACCCTGCACCTGTTCAGCGCCAAGATGACGGTGCTGGCGACGGGCGGCTATGGCCGCGCCTATTTCAGTGCCACCTCGGCCCATACCTGCACCGGCGACGGTGGCGGGATGGTCGCGCGCGCCGGTTTGCCGCTTCAGGACATGGAATTCGTGCAGTTCCACCCGACCGGCATCTATGGCGCGGGCTGCCTCATCACCGAAGGCGCGCGGGGCGAGGGCGGGTTCCTCACCAACTCCGAGGGCGAGCGGTTCATGGAGCGCTATGCCCCCACCTACAAGGACCTCGCGTCGCGCGACGTGGTGTCCCGCTGCATGACCATGGAAATCCGCGAGGGCCGCGGCGTCGGCAAGGACGGGGATCACATCCACCTGAACCTGTCGCACCTCCCGGCCGAGACGCTGGCCCTGCGCCTGCCCGGCATTTCGGAAAGCGCGCGCATCTTCGCGGGGGCCGACGTCACCAAGGAGCCGATCCCGGTTTTGCCGACGGTCCACTACAACATGGGTGGCATCCCCACGAACTACTGGGGCGAGGTTCTGGCCCCCACGGCGGACGATGGCGACCGCGTGTCGCCCGGCCTGATGGCCGTGGGCGAGGCCGGCTGTGCGTCGGTTCACGGGGCGAACCGCCTCGGGTCCAACTCGCTCATCGACCTTGTGGTCTTTGGCCGGGCCGCCGCGATCCGCGCCGGTGAGGTGATCGACCGCGATGCTGCCGTGCCGTCCCCGAACCTGCGCTCGGTCGAAGCGGCGCTGACCCGCTTTGACGGTCTGCGTCACGCCAGCGGTCAAGTCGGCACCGCCGAGCTGCGGCTGGAAATGCAGAAGACGATGCAGGACGACGCCGCCGTGTTCCGCACCTCCGAAACCCTTGCACAGGGCAAGGACAAGATGGAGGATATCGCGACCAAGCTCTCCGATCTGTCGGTGACGGACCATTCGCTGATCTGGAACTCCGACCTGATGGAGACGCTGGAGCTGGCCAACCTGATGCCGAACGCCGTGGCCACCGTGGTCGCCGCCGAGGCGCGCAAGGAGAGCCGCGGCGCCCATGCCCACGAGGATTTCCCGAACCGCGACGACGAGAATTGGCGCAAGCATTCGTTGACCTGGTTCAAGGGCGACGAGCAGAAGGCCTCGCTCAGCTATCGTGGCGTCCATCTGAACCCGCTGACCAGCCACAACGACGGCGGCATCGACCTCAAGAAGATCGCGCCCAAGGCGCGGGTGTACTAGGTCCGCGTGTCGTCCATCGGCGATCTTGTCATGCCCGACGGGCCCATCCTGCCGGGTGATCCACCGGCTCAATTGCGGCGGCTGGCCATCGCGCCCATCAGCGCGGTGTCGGTTGCCGTGGTGCTGTCGGCCTGCATGCCAACGACCCCCGAAGCGCGGCGCGCGACCTATCTCGATTGCGCCCGCAAGCAGGGCGTGGCCGTTGAGGGACAGACGATCCGCATTCGCAAAAGCGACGACCTGAGACGTCTGGACGCCTGCGAGGCGATTCCGCGATGAGCCGCAGTGTTCTAATCCTCGGGACTGGTGTCCTTCCGCTTCTTCTGGCGGGCTGCATCGGCGGCGGCGAAACCGGGACATCCCAGGCTTTGGCGACGGGCGACGGAGTTGCGCCCGGCCATGCCTCCTGCCTTGCGGCAATCGGACGCCCGGATGTCGCGATGGACCCCGAGGCGGAGCTGACCAAGACCGAGATCACCGAATTCCTGGCCTGCATTTCCGAGCGGGCGGGCGGCTGACCCATGGAGCTGATCGCGCCCCGCATTTTCTGTGTCGGAACCCACCACAAGACGGGGACCATCTGGATGCGCAGCGTTTTTCGCGCGCTGGCGCAGGCCATCGGCGTCGCGGATCATATCGTCTTTCCGGCCAGCGGGCTGAAATTCGTGCCGCCGTCCGACCGGGTGTTCCTGTTCCAATGGACGTCGCGGTTTCCGCAGGCGGTGCTGGATCGTCCCGATGCCCGGGTGCTGCACGTGATCCGCGACCCGCGCGACGTGCTTTTGTCGGGCATGCGCTATCACTTGACCTCCGACCACGCGGAAGAGGCGTTCCTGCACGAAGCGCGCGATGACCTGGGCGGGCAAAGCTATCAGCAGCATCTGGCGCAGCTGCCCGACGACACCGCGCGCCTGATGTTCGAGATGCAGGGCAAACATGCCGAGACGCTGGCCGACATGCTCGCCTGGGACTATGCCCGCCCGAACGGGATCGAGGCGCGCTACGAAGACCTGATGGCCGACACAGATTGCCGGGGGTTCCGCGAACATCTGCGCAATCTGGGCCTGACCGAGCCCGAGGTGGAACGTGGCATGGCGCTGTTCTGGCAGATGTCGCTCTTTGGTGGTCAGGCCAAGGGCACGCGGGCCAAGGCCCGGATGGCCAGCCATGTGTCGCATGGCGGCGTGGCGCAGTGGCGCGACCTGCTGCCCCGGGCCGTGGCCGAGGCCTATGCCGAAACCCATGGGGCTGCGCTGGTGCAGCTTGGCTATGAAGATCACCCCACAAACTGGCTCAACGAGGTCCGTCATGCGGCTTGAGGCCCTGATCCCCGTCGTTCTGCTGGCGGCCTGCAACACCGCCATCGGCACCGAAGTCAGTCGCAGCGCTGCCAAGTCGGTCGTGAATCCGATCGTGGCCGAGCGGTTTCCGGGCGTGCCGCTGGAGCCGACCACGGATTGCATCATCGACAACGCAAGCGGGGACGAGATCGTCACGCTGGCCACCTCTGCCGCCACACGTGACGACCAAACGGCCACGCAACTGGTTCTCGACATCGCGCGCCGCCCCGACACCATTCAATGCATCGCGACCAACGGTCTGCCGGTGCTGATCAATACCCTCTGAGAGGAGACGACCATGGTCCAATTCACCCTTCCGAAGAATTCCAAGATCACCGTGGGCAAGACCTGGCCCAAGCCCGAGGGCGCCAACCGGCTGCGAAAGTTCCAGATCTATCGCTGGAACCCCGATGAGGGAAAGAACCCCCGGCTCGACACCTATTGGGTCGATCTGGATACTTGCGGGCCGATGATCCTGGACGCGCTGATCAAGATCAAGAACGAGATCGATCCGACGCTGACCTTCCGGCGGTCCTGCCGCGAAGGCATCTGCGGGTCCTGTGCGATGAACATCGACGGGGTGAACACGCTGGCCTGCACCTGGGGCATCGACGAGGTCGATGGCGACGTGAAGATCTATCCGCTGCCGCACATGCCCGTCATCAAGGATCTGATCCCCGACCTGACCCATTTCTATGCACAGCATGCGTCGGTCATGCCGTGGCTGGAAACGAAGTCGAACACGCCCGCCAAGGAATGGCGCCAGTCCATCGAGGACCGCGAAAAGCTGGACGGCCTGTATGAGTGCATCATGTGCGCCTCCTGCTCGACGGCTTGCCCCTCCTACTGGTGGAACGGCGACCGCTATCTGGGACCAGCGGCGCTGCTCCACGCCTACCGCTGGATCATAGACAGCCGGGACGAGGCGACGGGCGAGCGGCTGGACGAGTTGGAAGACCCGTTCAAGCTCTACCGCTGCCACACGATCATGAATTGCGCCAAGACCTGTCCCAAGGGCCTCAATCCCGCCAAGGCCATTGCGTCCATCAAGAAGATGATGGTGGAGCGGCGCGTCTGATGCGGATGCGTCTCGCTCTCTGTCTTGCGCTGCTGGCGTCGCCCGTTGCGGCGCAACAGTCGAATGCGGCGCGATACCTTGTGGCCGAGGAGCTCGCGGCCGCCTGCGAGGATCGCGGCGGACAATTTGAGTCCGGCATCTTCGAGACCGACTTCGACGGGGATGGGCAACTGGATCTGATGCTCCATCACGAGGGCATCGTCTGCAACGGCGTGCCGGGACGGAGCCTGTTTTGCGGTGCGCAGGCCTGCACGTTGAAGATCTGGCTGCGGCGCGGCGACCTACTGAAGTTGGCGGACGAGGCGCTGCTGGCCTCGGTGACGGTCGATAGCGCCACGCCCCCGGTCGTTCGGGGCTATCAGCACGGCGGCCAAGAACTCGCGTTTCGTTGGACGGGCACGGGTTTCGAGGTCCGGTAGGGATGTGAACGCCCGGAGCCCTGACCATCGAGGGATCGTGAATGGCTTTCCGGCCACCGAACGGTCATCACGGACGCGACCCAGACCACTCCGAGGACCAAGATGCTCAAGATCGATCACGCCGCGCCCGCCCTTTCATTCCCGCTGCTCGGGGGCGGGACGTTCCGCCTGAGCGACGAGTCGCCGGACAATTTCACGCTGGTCCTGTTCTATCGTGGGCTTCATTGCCCCCTTTGCCGCAAACAGATCGAGGGCGACGTGGTGCCGAACCTGGGCAAATTGGCAGAGCTTGGTGTGGAGATCGTCGCGGTGTCGATGGACGACAAGGATCGGGCAGAGAAGCAGGCTGCGGAGTGGGGCTTCGGGGATTTGCGCGTCGGCTATGGCCTGTCGGAGGCGAGCGCGCGGGAATGGGGGCTCTATATGTCGTCGGCCCGGCCCGATACCGCCGAACCCGCGATTTTCAACGAACCCGGCATGACCCTCGTGCGCCCGGACGGCAAGGTCTTTGCCAACTGGCAGCAGTCCGTGCCTTTCTCGCGGCCCCTGATCGCGGATCTACTGGGTGGGCTGAATTTCGTGATCAACAACCATTACCCGCCGCGCGGCACTGCAACCTGAAATGCGGGCGGCCCCGGATCCCAATTCAGGGACGCGGGGCCGCAGCATAGGGCAGATATCAGCCCGAGGTGCCGACTTCGATGCCGGACTGCGGAACAGTGCCGTCGCCGTCGATATCCTGATCGAGCGTCGCCTCGAGTTCGTCCTCCGTGTCCACGCGATTGTCGCCGTTGGCGACGCAGCCAGCGGCCAAGACAACGATGGGCAGGACGGCAAGGGGTTTGAGTAGCTTGTGCATGTTTCTCTCCTTGATTTTCATGGGAGGACAACACGCGCCCCGGAGCAGGGTTCCACCGTTGCGTTTCCGACGACCTTGGATCGCGACTGAATTTTCAGAAGAGTTTTGCGAGTTTTCACTTTAATCGACTCTGCGTCTGGCCTCGCATAGAGGCCTACGCATGCGCCCCCGGCACGGCGAAACGCACAGTTACATAGCGACGATAACGTCTCCCTTGAAAGTGAGCGGTCTGCGTCGGGCCCACATCCACTATGCCGTCAAGGCGAACCCGCACCCCGCCATCATCGAGCGGCTGGTTGCCTTTGGGTCGGGCTTCGACTCGGCCTCGCGCGGCGAGATCGAGCTGGTCCTGGATCAGGGCGCGGATGTCGACCACGTCTCCTTGGGCGACGTCCCGCAGATCATGGTCGGCCCGTCCTGTGATAGCGCGGACGTCCTCTCCGAGAAGCGCCCGATCGGCCTGCCACTGTCGCTCAGGGCCGGGAAAAGATCATCATCCGCAACTGCGGTGCCTATACCACGACCTATTCGTCGGTTGGCTTGAACGGCTTCACGCCACTTGACGCTGTCGTCATCTGACCTGTTGACGAGCCAGATCCGGTGCCGGTGGAAACGCCGGGGCCTTTTTGCGTCTGCACGGGTTCTGCACCAGTGCTGCGCCGGGCCTGCATGACCGTCAGCCTACTCCGAAGCATTCACACTGCATTCGGGGACAGACCATGCGATCCACAGGTTTCAGATTTCTCGTCGTCGCGCTTCTGGCGCTTCTGATGTTCATTCCACAATTCTTTGCATCCGCCATCGTGCAGGACCGATCCTTCTACGCCGACCAGACGCGCCGGACCATCGGCGAGGAATGGGGCGGGCCGCAACGATTGTCCGGCCCCTACCTCACCATCCCGGTTGAAGGCGACAGCACCCGGATCGAGCAGCGGGAGGTGACCGACCCCGAGACCGGAGAGCTGCGGACCGAGCAGGTGCGCGTGCCGATCCGGGCGCGGACCACGCCGATCATCCTGCTGCCGGAGGATTTCGTGGCCGACATCGATACATTCACCGAGATCCGCAGCCGCGGCATCTTCGAGGTTCCGGTCTATTCGGCCAGCATAGGGATGACCGCCAGCTTTGATTCCGCACGGCTCGACGACCTGTTGCGCGACGGGGAGGAGCTGATCTGGGATGAGGCAACCTTGCGCCTTGGCCTGACCGGGAACCGCGGCCTGCGCGGCGACACGGTGGTCGAGGGGCCGGATGGCCCGCTCGACCTCGAACCCTTTGCAACCGGCGAAGAAACGGGGGTCGAGGGACGGACCGGCCGGTTGACGTCGCCCACAAGCTTCAGCATCGATCTGTCGCTGAACGGGGCCGAAGAAATCAGCGTCGCACCCGTGGGCCGCATGTCAGAGGTCACGATGCGGGGCGACTGGATGGACCCGAGTTTCTCGGGCGCGTTCCTGCCGTCGACCCGTGACGTCACCGACAGCGGCTACTCCGCCAGTTGGACGGTCCCGCACCTGGCCCGCGCCCTGCCGCAGGTTCAGCGCGCCGAAAACCTTCTCACCCGGGAAACCCTGTTCGGAACGACCTTCATCCAGGTCAACGACTTCTATCAGACGGCCTGGCGCGCAGGTCGCCATGGCATCCTCTTCATCGCGCTGACCTTCCTGACGGTCCTGCTGCTCGACCGAAAGGACCGCCCCACCCATCCCGTCCAATACATCTTCATCGGTGTGGCGCAGTCGCTGTTCGTATTGCTGATGGTGGCCTATGCCGAACAGATCGGCTTTACGCCCGCATATCTTCTGGCCTCGATCGCGACGGTCGGGCTTTTGACCTTCTTTGCCTGGGTCGGATTGAAGATGGGGCGGCGCACCTTGGCGATTGGCGGGCTGCTGACGGCGCTTTACGGGACGTTGTTCGTCATCCTGCAGAGCGAGGATCTGGCGCTTCTGTTCGGCGCGACGCTGGCCTTTGGCGCCTTGGCGCTCACCATCGTGCTGACCCGGAACGAGGAGTGGTACGGCGCGGGTGGGCCTGGCAACGGCTTCCGCCGCAAGGCCCAGACCTCCGTGCCGAATGTGGCTCAGGCGAAGGCGGCTTCCAGCGCGATCTCGACCATGTCGCCGAAGGAGGACTGACGGTCCGCGGCAGGCAAGGCTTCGTGGGTCAGCAGGTGATCGCTGACCGTGAGGACCGCCAAGGCCCGGCATCCGTGCCGGGCCGCAAGGTTGTAGAGTTCCGCCGCTTCCATCTCGACCGCCAGAATGCCGTGGCGAGTCATCATCTCGGTCAGGTCGGGGCGTTCGTCATAGAAGACGTCCGACGAATAGATACCGCCCACATGCACGTCGCTGCCCTTGCCCAGTGCCGCCTTGTGCGCCGCGACCAGCAGGCCGAAGTCGGCACAGGGGGCGAAGTTCACTTCCCGGAAAATGCCGGCCGAAGGGGTCGAGATGCTGCTGGCGGTCTGGGCAAGGATGACATCGCGGATCTTGACGTGGGATTGCATCGCCCCGGTCGAGCCGATGCGGATCAGGGTCTTCGCCCCGTATTTCGCGATCAATTCGTTGGCGTAGATCGACAGGCTCGGCATGCCCATCCCGGACCCGTGGATCGTCACGCGGTTTCCCCGCCACGTCCCGGTGAACCCCAACATGCCGCGCACGTCATTCACCAGTTCGGGCTCATCCAGAAAGGTTTCAGCCGCCCATTTGGCACGCAACGGGTCGCCCGGCATCAGGACGGTTTCGGCGATCTGGCCAGCTTCGGCGCGAATATGGGGGGTCATGTGACGCTTCCTCGGGATTGCTCGAAAGCAGGGTAAGGAAATCCCGACCTGATCGAAAGATGTCATTCTGATAGGATGACCCCAGGGCGCGACGATTTTTTTCAGACGCACCATCTCCTGCCGCCCCGCGTCGCCTATCCATTTTCGAGGTTTGCCATGACGTATTCCGTCCTGCGCGCCGCAGCCTTTGCTGCGGTCAGCGTCCCCCTTTTGCCGGGTCTTGCCGCCGCTCAGTTCACCACAATCCCTGGTGTCGGGTGGGAAGGCGCCGGCGCCGGTGCCACCTTTGCCCAGATCGACAGCAATCCGCGACCGGACCTGATCTTCATGGCCTATGACGATCCCGCGCGGGACAACAACTTCCGCTATCGCATCGGGTTCAACGTCAACGCCGCGGGTCAGGCCACCAGCTGGTCCAGCGATTTCATCCGTGTGGACGGTCTGGGATGGGAGGGCGACGGCGCGGGTGTGGCCGTCGGCAACATCGACGGGGACAGCCGTCCCGACATGATCCTGATGGCCTATGACGACCCGACGGGGGCCAATTCATTCCGCTACCGCGTGGGCAAGGACCTCAACAGCGCCGGTGTCGCGGCCAGCTGGTCCGGGTCGATCCAGGTTCCCGGCGTCGGCCACAAGGGGGCAGGCGCGGCGGTTGCCCTGGCCCAACTCGATGGGGACAGCCGCCCTGACATGATCCTGATGGCCTATGACGATCCGGTCCGCGGCAATTCCTTCCGCTACCGGGTCGGCCTGAACCTCAATTCCAACGGAATCGCCACGGCTTGGTCGAGCAGCTATCTGACCGCCCCCGGTGTCGGCTGGGAAGGTCAGGGCGCCGGGATGGATGTCACCGACCTCGATGGCAACGGTGTCCCGGATGTCATCTTCATGGCCTATGACAACCCCGAGCGGAGCAATAATTTCCGCTATCGTGTCGGCATGAACATGGCTCCGAACGGTGCCGTCGAGAGTTGGTCCGAACCTTTCGCCATGCTGCCGGGTGTCGGGTGGGAAGGACAGGGCGCGGGAGCCGCCGTGGCCGACCTCGACGGTGATGGCGCGCCCGAGATGATCGTGATGGCCTATGACAATCCGGAGCGGGGCAACACATTCCGCTACCGACTTGTCCCGTCGCCGATCCGGCCGACCGCCGAGATCGCTCTGACTGTCTCGCGTCACGAGGATACGACGCTGACCAATGCGGATGTCGACCGCATCTTCGCGGACGCCTCTGCGGTTCTTCAAGCGGATGACGGCGGCGGCGATGTCGCCTGTCCGGTCCGGCTGCGCCGCAATGGCGACGTGGGTGTCTTCACCACGGGCGATGGCAGTCTGGACACCTCGGCAGAATTGCAGGCGGTCTTCGCTCTGGCCGGAAACATCAAGGTCGTCGATGACGTCAATTTCTGCGCCGGGGGCTTCAACAGCTCCTTCATCGGCTGCGGCCAGACGCCGGGGTCATCCTTCATCACCGAACGCTTCACGGCATCGCTCGAAGGCATCCTCTGGGGGCATGAGTTCGGGCACAACACGGGCCTGCCGCATAATTCCTCCAGCAATTTCGTGATGTTCGGTTCCATCGGCAGCAGTCGGATCCGGGTCACGAACGCGGAATGCAATTCGCTACTGGCACGGGCGGGTTCCCCGGCCACGGGTGCCTTGACGGGCGCGCTGGCCTTGCCGCAGGCCGATGACGTGATCCGGCTGGAGCGGGTGGGCGATTTCACGCCTGGCGCCGTGCCGATCCAACCGATCAAGGACTTCGTGACGCAGATCTATTTCGAGGGTCTGCCGCTCGACGTGGCGGCCAGCTATGGCCCCGACGTCGTTCCCGAATTGGTCGAGATGCTGGCCGATCCGTCGCTGGTGACGTACCACGAGAATATCGCCCTGACCCTTGGCCTGATCGGCTCGCCCCTCGCGGCGGAACCCTTGCAGGCCTATGTCTCCAGGGGCGGCGTGGATGATGGCGACCTGCGCCGTGCGGAGAAAGGTATCGTCGGGGCGGTCATCGGACTGGGCTATCTTGCCGGTCAAACAAGCGACCCGGAGCTGGTCCAGTTCCTGATCGACCTGGCAGAGCCGACCGAGTTGCGTTCGGAAACGGCGGCCCGTCTTGCGACAAAGGCCGGGGGTTCGGTGGCCGAGGCGAATGACGACGTGGCGCGCTATGCGATCATCTCGCTTGGCTTTACCGGCCAACCGGAAGCCTCGGCCTTCCTTGAGCGGACCTTGGCCGCGCCCGAAGATGTGCTGAAACTGCGGGTGCCGGACGTGCAGAACCTGCTGCGTCAGGGAATCGAGAGCAATGATCTGATCCGCCGCGACGGCCTGCAGATCATCCTGCCCATCGACCGCTGATATCAGGAAAAAAAGGGGCCGTCCTGCGGCCCCTTCTTGCGTTTTCCTCCCCCGAAGAAAACGTCAGACAGACAGGTCCTTGTCGGTCTTTCCGGCTGCGATGGCATCCTTGTACCATTGCGGCTGACGGCCACGTCCCGACCAGGTCACCGATGCATTCTCGGGATGGCGGAATTTCGGTGCGGCCTTGGCCTTGGTCCCCTTCTTGGGGGCCTTGCCGTCGAAAAGCGCCGCAATGGAATACCCTTCCTTGGCCAGCATCGCTTCGATTTCGGCGCGCAATTCCTTCAGGCGCCGCCCGTCGAATTCCGCCTCGGCCTTGGCGATTTCCTTCAGACGCGCTTCGGCTTCCTTGCGCTCTTTTGCCAAATCCTGTTTGGTCATCTTGTCCAACTTTGCCATTTCTCTCTCCCCATATGTCATGATCGACATTCCCGGCCAATAAAACCGGGAGCGAGGAAGAGCAAGAGTTGTTGAAGATCCTATTGCGCTGCGATTACGCCGGGGTCCGCCAATTCGACGATATCTCCCATGATCCGGTTCAATTCGAAATCCTTGGGCGTATAGACTGCCGATACCCCGAAATCCCGCAATCTTGCAGCGTCTTCATCCGGAATGATGCCGCCCACGATGACAGGAACATGGTCGAGCCCTGCGGCCTTCATCCGCGCCATCAGGTCTTCGACCAACGGCAGGTGAGAGCCGGAGAGGATGGACAGGCCGACGACATGCGCACCGGCGTCTTGTGCCGCCGCGACGATCGCCTCGGGCGTCAGGCGGATCCCTTCGTAGCGGATCGCCATGCCACAGTCCCGCGCGCGCACGGCAATCTGCTCGGCCCCATTGGAATGCCCGTCGAGACCGGGCTTGCCCATCAGGAAGGTCAGCCGCTTGCCCAATCTGGACGAGACCGCGTCAACCGCCGTCCGCAGTGCGTCAAGTCCTTCGACCCTGTTGGACGGTGACGCGGAAACCCCCGTAGGGCCGCGATATTCCCCGTGAACCTGCCGCATGATGCCCGCCCATTCCCCGGTGGTCACACCGGCCTTGGCGGCCGCGATGGACGGCGGCATGATGTTTGTCCCGTCCCGCGCGGCCTGGGCCAGATCGGCCAATGCGGCCTCGACGGCGGCGGCGTCGCGGTCCGCGCGCCAAACGGTCAGGCGGCCAACCTGGTCCGCCTCGACCGCCGGGTCCACGACCATGATCCCGCCGTCTTCGCCCACCAGCGGCGAGGCCTCGCCATCGGTCCAGGCGTTCACGCCCACCACGGTCGTCTCGCCCCGTTCGATCCGACCCAGCCGCTCCGCATTGGACTCGACCAGCCGCGATTTCATGTATTCGATGGCCGACACGGCGCCGCCCATTCCATCCAGCACATCCAATTCGGCGCGCGCCCCCTCTTTCAGGGTCGCGACCTTGGCGGCCACCACGGGCGAGCCGTCGAACAGGTCGCCGTATTCCAGAAGGTCGGTCTCATAGGCAAGAACCTGCTGCATGCGCAGGGACCATTGCTGATCCCAGGGGCGCGGAAGGCCAAGCGCCTCGTTCCATGCCGGCAATTGAACGGCGCGGGCGCGGGCATTCTTGGACAACGTCACCGCCAGCATTTCCAGCAGGATGCGATAGACGTTGTTTTCGGGCTGCTGCTCTGTCAAACCAAGCGAGTTAACCTGCACACCGTAGCGGAATCGACGGAATTTCGGATTCTCGATCCCGTATCGCTCGACGCAGATTTCATCCCACAATTCGACGAAAGCGCGCATCTTGCACATTTCGGTCACGAACCGGATGCCCGCGTTGACGAAGAAAGAGATGCGACCCGCCAGCTGCGGAAATTCGTCGGCCGGAACGCGGGGACGCAATTCATCGAGGACCGAAATGGCTGTGGCCAGCGCAAAGGCCAATTCCTGCTCCGGCGTCGCACCCGCCTCCTGCAGGTGATAGGAACAGACGTTCATCGGGTTCCACTTCGGGATCTCGGTATAGCAATACTCGGCCACATCTCCGATCAGCTTCATCGACGGCTTCGGCGGCAGGACATAGGTCCCGCGCGACAGGTACTCCTTGATGAGATCGTTCTGCACGGTCCCCTGAAGCGCGCGCGTATCGGCCCCCTGCTCCTCGGCGACGGCGACATAGAGCGCCAGCAACCACGGGGCCGTCGCATTGATGGTCATGGAGGTATTCATCTGGTCGAGCGGGATATCCCGAAACAGCATCCGCATGTCGCCCAGGTGGGACACCGGCACGCCGACCTTGCCGACTTCGCCCCGCGCCAGGATGTGATCGCTATCGTATCCGGTTTGCGTCGGCAGATCGAAGGCCACAGACAGGCCGGTCTGCCCCTTGGCCAGATTCGCCCGGTAGAGCGTGTTGGACTTCTCTGCCGTGGAATGGCCCGCATAGGTGCGAAACAGCCAGGGGCGATCTTTCTGCGACATGGCATCCTCATACGCAATATTATTGCTTTTTGGATTACATATACGACACATCCGATTCAGTCAATTCGCCGCGGTGCGGCATCGACCGTCTGGGTTTTCTCCGCGACTTGTGGCTGGCCAGTTGCTCCGCGCCGGGTCCCGGCCTACCTTTTGCGCATAAACCGGGGGACGGCGGTGTTCAGGACGATCGAACTTCCAATCTGGGCACTCGCCCTTCTGATGCTCTTTGCGGCGGTGACCTTCGCGTCGCATTTCCTGTTCCCCTCCGTCAGGTGGTTCTTTCGCAAGCGTGCCGAACGGCTGGTGGCGAAGCTCAACACCCGGCTCAAGCGACCGATCCAGCCGTTCAAGCTGGCGCGCCGGATGGACACGATCAACCGCCTGACCCATGACCCGGGGGTCGCGCAGGCCATCGCGGAACATGCGCGCGACAATGGCATCCCCGAGGAAGTCGCCTTCGAGGACGCCAAGCGCTACGCCCGCGAAATCGTGCCCGGGTTCTCGGCCAGCCTCTATTTCGGCTTTGCCACACGTGCGGCCCGTTGGCTGTCGAAGGGTCTTTACCGGGTTCGCGTGACGGGCGAGGCGACGGCGATGGACGGGATCGACCCCAAGGCGACGGTGGTCTTTGTGCTGAACCATCGCTCCAACATGGATTACGTGTTGGTCACCTGGCTGGCCGCGCGTCAGACGGCCTTGGCCTATGCCGTTGGGGAATGGGCGCGGGGTTGGCCGCTTCGGGTGCTGATCCGGGCCATGGGCGGCTATTTCGTGCGGCGAAAGCACCTAAATCCGCTCTATCGCAAGGTTCTGGCCCGCTACGTCCAGATCGCCACCCAGAACGGCGTGACCCAGGCCGTCTTCCCCGAAGGACGGCTCAGCCGCGACGGCAAGTTGCAGCCGCCGAAGCTCGGTGTCCTCAGCTACATCATCGCCGACCACGATGCAGAGAGCGCGCGGGATGTCGTCTTCATCCCGGTCGCCGTTAACTATGAGCGGGTGCTGGAGGATCGGGTCCTGATCTCGGCCGGGCGGGACAGCAGCCGCAGCGCGCAACTGCGCTGGTATACTGTCGCGCGCCACGCGTTGATGCATCTTCAGCTCCGCCTGACGGGTCGGTTCACGCGTCTGGGCTATGCCGCGGTCTCCTTCGGCGAGCCTTTGTCGCTGCAGAGTTTTCTCTGGAAGGGGCACAGCGATCCGGCTGCCGCCTTGGGCGAAGAATTGATGAGACGGATCGAGGCCGTTCTTCCGGTCGTTCCGCTGGCGCTCGTCTCCGAGGCGCTTCACCATGGAGCCCGCGATGTCGCCGTCGTTGCCGCCCATCTCGAAGCCCGGGTCGAGGACTGGAAGGGCACCGGTCACCCCGTCCACTATGCGCAACGCGAGGCCCGCGATACGGCCCTGGTCGCCTTGCGGATGCTGGAAGCGCGCGGCGCCCTGGCCTTGCAGGATGACAGGATCACACTCGAGGAAGACTGGCTGTATGTGGTCGCATACTACGCCGCCAATTTGCCAGTGCAGAAAGAACTAGAGACATAAAATTACAACATGGGTTTCGCAGGGGTTGGAAAGTTACCTGCAAGGTGATAGCTCTGTTGCAACGCAGCGCGAGCGATTCCGCATCGCGGCATGATTGCAGGAGGGATTGATGGCCTTGGATACGAACACAGCACTTCTGGACTATGACGCAGTGGCCAAAGATCTGTACGAAATGGGCGAAATGCCCCCGATGGGCCATATCCCCAAGCAGATGTACGCCTGGGCCATCCGGCGCGAACGTCACGGCGACCCTGACACGGCGATGCAGCAGGAAATCGTCGATGTCCCTGAACTCGACAGCCAGGACGTCCTCGTTCTCGTGATGGCGGCCGGCATCAACTATAACGGCGTCTGGGCGGCCCGCGGCGTCCCCATCAGCCCCTTCGACGGCCATCAGCAGCCATACCATATCGCCGGTTCCGACGCGTCCGGGATTGTCTGGGCCGTCGGTGACAAGGTGAAGCGCTGGAAGGTCGGGGACGAGGTCGTCATCCACTGCAACCAGGACGATGGCGACGACGAGGAGTGCAACGGCGGCGATCCGATGTACTCGCCCACGCAGCGTATCTGGGGCTACGAGACGCCGGACGGCTCGTTCAGCCAGTTCACCCGTGTCCAGTCGCAGCAATTGATGCCGCGCCCCAAGCACCTCACCTGGGAAGAGGCGGCGTGCTACACGCTGACGCTTGCGACCGCTTACCGGATGCTGTTCGGTCACGAACCACACGACCTCAAGCCCGGTCAGAACGTGCTCGTCTGGGGCGCGTCCGGCGGCCTCGGCTCCTATGCGATCCAATTGATCAACACGGCCGGCGCCAACGCGATCGGCGTCATCAGCGACGAGAGCAAGCGCGCCTTCGTCATGGGCCTGGGCGCAAAGGGCGTCATCAACCGCAACGATTTCTCGTGCTGGGGTCAGATGCCCACGGTCAACACGCCCGAATACAAGGCTTGGTTTACCGAGGCGCGCAAGTTCGGCAAGGCGATCTGGGACATCACCGGCAAGGGCGTGAACGTCGACATGGTGTTCGAGCACCCGGGCGAGGCGACCTTCCCCGTCTCGACCTTCGTGTGCAAGAAGGGCGGCATGGTCGTCATCTGCGCCGGAACGACCGGGTTCAACCTGACGTTCGACGTGCGCTACATGTGGATGCACCAGAAGCGCCTGCAGGGATCGCATTTCGCCCATCTCAAGCAGGCATCGGCGGCCAACAAGCTGATGGTCGAGCGGCGTCTCGACCCGTGCATGTCCGAATGCTTCGACTGGTCGGACCTGCCCGCGGCTCACATGAAAATGATGCGCAACGAACATAAGCCCGGCAACATGTCGGTGCTGGTCCAAGCGCCCCGAACGGGCCTGCGCACGCTCGAGGATGTTCTGGAGGCCGGCCCCGCAAAACGCTGAAAAAACTAGCACGATCAATATGCAAGCCCCGCCTATCTGGCGGGGCTTTGCCGTTTGCAGGTGCGACCATGGGAAGTCTATCGAATCTGATCTATTTCGCGGTCTTCTAGAATCCCAGAGGTTGAGCGCTTCGGACGTCAAGGTTTTGTTAACCAGTATGGCGCGACATCTTTGGTTGTACTCACCAACCAAAAAGGCCTGCCAAAATGATCAGATTTCTACGCGCTTCCGAACTCGAACATCACAGCGATCTCGCCGCATCGATGTTCCGGGATCGGACCAAGCAATTTCGCGACCGCATGGGCTGGGACGTGACCGTCGATCAGCTGGGGTGGGAGACGGATCAATATGATGCGCTCAACCCGATCTATGTCATTGCCGAGAATTCGGACGGTCTGCATGCGGGGTCGATGCGGTTTCTGCCCACGTCGGGCCGCACCATGCTGGACGAAATCTTCCCGCAACTCAAAGGCGGTCGCACCCTGAGCAGCCATCGCATCTGGGAATGCACGCGGTTCTGTCTGTCGCCCGGTGCGGGGGCCGATACTGCGCGGCTCATGCTGGTCGCGGGTCAGGAACTGGGCCTGTCCATGGGGCTGAGCCATTCCGTCGGCGTCTTTGACCGCCCGATGGTCCGCGTCTATCGCCGCCTTGGGTGGGAACCCGAGGTTCTGGGCACCGAAAACGGCATTTCGGCCGGGATCTGGGAGCTTTCGCGCGCGACGATGTCGCGGATGTGCGAGGCTGCGGGGATCGACCCGTCGCTTCTGCGCAAGTGGTGCGATGCGGCGCGCATCGACGTGACCACGGGCAATGGAACGCAAGCCCTTCCAGTCAGCGCCTGACGCGGGCACAAGGGGGCGATGCCAGAGCTCGCCCCCCAACTCTCTCCGGATCAGGCCGAAGCCTGGGACCGGATCGCCGGCGTCCTGTCGGACAGCGGGGTCGCGCTTGCTGACGGCTTTGCCGGGCCGCGTGGCGACGATGACAGTCGCGTGCTGGCCGTCACCGGCAAGGCCGGGTCGGGCAAGACGCTCCTGCTGGCGCAACTGGTCAAGGGGTTGCGCGAAGCGGGCCTCGACCTCGTGTCCGGCGACTACGAGCGCAAGCGCAAGGACCGCCGGACCCTCGCCGTGCTGGCGCCCACCAACAAGGCCGCCTCGGTGCTGCGCAATCGCGGCGTGCCTGCGACGACGATCCACCGCATCCTCTACACCCCGATGTACGATCCGGAATACGAGAAGATCGCAGAATGGCTTGCCGGAGACGGCGACCGTCCGGTGGTCGAGGGCCTGACCGACGAGGCGATGGACCGCGCCAAACGCGTCTATGACGAGACGTCGTCAGTGCCCGGTGCCCTGGCCGCCGCGGGTCTGCGAGGCTCGGATTTCATCACCGGATGGAAGCGGCGCGATAGCCCGCTTGATATCGGGTTCGTCGACGAATCCTCCATGCTCGACGACAAGCAGTTCGAGGACCTCAAGGAGATCTTCCCGACCCTCGTCCTCTTCGGGGATCCGGCACAGCTGGCCCCGGTCAACCAATCCGGCCGGATGGTCTTTGATCGATTCAGCGGCGACGATCACCTCCACCTCAGCCGCGTTCACCGCCAGGAGGCCGACAGCCCGATCCTGGACCTGGCCCACGCCCTGGGCGACCCGGACCTGTCGTTCCATGATTTCGAACAGATGATCGAGGATGCGGCGGCCTGCGATGACCGGGTGGTGGTGGCCAGCCGCGTCGACAGCGATCTGATGGCGCGGTCGCCCGTTCTGGTCTGGCGCAATGCGACCCGCATCCGCCTGATCCGGGCCTTCCGGCAGGCGCATGGGGCCGACGACACGCATCTTCTGCCGGGAGAGCCGTTGATCTGTGACGGGCTGGAGCTGCCGCTCAAGCATCGCAAGCGGCGCATCGACCTCGAGGCGCGGGGCCTGATCAAGGGGGCACAGGTCGTCTATCTGGGACCCGGGCGCAAACCGGGGTTCAGCAAACTGCACGTGGTCGGCGCGCCCGAACCCGAAATCTCGGTCAGCTCCATCGTCAAGATCGAGCACCCGGACGAGGAAGAACCCTTCCTGCCTTTCGCCGCCCGCATGGGGGCTGCGTTCCTGCACGGGGCGGCGGTCACGACCCACAAGGCCCAGGGCAGCCAATGGGACGCGGTGCAGGTCTTCGCCCCCGATCTCTATGCCGCGTCCCAGGCCGGGCGGGTCGAGGCGGGACAACACCTTTGGAAACGTCTGGCCTATGTCGCGATCACCCGCGCGGTGACCCGGCTGATCTGGGTCAAACGCTATGCCCTGGGTCGCCCGCAACACCCGCTCGATACATCCGACTTGCGGACGGCTCCCGCGCCGCTCACCCTTGAATCGGAGGATACATCATGATCCGCAGCATTCTTGTCACGGGGGCGTCGTCCGGCATCGGCGCGGCTACGGCGCAGCTGTTCCTGTCCGAGGGCTGGACCGTCGGCCTTATGGCCCGCCGCGAAGACGCGCTGCGCGAAGTCGCGGGGGATCATCCGAATGCCCATGTCCTGCCGGGCGACGTGACCGATCCGGAAGCCGCCGAGCAGGTCGTGGCCGCCTTCGCAAGGGCCGCCGGGCGCCTCGACGTTCTCTTCAACAACGCGGGCATCTTCGTGCCCGCCGCCGCGATCGACCGGACATCCGTCGACGACTGGCACAAGGCCGTGGCCGTGAACCTGACCGGCATGTTCCTGATGGCGCGGGCGGCCTTTGGCGTCATGCGGGCGCAGGGCGGCGGGCGTATCATCAACAACGGCTCGATCAGCGCGCATGTCCCGCGCGAGGGCGCGGTGACCTACACGGTGACGAAACACGCCATCACCGGCCTGACCCGGCAGTTGGCGCTGGACGGGCGCAGCCTGAACATCGCCTGCGGTCAGATCGACATCGGCAACGCGCGCACCCCGATGCTCGAAGCGCTTGATACCGCGCAGCGGGCGTCAGGCGGGGCCGGCGTGGCGATGATGGCGGTCGAGGATGCGGCCCGCGCCGTCCTCTCCATGGCCGATCTGCCCGAGGGGACCAACGTGCTGACCATGACGATCATGGCCAACGGCATGCCCTATGTCGGGCGCGGCTGACGTTCAGAAGCGGACGAAGCGGAACACGGCGGCCGCACTCCACCCGGCGGCAATCGCGATGAAGAGCGACAACAGGCCATAGACCACCGGCTGCTCATGGGCGAGGTTGTAGATCCACCGCTCCATCCCGATCTTCTGGACGTAGATCGACGTGGCAAAGCTGTCGATCACCTCGCCGTCCCGGGTCAGGAAGATCCGCGTGGCATAGCTGCCTTCGACCAGATCCGACGGCAAGGCCACCGTCGTGGAAAAGAGCGTCGCATCGCGCACCGCGACCGAGCCTTCGGCACTCCCATAGAGCCCTGCCGTGGTGTTGACCCGGATCAGCGCATCCAGGAACTCGGGCTCGTCGTCGGACATGGTCCCCATACCGGGTCCGCGCAAGGCGCGCGCGGTGCTGATGTGCCATTGATCGTCGGCTTCGGGCGACAGGGCCTGGGCCAGGGGGATCGAGGAGGCCACGGCATAGAAGCTGGGCGCGCCCGCCACATCGACGGAATCGGTGTTCACCCAGATACCCAGGCGTCGTTCCTTGCGGCGGATCGTGACGTCTTCGCGCGGCCCGGTCACCGTGATGATGACGGCCATCCGGGTGCCGACGGGTTGCGGTTGATCGCGTTTGATCGCGCCGAAGATCAGGATCTCGGACCCGTCGAAATTGGTCGAGATGGAGATGCGGTCCTGGCTCAGGTCGGCGACGATTTCCTCGGCGGTCACGGGCCAGATACTCAGCAGAAAAACGGCAAGCAGGGCGACAAGGCGCGTCATCCGTGGCCCCCCTGTGCGATCGAGAAGAGCTCTGACGGCTCCAGCAACAGGTCCAGCGCAAGTTTCCCGCAGACGGCCAGCACCATCAGCGCCAGCAGGATGCGCAGCTGTTCGGCCTTCATCTTGACGCCGATCCGGGTGCCGATCTGCGCGCCGACCACGCCCCCCACCAGCAGAAGGACCGCCAGCACCATGTCGACGGTATAGTTCGTAGTCGCATGCAGCATGGTCGCAAAGGCGGTCACGAAGATGATCTGGAACAGCGATGTCCCCACGACCACCTTGGTCGGCATCCCCAGAAGATAGATCATCGCCGGGACCATGATGAACCCGCCACCGACGCCCATGATCGCGGCCAGGATGCCGACGAACAGCCCGACCACAAGCGGCGGAATGACCGAGATATAAAGCCCGCTGGTGCGGAACTTGATCTTGAAGGGCAGGGCATCCATCCAGCCGCGCTGTCGCCGCACGATCTTGGGGGCGGGGCCCTTGGCCCGGCTCTTGCGGATGGCGTTCAGGCTCTCGATGAACATGAGCGCGCCGATCACGCCAAGGAACAGGACGTAGCAGAGCTTTACTAGCAGATCGACCTGGCCCAGACCCCGCAGGATATTGAAGACCTGCACGCCAAGTGCCGCGCCGATCAGACCCCCGATCAGAAGGACGACCCCCATGCGCAGGTCGACCGTCTTGCGTTTCAGATGCGCCAGCACCCCTGAAAACGACGAGGCGACGATCTGGTTCGCTTCGGTCGCGACGGCCACGGCGGGTGGAATGCCGATCATGAACAGGAGCGGTGTCATCAGGAACCCGCCGCCCACGCCGAACATGCCCGACAGGATGCCCACAAGCCCGCCCAACCCCAACAGGAGGAAGGCGTTGACCGAGACTTCGGCTATGGGAAGGTAAATCTGCACCGGGCACCTATCGGGGGCGATGCATCCCTTAAGCTGAATGCGGCGCGCGGTGTCAAACCCCGGCGCCAGAAAGTCGTGCGATATCGCTGCGTGCGACGGCAATTGGCTCCACGTGCGGTGTCGATCTGGCCTTACCGCCGCTGCGGCAGGCTTGTGTGCGGCGCGCCAAGGCGGCACCCTCCGGCCTGGCGGGAGGGACCGGGATGACAAAGCAGGCAGATATCGTGATCGTGGGTGGCGGGTCCGCCGGATGCGTGATGGCCGCGCGTCTGTCCCAAGACCCGTCGCGACAGGTGATGCTGGTCGAGGCGGGCGGCGCGGGTGGGAACCCTCTTTTGCATCTGCCCGCCGGTCTGGCCGAGGTTCTGGGCAACGGCATTGCCGACTGGGGCTATCACACCGAGCCGCAGCCGGGCCTGAACGACCGCCGCATCCGGTGGCCCCGGGGCAAGGTCCTTGGCGGATCCTCGGCGATCAATGCCATGTGCTATTTTCGCGGCGACCTGAGCGATTACGACGCCTGGGGCCACGGGTGGAGCGGGGCCGAGGCCCTGCATCTGTTCAAGGCCGCCGAATGCCATTCCGAAGGGGTCGGGCAATGGCATGGCGACGACGGGCCGCTCCACGTCACGCGACCCGACTGGTTCCACCCCGCAACCGCGCGCTTTCTGTCTGCGGGCCGACAGGCGGGCCATGCCGACGTCCCCGATTTCGCGGCCCCGGATCGGGACGGCGTCGGGCGCTATGACACCACGACTCACAAGGGCCTGCGTTGTTCTGCGGCGCGCGCCTATCTGACGGCCGAGGTCCGCGCCCGCCCGAACCTGACGATCCTGACCGGGCAGCAGGTGGCGCGGGTTCTGTTCGACGGGACGCGGGCGGCGGGGCTGGCCCTGCTCGACGGAACGGAAATCACCGCACGGCAGGAGGTGATCCTCTGCGCGGGGGCCATCGGGACGCCGCAGATCCTGATGCTGTCGGGCGTCGGCCCGGGCAGCGACCTGCGCGACCTGGGCCTGAGCCTGGTGCGGGACGCGCCGGGGGTCGGCGGCAACCTTCAGGACCATCTCGACATCAACGCGATGATCCTGACCCGACCCGGCAGCGCCATCGGCTATACGCCGGGGTTCCTGCCACAGGCGCTCTCGGCCCCGGTTCGCTGGCTGCGCGACCGGCGTGGCCTTCTGGCATCGAACCTGGCCGAAGGCGGCGGCTTTGCCCGCTCGCGCGAGGGGCTCGACAAACCGGATATTCAGTTCCACTTCCTGCCCGCCCTGGGCGAAAATCATGGCCAGACCCGCAACTGGGGCAAGACGGGCGTGTCGCTCCATGCCTGCGGGCTCTATCCCCGGGCACGCGGGCGGCTGCGGCTGCGGTCCGCCGATCCGATGGCGAAACCCGTGATCGACCCGAACTACCTGTCGGCGGACGAGGACATGGCCGTGCTCATCGCGGGCGGCAAGATGGCGGTGGAAATCCTGTCGCAACCTGCCTTCGATGACATCCGCCTGGGCTGGCACAAGCCCGATGCCGTCCCTGCGTCCGATGCCGAATGGGAGGCCACGATCCGCGCGCGGGCCGACACCATCTATCACCCGGTCGGCACAGCGGCCATGGGCGACGTCACCGATTGGGAGGGGCGCGTCGAGGGCGTCAGCGGCCTGCGGGTCGTGGATGCGTCGCTGATGCCGACCATCGTGGGCGGCAACACCAATGCGCCGGTCATCATGATGGCAGAACGGATCTCGCGCCGGATGGCCGAGGCCTAGCGCTCCTTGACGTAGGGCTCGCCCCCCGCGCGGGGCGGAATGGCCTTGCCGCCCAGACCCGCCAGGATCAGCACCACGAGAATATATGGAAGCGCCTGCATCAGCTGCACAGGGACATCCGCACCGAATAGCTCCAGGCTCTGATAGCGGTTGCCGAAGGCCTCGAGGAAGCCGAACAGAAGGCAGGCTCCCATGGCGTGCCAGGGCCGCCATTTCGCGAAGATCAGCGCGGCCAGCGCGATGAACCCGCGACCCGCCGACATCTCCTTGACGAAACCGGCAGAGAGAGCCGTCGCCAGATAGGCCCCGGCGATCCCGCAAAGCACACCGCAGATCAGCACGGCGGCATAGCGCAGGCCCACGACACTGACGCCGGCGGTATCGACCGCAGCCGGATTCTCGCCCACCGCACGCAGGCGCAGGCCGAAGCGCGTCCGGAACAGCACCCACCAGCTGAGCGGGACCATGGCGAGCGAGAGGTAGACGATGATCGTATGGCCCGAAATGACGTCGCTGTAGATCGGCCCGAGCAAGGGAATACCCCGCAACGGGTCGGCCAGGGGCAACATCAGCTCGTGAAACCGCGAGGCGCCCTCCAGCTGCGGGGTGCGCCCACCCAGGGCGAACCAAGCCTCGCCGATGACGACGGTAAGGCCCGAAGCCAGGAAATTGATCGCCACGCCGGAAATCAGCTGGTTGCCCCGGAAGGTGATCGACGCGACCCCGTGGACGAGGGCCAGCACAAGCGAGGCCCCGATGCCCGCCAGCAGGCCGATCCACACGCTGCCGGTATAGGAGGCGATGGCCGCCGACATGAAGGCCGAGGCCAGCATCTTGCCCTCCAGCCCGATGTCGAAGATGCCCGCCCGCTCTGAGAAGAGACCCGCAAGGCAGGCCAGAAGCAGCGGCGTGGACAGGCGCAGGGAGCTGTCGAAGAGTTGCAGAAGCGTCAGAAGGTCCATGCTACGGCTCCACCTTTCCGGCATCCGGGTTGCCGCCGGGATGCGTCGGATCCTTGGGCAAGGGGGCGACAGGCTGACGGCGGCGCGACAGGAACAACCGCTCCACCGGCATCCGGACCATGTTGTCGAGCGCGCCGGTGAACAGGATGACGAGGGCCTGGATCACCACGATCATCTCGCGGGTGATGCCCGGGATCTCGAATTCGACCTCAGCCCCGCCCTGATAGAGGATACCGAACAAGAGCGCCGCCAGCAGCACGCCGACCGGATGCGACCGGCCCATCAACGCGACGGCGATGCCGACGAACCCTGCCCCCTGAACCGAGTCGATGACGAGGCGCTCCGCCTCGCCCATGACGGCGTTGACCGCCATCATCCCGCAGAGCCCGCCCGACACCAGCATGGCGATCATGATGATCCGCGTGGGCGAGATGCCTGCATAAAGCGCCGCGGGCTCCGAAAATCCGAACGCGCGGATCTCGTATCCAAGCCGAGTCCGCCAGATCAGGAGCCAGACGCCAAGCGCCGCCAGCATTGCCACGAAGAACGAGATGTTGAGCGGCGTGGACCGGCTGAACCCGAGCCAGGGCGCGATGTCATAGGCCGAGGGCAGGCGCACCGCCTCGGCAAAACGCGCCGTCTCGGGCGAGCCGCCGGCGCCGGGCACCAGCAGGACCTTCGACAACAGATAGACCATCAGCGCCGAGGCGATGAAGTTGAACATGATGGTCGTGATGACGATATGGCTGCCGCGCCGCGCCTGAAGCCAGGCGGGAATCGCGGCCCAAGCCGCCCCGAACACCGCCGACGCGGCAATCGCCGCCAGAAGGCCAAGCGACCAATGCGGCCAATCCACGAACAGTAGGATCAGGGCGACGCCAAGCCCGCCGAGCGCGGCCTGCCCCTCGCCCCCGATGTTGAACATCCGCGCGTGGAAGGCGACGGCCACGGCCAGCCCGGTAAAGATGAAATTCGTCGCATAATAGAGCGTGTAGCCCCAGCCATAGGCCGACCCGACCGCGCCGTTGATCAGGATGCGCAGCGCCTCGAACGGGTTTTCTCCGATCAGGGCAACGACCACGCCCGACACGAACAGGGCCAGCGCCAGGTTGATGATCGGGATCAGCAGGATGTCGGCCCATTTGGGCATCGCGTCGTTCATGCCGCCGCCCCCGTGACGCCCGCCATCAGAAGGCCCAGTTCCCGCTGATCGGTCTGATCGGGCAGGCGTTCGCCCATGATGCGGCCATCGAACATGACCGCGATGCGGTCCGACAAGGCCATGATCTCGTCCAGCTCGACGGAGACCAGCAGGATCGCCTTGCCCTGGTCGCGCAGTGCGATGATCTGCTGGTGGATGAATTCGATGGCCCCGATGTCGACGCCGCGCGTCGGCTGACCGATCAGAAGAAGGTCGGGGTTCCTCTCGATCTCGCGCGCCAGGACGATCTTCTGTTGATTGCCGCCCGAGAAATTCTTGGCCGTCAGGTTCGGGTCGGGCGGGCGCACGTCGAAGCGTTCCATCTTGGCCACGCAATCGGCCTTGAGGGCGGCGTTGTCCATGAAGATGCCGGAGCCGAATTTCGCATCGTGGTGATAGCCGAAGCCCACGTTTTCCCAGGCGCGGTAATCCATGATCAGACCCTCGCGCTGACGATCCTCGGGGACATGGGCGATGCCCCGCGCGCGCCGGGTGCGCGCATCGGAGGCGGTGCCGGTCAGGTCGATGGGTTGGCCGTTGACCCGGATGGTGCCGGTGCCGTTGGCATAGCCGCCCAGAACCTCCAGCAACTCCGACTGGCCGTTGCCCGCGACGCCCGCGATGCCCAGAACCTCGCCCGCGCGGATGGTCAGGTCGATGCCGCGCAGGCGCTCCACCTTCTGCTCGTCGACGACGCGCAGGTTCTCCACCTCCAGCACGACCGCGCCGGGCTTGGCCGGGGTCTTGTCGACGCGCAGCAGGACCTTGCGCCCCACCATCAACTCGGCCAGCTGCTCGGGCGAGGTTTCGGCGGTTTGCACCGTCGCCGTCATCTCGCCGCGCCGCATGACCGACACGCTGTCGGTGATCTCCATGATCTCGCGCAGCTTGTGGGTGATCAGGATGATCGTCTTCCCCTCGTCGCGCAGCCCTTCGAGGATACGGAACAGGTGGTCCGCCTCGGCCGGGGTCAACACGCCCGTCGGCTCATCCAGGATCAGGATGTCGGCCTCGCGGTAGAGCGCCTTGAGGATCTCGACGCGCTGCTGCTGGCCCACGCCCAGATCCTCGATGATGGCATCGGGGTCGACGTCCATCTCATAGTCATCCGCCAGCTGTTTCAACAGTTTGCGCGCCTTCGACAGGGACGGCTTGAGCAATCGCCCGTCTTCGGCGCCCAGAACCACGTTCTCCAGCACCGAGAAATTCTCGACCAGTTTGAAGTGCTGGAACACCATGCCGATTCCGGCGTCGATGGCGGCCTGGCTGTCGGGGATGTCGGTCTTCTTGCCGCCGATGTAGATCTCGCCCGAGTCGGCCTTGTAGAACCCATAGAGGATCGACATCAGGGTCGATTTCCCGGCCCCGTTCTCGCCGATGATGCCGTGGATGGTGCCGCGCCGGACCTGGATCGAGATGTCCTTGTTGGCCTGGACCGGGCCGAATGCCTTGGAGATGCCGCGCAGTTCGATGGCAAGGCTGGTGTCGCTCTGGGTCATTGGCTCTCCACGAAGCCGGTCACGCGGGTCAGGCCGTCATCCCCTGCCGTTCCGATGAAGGTCACCGTTGCAAAGGGCGCCCCCGCGCGGTCGATGCGCGCGGTGATCCTGGCGGTCCGGTGGGTCACGTCCGGCGCGCCGAGCGGCAGAAGGATCGCATCCGGCAGGTTCGCGCGAAAGACGTTCAGGTATTCTTCCATTCCGCTCGCGCCGTCGAAGGGGGCGGGGGCATGGGGATCCTCATAGGTGAACGAGGCCCCAAGGGCCTCGTCCAGTGTTTCGCCACGGACCCCGGCGTCGGTTTCGTTCCAGGCCGACAGAAGTCGCAGGAGCAGTCGTCCGGGGTCCGCGTCGGTCATCAGTAGGCGGGGCAGGTGTTGTCCGACAGGAAGTCGTGAACCACGATCTCGCCCGCGATGATCTTGGCCTTCGCGTCTTCGACGGCGGCGATCATCTCCGGCGTGACCAGCGCTTCGTTGTTCTCGTCCAGCGCAAAGCCGACACCGTCGTTGGACAGGCCCATGACGCTGATCCCGGTTTCCAGCTCGCCTGCGGCGGCGGCGGTGAAGGCGTCATAGACGGCGTTGTCCACGCGCTTGATCATCGAGGTCAGAACCTCGCCGGGGTGCAGGTAGTTCTGGTTGCTGTCCACGCCGATCGACAGGATGTCGGCATCGGCGGCGGCCTGAAGCACACCGATCCCGGTGCCACCGGCGGCGGCAAAGACCACATCCGATCCCTGGCTGATCTGCGATTTGGTCAGCTCGGCGCCCTTGACCGGGTCGTTCCAGGCGGTCGGCGTGGTGCCCGTCATGTTGACGATCACGTTCATCTCGGGGTTCACGGCCTTGGCGCCCTGGGCATAGCCGCAAGCGAACTTGGAGATGATCGGAACATCCATGCCGCCCACGAAGCTGACCGTGCCGGTCTCGGACGCCATGGCGGCCATCATGCCGACCAGATAGCTGCCCTCGTGCTCCGAAAAGACGATGGACTTCACGTTCGGCTGATCGACGACCATGTCGACGATGACGAAGTCGGTGTCGGGATAATCGGGGGCCACCACGTCGAGGGTGGAGCCGTTGGCAAAGCCCAGAACCACGACGGGGTTCGCGCCACGCTCGGCCATGCGGCGCATGGTCTGCTCGCGCTGCGCTTCGTTGGCCAGCTCCGTCTCGGCATATTCGCCGCCGGTTTCCTCGACCCAACGCTGCGCGCCGTTATAGGCGCTCTCGTTGAACGACTTGTCGAACTTGCCGCCCAGGTCGATGATCAGGCCGGGGCTGGAATGCGCGTCGGCTGCGGCCAGACCTGCGGTCAGCGCCAGGGTCGCCGCGGCGCCCATGAGGGTCTTGATGGTGGTCATGTGTCTCTCCCGTCGATGGATGCGGTCGGGCGATGATTCCCGTCCCCCCGGATCCGATTGATGGCCCCGATAAGGCCGCAGGGTCACGGGAACGTCAACCTGTTCGCGATCCTCGTGACCCGGGGTCAGAGCATCTTGCGCAGGATCAGGGCATCGGTGCCGTCATAGTAGCCGCCGCGCCGACCGACTTGCCCCCATCCGGCCCCAAGATAGAGCGCCAGGGCCGGGGCGTTGTCGGCGGCCACCTCCAGAAACGCCTTGCGGGCGGCCTTGCGTCGCGCCCTGTCCTCGAAGTCGGCCAGAAGGGCGCGCCCCGCGCCACGGCGTCGATGGGTGGGGTCGACGACAAGGGTCAGCAATTCGGCCTCCTCTGAGATCACCCGGCCCAGGACAAAGCCATCGTCGGTCGCACAGAATATCCCCGCCGGATCGTCGCGCGCCGCGACAAGTGACGCTTCGGACCAGCGGGCCGCTCCGGCAAAGACCACGGCATGCAGTCGGGCCATGCGGGCGGGTGTCACGGCAAAAGGACCGGCGGCCGGTCCGACGCGGGCGCGGCATCGGCGGGGCGCAGATAGACAGGGGCCGGTCGCGCCCGTCCCGGCGCGGCCCGGGCGGCGGCGATGCGCGCAATGCTGGTTGCCAGATCGGGTGCCGGCTCGACCGCCCGACCCGTGGCCGCCGCGACCACGGGCGCCGCAGGCCCCGTCAGAGGTGCATGCCAATTGACAGGCAGGTCATCCGGATCGATCAGGCGGATATCCCCCTGCCATGCCATGTGGACCTGATCGCGGGGCGCGGGCAGGCAGACGATCACGTCCCGCCCGTCGGCATAGGCCTCGGACAGGCTCACCCCCTCGGACGGGATGCCAAGGCCAAGCGACAGGCCCCGTGCGGCAGCCACCGAAATGCGGACGCCCGTGAAATTGCCGGGCCCTGTGCCGACGCCGATCACGTCCAGATCCGCCCATGTCGCGCCACCCTGGACCAGAACCGCTTCCAGAAGCGGCATCAGGCGTTCGGCCTGTCCCTTGCGCATCTCTTCGATTTGGGTGGCCAGAACCCGGTCGCCCGAGACGAGAGCGGCCGCGCAATGCGCGGCCGATGTGTCGAAAGCGAGCGTCAGGCGGTCAGACGGCAACCGGCCGGACCTCCAGCACTTCGGGAATGTAATGCCGAAGCAGGTTCTCGATCCCCATTTTCAGCGTCATGGTCGACGACGGGCAACCGGCGCAGGCGCCTTTCATCTGCAGATAGACCACCCCACGCTCGAACCCGTGGAAGGTGATGTCGCCGCCATCCTGCGCCACGGCGGGCCGGACGCGGGTGTCGAGAAGTTCGGTGATCTGGCTGACGATGGCGCTGTCTTCCTCGGCGTGGTTGGCGCCGTGGGCCGCCTCGGCCGCGCCTTCCATGATCGGCTCACCCGACTGGTATTGTTCCATGATCGCGCCCAGGATCGAGGGCTTCACGTGGTCCCATTCGGTCGCGTCATCTTTGGTCACGGTGATGAAGTCGATCCCGAAGAACACGCCCGACACACCGCCGATCGCAAAGAGACGCCGCGCAAGCGGCGACTTCTCGGCGGCCTCGGCGGTCGGAAAATCGGCGGTCCCGGCCTCCAGCACGGTCTGTCCCGGCAGGAACTTGAGCGTCGCGGGGTTCGGAGTCGTTTCGGTCTGGATGAACATGGTGCACCTCTGGTGTGTCGACCATCTATGTGAGGTTCCAGCCGGTCGGTGTCAATAAGTTGGAACGATTCTAAGCCTGTCCTGCGCCGCGACGCGCCGCCGGACGTCAGCAGATCGCCGTCACGTCAGGCGATCCCCTCCAGTTGCTCCTTGGACAGGTTTCCCGGCACCAGCGTCATCGGAACCGGCAATTCCCCCGCCGATTTCGCAAGCTGTGTGACCAGCGGGCCCGGGCCCTTGCCTTCGGCCGAGGCGCCGAGGACCAGAACGCCGATCTCCGCATCCTCCCGGACCTGCGCCAGGATTTCGTTCACCGGCTCACCCTCGCGGATGACCAGATGGGGGTCGAGGTTGTGCTTGTCCCGCATCCATTTGGCGAAGACTTCGAAATGGGCGACGATCCGTTCCCGTGCCTCTTCGCGCATGATGTCGCCGACGCCGATCCAGTGGTTGAACTCATCGGGCGGAATGACCGACAGAACCTCGACCCCGCCGCCCGTGTGCTCGGCCCGCAGGGCGGCGAACCGCATCGCGTTCAGGCATTCGCGGCTATCGTCCAGAACGACGAGGAACTTGCGCATCTGTGTATCCGGGATAGTTTCTTCTGCGGTCAGCTTTGCCCGCTTGCGCGCGGGCTGTCCACTGCCTTGGACAGGAGGGTCCGGGCGACCACGCCCCCCAGGCGGACGGCCAGAACCATGGCGACCTGGGTCAAGCACAGCCACAGCAGTATCAGCGTGCCCGCGGCCATCCGGCTGAGCCGCAGGGTCGCGCGAAAGGCGCGGGCCTTGCCAAGGGTGGCCAGCGTGCGGGTGGTGCGCGGTCCCGCCGCCTCGGCCACGCGGGCCAATCGTGCGGCATCTTCGGGCGTGTCGACAAGGCGCATCAGCCGCAGGGTCTCGGGGGCAGATGTGGCCGCGCGAACCGCCCCCAGATCCGCTGCAACCGCCTGAAGGACGGGCCGCTTGGCCACATCCGTCACGTCCAGAAGGCGGGTCAGGCCGGGTGTCAACGTCCCCATCCGCCGTGCGATCCGCAGCATCCCTGCCCCGGCCTTCACACTCAGGCTGGACCCGCCCGACATCACGACGGCCCCCGTTGCCCCCAGTCCGACGACCGCAAGGCCCGCGTCGATGCCGTCAATGTCCTCCTCGTTCCACCAGGCGATGCCCGCGCGGCGCAGCGCATTCGCGTCGCCCAGAGGCGACAGTTCAAACGGAACGGCGCAGGCCGCCAACTGCCGGATCGAAGGGCAACTCCCCACATCGACCATACAGGCCGCGCAATCCGCCGCGGCCGCCGTCCATCCGCTGCGGCTCGCGATCATCGCCTCTGCGGCGCGGGTGTCGACGGGGCGTTCCAGGTCGCGGGCCAGATCGATGAGCATTTCGGCCCGGTCCAGATCCTCCGCCTGCGTGGCCTGATCCAGTTCCGCCGTGATCCATTCGGTGGTCGCCGCGCGCCGTACCTGCCGCTCCAGCGTCAGGATCAGATCGACCTTCCCCCGCTCCACCAGAGGTGCTGCCAACGGGTTCGTCGATAGCGCCCAGGCCGTCGCCCCCATCGTCACCACAAGCGGAAACGCCCGGAGCGCGGCCAGGATCATGCCGCCGACAGCGCCCAGTCCCAGTACATCTCGCGCACCCGGCGGGTCACCGGGCCGACCTGATACTGGCGGTCGTCGAAGGCGGTTACGGGCGTCACCTTGGTCAGGTTTCCGGACAGGAACACCTCGTCCGCATTGCGGAAATCGTCGAAGGTCAGCACGGTTTCCCGAACGTCCACCCCGTCGGCGCGCAGGTTGGCGATGTGCCGCGCCCGGGTGATCCCCGACAGGAAGGTGCCATTGGCGATCGGCGTGAAGATCTCGCCGTCGCGCACCATGAAGACGTTGGCGGTGGCGCTTTCGGCGACATTGCCCATCACATCCGCGACCAGCGCGTTGCCGAAGCCCGCCCGCTGCGCTTCGGCCAACATGCGGGCGTTATTTGGGTAAAGGCAGCCCGCCTTGGCGTCGCAGACCGCGTCCTCCAGAACCGGTCGGCGGAATTTGGTGGTGGTCAGGGTCGTCGTGCGGTCGGGCGCATGCATCGCGACCTCTTCGAGGCAGATGGCGAAACCGGTTTCCTCGGTCGACGGCACAAGGCCAAGCTCGCTGCCATGGATGCCCCAGTACATCGGGCGGATATAGACCGCCGCATCGGGCGCAAAGCCCGCCAGACCCTCGTGCACGATCTCGACCATGTCCTCGGGCTTGACCGTAGGCTTCAGCATCAGCGCTTCGGCCGACCGATTGACCCGGGCGCAATGCCGGTCGAGATCGGGGGTCACGCCCTCGAACCGGCGCGCGCCGTCAAAGACGGAACTGCCCTGCCACATCCCGTGATCGGCGGCCCGCATCACCGGCACATCGCCGTCATGCCAACGGCCATCGAAATAGGTGCGGATCACGGTGCCGAAGGCCATGGGGGTCTCTCCTGTCTGATTGCCGCGAACGATAGGGCCGCAGCGGACACGCGTCCAGCCGCCCTTGCGCGCTGCGCCATCCCGCGCCAGACCCCTGGCATGACCGCCCCCCGCTCTGTCCCGCGCATCGCCATCGTCCTCGGGGCCGCCGTCCGCCCGGATGGCTCGGCCTCGCCCACCCTGGCGCTGCGCGTCGATCACGCGGTGGACCTTCTGCTGGCGGGTCAGGTGGACCGGCTGTGCCTGACCGGCGGACAGGGCCGCCATGGCCGGGCCGAAGCGGTGGTTGCCCGCGATCTGGCGCTGGCCCGGGGTGTGCCCGACGCCGCCCTCCTGATCGAGGACCTCTCGGCCTCCACCTTCGAAAACCTGACCGGCGCGCTGGCCCTGGTGCCGCCGGGCGCAACGCTCACCCTCGTGTCAAACCGCTGGCACCTGCCGCGCGCCTGGCTGATCCTGCGCCTTCTGGGCCATCGCGCCCGCCTGTCGGGGCCACGGGCGCGCACGCCTGCGCACAAGACAATGGCGGCAATCCTGCGAGAGATCGCCGCCACACCCGTCTCAGTCGGTCGCGCCCTTACCCGGGGGTATCGCAACGGGCGGTGACAAAGACCTTGCCTTTGACCGCCTCGGGCCAGGTCAGCCGGATCGACTGGCTGTCCCCGCCGATGCGGCCCTGCGCATAGGGTGCTGCCCAGACCACCGTGTTGTTCCCGCGACGCAAGGGACCCTCGGGCATGACCGACGTGACGATCCGCGCATGTCCCCGGAACGGCAGGGTGTTCGTCAGATCGGCATCCCAGGTGGCCGACGGCGTGTTTTCCGTCACGGCGACCAGCGTGGGATTCTCGCACCGGTTGTTGACCGCATGGAACGTGTTGGAGTTGAAGTTCACGTCCACGAACCGGCTGTAGTCCAGGTCCGCATGGGTGGTATCCACGAAATCCACCCGGTTCAGCGCCTGACCCCGGATCGTCTTGAAGTTGTTGCCGGACACCGTCATCCCGTTGATGAAATGCCCGCTGCCATAGGGTTTGATGTGCAGCGGCGCATAGCTCGACGCCACGTTCGACGAAAAGATGATGTTGCCGACAATCTGCAAGCCACCGAACGACAGCTCTGCCGAAAAGTCAGGCTCGGGGTCGTATTCGTTCGTCCACTCCAGATAGGCGTTGTCGACATAATTGCCCACGAACACCGTCTTGGCCTGCGGATCGGCAAAGATGATGCCGGCCGTCCGTTGGCCGATACTGGGGCTGTCACCCTGGAAGAAGTGGTTGCCGGTGATGATATGCCCCGACCCGCCCAGCACCGCAAAATGGCGAAAGCGCACGGCCCGGTTGTTGCGGATCTTGACGTCGTTGGCGTTGACGTTGAATCCGATGCTGACGCGGTCCTCGACATTGGCCTGCTGCTCGTTCGACAGGAACTGGCACCGGTCGATGAGCAGGCCCTGACATCCCAAACCGTGACTGGTCAGCCCGCGATCCTTCGGCCCGCTGAAGAAGCAGTCCTTCACATGGAAGATCACACCGGCCGGCGGCAGCAGGATGCCCGACGCCTTGCCCGACAGCAAAAGCTCCACATTCTCGAGCGAGAACCGCTGCAATTGTGCGAAGCCGCTGAAATCCAGAGCGTATTTGAAGCGGTCGAAGGTATAGGTCTGCCGCCCCGGCGCCCCCCAGAGCGGATTGCTCAGCTCGATCCAGCCCGCGCTGTTGTTCTTGGACAGAACATAGATTTCCCGGCCCACACCCTGAGGCCCGCGAACCAGCGACCCGACCTTGATGGTCCCGATGTTCTGCACATTCGTCAGGCGACGTGGGTTGTCGGCGGTAAAGCTCGCCGCCGCCGTCACGCGCTCGGTGTTGAAGGCGGCGGTGTCCTGCACGTCGATCTGACCGTTCTGGATCGATCGCTGGTTGGCGTAGGTGTCCTTGTCGAATACCGCCGCCTGCACGTCCAGCGGTTGCGACAGCTCGATCCGGCGCCCCATCATGTCCAGCGTGTCATGGTCGGTGAAGTTGAACAGGGCCTGGATCGCCCGGCGAAACCCCTCCTCCTCGTCGCCGAAGGCATCGATATAGCTGTTGAGTTCGAAATTCTTGGTCAGGCTCAGGCGCTTCGACGCGGGCATCGTGACCCGGCCCTCGAACCGGGTCGGCGATTCCATCGTCACGTGATCGTCCAGCCGGAAGACCCCCTTCGACACCAGAACCGACCGCCCCGCGGCGGCGTTGTCGGCGGCGGCAAAGGCGGCGGTGTCGTCGGTCACCCCGTCTCCCTTGGCGCCGAAATCGCGCACGTCGACCCAGTCCATCATGTCGCGCAGGAAGGCGCCGGTGATGTCCTCGACCTCGATGTCGTCGACCCGCACGACTCCGCCGTTCGGGCCCAGGAATTCCAGCCCCAGATGCGCAAAGGCCACGTCCGACCCCCAGGCCATGTCCACGCCGCCACGCCCGCCCGTGCCCAGGATCGCCGTCACCGTCACGACCCGGCCATAGGCGGTCAGCGTGGTCTCGGACCCCGCCGTGACGACCCCGGACACGACGCTTCCGTTCGCCCGGACCGGCGTCGCCGCCGCACGCACGCGGGGCAGGTTGCCCGACACGGCCTTCACCCGCGCCGTGATGCGATAATAGCAGCCCGGGAAAATCGGCGTCGCCCCCATGAACCGGATGCGCTGCAGGCTGTCCGCCTTGATCAGCTCCAGGCAGGACGCGAAATCCTGATCCGCCGGGACGATCGCGGCGTTGCCCGCGTTGGCATAGGTGTCGGTGCCCGGACGCCCGTCCTCGAGCGACCAGACATTCAGCCCCGCCTCGAACTTCGGCGGCGTCAGCACCAGCCCCTCGGTTATCGCCTTGTTCATTCCAGTCCCCTTCATGTCAGGTCCAAAACAGCAAAGGACCGCCCATCGGCCTGGCCGGGACGGTCCTCATCTGTGCGCAAATCCATCGCGGGACAGACCCGCCGATATGGGGAACCTGATCGCGAACACTTAACGGATGGTTAACGAACGCCGGTTGGGTCCGCACCGAAGGCTGCCACCATCATATCGAAGCTTCGCCGAATGCGGGGCAGGGCGATCTGATCCTCATGGGCAGCGATCCAGACCTGCAGGTCCATTCCCCAATTCGGCGCGATCCGCCGCAGGTCCAGGCGCGCGGCGATCCCGCACTGACACACACCCGCGCCCACGCCCCCTGCGATGGCGGCGATCTGCGTCACCTGATCGTCGGTGTGCAGCGCGATCCGCGCCGGTTCCGTCAGCCCCATCTGTGCCGCAGCCACCGCCAGAAATCGCGCGCGGTCGTCCCAGACAAAGGGCGTCTGCGCCAGATGCGCGTGGAGATCCGCCTCGTCCGGACAGATCGACGTGAAATCGCGGGCCACAAAGACACCGACCGGACGTGCCGTCACCTTGCGCGCGACAATCGCCTCCTGATCGGGCAACGCGAGCCGAACGGCGATGTCGGCATCCCGCCGCATCAGGTTCTCGACCCTGTTCTCCGCCACCAGTTCCACGGTCAGATCCGGGTGCAGCCTGCGCAATTCCGCCAGCGGGGCGGGCATCAGATAGGTTGCGAAAATCTGCGGACAGGTGATCCGGACAACCCCCGAGACCCGGTCTATGTCCCCTTGGGCCGTCCGCAAGAAGGCCCGCGCCATTGCCTCGATCCCCTCGGCCATCGGCATCAGCGCAAGGGCCTCCGCCGTCGGGGTCATTCCATTCTCGGCCCGTGTAAACAGCCTGACGCCCAGCGTCTGCTCCAACGCCTCGATCTGCCGCCGCACCGTAGGTTGCGCTCGTCCCAAGGCCCGCGCTGCCGCCGACAGGCTTCCAAGGCGGACGACAGCCTCGAAGGCGATGATCAGATCGGCGGAAGGGCTGCTCATCAAAATTGTATAGGCGGCCCATCAACGTCCAGCAATTCCTATCCAGCCTCCCACAGGTTCAACTCCCCGCGTCCCCTAACCTCCAAGGCTCCCTATGACGCCCTTCACCACACCCCTGCCACCCCCGCTCCGCCACACCCTGCGACTCGAAGGCGCCGCCGTCGCCGTCGCCGCGACCCTGGCCTATGCCCACACGGGCCACAGTTGGTTGCTCTTTGCAGGCCTGCTCCTCACGCCTGACCTCTTCATGGCAGGCTACCTGCGCGGACCCCGAGTTGGCGCGCGTCTCTACAACATTGGCCACACCTATACGACGCCGCTCGCCCTCGCCGCCGCCGGATGGCTGTCGATGACGGCGCTGCCCCTGTCGCTCTCATTGATCTGGGTTGCCCATATCGGAATGGACCGCGCCGCTGGCTACGGTCTCAAATACCCGACCGGGTTCCGTCGCAGCCACCTGTCGTCCCCGGACTAGGGCGGCAGGTCACGCCCCCACTTCGGGCGCGCGCAGGATCTCGACACCGGCGATCTTCCAGCCATCCGCCGTCTCGACCATGGAATAGCGCAGCTTGTGCAACCGTCCGAACCCGTCGGTGATCAGGACGTCCTGCGTCCACAACCCGCCTTGGTCGTCGGCCCCGAGGTATTCCACCGTCCCCGGCTGCCAGACCATCGGATAGCCCTGCCGAACCATCGTTCCGAAACGGTCAGCCGTGCCGAACATGCCCTGGATGTTGGGCGCGGCGAAGGTGAAGGCGGTATCGAAATCATCCACCTTGAAGGCGTCGATCTGGCTTCCGATGACGCCCCGGATCGCGCCTTCGTCGGCCTGTGCCATCCCTGTCGCCAGGATCAGTGCCGCAATCAGTCGTTTCATGCTCAACCCTCCGCCGATGCCCCGGAAATCCTAGGGCACGGCGGCGGCGGTTCAATCCCCGACCAGCGACCCCGCCAGCGCAGCGTCGATAAGGTCCGCCGTCTCGGCTACCCCGTAGAGCGCGATGAAGCCGCCGAAGCGGGGCCCCTGATCGGCACCCAGCAACACCTGATACAGTGCCATGAACCAATCGCGCATGGGATCGAACCGGTCGCGGCCCACGTCATAGACCAGCTGCTGCAATGCCTCGTCCGACACCTCGCCCTCCCAGGTCCGCAACCCGTCGCGCAAGGCCTCCAGCGCCGCGCGCTCGGCCTCGGTGGGCTGGCGGTACACCTTGGTGGGCTTCACGAAGTCATTGAAAAAGCGCACCGCCCCCTCGGCGGCCCGGTCCATCTGCGGGTTCCCCTCGGGCGAGGCATCGGGCGCATAGCGGTTGATGAAGCCCCACAAAACGTCCTTGTCCTCGGCCCCCGACACGCTGGCGATGTTGAGCAGCATGGCGAAGGGCACCACCATATCCGACGCGGGCACGTCGCCGCCATGGATGTGGAACACCGGGTTGGCCGCCTGCTGCGCCGCGTCCTGATCGGGATAGGCCCGCAGCTGCTGATGATACTCGTCCACGGCCTTCGGGATCACGTCGAAATGCATCCGCTTGGCCGTCTTGGGCTTCAGATACATGAAATACGACAGGCTCTCGGTCGCCGCATAGGTCAGCCATTCGTCGATGGTCAGCCCGTTGCCGGACGTCTTCGAAATCTTGTGCCCATCGGCATCGAGGAACAGCTCATAGGTATAGTTCTCGGGCGCCTTGCCCCCCAGCGCCCGACAGATCCCGCCATAGATCGGCGTATTCGTCGCGTGATCCTTGCCGTAGATCTCGAAATCCACGCCCAGCGCGGCCCAACGCGCCCCGAAATCGGGCTTCCACTGGAACTTCACGTTCCCGCCCGTCACCGGCACCGTCCATTCGCGCCCGTCCTCGTCGTCGAAGGTTACCGTGCCCGCCTTCGCATCCACATGCTTCATCGGCACGTAAAGGACGCGCCCCGTCTCGGGATGGATCGGCAGGAAGATGGAATAGGTCTGCTGCCGCTCCTCGCGCAGCGACTTCAGCATGATCGCCATCAGGTCGTCATACCGCTCCGCCGCGCGCAGCAGCGTCTCGTCGAACTGGCCCGAACGATAGAAATCGGTCGCGGAAATGAACTCGTACTCGAACCCGAAGGTGTCGAGGAACTTGCGCAACCGCGCATTGTTGTGATGCCCGAAACTCTCGTGCGTCCCGAAAGGGTCCGGTACGCTGGTCAGCGGCTTTTGCATATGCGCGCGCAACGCCTCCGGGTCAGGCACGTTGTCGGGCACCTTGCGCATCCCGTCCAGATCGTCCGAAAAACAGATCAGCCGCGTGGGAATGTCCGAAATCACCTCGAACGCGCGCCGGATCATGGTGGTGCGCGCCACTTCCCCGAAGGTCCCGATATGCGGCAATCCCGACGGCCCATAGCCCGTCTCGAACAGGACATGGTCCTTCGATTGCCCCTCCACCCGCTTCAACAATTTGCGGGCCTCTTCGAACGGCCAGGCCTTCGATGTCAGGGCGGCGTCGCGCAAACGTGTCATGATGCGGGGTCCTTCATGGGATGGAAGCGGCCTTCCCCCTATTGCGGCAGTGCCGGGTCGTCAATAAATCCCATCACGTAAGGAGTTCCCGATGACCGATGCCGCCTTTTCCGCCCAGGACGCCCTCGTCGCCCTGATGATCACCGTTTCGGCGTCCGACGCCACCATCCGCACGTCCGAGCTGCTGACGATCCAGTCCATCGTCAACCACCTGCCGATCTTCGCGGGCTTCGACGAGGATCGGATGGAACAGATCGCCCAGACCGTCTTCGACCTGCTGGAGGAGGAGGACGGGCTCGACGCCATCCTCGGCCTGATCCGCGACGCCATCCCCGAAACGCATTACGAAACCGCCTATGCGCTGGCCTGCGATGTCGCCGCCGCCGACGGCAAGGTTTTCCAGACCGAGTTGGAGCTGCTGCGCGAAATCCGCTACGATTTCAACCTCGATCCCCTGCACGCCGCCGCCATCGAACGCGGCGCCCGCGCGCGCCACCTCAAGCTCTAGTCCAGCGTCAGTGTCAGCCCGGTAACTGCCTCGAAATCGGCGCGCAGCCGGGCTGCTTCCTGCGGGGTGGGAATATATCCGAAGGACGATTCCGTGAGGGACGTCGTAATCCGCTGCAACGGGAAATTGTAGCAATAGAACCCGACGCTGACCGGCTCCGCCTCCGACAGGCCAAAGAACCGCGCCGCATGGAAATCGACCGTCAGGCAGATACTGTCCAATTCGTTCGTCGCCGCCACCAGGATCGCGCGATAGGACCCCGACAATCGGCCGTCGCGGTCCGTGGCGATATCGTAGTCGTCTGCCGAAAGGCCCGGGGGGCCAAAGGGGATGGTCGTCATCCGTTGCGACGAATAGTCCGGCATCGCCGCGTCCGGAACGGTGTCGCGGGGACGCGCCGGGTCGAACACGCAATGCTCTCCCTCTGCGGGGCATTGATAGACTTCGCCATAAAGCGTTCCGCTCGCATCGCTCGGGGTGACCACGACCGTCAATCCGGGCGGCACCTCTTCCGGGTATGAGGCGAAAAAAGCGTCCAGCCCCTCGACGACGCCCCCGTCCAGCGGGGCGACGACGTGGACATTGCTCACGGGATAATTCGCTCGGTAGAGCTGCCGCAATTCGGGCGCGGGAAGGGCGCGGATCATGTCGGCGAGCGTATTCGTCCCGGCCAGATCAGGTACCTTCGGGTCGCCCGCATCCTGGGCCAGCGCAGCCGATGCGGACAGGTCCAGCAGCGCGACCAACAACAATCCGGTTCCGACCGTGCGCAGCAACTTTGGCGACATCGAGCCCTCCTCAGTCAGTCGGCCAAACACCCTCAAGCCACCTTAGCATCTCGGAACGACAGCAGCCGCTTGCTCTTCTCGTCCCACAGATGCAGCCGCGCATTGGTCAGGCTCTCGCGAATGGTCATGCGGTTGCCCTCCGACAGGACTGCGTGATCGCGCAGCACTTCGGGCAAGCGATAGAACGGAATGCGACTATAGAGATGGTGGACATGGTGGATGCCGATGTTCCCGCTCAGCCATTGCAGAACGGCGGGCAAAACGTAATGCGAACTGCCGCGCAGCGCCGCCTCGTGCAGGTCCCAATCCGGCTCCCTGTCCCACAGCGTCGCCTCGAACTGGTGCTGCACATAGAACAGCCAGACCCCCGCCGCCGCCGCCAGCAACGTCATCGGCACAAAGATCAGCAGCACGGGCATCAGCCCGCCGAAATAGATGATCGCCACCAGCACGGCCACGATGGCCGCATTGGTGTACATTGCACTCGCCCAATACCGGGCCTGCGCCATCAGGCCCAACGGCACCCGGTTTTGCAGGAAGAACAGGTATCCCGGCCCCAGGCCGAACAGCACGATGGGATGTCGATAGAGGCGATACACGAACCGCCCCCAGGCGCTCAGCTCGCGGTATTCCGCCACGGTCAGCGTATGCACATCGCCGATCCCGCGCCGCGACAGGTTGCCCGATGCGCCGTGATGGATGGCATGGGTCCGCCGCCACACGTCATAGGGCGTCAAAGTGACGACCCCCAGAACCCGGCCCACCCAATCGCTCAGCGTGCGGTTGTCGAAAAACGCCCCATGCCCGCAATCGTGCTGGATCACGAAAAGCCGCAACAGGAACGCCGCGTTGACCGTCGAAATCGCCAGGGTCAGCCACAGGCTCACCGACAGCGACGCCCAGGCCAGCGCCCAGAGAATGATGAAAGGCAGTACCGTCGCCGCCAATTCGAACGAACTCCGCCAGGCGTTCGGGGCGCGATATCCGGACAGGACCTTGATCCAGTCGCGCGCATGTTGCTTGTCGGTCGTCTGCCGATCCAGTCCGCTCGTGTCGCCCATGTACCCGCTCGTTTTGTTGTTGCGGCATTGATAGCGATAATCGCCCCCCGGGCAACGATCATCGCTGTCCAAGTGACGACTTGCCGCGATCCGTCGCCCCAACGGTTCAGGAACGCCACACTCCGGGGCCATTATGGCAGAAGAAGGGTGTATACATTGTTGAGATAGGCCTGATCGTCGATCCGGAATTCCGTCTGGCCGACCTGCACGAAGCCGCGCCGCAGGTAGAACGCGATAGCGGGCGCGTTCTCGGCGTTGGTCGCCAGCCAGACCGAGGTCACGCCCTGCGCCCGACACTGCGCCATCGCCGCGTGCAGCAAACGCGTGCCCACCCCCGTCCCATGGTGGCGCGGCTGAACATAGAAAGTGGCGATTTCCGTGTCGCACGCCCCCTGCACCGGGTCAGGCGTCCCGGTCGACAGGCGGATGAACCCGTCGATTCCGTCGACGTTCTCTGACACCAGAAGCACCTGAGCCGGGTCGGACAGCAGGGCCTCGGTTCTGGCCGCCGTGAACTCCGACAGGACGAAATCGGCGAAATGGGCGTTGATGCCCCGGCGCAGATAGGTCCCGACCCAGACTTCGATGGACAGCGCCGCGATGCTCGATGCATCCGCCAGCGTCGCAGCGCGCACCGTCACGCCCGGACCTCTGCCCGCACCGCCCGGAGCAGCATGCCGACCACCTGCAACACCTCGGCCCGGTCGTCCGCCAGTGCCACAGGCCGGATCGTTGGGGGGCGGTCTCCGCCAGACCAGATCAGGCGGTCGTCCTCCTTGATCCCGGTCATGCCGGGAACAAACTCCGTGTTCACGGCCCGCCCATTCATCCGCTCGAAGTACCAGTCGCGGATTCCGTCATAGGGCAGGCACCCAAAGCCGATGAAGCGCAGAACCTCGCCCCGATTGGGGAAATCCGTCTTCGATCCGGCATCGATATCGGCCAGCACTTCGCAGGCCTGCCCGAACTGCACGGGGGGCATGTCGATCGCGAAATTCCCGGCCGTCGCCAGAAGGTCCAGCTTCACGTGCCCGCAGGCCCACCGCGTCGCCACATCCGCCCAGGCTGCATCGCGCTGCGGATCGCGGAAGGGCAGGCGTGATGCTTCGGTCATCCGGTCGATCTCGGCCCGCCAGCCGGCGGTGCGCGGTGGCATGGGCAACCCGATGGGTGATTCCGTCACGGCCCATTACCCCCGAACGCCTGCCTGTTGCATCCGCGCCCCCCGGCGCGCGCAGGGGGGTGTACAGCCGTATGTACAGGGGGTGTACCGGGGGTGTACGCCGGGTGCCCCCGCCAGACCCCTGCAAAACAAGGGCCGCGCCGTCCGCCCGGCACCCTTCGGCAACACATCCGCAATCATTTCACTCAGCGCACCATACCCACGATGTCATAGACTCGTTCCAGGATCGGAACCGTGATCTCCCGCGCCCTCTCGGCCCCTCGCGACAGGATCCGGTCGATCTCGGACGTGTCCTGCATCAGACGGCTCATCTCGCCCGAAATCGGGGACAGCTTCTCGACCGCCAGATCGGCCAGTTCCTGCTTGAAATAGCCGAACATCTTACCCTCCTGCTCGGCCAGCACGTCGTCCACCGACCGACCCGCCAGCGCGGCATAGATGTTCACGAGGTTGCGCGCATCCGGCCGCCCCTCCAGCCCCGCGGCACTGCCGGGCAGGGGGTCGGGGTCGGTCTTGGCCTTGCGGAACTTCTTGGCAATGGCGTCGGCATCGTCGGTCAGGTTGATGCGGCTGGCATCCACCGGGTCGGACTTCGACATCTTCTTGGTGCCGTCCCGCAACGACATCACCCGCGTCGCCGCCCCCTCGATCACCGGCTCGGTAATGGGAAAGAAATCAACGCCATAGTCGTGATTGAACTTGGTTGCCACATCCCGCGTCAGCTCCAGATGCTGCTTCTGGTCGTCGCCCACGGGCACGTGGGTCGCGTGATAGACAAGGATGTCGGCGGCCATCAGCGCGGGATAGGCGAACAGGCCCAGCGACGCGCCCTCGGCGTTCTCGCCTGACTTGTCCTTCCACTGGGTCATCCGACCCATCCATCCCATCCGCGCCACGCAGTTGAAGATCCAGCCCAGCTGCGCATGCTCCGGCACCTGGCTCTGGTTGATCAGGATGCTCTTCTCGGGGTCGATCCCGCTGGCCAGGAAACCGGCGCACAGCTCCCGCGTGTTGTGGCGCAACGTCGCCGGGTCCTGCCAGACGGTGATGGCGTGCAGGTCGACCATGCAATAGATCGTCTCGTGCGTGCCCGCGTTCTGCATGTCCACGAATTTCGTGATCGCCCCCAGATAGTTGCCCAGGGTCAGCCCGCCCGACGGCTGGATGCCGGAAAAGACGCGCGGTGTGAACTCAGCCATATCGGCCTCCGTAGGTCTGGCGTTGCCGTGGCGCATCGCTTAGCCACCGGGGCCAGCATGGTCAACGAGAGAGACCCGATGGATCCGCGCAACCAGAGCCCCTTCAACGTCCTGCCGCCCACGGTTGTGGCCCTTGCAATCATCATCCTGGGGATCGAGCTGATCTTTCAGGCGGGCGCCCTTGGTCTGGCCGGCGGGCAGCAGGGTCCCGGCTGGCGCATCACGACGCTGGAGCAATGGTCCGTGTCCGAGGTTGTCTGGGACTGGATGTTCGACACCCGCAGCGCGCCGCTCGACCAATTGGCTAGGTTCTTGACCTACCCCTTGCTCCACGGCAGCTTGATCGAAGCCGGGTTTGTGGCCGTCTTCGTCCTCGCCTTCGGCAACGCCATCGCGCCCGTCTATGACACATGGCGTTTTCTTTTGATCTTTTTCGGCGCCTCCATCGACGGCGCGCTGGCCTATCTGATCTTCTTCGACAGTCCGGTGCCGCTGTTTGGCGGGTTTCCGGGCGCTTACGGCCTGATCGGTGCGTTCACCTATCTGACGCTGCGCGGGCTGACCCGGGCCGATCCGTCCAAGGCCTTCGTGTTGTTGGGTTTTCTGATCGCGATCCAGCCGGTCTTCGCCATCGTCACCCTTTCGGGTCTGTCCTTCGTGCCCCGCTGGATCGCGGAAATCGCAGGCGCCGCAACGGGTTACGCGCTGGCGATGATCCTGTTTCCGGGGGCCATCGCGGGCTTCCGCGACCGCATGCGTCAGCGCTGACGCCGCACGGCCCCGCGCAATTCCGCCATCCGCACGGCTCCGAACATCTGGGCAAAGCCGAAATAGCTGACCATCCCGACCAGCACCAGGATGGCCAGCGCCAACCCCCGCCAGGCGCTGTCGAACATCGGGCCCAGGATCAGCATCGTGATGAAAAGCACGCCCCCCATCACCGCCGAGGCGAGCACGATCCGCCACGCCCGCTTGCGCGCGCGGTCGTCCAGCCGGGCCACATCGCCCAAACCCCTGACCCCGCGCCACAGCAGCACGACCATCGCCCAGGCCGCCAGCGTCGTCCCAAGCGCCGCCGCGGCCCACCCGATATAGAACGACAGGCCCACCGCCACGGCGGCATTCACGATCAGCGAAACGATGGCAAACCGCAGCGGACTGCGCGTGTCCTCCCGCGCAAAATACAGGGGTTGCAGGACTTTCTGGAGCACGAAGGCCGGGAGGCCCAAGGCATAGATCATCAGCGCGATCGCGGTGAAAGCCGTGTCGTCCGCATCGAAGGCCCCCCGCTCGAACAGAACCGACACCAGCGGCCCGGGCACCACCAGAAGGGCCACCGCCGAAGGCAGCGTCAGCAGCAGGCTGAACTCGAAGGCGCGGGAATAGGCGTCGCGCTGACCGATCCGGTCATCCGCCCGCACCCTCCGGCTCAGGTCCGGCAGAAGGACGACTCCGATGGCGATCCCCACCACGCCAAGCGGCAATTGGTACAGGCGGTCCGCATAGTTGAGCCAGGCAATCGCCCCGTCGAAATAGCTGGCGACCTGACGCCCGACCAGCAGGTTGATCTGGACCACCCCACCCGCCAGCGCGGCAGGCACCGCAATCACCATCAGGCGCTTCAGATCCGCCGTCATATGCGGCCTGCGACGTGGGAACAGGCGATGCCCCGCCCGCGCCGCCGCCCACCAGACCAGCCCCAATTGTGCCGCTCCGCCCACGGGCACCGACCAGATCAGCGCCTTGCCGACGACCAGTTCGGGCACCGGCGTGGCCATTGGCATCAGGCCCGGGAACAACCAGACCAAGACCATCGCCGCGATGAACACCATGTTGAGCAAGGCCGGCGCCGCCGCCGCCGCCAGGAACCGGCCATTGGAATTGAGCACGCCCGACACCAGCGCGGCCAACGATATCAGGAGGATATAGGGGAAGGCGATCCGCCCGTAGGTCACCGCCAACCCGAAGCGCGCGTCCTCGGCAAAGCCCGACGCCATGGCAAAGACCAGCGCGGGCATGAACACGATCCCGATGACCGAGAACAATGTCAGGATCATCACCATCCCCGCCACTGCATCGCGCGCGAAGGCGTCCGCCTCCTCGCCCTCCGCTTCCAGCTTCTTGGCATAGAGCGGCACGAATGCCATGTTGAACGCGCCCTCGGCAAAGAAGCGGCGGAACATGTTGGGCAGGGAGAAGGCCACGAAGAACGCCTCTGCCGCCACGCCCGTGCCCAGGAACCGCGCGATCAGGATGTCGCGGGCAAACCCCAGAAGCCGCGACAAGAGCGTCCAGCCGCCGACTGTTAGGAAACCTTTGATCAGACGTGGAGCCATCTGGCGTCTCCGTTTGGCGTCCGGGCGTTCGGCCCGGCCTGCGCGTCAGTGGTCCGTCCGGTCCCGCGCGTCAATGTCGTGTCACCACATCGCAGCGTCTCAGCCCCCACCCCCGGGTCAGCTTGGCGGCATTCAGCGCACCCGCCACCCGGTCGGTCAGGAACAGCGCCCCACTCAGGCGATCATCCAACCACATCTCTGCCCCGCCCTCCGCCGGCGGCACGACGACAAGCGGCTCCATCGTGCTGGAAACATAAACCATATGAATGTCCTGCCCATCCGGCGTCCTGTCGACAGGTCTTGGTCCGAGATTGGGGGACTCATCCATCAGGACTTCACGGCGGCAGGACAGAACCTGCATGACATAGAGGTCGGCCCCGTCCCAAAGCGGCTTCGTGCGCGCGGCGTTCAGGACTTCGATCCGGTGAAACCGGAGGGGACCGGGATCGAGTTCTTCCAGAAGAGCCCGCGTTTCACCTGTGACGACCATTCGACTAAAAAGCAGCATGAACGGCTGTGGACCGGCAGGTGTCTTTAGGCCCGTACAAAGCGCAAACCGGGTGCCCAGCTGTGCAGGCTCCACTGGTTGACCAGACCGATAGGCCAAAAAGTTCGCCTTATTTGCAATGGCAAACTGTCGTTTCTCCTCCGACGACATCGATTCCAGATCTTCGTCATGCCATCCGATCGGCCAAATAGGCTTGGGCGAGCGTGTACTCACGCTGCTGCTGGCGAACCAGACGTCGGCCACGGTCATGCCCCCGCGCGTTCCGCCGCGCGGCTGACGGCGGCGCGAAGCTTGGTGTCGAGCGCGTCCTGCTTGGCTTTGGACCAGAGCTTAAGCCCGAACAGGTCCTTGACATAGAAGGTATCGACCACCTGTGCGCCATAGGTCGCGATGACGGCCTGTGCGATGTAGACATTCGACTGCGCCAACGTCTGCGTCAGGTCGAAGAGCAGGCCAGGACGGTCGCGGGTGTCGACTTCGATAATCGTGTAGATTTCCGAGCCTTCGTTGTCGAAGCTGATGTTCGTGGGCACCTCGAAACGCCGCTCGCGCTTCTTGATTTCCTGACCTTCCAGCGCGTCGCGGGTGACGACTTCACCGCGCAATGTCTTTTCGATCATGTTGCGCAGGCGCGGCAGGCGCGACGGCTCATAGGGGTGCCCGTCCCCGTCCTGAAGCCAGAAGACCGAAGTCGCGAAGCCATCCTTGGAGGTATAGGTCCGCGCGTCGACGATATTGGCCCCCACAAGGCTGAGCGCACCCGCCAGCCGGGCGAAGATGCCGGGATGATCCTGACAGGCCATGATGACGCGGGTGGCGTCGCGGTCCTCGTCTGCCTCCAGCTCCATGCGAACCTCGCCGCCCCCCAGATCCTTGAGCAGATGGGCGAACCGCACCTGTGCCGCCGTCGGGATTCCCTGCCAATAGGGGCCGTAGTGGCGACCGATCTCGGCGCGGCGCGCGCCTTCGGTCCAATCGGGCAGCGCCTCGCGGAACAGCTTCTTGGCCTTGGCCTCGCGGGTGTCCCGGTTGACGTCCTCCAGACCGTTCTGCAGCGCATCCGCCGTCGCCCTATGCAACGCGCGGATCATCTGCGCCTTCCAGTTGTTCCAGATGTTTGGCCCCACCCCCCGGATGTCGCAGACCGTCACGACCGTCAGCAGATCCAGCCGCTCGCGCGTCTTCACCGCCTTTGCGAAACCGCGCACGGTGCGGGGGTCGGCAATATCGCGCTTCTGGGCCATGTCCGACATCAGAAGGTGATGGCGGACCAGCCATTCGACGGTCTCCACCTCCTTGGGTTTCAACCCCAGGCGGGGTGCCACGGTCCGCGCGATCCGGGCCCCCAGGACGGAGTGATCCTCGGGGCGGCCCTTCCCGATGTCATGCAGCAGCAGCGCCACATAGAGCACCCTGCGGTTCACGCCCTGGGCCAGGATGTCCGAACACAGTGGCAGGCTTTCGATCAGCTCGCCCCGCTCGATTTGCGCCAGATTGGAGATCACCTGGATGATATGCTCGTCGACGGTATAGGAATGGTAGAGGTTGAACTGCATCATCGCGACGATAGGCGCGAACTCCGGGATGAAGGCCGACAGCATCTCCAGCTCGTTCATCCGCCGCAGGGCGCGTTCGGGGTTTCCATGCTTCAGAAGCAGCCCGAGGAACAACTTGGCCGCCTCCGGATCCTCGCGCATGTCACGGTCCACCAGGTGCCGGTTCGCCGCCAGCAGGCGCATCGCATGGGGATGCAGCAGCAGCCCGGTGCGCAACGCCTCCTCGAAGATGCCCAGAAGGTTCAGCGGGGTGCCCAGGAACGCCGCCTCGTCGGCCACGTCCAGACGCCCCTGCCGCTCGATATATGGCTCGCGGACCTTGCGGCGACGCTTGAACAGACCGAGAAGCCCCGGTTCCTGCTTGGTGTTGTCCGCCTCGAGCGCGACCAGAAGGATGCGCGTCAATTCCCCCACACGGGTCGCATGCCGGAAATAGGCCTGCATGAAATGCTCGACCGCCCGCCGTCCGCCACTGTCGCGATAGCCCATTCGTTCGGCCACCTCGACCTGCATGTCGAAGGTCAGCATGTCCGCCGCGCGGCCCGTGGCCAGATGCAGGTGACACCGAACGCACCACAGGAATCGCTCCGCCGCCTCGAAGGCCTCGAATTCCTCGGCCTCGAAGACGCCCAGTTTCAGAAGGTCGGCGGCGGAATGGCTCCGATAGCGATACTTGGCGATCCAATAGAGCGTTTGCAGGTCGCGCAGGCCGCCCTTCGCCTCCTTGACGTTCGGCTCCAGGATATAGCGCTGGCCGCCCTGCTTGTGGTGCCGGTCGGCCCGTTCCTTGAGCTTCGCTTCGATGAAATCGGGCACCGTCTTGCGGAACAGGTCGGACCAGAGTTTGTCGCCAAGTTTGCGGCCCAGACCCGCGTCGCCGCAGATGAGCCGACGCTCCAGCAGGGCGGTGCGGATCGTGTAGTCATCCGCCGCATAACGCATGCAATCGGAAATGCTGCGCGTGGCATGGCCGACCTTCAGCTTCAGATCCCACAGGATATAGAGCATCGTTTCGACCACGCTCTCGACCCAAGGGGTGACCTTCCAAGGGGTCAGGAACAACAGGTCCACATCGGAATGGGGGGCCATCTCCCCGCGTCCATAGCCGCCCACACCCAGAACGGCGAAATGCTCGCCTTCGGTCGGGTTCGGGCAGGGATGCAGCAGGCGCGTCGCCACCATCCAGGCGCATTGCACCAGGCGGTCGGTGAGGAAGGCATAGGAATGGGTGACCCGCCGGGCGCGGGTCGGGTCGGCCTCAAACCCTTCGCGGATTGCCGCGCGACCGGATGTCTGCGCCCCGGACAAGACGGCGACCGCGGCGCGCCGCACCGCCATCGGATCGGACAGGGGCAGATCGCGCACGGCCCCTTCGAGCGCCGCCAAAGTGGCGACGCCATCGAAAATGTCGTCCGCCGATGCGATCAGCGTTTCGGCCGGCGCATCGCTCAGGTCGCTGTGGGGAAAAAGGGGCGCGAGGGTTTTAGGACCCGGCGCCGCCGAAGCTCTTGGGGGCAGGGCTGACCACCTGTATCTGTCGATTCACGATCTGTGCGACGGCCAACGCCCGATCAACGGTGCCGTCGCCGCGCAGTCGGAATACCCCGCCCGTTCCGGCAAAGCCAGCGCTGCTTGTCAGAGACGTCCGGCCAACGGTGCCGCCCCGGCGGGAAATGGCGCCGATGGCCGCCATGCCGTCATAGGCGAGGTTGGCCAGGGGATGCGGCTCGCTCCCATAGGCGCCGACGTAGCGGCTGCGGAACTGGGCCAGTGGACCGGGGTCCGGAAGTGCGAAATAGCCGCCCTGAAGACCCGGCTGTTGCAGCGTCTCGGCGGGAATATCCCACCGGGTCAGACCCAGAAAACGGAATGCATCGCCCGTGATCCCGCTCTCACTGAGCAATTGCGCCATGACCGGCAGGTCACCCGTGGGCGTGCCGGTCAGGAAGATGGCGTTCGAACTGGTGGAGCGCGCCTGCGACACGATCCCGGGAACGGCGGCAGAGATGCCCGCCTGGCTGAACTCATAAGGCACGCTGCCGGTGATCTGAGCGCCCGATCCGGCGGCGGCGGACACCACCGCAGCATTGGCGATCTGGCCGTTGGCGTCGCTGGAATGGGTCACGAGAACGCGGTTGCGTCCCTGGCTGGCGGCATAGCGCAGCACGCGGCGGGCCGTATTCTCGAAGGTGTTGCCCAGAACCCAGACGTTGCCGCCCGCGATCGAGGTGTTGTTGGAAAAGCTGAGAACCGGAACGCCCGAGCCGGAAACCGCAACACCCGCCGCCGCCGCATTGTCTGCGTAGAGCGGGCCGAGGATGACCTGCGCGCCCTCGGCCACGGCGCGCGAGGCCGCGGCACTGGCGCCGCCGGGGGTGCCTTGCGTCGGATAGACGGTCAGCGTGACGACGCCCTGTCCAAGGTCGGCCGCGGCAAGGCGCGCCGCATTCTCGAGGCTGCGCGCCAGGGTCGCATCGGTGGCCTGCGCCGATCCGAGCGGCACCAGAAGGGCCACCTTGGTCGGGCCGGAGCCGCCCCGTCCGTCGCCGCCCGAGCCACCGCCCGGAAGCGCCACGTTACAGGCCGCAAGCGCAACGGACGTGGCCACGATCGTCATGGCCTTGCGGGCCGGGCGCGCGAATGAAACGAGGGTGGCGCAGAGGCTGCGAATGGACATGGCTGAGAACTCTCCCGGACTTGGGCCAATGGGCCCGAAATTTGGGGTGAAACTAGTCTGCGCATCGGTCAGAGTAAACGACCGAAGAAGAGGGGTCGCGAAATGGCAGACATCGGCAGGATCGAACCTGGGCTCCATCTGGTAGCGGTTCCCATCGGCACGGCCCGGGACATCACGTTGCGCGCCCTCGACATCCTGGCGGGGGCCGATGTTCTGGCGGCCGAAGACACCCGGTCGCTGCGGCGGCTGATGGACATTCACGGCATCGCCCTGGGTCAACGCCCGCTTGTTCCCTATCATGACCACAACGGCGCTGCCGCCCGGCCTCGCCTGCTGGCCGCGCTGCGCGATGGCAAGTCGGTCGCCTATATGTCCGAGGCGGGCACGCCGCTGGTCGCGGACCCGGGGTTTCATCTGGGGGTCGAGGCGCGGGCGGCGGGCCTGACGGTGCGCGCGGCCCCCGGGGCCAGCGCGGTGCTGGCCGCGCTCTGCGTCGCGGGCCTGCCGACGGATCGCTTCTTCTTTGCCGGTTTCCTGCCGCCCAAACCCGCTGCCCGCCGGACCGAACTTGCCGCGCTGGCGGCCGTGCCGGGGACGCTGGTCCTCTACGAATCGCCCAAGCGGCTGGCCGCGATGCTGGCCGATGCCGCTGAGCTTCTGGGCCCGCGCGAGGCGGCAGTGTGCCGCGAGCTGACCAAGAAATTCGAGGAGGTCCGGCGGGGGACGTTGGAGGCGCTGGCGGCCGCCTACGCAGACGATACGCCCAAGGGCGAAATCGTCGTCCTCATCGACCGCTCGGCCCGGCAGGCCGCTGACGAAGATACCATCCGCGCCGCCCTGACCCAGGCGATGGAGGCCGACTCCCTAAAATCCGCGGTAAAATTCGTTTCCGAAACCTACGACCTGCCGCGTAAGCAGGTCTATGAAATGGCCCTTGCGATGAAAGACGGTGGATGAGCGGATCGATGTCCTATCACGCGGGTCTTGCCGCCGAGGATGCCGTTGCCCGGCACTATGTGCGGCTTGGCCATCGGGTGATCGCCCGACGCTGGCGCGGCATGGGCGGCGAAATCGACGTCATCGTCCAGTCGGGCGATGACACCGTTTTCGTCGAAGTGAAGCAAAGCGATACCCATGCCGCCGCCGCCACTCGCGTCAGCCCGCGACAGATCGGTCGCCTTTTCGATTGCGCCGGTGAGTTCATGGGCACGCTTCCGGACGGAATGAATGCGTCCGTCCGTTTCGACGTGGCGCTTGTCGACGGGACGGGCCGGATCGAGGTTCTGGAAAACGCGCTCATGACCTGATCGCCGGTGGCAAGGGGGTTCCGCATCTGCGCACATTGCCCCGGTCACCCGGTTGCGGCATGCAGGTCGGACGCATGTCCTGCCGAGGAGTCACCATGGCCGCTTCCAAATCCCTTCGCGTCGGTTTCCAGATGGACCCCGTCGAAGCCATCAACATCGACGGCGACAGCAGCTTTCGCATCGGGCTGGAGGCACAGGCGCGGGGCCATTCGCTGGTCTACTGGACGCCGGACAAGCTGGCCTATGTCGAAGGCCGGGTCGTGGCACGGGGCCAGGCGATGGAGCTGCGCCGCGAGAAGGGCAATCACGTCACCCTTGGCGCGATGCAGGACATCGATCTCGCCGACCTCGACGTTGTCTGGCTGCGTCAGGATCCGCCCTTCGACATGGGCTACATCACGACCACGCATATCCTCGACATGATCCACCCGAAGACCCTCGTGGTGAACGACCCGACCTGGGTCCGGTCCTGGCCCGAAAAGCTGATGGTCCTCGATTTTCCGGACCTGACGCCGCCAACGGCCATCGCTCGCGACTTGGGCACCTTGAAGGCGTTCAAGGCCCGCCACGGCGATGTCATCCTGAAGCCGCTCTATGGAAACGGCGGGGCCGGTGTGTTCCGCCTGACGCCCGAAGACCGGAACCTGAATTCGTTGCATGAACTGTTCTCGGCCATCAACCGCGAGCCGCTCATCATGCAGAAATTCCTGCCCGCCGTATCCGCCGGCGACAAGCGCGTGATCCTGATCGATGGAGAGCCCGTGGGCGCGATCAACCGTGTCCCTGCCGAGGGCGAGACGCGGTCGAACATGCACGTCGGAGGCCGACCCGAAAAGGTCGCGCTGACCGACAGGGACCGCGAAATCTGCGCGCGGATCGGGCCGCGCCTGCGGGATGCGGGCCAGATCTTCGTCGGTATCGACGTGATCGGCGACTGGCTGACCGAGATCAATGTGACCTCGCCCACAGGTTTGCAGGAGCTGGAGCGGTTCGACGGCACCAACGCGAGCGCACTGATCTGGGAAGCGATCGAGGCGCGGCGGGCTTAGCCGGCAGGTGTGACCAGCCGGTAGGCCAGGGCCTCGGCGATATGGGGCCGCCGCACCGCGTCGGACCCCTCCAGGTCGGCGATGGTGCGCGCGACCTTGAGGACGCGGTGATAGCCACGCGCCGTCAGACGGAATTTCTCGGTCGCCCGCAGCAGGATGTCTTCGCCTTCCGCATCGGTGGCCGCGACCTCGTGCAGGTAGTCGCCGCTGACGTCGGCATTGACGGTGATGTCGGGTCGATCGGCATAGCGTTTGGCCTGCACCTCCCGCGCTTTCGCCACGCGCTCGGCGACGGCAGCGGAGGAGTCACCCGACGCCTCCCGCGTCAGGTCCTTCACTTCGACGGCGGGCACTTCCAGCCGCAGATCGAAGCGATCCATGAGCGGGCCCGACACCTTGCCCAGGTATTCCGCCCCGCAATTGGGTGCCCGCGAACAGGCCTGTGCCGGATCGAAGAGCATCCCGCAGCGACAGGGGTTGGCCGCCGCCACGAGCAAGAACCGGCAGGGATAGCGGACATGGGCATTGGCCCGGGCGATGGTCACCTCGCCGGTCTCGATGGGTTGGCGCAGGGTTTCCAGAACGGCGCGGGGAAACTCGGGGAATTCATCCATGAAGAGCACGCCGTTATGCGCCAGGCTTATCTGACCCGGCCCCGCCCGCTTGCCGCCGCCGACGATGGCGGCCACCGACGCGGTGTGATGCGGTTCCTGGAACGGGCGGCGGTGCAGTATGCCGCCTTCCTCCAACGTGCCCGCCAGAGAATGGATCATCGAGGTTTCGAGCGATTCCATGGCCGTAAGCGGCGGCATCAGGCCGGGCAGGCGCGCGGCCAGCATCGATTTTCCCGCCCCGGGTGGCCCGAGCAGGAACAGGTGGTGACGCCCCGCGGCCGCGATTTCCATGGCTCGCTTGGCCTTTTCCTGCCCGCGCACGTCGCGCAGGCACAGACCGCCTTCGGGGGCCGCCACCCGGCCAGCCCGCGCTTCGGTCAGGGGGCGGTTGCCGGTCAGATGGTCCATCAACTCCTTGAGGGTCGCTGCGGCATAGACGGACGCCGCCCCGACCCAGGCCGCTTCGGGGCCGCAGGCTTCGGGGCAGAGGAGGTCGGCGTCGAGGCTGGCCGCCGTCATCGCCGCGGGCAGGGCACCCGCCACCGCGACCAGCCCGCCGTCCAGCGACATCTCTCCCAGGCTGACGACCCGCGCGACGGCACTGGCCGGGACCAGTTCGAGCGCGGCCAGAAGCGACAGCGCAATCGGCAGATCGAAATGCGCGCCTTCCTTGGGCAGGTCGGCAGGCGAGAGGTTGACGGTCACCTTCTTGGACGGCAGCGCGATGCCCAGTTCCGACAGGGCGGTGCGGATCCGGTCCTTCGCCTCGGACACCGCCTTGTCCGGCAAGCCCACGATGGAGAAGCCGGGCAACCCCGGCGAGACGGCGCATTGCACATCGACGGGCCGTGCCTCCAACCCTTCGAAGGCAACTGTGATCGTCCGTGCCAGCATCTCTGAATCGCCCGTCTCATCCCCGTGAAATGGTTAACGATCCAGGGGGTTCCGCTCGCCGGGCCCAAGGCCCGCGATCCGGTGAATCGCCGTTCGCCATCCTTGCCCGATGCAGGGGGAAATGAAAATGGAAAGGGCGGGGCCCTTCGGGGCGCCCCGCGCGGTCGACGGCCCGACGGGCGACCCGGGGGGCCGCCCGCCCGTGGTCACCCGATGCTGATCGGGTCGTCGAAGGTGACGGCCGAGACGTCGGTGATCCCTTCGAGGATGACGAGGTCGCGGTCGCTGTTCAGGAGGATCCGCAGATCGCCGTCCTGCACCGTGATCCGCAGAACGTCGTCGGAACTGATCCCGCGCAGGACTTCGCCCGCCTCGTAGTCTTCAATGAAGAGCACGTCGCGCGACCCGTTCACCAGAAGCGCCGAGAGATCGAAGGTGTCGATGCCGCCGCCGCCGCTGACCCGGTCATAAAGGCCGCCGAAGAAGACGAACACATCCGCATCTTCGGTGCCCGACAGGTCGTTGGCGACGCCGGGCACATCGCTGATTGCCCCATCGTCGAAGTTGACCAGGGCCACATCGTTAACCCCGTTGAGGAAGATGACGTCGCCATCCTGCACCAGATCAAGGCGCAGGCCATCTGCCGTCTGGGTGATCGCCGCCACTTCGCTTTCCGACAGACCCTCCAGCAGTTCACCGATCTCATAGTCGTTGATCGTCAGGCTGTCGGCGGTGCCGTTGGTCTGCAGAGCCGAGACGCCGAAGACATCGGTGCCGCCAAGGGCGTCGATGGTGTCGCCGATGCCGCCCGCGATCTCGAAGATGTCGGCGTCTTCGGTGCCGGTCAGAGCATCGGCCTGCCCCCCGACGTCGGTGATCACGGCGGTATCGAAGGTGATCTGCGAGATGTCTGTGATCCCCTCGAAGATGATGACATCGCGGTCGCCGTTCAGCAGAAGACGCAACTCTCCGTTGCGCACGGTGACCCGCAGCACGTCGTCGACCGTGATCCCGGTGATGACTTCGCCTTCCTCGTAATCGGTGATCCGGGTCACGTCCCGCACTCCGTTCGTCAGGAGCGCGCCCAGATCGAAGCTATCATTGCCCGCGCCGCCGGTGACCCGGTCGATCACGCCACCCAGGATGACGAAGCTGTCGTCGCCCGCCGTGCCGGTGACGATATCGCCCTGACCCGCCACATCGGTGATGACGCCGCCGCCGCCCTCGAAGACATCCGAAACCGTGATCTCGATGTCCTGGCTCACGGTGACGAAGCCGTCGGAAACCTCGACGGTCACGACATAGACGTTGTCGCCATCCGCATCGCCCGGCATCTCGAAATCGGGGGCCGCGACGAAGGTGATGTTGCCGCTGGCGTCGATGCTCAGCAGCGCGCTGTCGTCGCCGGAGAGACCGTAGGTCAGCGCCGCGTTCGCGTCCGCGTCGGTGGCGAGCACCTGCCCCACATCCGTCGTGTTTTCGGCCAGCGTGAAGGCGGCGGCGGAGCCGATCACCGGCGCATCGTTCTCGCCCGTGATGGTCACCGTCACCTGCCCCTGGTCGGTCAGGACGCCGTCGGTGATGACATAGGTGAAGGTCTCGGTCGTGGTCTCGCCTTCGGCAAGGGCGCTGAACTGGCCATTCGGGTCATAGTCGAAGGTGCCGTCCCCATTGTCGACCAATGTTCCCAGCAGCCCGGTGTCATCGAAGGACACGACGGTGACGGGCGTGCCGTCGGGGTCGCTGTCGTTGCCCAGAACGGTGACGTTCGTCAGCGTGCCGGTTTCGGTGACAGAGACGGCATCGTCACCCGCCACGGGTGCGCGGTTGCCCGAAGCCTCGACGGTGATGGTCAGGGTGCCGGTGTCGACGGCCCCCGCGTCATCAATGATGTCGTAGCTGATCGTCACCTCGCCCACGAAGCCTGCGGTCGGCGTGAACTCGACCTGCCCGTTGGCCAGGACCGTGGCACTTCCCGCACCGGCGGTCGTGACGGAAGCGCCGATGACCGTCGGCGCGCCGCCGTCCACATCGGTGTCGTTGGCGGCGACATCGACCGTGATCGGTGTGTCGAAGGCCGTGGTTGCGGTGTCGGCGACGGCGACGGGGGCATCATTGACGCCGTCCACCCGGAAGGTGGCCGTGCCGATGTCGGTGCCGCCCTGGCCGTCCGAAACGGTGTAGGTCAGCGTGACCACCGGGCTGGATTCACCTTCAGCCAGCGCCTCGAACGCGCCGTTCGGGTCGAATGTCCCGGTGCCGTCGGCCGAGATCGTCAGGATCCCGCCACCCGGCAGCGTGACGGGGGTGTCGAAGGGGATCGGCGCGCCGGTTGCGTCGCGGACTTCGGTCAGGGTCAGCGTGTCGTCATCGCTGTCGCTGTCATTGCCCAGAAGGTCGACGGTCACCGCGGCTTCTTCGGTGGCCACGATGCTGTCGTCTCCGGCCGCCGGGGCGGCGTCGTCATTCTCAATCATATGGGTGGCGGTATTTTCGGTGATCGCATGGTCGGCGCGGTCCAGTCCGGTGATGGTGACCGTGATGGTCTCATCGGGCTCCAGCAATGTGTCGCCGTTGACAGTGACCGTGAAGGTCGCCTCCGAGGCACCCGCCGGAATGGTGACCGAGGTCGGAACGCCGCTGGCGTCCGCGCCATCGGCGGTGCCGCTCCGGGCCAGATCGACCGTGACGGCCTGACTGGTGTCGCCAGTGCGCGTGACGGTGAAGGTGACGCTGGTGGTGCCGCTGTCGCCTTCGGGGGCGTCCGGGTCGGCCGAGATCGAGACCTGGGCTGCCGCCGCCTCGTTCACATCCGTCACGGTGACGGTCATGTCGCGGGTGACGGTTTCCGCGCCATCGCTGACCGAGACCTGGACGTCATAGGCGTTGTCGCCGTCAGCATCGGTCGGGATCTCGAAGTCCGGCGCATCGACGAAGCGCAGCTCGCCGCTCGAGGCATCCACCTCGAAGAGCGCGGCATCGGCCCCGCCCGATATGGCGAAGGTAATTTCGTCGGTCGCATCGGGGTCATCCCCCGTCAGCGTGGTCACGGCGGTCGTGTTCTCGAGCACGCTTGGCGTCGCATCGAAGCCGGTGAAGACCGGGCCATCGTTGGTGCCGGTGACGGTCACGGTGACCGTCTCGACCGAGGATGTCGCGCCCTGGGCATCGGTCGCCTGGATTTCGACCGTGACCTCGCGGGTCTGGCCCGCAGCAAGATCCTGGAAGTCGGTGCCTGGATCGAAGGTGAGCGTCGTTCCCGTGATCGTGGCGGTGCCTTCGCCGGGCTGCGTGACGACCGCATAGCTGAGGGTCGCGCCATCGTCTTCGTTGTCGGCATCATCGCCCAATGCGGACAGGTCCACATTGACCGAGGGTCCGTCCTCAACCGCCGCTGCCGTCGTCCCGACGAGGGTCGGCCCGTCGTTCGCACCGGTGACGGTCACGGTGACGGTCTCGACCGAGGACACGGCACCCTGGGCGTCGGTGGCCTGGATCTCGACGGTGACCTCGCGGGTTTCGCCTTCGTTCAGGTCCTGGAAATCGGTGCCCGGATCGAAGGTGAGCGTCGTTCCCGTGATCGTGGCGGTGCCTTCGCCGGGCTGCGTGACGAGCGTATAGCTGAGGGTGGAGCCATCGTCTTCGTTGTCGGCATCATCGCCCAATGCGGACAGGTCCACATCGACCGAGGGTCCGTCCTCAACCGCCGCTGCCGTCGTCCCGACGAGGGTCGGCCCATCGTTGGTGCCGGTGACGGTCACGGTGACGGTCTCGACCGAGGACACGGCGCCCTGGGCGTCGGTAGCCTGGATTTCGACGGTAACCTCGCGGGTTTCGCCTTCGTTCAGGTCTTGGAAGTCGGTGCCCGGATCGAAGGTGAGCGTCGTTCCCGTGATCGAGGCGGTGCCTTCGGACGGATCGGTCACCACGGCATAGCTGAGGGTGGAGCCATCGTCCTCATTGTCGGCATCATCGCCGAGGACGGACAGGTCCACGTCGACCGTGGGGCCGTCCTCAACCGCCGCAGCGAGCGCGCCGGTCAGGGTGGGCCCGTCGTTCGTGCCGGTGACGGTGATCGTGGCGGTGCCGCCGGTGGTCACGGCGCCGAAGGCATCCTGCACATCGAAGGTGACGGTGATCTCGCGGGTCTCGCCCACGTTCAGGTCCTGGAAGCTGGCGTCGCCCGCATCGACGGTCAGCGTCGCGCCCTCGACCGTGACGCCGGCCGGCAGGGTGCCGAGGTTGACGACCGACAGGACGTCCTGATCGTCCACATCGGAGGCCTGCGACAGCAGGTCGAGGATCAGCGTCGCGCCATCTTCGGTCGCCGCTCCGGTGACGTCGCCCGCGATGACCGGGGCGTCGTTGACGGCGGTGACGGTGATGTCGACCGCGCCTTCGTCGGTGTCGCCGGTCAGGGTGCTCTCGACGGTATAGGTGAAGCTCTCGACCGCCGATTGGCCGAGCAGTTCGCTCAGCGCCTGAATGCCCGAGGCGGCGGTGCCGTCATAGGTGAAGGAGCCGTCGGATTGCACCGTCAGGGTCGCGCCCGAGGCAAAGCTCGCCGTCTCGCCCACGGAATAGGTCACGCCCTCGACAGTGAAGTCGATGACGATCAGGTTGGTATTGCCGAGCGACGCCTGGGCGTCGATCTCGATATCGGTGAAGCCGAAGGGGGCATTGCTGTCGAGGACGTTGCCCGCCTGGGTCTGATCCTCGGTGATGGTCCAGCTTTCGTCGAGGGCATAGACCCCGTCCTCCAGGATCACGTCCGAGATGTCGAAGTCGGAAATATCGAGGCCGACCAGCACCATGGAGCCGCCCGAGGTGAACGTCAGGACGGTATTGCCGTTGCCGTCATCCGAGGCCGTCAGGAAGGCCAGGATGGCCGCGTCGCGCGACAGCCCGCGCAGGTCCACCCTGTCTGCGCCATCGGCGAAATCGGTGATGGTGTCGTCGCCGTTGGCGACGCTGGCCACGATGGTGTCGTTGCCGGTTCCGGTCGTGATCGTGTCATCGCCACCCAGACCGTCGATGATATTGTTGGCGGCCGCGTTGGTCCCGCTGATGCCGGTCAGGTCATCGGCAAAGTCTGAGCCGGTCAGATTCTCGAACCGCGTGATGATGTCGCCCTCGGCAAATCCGCCCGACGCCGTGTTTGCGCCGATGTCGACGGTCACCCCGGCGTCGGAGCCCGCATAGGACAGCGTGTCCTGCAACCCAAAGCCGCCATCGAGGTTGTCGACCCCGGACGATGCGATGACGCGCACATTGAGGTTGCTCACAAAATTGTCGAATTCCACGGTCTGATCGCCCGTCCGGGTGATGCCCGACAGATCGACCGTCATTTCGAACGGGTCGGCAGAGGTGCCGCCGTTGTTGGTGCTGATGTAGATATTCTCGTTTTCACCCAAGGTCAGATTGCCGAAATCGGCCGTGTTCGTCCCGTCCGCGATCAACCGCAGGCTGGCATCCGCGAACGAGCCGGTCCGCGTGTCGAGGATCGTGAGGGCGCCCAGGTCGGCAATTTCATCGGCGTCGATACGAAGGGTGCCCGCGGTAGTGATCGTGGTGCTTTCGATGCCCTCGAAATCGGTGCCATCGAACGTCCCGGCAGCCAGGTTGAGCTGGTCGTCGCCGCCGCCGCCATCGATGGTGCCGTCGCGCAGCGTGACGCTCGAGAAGGTCAGCGTATCGTCGCCCAGACCCCCGGTAACAGTCGATCCGTCGCCCTGAACGCTGATGACAGAGATTTCGTCGTTGCCGTCGCCGCCATCGATGTCTGTCGCGACAAAGGCCCCGTCTGAGGAGAAGGCTGTGGACTGGCTGATGGTATCGTTGCCTGCGCCGCCCGATATGATGCCCGCGGTATTGATGCCGATCAGCGAGTCGTCGCCTGCACCGCCGTCAAGTGTCGCAAAGCCGGACGTCGCGCGCAGCGTGTCGTTGCCCGCGCCGCCCGACAGATCGTCTTGGCCGCCGTTGCCGGTGATGCTGTCCTCGCCTGCGGTGCCGACGACGGTCTCGTTGGCGATCCCGCCCGTGTAGCTGAGCAGGGAGTTCACGACGCCCCGGGTGATGCCCGAGAAGTCGACGGTCACATCCTGCCCGACGGTCTGGCCCAGCTGGGTGATCTGCACGCGGATTTCGTCGCCGATCTCGGAGACGCCGCCGGTTCCGACGGTGATCGGTCCGGTCAGGCCCGCGTAGTTCAGCGTGAGATTGGCGTCAAAACTGGTGCTGCCGACGGTCGCGATTGTGTTGGTGAACGTGAGCGCGCCCAGATCGTCCAGTTCATCCGCGTCGATGCGGTTGGTGGAGCCCCCCGTGATGACGGTCCGTTCGATCCCCTCGAAATCGGCACCATCGAGAGTGCTTCCATTCAGGTTCAGCAGATCGTCGCCGTCGCCACCATCAATGATGCCGTCGACAACAGTCGCGAAGGTGATCGCGATCGTATCGTCGCCCAGACCCCCGGCAATTGTCGATCCGACCCCCTGGGTGCTGCTGACGTTGATTTCGTCATTGCCATCGCCGCCGTCGATATCCACCGCGATAACGGCGCCGCTTTCGGAACGGCCCGTAGATTGGGTGATGGTGTCATTGCCCGCCCCTCCCGACAGAACGCCGGATGAGCCGCTGGCCAACAGGACGTCGTCGCCCGCGCCGCCGTCGAGCGTGGACACGCCGCTGGCGCTGCGCAGCGTATCATTACCCTCTCCGCCCGAGATGTCGTCTTGGCCGCCGCCGCCGGAAAGGCTGTCGTCGCCTGCGCTGCCGATAATGGTCTCATTGGCGAGCCCGCCGTTGTAGCCGAGGAAGGAGTTCACCACGCCCCGGGTGATGGCGGAAAAATCAAGGGTGACGTCCTGACCCGCCGTCTGGCCGATTTGCGTGATCTGCACGCGCAGTTCATCGCCGATTTCCGCAACGCCGCCGGTGCCCACAGCGATGGGGCCGGTCAGCCCCGCATAGTTCAGTTGGATATTGGCATCGTTGTTGGTGTTGCCAGGGGTCGCGAAAGTATCGGTGAAGGTGATGTCGCCCAGATCGTCCAGTTCATCCGCGTCGATCCGCAGGAAGCTCTGGCTGGTGAGTGTCGTGCTCTCGATCCCTTCGAAGTCGACGCCATCGAAGGTGCTGTTGCTCAGGATCAACTGATCGTTGCCTGCGCCGCCGTCGATGGTTCCGTCGCGCATCGTGGCGCTGTTGAAGGACAGCGTGTCATCCCCCAGACCGCCGGTCACGGTGGAGCCGTCGCCCTGAATGCTGCTCACGGTGATGTCGTCGTTGCCGTCGCCGCCGTCGACTTCGGTCGCGACATAGGTGCCGCTTTCGAGCCGGCCCGTGGACTGGCTGATCGTATCGTTGCCCGCCCCACCAAGAAGCCGTCCCGACGACGTTGTCGCGACCAGCGAGTCGTCGCCCGCACCGCCGTCGAGCGTGGCCAGTCCGTTCCCCGCACGCAACGTGTCATTGCCCGCGCCGCCCGACAGGTCGTCCTGACCGCTGCCGCCCGACAGACTGTCGTCGCCTGCGCTGCCGATGATCGTCTCGTTGGCGACCCCGCCGTTGTAGCCCAGGAAGGAGTTCACCGTTCCCCGGGTGACGGCCGAAAAGTCGAGGGTGACATCCTGGCCGGCGGTCTGTCCGATCTGAGAGATGAGCACGCGGAGTTCGTCACCCACGGCGGTGACCCCGCCGGTTCCCACGATGATCGGCCCGGTCAGACCCGCAAAGTTCAGCTGTACGTTGGCGTCGTTGTTCAGGCTGCCACTGCCGAAGACATCGGTAAAGCTGATGGTGCCCAGATCGACCAGCTCATCCGCGTCGATGCGAATGGTGGCCGACGTCGTGACGGTCGTGCTCTCGATCCCCTCGAAGTCGGTCCCTTCGTTGAAGGAATTGCTGATTAGCAGGACATCGGTTCCGTCGCCGCCGTCCACAAAGCCGTCGCGCAGCGTCCCGCCGTTCAGGGTGATCGTATCGTCGCCCAGACCCCCCGTGACCGTGGTGCCATCTCCCTGGCTGCCGATGACCGATATGGCATCATTGCCGTCGCCGCCGTCGATGTCGGTCGCGATGAAACCGCCGCTTTCGAAACGGCTCTGCGACTGGAAGATGATGTCGTTGCCTGCCCCGCCCGAAAGGACGCCCGACGTTCCGCTGGCGACAAGGGAATCGTCGCCCGCACCGCCGTCGAGGGTGGAATTGCCACCCGTGGAGCGCAGCGTATCGTTGCCCGCGCCGCCAGACAGGTCGTCATCGCCGTTGTTGCCCACGATGCTATCGTCGCCCGCAGTGCCGGTGATCGTCTCACTTGCATTGCCGCCGACATAGCTGAAGAACGAATTGACCGTGCCCCGCACAACGCCCGAAAAGTCGATGGTGACGGCCTGGCCGAGGGTCTGCCCACCCTGCGTGACGAGCACATTGATATTGTCGCCGATAACACCGAAACCCGACGCGTCGACGGTGATCGCGGGTCCCGCATTGGTATAATCCAGCGACAGCCGGTTGTCGGCTAGCGTCGGCGCCGTCGGGAAAAAGTCGCCAAAGGTAATCGCACCCAGATCGCCCAGTTCGGCCGCATCGATGTTCACGGTGCTGGAGCCGGTGAATTCAGTCGCCTCGATGCCCTCGATATCGACGCCGATCAGATTGGCCGAGTTGAGCAGCAGCGTATCGAAGCCCCCCTGACCATCGATCAGGCCCGCCGTGGTCCCGGGCAGGTTGAACGTGACAAAGAAGAGGTCGATGGTGTCATCCCCGGCCGTGGTCGGGTTGGATGTCGCCCCGCTGATCTGGGTGATACCACCAATGATTTCACGATCGTCACGGGTCAGGTCGGCCATGGTACTCTCCGGAGAAATGGTAAAAAATGTAGGCAACTTTGGTTAACCTTCCCTAACCCTAGGTCAAAATAAAGCCACAATTTGCCAAAGAACCTGTTCACAAGGGGTTACCCCCTCGGCGGAGGGGGGCCGTTTTCCGCGTTCCCGAACAATCTGCTGGACCTTCGCCTTCTGTTCCCATTCTCCAACCGAATCAGTTGGCGATCCGGGAACGGCGTCGTCGATGGTCGCCCGGTTGAGGGGCCGTTCTCTGGATGCGCCAGTCCGCCGGATCCCTGTCTTAGACCCGGTCCGCACGCGCCCACCCGAATTCTGGGGGCGGCTCTGCAGGGGCCGGAACCGCGACACACGTTGTCTGGCTGACACGAGATCTGTGGAAGGCGTTCCGATCTGTGCGCGCGCCGACCGCACAGCGAAATCAGGCCGCCGGTCAGGCTTCCCGGTCATTGCCGACCCAAAGCTTGTGAAAAACGTGCCGAGACGGACGCCCCCACATCGCTTGTCGGCGAAAGGCCGATAGTGGCAGTGTAATGCCATGACCGATGCGATCCTCATCCGAAAGCCAGGGACCTGACCGAGATATCCGTTTCCGCCGCCCGGGCTCCCGAGCCGACTGAGCGCCGCGACGGCGTCCTGGGGATCGATCTGCTCCGTCTGTTCGCGGCCATTGCGGTCATGGTGTTTCACCTTGGCTTCAAATCTTTTTCCGACCCTGGCAGCGAGGTTCTGGCCCTGACGGGACAGGAGCCGGGCTGGCCGGGTGGGTGGCCCTGGACCTGGTGGGGATGGGTCGGGGTGCAGATCTTCTTTGTCATCTCGGGACTGGTGATCGGCTTTTCGGCCATGTCGGCGCGGGCAACGGCGGGCCGCTTCCTCCGCAAGCGGATCCTGCGTCTCGTGCCTGCGGTCCTGATCGCGGCCTGCGTTGCGCTGGCAGTCGAGATCACGATATTCGGCACACCTGTAACGCAGGCCGGCATCGCCTGGATCCGGACCGTCCTGTTCTTCCCGACAGGCCCCTGGATCATGGGGCAATTCTGGACCTTGGGGATCGAAGTCTTCTTTTATGCTCTGGTCTTGATCTTCATCGTCGTGAAGCGCACCGCGCTTTTGCCGATGGTCGGGCTGGCGCTGATCTTGCTCTGCGGTCTCTATTGGGTTGTGCGGAGCCTGGGGGACGGGAGCGATCCCCTGGGTTTTGGCCGGGGTACGCAGCTTATTCTGCTTCAGCATGGGATCTATTTCGGCATCGGCATCCTGTTGTCGGACACTGCGCGAAGGGGTTGGCAGTGGTGGCACGGTGTGGGCATCGCGCTTGGCTGCGCCATAGCCGGGGTACAGATCCGCCAGGCGGCCGACGGGGAGGCCGGGGCGGCTGGTCTTGCAGGACTTTGGCCGATAGCCTTCGGGTTCTTTCTGCTGGCCATCGGCCTTGTGATTGTCGCGCTGCACTGGAACGACCGGATTGTTGCGCGTCTCGGGGCGTCGGCTGGCACAGTTCGGATGGCCGGTTTGATGACGTATCCGCTCTATCTGCTCCACAACCACACCGGAAAACCGACCATGGCCTGGGCCATTGACCTTGGGGCGGGCCCGGTTCTTGCAACCGGATTGGCCATGGCGGTGACGGTCCTGGTGTCCCTCTGGGTGGCAGCCCGGCTGGAACCGGCGCTTCGCACAAGGATGGATGCGGCCTGGGACAAATTGGCGTCGAAACGCTCCGTCTGAGACGGTTTCGTGACGTCACTGTTGATCAGACCCTGAACATTTTCGAGAAATCCGAAAATCAGTGCCGAATTAAGGCTAAATTAGTCATTTTCGACCAATTGTGCGCTGCATATTGCCATCAAGAGTTCCCGGCACCGCCTAGGCGCTGCCACTTTACCGTCCGAAAAACAGTCTGAAAACCTCCTCCCTTCACTCAGGGGAGTGCCCTTTCGACTGCCAACCTGACCTGTCCGGCGAAATCCGGGCAGCCCCGGAGACATGACATGCCGATTCCTACCGATTCGACGCATTCCGTCGAGTTTCTTCTGTCCGACCCCCGTACCCGCAACTCGTGGTTTCTCGAAAACGGTCGCTACTCCGATCTGCGCCTTGATGTGGAAAGCGTCTGGCTCGACTATTCCGGCGAGGGCGTCACGGTCGGCGTGATCGACTCCCAGATCGATTTCCTTCACGAGGACCTTGTGGCGGCCTATGACCACAGCCTCGATTTCAACTTCTCTCAGCGCAGCGATACGCCCGATCTTGGCGACCGGCGCTATCTTGATGACCACGGCACTCTCGTGGCGGGCGTGATCGCCGCAGAAGGGGGCAATGGCGTCGGAGGTGTCGGGATTGCCCATGGTGCCACCTTGGTCGGGCTTGCCATGAGCTATGCGGACTCCGATGTCGTTGAACAGGCCATCGCTGCCCTGCGCGCCGGGGCCGACCTCGACGTGCTCAACGGAAGCTGGAGCTTCACGACCAATTTCGAAGACAACTTCCGGCGGGGCGCCTTCTCCGATCTTGCGGACGCGTTGGAATTCACCGCCACCACCGGCCGTGACGGCCTTGGCACCGCCATGGTCTTCTCGGCGGGCAACGTCGGGACACGCGGGTCCTCGAACTACCACAACGTCCAGAATTCGCCCTATGTCATCGCCGTCGGCGCCGTCTCTCAGGATGGTTCCGCCGCAAGCTTCACCAGCATCGGGGCCAACGTTCTCGTCTCGGCCCCGGGCGTGGATATCGCAACCACCACCGTCAATGACCGCTATGACGCCCCGGATGGCACATCCTTCTCGGCCCCCATCGTCAGCGCGGTAATTGCCCTGATGCTGGAGGCGAACCCCGACCTCGGCTATCGCGACATCCAACAGATCCTTGCGATTTCTGCCAGCCGCGAAGGTCTGGGCGAGGGCGCTGCCATGGGCGACGGCTGGCGCACGAACGGCGCCGACAACGTCAACGGCGGCGGCATGCACTACAACGACGCTTTCGGCTTCGGGATGGTCAATGCCCATGATGCCGTTCGTCTGGCGGAAACCTGGAACCAGCAGCAGACCGCCGAAAACCGCGCCAGCGTCGAGGTGACAGGCCGTGTGTCGGAGACGATGGTCGCGGGTGAAAACGACGTCGTCACCTTCGAAATCGAGGTCGAAACGGCGATCCGCGCCGAACATGTTCAATTGGCCATCGATCTGCGGTGGCTGAACACGGCCGATATCGACGTCTATCTGATCAGCCCCGACGGGACCTCCGTTCGTCTGATCTATGACCTGCCCGCAGAGGGGCGCGCGGGATCGGCAACCAACTTCACCTTCACCTCCGTGGCGTCCATGGGCGAGATGGCGACCGGGACCTGGCGTGTCGAGATCCACAATCGCGACCCCGAAGCCGCGGATCGGGACGGCAACCCGATGACCGGTCTTGTCGACGACTATCGCCTCACCGTGCTTGGCAATGACCGCGACCTGAACGACGACACCTATTTCTTCAGCGATCAGTTCTCCGAGATCGTGGCGGCCACGGATACGGCACGCCAGAGCCTGCGGGACCGCGACGGCGGCACCGACACGATCAACGCCGCGATGGTCACCAGCGACACGCGGATCGACCTGACGGCCATGACCGTCACGATGATCGACGGTCTGGCCATCAACCTGATCGCGGGGCAGATCGAGAATGCGGTGACCGGCGACGGCGACGACATCCTGATCGGCGACGACGGCGACAACTTGCTATACTCCGGGCGCGGCGACGATATCGTTATCGCGAGTTTCGGCGCGGACATCGTCGATGGCGGGGCCGGGATCGACATCTACCAGATCAACGCACCGCTCAGTTCGGTTCAGATTTTCCTGTCGGAGACGGGTGACTTCCTGATCAGCCTTCTGAACAGTCTCTTTGCCACAGTGGCGAACTTCGAGTTCTTCCATTTCGCCGATATCGAGATTAGCGCCGCCGACCTGCGCGCCAGCGTCGAGACGGGAACGCCTGCGCCGACGGATCCCGTGGACCCGGAGCCGGACCCCGAACCGGAACCGCAGCCTGAGCCCGAACCGCAGCCTGAGCCCGAACCGGAGCCCGAGCCGGAACCTGAACCGCAGCCCGAGCCGGAACCTGAACCCGAGCCGGAACCTGAGCCTGAACCGGAACCCGAGTTTGGCAACGTCTACATTGGCGACCGGGGGGACGATACCTACCGCGGTACTGCCGAAAACGATCGCATCGTCGGCGGCTCCGGCCATGACACGCTGGGTGGTCGTAGTGGTGAAGATCTTATCGATGGCGGTGCGGGCAACGACAACCTGGTGGGAGGCGATGACAATGACGTCGTCATCGGTGGCAGTGGACACGATACGTTGTCCGGCGATGCCGGCGATGACATCCTGAGTGGAGACAGCGGCTATGATGTGCTCCGCGGAGGCGATGGTGACGACACCCTGGACGGCGGCATGGGGCGCGATACGCTTTCCGGCGGCGACGGGGCGGATACCTTCGTCTTCAATGTGAACGACATCAACGCCATCGACACGATCCGCGATTTCGACGTGAGCGAGGGCGACCGGATCGTCGTCAGGGGACTGGCCGAGAATTCCGATGCCGATATCCGCGTGGTTCAGGATGGTCGCCATGCCCGTCTCGAACTGCATGACGGCGACGATATCCAGGTCGTGGCGTTCATCCAGAACGGCGGCCGGATCGAAAACCTGGGGATCACCACCTTGACCGACGATGGCGATACATTCGTCTACGGCTAGGGTCGCCCCGGTCGCTTTTCAAAACAAGGGCCGCCGCAGTTCTCACTGCGGCGGCCCGAACTCGTTACAGAAAACCAAACCTATCGGCCAGCGGCGCTATTGACCCGTACGCCGCAGCATCACGCCGGCGGTCCGCGCGATGATCGAGATGTCATTCAGCAAGTTGTGGTTGCGGAAATAGGCCACGTCCATCGCAACGCGGGTATCGTAGTCCACCTCGCCGCGGCCAGACACCTGCCAGACCCCCGTGATACCCGGCTTCACCGAAAGATAGCAGTGCTTGTATGTCCGGTACTTGCCCAGTTCTTCGGCCGTCACGGGCCGGGGTCCGACAAAGCTCATTTCACCGCAGAGCACATTCCAGATCTGCGGCAACTCATCGAGGCTGGTCCGCCGCAGGAATCTGCCGAGCGGCGTGATCCGGGGATCATCGGCCAGCTTGAAATCCCGGGCCCATTCAGCAGCAGCATCGGGGTTCTCGGCGAGATGTTTGGCCAGCGCGCTCTTCGCATCCACCACCATGGAGCGGATTTTCCAGCACCGGAATTCTGCGCCATCCTTTCCGATCCGTCTGTGGCCGAAGAACCCCGGCCCACCGTCAAGACGGGTCAGGATATACAGAACCGCAATCACCGGAACCAGAATCGGCAGCAAGACGATTGCGAAGGCCACGTCGAATGCGCGCTTGAGCGGCGACGCGATCCCCGCGTTGCGATCATATCCGGCAATTGGACGAGTTGATAAAGCGCCCTCGGCAGACGAGGACGACCAGACATCGGCAGTTTTCATCGAATTTTACCCTTACACACCCCCGAGGCCTACGAAGACCCCGCAAAACCAAGACTGGCATACGCTTCCAGCGGCCTTCCGTAAAGGAAAGTGGCGGAAGTTTGTCACGGACTCGTGACAAGCAATGGTTTTTCGTGAATTTTTAATCGTTTTGCACCTGCAGCAGAACGATAAATAGGCAGCCTTTTCCTCAATCCGACATCGCGAGAATCGGCCGATTCTGACGAGAATCGCTTCAATTGGCTGTTTTTCAATAAAGATTACCGAATCGCCCCCTCATGCGAGGGGGTAACTGCAGAGGAGACGAGAGCCCCCCGAGAGCTCGGACGATGATGACAAAAGAAGCATGCTGCACATGCAACCGCCGCCAGGGGCCGAACAGACTGGTTCCGGCACCGCGTCAGGGGAAGACTTTTGCGCAGTCGCCGTCGAAGCCGCGCCTCGGGACGCCCTGCATCGGTCCGATCCCAAATTGTGCTCGCCAGTCGGTCTTTACCTCGATGTTTCGATAGCCCTATGAACGGACGAACTCGTGTGGCGAAGGTCGTGTCCGGCTTGGCCGATATCCTGTCCCGCTCGCTGTTTGAAAGACCCGCGCCATGACGAACGCCCCCGCCGTCGCCTGCATGAACGTCAAGTTCAGTCCCAATCTGGGCGACGGGCTTCTGTCGGAATGTCTGGAGCAGGCGCTGATCGCGGCCGGGGCCGACCCCGGGACACGCTCAGTCGATCTTGCCGGGCGCAGCACCTACGGCGATGCGATGGCGATGCGGGGGACGGCCCTTGCGGTCCTCGACGCGCTGCCCGGTCCGGTCCGGCGTCAGGCCGTCCGCCTGCCGCTGCGCCTGCAATCGATGCGCAAGTGGGGGCCGCATTATGACCGGGAACTGGACGCCATGGGGGCCACGGCCATGGTGATCGGGGGCGGCAACCTGATCGCCGATCTCGACCTGAACTTTCCCACGAAGTTGGATCTGGCCATGAGACATGCCGCCGCCCGCGCCCTTCCCGTGGTGATCTTCGGGTGCGGCATGGGGTCGTCGTTCACCGACGAGGGCCTGCGCCGCCTGCTCCGGGCGTTTTCACGCCCGAACCTGCGCGCGGTCTTCCTGCGCGATGCAGCGTCGGTAGCGACATGGGACCGGTTGATCGGGGCCAAAACCGGTTTGATGGCGCAGGTCGTGCGCGATCCGGGTCTGCTGAGCGCCACGGCTCATCCCGCACCCCCGCGCTCCGCGCGCGACACGCCTGTCATCGGTCTCGGCCTGATGAGCCACGTGGCGATCCGCTATCATTCGAAGGCGCAGGTGACCGAGGTCGGCCTGCGCGCCTGGTATCTCGACGTGGCCCGTGCACTGCGTGCGGCGGGCGCACAGGTGCGTGCCTTCACCAACGGCAGCCCGGAGGATGTGGCCACCGCCGAACAGATGCGCGCCGACCTCTTGGCGATGGATGTGCCATTGGACCGGCCGACGACCCCGACCGAACTGTCGACCCTGGTGGCGGATTGCGATGCCATCGCAGCCTATCGCATGCATGCGGTCATCGCGGCCTATTCCCACGGCGTGCCGGCGCTGGCCCTTGCCTGGGATGCCAAGGTCGCCAGTTTCATGGCCTCGGTCGGACGCGACGACTGGCTGGCCGACCCCGCGACATTGCCCGCCGATGCGGCGGCGCGGCGCATCATGACGGCGGCCGAAGAGGGGCTTGATATGGATGTCCACGCCACGGTTCTGGCCGAGGCGCAGGCCGATGTCGCCCGCGCCTTCGCGGTGCTTCAGTCCGCCTGAAGCGCGCCGCGCCAAAGCTCAATCTGCCCGTCGATCCAGGCGTCCGGTGTGGTGCAGACCGGCGTTTCCGCGTCAAAGCCCCTGCGGCTCATGTCTGCGATGACGTCGGGCGGGGTGTCCATCACGGCGCGCAGGCCATCGGCAAAGGCCACCGGGTCGCGCGCATTCACAGACCAGCCAAGCCCTGTTTCCGCCAGTTCCCGGGCCAGAAGCGCGCTGTGCGAAACCATCGCGGGCAGGCCCGACATCACGGCTTCGGCGGCAACCAGCCCGAAGGGTTCGGGATAACGGGACGGCATCACGAGTGCGCGCGCCGTGGCCATCTCGGCGGCCAGGCCAGCGCGGTCCATCCAGCCGGTGAAGCGCACGCCGGGGTGGGCGGCGCGCAGCGGCTCCAGCAGGGGACCATCGCCCACCACGGTCAGGGGCGCTCCCGCTCTGGCGGCGGCGGCGACCAGATCCTCGATCCCCTTTTCCGCCTCGACCCGCCCGGCAAACAGAAGGCGCGTCCCGGCCTCGGCCCGCACCCGCGTCTCGGTCAGCCTTTCGGCGGGGTTGCGCAGCGGATACAAGAGGTGGCCCGGATAGCCGACCTTCTCCAGATAGGGTCGCATTCCCGGATGGATCATCAGAATGCCACCCCAGGGCGCGTCCGTCGGCATCGTCCGCCGCAGAATGGCCTGCCGCGTCACGCGCCAGGCTTTCTGGGCGCGGCTGCGCTTGTCGCAATTGCTGGCAAGGCAGGCAGGCGACAGGGGGCGCAGCTCGCAGGGGCGCATCGCCGGATAGTTCATGTAACCGCCGTTCGGGCAGGCCAAAAAGAAGTCATGGGCATGGATAAAGACCCGCGCCGCCACCGGGCGCAGCGCCGAAAACAGAGACGGCGTCAGGGCCTTGGACCAGGAATGGACGTGATAGACCGTCTGCGCGTCGTCCTGCCGGGCAATGAAGTCGGCGATACCATCGCGCATCGCTGGATCATAAAGGCCCAGCGTCGCGGCCCGGAGCGGATGGGATTTCATCAGGGGCAGGCCACCTAGGTTCACATGGGTTGCCCCCGTGGCGGCAAGATCGGGGTTGTCCAACGCGTCGCCCGCGATGAAGGTGACCGGGATGCCCCGCTCCCGCAGAAGCCGCGCCTGCAGCAGTGACAGGCCCGTGGCCCCGCCGCGCGCGATGCTGGCGTCGTTCAGGATGACAACTTTCATGTTCGCCCCCGTCATTCGTGCCGCAGGGTGATGCGATAGCCGATCACATCCCCCCGGGGCGTTCCATTGGGGCCGACCGCGATGTCCAGCGTCTGACCTTCGGCAAGGGCGATGCCGTTGCGGGTGATGTCGAAAGGGTCCTTGCCCGATGCCTCGGCCAGAACCTCGCCATCGAGCGAGATGGTAACGGCGATGCCGTCGGCGCTTCGGTCCGGCACGTCGAAGCGCGCCTCAAGGGTCAGAACCTGGTCGACCGGCGCGACATAGCGGTGCAGGATCTCGACCGGGTCGGCGGGACCGCCGCCGGGCACCAGTGTCTCCGCGGTCAGGCGCAGGGGGCGCAGGGCAGGGACGCCCAGATAGGGGAACCAGGGCGTGCCCGAAGCCTCTTGCCCCGGCAGGGTGACCAGATCAATCCGCGTGCCGCCGCGTCGCGCGAACCGGTCGAAGCCGTCGCTCGGAGCCGGGTCGCCGTTCGCGGCCGGATAGGCGAACTGGTGATAGCTGTCGGCGGCGATGTCTGTTCGGGCGGCGATGGCCTCGGCCCCATCGGCGTGCAGCAGGACCAGGGGTTCCTTTTCGCTCAGGGTTGCGGGGGCGGTGACCACCGCGCCTTCGGCATCCAGAACGGTGACCCCCTCGGGCAGGTCGAGGCCGCGCGGCGCGCCCCAGACAATGGTCACGTCGCCGCCGAAGCGGCAGGCATAGGTGAAGGGGTCGGGCGCGGCATCCCTGACGGGCCGACCCTCCATCCGCTCGGCGATCAGGCGGAAGGCCCGACCCGCCGATGTCACCCGTCCGCCGTCCGCCACCAGCGGCACCAAGCCGTCTCCTCGCTCATTGAACGGATACCAGACGGCCCGCGTCACCCCGCCAAGCGCCATCTGGCAATAGTTGCGCAGGAAATGCCCCGCGGCGCGGGCCGGATCGGGATGGCCGAATTCCGTCACCTCGATCGGCAGGCGCGCGGCATCCGGATGGCGACGCAGCACGGCCAACTGCCGGACGAGTTGCTCGGCCGGGGTGGTGTAGGGGTGGATGGCCAGCGCGTCCATGTGCTCGGCTCCGCCCGCGTCCAGCACTTCCCAGAGCCAGCCCGCCGGGATCGAATGGGTCGCCCCGCCGAGGATGCGCAGATCGGGGCGGACCGCGCGAACCTGTGTCGCCGCACTTGCCAGAAGCGGCACATAGGCGCGGGCACGTTCCAGCGGCGACATCTCGGCCAGGGGGCCGCGCACAAAGTTCACCCCGTTGAATTCATTTCCGATTTCCAGATGGTCGAGGTTGGGGAAACGGGTCGCCACCTGCGCCGCGAAACCGCCGAAGGCGTCGATTGCGGCGGGGGTATGCGGCGTGTCCCCGTCATCAAAGAGCGGATTGCCCCAATTGAGCACGATGCCCGCCGCGATCCCCATTTGCGCCATCTGGTCGGGGAAGGTCAGCCGCGCACCGTCAAAGCGGATATCCCCCGCCCGTTGCTCGGCCCGGGTCCAGCTGAGCCCGTCGCGCAGGTCGCGCACACCCAGGGCGGTTGCAAGACGAGTCAATCGCGGCGTGATGCCCTGGCCCATGTTCGACGCCGCCCCCAGACGCGGCCCGGTCACTTCCTGGCCAGAGGCGGGGGCGGCCAACAGCAGGGCGAGGGCAAGGCAGGCAAGGCGCATGGCGTTCATGGTCTTTCGGGCTCAGGTCGGGGCGTCGGCCAGCACTTCGGCCACCCGCCGGATGACGCCGCTGGAAGTCGGAAGATACTCGAATCGGCCCTGGCGTCCCACCGGAAGCACCGCCGCAGCCGTGACCCGGTCAAGAACCGCCTGCGCCCGCGCCTTCTGCCCGCGGGCATAAAGCGGATAGGCCCCGGGTAGCAGGCCATGCCCCTCGAGCCGCAGATCCTTGCCGAGACCGCAGTCGTCGAAATGCGCCACCGTCTGGGCAAAGGCATCGGCTGGATCGGGAGAGGCGCCGGGCGGCAGGGTCACTTCGACGGTAAAGAATGCCCGGTCGATGTCGGGCGTGGGATAGATGCGGGAGTAGATCGTCGCACGTTTCCAGCGACCCTTGCTGTGGAAGTTGTAGAGGACGTTGCCCGTTTCGGGATGCAATGTCTCGGCCGAGACGAAAAGTGACATCAGGTCCAGCGAGACGAGCCCCGAGTCCACTCCGAAAAGCATCCGATGCAACGCATCGAGCGGCATGGCCCCGACCACCGCATCGGCCCGGAACGCGCCGCCCGATGTCTCCACCCGCGTCCCCGTTGTGTCGCGGGACAATCCGGTGACGGGGGTATTCAACTCGAATTGCACGCCGCGCGCCCGTAGGGCGGCAACAATCGGATCGAAGATCGCGCCATAGCCGGACCGGGGTCGCACGAGAAGGGACGGACGGGACTGCGGTATCGTGTCCTGCTTGCGGAGCATCCGGGTGGCTGTTCGGGTCAGTGCCGCAAACTCGGTAGATTTGGCGACAAAGGCCATCCGGTGCAGAAAGAACTCCTCGTCGATCTGATCGGCGGGGACGTGGTGAAAGCGAGTGACGTAGTCACGCAACCCGGTCTCGCGGTAGATCGTATCGCCCAGACGACGGCGGCAGATCGTCTCCAGCGAGCCATCTCGCTGCACCGCGAACCGCTGCACCAGCAGATCGCGCAGCGCCCGCAGCTTTCGCCCGGCGGGCCAAGTCATCACGTCTTCCGGCTGGATCGGATAGTGTCGCAGGCTGCCGTCGGGCGTCAGGCGGCGCTGCTGTCGTTGCACGGTCGGACACATGTCTGCCTTCGCCCCCGGCAGATCGAAGAGCCGGGCCCCCGCCTCATAGAAGATGCTCCCGAAATCGAAGGTGTAGGGGCCGATGGTCTTGCTTCGGTGCGCGCCTCCGACCCGGTCGCCCATTTCCAGCACCGTGACCCGTGCGCCCGCCGCCGACAGCCGGTCCGCCGCCGCCAGTCCCGCAATTCCGGCGCCCAGAACAACAACGTCCGAGCAGGTCACGTGTCCTTCCCGGAAATGGAAACGGCCAGACAGGTACGCCCGAGCGCCCCGCGATTTGCATACGCAGCATTCATTGTACCGTACCCTTACCCCGCGCGAAGGCTAGCGCGTGCAGGCCTTTCCGACAATAGGTTTCACCCAGGCCTGTCGGTGTTGATTGACACGCTTGTCCGCCGTCGCCATCGTGGAGCCGCCCGATTGCGCCGCGCTGCAGAAAGTTTTCATGTCGAATCCAGCATCCCGATTGGCCGTTGTCATCTGCTCTGCCGGTCGCCCCGATTGTCTGGCCGATCTGGTCCCGTTTCTGGACAATCAGAGCCGCCCCGCCGACCGGGTGATATTTTCGGTGCCGGGGCCGGAACACATCGGGTTCGATCCCGCTCCGCGCTTTGGCCACGGCACGCGGGCCGAGGTGATCCACCCCCCCAAGGGCCTGCCGAGACAGCGTAATGCCGGGCTGGATGCGCTCGCCGGGGATGCCGACATTGTGGTCTTCTTCGACGACGACTTCCTGCCCTCGCGCCACGCATTGGCCGGGATCGAACTGGCCTTTGCCGCCCGGGGGGACGTCGGGGGCATGACGGGTCATCTGATCGCAGACGGCATCAACGGGCCGGGTTTCGATCACACGGAGGCCGCCGAGATGGTTGCCCGGTGGGACAGCGATCATCCCGAACCGACCGAGGGCCGCGTCCTGCGTCGCAACCTGGCGGGGCTTTATGGGTGCAACATGGCCTACCGGGTGTCCAGCATCGGGGATGCGCGGTTTGACGAGGCGTTGCCGCTCTATGGCTGGCAGGAGGACATCGACTTTGCCGCCCGGATCAGCGGCGCCCGGATCAAGACCGATGCCTTTGCCGGTGTTCACCGCGGGGCCAAATCGGGCCGGGAAACCGCCGGTCAGCGCCTCGGCTACAGCCAGATCGCGAACACGTGGTATCTGTGGCGCAAGGGCACGATGACCGCGCGCTTTGCCTTGCGGCTTGCCACGCGCAACATGGCGGCGAATCATCTGCGGATGCTGCGACCCGAGCCTTGGATCGACCGGCGCGCCCGGGCGATCGGCAATTGGCGCGCCCTTTTCGATGTGGCCCGGGGTCGCGCCGACCCTGGACGAATCCTGACCTTGTGACTCGTATCCCGAAGGTGACTCGATGACGAACGACAGCCCCGCCGTCTCCCGACCCGAACTGATGCCGAACCTCTTTGTCATTGGCGCCTCAAAATCTGGGTCGAGCGCGCTCCACGCCTATCTGCGGCTGCATCCCGAAATCCGGATGAGCGACGAAAAGGAGCCCTGTTTCTTCGTCGATCAAGGCGATCTGGAGGCCGCGTGGCCGGTCATGGCGCACCGGCCCTGCTCCCATGATTGGGAGGCCTATCTGGATCTTTGGGCGGGTGGCGAGGGCGCACGCTACCGTGGCGAAGGCAGCGTCTATTATTCCCAGGCCCCGCATCGGTCGGGCGTGGCGGGGCGGATCGCGGCCGCCTGTCCCGACGCCCGGATCATCTACATCGTCCGAGAGCCCGTGGAGCGCGCCATAGGTCACTATTGGCAGCGCGCCAAGGAATTCCAGGAACCCCTGCCGCTGGATGAGGCGATCCGCGACAATCCGATCTACCGCGACACGTCGAACTATGCGCTGCAATTGGACGAATACCTGTCTCATTTCCCCGCCGCGCAAATCAAGGTCGTGGTGGCGGAGCGGCTGCGCGCCCGCCGCCGCGAGACGCTGGACGATCTTGTGGACTGGCTTGGGCTGACGCCGTTTTCGCCCGGGGAGGAGGATCTGCGCGCGCGCCATCAGTCGCCGCCGACAAGCCGCAGGGCGCGGTTGCCGGGTGTCAAGATGATCCGGGACTCCAAGGCCTGGCAGGCGGCTCGCGGCTTTCTGCCCAAGGCCGCCGTGGACAGCCTGCGGGCCCTTGGAAGTCAAAGCTTCCGCAAGGACGAGGTGGATGACACGGCCGCCCGCGCGGCATTGGCCGCCAGCCTTTCGGCGGAAACACACCGATTCCTTGCCATGACAAATGAATCGATCCCCGAGTGGGAGAAATAAGACTCAGTTGCCGATTTTTTTGGCATTTCGCTATTACGCATTGATTTCGATGGCGATATTGCCCGACGTCCAGCCTAGCAAGGGGCCGCAAAGGCTGGTTCATCGGCAATCTACGGCCGATCTTCGTTGACATTCTGTTAATTTGAAGGCAATTCTCCGCCATCGGCAAGAAATTGCCAAGCGATAGAATCCTGCCATCAAACGACCACGCAGACCGAGCCTGGAACTGGAGTAACAAGTATGAGTACACCCATTCAATCCGACCGCGCCATCGGCGATGACGGCGACAATGAAATTCTGACCGGCAACGGTTCTGACCTGGTCCGCGCGGGGCTTGGAAACGACACTGTCAAGGCCGGCGGCGGCGATGACAATGTCTATGCCGAAGGTGGCGACGACAACGTGCAAGGCGGCACCGGTCGCGACAAGCTCGACGGCGGAGAAGGTAACGACTACATCGACGGCGGTGCGGGCGCTGACCGGCTTTACGGCGGCGAGGGCGATGACACCCTGCGCGGTGGTCAGGGCGACGACGTTCTCTACGGCGATATTCGCGGTGATCGCACCGGTGGCGCGACGGGCGCCGATGCCTTCCAGTTCGACAGTGACGACGGCAATGACAAGGTGTTCGACTTCGTATCCGGCGTCGACCGTATCGAGCTTCTCGATGACGAAGTCTTCAGCTTCGAATACACCGCCAGCGGTAATACGATCATGACCTACGGTGACACGACGGTCACATTCTACGACTCGACGGTCACGGCCGCAGATGTGGTTTACCTCGAAGGCGCACCGCAGATCGAACAGATTGTGGTAGAAGAAGCCTTCTGATCGCATCCGCGACGATAGTTTGGGAAGCGGGGGCCTTCGGGCCCCCGTTTTCATGTCTGGCCACGCTCAGAGCAGGGGCGCGATCACCGACCACAGCCGATCTCCGGCGGCTTGCCAGCCGAGCTCGGCGGCGCGGGACCGCCCCTGTGCGACGAGTTGTCCATGGGCGTCGGGATCGCCGAGCAGGTGGCGGATCGCCCTGACCCAGTCGTCGGTGTTCTCCGGGTCCACCAATTCGGCAGCCGCGCCGCAAACCTCGGGCATGGCGCCGGCCCGCGCCGCCACCACCGGACATCCGCAATGCATGGCCTCTACCGGGGGCAGGCCGAACCCCTCGGTCAGGGACGGGAAGGCAAAGACGGCCGCCCCCTCGTAGAGCGCGCGCAATTCGCCGTCAGAGACGAAGCCGGTAAAGATCGTGCCCTCGGGCGGGGTCCAGCCTTTGGCACGATAAGCCGCCTCGGGCGCGCCGCCCGCTACCACCAGCCGCACATCGGCCAAGGCGGGGTCGGACATGGCGGCAAAGACCCGGCGGATGTTCTTGTAGCCCTTGGTTGATCCCAAGGACAGAACATAGCGTTTCCCGTCAAGGCCATAGCGCGCCAGTGTGCCTGCGTCGGCAGGCGTGTCTAGGATATGGTCGGTTCCGTTGTGAACCACGTCGATCTTGTCGCGGGTGCCGATGCCATGGTCGGCCAGCGACCTGCGGGAAAAGCCGGACACCGTCAGGATCCGCCGTGCCCGCCGCCCGATCCAGGGCGAGAGCGCGCGGTAGCCGCTGGCCTGCCGACCCGAATAATCCTCGGGGTGCAGGAAGGTCTGGGCGTCGTGGATCATCACCACCGAATTGCCGTGCAGCAAGGGGGCGAGGTTGCAGAAATTCACCAGCAGCGCGCCGCGCGCCAGGCCGGGAAGGGTCAGCATTTCCCACCCCTGCCGGACGCCGAACCGGCCCGGACAAACCTCGGGGGCGAGCGTCGGAAAGGCCGGGTCAACCGGCACGTCGCGGGGTGCCACGAGGCGCACATCGGCGACGCCTGCGGCCCGGTCCATCAGCAAACTGGCGTAATGGGCGGCGGTGCGATGCACCCCGTTGAGCGGCTCACCCAGGAATTTCCCGTTGATGACGATGCGTTTCATGCCCGGGCCTCGCTGGCGGACAGGGCTTCGGCGTGGAGCGCCGCGTCGCATGCATAATGGTCGGCGATGAATGCCTCGACATCCGCCCCCAGATCGACCCCGGCATAGCTGCCCCTTGCGTTGTCGAAGACCGGGCTGCGGGTCCAGAGCGGATAGATCGCCTTCTTGACCGCCCGCGGCATCAGCCAGCGACCGGCAAACCGTGCGGCAGGCTGCAAACCCCGTGCCCAAGCCTTCGGCTGGCGGCGGACATGGGTCTTTTCGACCGTCAGCGACAGGCCGAGAGCCTCTTCCAACCAACGCTCCAAAGCAGCGGAAGCATCCATGGGGAAAATCGCGGTGACCTGCCGCCCGCCGTCCAGATCGGTGAAATCCGTCTGACGGCCAAAGTGGATGTACTGCGCCTCGATGATCGGTCCGTCCTGCCGGGCAAGCCATTCGCAAACGCGGGCGGCCTCGGCGGCAACGCGCGGGTCATCGACGGTCAGGGCGCCCGCATCCTCGAATTCGCGGAGACGTTGCAGCAGAGCCGACAGGAATCGGTCGCGCGGCGCCCGCGTCAGACAGAAGGACCGGCAGGCCGTAAAGGCCGCCCAGGAGGCTGTGAAATGCGTCCGCATGGTGGCCAGGGGGATATGCGCGGGATGGATGGGCCCAAGGTCGGGGTGGTCCCAAGCAGCCTGAATCGCGTCTTCCACCTCGGCTTCGGGGATATTCAGGTCAGCGGCAAGTGGGCGGTGATCGGCAGGGCCAAGTCGGCTCAGGGCGGCGCGCACACTCTTGCCCGCGTTCTTGGGGATATGCAGAAAGCAAAGCCGGTGGTCAGGCAGGTATTCCATGGGTCGGCCTCCTTGGTTCAGCCCGAAAACACGCGGAGAGTGAACACCCCGGATCGCGCGGCGATAACCGTCGTCGGTGCGGCCAATACCAGTGACCAGATCAGCCCGACCGTCAGACGCGCGCCCGGACCATCGGCAAGGGCCTCGGCGACGTAAGGCCAGCTCCAATTGAGCACGAGGCCGTAAACCAACACCAGCGCGGTGGCCACCATCAACGTCCGCACGGCACGCCCGATGGCGACGCCGCCAATCCGCCGGATCACGACAAGGCCGCTCGCAATCATCCCCACACCAATGGCCGCCTGGGACCAGGCCAAAGTCTCCAGGCCGAACTGCGCGGCCACAAAGACCGAAGCGACAGTGATCACGGCCCAGACCAGGTTGAAGACCATCACGACACTTGTTCGCCCCAAGGCCGAGAAAACCGGCTCGATCATCAGGGCGCTATTCACGACGGCGCGGGTCGCCATGGCATAGGTCACGGCCACGGCTGCCAGGTAGGCTGGATCGAAGAGCGTTTCGATCATCGGGCCGGCAAAAACGATCAGGACGGCGGCGGTGCCCCCGGTCAGGAAGGCTGTGGTCCCGGTAAAGCGGGCCAAAATGGGGGCAAGGTCATGCTGAGCCCGTCCGCCCGCGCCGAACTGGGTCAGCGCGAAACTGCGCAGCGGTTGGCCCATGACATCCACCGCCCCGCCGGCGATGCGGGTTCCGAAGCGGTAAAGCCCCGCCTCGGCCGTGGTATAGATCGCCCCGAGCAGCAGATCTCCGGCATAGCGCGACAGGAAACTCATCAATCGCGCGCCGTAGAGCCCCCCGGAAAACCCCGCCGCCTCCCGGGCCAGAGTCCGGTCGAAGGTCATCGCGGGCCGGTCTCGGGTGAGCACCGCAAAGAGCAGCAGGCCCGACACGATTCGCAGATAGCGAAAGGCGACCAGCGCATAGAGCGATTGCCAGGCCCAAAGCAGGATCACGCCGCCCACCAGGGCCGTCAGGTTCTGCACGAACATGATGACGAAATGCCGTTCGATCCGCTGTCGCCGCAGCAGCACCGCCGAGGCCCAGGCCACCGCCCCCGCAACGGGCTGTGCAAGGGCCAGAAGAATCAGGACCGGCGCCAGTTCGGGCGCGTCGAAGATCCACGAGATCGGCACTGCGAGGACGACCAGCACCAGCGCCGCGGCCGTCGCCAAACCGCAGATCAGCCAGAAGCTGACCGATAGGACGCTGCGGTCATCGGCCCGCGAATTGATGACGAACTGATAGAACCCCGTGTAGGTCAGCGTCTGGATCAACAGGACGAAAACGACGCCGAGGGCATAGACGCCGTAATCGGCCGGCGCCAAAAAACGCGCCGCCAGAAGCGTGATGACGAACGTCGAAATCTGCTGGAGGGAGCGCGACAGGAAGGCAAAAGCCGCCATGCCGCTCCGCTTCATGCGGCTGCCCCCCGCCCGATGGCCGTCCGTATCGTTCAATGCGCGGATCCTCGTCACATTTACCGGTCTTCAACCTCGGGGCGAGAGGAAGAGGTCTCACCCAAGGAGTCCTGCGCGTGTTGACGCTTGCGGTCAAGGCGCGGGGGGCGAGTTGCGCATTCATCCCGTCTCGACCAGTGTCATAGTGATCGTTTCGCTGGAGTGCGCCACCCGATGCAATTCGTACAGAGCTCAATTCCTGTGCTTCTGGCCATGGCCGTGCTTCTCGTGGCCTGGCGACGCTTCGGTCTTGCGATCTTCCTCGGATCGGCCCCGTTCGGGATGTTGGCCGCGTTCAACCTGCCCGCTGTCGGGGGGACCACGATCATCGCCATCGACCTGGCGGTGCTTGCGATGCTCGCGGTCATGCTGACCCTGCCCCGGGGGCTGCCCATGACCTTGGGTGTCGTTGCCCCGGGGGGGCCGGGTGTCCTGCTCATGGCCTTCCTGGGTCTCGCGGCCATCGCCACCATCTTCCTGCCACGCGTCTTCGCCGGCGATATCGAGGTGTTCAGCATCGGCCGCGTCGCCAATCAGATCGGCATCGTGTCGCGCCCGCTGCAACCGGGTGGGGGCAACCTGTCGCAATTGCTGAGAATGATCCTCTCGGTCTTCGCGTTCATCGCGCTGGCCGCCTATGCCCTGCGCCGTCCTGATCCGGGGCCGATCCTGCAAGCGGTCAAAGTGATGACGGCCGTCCATGTGGGACTTGGTTTGGCCGACATCCTGACCAATGCGGCCAATGTGGAATGGATGATGTCGATCTTCCGGACGGCGAATTATTCGCTGACGCTCGGGCAGCAGATGGCGGGCCTGAACCGGATGATCGGCGGTTTTCCCGAAGCCTCCGCCTATGGTTACATGTCGCTCGGTCTCTTCGGCTTCTGGATGAGCTACTGGACGCGGACCCGCAGCACCGGCACCGGCGCGGGGATCTGGCTGGCGGCCTCGACCTTCGTGTTGCTGCGCGGCACATCGTCCTCGGCCTATGTCGGCGCCGTGCTTTTCATGTCGGTCTTTGTGGCTGTCCGCCTCGCGAGGATGCACGGCGGGTCACTGCGCCCCCGAACAATCGTCATCGTGATGAGCGTCCTGGCCCTGCTGCCCCTGGGCGCGATGGTGGCATTCACGCTCTATCAACTCGTCCCCGCCGTCACCGAATTCGTCGACCGATCGCTCCTCGACAAGCTTTCGACGACTTCGGGCGTGGAGCGGATGAGCTGGAACGTTCAGGCCATGGGAAACTTTCTCGATACCAACCTGATGGGCGCGGGGCTCGGTTCGGTCCGTGCGTCGCAATGGCTGATCGCGACATTGGCCACGACGGGTTTGGCCGGAACGGCGGTTTTCGTGTGGTTTCTGACGCGCCTCTTTCGCCTGCCGCACGGGCATCTCCCCGAGGCGACGGCCGATCTGGTCGTGTCGCTGAAGTTCGGCTGCCTGGCCTTTCTCGCGCGGGCCCTCGTGACAAAGGCGACCCCCAATCTGGAGATCGCCTTCTTTGCCTTCGCCGGGTTGGCCGCAGGTCTCTGTCTGGCCCATGCCAAGCTGAGGGCATCTGTTCGCACCGTCGCTGAGGTCGCGTCGGGGATCCCTGCCTTTCGATCGGCGAGACCCCCGAGGACATCCGGCTGACCCTGGGGGTCAGACCGCAAAGGCGGCGTGGAGCGTCTGCATGGTCGTCGCCAGATCCTGCATCTCGGCAGGGCTAAGCGCGGCCCCCGCCGCAAAGGCACCAAGGAAACTGGCAGTGGCCGAGTGGATCCCCGAGGTCAGGTTCCCGATTCCGGGATTGCCCAAGGCAAGTGCCGTTCCCGTGGGTGCAACACTGGCCGTGGCGGACGACGCGATGACCGACCCGTCAGGACCGTGCAGGGACAGTGCCGTGGGCCCACTTCGGACGATGGCACGCAGGCCCGGAGCCGTCGACAGGCCCGAGGCATTCGTATTGGCCGCGCTGTTGAGCAGATACCGTGCGGCACCCCCGGTCGTGGCCCGCAGGTAGATGCCGTTGCCGCCGTTCAAATCACCGCGGGTATCCTGCGACAGGGCCGAATAGAAAACACCCACGGCGCAATCGTCCTGCGGCAATTGGGTCGAGGGGTCGACCTTGAGGTCCAGACCGGTGTTCGAACTTGCCTGGGGCGACCAACCTGCCGCTGCCGTCCATTGATAGGGCGGATCGTTAGGGGCCACACTCGTCAGGCTCGTGGCCTGGTCGATCAGATCCAGAGACGACGATACCGCATCCCCAAGGCGCCCATAGAGGCGGAGCATCTTGGGCCACCAGGTCGTCGCCGTGGCCGTCGCAAAGAATGCATCCAGCGCCGCGGCCTGTTGGCCGCTCAGGCTGATGCCGCCATTGGCTGCAGCCGTGTTGATGAACGCTTGGGTTTCGGGCCCGTATGACGGAACAGATGCAAATGTTGTCACCGACCAGTCGACGGCAAGCCCGCCCACGTCGAGGCTGACAATGTTGGTCTGGCCCTCGGTCGCCGATGCCGTCGTGCGGATCTGAAGGCGATGAAACTTGTCGATATGGCCCGCCGAACTGGTCCAGTCCTGAACCACGAAATCGGCGTCCAAGGCATTAAGCGCCCGCCACTGACCCCCTGAAATGGAGACAGGCGCGCGCCGTTCGAGGCCCGCGATGGTCACGGGCGCCGCGGCGATCACATCGCCCGGGGTCACATCGGTTGCGTTCGGGATGGCAAACGGCACCGGGGTGGTCCGGGTGATGGGTCCGAAGGTCGCGTCATAAGTCCCGGTCCAGGCCGCATGGGCACGCAGGCCCTTGCCTTCGGTCCAGGGCTCTCCAGGATGGATGCTGTCGAAGTTCGAAAGATCGAAATCCGTATCGACCACCGTGCCGTTGCCGTCGGCAACCACTCCTGCGATCGTCGCTTCGCGCACGGCGCTCGCGTTGATGAACCCCTGGGAATTGTCGGTGATGCTTGCGCCCTCATAGCCAAGGGGGCGGATGCGCTCGGCGACGAAAAAGGCCGTGGCCGAAACCCGCGCCCGGAACGCGGTCAGGAAGGCTGTCCAGTTCGCCGCATAGGCCGTCGAGAAATCGATGCGGTTCGCATCGGCCTCGCCCTGATTCCAGAGCATGACCTCATCGCCGAACGTGCCCGCAAGGGTCCGCGCGCGGGCAACCTTGGCCTCGAGAAAGGCAAAATTGTCGCCGCTGGTGCCGGGCGCCCACTGAATGGCCAGATTCTGACCGTTCTGGCTTTCCTTGACCACATAGACGGGCCGCATGTCCCCCGCCTGCCGCATCTGCCAGATGAACTCCGCTTCCGAACCCCAGGCCGTCCCGCTGTTGTCGGGGTCGGCATTGGCGGTGATGTCGTAGGGCTGAAAGTCGCCGGCCGCGATCTGCGCCGAGATATTCGCGCCGGGGCCTCGCACGAAGATGAACACATCCGCAAAGACCGGGCCGGTGGTGTACTTGGCGGCCGGAATTGCCCCCGAATTGCCCGCCGTGCGGCTGTTTGACTGGCCCGCGACCATCAGCAGAAGCGGGTCCTCGCTGGCCACCGCGTCTGTCACCTCCGCAGGGTCGGGCGCCCAGGACAGACGCCCCACTTGCCAGCTTCCGGCTGCGAGGCCGGTGATGGTCTGCGGCAGGGCAGTGTCTTCGTGGAGCGTCGCGTTCGACAGGTCGGTGTCGCCCGACGGACGAATGATGATCGGCATGGGTCTACCCCGTGATTTGAATGGAAAGTGTGCCGCCCGTCACAAGCGGCGGGACCAGGTCGGGGCGCGACATGATCGCAATTCCGCCGGCCTCTCCCGAGATGTCGAAGGTCGGGGCACCACCCGTCGGCGTGGCCGTCTGCGTCGCACTGGCCAGACCGGCGCCCGCCGCGTTTACGGCGCGCAGGCTGACCCCGACCGGGTCGCCATCCGTCAGGCCTTCGATCTCGACCGTACCGGGTGACGTCAGGCCAAGGTCAAGCCAGGGACCGTCATCGATGCGCCAAGCGTAGCCGGTGATCGGGCTCCCGCGACCATCGGCAGCCACAAGCAGCGTCAGCAGGAGCGTCCCCCCCGTGCCCGCATCCGTCAACGACCAGTCAGACGGAGAAAGACGACTCGGCGTGGACGGCCCTGCGGGCGGCAAAGCCCCGCCCGAGACATTCAGGATCTGCGTCCGCCCGGCAGGCAGCCGCAGTTTCCCGACGAGGAATGGCGTGCCGAGCGTGCGGGTCACGGAAGCGTCTCCGCGGTAACGGCGACGGCCTGTGTGGCGGTGCCTTGCACCCAGAGGATCCTGCCTGCGGGCACATTGATCCCCTCCGCGCCCGACCGGTAGCCGCTGGCTGCGGGCAAGCTGTAGCCGCGCAACGTCGCGTCGGGGCCGGACGCATCCGACAGCGCCCAATGCAGGACATTGCGCGAATCGAGGTTCTCAATGAAAACGCGGCCCGGTCCTGCGACCGGGTCCCAATCGCCGCTACAGGCATGGTTGAAGGTTTCGTCGTTTGTCGGCATCTGCGCCTCCTCTAGGGGTTGTGCGGAGACGACCGCACGAGGAGGGGCCATGCAGAGAGCGCGCAAGCGCCCCGCTGGCGGTCGAATTTCAGGACTCGGGGGATGTTTCGAGGTTGAAGCTAGGCATGAGCACTGCCCCGGCCAAGCGCAAAGACGCGGCACCGCACGGGGACGCTTCGTATTCAGACTTTGTTAAGAAACGCGCAGAATCAGGTCGCTTGAAACCTGACGCCACCTTCGGTCAACACAGCGCCCACATCCCGTCCTGAAAGACAGGCGTCGATCACCGGATAGAGCAGGCCGCGTGTCTTAAGATAGCCTGCCAGTTCATGGCCACCCTGTTCGATCCGGAAAAGATCCAATCCACCGACGTCTTTGGGAAAAGCCTCGAATTGGGCGCTGTCGAGCAGGTGATCTCCAAAAAAAACGTGATGTCGGCAATCAGCCGTGAAGGCACCGGACAGGTCTGGATGGACGAAGGCTCTGATCTTCTCGCGATATTCGACCCACCTTTTCTCCCATGGGACAAGGGCCGGATCGACGGACCACTGCGGGACGAAGGCGAGCGCATGGCGGGCGCCAAATCGCGTCGCCGCGAGGATCGCAAGGAACCCGCCCATGGAATTGCCAAGCGTGATGATCCGCCGCCCGTCGCCAAGGCGTGCTACGATCTTGTCCAATCGGCTCCAACCCAAGCTATTTCCCCAGGTGCGATTCTTGTCGATCACGAAAATCTTCTCTGCATCCCCGCCGGACCGGGTGAATTCCGGCGTCTGCAGGTCAATGCCTCCCATGGCACGACCTATGCCGGTGAAGGAAACGATACAGTCTTTACCAGTGCCGGGACGCCGCAAGACCGTCATATCCGCGTCGTCGTAGATGATCTCATTGTCGGGATCGTCCCGAAGCGGCGAATCCCCGGCTTTCATCTTGCGACCGGTCAGAAGCGACTGGATCCGCTTTCGGTTGATCAAATCGTTGATGGCCATTGAAGAATCCTCCTTGTGTCAGGGGAAGCATCAGCCAGCCGTCTCGAACGACCGCCTGTCGCTCGACTTTTCATCAAATATTCCTTTATTTTTCGTTAATGCGACGTCGCCATGGTCTCCGCCTTGCCGCCCCTCGTCCCTCGGCCCATGATCGTGCCGACCCGGACGCCGAAGGACGACACTATTCATGCGCGAGCGATTGAAGGGCCTTCTCGGGGGGGCCGCCCGGACCCTGAACCCCCAATGCCGATTTCCGCGCGCCCTCTTCGTTCTTGCCCATATGCGCTGCGGCTCGACGGCGCTCTCGAACATCCTGTGCTCGCGTCCCGACATCAGCGGCTATGGCGAGGCGCATGTGCGCTATGATCATCCGGATGCCCTGGGTCGCCTGGTGGTAAACCAGATCCGCCGCGGCGCCTGGACGCCGCAGGCCCACTACCTCTTCGACAAGATCCTGCACGACCGGCATGATTTGGATCCAGACCCGGGTTTCTATGATGCCCGCGCCATCTTTGTGGCCCGTGAACCGGCGGCCGCCATCCGATCCATCCGCAAACTCTATGCAGGATTGGGCCGGACCGACGAATACCGCAGCGATGTGGAAACCGCGCGCTACTATATCGACCGTCTCGCCACCCTGAGCGGCCATTGGGACCGCTTCGCACCGGGGGCGCGGGTCGGTCTGACACATGCCGCGCTCCTGGCTGATCCCGATGCCGCGTTGGCCCGTATCGGCACGGCTCTGGGGCTGACGCCACCGCTGGAAAACCGCTACCGAAGCCCCGCCGCGTCGCAACGCGGCGGCGGTGGCGACCCGACGGCCAGTGGCCAGTTTACGCGGATCGAACCTGCGACCCCGGACTCCCAAGCCGACCGGGCCATCCCCCTGGACATCCCGGACGCCCTGCGCACCGAAGCCGAAACCGCCTACGCGGCCTTCGAAAAGATGACCGGCGTTGACAAGGTTGCGTCCCCGGCGTCCACGGCGCAGTCTGGTCCCGTTCCTTCCCAGTACGATTAACGACGGTAGATCGATCCATGCCCCTGCTTTATCCCGTTCTCCTTGCCGGCGGATCCGGCACTCGCCTCTGGCCGCTGTCGCGCAAGAGCTATCCCAAGCAGTTTTCGCGCCTCACCGGCGACGAGACCCTGTTTCAAAGCTCCGTGCGCCGCTTCAAGGCCCCGGGATACGCGCCGCCGCTTGTGCTCACCAACGAGGATTTTCGCTTCATCGTGATCGAGCAGTTGGCCGCAAGCCACACCGATGCCTCCGGCATTCTGATCGAACCCGAGGGACGCAACACCGCGCCTGCAATCCTGGCCGCCGCGATCTGGCTGTTGGCGCGCGACCCCGATGCGGTCATGATCGTGGCCCCGTCGGATCACGTGATCCCCGACGATACTGAGTTCCGGGCCGCCATCGACGCAGCCCTGCCGCGTGCGCTGGCGGGCGATCTGCTGACCTTCGGCATCCGTCCCGACCGCCCCGAAACGGGTTACGGCTATCTCGAACTCGCCTCGCCCGATGCCTGCAATGCGTCTGAGCCGCAGCCCTTGACGCGTTTCGTGGAAAAGCCGGATCTGGCCGCCGCCGAGACCCTGCTCGCGGCGGGCAACGTGCTCTGGAACGCGGGCATCTTTCTCTTTACCGCGCGTGCAATCCTTGAGGCTTTCCGGGCACACGCCCCCGAGCTGATCCCCCCGGTCGAGGCGGCGGTGGCAGATGCGAAGGACGATCTGGGCTTCTCCCGGCTGGCCGCCGATCCCTGGTCGCAGGTCGACGACATCTCGGTCGACTATGCCATCATGGAGCGGGCGAAAAACCTGCGGGTCATGCCCTATTCCGGCGCCTGGAGCGACCTGGGAGGGTGGCAGGCCGTCTGGCAGGAAAGCGAGGCAGACGAGACGGGAACCGCGCTCTCGGGCGAGGCCTACGCGATCGATTGCCGCGACACGCTCCTGCGCTCGGAAACCCCGGGGCTGCGCCTTGTGGGGATCGGTCTTGATGACATCGTGGCCGTGGCCATGCACGACGCCGTGCTTGTGGCGCGCAAATCCCAGTCGCAACGCGTCCGCGAGGCCGTCGATCTGCTCAAGGCCGAGGGTGCCGCCCAGGCAACTACCTTCCCGCGTGATCACCGCCCCTGGGGCTGGTTCGAAAGCCTGATCGTCGGCCAGCGGTTTCAGGTCAAGCGCATCCACGTCAAACCGGGCGCTGCGCTCAGCCTGCAGTCCCACCACCATCGGTCCGAACACTGGATCGTGGTCGAGGGCACCGCCAAGGTCACCATCGACGACGAGGTCAAGCTCGTCACTGAAAACCAGTCCGTCTACCTCCCGCTCGGGGCCGTGCACCGCATGGAAAATCCCGGCAAGGTGCCCATGGTCCTGATCGAGGTCCAGACCGGGGTCTATCTGGGCGAGGACGACATCATTCGTTACGAGGACGTCTATTCCCGGACCTGACCCCCATATCCCGCGCTGGGGGCTCGGGCGGTTTCTTCACCGCTTGCGACCCACGTCGCGGGATGTTCCGCTGCGCCTGCCGCCGGATCAACCGACGGTCCAGGTCGTCGGCGACATCCACGGTCGGGCCGATCTGCTGGCCGTGCTCATGCGGCGGCTGGACCTGTCGCTGCCACTCGTCTTCGTGGGCGACTACGTCGACCGGGGCCCCGATACGCGCGGCGTGCTGAACCGTCTTCGCATCCTCGATGAACGGACGACCGTCACCTGCCTGATGGGCAATCACGAATACATGCTGCTGGCGTTCCTCGACGAGCCGCGCAAGATGGGCCCGACCTGGCTCGACTACGGCGGTCTCGACACGCTGCGCAGCTACGGGGTGGAGGGCATCGGGGCCGATGACCTGCCAACGCTGCGTGACCGGCTTCGCACTGCCATGGGGTCCGAGACGATCGCCTGGCTTCGAGGCCTTCCGCTCTGGGTGCAATTCGGCACGCTGATCGTCGTCCATGCCGGTGCTGATCCGGACGTGCCGATCCGCTCACAGCCCCACAGCACCCTGCTCTGGGGCCATCCGAAATTCCTGACCGCCCGGCGGACCGACGGGATCTGGGTCGCCCATGGACATACGATCGTGGAGCGCCCCGAAACCAGCGCCGGACGGATCGCTGTGGATACCGGCGCTTTTGACACCGGGCGGCTGACGGCGGCCCGGATCACCGAGGGCAACGTCAACTTCCTGTCGACCCGCCCGCCCGAGGCTGCGCCAGATCCGTGACGCCGATATCGGCCAGCGACGCGCGAATTCCATCCGCGAAGGCGGCCTCCGAGAACTTGCCGGCATGGGCGACCAGCGCCGCCGGGTCCAGCCGGTCCAGCCCGTCGGATTCGAACCGGCGGACCGCGTCGATCAAGGCCTCGGTGCTCTGCTCGCGGAACAGAAGCCCGGTCTCCCCGTCGATCACCGTATCGAGAATCCCCCCGCGACCATAGGCGATGACGGGGCGGCCGGACGCCATGATCTCGACCGGGACGATCCCGAAATCCTCCTCGCCCGGAAAGATCAGCGCCCGGCACCGCGCCATGTGATCCTTGAGCACATCGAACGGAACCTTGCCCAGAAACCGCGTCTTCGGCCCGGCCTTTACCTGAAGCGCCTTCACCGTAGCGTCAGGCCCGCCGATCACCACCAGCGGCAGGTCCAGCTTGGCAAAGGCCTCCACCGCCATGTCGGGCCGCTTGTAAGGAGCAAGTTCCCCTGCCCAGAGGTAGAAATCCCCAAGCTCACTTGCGGAAACGGGGGCGAAATCCTCCACGGCCACCGGCGGTGCCACGACCCGCGATTGACGCCGCCAGTATTTCTCGATCCGCGCCGCCACGTGATGCGAATTGGCGGCGAAACCATCGACCCGCGCTGCGCTCGTCACGTCCCATTGGCGCAACCGATGGGCCAGCGGCGGCATCAACGCGCGGGTCACTGCTCCGGCCCCGTTGCGATAGACGTGATACTGGTCCCAAAGGTAGCGCATGGGCGAATGGCAATAGCACAGATGCGGCGCGTCCGGGGGCGCGATGACCCCCTTCGCCGGTCCCGCCTCGCTTGAAATGACCAGATCGTAGCCGGTCAGGTCCAGCTCCTCCAGCGCGCGTGGCATGAGCGGCAGGTACTTCTGATACATCCGCCGTGCCATCGGCAGCCGCCCGATCCGCGTCTCGGTGATCCGGTGTCGCAGCAACGTCGGGCTCAGCTTCGACGGGTCGCTGACATGGGTGAAGATGTCGGCCCCCGGGAACATCCGGCACAGCGCCTCGACGACCTTTTCCCCGCCCCGCATCCCCACGAGCCAATAGTGGATGATCGCGACCCGCCGCTCAGTCATTGCCGGGCACGGCCACGTCCAGAGTCACGACCAGCGTATCGCCGGGCAGGAGTGCTGTCTCCAGGTCGATGCGGGGCTTATCGGCCCGTCCGGCTCGGGGGCTGACGATCCGGAATTCAGGCACGATCGCTTCGGCTGCCAGAAGACTGGCGACGTTGCCGCCTTGCAGGATCGCCTGCTGCTCCAGCGCGCGCGCATGGCGCAGCAGATATTCCTGATAGCGGGCGCGGGCCGCACGCAACCGTCCCAGGGTCTCGTCATCGCTGTTGCGCAGGAAGCGGGCGCGGGCGCGGCGCGCTTCCGACAGGTTGCTCTGGATGGCGAGTCCGAGCGACTCCAGCTCCAGCACGCGGGCGCGGGCGTCCGCATCGGCCTGCTGCACACGCGTGATGGCTGCTGCCGTCTGCAAGCCCCTGTCCTGCAGGGTTTCCGAGTTTTCGAGGTTGAGCGCTGCCTGGGCCACCAGCTCCCGTTGCACCGCCAGCCGGTCTTCCAGAAGGGCCGCCTGACGCTCCAGATTGCCGATCTCGGACTGCCAGAGGGTCTCTTGTTCGTTGCGGTTGGCCAGCGCCGTGGCCAGAACCTCCGATTCCAGTTCCAGAAGGTCGGGCAGGCGCGCCTGGTCGCGTCCCGGAACCCCGGCGCGCAGGTCTGGCGATAGGACGATGCTCGTGGCCTCGGCCCGCAGCGCCTCGAGCCCCGCGATCTCGGCGGCGGCCCCGGCCAGCTCCAGCCCCGTGATCTGAACCTGTTCAGCCACTTCCGCCGCGGCCCGCTCGATCTGCAGGGGGTCGATGCCGTCCGCGCGGCTGCCCCCCGACAGCCCCAGGGCCGTCGCCACCGACATGCCCGGGATGTAGTCGAACCGCCCCGGCCGCGACACATCCCCCATCACGACGACGGGGGCATAGGCACCGATGGACACCGTCGAGTTCAGACTGAGGACCAACCCCGCATCTTCGAGCGTCGCGTCGAGCCGCGCCTCTACTTCATCCAGCGTCAGGCCCACAACGTCCACCGACCCGAGGTCGGGCACCCGCAGCCGCCCGTCGAGATCGATCTGCACGTCTTCGGGCCCCTCGGCTTCCATGAGCGTGACCCTCAGCACATCGCCGGGGATGACGCGATATGTCTCGGCCCCGGCCACCAGGGGAACCGTTCCCAGAAAGACCACCACGGCGACAAGGCGGAGAGAGACAGTCATCATCGCAGCCCTATTTCTTGATGTAGGGCACGTAATCCCCATAGCTTTTGCCCCCGTCGCGCCGATCCACCATGGAGAAGGCGAGGCTGATCTGACGCGCGCCCATGTTCCGCAATCGCCAGAGCGTTTCGGTCACCGACCGCCGTTCCGTCGAGCGGGCCCGCACCAGCAGGACCGTCGCATCCACGTGGCGCACCACCGGAAGCGTATCGGCCACGGCCAAAATCGGGGCCGTGTCGATGATGATGGTGTCATAGCGCCCGATCAGATCGTTGAGCAGGGCATCCAGCTGATTGCGCCCGACCTGATCGAACAGATGCGGCACAGCCGTGCGTGTCGTCAGAAGGTCGAAGCCACGGCTTTCGGACCGGCAGATCGCCTGATCCAGCGGGCAGGTCCCATAGAAGACATCCGCCAGATCGCCGCCCTCCGGATCATAGGCCAGATCCTTGGCCAGGCTCGACTTGCGCATGTCGAAATCCAGAAGCAGGCACGACTTGCGCGACATGGTTTCCAGCCGCGCATAGGAGACGCAAAAGGTGGTCTTGCCTTCGTTTGGCTGTGACGATGCCACCAGGATCGTGCGCGGCGCGCCGTCTGCCGCCAAGGCCGTTCGCACCTGTCGGAGGCGTTCCACATAGGGCTGGTAGGGTTGCCCTTCGATGGACTCGAGCAGTTTGCGGACCGTTCGCCAGCGCCCCACGGGCAGAGCCGCGACCACCGGCAAACCCGTCGCTCGCTCCAGCTCCGAGACACGCGCAAACCCCGGCCCCAGGATCGACAGAAGCGTCGCCAGCACCAGCCCGATCGCAAGCCCCACGGTGCCGCCGAGCACTGTGAACAGCATCACGCGCGGGGCCGAAGGGGCACCGGGAATGGTGGCGCTTTCGATGACGACGGCGTCGGCGCGCTGCAACGACTCGATCGACTGGGTCTCGCTCGCCCGGATCAGCGCTGCTTCATAGCTTCCGCGCACGGCCTCTGCCTGTCGCTCAAGTTGGCGGAGCGCCAGGGACGCGCGCGACAAATCGGCGGCGCGGGCTTCCAGCCCCGCGAGACTGTCACTCAGGGATTGCTCGCGGATGGCGGCCACCGAAACCTCGTTCTCGAGACTGGCGATGATTTTCTGGACTTCGTCGGCCAGGGTCTGGGAAATCGCCTCGATGTCATTGCGGATGCGGGTGCGGTCTGGGTGTTCGGGACGCAGCCGTGTCGAAAGCGCCAGGTCCTCGCGCTCAAGCTCCGACTTCTGTTCGCGCAGCGACAGGACGAAGGGCGACGACAGCAATTCCGCCGCTGTCTCAAGACCCTCGGCCTCGACCACGGATTGGATCTGTCGGGCACGGGCCTCGGCCGTGGCCAGATCGGCGCGCGCCAGGGCAATTTGCGTACTCAGATCGATAAGCTGACGGTCCAGGCTTTCGGCAGAAGCCCCACCCGAGGCCAACTGGTCCCTGCGGAAATCCTCCACCGCGGTCTCGGCCAATTCGACTTCGGCACGCAGGGTGTCGGCGCGCGCGCTCAGGAAATCGTTGGCCCCCCGCACGGCCCGTGTCCGGGAGTCGACCTGTCGGGCAATGTAGACTTCGGTGATGCGGTTCGCCAGCAACATGGACAGTTCCGCATCCTCCGTCTCGACCGAGACGGAAATCACGTTCGACTGCCCTTCGCGCCAAACGGTCATCGCCCGGCGCAGCGCAATCGTGAGCCGCCGTATCCGCATTTCCTCCGGCGTCATCAGCGCAGGTCCGGTAGCGGCATCCGGCGTGCTGCTTGCAGGCAGCAGGTCTTGCAAGGTCCCCATGATCCGCGCCCGGAGCGACGGTTCGTCGAGCGCCGGGTCCAAGGGTGCAAGGCGATCCGCCTCGAAACTGCGAAGGACATCCATCAACAGCAGGTTCGACCGCAGCACCGTAACTTCGGAATCGAGCACCGGGTTGTTCAGGGTCAGATCAGACACGACCTCGACCGACTCGAGCACCTGAATCGAGCGACCGTCCAGCATGACGGATGCCCGAGCGGTGTAGCGGGGCGGGATCTGCGACACCACGAGCCAGAACAGCATCGCCATCCCGATCGACAAAGCCGCGATGAGCCACTTGCGTCGCCACAAGGCCGCGAAGATCGCAGAAAGCTCGATCCCCTCTTCGGCCAACTGCCCCTCGGGACCGGGCATGGTCTTATCTGGAGAAACCTGTGTCAGGGAACCCTCGGAATATCTGGCAACATCGTTCAAAAAACCACTTACCGCAAAGCTCCCTTGGGAGCGACTATCGACGCCTCGCCGCACGATGTCTAGGCCGCGCGGCGGCCTTGCTTCGGTTCATGCGGTCGGGAACCCCGTTCAAGATCAGCCTATTGTCCGGGCGACCAGCCCAAAAAGCGCCGCAATTCTTTGGCCCGTCGCGATCCAATCACCTGCATGGAGCGAAGAAAAAGTTTCGATTTGTTAAAATGTGTTAAAAAGTGGCATGAAGGAGCGCGCCGCCGCGGCGCCGCGAATCGGTTTTTGTTGCTGTTTGGGGGTAAGTATCATGTCATGGAATGGTTTTTGGGCGGGTTGGTTCTGGGGTGGATGGCGTCCACCGGCACCTGATCCGAGGCCCGAGCCCGAGCCCGGAACGCCCGTCGACGACAAAGACGCTTTTCTCGACGAAGTGGACCACTTCTATTCTTCCGTACGGCTTTGGAACTTCTATCATCAGAAGAACGCTCTTCTCGACCGCCTGGAAGAGATGTTCGAGCCGGGTGACGAGGCCATCAGGGATGCGTTCCTCGACAAGGTCAGCGACATCATCGGCGACAAGTGGAGCTTCCTGTGGAACAAGTGGACTATCTCGGTAAAGCTTGAAAAGGCGATCTGTGATGTCATCGAGCAGATGAATCCGCCCATCGGCTCCGATGATGACGACTGTCCCGAAGGACCGCCAGAAATCACCGTGCAGTTCAACGGGACCGTCGACGACGACATCCTGACCGTCGCGGACAATGCTTCGGGGACGGTTGCGGGCAACGACGGCGACGACTTGATCAACGGCGCAGGCTACGACGATTTCCTTCTGGGCAATCGCGGCGACGATCAACTCAATGGCAACTGCGGCAACGATACCCTGCACGGCGGTCTGGGCGATGACCTGATCGACGGTGGCAGCGGCGATGATGTGATCCTTGCGGGCTTCGGGTTTGACACGATCACCGGTGGGTCCGGAGCCGATACCTTCCGCCTTATCGACCGTCTGACCGCGGAAGACAGCTTCGACATCGTCCAGGACTTCAGCGCTGAAGAGAATGACCAGTTCGACCTGGCCGATATCGACGCGTCGCGTGTCACCGTCACGCAGAACGGCGACGACGCCGAGATCCGTGTCGACGGCGATGTTGAGTTCCTCGTGCTAGACTCGGATGTGGCGCTCATCGAGGCGGCCATCATCTATGATGACGTGCTGACCTCCTGATCGAAGCCCTGGTTCCGGGCGCGCCTGCCGTGCCCGGAGCGACTATTTCGCGGCGACGAAGACGTCCGGAGCAATCGGTGCGGCGACCGGATCTCCGGGTCTTGGGTCCGCACCCGGTGCGATGCGCACCCCATGCCCGCGTCCGGTCGCAACCGCCAATTGCGCCGCGGCCAGTGCCAGATCGCGCCGCGCCTGGATCAGATTGAGGTCGACCTGACGGATGTCCTGCTCCGCATCCAGAATCTCCAGAACCGTCGAAGCCCCGATTTCCAGCGTTTCCCGCGAGATGCGCAGCAATTCGTCGAACCTGTCCCGCGCCCGCCCGAACGCCGCAATCTCGGCCCGGGCCGTCTCCATCGACACCAGTGCCCGTTCTACATCGGACACGGCCCCCCGGATGGTCGCGCGCCAGGCCAGTTCGGCCTGATCGGCCTGGGCCATGGTTGCGTCGCGGCGCGCCAGAAGACGTCCGCGCCCAAGGATCGGCACCGAAAGACGTGGCCCGAGGATGAACTGCTCGCTCCCGTCCAGCAGGATCGAGCCATTGAGCGACAGCGCCGGATAGAGATCGGCCTCGGCCACGCCGATGGCGGCGAAGGCGGCCGACAGGCGGTATTCAGCGGCCAGCACATCGGGCCGGTTGCGCAAGAGATCGGCGGGCACCCCGACGTCCTGGCTCTGGCTCGGAACCGGTTGCCGCGTGCCCTCGGTGGCTTTCAATCGGGCCAGAATCGGCCCCACGGGCGCGTCCAGAAGCGTGGCGACGCGCAATGCGCTCAGGTGCAGACCGCTGCGCAGGGACGGGAGGTCGGCTTGCGTGCTTGCCAGATCCGCTTCGGCCCGGACGATATCCTGACGTGTCAGCTGTCCCCGCTCCAGAAGCTGCCGTGTCAACGCAAGGATCTGGGTCCGTGTCCGGATACGAAGGTCCGTCGACCGGATCGCCGCCTGGAAGAAGCGCGCATCGATCACTGCCCCGGCCAGGTCCGCCTGATACGCCAGTCGGGTCGACTCCGCCTCGAATGTCGCCGCATTGAGCGCCCGTGTCGCCTGTTGTCGCCGTCGCAGCGCCTGCCCGAAAAGGTCAAAGACGAAGTTGCCATTCAGCGTTGCGCGTTCTGCCCCGATGGTATTGCCCGATCCATCCAGAACCACGCGCGGCACTTCGATTGCCAACGTCCCAGAGGCCTGCGCATCCCGTCCGCCTTCGGCCCGCAGGAGCGCCGCTGATTCCGCGATCCGGGCCTGCGCCGTGCGAATGTCGAGGTTGCTCCGCAGTCCTTCGTGCATCAAGGCATCCAGTGCCGGATCGTCAAGAATGCGCCACCAATGCTCTTGCGCGGCGGCCTGCTGCGCCGGGGTGGGCGCAAAGGCATAGGACGAAGTGAGCGATGTGGGCTTGCGCTGAAAGTCAGGGCCGACAACAGAACAGGCCGCCAGCATGCTCACGCTGCATAGCAGGAGAAAAGGTTTCAAGGCGACTACCCAATGGTTTCTTGTTTTGAAACGACCCTACGCCAGAATCGGCTTTGTGTCGCAGATCGCCCGGTTCACGGGGGGCTGATTGTCGCGATGCGGCCACAATTGCGGCAAAGTCGTGGCAACCCCCGGGGTCGCCGGGGATGCCGGATGTCCCTAGCGCGTGCCAATCGGGAAGGGCGAGGTGGGCAGACCCATGTCGTAGTTGGACAGGGTGCGATCCCGCGCCTCGCCCGCGTCGCGCCATTCGATCAGGGGGGCGTGGTTCAGATGCGCCCTGACATAGGCCTCGGCCTCTGGCGACGCGGGCAGGCCATAGCCCGCGATGCGCACGGCGACGGGGGCAAAGAAGGCGTCGACGGCGCCATAGCGACCGAAGAGCCATGGACCGTCCCCGGCATGGGTCCGCGCCTTGGCCCAGATCGCTTCAAGCCGGGCCAGATCGGACAGGACGTCTTCGGAGGGCGCGAACCCCTCCCATTTGACGCGCAGGTTCATCGGACAGGCGCCGCGCAGGGCCGTAAACCCCGAATGCATGTCGGCCACCATGGACCGGGCCATCGCACGGGCGGGGGGCGCGTCTGGCCAGAAGCCCGCGTCCGGGTGACGTTCGGCCAGCCCTTCGGCGATGGCGATGCTGTCGGTCCAGATGGACCCGTCGTCTGCCTTGGCAATCGGCACGGTGCGCCCGCCCCAGGTCTTCGCCAACTGTGCGAACTCGGGCCGGTACATGTCGTTCACCTCGACCCGTACGGGGATGTCGAAGGCCGCGAAAAGGAGCCAGCCGCGCAGGCTCCAGGAGGAATAGGATCGGTCGCCGATCAGGATGTCGTATGTCATGGGCGCAGTCTGCCGAAGGGACGTGGCCAGGGGAAACGCCGATTTGTCATGCCGCCATCACGGATGGTGATTGGCGAAGATGGGGACGGCCCCCGATGCCGCAAGGTCGATGCGCGTGACGCTCAGGTTGTCGATCTTCTGGGCCAGCGCACGGTAGGGGCTCAGCCCGGTGGCGCGGGCCCATTGGGTCAGGATGACGCCCATATGTGTGACGACAATCAAATCGTCCTTCCCCCGCGCCAGCCCGTCTATCGCGGCACAGGTGCGCGCCGACACATCGTCCCAGGATTCGCCGCCCGGTGCCGGGATCGCGCCAGGCGCGTCAAAGAAGGCGCGGAGCGCGGGGCTGTCGATCCGCTCAAACGGCTGATCCTCCCAGTCTCCATAGTTGAACTCCCGCAGGTCGGAATCATGGGCGAGACGTGGGCGGCCGTGCGCGATGGCCGTGGCGGTATCGACGGCGCGGGCAAGATCGCTGCTGACGATGGGGGCCATTGGAAGCGAATTGTGCAAACTGCCCAAGGATTCAGCATCCGAAAGATCTGCGGGCAGGTCGGTCCAGCCGACCATCCGCGCCGCGTGGGTCGGGGCGTGACGGACCATCCAGACCCGCGTCACTTGAGCACCTGCGCCAGCCCTGCCGTCACCAGAATTACCCGGTCGGCAAGGGCGGCCAGCTCCTGATTGAGTTGCCCCTGCATCCGCTGGAACTGGCGCGCCATGGCGTTGTCCGGAGTCACCCCGCCGCCCACGTCATTTGTGACGACAACAAAGGTGGCGGGGCTGTCCGACATTGCGGAAAACCATTTCAGTGCAGCGGCTTGCCAATCGATGTCATCCATCATCAGGTTCGTCAGCCAGAGCGTCGCGCAGTCGATCAACACCACCTCACCGGCCTGACGGGCGGCGCAGACGGTGGCCAGATCCAGCGGCTCCTCGATCAGGGCCCAGCCGGTCCCGCGCCGCGCCGCATGTGCCGCCACCTTCGTCCCCATTTCCGCGTCCCAGATGCGGGCCGTCGCGACATAGATTGCCGCACCATCCAGGCGGTCGACCTCGTCCTCCGCCCAACGTGATTTCCCCGATGCTGCGTGGCCGAGTACAACAGTGATGTGAGAGGAATCTGACATGGGTTGGAACTTTTTCTGATCCGGGCGCGTAAATGAGACGTAACGTGAAGTGAGAAACCGGGCACCCGGTCGGCTTAACCAACCCAGGGGGTTCGCGAGATGGCTTTCGATTTCAGGAGCGACACGTCCATGTCAAGGCGCGCCATGAAGGCGGAATTGCTGGACGCCGAGACAGAACTCCGTCTCGCCTATGCGTGGCGCGACGAGCGATGCGAGGCGAGCCTGCATCGTTTGATCACCGCCTACATGCGTCTTGCGATCTCCATGGCTGCGAAATTCCGGCGTTATGGCGCTCCGATGAATGACCTCATTCAGGAAGCCGGCCTCGGTCTCATGAAAGCCGCCGAAAAGTTCGACCCTGATCGCGGTGTGCGGTTCAGCACCTACGCCGTCTGGTGGATCAAGGCCTCGATCCAGGACCACGTGATGCGCAACTGGTCCATGGTCCGCACCGGTTCGACCAGCAGCCAGAAGTCGCTCTTCTTCAACATGCGCCGGGTCCAGGCCCGTCTGGAACGCGAAGCCGCCGCCGAAGGGGTCATCCTCGACCGTCACACGATGCGCGAGCGCATCGCCAAGGAAGTCGGCGTGCCGCTTCATGACGTCGAAATGATGGAAGGACGTCTTTCTGGGTCCGATTTCAGCCTTAACGCCACGCAATCCTCGGATGACGAAGGGCGCGAGTGGATCGATGCCCTCGAAGACGACAGCGAACAAGCCGAGCAGACCGTAGAGCTCAAGCATGACACCGCAATGTTGCGGGAATGGCTGCTGACGGCACTTTCCGCGCTGAATGAACGCGAGCGGTTCATCGTGCGGGAGCGAAAGCTGCGCGAAGAGCCTCGGACGCTGGAGTCGCTCGGCATCGAATTGTCGCTCTCCAAGGAGCGTGTCCGCCAGCTTGAGGCGGCGGCCTTCGCCAAGATGCGCAAATCGCTTGAAAATGAAAGCAAGGAGGTGTTGGGCTTCCTCGGGTGATCCGGGCGTTTCCCTTCATAGTTCTTGCCAGTGCGGCCTCGGGGCAGGATCTGCCCCGGGCCGATATCTACGTTTTGGGCGAAATCCACGACAATGCGGCGCATCACGTGGTGCAAGCCGATCTGGTCGCCCGGATCGACCCAACCGCCGTAGTGTTCGAGCAATTGACCGATGAGCAGGCGGACCGCATCACACCGGACACGCCCCGTGATGCCGACACCCTTGGCGTTCTGCTTGATTGGGCAGAGAGCGGCTGGCCCGACATATCACTTTATGCGCCGATCATGGCCGCCGGCGGTGCCGTGATCCGGGGAGCCGAGGGCGCACCTGGTGATCTGTCGGCCTATGGACTGGATCAACCCTTGGCAGATGATGAACAGGCGCGGCGCGAAGCCCTGCAAGCCGCCGTTCATTGCGATGCCCTTCCGCCCGACATGCTGCCCGAATTCGTGGCGCGCCAACGGGCCCGCGACGCGCAGTTCGCCGCCCGCACGCTCGAGGCGTTCGATACCTTCGGGCCGCCCGTCGTGCTGATTACCGGGAATGGCCATGCGCGGACCGACTGGGGCGTGCCCGCCGCCATCGCGCGGGTCAGGCCCGAGGTGTCTGTCTTTGCCTTGATCCAGGGCGAGGGCGGAGAGACGCCACCGGGCGACATGACCCTGCAAGCCGAGCCAGAACCACGGCCCGACCCCTGCGACGCCTTCCGCTAGGGTATCATCCGATCCGGTAGCGGGTCGCCGTCGTGCCATCGGGGCGCAGGAAAGCGACCGTATTGCCCATGATCTGCACCGTCTGGCACTCGAATTGCAGCGCCGTCGCGCCAAGGGTTCCGCTGCGGCAGAATTGATCCCCTTCCTGCGTCCAGCTCAGGAACAGCGGCTCGCCCTGCGTTGTACCCGTTCCTGTTCCATCGGCGCTGAGCAGAAGGCTGCCTTGCCCATCGACCTGCGTCAGGGGGCGTCCGACAAGGCTGTCGATGCCGGTCGCGGCGGCGGGGGCGGTGCCGACCGCATCGGGCGTGGCATTGCAGCCGGTCAGCGCCAGGGCCGCCGCAAACAGGATTGCGCATCGGATCACATCATCTCTCCCTCTCGACAGTACCATCCCTTGCTAGTCCGTCCGTCCCGCCCCCGTCAAACCGTCTGCTGGCTGGACGGTCCCGCAGACCTCGCCTAGGTGTCGGTGCATGATGAATGGCAAGAGAATCCTCCTGATCATCGGGGGCGGCATCGCCGCCTTTCGAGCGCTCGACCTGATCCGCCGCCTGCGGGAAAGGGGGGCGAGCGTGACGCCCGTCCTGACACCGGCCGCCGAACATTTCGTGACGCCATTGTCGGTGTCCGCGCTGGCCGCTTCCAAGGTCTACCGCGACCTCTTCGACCTGACGGACGAGGCCGAGATGGGTCATATCGAACTTAGTCGTGCCGCCGATCTGGTGGTGGTGGCGCCGGCCACCGCGAACCTCATGGCGCGAATGGCCCATGGGTTGGCCGACGATCTGGCCGCCACGCTCCTGCTGGCGACCGACAAGCCGGTGATGATCGTGCCCGCCATGAACGTGAAGATGTGGGAGCATCCGGCCACACAGCGCAATCTGGCCACGCTGACCGGCGATGGCATCCGCACCGTCGGGCCCGTCGAGGGTGCCATGGCCTGCGGCGAATTCGGCCCGGGGCGCATGGCCGACGTCCCCGATGTGGTCGCCGCGATCGACGCCTTCTTTTTGGGCGGGCCGCTGGCGGGCAAGCATGTTCTGGTGACCTCCGGCCCCACGCACGAGCCGATTGACCCGGTGCGCTATATCGCCAACCGCTCGTCGGGGGCGCAAGGTACGGCGTTGGCCGCGGCCCTCCGTGATCTGGGCGCGCGGGTGACATTCGTCACCGGCCCCGCCGATGTGCCGCCCCCCGCAGGCGTCGACGTCCGGCGGGTCCAGACGGCGCGCGACATGCTTCAGGCAGTGCAGGCGGCCCTGCCTGCCGATGTGGCCGTGATGGCCGCCGCCGTGGCCGACTGGCATGTGTCGAATGCCAGCGGCTCCAAGATGAAGAAGGACGGCAGCGGGGCCGCGCCGGCGCTCGCCTTTGCCGAAAACCCCGACATCCTCGCCTGGGTCAGCAGGGCGGCGAACCGGCCTAGCCTGGTGGTGGGTTTCGCCGCCGAAACGGATAATGTGCTGGCCCATGCCACGGCCAAGCGCGCCCGCAAGGAATGCGACTGGATCGTCGCCAACGACGTGTCGCCCGCAACCGGCATCATGGGCGGGACAGAGAACGCCATCACCCTGATCACGGCGGAAGGGGCCGAGGATTGGCCGCGCCTCACCAAGGACGAGACCGCGCGCCGCCTGGCCCTCCGGATCGCCGAGGCGCTGGCATGACCGTGCTGATCCGCGTGACGCGGGCCGAGGGGGCGGACGCCGCACTGCCCTTGCCGCAGTACGAGACGGCGGGCGCGGCAGGGGCCGACCTGCGCGCGGATACCGGCGGCGAGACGATCACCCTGGCCCCCGGTCAGCGTCAGCTGATCCAGACCGGCTTGCGCGTCGCCATTCCCCAGGGCTACGAGATGCAGGTCCGGCCCCGTTCGGGCCTGGCGCTCAAGCATGGCGTGACGCTGGCGAACGCCCCGGGCACCATCGACAGCGACTATCGCGGGCCGCTCGGCGTGATCCTGGTCAACCTCGGCACCGAGGCCTTCGACGTGAGCCACGGCATGCGCATCGCCCAGGCCGTCGTCGCCCCCGTTGTCACCGCGACCTTCGTCGCTGTCGACGATCTGGACCAGACCACGCGTGGGGAGGGTGGGTTCGGCTCCACCGGGACGGACGCCCGGGCATGATCCTCGTCCTGCTCATGGCGGCGGCCATCTGGGGCCTTGGCATGGTCATGAAGACCCCGGTCCAGGCGCGGTTCCTGATGCTGGCGCTTCTGTATGTGGCGGTCCTTTTCGTGCAGTTCGCCTTGCCCGATGGTCATCCCCTGCGCGCGCAATTGGGGGGCGGGCCGGAGCAATGGCTGATCCTGGGCGGATTGGTCGCGGCGTTTCTGGCCTACCGCGCGGTTCTGGGTCGGGTCCGCAATCTGGCGCGCGCGTCCGAGACTGTCCAAAGCGCCGAAACCCCTGCACCCGAAGGGCCGTTCCGCGATGTGGAGCTGGAGCGCTATGCCCGCCACATCGTCCTGCGGGAGATCGGCGGCCCGGGTCAGCGACGCCTGAAAGAGGCGCGCGTTCTGGTCGTGGGGGCAGGGGGGCTCGGCTCGCCCGCGCTGCTGTATCTTGCGGCGGCGGGTGTGGGAACGATCGGGGTGATCGACGACGACGTGGTCAGCCTGTCGAACCTGCAACGCCAGATCGTCCATACGGACGCGCGCAGCGACACGCCCAAGGTCTTCTCCGCCGAGATCGGGATGCACGCCATCAATCCGCATGTGACCGTCCGCCCCTACAACCGGCGGCTGACGGCGGACATCGCCGAGGAGCTGTTCGGCGATTTCGACCTGATCCTTGACGGCTCCGACAGTTTCGCGACACGGCAACTGGTCAATGCCGCTGCCGTCGCCGCCGGCCGGCCGGTCATCGCGGGTGCCATCACACAGTGGGAGGGACAGGTGACGATCTACGATCCCGCCGGTGGCGCCCCCTGCCTCGCCTGCCTGTTCCCCGGGGCGCCCGCGCCCGGCCTTGCGCCATCCTGCGCCGAGGCGGGGGTGGTGGGTGCGTTGCCGGGGATCATCGGGTCGGTCATGGCGCTTGAGGCGATCAAGGACATCACCGGGGCGGGCACAACCCTGCGCGGCGCGATGCTGCTCTGGGACGGGCTTGACGCCGACACGCGCCGGGTGACGGTCAAACGGCGGGCGAATTGCCCCGTCTGTGGCGATATCTGACCCTTGCATCTGGTCGGTGGCACGACCGGCCCTTGTGCCCGGCCCCATCCGGTGCATCATTCCGCATCCAACTCAGAGGAGCTGCCCCATGAAAACCCTCGCCCTTGCTGCCATGCTCGGCCTTGTCGCCCCGGTCGCCTTCGCCGACGGTCACCTGCCCGATCTCGGTGGCCAGACCGTCGTGATTGCCACCGAAGACGCCTATCCCCCGCTCCAGTTCAAGGACCCGGCCACGGGCGATGCCATCGGGTGGGAGTACGACGCCATGGCCGAAATCGCCGAGCGCCTGAACATCACCGTGGAATACGAAAAGATCAGTTGGGATGCGATGATCCCGGCGGTGTCCGAAGGCCAGATGGACCTTGGCATGACCGGCATCACGATCCGCGACGACCGCAAGGAAGTGGTCGATTTCTCGGATGCCTACATGCGTTCCGAGATGGTGATGATGGTGCGCGGTGACGAAGACCGGTTTGCCGATGCCGCCAGCTTTGCCGCCGATCCCGACCTTCTGATGGCCGCGCAGCCCGGCACCACGCCGTTCTACGTGGGCGTCTATGATGTGCTGGACGGCGATGAGGCGAACCCCCGCATCAAGCTGTTCGAGACCTTCGGCGCGACGGTTCAGGCGCTGCGCGCAGGCGATGTCGACCTGATCCTCACCGATGGCACGGCGGGCAATGGCTATGTCGAAGCGTCGAACGGCGGTCTCAAGATCATCGGCGAGACACTGGGAACCGAGGATTTCGGCTTCATCTTCCCCAAGGGGAGCGCGCTGGTCGAGCCCATGAATGCCGCCATCGCCGACATGAAGGCCGACGGGACGATCGACGCGCTCAACAAGAAGTGGTTCCTCGACTTCAAAGTGGGGGGCTGATCCCCCCGGGATCTGCGCCTGATGCGTCGCACATCCAACGGGGAAGACGATTTCCCTTGGTGGTTGCTGGCTGTGGCCGTCCTTCTGGGGACGGCCTATGTCGTGGTGCTGGTCGACGATGGCACGCGACAGGTCCTGTCCACGCTGCGCAAGGGGGTCTGGATCACGGTCTTCGTGACGGTGGTCAGCTTTGCCGCCGCTTCCCTTCTGGGACTGGCCCTCGCGCTAATGTCGTTGTCGCAGTCGGTGATCCTGCGTCAAGTCGCCCGCTTCTATATCGAGATCATACGCGGCATCCCGATCCTCGTCCTGCTCCTCTATGTCGCTTTCGTCTTTGCGCCGGGCTTGGTGGCGCTATGGAACTGGGCGGGTTTGCCCGAGGTGCGGACACGGGATTTTCCGCTGCTCTGGCGGGCGATCCTGGCGCTGGTCATCGCCTATTCGTCGTTCATCGCCGAGGTTTTCCGCGCCGGTCTGCAATCGGTCGACCCGGGCCAGATCGAGGCAGCCAAGTCATTGGGTCTCAAGCGGTTTCAGCGGTTTCGCCACATCGTCTTCCCGCAGGCCGTTCGCACGATCCTGCCACCGCTCGGCAATGATTTCGTGGCGATGGTCAAGGATTCCTCGCTCGTCTCGGTCGTCGGCGTTCTGGACATCGCGCAGATCGGCAAGGTCACTGCCGCGGGCAATTTCCAGTATTTCGAGACCTACAACGTCGTCGCTTTGCTCTATCTGACGATGACCATCATTCTCAGTCTGGGCCTGCGCCGACTGGAGCGACGATTGGGAGAGTTCGACACGCGCCGCTAAGTTGTCGCACCCCCCTTTACCCCGTGGTTCAAGGCGATACATGCATTTCAGAAATTACTGAAATGACGGAATCATGACGCTGACACCGCTGCAACAGGACTTTATCCTGCATTTCGGAGAGATGGGAAACCGGTGGGGGATCAATCGCACCGTGGGCCAGATCTATGCCCTGCTGTTCCTGTCCGAGGCGCCGCTCAATGCCGAGGACATCACCACCGCCCTGTCGATCAGTCGCTCGAACACGTCCATGGGCCTCAAGGAGTTGCAGAGCTGGAACCTCGTCCGCCTGCGCCATGTACAAGGTGACCGCCGGGACTATTTCACCACGCCCGACGACCTGTGGGAGATCGTGCGGACCCTGATCGCGGAACGCCGCAAGCGGGAAATCGACCCCACCCTGACCAAGCTGCGCGAGCTCGAGATGCAGGGGCCGCAAGGCGACCCCTATGCCGAGGCGCGCATCGCCGAATTGCGGGAGCTGATCGAGATGATGACCCAGTTCCACGATGAGATGAACCGGCTGGAGACCGAACGTCTGGTCCAGCTGATGACCATGGGTCGCAAGTTGGGCGGACTGCTCGACAAGGCGCCCAATCTGAACCCGTTCCGGAGGAAAAAAGCATGATGGACACCCTGATCCTGAGCCGCATCCAGTTCGCGGCCAACATCTCGTTTCACATCCTGTTCCCGACGATCACCATCGCGCTCGGCTGGTTCCTTCTGTTCTTCAAGCTGCGCTTTCAGTGGACGGGCGAATTGAAGTGGATGGAGGCTTACCGTTTCTGGGTGAAGGTTTTCGCGCTTTCGTTCGCCATGGGTGTGGTGTCGGGCATCACCATGTCGTTCCAGTTCGGCACCAATTGGCCCGGCTTCATGGAAAGCGTGGGCAACATCGCGGGGCCGCTTCTGGCCTATGAGGTGATGACGGCCTTCTTCCTCGAAGCGGTATTCATCGGCATCATGCTGTTTGGCTTTTCCCGCGTGCCGGGGTGGCTCCATACACTTGCAACCTTCCTCGTGGCCTTCGGGACGACCATGTCGACCTTCTGGATCATCGTGCTGAACAGCTGGATGCACACGCCCCAGGGGTTCGAGATGATCGACGGCGTGGCCCATGCGACCGACTGGTGGGCCATCATCTTCAACCCGTCGATGCCGTATCGCCTGATCCACATGCTGCTGGCATCCGGCCTGACCGTCGCCTTCCTGATCGCGGGCATCTCGGCCTATCGCTGGCTGCGCGGCGACCGCAAGGACTCGGTCCGCTCCTCGATGCGGGTGGCGCTCGGGTTCGCGGCGCTGCTGATCCCGGCCCAGATTCTGATGGGCGATTTCCACGGCCTGAACACGCTGGAGCATCAGCCCCAGAAGGTCGCCGCCATGGAAGGCAACTGGGAGACGCAGGGCAACGTCCCGCTGGTTCTCTTTGCCCTGCCGAACGAGGAGACGCGGTCCAACGATTTCGAGATTTCGATCCCGAACCTTGCCTCGATCATCCTGACCCACGACCCGGCGGGCGTCGTGCCCGGTCTGAACGATTTCGTGGCGGAAGATGGCACGGTCCTGCACCCGCCGGTCGGCAAGGTGTTCTGGTCGTTCCGCGTGATGGTCGGCACGGGCATGGCCATGCTGGTGCTCAGCTGGCTGTCGGTCGCGCTGATGATGCGCAAGGACGATCAGGGCCGTCGCTTCCGGATCAACCGCCTGCCCAAGCCGATGCTGATCGCGCTGGTGCCCATGGCGCTGTCGGGATGGGTCGCCACCCTTGCGGGCTGGTACACGACCGAGATCGGGCGTCAGCCGTGGCTGGTTCAGGGTGTCCTGACCACCGAAGCCGCAGTCGCCGATGTGCCCGCCCCCTTGGTCCTGTCGACGCTGATCGGCTATCTGGTCATCTATGCGGTGCTGCTCTTGGCCTATATCGGCGTGATCCTGTACCTCGCGACCAAGGCGCGGCACGACGAACCCCTCGAAAGCCTGACGCCCGCTTCGGGCGAGGCCATGGTCGACATCATCGCGCGCGAAGATCGCGGCGCGGTCCCGGCGGAGTAGCGACATGGAACTGTTCGGATATCTGCCGGAAATCTGGTTGCCCTTCGTCTTTGCCGCCCTCATGGGTGGATCGATCCTGCTCTATGTGATCCTTGACGGCTACGATCTGGGGGTCGGGATCCTGACCCCCTTCGCCGCCGACGATCAGGAGCGGGACATGATGGTCGCCTCCATCGGCCCGTTCTGGGACGCGAACGAGACCTGGCTCGTGCTGGCGATCGGCCTGCTGCTGGTTGCTTTCCCGTCGGCGCATGGCCTGATCCTGACGACGCTGTACCTGCCGGTGTTCTTCCTTCTGGTCGGGCTGATCCTGCGGGGCGTGTCGTTCGAATTCCGCGTCAAGGCCCGGGCCAAGTATAAAAACCTCTGGAACTGGATGTTCTTCGCCGGGTCCCTGATGGCGACGCTGGCGCAGGGGTTCATGCTCGGCCTCTACGTGATGGGGCTGGAAATCACGGCCGGAACGCTGGCCTTCGCGGTGCTCTGTGCCTTGGCGCTGACCCTCGGCTATGCCTTCATCGGGGCGACCTGGCTGATCCTGAAGGGCGAGGGCGTGTTGCAGCGCGATGCCGTCAGATGGGCGCGCAACTGCATCTGGGGCCTTGCTGCCGGGATCGGGGCGATTTCGCTCGCCACGCCGCTGGTGTCGCCCCGCATCTGGGAGCGGTGGTTCGTCTGGCCCGACATGCTCTGGCTGTCGCCCCTGCCGATCCTGTCGCTGGCGCTTCTGGCGTTCCTGTGGCGGTCGCTCGCGTCCCTGCCGCGCAGCGATGACAAGGGGGCCTGGGGGCCGTTCGTCTCGGCCCTGGGCCTGTTCACCTTGGCGTTCCTCGGGCTGGCCTACAGCTTCTATCCCTACGTCGTCCCCGAAAAGCTGACCCTCTGGGAGGCGGCGAGCGCGCCAGAAAGCCTGATGATCATCCTCATCGGCGCGCTCTTCGTGGTGCCGACGATCCTGGGATATACGGCGCTTGCCTATTGGGTGTTCCGGGGCAAGACGAAGACCCTGCGCTACTACTGAGGCGGGGTCTTCGGCGTTCGGGTGGTGTCAGGCCACCTGGCGCGCGGGGTCCGCGGCCTCGACCGGGACCAGTGCGATGACGAGGTCGCGCATGTGCAGAAGGCCGACCTGCTTGCCATCCCGCATGACGCGGTAGTGCAGGTTGGTATCCCCACCCGACAGGGCGATGACCGACTCCAGGTTCTGGTCCCACTGGACCTCACCGGCAAGGCCCGATCCCTCGCGCTCGGTTTCCTCCATGACCGACGCCACGCGCAGCACCCGGGCGCGGTTGATGTCGGCGATGAAGTCGATGATGTAGGGATCGTTCGGATGCAGCAGGATATCCTGCGGCTCCCCCTGCTGGACGATGGCGCCGTCCTTCAGGATCACCAGATGGTCGGCCAGCTTCAACGCCTCGTCCAGATCATGGGTGATGAAGACGATGGTCTTCTGCAACTCGCGCTGCAATTCCAGCAGAAGGTCCTGCATGTCGGTGCGGATCAACGGGTCGAGCGCGCTGAAGGCTTCGTCCATCAACATGATCTCGCTGTCGGAAGACAGGGCGCGGGCGATGCCGACACGTTGCTGCATGCCGCCCGAAAGCTGTGCCGGGTAGTGGCTGCCATAGCCGCCAAGTCCGACCCGCTTGAGCCATTTGTCCCCTTCGGTCGCCCCCACCGACGCCCCTTCGCCGCGCACGATGCGGGACATGCCGGCGTTTTGCAGCACGGTGCGATGCGGAAACAGGGCGAACTTCTGGAACACCATCGACATCGTGTTCTGGCGCAGCTTGGCGAGGCGTGGCTGATCATAGGCCAGCACGTCCTCGCCGTTGACGATGACTTCGCCCGCCGTGGGTTCGATCAGGCGGTTGAGGTGCCGGATCAGGGTGGATTTCCCCGATCCCGACAGCCCCATGATGACGGTGATCTGGCCCGCCTGCATGTCGACGTTGATATCCTGGAGGCCGAGCACATGGTTGTAATCGGCCAGCAGCTCTGGCTTGCCCATGCCCGCGCGGACCTTTTCCAGTGCCATCTTCGGGTTGGGGCCGAAGATCTTGTACAGGTTGCGGATCGAGATCTTGATATTGTCGGTCATCAGCGCGCGCTCGAGTCGATGCGGCCAAGTGCGGCCTTGGTGGAGCGGTCGAGGACGACCGCGAGAAGGACGATGCAGAAGCCCGCGACCAGGCCCACGCCCAGTTCCAGGTTTCGGATGCCCGCCAGAACCTTGACGCCCAGTCCCGGGGCCGAGACCAGCGAGGCGATCACGACCATGGCGAGCGACATCATGATGGTCTGGTTGATGCCCGCCATGATGTTGGGCAGGGCCAGCGGCACCTGCACGCCCCAGAGTTTCTGTCGTTTCGACATCCCGAAGGCGTCGGCCGCCTCGATCACGTCCTTGTCGACCAGGCGGATGCCCAGATCGGTCAGGCGGATCACCGGCACGATGGCATAAAGGATGATCGCGATGCCGTAGAGCTTCGATTCCGTGACCGAGAACAGGTAGATGAGCGGGATCAGGTATACGAAGGTCGGAAGGGTCTGGAGCATGTCCAGAACCGGGATGGCCATCCGTTGCAACGTGTTCGACCGCGACATGGCGATGCCGATGGGAACCCCCAAAGCGACGGATATGATTGTGCAGACGAACACGATCGACAGCGTCTGGATCGCGTCGTGATAAAAATCGATGAACGCCATGAACACGAAGGTTGCAGCCACGAGGACGGTGACGCCGACCTTGCGCGACGCGAACCAGGTCAACGCGACGAGCAGCGGGATCATGATGAACCAGGGAACCGCCTGAAACGTGTCGAGTGCGGCATCCAACATCCAGCTGAGCGGTTGCGTCAGCGGGTCGAGGACGACTTTCAACGGATCCTTGAGCGCCAGAAAGCCCTGCTCCACCCCTTCGGTCATGTCGCGGGACCGCGGGACGGCGTCGCAGGATTTGTTCAGGGCATCGAGGGACGGGAACGGCAAGTCCAGGATCGACGTCTCGGGGGCATTGCCGGAAGCCTGGGCCATCAGCTCGGCCATGGTCATGGGCTTTTCCGCAGCCCCCTCCACTCCGCTGTTGCACCAGTTTTCAAGGCCAGTCGCCTCGAACAGCTTGTCGTATGTGGCCATCGTTTTCCCCGGACGTTCATTCTTCTTGCGGCGCAGATCATGCTGCTGCCCGATGTGAAAGCGGGCCCTTCCGGGCCCGCTCCTGTCGTATCAGATCACTTGATCAGACCGGCCAGCTTTTCGCGGGCCGCATCGTTCACCCAACCGGACCAGACGTCCGAATAGTTCGTCAGGAAGTAGACCGCCGTCTCGTCCGGCGAGGCGTTGTTCGCTTCCTGCCAGGCGAGGATGGTGTTCATCTGATCGTTGGTGAAGGTGAGGTTGGTCATCAGCTCGGCCAGGTCGGGGTGATCCGTGGCAAAGCTGGTCGTGACGACCGTCTTCACGGGACCGACCGGATAGGACGACATGCCCACGTCTTCGCAATCGGGATCCGAGTTGCAGGTGTGGGCTTCCTCGTTGTACTCGCCGAGGTCGACCATGGTCATGTCGTACTTGCCCAGAACGCTGGTCGGCCCCCAGTAGTAGCCGAGCCAGGGCTCCTGGTTCTCGACGGCGGATGCGATCGAGGTTGCCATCGTCTCGCCCGAGCCGTGCTGGAAGATCTCGAATCCCGCGCCTTCCAGGTCAAGCGCCCGGATGATGCCCGCGTTCGTGTTCTTGCAGCCCCAGCCTTCGGGACACTGGTGGAAGCGACCGCCGACCAGGTCGGGGTTGGCCAGAAGGCCTTCCAACGTTGTCAGCTCGGGGTGGGCTTCGGCGAGGTAGGTGGGGATCCACCAACCCTCGACGCCGCCGGGCAGCAGGACGTCGGTCAGGGTCGTGATCGTGCCCGCCTCGGACAATTCCTTGTAGGCGGGGGTGCCGTTGATCCACAGCTCGGTGACGATGTCGGGCTTGCCCGTCTCGGAGACGGAAGCCAGCGACGGCGTGGTCGAGGACGGCACCTTGGTGACGTCGCAGCCATAGCCCTGCTCCATCAGGAACGAGGCGACGCTGGTGACAACTGCGGCCGAGGCCCAGTTCATTTCGGTGATCGTGATCTCACCGCAGGCGGCGTGGCCGTCTGCCTGTGCGGCACCCGCGAACATCGCGGTCGCCGATGCGGCGGCGAAGGCCGTCGTAATCAGAAACTTCTTCATTTTTCCACTTCTCCCTGTCGTGGATCGTGACCGGCGCCGTGGTGGGGCTCCGGGGCCGTTCTTTGCGGACGGCTCACATTAGCTGCGCGTTGATGCGCGGGCTATCCATAGCGTCGCAAGGCCCGCGAGGGAGGTCAACCAGCTATTGCGACGCAGGAAGTTAGAAAACGACATCCACGCCGGGAAGGTTCAACGCCTTGATCAGGTCGCGAACTTCTTGGCGTGCGGCGACATTCGACAGGTTCAGATTGGCAACGCCGATGTCCTTGAGGTCCAAAAGCGTCATCCCGCGCGGAAAGAGTTCGCGAAAAATAACGCGTTCCGTGAAGCCGGGCGCCACGCGGAAGCCGATCCGCTTGGCCAGATCCTCGAGCGCCTGCCCCATCTTGCGCTTGTTGTGCATCTCCTGCGCCCCGAGTCGGTTGCGCAGGACGATCCAATCGATCGGCTTCAGCCCCGCCTTGGCGCGCAGCTGGCGGGCATGCCAGACCATCTCGGAATAGACCGAGGGCCCAAGGATCTTGGAGGAGTCGGGGTCGATCCGGGCCAGAAGGTCAAAATCGACGAAACTGTCGTTGAGCGGCGTGACCAGGGTGTCGGCCAGGCTGTGGGCGACCTGACTGAGCCGCGTGTGGCTGCCGGGGCAGTCGATGATGATGTAATCGCTGGTTTCTTCCAGCTTGGCGACCGCCAGGCTCAGCGATTTGTCGAACGGGTTCTCGCCCTCGGCCAGGTCCGCGCGGTCGACCTTGGGCAAGCCCATGACGTCGGGGCTGGGCAATTGCACGCCGTGGCGCGCGCCGTATTCGGCACGGTTTTCGAGGTATCGCGTGAACGTCCGCTGCCGAAGGTCGAGGTCCAGCGCGCCGACACGTTGCCCGGCCCGCACCAGCGCCGTCGCCGTGTGCATGCAGGAGGTCGACTTGCCCGAGCCCCCCTTTTCGTTTCCGAAAACGATGATATGCGCCATGTTCCGGCCCCTGCGTTTTCTTTTGGTCTTATCGCTTCGGCAGGGTCTTGCCTAGGCGATGCGAATCGCTTGGCGCGTGAAACCGCGAAGGTTTGGCAAAAAGGGCGCGTTTGCCCATCCCGCAAACGAAAACGCCGCCCCGAAGGGCGGCGCATCCGGACAAGACGGGGCGTCGATCAGAAGCCGAGGCCCGCGTACTTGTTCTTGAACTTCGACACGCGGCCGCCGGTGTCCATCAGGCGCGAGGTGCCGCCGTTCCAGGCCGGGTGGACCGAGGGGTCGATGTCGAGCGACATCTGATCGCCTTCCTTGCCCCAGGTCGATTTCATCTGGACCACGGTGCCATCGACCAACTTGACGTCGATGAGGTGGTATTCGGGATGCAGATCCTTTTTCATCGGGTCTCTCCTCAGGCCTTGGGGGCGCGGTAGTTGGTCTGCTCGACGATCCGGGCCGACTTGCCGCGACGCGTGCGCAGATAATACAGCTTCGAGCGGCGAACGCGACCGCGACGCACAACCTCGATGTTGTCGATGTTGGTCGAGTGGAGGGGGAACACACGCTCCACGCCCTCGCCGAAGGAAATCTTGCGGACCGTGAACGACCCGGCGATGCCGGACCCGTGCTTGCGGCTGATGCAGACGCCTTCGTAGTTCTGAACCCGGGTGCGGGTTCCTTCGGTGACCTTGAAGCCGACGCGAATCGTGTCGCCGGCCTTGAAGTCGGGAATGTTGTTGCCGAGAGCGGCGACTTGTTCCGCCTCGATCTGTGCGATCAGGTCCATCGGACCCTCCTATGATACGACGCGGTTTGCCCGCGGATGATGTCCTGCACCTTTGCGGCGCGGCTTTTCTTTGTTTTGCGGCCCGAACGGGTCCGGCCAATGCAGAGCGCCCCGGCGGGCCGGGGCGGTACATCGTGGGGGGCGATTACATCGGGACCGCCCTTTGCGCAAGGGGCCAGGGGCCGATCCCGCGCCAAAGCGCGCGGGGATTTCAGCGGGCCGTCGGGTCGCGGTACGCGGCCCAGAGATCGGGGCGCCGCTCGCGGGTCAGCGCCTCGGCCTGTTCGCGCCGCCAGGCGGCCACCTTGCCGTGGTTTCCCGACAGCAGAACCTCGGGGATGGGGCGACCCTGCCATTCGGCGGGCTTGGTGAATTGCGGATGCTCCAGCAGCCCGTCCGAGAAGCTTTCCTCTTCGGTCGAGGCCATGTTTCCGAGGACCCCCGGCAACAGGCGGACCGTCGCATCGAGCAGGGCCTGGGCCGCGATCTCGCCCCCGGTCAGGACGTAGTCACCCATCGACACCTCGGTCATCGCGTAGTGGTCGAGGACGCGCTGATCGACCCCCTCGAACCGCCCGCAAAGAAGGGTGACGCCGGGCCCGGCGACCAGTTCGCGGGCCATGGCCTGAGTGAAGGGCGTGCCGCGGGGGCTGAGATAGATCATCGGGCCGGGGCCGCGCGCCGCCTCCAGCGCCGGGCCCACGACATCGGCGCGCAGCACAAGGCCCGCGCCGCCACCGGCGGGCGTGTCATCGACGCTACGGTGCTTGGTCAGCCCGAAGCGGCGCAGGTCCGTCGCCGCCAGCTCCCAAAGCCCGTCCTTGAGTGCTGTGCCCGTCAGGCTGTGCCCCAGAACGCCCGGGAAAGCCTCGGGGAACAAGGTGACCACCCGCGCCTGCCACGCACCGACACGGGACCTCTCGGCCATCAGGTCGCGGGGCTGCCCCGAGGCGCGGATGGTTTTCATACCAAGGGAACGGGAGGGCGTATCGGTCATGCCCGGCCCTTACCGCGCCGGCACGGGGCGGGGAAGGGCCGTCAGCAGGGAGAGACGCTGGCAGTGATGTTCAGGCTTTCGCAGATCGTGTTTATGATCCCACCCGTTATGCTGCCATGCAGGAAGGCGATATCGAACAGGAACAGGAAGATGACCCCGGCAAAGATGCTGTAGCCATAGCCGACGAAGTCCCCGGTCAGCAGGATCAGCAACCAATCCTGACCCGCGACGTACCAGCTTGCCGCCAGAAGGACGGTCAGCGTCATCAACCCCGACACCAGCAGCAGGTGCTTGGCCGCCCGCCCCTTGAAGGCCGACAGGCCAAGGGCGGCGGCAAAGAGGGCGAGGTTCGTCGCCGCGAAGATCGTCAGCGACCACAAAAGGCCGTCCCTGCGCTCTTCGAATTTCTCTTTCACCCAAGGCTCCGCCTTGTCCAGCAAGGGCGCCAGAACGCGGGGCAAGCCTTCGGTGACGGCGCAATCGTCGCAATCGCCGCCCACCACCTTGCCGACCCAGGGAACCAGACGGTCGCGCAGGGCGGCTTCGGCATCGTCGGCCCGGTCCAGCGCCCGTTCCGCCCCGCTGGCCAACAGGCGTTCGGTCAGAGTGCCTTCGTCGCCAGCGGCAAGTTCGGTCAAACGGTCACGGGTCTTCTCCGCCACATCCGCCGCGACGAAATCGCCGACCCGGGTCGCCAGATCGCCGGGGGCATATTGCACCCAGAGCAGCATGGCAGCGAAGAGGATCGACCCGAACAGGGTCACGACAAGGTTCAGACGGCGTGCGGTTTCCATACCTCAAGCATCGGAAGTCGCGGCTGACGTTTCAAGTCTCGGGGTCGCCTTCGTCCGAAAACAATCCGGCGGGCGGGTCGATCACGACACGCCGGGCTTGCAGGTCGACCGTCGGAACGATGGCGCGTGTGAAGGGGACCAGAACGGAGGCACCGCCTTGCGCCCGCACCTCCAGCAGGTCGCCCGCGCCATGGTCGTGGACGGCATGGATGCGGCCCAGATCGACGCCGCCCGTATCAACCGCCGTCAGACCGATCAGGTCGGAATGGTAGTATTCGTCGTCCGCGAGGTCTGGCAGGGCCGTGCGGGGGGCCCAGAGGCGTCGGCCGCGCAGGGCATCGGCGGCCTCCTTGTGGGGGACGCCGGACATGCGGACGGCATAGCCGCCCTTGATGGGGCGCAGGACGGTCACCTTGTACTGTCGGCCCGTGTCGTCGGTCAGCGCGCCGTAGTCGCCGATGGAGGCGGGATCGGCGCAGAAGCTCTTGACGCGGGCTTCGCCCTTGACGCCGTAGCTGCCCATGACGGCGCCGAGGCAGACGTGGTCTTTCATGACAGGGCTCCGATGACAGAGGCAAGCAGGACGAGCGCGGCCAACAGGCCCAGACCGATCCGGCGCAGCCCGGGTCGTTCCGACTGAATGATGAACACCACGGCCAGCACGGCGACAAGAAGGCCAATGGCAAGGGCAGCGATGGTGAGATGCGCCATGGTGGCAAGACGGCGACCCACGGGGGGCCGCCGTCCAAACCCTTATTCCGAAGCGGTTTCTTCGGCTGCGGCCTCTTCTGCCGGAGCAGCTTCCTCGGCCGGGGCGTTGGCGGCTTCTTCGGCGGCGGCGGCTTTCTCGGCCTTTTCCTTGGCGCGGTCCTGGGCGGCTTTGCCCGGCTCGCCCTTCTTGAGGTTGGCGCGCTCTTTCTTGGGCAGGACGCCGGCGGTCTCGAGGAAGCGCGACACGCGGTCGGTCGGCTGTGCACCCTTGTCGAGCCAGTACTGGACGCGCTCCATGTTCATCTTGACGCGATCCTCGGAGTCCTTGGGCAGGAGCGGGTTGTAGGTGCCCAGCTTCTCGATGAAGCGGCCGTCGCGGGCCATGCGGCTGTCGGCGGCGACGATCGCGTAATGCGGGCGCTTCTTGGAGCCGCCGCGGGCGAGACGAATTTTCATAGCCATGGTGTATTTTCCTTTGTTTGGCGTATCTTACGATTGATGAGTCCGGTGATGACGGATGACTTCCTCGATCACGAAACCGAGGAATTTCTTGGCGAAGTCGGGGTCGAGTCCGGCTTCTACGGCGAGCTTTTCAAGCCGCGCGATCTGTTGGCCTTCGCGGTCGGGGTCCGACGGCGGAAGGGCGTGTTCTGCCTTGAGCCTGCCGACGGCCTGGGTATGGGCGAAGCGTTCGGCGAGGGTGTAGACCATCACGGCATCGAGGCGGTCGATGCTGGCGCGATGCTCCTTGAGAAGCGTGGCGGCGCGGGCGGCGGAATCGGTCATGAGGCCCTCCGGGACTGGGGGAAATCGAGGTATGATCCACGTCGGATGCACGTCGGATATGCGTCGGACGCGAAGGCGGCGGCGTGGCTGGTGGGTGTCAGGTCAGTCAACGGGCATCCCCTCGGGCCGGAGTTTCGGGTCGGCATAATGCGCGATCTCGCGGGCGATGCCGTAGGCCAGCTGCGTGTCGACCAGGGCGGCGGGCGCGGGATGGCGATAGACGACGTCGTTGCCGTCGACCGTCGCCGCCTCCGGGTCGCGCCGCGCGCCCAGGCGTTCGCACAGGCGGATCGAGTCGAGGTGCTTGGGGTCCACATAGCTGACCGCTGTGGTCCAGCCCTGACCATAGAGATGGCGGCGCACGGCATCCGTCGCCTCGAGCGCATAGCCCTGACCTGCGGCGGCGGGCCAGATGATCCAGGCGAGTTCGCGCTCGGGCCAGCCGGCCGGTTGCCAGCCCCCGGCCATGCCCAGGGTCGCGTCGGTCACGCGGTCATGGATCATCCACATGCCAAAGCCGCGAATGTCCCAATGTCCGATCTCGGCGGCATAGAGCATCCACGCCTCGTAGGTGTTGAGCGGGCCGCCCATGAAGCGCGAGCGATAGCTGGCGAAGGTCGCCTTGAAGTTGGGATAATCTCCCGGCTCGGGGCCCCGCAGGACCAGGCGCCGGGTGTTGAGAACGGGGATCGCGGCGCGGGTCATGCGGCGGCCTCGCGGTGCAACCAGACCTTGCATTCGGGGGCGTGGGCAGCGTGTTCGCCCGTATCGACGGCCCCCAGACGGTCGGCAACCCGCTCGGACGCGTCGTTGCGCGGGTCGATGTTGCTGACCACGCGCGACCAGCGCGCCCCGGCCCAGGCGAGGGCCGCGCGGGCGGCTTCGGTGGCAAAGCCCCGACCCGTGGCGGAAAACAGCGACCAGCCCAGTTCCACATCGCGACGCCCGGCGGGCAGATGAAAGCCGCAGGTTCCGATGCAGCCGTTGCCGTCGTCCAGTGCCCACCAGCCGAAGCCGCGCAGGTGCCAATGGCCGACATCGTTGGACAGCACCTTCCAGGCGCGCGTCTCGTCCAGCGGGCCGCCGATGATCTCGGACCGGGGCGAGGCATAGAAGGCGGCATAGGCCGCGTGGTCCCGAAGTTCGGGCAGGCGCAGGGTGAGCCGCGCGGTCGTCAGGGTCGGGACGGTCACAGGCCAAGTTCCTCAGGGGAGGCGCCTTGCAGGAGCGGACGCTCGAAGGTGCGGTCGTAGCGGCGGATGCAGCCGGTGTCGCGCGCGAAGGCATAGACGCGCTGGCATTCCGGGTCGGCGTCCATGCGGGCGCGGTAGTCTTCGTAAGCGGCCAGCGACGCGAAGGAGAAGTGGCAGGAGGCGCGGTCGTTGGCCCCTTCGTGCGGCATGAAATAGCCGTGGTGGGTTCCGCCGAGACGAGTCACCAGATGGATCCAGGCCTTGGCGTAAATCTCGAATTCGGCGAGCTTGTCGGGGTCGAGTTCGTAGTGGACGGTGCAGGTGATCATGCGGTCGTCCCCCAATGGCGCCAGACAGTGATCTGACCGTCCAGCAGCGTGCCGTCCGGACGCGCGCCAAGGCGGCGGGCCAGACGTTCGGACCGGGCGTTGCCGGGGGCGATGTAGCTGACCAAGGAGGGCAGGGCGAGCGTCTCGCGGGCGAAGTCGCGGGCGGCGCGGGCGCCTTCGTGGGCCAGGCCCATGCCTTCGAACGGGGCGCAGAGCAGCCAGCCCAATTCGTGTTCACGGTCGCCCGGTTCGGTGCCGATCAGGATGAATCCCGCCACATGGCCCCCGGCCTCCATCGTCCACATGCCGTGGCCGCGCAGAAGCCAGGTGGCCGTCATGCCGCAAAAATCGGACCAGCTTTCGGCTTCGGTCGAGGGGCCGCCCTCGAATTCGGCGCGCGCGCTGCCGGTGATGGAATGGAGCGCGTCGTAGTCGGTCAGGCGCGGCGCGCGCAGGACCGCGCGGGGCGTCTGCAGCACGGGCACGGCGGCCTCCAGTGCGGCGGCACGGGCGGCGGCGGCGGGGGCCACGGGGATGGTGCGGGGCGCGATCATGGGGCGATGGTCCGCGTGTGGCGGACGCCGGGGGCTCTGCCCCCGGACCCCCGGGATATTTCTGCCGAGAAGAAGACGGACGCGGTCATGCGGCCTCCGGGGCGGGGTGCCGCCAGATCGTCATGTCGCCGTACATGGCGTGGGAGAAGGTCCCGTCCGGGCGGCAGTCGAGGCGTTCGGCCAGGGCGATGGACCGGCTGTTCGCGTTGGAAACCAGGCTGATGATCGTCGACCAGCCCAGGGTGTCGTAGGCAAAGGCGCGGGTGGCGCGGGCGGCTTCCTGCGCGATGCCGCGACCTTCGGCCTGGGCAAAGACGGACCAGCCGATTTCGGGTTCGGGCCAGTCGTCGGGATGGAAGATGCCCACCACGCCAAGCGGCGCGTCATCGGCCCGGTCGGCCACGATCCAGCGGCCATAGCCGCGCAGCGCCCACTGCCCCGCCAATGCGGTGAACTGCCCCCAGGCCGTTGTGCGGTCGACGGGGCCGCCCAGGTGGGCCATCTGCGTGCTGGCGCGGAAATCGGCGAATGCGTCGAAATCCGCGAGCCGGGGGGCGCGCAGGGTCAGACGCTCGGTCGTGAGCGTGGGGATATGGAAGTCGGTTCCGGTCACTTCTTCTTGCCGAAGCCGCCGAGACCACCCAGACCGGGCAGGCCGCCGCCCATGCCGGGCATGCCCGGCAGGCCTTTCATCGAGCCGAGTTGGCGCGACGCGGCCTCCAGTTCGGCGGGGTCCATCTTGGACGGGTCGGGCAGGCCGCCCTTGCCGCCCATCATCGACATCGCCTTCTTCAGCATGCCGCCCTTGCCCATCTTCTTCATCATGTCGCCCATCTGGCGCTGCATCTTGAGAAGCTGGTTCAATTCGCTGACCTCGAGGCCCGCGCCCTTGGCGATGCGTTTCTTGCGGCTGGCCTGCAAGAGTGCGGGGTTGGCGCGTTCCTTCTTGGTCATGGAGTCGATGAGGGCGATCTGACGCTTGAGGATGCTGTCATCCAGACCCGCGCCGTCGATGGCCTTCTTCATCTTGCCCATGCCGGGCATCATGCCCATCATCCCTTCCATGCCGCCCATCTTCTGCATCTGCTGCAGCTGAGCCTTGAGGTCGTTCATGTTGAAGAGCCCCTTCTGGAAGCGCTTCATCATGCGCTCCTGGGCCTCGACCTCCATGACTTCCTGGGCCTTCTCGACCAGGCTGACGATGTCGCCCATGCCGAGGATGCGGCCGGCGATGCGGCTCGGCTCGAAGGTTTCGAGGGCGTCCATCTTTTCGCCCATGCCGACGAAGCGGATGGGCTTGCCGGTGACGGCGCGCATGGACAGGGCGGCACCGCCGCGTCCGTCGCCGTCCATCCGGGTGAGCACCACACCGGTCACACCGACCTTGGCGTCGAATTCCTGCGCCACCTCGACGGCGACCTGGCCGGTCAGGCCGTCGACCACCAGCAGCGTCTCGCGCGGCTGGACGGCGGCATGGACCTGCGCCACCTCGTCCATCAGCACCTGATCGATCTGGAGCCGACCGGCGGTGTCAAGAAGGTAGACGTCATAGCCACCCAGGGCCGCCTGCGTCTTGGCGCGCTTGGCGATGTCGACGGGACGCTGGCCCGGAACGATGGGCAGGGTGTCGACGCCGATCTGGGTGCCGAGGATCGCCAGCTGTTCCATGGCGGCCGGGCGGTTCACGTCGAGCGACGCCATGAGGACGCGCTTGCCCTCCTTCTCGGTCAGGCGCTTGGCCAGTTTGCCGGTGGTGGTCGTCTTGCCCGACCCCTGAAGGCCGACCATCAGGATGGGGGACGGCGGGTTGTCGATCTTGAGGGGGGGCAGCCCTTCCTCCCCGGCCAGGACGTTCTGGAGTTCGTCGTGGACGATCTTGATGACCTGCTGGCCCGGGGTGATCGACTTGGTGACGGCGGCGCCGGTGGCCTTGGCGGTGACGCGCTTGACGAAATCGCGCGCGACTTCCAGCGAGACATCCGCCTCGAGCAGGGCCACGCGGACCTCGCGCATGGCGGTGCGGACGTCATCCTCGGACAGGGCGCCCTGTTTGGTCAGGCGGTCAAAGACGCCGCCAAGGCGGTCTGACAGGCTCTCGAACATCGCGTCTCTCCTCGGGTTGCGAGACCCCGATGTGGGGTCGCGCGGCGAAATGCACAAACGCCCCCGTGGGCGCGATGCGCTGACGGAGGGCGATCCCCGCACCGGCGGGGACCGGAAGGCCGAGCTTCCGGAATTGCGACGCGGATACGCAGGGCGAGACGCCGAGTCAAGGCGGTCTGCCTCGCGGACGGGACGTCCGACCCGGTCAGACGTCGCCCGGTTCGCCGGTGTCGGCCCGTTGCACCCTTGTCACGAAACTTTGGTCAAGCTGAGGGGGGACGTGCAGGGCCGTGTTGCGGTCACCTGCCACGGGTTGCGGCATGACGACCGACCGGACGATGTCGGGCCATGTGCCAGACGTTTTCAAGCATTTTCGCCACGCCGTCGGGCGCATCTGGAAGGTCATCGCTTCGGACAGGGCCACCGGGACGATGGTGCGCGATGGCAAAACCGACATGGATATCGGCGCGAAAGAACCTTCGCCCCGGGCGTCCGGTTCGCAAGGCCCTCAGAGAGAGGCCGGGCCAACCTGGCGCCCCGTGACGGGCCACAGTTTTCCGCTCGCGTGGACATCGTCGACACCGATCTCCGGTCGTCGATCCGGAGGCGGGGCGGGCAGCCTGCCCGCCGGTGCCTCGGCGCGACCGGCGGAACAGTTGAGCATTTATCTATCCTGCCGCGCCTCCGGGACGGGCGCGGCAATCCGGCCTTGCACCAAGCGCGTCACGGTGACCGGACGCGATCGGTCGGTGCAATGTCAGGCGGCAAGCGTCTCGATCTGCGACTCCGCCTGCGTCTTCGATTCGTCGCCAAGAACCGCAAGCTGATCGGCGGCGATGAAGGTCACATCGGTGATGCCGATGAAGCCGAGGATGTGGCGCATGTAGGGGGTCGCGAAGTCGATCTCCGACCCGACCTTCGTGCCGCCCGAGGCGACGGCCACGATGGCGCGCTTGCCCTCCAGCAGGCCGACGGGGCCCGTTTCGGTGTATTTGAACGTGACACCGACGCGGCAGACCAGGTCGATCCAGGCCTTGAGGCTGCCCGGAACGGTGAAGTTGTAGATCGGCACGGCGATCAGGATCGTATCGGCGGCCTGCAATTCGGCCACCAGTTCGTCGGACAGGGCCAATGCGGCCTTCTGCGCCTCGGTCCGCTGGTCACTGGGTGTGAAATTCGAGCCGACCCAGGTTCCATCGATCTGCGGGACGGCGGCGCGGCCAAGGTCGCGGCGGTTGGTCGCCTTGCCGATCCTCGCCTCGATCTGGTCGAGAAGGGACGCGGTGACGGAGCCTTCGGGTTTGGCGGACGTGTCGATACGGAGGATGTGGGGCATGGGATCGGTCCTTTGAACGGGTTGCCCAACCAATGTGTCCTTTGCGTTTGCGAACGCAATTGAGCCAGATCTCAGAGTCTCTGTGCGCAATTGCAGATTCCAAACCCTTGACGTCCCCGCGGGATGGAAGCGCGCCGATTTCCGATAGCGGACTGGAAAGCCTGCCGCGCAGATGATAGCGACAGGACAGGTGTTTGGTGGAGAAATGCACAGATGGCATTCAATGATTGGGACGAGGTCCGGACGGCGTTTCAGGTGGCCCGACTGGGAACGGTTTCGGGCGCGGCCCAGGCCCTCGGCGTGCATCATGCCACGGTGATCCGCCACATCGACAGTCTGGAACAGAAGCTGGAAACCAAGCTGTTTCAGCGACATGCCCGGGGCTATACGCCGACCGAAGCGGGCAACGACCTGTTGCAGGTCGCGCAGTCGACCGACGATCAGCTGGCGCAATTGGCCAACCGCATCAAGGGTCGCGGCAACGAGGTGACGGGCGAGTTGATCATCACCTCCATTGCCGTGCTGGCCCCGCTGCTGTCCCCGGCACTGGCCGCCTTCCGGGAGGAGCATCCCGATCTGCGGGTCAAGTTCCTGACCGACGAGCGGGTGTTCCGGCTGGAATACGGCGAGGCGCATGTGGCCGTGCGCGCGGGCTCCCCCCCGGATCAACCCGACAACGTGGCGCAGAAGTTCTATAATCAGGGGTTCGCGCTTTACGCTTCCAAGGATTACGTGGAGCGCCACGGCATGCCCGAAAGCCTGGAGGATGTCGGCAACCATGTCTTCATCGGATCGGCCGACGACACGCCCCGCGCGCCATTCTTTGCCTGGCTCAAGGCCAACGTCCCGGCGGCGAACATCGGGTTTCAGGTCAATCAGGTGACGGCGATCGCCCCGGCGATCCATGCGGGCATCGGCATCGGATTTTCGACCACCTGGGCCGAGGCCGGACGCGACGATGTGGTGCAGGTCTTCGCGCCGCGCCCCGAGTGGAACAGCCAGCTCTGGCTGGTGACCCACGTTGATCTGCACCGCACGGCCAAGGTCCAGACCTGTCTGAGCTTCCTGAAGGAATGGGCAAAACGCTGGCCGGCGCAGGAAGCCTGACGCCGACCCGTCAGGGGCATCTGGCGATGCTTCTGTTCTCGGCGCTGGTCGCCGGGTCGTTTCCGCTTGGCGCGGCGGCGGCCAACGATATCGCGCCGTTGGCCCTGAACGCCGTGCGGTTCGCGCTGGCCTCGGTCGTGATCGGGGGCGTCGTGATCTGGCGCGGGGCGGGGTCGCGGGCGGCGCTGGCCGCACCCTGGCGCTACGCGGTTCTGGGCGGCATCTTCGCCATCTATTTCGTCCTGATGTTCGAGGGGCTGAAGACGGCGGCCCCGGTGTCGTCGGCGGCGGTCTTCACCCTGACCCCGATCATGGCGGCGGGCTTCGGCTGGCTTCTGTTGCGACAACGCACGGGCCTGCGGGTGGCGGGGGCGCTGGCCCTGGGGGCCACGGGCGCGCTCTGGGTCATCTTTCGCGCTGATATAGCGGCGCTGCTGGCCTTCGACATTGGCCTCGGAGAGCGGATCTTCTTTGTCGGCTGCGTGGCCCACGCGATCTATACGCCGCTGGTGCGACGGCTGAACCGGGGCGAAAGCGCGCTGGTCTTCACCTTCGGCACGCTGGTGGCGGGGACAGCCGTGTTGGTCGTGGTGGGCGCGCCCGCGATCGGGGCGACCGATTGGGGCAACCTGCCGCCGCGCGTCTGGGTGGCGGTCGTCTATACGGCGGTCTTCGCCTCGGCCGCGACCTTCACCCTGTTGCAGTTCGCTACGCTGCGCCTGCCCGCGTCGAAGGTGATGGCCTATACCTACCTCGTGCCCGCCTGGGTGACGGTCTGGGACATGGCCCTGGGGGCATCTGCCCCGCCCTTGGGCGTGCTGGCCGGCGTGGCATTGACCGTTCTGGCGCTGCTGCTGTTGCTGCGTGACTGAGGGGTCAGCCCCTCAGCCGCATTTCGAGAAGCCGCAGTTGGCGCAGGTGGCACAGCCCTCGGCCATGTGGACGTCGAAGCTGCCGCAACTGGGACAGGTCGGGCCCGGCAGGGTGACGGCGGCGACATCGGTCTGGTCGCGCGGATCGACCGGGTCGGTCTTGAGCCCCAGACCTTCGCCCGCAAGAAAGCCGGTGGCGACCATGTGCCGCTCGATCACGCCGCCGATGGCCGCAAGGATGGACGGCACGTATTTGCCCTGCACCCAGGCTCCGCCGCGCGGATCGAAGACGGCCTTCAACTCCTCGACCACGAAGGACACGTCGCCGCCGCGCCGGAACACCGCCGAAATCATCCGCGTCAGGGCGACGGTCCAGGCGAAATGCTCCATGTTCTTCGAGTTCACGAAGATCTCGAAGGGGCGGCGCTGGCCGTCCACTTCCAGATCGTTGATCGTGATGTAGAGGGCGTGTTCGGACTGCGGCCATTTGATCTTGTAGGTCTCGCCGGTCAGCGTCGCGGGCCGGTCGAGGGGCGCGAAGAGCTGCACGACCTTGGCCTCGGTTTCGGCGGGTCTGGGGCGGTCTTCGGTGCTCAGCACGCTGCCGGTGATCGCATTGGGGCGATAGGTCGTGCAGCCCTTGCAGCCCTGCGCCCAGGCCGACAGATAGACGTCCTTGAAGGCATCGAAGTCGATGTCTTCGGGCACGTTGATCGTCTTGGAGATGGAGCTGTCGATCCACTCCTGCGCCGCCGCCTGCATCCGAACGTGATCTTCGGGGGCGAGGTCGGCGACCGACACGAAGGCGTCAGGCAGGGGGGCATCGCCGTGCAGACGCCGCCATTCGGAGACGGCGAAATCGCGGACCACCTCCTCGGTGCGGCTGCCGTCGGGTTGCAGGACCTTGCGAGTGTATTCCTGCGCGAAGATCGGCTCGATCCCCGAACTGACGTTGCCCGCCAGAAGGCTGATGGTGCCGGTCGGCGCGATGGAGGTCAGGAGCGCGTTGCGCAACCCGTGTTCCGCGATGGCCGCGCGGGTCACATCGGACAGGCGCTGGACCATCGGCGCGGCGAGGATCGCCTCGCGATCAAAGAGCGGGAACGCCCCCTTTTCGGCGGCCAGCCGGGCCGAGGTGCCATAGGCGGCGTTGGCCATCACTTCCAGCCATTCGCCCGTCTGCGCCGCCGCCTCGGGCGCGCCATAGCGCAGCCCGGTCATGGCCAGCGCATCGGCCAGACCCGTGACACCCAGACCGATGCGGCGTTTCGCGCGGGCCTCCTCGGCCTGCGCCTCGAGCGGGAAGCGGCTGGCGTCGACGACGTTATCCATCATCCGGATGGCGGTCGCCGTCAGATCGGCCAGGGCATCGGTGTCGAGCGTGGCGTCGTCGGTGAACGGATCGGCGACCAGCTGCGCCAGGTTGACCGACCCCAGAAGACATGCGCCATAGGGCGGCAGGGGTTGTTCGCCGCAGGGGTTCGTGGCGGCGATGGTCTCGGCATAGGCCAGGTTGTTGGTCGCGTTGATGCGGTCGATGAAGATCACGCCCGGTTCGGCATAGTCGTAGGTCGCCCGCATGATCGCATCCCAGAGGTCGCGCGCCCGGATCGTCCGCCGCGTCTGGCCGCCGAACACGAGGTGCCAATCGGCATTCGCCGCCACGGCCTCCATGAAGGGGTCGGTGATCAGGACGGACAGGTTGAACATACGCAGCCTGGCCGGGTCGCGCTTGGCGGCGATGAACTCCTCGATATCGGGGTGGTCGCAGCGCAGGGTTGCCATCATCGCGCCGCGCCGCGACCCGGCGGACATGATCGTGCGGCACATCGCGTCCCACACATCCATGAACGACAAGGGCCCCGAGGCATCGGCGGCCACGCCGCTGACCCCCGCGCCCCTGGGCCGGATGGTCGAGAAGTCATAGCCGATCCCGCCGCCCTGCTGAAGGGTCAGGGCCGCTTCCCGCAGGGCAGCGAAGATGCCCGACATGCTGTCTTCGATGGTGCCCATGACGAAGCAGTTGAAGAGCGTGACGCTGCGCCCCGTGCCCGCCCCTGCGACGATACGCCCGGCGGGCAGGAAACGGAAATCCTGGAGGGCGGCGCGGAATCGCGGCTCCCATTCGGCGGGGTTCGCTTCGGGGGCGGCGAGGGCCTTGGCGATGCGGTCCCAGGTCGCCTCGATCGTGGCGTCGATGACGGCCCCGTCCTGCGCCTTCAGGCGGTATTTCATGTCCCAGATCTGTTCGGCAATGGGTGCGGCGAAGTCAGACATCTGTGGAGAACCCCCAAGGGTTGGTTGCGCGACGGGTCAGAGGCTCTAGATATACCCTCAACGCCGGAGAGTCATCACATGCCCCTGAACCTCATCAAATTGAGCGTCGGATCCGAATCTGTCGACACCCTGGCCAATTGGCAGAGGACGGTTCGGGCCCGATATCAGGACGGTTTGCCACGCCACGTCACACGGATGTGGCCCAAACGGGCCGAAGAGGTGTTGGCGGGAGGGTCGATCTTTTGGGTGATCAAGGGCGCGGTCCAATGCCGCCAGAAAGTGCTCCGCTTCGACGAGGCACTGGGCGACGATGGCATCCTGCGCTGTGCCTTCGTGCTGGACCCGGAGCTGGTGCCGGTCGTCCCGTCTCTCAAGCGACCGTTCCAGGGGTGGCGCTATCTGCGGCCCGAGGACGCGCCCATCGACATGGATCCGGAGCGCGCCACCGAAGGCGCGTTGCCGCCAGAGCTTTCGGTCGCCCTGGCGGAAATCGGCGTGCTCTAGACGCGGGCCCTCAGGACTCGCGCTTGGAGTAGGCAAAGAGAGCCAGGGCTGCGCCCAGGATGCCCAGGGCGACCGCGCCGAAGAGCATGGCCTGGAACATGGTCGCGCTTTCAGCGGGGATGCCGCCACGGGCCATGATGGTGCGAAGTGCGAACAGGGCGGTGCCCAGGACGATGAGGAGAATGCCGTTTCTAAACATGGGATGGTTCCTTTTTTCCATTGCCAGCGACGGTGAGGGCCCTGTTTGCAACCGGTCAAGGGGGAATCCGGCGCATAGGTCGCTTTCGCTTCGCGCCGTGTCGCGCGCGTTTCGCCATTGGCAGGATTGCGGCGGCACAAAGGCGGAAATCGGACCGGAGAGCGCCCCATGAAGACCCATGTCAAAGCCCTTGTCGTCGGCGGCGGCGCCGTCGGGACGGGGATCGCCTATCATCTGGCGAAAGCGGGCTGGTCCGATGTTGTCCTGCTGGAGCGGGATGAGCTGACCTCCGGCTCGACCTGGCACGCGGCGGGTCTGCTGCCGTTGTTCAACATGGGGTATGCGACAAGTCACATTCACGACTATTCGGTCAAGTTCTACAAGACGCTGGAGGAGGAGACGGGTCTCAACCCCGGCTTTTCGGTCGTGGGCAACCTGCGGATGGCGCAGACGCAGGACCGGATGGACGAATACGAGCTCTATGCCTCGACCGCCGAAACCGTCGGCATTCCCCATGAGTGGATGACCCCCGCCCAGATCAAGGATCGTTGGCCGCTGGTGCGGACCGAAGACCTGAAGGGCGCGCTGTTTCACCCGACGGACGGCTATATCAACCCCGCCGACGTCACGATGGCCATGGCCAAGGGCGCGCGGCAGCGCGGCGTGACGATCGAACGGCGCTGGCAGGTCGATGGCTATGCCTGGACGGGCGACCACTGGGACGTCACCGTGACCAAGATGGCCGAAAAGGGCGGCAATCTGGTCGCGACTGACGAACAGATGGTGATCCACGCCGAACACGTGGTCACCGCGACGGGCAACCATGCGCAGCGGACGGCGCGGCTTCTGGGCATCCGGACCCCGGCTGTGGTGGTGGAACATCAGTACATCGTGACCGAGCCCGATCCGGCGCTGGTCGAATACCGCAAGACCAATCCGCAGCATCCCGTCCTGCGCGACGCCGACGCCAAGTGGTATGTGCGCGAGGAGCGGGGCGGCTGGATCCTCGGCCCCTATGAGAAGAACGCGCCCGCCCGGTTCGAATACGGCGTGCCGGACAGTTTCCGCGCCGACCTCTTCCCGCTCGACCTGGAGCGGATCGAGGCGGAATACATGTCCTTCATCCACCGCATTCCGTCATCCGAGACCACGGGCCTCAAGGACGATTACAACGGGCCGATCTGCTATACGCCCGACGGCAATCCTCTGGTCGGGCCGGTGCCGGGCCTGCGCAACATGTGGCTGGCCGAGGGGTTCAGCTTCGGCATCACGGCGGCTGGTGGCACTGGGTATTACCTCGCCCAGATGATGGTGGAGGGCGAGGCCGAGATCGACATGGCCTCGCTCGACCCGCGCCGGTTCGGGCGCTGGATGACCACCGAATATGCCGCCCGCAAGAACGAGGAGGCCTATGACCACGTCTTCATCCTGCACCACCCCGATGAAGAACGTCCCGCCTGCCGCCCCCTGAAGACCGCGCCCTGCTATGACCGCATGAAGGCACGGGGCGCGCAGTTCGGGCAGGTGAACGGATGGGAACGGCCCAACTATTTCGGCCCCCTCGATGCCCCCGACAGTTTCGACCACGATGCGCGGTCGTTCCGGCGCGGCGGCTGGTGGCAGCATGCCGTGGACGAGACCAAGGCCATCCGCGAGACGGCGGGCATGATCGACGCCACGGCCTTCACCAAGCACATGCTGCGCGGTCCGGGGGCGGCGGCCTTCCTCGACTGGTTCACGACCAACAAGCTGCCCAAGGTGGGCCGCATCAACCTGACCTATGCGCTGACCGATGCGGGGACGACGCGGACGGAATACACGATTGTGCGGCTGGCCGAGGATACGTTCTACCTCGTGTCGGCCGGTGCCTGGCAGAGCTATGACAGCGATTACCTGGCGCAGGCGATCAATGACAATGTGGACCGCTTCGGGCCGATGTGGCTGGATGATTGCACGGGGCAGCACGGCGTGTTCGCGCTGGCCGGCCCCAATTCCCGCGCGATCCTGAACGAGATCGTGCGCGATGCCGACCCGGCGACGGTCCTGTCCAACAAGCGGTTCCCTTGGTTGTCCGCGCGGCGGCTGGAGTTGCTGATGTGTCCGGTCAACGCGATCCGCGTGGCCTATACCGGCGAACTCGGGTGGGAACTGCATCACCCGATGGAGATGCAGAACTACCTGTTCGACCGGCTGATGGAAGCGGGCGAGGGGCATGGCCTGAAACTGGTCGGGGCGCGGGCGCAGAACTGGCTCCGGCAGGAGAAATCCTATCGCGCCTTCGGCACGGAACTGGGCCGCGACGCCACTCCGCTCGAAGCCGGGCTGGACCGTTTCGTTGACCTGTCCAAGGACTTCCGCGGCAAGGCGGCGATGGAGAAGATCGGCATCCGTTCGAAATGCGTGACGCTCCTGATCGACGGGCCGTCGGATGCCGACCCCTGGGGGCGCGAGGCACTCTATGACGGGGACACGAAGATCGGGCGGCTGACCTCGGGCGGCTATTCCGTCGCATTTGGGAAAAGCATCGGCATGGGCTATGTCCGCCCTGACCTCGCGGTGCCGGGCACCAGGGTGAAGGTCAGGATGCAGCGCAAGCTGTGGGATGCCGAAGTGACCGAGGACAGCCCCTATGACCCCACCAACGCGCGGATTCGTCAGGACGGCTAGGGCTGCGGTCTTCCTCGGGCTGGCCTTTGCGGCGGGCCTCGTGGTCCGGGGGGCTTTCGTGCCCGCCGTGCCTCAGACCCTGCATATCAGCGGGGATGGCGCGGATCAGTTGGCCGAGGGGCTGTTCGTCTGGCGCGGGCCGGACCGCGCAGCCGACCCGGCCTTTGCCGACATGCAGGTCATCGCGCTGCGCCGCTGGCAGAACCTCGACGGGCTGACCGATCTGCGCCGCCTGTGCGGTGTGGCCTGCAACGGGGAGGCACCCGTGGTCCTGCTGCGTCGGCCGTCGCTCAACGGGATGACCAAGGTGTTGTTCATCGACATGGGCGCGCATGGGGCGGGGTCGATGCTGGACCGGGGCGAACCGATCCCGGAGTATCTGCTGTCGTGCATCGTGCAGGAAATCTGGCTGCAATGGCGCGACGAGGGCTGGAAGATCACGAAATGCGACGTGCAGGAGAGCGTTGACGTCTGGCGCCCGCGCCTGTGGACACCGCAGCCGCCCTGGCCCGGGATCCTGCGCGGACTATAGCTGCGGCGCGGGGCCAAGGGGGATCGCGCCAAGCCGCATCTGTCCATTCTCGAACAGCAGCTCCGCGCTGACCTTGCCGTCGCCAGCGGCCATTCCCGCCAGACCCGCCCGGATCAGCGGGGCCCGGTCGGCAGGCACCAGCCCAAGGCGCATCGCGAAGTCGAAGGCCGTCTCCCACCCCGTCAGGTCCAGTGTCAGCCTACCTTCGGGGCGGCGGTCCGGACCGACCTGCATCGCGCCGTTCAGGTCGATGCGCATGTCGCCCCAGACGAGCGTCGCCTGCCGCAGGTCGAGGGCGCCAAGTTGCGAATCCGGGGGCAGGGTCGCGGTCGCATCCACTTCGATCAGCTCGAAGGTGTCCGGCAGCTGGCGGTCGGGGTCCAGGAGGCCATGCAGAAAGGGCTGCATCCGCAGCGTCGTCAGGGTCGCGGCCAGATCGTAGGTGTCGGCCCGCCCCTCGGTCTGGCGAAGGGCGATCTGCCCGGCGGCCACTGTGACGCCGAACTCCGGGTCATCCACGTTCAGGGATTGGGCAACCAGCGTCGCGCGCTGCAACTCCGGCTCGGACGAGACGGAGATCATGGCCGAGGCGCGCAGATCCTCTGACGTCGCCTCGACCATGCGGCCCGCCAGATCGAAGGTCATCTGCGGCGGGGCGACGGCGATGATCTGGTTCGGGCGATAGGACAAGGCAAAGACCTGAACGAAGGGCGCGGTCCAGCCGAAGGCCCCGTCCGGGGTCACCAGACGGGGTGCGGTGACGGTGGTGTCGAACCGGTTCGGAAAGCCCCCGACCGACAGGTCGTCATAGGTCAGCGTCCAGCCCTGGGCGCGCAAGTCCGCGATGGCGGCATCCGCGCCCCGGGTCACGGCGGTGCGCCCGGCGAACCAGTACCCGCTCCACAAGGCTGCCAGAACAGCCACAAGGATCGTCAGCCAACGCGCCATCGTCACCCCTTTCGATTTCGGTCGCCCCCGTCTATCCGGGGCGGCAGACGGGGGAAAGGAGGCAGCGATGCCGGATCAGGACGACTTGTGGGTCTTTGCCTATGGCTCCCTTCTGTGGAACCCGGGGATCGACGTGGCCGAGACGCGCCGCGCGACCCTGACCGGTTTTCGCCGCCGGTTCTGCATGTGGTCGATCCACCATCGCGGCTCCGAGAGCGATCCGGGGCTTGTCCTGGCGCTTGAGCCGCATCCGGGCGCAACCTGCACCGGGGTCGCCATGCGCGCCGCCGACCCGGTCGCGGCCCTGGCCGAACTGCGCGCGCGGGAGCTGATCTCTTCGGCCTACGAAGAGCAATCGGTGACGGTGGCCTGCGACGCGGGCAAGCCGATCGAGGTGCTGGCCTATGTCATCAACACCAACCACGTGCAGTATGTGCCCGACCTGTCGCTGGACGCGCAGGCGGCGATCATCGCGCGGGCCCATGGCGGGCGGGGGCCGAACCACGAATATCTGACGAATACCGTGGCGGGCCTGCGCCAGATCGACATCGAAGACCCCGACATGTCCTATTTGGTCGCCCGCGTGCAACAGATCATGGCGGAGGGCACATCGTGATGCGGCACCGCTTGTTTCGGGGGGCGGGCCACGTCTAGAGTCCGCCGCAGGCAGAACAAAAAGACCCGAAAGGGGTCAAGGGCAGATGGCACGCGCACCGCTACAGACGGAAACGCAGTTTTCGCAACCAATCCGTCAGATCGTCTACATGATGGCGGTTCTCGTGGCTGTGGGCGGGGCGACCTTCCTGGCCTATCCGACCGTGGCCCCGATCTTTTCGGCCAATCCGTGGCTGAACGGTACGATCATCCTGGTCTTCGTTCTGGGCGTGATGGCCTGTTTCGCGCAGGTCTTTCAGCTTTTCTCCTCGGTCAGCTGGATCGAAGGCTTCGCCGAAAGCCGCGACGGCCATGACCTGACGCGCCCGCCCGGCCTCTTGGCGCCGCTGGCCTCCATGCTGCGGCAGCGGTCGGCCAAGAGCCAGATTTCATCGACCTCCTCCCGCTCGATCCTCGATTCCGTGGGCGCGCGGATGGAGGAGGCGCGGGACATCACGCGCTATATCGTCAACACGTTGATTTTCCTGGGCCTTCTGGGGACGTTCTGGGGCCTTGCGACGACGGTTCCGGCGGTGGTCGATACCATCCGCAACCTGAACCCCGAAAACGGCGAGGGCGGCGTGGCCGTCTTCTCGCGCCTGATCGGCGGTCTGGAAGAGCAATTGGCCGGCATGGGCACGGCCTTCGCCTCCTCGCTTCTGGGTCTGGCCGGGTCGCTTGTCGTGGGCCTTCTGGAGCTGTTCGCGGGCCATGGCCAGAACCGCTTCTACCGCGAGATGGAGGATTGGCTGTCCTCGATCACCCGCGTGGGTCTGGTGGGCGACGGTGGCGAAGAGACCATCGACCAGTATTCGCTGGCCGCGGTCCTCGACCACATGAACTACCAGATGGAGAGCCTGCAGGAGATGTTCCAGAAGGCGGAATCCGGGCGTCTGGCCGCCGACACCAAGATGGGTGCCCTTGGCGACGCCGTGGCCGCGATGGCCATGAACATGGAATCCGGCGGCGCGACGACGCAGGCCCTCGACCGGATCGCCACGGGGCAGGAACAGATCATCGAAGTGCTCAGCGGGACGATGGGGTCGGGCGGCATGGGCGGCGACGGTCTGGATGCCGAAAGCCGTATGCGCCTGCGGTCCATCGACGTGCAGCTTCTGAAGGTGTTCGAAGAGATGCAGCAGGGACGCCAAAGCTCCATCGACGATCTGCGCGGCGACATCGGCGCGCTGACCCGCACCCTGCGCCACCTGACGCGTCAGGTTCAGGCCTCGCAGGGACAGACCGACGAAGGGGACGGCTGAGATGGCCTTCGTCCGCCGCAGCGGGCAGCGGTTCACCGCGAACGTCTGGCCCGGTTTCGTCGATGCGATGACGGCGCTTTTACTGGTGCTGATGTTCGTGCTGTCGATCTTCATGATCGTGCAATTCGTCCTCTCTGAGACGATTTCGGACCAGGGGCTGGAACTGGACGCCCTGGGTCAGGAAGTCGCGTCGCTGGCCGATGCGCTCGGCCTCGAGACGGCGCGGGCGTCGGCTCTGGAAAGCGAGGTCGCGACGCTCGGGTCGGAGCGGGACGCCCAGGCCGTGCTGATCGCCACGCTGAACGCGCAGCGCGACGAGTTGACCAGCCGTGTCGCCAGTTTCGAGGAACAGGTCGCCAGCCTGATCGCCACCCGCGACCGGCTGAGCGCCTCGCTCGAGACGACCGAGGGGGAGCGCAGCGCGCTGGCCGCGCAGCTTGAAACCACGGCGGGCGAACTGACCCGCGTCATCGACGAGCGCGAGGCGCTGCAACTGGCGCTCGCCACCGCGCGCGACGAGGTCGATGCCCAGGCCGAGGCCGCGCGTCTTGCGGCAGCACAGCGCGATGCGGTCGAGGCCCTGATGGCCGACTTGCGCGCCGAGGCCCGCACCCGCGAGGCGACGCTGGCCCAGACCCTTGCCGCGCTCGAAGGGCAACAGGCGCAGGCGGCCACGCTGGAGGATCAGGTGGCGGACCTCCAGAACAACCTTGATGCCGCCGAGGCCGCGCGTCTTGCCGAACTCGCCGCCGCCGAGGCATTGCGCACCCGTCTGGCCGAGGCGGAGACAACCTTGAGCGAAGAGGAGTCGCGCCGTCTGGCCGATGCCGCCGCCGCCGAGGCCCTGCGCGAACGGCTGGCCAATTCGGACGCCGAACTGACCGCGATGACCCTGGCCCTGGAAGAGCAGCGCCGCGAGGCCGAAGAGACGCTCACCCTTCTGGCCGCGACCGAGGCGAGCCGCGATGACCTGAACGCCCGACTGGCGGCGGCGCTGACCAATCTGAACGCCGAAGGCAGCCCGGAGCAGCAGTTGTCGGAGGCGCTAGCCGCCCTCGAAGACCGCGCCCGGACCGAGACCGAGTTGCGCGACCAGCTTGCCGCCGCCCTGGCCGCCAAGGTCGCCGCCGAGAACATCGGCTCCACCGCGCTGACCGAGGCGCAGCAGCGCAGCATCCTGCTCGATCAGGCCCGGGTCGAACTGGCGCAGGTCGAGGAGAGCCGCCTTGTCGCGCAGCGCGAGGCCGCCGTGCTCAACCAGCAGGTCGCCGAATTGCGCAGCCAGCTGTCGGGGTTGCAGAACCTTCTGGACGCCGCCGCCGATCGCGACTCCGAGGCGCGGGTGCAACTCGATTCCCTTGGCAACCGCCTGAACGCCGCCTTGGCGCAGGTCGCTTCCGAACAGCGGGCCCGCGCCGATCTGGAAGAGGCCGAGCGTCGTCGGCTGGAGCGTTTCCAATCGGCGTTCTTCGGTGAGTTGCGGGATGTCCTGGGCGATCGGGAGGGGGTCGAGATCGTGGGCGACCGCTTCGTCTTCTCGTCCGAGGTTCTGTTCGCGGCGGGCGACGTCACGCTGCAACCTGAAGGGCGCAGACAGATCGCGCAGGTGGCCCGTCTGATCCTGGAAGTGGCTGACGAGATCCCGTCAGACCTCGACTGGATCCTTCGGGTCGACGGACATACCGACGATCTGCCGCTGAGCGGGCAGGGCCGCTATCGCAGCAACTGGGAGCTGAGCCAGGCGCGCGCGCTGTCGGTCGTGCTCTACATGATCGAGGAGCTTGGCGTGCCGCCGCGCCGTCTGGCCGCGACGGGCTTTGGCGAATTCCGCCCCGTCGATCCGGCCTCGACGCCCGAGGCGCGGCAACGCAACCGCCGGATCGAACTCAAGCTGACCGAGCGCTAGCGACAGTAGCTGCCCGAGCGATAGCGGGCCGTGTCGAAGTGGAAATGGTCGCGGTGATAGCGGTCGCTTTCGGGCCCCAGAACTGTGCCGAACGGGCCGCAGGCCGCTTGCCAGAGGGCGCGCAGGATCTGACCGTTGCGGCCTTGTCCCCAGTCGGTCAGCACGGTGATCCGGCTGCCGTTGGCCAGCTGGATCGCGCTGATGTCGATGGCGCGGCCCTTTGCGTGCTCGCTGAGCTTGGCGCCCGACTGGTTGTTGCGCCCCCGGCAGGCATAGCCCGCCGCGACCCGCAGCGCGACCGCGCCGCCGCCGGTGTTGCCGACCGTGGGCAGAAGGCCGGTGCGGACCCAGTCATCGAGCGCCTGCGCGGTGCCGCAATCCATCCGCGCGGGCTGGATCAGGTCCACGCCCGAGACGCGGGTGATGCGAACGGGGTCCGGGATGCCGCAGGCCCCGGCTCCGGTGACGGTCGGGATCGAAGCGCCCTGAATCGACGACCGCCCGCACAGACCGCCGCCACCGCCCCGGTCGGGGCGCGGACGCCCGGCGGCCACGGTGATCAGGTCGGCGGGGCGCGACAGGGGTCGGTCCGACAGGCGCACGAAACCCAGGGCGTCGATCACGGGCTCGGGCGCGCGAAGCGCTGCGGCGACGCGCAGGGCTTGCCGGTCTGCCTCGGTGCGGCGCACGACCGGGCGCACCGAGGCGTCGGGCGTGGTGCTGTCGGGCAGTTCCGTGGTGCCGCGCGACGACATGATGACGATATCAGGTGTCGGACGCGGCATGGGCCGGATGTCGGCGGCGACCGGACCGGCAAGGCAGGCGGCCAGCAAAAGAGCGAGCGCGCGCATCATCGCGGCTTCCCCCGACCGAAATCCGGGGCGGCGGTGTCCTGCCCCGCCTCGATGATGCCGCGCCGGATCGCGCGGGTGCGGGTGAAGTAATCGTGCAGCATCTCGCCGTCTCCCGTGCGGATAGCGCGTTGCAACGCGAACAATTCTTCGGTGAAGCGCCCCAGGATTTCCAGCGTCGCCTCGCGGTTGTTCAGGAACACATCCCGCCACATCACCGGGTCAGAGGCCGCGATGCGGGTGAAATCGCGGAAACCGGCAGCGGAATACTTGATGACCTCGCTGTCGGTCACCCGCCGCAGGTCGTCGGCCACGCCGACCATCGTATAGGCGATGAGGTGGGGCGCATGGCTTGTCACGGCCAGAACGCGGTCATGGTGATCGGGGTCCATCGCCTCGACGTTCGAGCCGAGCGCCTGCCACAGGCGGGTCACCCGGTCGATGGCATCGGCATCGGTCGTCACCGGGGTCAGAAGGCACCAACGATTCTCGAAGAGTTCCGGAAAGCCCGCGTGCGGGCCGGAGTGTTCGGTCCCGGCAAGGGGGTGTGCGGGCACGAAATGGGTGCCCTCGGGCAGATGCGGCTGGACGGCCTCGATCACGGCGCGCTTGACCGAGCCGACATCGCTGACCACGGCACCGGGTTTCAGGTGCGGGGCGATTTCGCGGGCGACGGCCTCCATGGCGCCGATGGGCACGCAGAGCACGACCAGATCGGCGTCCCTGACGGCCTCGGCGGCGGTGGCGGTGATCCGATGGCAGAGGCCAAGCGCCTCGGCTGCCTCGCGGGTGGGGGCCGAGCGGGAAGTTCCCACGACCTCGCGGGCCAGACCGTCCTGCTGAATGCGCAGGCCCATGGAGCCTGCGATGAGGCCCAGGCCGATCAGGGCGATGCGCTCGAAGATCACCGGTCCCGCCATGCGGCCAACCCCTCCAGCAGGCGGTCCACCCCGGTTGCGGTGCCGACGGTCATGCGCAGGCAATCGGGCAAGCCATAGCCGACGGGGTGCCGCACGATGATGCCGCGCGATTTCAGGAAGGCGTCGCAGTCCGCAGCCTCGGTCGCGTCGGCAAAGCGGGCCAGCACGAAATTCGCCTCGGACGGGTCGGCGGCAAGGCCCAGATCCGCCAGACCGGCCAGCAGGCGGGCGCGCTGCGCGGTGTTGTCGGCGAGGCAGGCGGCGGCGAAATCACGGTCGCGCATCGCGGCTTCGGCGGCTGCCAGCGCCACATTCGACAGGTTGAACGGCCCGCGCAGGCGGTTCAGCACGTCGATCACCGATTGCGCACCGTATCCCCAACCGACACGCATCCCGCCCAGACCGTACATCTTGGAGAAGGTGCGCGTGACGAAGACATTCTCGCGCGCCTGGGCTAAACCCAGTCCGCCGTCGAAATCGGCCACGTATTCGGCATAGGCCCCGTCCAGCACCAGAAGACAGCCGTCGGGCAACCCGTCGGCCAGCCGCACGACATCCTGCCCGCCGATCATCGTGCCGGTCGGGTTGGCGGGGTTGGCCAGGAACACCAGCCGCGTCCGGTCGGTTGCGGCCCGCAGCAGGGCGTCGACATCAACGGTGCGGTCCCGTTCGGGCGCGACGACGGGGGTGGCGCCGGCACCGCGCGCGCTGATGGCATACATCAGGAAACCGTATTCAGGGTGCAGCACCTCGTCCCCAGGCCCGGCATAGGCCTGACACAGAAGGTGGATGATCTCGTCCGATCCCACGCCGCAGATGATCCGCTCGGGGTCCAGGCCGTGGACCTCGCCGATGGCGGCGCGCAGGCCCGCGTGGTCGGTGTTCGGATAGAGATGCATGGCCCCGGCGGCCTCCCGCGCGGCCTCCTGCGCCGATTGCGGCGCGCCGTGGGGGTTCTCGTTCGAGCTGAGCTTGAGGATGTCATCCACGCCCGCGACCCTGGACGCCCCGCCCTGATAGAGCGCGATCTCCATGATCCCCGGCTGGGGTTTCGGCGCGGCCTGCATGTCTGTCTTTCCCTTCGGGTTCGCGCCGTTCTAGCGGGCACGGCAGGGCACATCAATCGCGTGCGACGTCACAGGAAGCTCTGGGGGTCGATGTCGATGCTCAGCCGCGTGCTGCGCGGCAGGTCGATGCCCGCGACCCAGGCGGCCAATGCGGGCTGAATCGGGGCTTGGCGCGGGGCCTTGACCAGAAGGCGCACGCGGTGACGCCCCCGGATGCGCGCAATGGGGGCGGGGGCGGGGCCATAGACCTCGGCCCCGATTTCATCCAGTCCGGCGGTATTGCGGGCCAGAGCATTGCCCACGTCGAAGGCGACGCCAGCATCCGGGTCGGAAATAACGATTCCCGCCATGCGGCCATAGGGCGGCACCCCGGCGGCGCGACGCTGCGCCGCCTCTTCGCGCAGGAACGCCTCCTCGTCCCCAGTCAGGATCGCGCGGATCACGGGATGGTCGGGTTGATAGGTCTGGAGCAGGGCCTGACCGGGTTTGTCGGCGCGTCCGGCCCGGCCCGAGACCTGTCGCATCAGCTGAAACGTGCGTTCGGCGGCGCGCAGGTCCGAGCCCTGCAATCCCAGATCCGCGTCGATCACGCCCACGAGGGTGAGCTTGGGGAAGTTGTGGCCCTTGGCGACCAATTGGGTGCCGACGATGATGTCCGCCCCGCCCGAGGCGATCTCCTCGACCTTGGCCTTGAGCGCGCGGGCCGACCCGAACAGGTCCGACGACAGGATCGCCACCCGCGCCTCGGGGAACAGGGCCGTGACCTCTTCGGCCATCCGCTCGACACCCGGGCCGACGGCGGCCAGCTTGCCCTCCACCCCGCAGGACGGGCAGACCTCGGGCATCGGCGCGGTTTCGCCGCATTGGTGGCACATCAAACGTTTGAGGAAGCGGTGTTCGACCATCCGCGCGTCGCATTGGTGGCAGGCGACCTGCTGCCCGCAGGCCCGGCAGAGCGTCACCGGGGCATAGCCGCGCCGGTTGAGGAAGATCAGGCTCTGCTCGCCCGCGATGATCCGCGCCTCGACCGCGCGCTTCAGGGTCGGGGAAATCCAACGTCCGCCCGCCACCGCCTCGTCGCGCATGTCGATGGTCGCCAGTTTCGGCAGCACAGCCTCGCCGAAGCGGGAGGTCAGGTCGAGCCGCTTGTATTTGCCCAGTTCCGCGTTGGCCCAGCTTTCGAGGCTGGGCGTGGCGGTCGCCAGAACGACCTGCGCGCCTTCGCAGCTGGCCCGCAGAACCGCCATGTCGCGGGCGGAATAAAGGACGCCGTCCTCCTGCTTGTAGGAGGTGTCGTGTTCCTCGTCGACGACGATCAGGCCCAGGTCGCGGTAGGGCAGGAACAGGGCCGAGCGCGCGCCGACGATCAGGCGTGCCTGACCCTCGGCGGTCTTGGCCCAGGTCCGGCGGCGTTCGGCCTGGGTGACGCCCGAGTGCCATTCGGCGGGCCGCGCCCCGAACCGCGCCTGCACCCGGGTCAGGAATTCAGCCGTCAGCGCGATTTCCGGCAACAGGACCAAAGCCTGCCGCCCCCGCGCCATGCATTCGGCGACGGCCTCCAGATAGACCTCGGTCTTGCCCGACCCGGTGACGCCGCGCAGGAGCGTTGTGCCATAGTCGCCGGTCGCGATTTCGGCCCGCAGTGCATCGGCGGCCTCGGCCTGGTCGGGGGCAAGGGGCTTGCCCGCGCGGGCGGGATCGAGCGGCGGGAAGTCGGCGTCGCGCGGCATCGCCTGTTCCAGCACCGCGCCCGAGGCGCAGAGCCCCTTGACCACGCTGGTCGACACCCCGGCCAGATCGGCCAGTTCCGACAATGCAAACAGGTCGGTTGGTCGGTCCCGCAGCGCGTCGATGACTTTCTGGCGCGCCGGGGTCGCACGGTCGGGTGTGCCGGTGCCCAGGCCGTAGACCCGCCGCTTGCCCGGCACCTCGCCCAGACCGGGCGCGCGCAGACCGAGGCGCAGCATCGCGGGCAGGGGCGTCAGCGTATAGGCTGCGGCGCGTTCGATGAAATCGCGGAACGGCGAACCCATGGCGGGCACCTCGAGGACGCGCAGGATGGGCCGCAGTTTCTCGACCGGCCAATCGCCCGCCGCCTCGCCCCAGACCACGCCCAGAACCTTGCGGGGCCCAAGCGGCACCTCGACGAAGGCGCCATCTTCGACCCCGCCGGTCGGCGCGCGATAGTCGAGCGCCCGATCAAGCGGCTGCGTCGTGAGCACCGCGACGGGGGCACCGGGGGGATGAAAGCGGGTCATGGGCCCCATATCGCCCCTGAACCGATTGGATGCCAGTGGGCGCGTCAGGCCGTCCGTCGGGTCAAGGCGGTCACGGCCCCCATGGCGATCAGCGCGGCCCCGCCCCCTTGGGTCATTCGGCGCAGCACGGCGGGCCGCTTCAACCCGACCCGCAACCGGTCGGCCAGAAGCGCATAGGCCAGCGCGTTCAGCGTCGCGAGGGTGACGAAGGTCGCGATCAGGATGGCGAATTGCGGCAGCAGGGCCGCCTCGGGGCGGATGAACTGCGGCACGAAGGCGATGAAGAAGACGATGCTCTTGGGATTGAGAGCGGTGACCACGGCGGCATGGCCAAAGACCGCGCGGGCCGTCACGTCGTCGGCCGTGCCGATGTCGCCAAGCCGGGCCGATCCGGCCGACCGCCAGAGCTTGATCCCCATCCAGATCAGATAGGCCGCGCCGACCCATTTGAGGATCGTGAACAGCGTGGCCGAGGCCAGCACCAGCGCCCCCAGACCCGCCAGCGACGCCGTCATCGCCACCGCGTCGCCCAGGGCCACCCCGCCCGCCGACGCCACCGCGACGCGCCGCCCCTGGGACAGCGCATAGCTCATCACCAGAAGGATCGTGGGCCCCGGAATCATCAGAAGGGCGGTCGAGGCGGCAACGAAGGTCAGCCAGAGCGTGAAATCCATGGGGATGGTCCTGCGATGATGTTGGCGTTACACAGCGACCAAATCACACCCACGCCCGAGGTCACCATGAAATTCTTCGTAGACACCGCCGAAATCGACGCCATCCGGGAGCTCAACGATCTGGGCATGGTCGACGGGGTCACCACGAACCCCTCGCTGATCCTGAAATCCGGGCGCGATATCCAGGAAGTCACCCGCGAGATCTGCGATATGGTCGAAGGCCCGGTCAGCGCCGAAGTGGTGGCGACCGACTTCGACCAGATGCTGAAAGAGGGCAAGCACCTCGCGACGCTGGCGCCGAACGTTTGCGTCAAGGTCCCGCTGACATGGGAAGGCCTGAAGGTCTGCAAGATCCTGACGGGCGAGGGCACCAAGGTGAACGTCACCCTCTGTTTCAGCGCCAATCAGGCCCTGCTGGCCGCCAAGGCGGGCGCGACCTTCATCAGCCCCTTCATCGGGCGTCTGGACGACATCAACATCGACGGCATGGACCTGATCCAGGACATCCGCACGATCTATGACAACTACGGGTTCGAGACCGAGATCCTCGCCGCGTCGATCCGGTCGGCCAACCACATGAAGGACGCCGCCCTGATCGGGGCCGACGTGGCCACCGCGCCTCCGGCCGTCATCAAGGCGATGATCAACCATCCCCTCACGGCCAGCGGTCTTGCGCAATTCGTCAAGGATGCCGAAAGCGCCGGCATCAAGATCGTTTGAACGCTGACGCATTTGCCGACCGTCTTCGGGCGGTCGGCTATGTCGATGACGGCTCGGCCTGGGTCCTGAGACGCGGGACCCGTCGCATCGTGTTCGATACAAGTTCCTGGATGGAGCTGGAGATCGTCGGGGTTGGGCGGATCTTCGATGTCCCGGTCCCCGAACCGTCCATTGGCGCGGATTGGACCCTGAACCTGATCGAACATCTGTTCGCCACGTCCGAACGCCTTGCCCTTCAGGGCGCGGACCCGTCGCCACAGTTTCCGAGAAATTCGAAAGACGGCGCCGTTTTTTGACCGCACCGTCGTTTGCCATGCTACCCCCTGAAAAAAATCGGCACAGACCGGAGCAGAGGCAGATGGCAGAAAATACCGCACGCGCGGCGCAGGATTGGCGTGACCGCGTCCTGAACGATCCCGACATGATCCTGGAAGACCGCGACCTGATGCGCGCGCTGATCGCCGCGAACGAGCGGCAGATGGGCAAGAACATCGTCGACCTGCGCGGCATCGCCATGGAGCGGCTGGAGGCCCGGCTGGACCGGCTGGAAGACACGCACCGCAATGTCATCGCCGCCGCCTATGAGAACCTTGCCGGGACGAACCAGATCCATCGCTGTGTTCTGCGCCTTCTGGAGGCGGACACTCTGCCCGCCCTGCTGGACCTTCTGGTCGGCGACCTGAGCGATATCGTCCGGGTCGATCGTGTCCGGCTGGTGCTGGAAAGCGCCGATCCGACCGATGCCCCGCATGTGGCGATCGTGCCGGTCGAGCCGGGGTTCGCCCGCAGCTATGTCACCCAGGGCCGCGAAGTTCCGATCCGGACGGTCACACTGCGCCAATGCGCCCCCGCGTCCGAGACGATCTTTGGCGAGGCGGCGACCTGGATCCGGTCCGAGGCGCTGTTGCAGCTCGACCTAGGCGACGGGACCCTGTCGGGCATGCTGGTCTTCGGGGCCGAAGACCCGCATCAGTTCCGCGCCAATCAGGGGACCGAGCTTCTGGAATTCTTCGCGCAGGTGTTCGAGATGGTGCTGCGTCGCCATCTGGCCCAGGCGGGATGACAACACAGATCAGCCCCGGCGCACGCGACGCGCTGGAGGCGTGGGTGGCGCATCTGCGCGCGCTCGACGGGGCGGCGGAGAACACGCTGACGGCCTATGCGGGCGACCTTTCGGCGTTTCTGGCGTTTCAGGCGTCGCACCGGGGCGGCCCCATGGGCCTTGCGCAGATCGCGACGCTGACAAGTTCCGACATGCGCGCCTGGATGGCGGGTGAGCGGCTGCGCGGGGCAGGGCCCCGGTCGGTCGCCCGGCGGCTGTCGGCGGTGAAGTCCTTCGTGCGCTGGTTGTGCGAGCGCGAAGGCTTCGACCCGACGGCGATCCTGTCGACGCGCGCGCCCAAGTTCCGCAAACCCCTGCCGCGTCCATTGGCCCAGTCGGCGGCCAAGGATCTGATCGCGACCGTCGGCCTGCAACACGAAACGCCCTGGATCGCCCTGCGCGATGTGGCCGTCGTCACGGTGCTTTATGGCTGCGGATTGCGGATATCCGAGGGACTGGGCCTGACCGGGGCGGATGCGCCGCTGGCCGACGTTCTGCGCATTCGCGGCAAGGGCGGCAAGGAACGTCTGGTGCCGGTGCTCCCCGCCGCGCGGGCCGCCGTCGACCGATATGTCGCGGCCTGTCCGTTCGACCTGGGGCGGTCGGAGCCGCTGTTTCGGGGCGCAAGGGGCGGTGCGCTGAACCCCCGGATCGTCGCGGGGGTCATGGCGCGCGCCCGGATGCAACTGGGCCTGCCGTCGTCGGCCACGCCCCATGCCCTGCGCCATTCCTTTGCGACACATCTCCTTGAGGCCGGGGGCGATCTGCGCTCCATTCAGGAGTTGCTCGGCCACGCCTCGCTGTCGACGACGCAGGCTTACACGGCGGTCGACACGGTGCATCTGATGGAAACCTATGCCAGGGCCCATCCGCACGGGCGCTGAGCCGATCGTTCGCAGGGCTCGCAGCCTGCCCTGACGTTCAGGTCCCCTTGGCGGCGATCACGATGATTTCCACGCGGAACTTCGGAGCGGCCAGCTTGGCCTCGCCGGTGGCGCGGGCGGGGGCCTGGCCCTTGGGCACCCAGGCATCCCAGACGGCGTTCATCTCGGCGAAGTCGGCCATGTCGGCCAGCCAGATGGTCGCCTGCAGTATGTGGTCCTTCGACGATCCGGCCTCTGCCAGAAGGGATGCCACCTGATCGAGACAGGATTGGGTCTGGGCCGCGACCGTGTCGCCTTCGCCCACTTGCCCCGCCAGATAGACCGTGTCGCCGTGGATGACGATCTGGCTCATCCGGTCGTTCGTGTGATGTCGTTCGATCATGTCCTACACCGTGTAGTTGAGGCCGAGGCGTCCGCCGTCGACATAGATGGTTTCGCCCGTGATATAGCTGGCTTTCGCGCTGGCAAGGAAGGCCACGACATCGCCGATTTCGCGCGCCGTCCCCGGGCGTTTCAGGGGTGTGCGCGACATTGCGCGGGCCATGGCGGCGGGGTCGGCGTTGACGGCGGCCATCATCTCCGTGTCGATGGAGCCGGGGCCTACCGCGTTCACCCGGATGCCATGGGGCGCAAGCGCCAGCGACGCGACCTTGGTCAACTGCATCACCCCGCCCTTGGACGCGCAATAGCCCGCGATGGCCGGGATCGCGACCTGGGCGTTGATCGACGACATGTTGACGATGGCCCCGGCGATCTTCTGGTCGACCATGGTGCGGGCGGCGCGCTGTGTCGCCAGGAAAACGCCTGTCAGGTTGATGTCGATGACCTTCTGGAAATCGGCTAGCGACATCTGGAGAAAGTCCGCCGCGATGGCGACACCGGCGTTGTTCACCAAGGTCTGGACCGGCCCGACCTCGGCCTCGATCTTGTCGAAGAGCTCTGCGATCTGCGCCGGGTCGCCCATATCACAGACGTAGCCCGTGCCGCCCAGGGTGGCGGCGGCGTCGTGCACGCTGTCCTTGATGTCGGCCAGCACGATCCGGCAGCCATCTTCGGCGAGGGCCTCTGCGCAGGCCAGCCCGATCCCCTGTGCGCCGCCAGTGATGAGTGCGATGCGGTCCATGATGGCCTCCGTCGATTATTTCCTGCCGCGAGGATTGAACCCCGGGGCCGGGCACGTCAACGTGGCGGCATGAAGAAAGTCGCAGACATGGTGACCGAGGCGCGCGCCCGGATCGAGGAATGGGACGTGGCCCGCCTGATGGCCACGCCCGACGCCGTGGTCGTGGACATCCGCGACGTGCGCGAACGGGCCAAGGGGTTCATCCCCGGGTCGGTCCACGCGCCGCGTGGGATGCTGGAATTCTGGTGGGACCCGGACAGCCCCTATCACCGGGAGGTGTTCGCCGGGCCCGGCCCCTACGTTCTGCATTGCGCCATGGGCTGGCGGTCGGCGCTGGCGGCGGCGACGCTGACCGACATGGGGTTCGAGGTTGCCCATCTGGACGGCGGGTTCGAGGCCTGGACCGCCGCCGACGGGGCCGTCGAGATGCCCAAACCGCGGGACTGATCCGGTCTATTCCAAAGTGACCTCGGTGGTAATCCGGTCCAGTTCCGCGCCGTCGCGGCTCAGGATCACCGTGCCGATATAGCGCCCGCCCCGCCAGCGTGCCGCATTGAGCCTGCGCCCCGCCGCGCGGAAGACCTCTGCCTGGGTCCGTTCCAGCGTCACGTCGTTGGCAAAGACCTCGCGCCCGTCGGGGCCGTCGATGGTCAGGGTCATGACATCGCCCGCCCGCGCCCCGAACATCGCGCCCCAGACGACCAGCGCGGGCGCATCGACGGCGAGGGTGGCTGCATCCGCCGTGCCCGCCTTGACCGCCTGGAAGTCCGGGATGTCGGAGGCAAAGCCCGCCGACAGGAGGCCGCCGGGTTCATAGTCCGGTTCGTCCGCCCAAAGGTCGGCCACGAAGGGGTCCACCACATCGCCATTCCGGCGGACGGCGATATGGACATGGGGGAATTGTGTCGCACCGGACAGGCCGATCTCGGCCAGTGGTTGCCCCTGCCGCACCCGGTCCCCCTGTGTCACGCGCAGCGACCCGCGTGCCAGGTGACACAGCTGCGTCTCCCAGCCATTGCCGTGGTCGAGGACGATGCCGTTGCCGCATTCGCGCCCCTCCACCTCTGCCAGGTCGGTGATGGCGCGGTCGTCCATCCCGTCGCGCAATGCCCGCACCATGCCGTCCGCCGGGGCAAGGACCGGGACACCAGCGGTCATCGCTTCGACGTCTGCCACCCGGAAATCGGTGCCCTTGTGGCCGTCATAGCTCAGCGGGCCACCGGTGTGGTCGCGCGCGCCGGGGCCGGGGTCGGCGTCGACATATTGCTGGATGAAGCAGGTCTCGCCCAGGGTGCAATCGAGCGGCAGGCGCAGCGACAGATCCTGGGCCGTGGCCCCGGTCGCGGCGACGATCACGGCGAGGATGGTCAGGGCGAACCTGTTCATGGCCGACACTCCGTCTGCGGGTTTCGCGAGGGTCGCCGCCTTTGCGATTGGCGGTCAAGGGGGCGCGGAACACCGGCGCACCATCGGCGGGTGCCGCGCATGAAAAAAGGCCCCCGCCGGGTCGGGCGGGGGCCTGAAATCGATGCGCGTCAGTCAGCCGTCAGAAGCGGAGGCTTCTTGTTGGTGATCTTGGGCGCGCCCGGCTCCTCGATCCGCAGATCGAGAGCGCCGGCTTTCACGCCGACCTTCACCAGGCCGCCCTTGGCCAACTTGCCGAACAGCAGCTCTTCGGCCAGGGGCTTCTTGACGTATTCCTGAATGACGCGGCCCAGGGGGCGCGCACCCATCTTGTCGTCATAGCCCTTGTCCGCGATCCATTCGGCCGCTGCCTTGGTCAGCTCGATCGTCACGCCACGGTCCAGAAGCTGCGCTTCCAGTTGCAGCACGAACTTCTCGACCACCTGCAGGATCGTCTCTTTCGGCAGTGCGCCGAAGCTGATGACGGCATCCAGACGGTTGCGGAATTCCGGCGTGAACGTCCGCTCGATGGCGGCGGTATCCTCACCCTCGCGGCGATCCCGGCCAAAGCCCAAGGGCGCGCGCGCGGCATCGGAGGCCCCGGCGTTCGACGTCATGATCAGGATGACGTTCCGGAAGTCGACCGCCCGCCCGTTGTGGTCGGTCAGTTTGCCGTGGTCCATGACCTGAAGCAGGATGTTGAACACATCGGGATGCGCTTTTTCGATCTCGTCGAGGAGCAGCACGCAATGCGGATGCTGGTCGATTCCGTCGGTGAGCATCCCGCCCTGGTCAAAGCCGACATAGCCCGGAGGCGCGCCGATCAGGCGGCTGACAGCGTGCTTCTCCATGTATTCCGACATGTCGAAGCGCAGCATTTCCACGCCCAGGGTGTCGGCCAACTGCTTGGCCACCTCGGTCTTGCCGACGCCCGTGGGTCCGGCGAACAGGTAGTTGCCGATGGGCTTTTCCGGCTCGCGCAGGCCCGCGCGGGCCAGCTTGATCGCGGAGGCCAACGCCTCGATGGCGGCATCCTGACCAAAGACCACCCGCTTGAGCGAGGCTTCGAGATCCTTGAGGACCTGCGCATCGTTCTTGGACACGTTCTTGGGCGGGATCCGCGCGATCTTGGCCACCACGGCCTCGATCTCCTTGGTGCCGATGGTCTTGCGACGCTTGCTGTCGGGCAGGAGGGCCTGAGCCGCGCCCGCCTCGTCGATGACGTCGATCGCCTTGTCGGGCAGCTTGCGGTCGTTGATGTAGCGCGCCGACAGTTCGACGGCGGTCTTGATCGCCTCGGCGGTGTATTTGATCGAGTGGTGATCCTCGAAATAGGTTTTTACACCCTTCAGGATCTTCACGGTGTCATCGACCGAAGGCTCGTTCACATCGATCTTCTGGAACCGGCGCGACAGGGCGCGGTCCTTTTCGAAGTGCTGACGAAATTCCTTGTAGGTGGTCGATCCCATGGTCCGCAGCTTGCCACCGGCCAGCGCGGGCTTGAGGAGGTTGGACGCATCCATTGCACCGCCCGACGTGGCCCCCGCACCGATGACGGTGTGGATCTCGTCGATGAAAAGGACGGCATCGGGATGCTCTTCCAGTTCGGTGACGACGGCCTTCAGCCGCTCCTCGAAATCGCCGCGATAGCGGGTGCCCGCCAGAAGCGCGCCCATGTCGAGGCTGTAGATCGTGGCGCCGGACAGAACGGCGGGCACTTCACCCTGCACGATCTTGCGCGCCAGCCCCTCGGCGATGGCGGTCTTGCCCACGCCGGGGTCGCCCACCAGAAGCGGGTTGTTCTTGCGGCGACGGCAAAGCACCTGGATCGCGCGCTCCACCTCCTGCTCGCGTCCGATCAGGGGGTCGATGTCCCCCTTGGCCGACTTCTTGTTGAGGTCGACGGTGTATTTGGCCAAGGCGCTTTCGCGGTTTTCGGAGGGGTTCGGACCCGATTGCTCGGTCTCGCCGAAACCATCGTTGTCGTCGTCGGCCCCCTGCACGGGACGGTTTTCACCGAATTCGGGATCCTTGGCGACGCCGTGGGCGATGAAGTTTACTGCATCGTAGCGGGTCATGTCCTGCTCCTGCAGGAAATAGGCCGCGTTGGATTCGCGTTCGGCAAAGATCGCGACCAGCACGTTGGCACCGGTCACTTCGGTCCGGCCCGAGGATTGCACATGAATGGCCGCGCGCTGAATCACGCGCTGGAAGGCCGCCGTCGGCACCGCTTCGGAGCCTTCGACGTCGGTGACCAGGGTGCTCAGGTCGTCTTCGATGAAGTCTTCGACCGTCGTGCGCAGCTCGTCGAGATTGACGCCGCAGGCCTTCATGACGCGGGCGGCATCGGGTTCGTCGATCAGCACCAGAAGGAGATGTTCGAGGGTGGCAAGTTCATGACGACGCGCGTTGGCCTGAGCCAAAGCTGCGTGGATCGCCTGTTCGAGGGTATTCGAGAACGAGGGCATGATGTTCTCCTTCAGCCGCCAGCGGGGATCATGGGAGTATGACCCGCCTTTCTTTAAGTTTTGGTTGTCACGCGTCGCGCTTCAACCCTTTTTATTGTCCGGTCGCAGTTCCGTGACCCCGAGGTGATGTGGAAAGGACTCACATGCGCCTTCAAAAGGCATCTTTAGCACGGCGAATGGCCGCAAAGGTGGCACTGTCGGGTCGACCGCGTGTTTTCGTCGCGTGCTTCAGCGCCGGATCGTTGACGCGAAGGTAAGGGTTTGTATCCCGTTCCGTCGACAAGAGGGACGGTACGGTGGGCGTGTCCGTCGCCCGCAGTCGGGCGACCTCTTCCTGCCTAGACGTAAGCGCCGGGTTGTCGGGTTCAAGGTCGCGGGCAAAGGCGATGTTGGCCGCGGTATATTCGTGACCCGACGCGATCAGCGTGTCGCCGGGCAGGGCGGCAAATTGCCCCAGGCTGGCGTGCATCTGCTCGGGCGTGCCCTCGAACAGGCGACCGCAACCGCCGACCATCAGACTGTCGCCGGTGAAGGCGATGCCGTCGAAGATATAGGCGACATGCCCGATGGTGTGCCCCGAGACATCCCAGACCACGCCCGTTTCGCCGCCGATGTCGATGCGGTCGCCGGGGGAGAGCGGATGGTCCAGTGGCGGCAGGCGGTACGCATCCGCGCGATTGCCCCAGACCTTCGCCCCGGTGGCCGCCACGATATCGGCGACGCCCGCCACGTGGTCGGGATGGTGATGCGTCAGAAGGATGTCGGTGATCGTCCAGCCGCGCTCTGCCGCCGCCGCGAGGATCGGGTCGCCCTTGGCGGCATCGACGGTGACGACCCGGTCGCCCGCCCGCCACAGAAATCCGTAGTTGTCGAGCAGATCCGGAAATCTGTCCTGCAGCATCGGGATGGTGACAAGGGTGTCCGCAAGGGTCATGGCAATCTCCGGATTCGCCGCTAGCATGGCAGGACGAAACGGAAGGGCAACGGCGGAATGCATCTCGACGTCCTCGACCTGCGGCAATTCTACTATCGCACCCGTCTGGGTCGGGCGGCGCAGAAGGCCGTGCGCGACCGGCTTCTGGCGATGTGGCCCGAGGCCAAGGGGCAGACCGTCGCGGGGTTCGGCTTTGCGGTCCCCCTCTTGCGTCCGTTCCTGGCGGATGCGCGGCGTGTGATCGGGTTGATGCCCGCGCCTCAGGGGGTGATGCACTGGCCCGCCGGCATGGAAAACGTGTCGGTCCTTGTCGAAGAGACGCTCTGGCCGATCGAGACGGGGGCCGTGGACAAGCTCGTCCTGCTCCACGGGCTCGAGACGTCGGAAAACCCGACGGCGGTGCTGGACGAATGCAGCCGGGTGCTTGGCCCCGGCGGACGCGCCGTCTTCATCGTGCCGAACCGGTCGGGCCTCTGGGCGCGCCGCGACAAGACGCCCTTCGGTTTCGGGCGACCCTATTCCCTGGGCCAGCTCGAGGCGCAGGTGAAACGCGCGGGCCTTGTGCCCGAACGCCATGCCGCCGCGCTGTTCGCGCCGCCGTCGGACGCGAATTTCTGGCTCCGGGCCTCGGGATTCACCGAGGGCATGGGGCAGAAACTGTCGCGCTCGGGCGGCGGCGGCGTGATTCTGCTCGAGGTGTCCAAGCAGGTTCCGGCCCGGCCCCGCCCCGGTCTTGCCGAACGGGTGCGGCGGCCGCTGCGGGTTCTCGAAGGCGTGCCTGAACCGACCGCCGCCGGGCGACTTCGCGGGACGCGTTGACAGCAACGCGTCGGTCCCGCACATCTTTCCCTGTTTCGGTCTGCGGCTGCTCCCCGCCCTGACGCGCAATTCGCGCGCAAATTTTCAGCGACTGAAAGACATCACATGACACATATCAGACCAGCCGTCCCTGCTGACCGCTCCGCAATTCTGGCCGTGGGCGAAGGCTCGGGCCTTTTCTCGCCCGAAGACCTGACCCATTTCATCGCCACCTTCGACGGCCACGACAGCGCCGGAGACCGCCTCTGGCTGATCGCGGGTTCTGGTGATGGGGCGGCCTTTCTGGAACCGGAAGCCATGTCGGACAACGTCTGGAACCTGCGCTTCATCGGCGTGCTGGCCGGGGCGCGGCGGGGCGGTGTCGGGCGACTTCTGCTTGCCGCGGCGGAGACAGCGGTGCGCCGCGCCGGAGGGCGGCTCCTGTTGATCGACACGGCGTCCTTGCCCGACATGGCCCCGGCCCGGGCGTTCTACCTGGCGGCCGGATACCAGGAGGAAGCCTGCGTCCGCGATTTCTACGGCGACGGCGTCGCGCGGGTCACTTTTGCCCGGCGACTCTAGGGCCGGTGCCCGGCAGCGGCCGCAGTCTGGCGCCCGTGGCCGACGGCGGGCTGCGCCGCAGGCGGATGGCGATTCCGTAAATGCTGATGGTGATCCAGAAACTCTGGATGACCATCGCAGCCGCGTTGAATGCATGGCTGAGGCTCAGGAGCACGAAACTGGCCGCAACCAGGTTCACGACGAAATAGGGTGTCCGACCGGGATCGATGCGCCTACACGTCAGAAGGACGTAATTCATGACATAGAGACCCGCGCCGACCAGTCCGAGGATTTGCAGAGGCGGCGTGTCCGTCAGAAAGGCGTGAATCATGGCTCCGGGTCTCCGGTTGCGAGGATGGCTGTCGTCGGTGAACCTGACCTAGCGGAAGGCATTTGACCCCGCGAGTAAGGGAATCCTTACGTTGCGGCGGGTTCTGCGGGGGGCGAATGCGGTCGGCATAGTCCGAAAGGCCTGTTTGGCAAGGGGCTGCGCGGGTCCTGTCGACCGGACCGGAACAATCCGCCCGGTGGTGCGAATTGACGCCCTCAGGGGCGGTTGCAGGGTCCGAACCCCTCTGCTAGAGGGAGCGCGATTTGGTGATCCGGCCGTGTTGGACCGGGTCTTTAGCGGATTGCGTCGGGGGGTAAGCCGGGCGATCCGACAGACTGTCGAAAGGGTGGACGTGTCCGAACCAGCTTCGATCTCGATGGGGATTGCCGAACGCTATGCGCAGGCCGTCTTCGACCTGAGCCGCGACAGCGGTGATTTGAAAAAGCTCGAGTCCGACGTGGCGGCGCTGGATGAGGCCATGAAGGTCTCTTCGGACCTGCGCGCCATGCTGACGTCGCCGGTGATCACGCGCGACGAACAGGGCGCAGCCCTGGACGCGCTGGCCAAGAAGATGGGACTGGGCGCGACTGTCGCGAACACCCTGGCGCTGATGGCGACCAAGCGGCGCCTGTTCGTGGTTCCGCAGATGCTGGCCGCGCTCAAGGACCGGATGGCGGCGGACCGGGGCGAGGTGACCGCCGAAGTGCGTGCCGCCAAGGCCCTGACCAAGACGCAATCCGACAAGTTGGCCAAGGCGCTCAAGGCCTCGACCGGCAAGGATGTTAACCTCGACGTGACCGTCGATGACAGCCTGATTGGCGGTCTGGTGGTCAAGGTCGGGTCGCAGATGATCGACACAAGTATCCGCGCGAAACTCAACGCGCTCCAGAACACGATGAAAGAGGTCCGGTAATGGCGATCCAGGCAGCGGAAATCTCCGCGATCCTCAAAGATCAGATCAAGAATTTCGGCCAGGACGCCGAAGTGTCCGAGGTCGGGCGGGTTCTGTCCGTCGGCGACGGCATCGCGCGCGTCTATGGACTGGACAACGTCCAGGCCGGCGAGATGGTCGAATTCCCCGGTGGCATCCAGGGCATGGCCCTGAACCTCGAAACCGACAACGTCGGTGTCGTGATCTTCGGCTCCGACCGGGACATCAAGGAAGGCGACACCGTCAAGCGCACCAACTCCATCGTGGACGTGCCCGCCGGTGACGAACTTCTGGGCCGCGTCGTGGACGGTCTGGGCAACCCGCTTGACGGCAAGGGTCCGATCAACGCCTCGGGTCGCCGCGTGGCCGACGTGAAGGCCCCGGGCATCATCCCCCGCAAATCGGTTCACGAGCCGATGGCGACCGGCCTCAAGGCCGTCGACGCCATGATCCCGATCGGTCGCGGCCAGCGCGAGCTGATCATCGGCGACCGTCAGACCGGCAAGACTGCCGTGGCGCTCGACGCGATTCTGAACCAGGCGTCCTACAACAAGGCCGCGGGCGATGACGAATCGAAGAAGCTCTATTGCGTCTATGTCGCCGTCGGTCAGAAGCGGTCGACTGTCGCACAGCTGGTGAAGCGCCTGGAAGAGACGGGGGCGATCGAATACTCGATCGTCGTCGCCGCCACCGCATCCGACCCCGCGCCGATGCAGTTCCTGGCGCCCTATGCCGCCACCGCCATGGCCGAGCATTTCCGCGACAACGGCCGCCACGCCCTGATCATCTATGACGATCTGTCCAAGCAGGCCGTGTCCTATCGCCAGATGTCGCTCCTGCTGCGCCGCCCGCCCGGCCGCGAAGCCTATCCGGGCGACGTCTTCTATCTCCACTCGCGCCTGCTGGAGCGGTCGGCCAAACTGGGCGAAGCTTACGGCAGCGGGTCGCTGACAGCCCTGCCGATCATCGAAACCCAGGGTGGCGACGTGTCCGCGTTCATTCCGACGAACGTGATCTCGATCACCGACGGTCAGATCTTCCTGGAAACGGAACTCTTCTATCAGGGCATCCGGCCCGCCGTGAACACCGGTCTGTCGGTGTCGCGCGTCGGCTCTTCGGCCCAGACCAAGGCGATGTCCTCGGTCGCCGGCCCGGTGAAACTGTCGCTCGCCCAGTACCGCGAGATGGCCGCCTTCGCGCAGTTCGGCTCCGACCTCGACGCTTCGACGCAGCAGCTGCTGAACCGTGGCGCCCGTCTGACCGAGCTGATGAAGCAGCCGCAGTATTCGCCGCTGACCAACGCCGAAATCGTCTGCGTCATCTTCGCGGGCACCAACGGCTATCTCGACAAGGTGCCGGTCAAGGAAGTCGGCAAGTGGGAAGCGGGCCTGCTCTCCTATCTGCGCAACCAGAAGAAAGACATCCTGGACTGGATCTCCAACGAGGACCCGAAGATCAAGGGCGACGCCGCCGACAAGCTGAAGGCAGTCATCGACGACTATGCCAAGACCCACGCTTGATCGTCTGACGGGAGATACCGAATGCCCAACCTGAAGGACCTCAAGACTCGGATCGCGAGCGTTAAATCCACGCGCAAGATCACGAAGGCCATGCAGATGGTGGCCGCCGCAAAGCTGCGGCGGGCACAGGATGCAGCCGAGTCCTCGCGCCCCTACACCGAGCGGTTCAACGCCGTTCTGGGTGGGCTTGCGGCGTCGGCGGGCGGGTCTGATGCCGCGCCGCGTCTTCTGTCGGGGACGGGGTCGGATCAGACGCAGCTGCTGATCGTGATGACGTCCGAGCGTGGCCTGTGCGGCGGTTTCAACGCCAACATCGCCAAGCTGGCCAAGACCCATGCAGACAAGCTTGCGGGTCAGGGCAAGACCGTCAAGATCCTGACGGTCGGCAAGAAGGGCCGCGAGTCGATGAAGCGCGAATACGGCAAGTATTCCATCGGCCATGTCGACCTGTCCGAGATCAAGCGGATCGGCTATGCCGATGCCGCCCGGATCGCGGCTGACGTGCTCAAGCGGTTCGATGCGGGTGAATTCGACGTGGCGACGATCTTCTACTCGAAGTTCCAGTCCGTCATCAGCCAGACCCCGACCGCCCAACAGATCATCCCGGCCTCGTTCGAGGCGGACGCCGAGGCATCGACGCTCTACGATTACGAGCCGAGCGAAGAGGCCATCCTGGCCGACCTTCTGCCGCGCGGCGTCGCCACGCAGATCTTCGCGGCTCTGCTGGAAAACGGGGCGTCCGAGCAGGGCGCGCGGATGTCCGCCATGGACAACGCGACGCGCAACGCGGGCGAGATGATCGAAAAGCTGACCATCCAGTACAACCGTTCGCGTCAGGCCGTCATCACCAACGAACTGATCGAAATCATTTCGGGCGCCGAAGCGCTCTGACATTGGCCGGTGCCTCGGCACCAGAGAAACCGGAGAGACATACGACATGGCAAACGCAGTCGGAAAAATCACCCAGGTCATCGGCGCCGTCGTGGACGTGCAGTTCCCCGATGAACTGCCGCAGATCCTCAACGCCCTGACCACCGAGAACGACGGCAAGCGCCTGGTTCTCGAAGTGGCGCAGCACCTTGGCGAGAACACGGTTCGCGCCATCGCCATGGACGCGACCGAAGGTCTTGTCCGCGGTCAGGAAGTCACCGACACCGGCGACCAGATCCGCGTGCCGGTCGGCAAGGCCACCCTGGGCCGGATCATGAACGTGACCGGCGAAGCGGTCGACGAAAAAGGCCCGGTCGAGGCGACCGAAACCCGCGCCATCCACGGCGAGGCCCCGACCTTCGCGCAGCAGTCGACCGAGACCGAAATCCTCGAGACGGGCATCAAGGTCATCGATTTGATGGCCCCCTATACCAAGGGCGGCAAGATCGGCCTGTTCGGCGGCGCCGGCGTGGGCAAGACGGTTCTGATCATGGAACTGATCAACAACATCGCCAAGGTGCACTCGGGCCTGTCCGTGTTCGCCGGCGTGGGCGAGCGGACCCGCGAGGGCAACGACCTCTACCACGAGATGATCGAGTCGGGCGTTATCGTCCCCGATGACCTCGAGAAGTCGAAGATCGCCCTGGTCTACGGGCAGATGAACGAGCCGCCGGGTGCCCGTATGCGCGTCGCCCTGTCGGGTCTGACCCTGGCCGAGCAGTTCCGCGACGAATCCGGTTCCGACGTTTTGTTCTTCGTCGACAACATCTTCCGCTTCACGCAGGCGGGTTCCGAGGTGTCGGCTCTTCTGGGTCGTATTCCTTCGGCCGTGGGTTACCAGCCGACGCTGGCCACCGACATGGGCGCCATGCAGGAGCGGATCGCCTCGACCAAGGCCGGGTCCATCACCTCGGTGCAGGCCGTGTACGTGCCCGCAGACGACCTGACCGACCCCGCGCCGGCCACGTCCTTCGCCCACCTCGACGCGACGACCGTTCTGGACCGCGCCATCTCGGAAAAGGGCATCTATCCGGCTGTTGACCCGCTCGGCTCCACCTCCCGCCTGATGGATCCCGCCATCGTGGGCGAAGAGCATTACACCGTCGCCCGTGACGTGCAGGGTGTGCTTCAGCGCTACAAGTCGCTGCAGGACATCATTGCCATTCTGGGCATGGACGAACTGAGCGAAGACGACAAACTGGCTGTGGCCCGAGCCCGCAAGATCGAGCGTTTCCTGTCGCAGCCCTTCGACGTCGCCAAGGTCTTCACCGGCTCCGACGGCATCCAGGTGCCGCTGGCGGACACGATCGCGTCTTTCAAGGCCGTTGTCGCGGGCGAGTATGATCACCTTCCCGAAGGTGCGTTCTACATGGTCGGCGGTATCGACGACGTGAAGGCCAAGGCCGAGCGTATGGCAGCCGAGGCCGCCTGATGCAGTTCGAACTCGTCTCACCCGAGCGCAAGCTCGCCTCCGAGGAGGTCGACGCGGTCCGCATCCCCGGCGCGGACGGGGATTTGACGGCCATGGCCGATCACGCGCCGACGATCACCAGCCTGCGTCCCGGCATCCTCACCATCGAGATGTCGGGCGGCGAGCGCAACTTTGCCGTGACCGGCGGTTTCGCCGAAATCGGGGCCGGGGTCACCGTTCTGGCCGAGCGGGCCCTGCCTGTTGCTGACGTCACCCAGGAGGTGTTCAGCGGTTGGGTCGCAGAGGCACGCAAAGCCTCGGACGAGGCGGTTGACGATGTGGCCGATGCCGCGGCCAAGCTGCTCGCCGATATGGTGGCCATGGGCGACACCATCGGCCTTTCGGCCTGATCGCCCGGTCCAAGTGACAGAAGGCCCCGGATTTTTCCGGGGCTTTCTTTTTTCGGGCATCCTTTCGCCGGAAACTTCGCTTAAGCTGCCCCGACGATCGACAGACGGTCGGCAGGGTACGTTTTCATGCGAAAGTTTCGCAATCATCTGATCGGTGTCGAACAGGGCAGCCGGGTCATGTTCTCGGATTTCGAGGACGGGGGCGCCATGTGGACGAGCACGGGCCCCCGAGAAGTGCGCGTGGTCGTCGAGTTCGACGAACCCTTCAAGACGGTGCCTGCCGTCCTGACCACCCTCTCGATGTTCGACATCGACGAAAGCACGAACCAGCGCGCCGACCTGAGCCATGGCAATGTCACCGAAACCGGCTTCGACCTGATCTTCCGCACCTGGGGCGACACCCGCGTCGCCCGGGTCCGCGCCGACTGGACCGCCATCGGCGAGGTGAAGGCCGAGGACGAGTGGGACCTCGACTAGGGCCTGGCGCCGCAGGGGCATTGTATCGACACGCATCCCTCTTTGACTTTTGCGGACGCACCGCGCCAGTCTTCGCGCGAAGGAGACAGGATGCCGCCCAAGACACCCCGACCGACACGGCACCCCATTCCTGACGGGGTGCACCGATGAAGGTCTTCATCAACGGTTTCGGCCGCATCGGACGCTCCATCCTGCGCGCGCATCTGCGCGGCGCGGGTGCCGGGATCGAAGTCGTGGGGATCAACGACATCGCCCCCCTCGATGCCTGTGCCTATCTCTTCAAATACGACAGTGTCTTCGGCCCCTGGGCCGGGGAGGTGTCTGGCGAAGACGCGGCGCTTGTGATCGACGGGCGGGCCATCCCGTTTTACCGGACGCCCGACCTGCGCACGCTCTCCCTCGGCGGCGTCGATCTGGTCCTGGAATGCACCGGCCACGCCGACACCCGCCCCGAGGTGGAGCGCGGATTGCTGGCCGGGGCGGGCAAGGTCCTGATGTCGGGGCCGTCCGCGGTGGCGGATGCGACCATCGTTCTGGGGGCCAATGACGCGACCTTGCGGCCGGGGCACCGGGTCGTCTCCAATGCCTCCTGCACCACCAATGCGGTCGCCCCCCTGCTCGCGGTTCTGGACGCGGCCTTTGGCGTGGTTGCGGGATCGATGACGACGATCCATTGCTACACCGGAAGTCAGCCGACCGTGGACATGGCGCGGGGTGGGCCGCTGGCGCGCAGCCGGGCGGCGGCCCTGTCGATGGTGCCGACCACCACCAGCGCCGGACGGTTGGTGGACGAGGTGTTGCCCCATCTGGCGGGCCGCGTGCCATGTCAGTCGGTGCGCGTTCCGGTGGCCAGCGTCTCGGCGGTCGACCTGTCCTTCCTGCCCGCGCGTCCCGCCACGGCAGAGGCGGTGAACGCGGCCCTGCGCGACGCGGGCGGCGTGATCGGAGTGGAAGATGGCCCCTTGGTCAGTTCCGATCTGCGCGGGCGGCCCGAAAGCTATATCCATGCCAGCGGCGAGACGCGGGTGGCCGAGGGTGGGCTGATCCGGGTCTTCGGCTGGTATGACAACGAATGGGGCTTTGCCAACCGGATGCTGGACCTGGCCCTCAGGATGGGCGGCTGAGGCGGAGCAGGCCCGCCGGCGGAATGATCTGCCCCGCATAATCGAGCGGGTGGCTGGCGTAGTTGAATACAAACCGTTCCGTCGCCGTGTCGCGCAGGCGCAGCCCTTCGGGAAGAGGCGTCACCGCCAGCCCCGCTTCGCGCGCCAGATCACCCAGAATGCGCTGTGCGGAGGGCTTGTTCGGCCAACCGGCCAGATGGGCGCGCCGACCCTGCCGCAGCAGGACGGCCGTCCCGTCGGTCGTCCGCTCGGTCACCTCCGCATCGGTCTTCAGGTGTTCGAGCCAGAGGTCGATGCCGCCACCGTTCTGCAGGCCACGGGGGGCGTCGGGTGGAAAGGTTTCCTCCATCACTGATGTCGCGGCCAGCCCCGGAAGGTTCGGACCAAGGGGCATCGGCATGGCCAGCTCGTCGGTCTTGAGGTCGGTGCGGGGGCCGGTCACCACGATCCCCTCGGCCCGCTCCATCGCGGTGCGAAGCGCGGCGGGGATCGTCAGCAGACCCGGCACCAGAACCATCGCATAGCCGTCGAGGGTGGCGGTCTCGGGTGGCAGGATGTCGATGGATAGCCCGAGACTGCGCAGCGCGCGGTAGAGGTCGAAGCAGAGCGCGAAATGGTCGAAGCCCTGGCCCTGCGGCTGCACCTCCCAGGCCCATTGCGAGGCATAGTCGAAGACCAGCGCGACGGGCGCCTGCATGGGCGCGACATCGGGCGCGTCGCGCAGTTCGGCGGCGACTTCGGCGGCTTCGGCAAATCCCGGGGCCTCGGTCGAATCGGAGCGCAGAAGACCCGCATGTTGCTGCTCCTGCGCCTGCGGGAATTGCCGCCAGCGGAACCAGCAGACGGCCTCGGCCCCGTGGGCGAAAGCCTCCCACGACCAGAGCCGGACCATGCCGGGCAGGGGCGCGGGGTTCCAGGGCGCCCAGTTCACCGGGCCGGGTTGCTGCTCCATGATCCACCAGCGGCCATCCTGTCCGCAGGCGCGATAGAGATCATGGTGGAACGCCTGAAAATCCGGGTCGCCCTGCCGCAGGTAGGCCGCCTTGTCGCCGCCCGGGACCCGGTCCAGCAGGAAGCCCAGGGGATAGCTGTCCCAGGTCGCGATCTCCATCTGGCGGCCGGTGGCATAGTGGTCGAACTCGGTCACGCGGCCCATGTAATTGTGCGAAATCGGAGCCTTTGAATGGGCCCGGATCGCCGCGACTTGCGCCGCGTTCCAGGCCACCACCTGATCGGACGAGAAGCGCCGGAAGGCCATGAGATGGGCGGGGTTCGGCTCGGTCACGGTCAGGTTCGGCAGGTCGATCTGGTCGAAGCTGTCGTAGTCCATCGACCAGAAGACGTTGCCCCAGGCTTGGTTGAGACGGTCGACCGTCCCATAGCGCTCGACCAGCCACAGGCGGAAGGCATCGCGGGCGGCGGCGGAGTAGCTGATGACCGTATCATGGCAGCCGTATTCGTTGTCTGTCTGCCAGGCGGCCACCCGGTCGCCGTAGCGTTCGGCCATCAGGCCCGCCATACGGGCGGCATCGGCGCGATAGGCGGCATGGCTGAAGCAGTAGTGGCGGCGCGATCCGAATTTGCGCGGACGGCCCGTCGCATCGACGGCCAGCATGTCCGGGTGCCGGTCCAGCATCCAGCGCGGCGGCGTGGCCGAGGGGGTGCCCAAGACCACAGACAGGCCCGCGCCGGTCAGAACGTCGATGGCCCGGTCGAGCCAGCCCCAGTCGAAGCGGCCCGGGGCGGGCTCCAGCCGCGACCAGGCGAACTCCCCGATGCGGACCCAGGTCAGCCCCAGATCCGCCATGCGGCGGGCGTCGTCGGCCCAGATCTCCTCGGGCCAATGTTCGGGATAATAGCAGGTGCCGAGCGTGCGTTTCACAGGATGACCCGATGTTCCGCCAGGCCCTTGACCGGCATGTCCGCGACGAAGGTCTGGCCCGCGCCCACGTGATGGGCGGCTGACCCCGTCAGGCCGTCGCCAGCGGAGGTGATGAACATCTGGTTCATGTCGGGTCCACCGAAGGCCGGGCAGGTCGCCTGACCTGCGCCGCAAGCCAGCGCCGCGCGGAACCTTCCGTCCGGTCCGTGACAAGCCACGCGCCAGCCGCCCCATTGCGCGACCCAGACATTGCCATCGGCGTCGCAGACCGCGCCGTCGGGGGCGAGGCCTACATGCGAGAAATCGACGAAGATCTCGGCCCGTCCCGACGGCCAGCCGGCCCGGTCGATATGCTGCTTCCAGATCGCGCCCTTGGCGGTGTCGGCGAAATAGGCCGTGTCACCTTCGGGCGAGAAGCAGATCGAGTTCGGGATCGTGATGTCCTTGTAAAGCTTGCGCAACTCGCCCCGGAAATAGCGATAGATCGCGCCTGCTCCCGGTGTCGCGTCCAGGGCCATCGTCCCGATCCAGAAGCCGCCCAGAGGGTCGGCGCGGCCATCGTTGGAGCGGTTCGCGGGGATGTCCGCCTCGAGGGCGACGATCCGGCTGCGTGCGCCTGTCGCGATGTCGAAGCGCCAGAGCGCATCGGCGCCCGCGACCATCAGCGTATCGGCATCGACCCAGGCGGCGGCGCTGACCGGATAATCCCAATCCCAGTCGAGCGGGCCGCTGGCGTCGCGGCTCAGAAGCTTGCGGCCCAGGATGTCGAACCAGAAGAGCTGCCGCCGCCCCGGATGCCAGAGCGGCCCTTCGCCCAGGACACAGGCGCGGTCGTCGAAGACGCGCGCGTCGGTCATGCGACGGCCTTGTCATAGGCGGCGACGATGGCCTTGGCGCGGGTAGCGATGTCGTCGACCGAAAGGCCCGGGGTATAGCAGGCCGTGCCAAGGCCAAATCCGTCGGCCCCGGCGGCGATCCAGTCGCCGAAGTTGTCGGGGCCCGCCCCGCCCACGGCGTAGACCTGCGTTCCGGGGGGCAGGATGGCCCGCATCGCCCGCAGGCCCGCAGGCCCGGCCATCGCGCCGGGGAACAGCTTGAGTCCCGTGGCGCCAGCCTTGAGGGCGGCGAAACACTCGGTCGGGGTGAACACCCCCGGCCAGCTTTCCATCCCGAGTTTGCGTGTGTGGGCAATGACTTCGGCGTCGGTGTTGGGCGACACGACCAGCTTGCCGCCCGCGTCCTTGACCGCCTCGACATCCGCGACGCTCAGCACCGTGCCCGCGCCGATCAGCGCTCCGGTGCCGTGAGCGGCGGACATGGCGGCGATGGAATGGAACGGGTCGGGCGAGTTCAGCGGCACCTCGATCGTGGTGATCCCGGCGGCGATCAGGGCGGCGCAGGCGGGCACGGCCTCGTCGGGGGTGATGCCTCGCAGGATGGCAATCAGGGGTCGGGTCATGCGGCGTCCTTTGCGGCGATCAGACCGGCCTGCGTCATGGCGTCGGCGGGCAGGATGCGGGGGGCAAGCCCCTGGGATTTCAGGGCGACATCATAGGCGCGGGTGGTCTTGGGTGAGCCGGTGATGACCACGTCACGCCCCAGCCACCACGGTTTGGTGGCCGCGAGTTCCGCGCCGATCAAGAGGCCCGAGAGGGTGCTGCGCGCAACGGCGGCCTCTTGCCCATGCAGAAGGTCGGCGGCGCGCAATTCGAACATGCGCGCGGTGAGCACCTCGGGGCGTGAGAGGGCGTCCGACACGGCGGCGAGGAAGGTCTCTTCCTGCCAGGCGTCGCCGACCAGGGAATGGCGAAGAACGGTTTGGGAACAGATGGTTGCAAACAACTCGCCGGTCATCGCAGTGCGGAAACTGACGATTTCGCCGGCGGACAGATGGACCCATTTGGTGTGGGTTCCCGGCAGGCAGGCGACGCCGTCAAAATCGGGCAGGGCGCGCAGGATGCCCGCGATCTGTGTCTCTTCTCCGCGCATGACGTCCGGATGGGGCGTCAATTGCCGCACGCCGGGCACGATCCGCACGTCGAGGCGCGGGTCGGCGGTCACCACCCGCGTCAGCCCGCCGTCGAGCGGGGTGCAGGGCGTCGTGCGATAGGCCGCCTCGGCCCACCCCTGGCGCGCGCCGACCATGCCGCAGGCGAAAACCTGTGTCGGGCCGTGGCTCTTGTCGTCGATCCAATCTCCGGCGAGGCTCAGGAAACTGGCCTCGAACATGTCACGGGTCAAGCTGTTCATGCCGTCGCCGCTGGCGCGGGTGTCCAGCGGGCGATCCCCCTCCATCAGGGTGATGCGCAGGGCGGTCGTGCCCCAGTCTGCGGCGATCCAGCGGGTCATGTCAGCCTGTTACCACGACACCGCCGTCGACGACCATGGCCTGTCCGGTCATCATGCGCGAGGCGTTGGACGACAGGAAAAGCGTGGGGTTCACAATATCTTCGGGGGCAAGCGTCTCTTTGAGGCACTGCCGTTCGACATGGGCCGCGACGCTTTGGGGGTCGGCCCATTTGTCGAGCTGCTTCTGGGTCAGCACCCAACCGGGGGCGAGGGCGTTTACGCGGATGTGGTCGGGGCCGAATTCCCGGGCGAGGCTGCGGGTCATGGCGGTGATGGCGCCGTTGGCGGCAGTGTAGATGGCGTAGCCCGCGTTGCCCATCATGTAGCTGATCGAGGAGAAGTTCACGATGTGGCCGTAACCCACGGATTTCATGCCACGAATGGCGTGCTGGCAGGAAAAGAAGTAGGATTTGAGATTGATCGACTGGGACCAGTCATAGAAGTCCTCGTCGACGTCCAGCGTGGCGTGCCGCTGATCGTTGGCGGCGTTGTTCACCAGCCGGGTGATGGGGCCATGGGCGGCGGCGGCCCGGTCCATCGCGGCGCGCAGCGTGGCGATGTCGGTGATGTCGCCCTGGATGAAAAGCGGTTTGTTCCCCGTGGCTTGCTCCATCTCGGAGGCGAAGGCCGAGGCATCGGAGCGCCCGATGAAGGCGACCTTCGACCCCTGCCGCAGGAAGCCTTCGGTCAGGGCCGCGCCGATGCCCGACCCGCCCCCGGTGATGAAGACCGAGGCGCCGGAGAGGTCGGGATAGGTTGCTGTGTCGGTCATGCCGCAGTCCTTCTGCTAAGTTGTGCACCCCGCGTACACCCCCCGTACACCCCCTGTGCAGACGGGTTGATTGCGGGCGCGTTCGGGGTCAATGTCACGGCCCCCGGAGGAAAATGCCAGATCACAGGCGGTGGCCTTCGATGACCCACATCGTGTCCGGGAAGCTCCAGGGCAGGGTCAGGCCGTGGGTCATGAGCCAGGCGCCCGACACCTCGATTGGCCCGCGCTTGAGCGCGGGGCTGCCGCGGCTGAGGCGGGGGGCGTCGGCGCGGTTCAGAAGGCCGACACGGTACCGTGCCGCCGGGTCGAGGGCGGTGAGGCGCAAGGGGCGCGGCGCGATCTGGGTCGAGGTGGCGGATTTGCCCGCGAAGACCACGAAGCGGTGGCCGTCACTCGCCATCTGTTGTTCGGCCAGGACCGCCGGATCGCTGCTGTCGAGGCGCAGTATGTCGGCGTCGGTGCGCCAGTCGCGGTTGGCCTTCCACCAGGTCGTGACGTCGCGCAGCACGGTCGCTTCGTCTTCGGTCAATTCGCGGGGGTCCATCTCGAACCCCATGTGCCGTTGCGCTGCGACCCAGGCGCGAAAGCGGATGCCGAACACTCGGCCTGACGTGTGGCAATGGCGGGGGCCAACGTGGCTGCCGGTGATAGCCAGCGGCAGGAAGAGCGCGGCGTCGTGCTGGATGCGCAGACGTTCGTGCGCGTCGTTGCTATCCGAGAGCCAGACGCGTTGCGTGCGCTTCAGGATGCCGAAGTCGATGCGGCCGCCGCCCGAGGCGCAGCTTTCGATCTCCACCTGCGGGAAATCGGCGCGGAGCCGGTCGAGAAGGGCATAGGTGCCGCGCGTCTGCGCCGCGTCGGGCAGGGGCAGGACGCGGTTATGATCCCATTTGATGTAGTCGATGGCGTGGGTCGACAGGATCGCGGCGATCTTGCCGTGGAGGTGGTCGCGGACATCGCCGTTGGCCATGTCGAGGACGCGCTGCTGTCGCCCCTCCACCTGATCGACGGGGCCGAGGATCCAGTCTGGATGGGCGCGGGCGAGGTCGCTGTCGGTGTTGACCATCTCGGGTTCGAACCAGAGGCCGAAGGTCATGCCCGCCCCGTGGACGTGGTCGATGAGCGGGGTCAGGCCGTCGGGCCATTTGCGGCGGTCGATGTCCCAGTCGCCGAGCGAGGAGGTGTCGTCGTCGCGCTGTCCGAACCAGCCGTCGTCAAGGACGAAGCGTTCGGCGCCAAGCGATGCGGCGCGGCTGGCGATCTCGGTCAGGGTGGCGAGGTCGTGGTCGAAATAGACCGCCTCCCAGCAGTTGTAGTGGACGGGGCGCGGGGTATCGGGGCGGGGCCAGGTGACGATGCGGTCGCGGGCGTGACGCTGGAAGGCGGTGGCGCAGCCGTTCAGGCCTGTCTGGCTGTAGGTGACGTAAAGTGGCGCGCTCTCGAAGAACGTGGCCGGGCCCCGCTCGCTGCCGTTGGTGTGGCCCCATTGGATCTGTCGGCGGCCATCGGGGAGTTCCTCGGCGATCATCTTGTGCCCGCCAGACCAGCCGTAGTGGAATCCGTAGGCTTCTCCCTGGGTATTGGTCGCGCCGATGCAGGGGACGATCAGGCCTGGGAAATTCTCGTGGCCCGTGCGGCCCGACCGGCTTTCGCGGGCGTGGATGCCGTGGGACCAGGGGGTGCGGTTGAGCTGGAATTCCCCGCACCAGCGGCCCGAGACGTCGATCATCCCGTCGCTGTGCTGCGGTGCGGGGAGGACGGGGGCCACAAGCCAGGTCACGTGGGTCGGGCGGTCGCAGGCGAGCGTCGTCTGCGCGGTGATGATCCGCGTCGCGGGGTCGGTGGTGAAGCGGAAGGTCAGGGTCAGGCCGTTCGCGGCATCGCCGTAGGTCAGGGCGAGGGTGTCGCCGTCCTGCGTGTCGTCGACACGGGTGCAACGGGGCAGGACCGATGTGCCGCCCGCGTCGCGCAGGGTGAGGCCGGGTTGGCCCGGAAAGCTGCGGATGGCTTCGGGGCAGAGGCTGAGGTCCGGGTTCTCGTCCAGCATGCCGCCGGTCACGTCGAGGACATGGGCGCGGGCGAGCGTGCCCAGATCTTCGGACACGGGCAGGGGCGCGCCCCAATAGACGACCTGCGGCAGACGGTCGCCCGTCGCGGCAAGGACCATGGTCTGCGCGGGATCGTCGAGCCGCCAGCTGCGGATCGGAAGGGAAGGAGGCATCGGAAGATCCGGGGTTATTTCACGGCGCCGAGGGTGAGGCCCGCGATGAAGTGTTTCTGCATCAGGAAGAACATCGCCACCGGCGGCAGGGCGGCGACGATGCTGCCCGCGCTCATCAGGTGATAGGCGGCGCGGTATTGCGAGTTGAAGGCGGTGATGCCCGCCGTCACCGGCTGGCTGTCGGGGCCCTGGGTCAGGACGATGGCCCAGAAGTAGTCGTTCCAGATGAAGGTGAAGATCAGCACCGAAAGCGCTGCGATGGCGGGCTTCATCAACGGCAGGACGACATAGACGAAGATGCGCCATTCGCTGACGCCTTCGACCCGCGCCGCTTCGATCAGCGGGAAGGGGAGGGCGCGGATGAAGTTGCGCATGAAGAGGGTGCAGAAGCCGGTCTGGAAGGCGATGTGGAACAGGACGAGGCCCGTCTTGGTGTCATAGAGGTCGAGCGCGATGGTGAAGTCGCGGACCGGCACCATCAGGATCTGGAACGGCACGAAGTTTCCCGCGATGAACATGAAGAAGATCAGAAGGTTGCCCTTGAACCGATAGATGCCGAGCGCAAAGCCCGTCATGCAGGACAGGGCCACGGTGCCGATGACCGTGGGGATGGTGATGAAAGCCGAGTTCAGAAGGTAGCGCGGCATTTCGCTTTCGAAGAAGACCTTGCCGTAGTTCGAGATCAGGTCGAAGGACCCGGGGACGCCCCAGTAGTTGCCGGAGGTGAAATCGCTGTCGGGTTTGATCGAGAAGAGCATGACCGCGATCAGCGGCAGCAGCCACAGGATCAGCGCGACGGGGAGCAGGGCCTGATAGGTCAACTGCCACTGGCGGGAGGATTTGGCGATCGGGGTGGGGAACATTCAGAGCGCCTCGCGGGTGGCTTTGGGCAGGCTGGCCCGGACGGTGTCATAGCTGACGCGGATACGGTGCTCGGCCTCGTCTCGGTCGGTGTCGGCATAGGGCAGGCGGACCCAGGAGCGGTGGAAATACTTCGCCTTCCGCGCCGCGCCCGCGTCGATGAGCATGGTGGCGGTCTCCACGTCGGGGCATTTGACCGACACGCCATCCTCGGACCCGCGGGTGTCGCCGCCCGCCATGCAGGCGAACATCTTGCCGCCGACTTTCCAGCTGTCGAGTTCGCCCGCACCGGCGGGGGTAGCACCGGGCAGGGCGGCGCAGATCGTGTCGATGTCGGCGCGGGTCATCACCGCGCCGCCCTTTCGTCGCGCCACATGGACCAGAGGAAGTAGGCGATGAAGACCAGCATGATCAGGAACAGGACGACCGCGATGGCCGCGCCATAGCCCATGCGGAAGCCGAATTCCGCGAGCGCCTTTTCGAACATGTAGAACGACAGCACGCGGGTGGAGCCGAAGGGGCCGCCGTTGGTCATGATCGACACCAGGTCGAAGGACCGCAGCGCGCCGATGATCGTCACCACGAAGGCGATGAAGGTGGCGGGCTTGAGCTGCGGGAGGATGACGTACCAGAGCATCTTCGGCCCCTTGGCCCCGTCCAGACGCGCCGCCTCGATCTGTTCGGGATCGACGGCGTTCAGGCCCGTGAGATAGAGGATCATGCAGTACGCCGTCTGCGGCCACAGACCTGCGGCAATGATGCCATAGGTCGCGGTATCAGGGCTGCCCAGGATGTTGATCGACAGGCCGAACCATCCCAGCATCACGTTCAGAAGGCCTACGTCCGGCAGGTAGAACCACGAAAAGACAAGGCCCACGACGACCTGACTGATGACGAAGGGAAAGAAGAACAGCGATTTGTAAAGGCGGATGCCCGTCACCGTCTGGTTGAGGAAAAGCGCGATGCCAAGGCCCATGGGAATGGCCAGCAAATAGAGCAGCAGCCATTTGAGGTTGTTCCACAGGCTGATCTCGAAGTTCCGGTCGCCCGCCAGTTCGCGGTAGTTGTCGAGACCGATGAACCGGCCCTGTTCGGTCAGATCCCCCAACCCGTCCCAGTCGTAGAAGCTGACCTGGAAGGACTGAAAGATCGGAAAGATGACATAGAAGGCGAAGAACAGAAGACCGGGGGCCAGGAACAGCCAGGGGGTTATCGCGATTTCATTCCGCCGGTACCAGCTGCGCGTGTCCGCCCGGGGGCGGATATCGGGGACGGCTGTCATGGCGGGTCTCCTGCGTGGCGGTTGCGCGAAATCCTGTCCGGCACATGCGCAAACGCGGGGCGGGGCGTTTGCGGATGGGTCGGTGGGATCGGCCCGAAGGCCGACCCCGGTGTCGTGATGGCGGTTACTGCTGGTAGACGCGCTGACGAGTCTGTTCCAGGCGCTCCAGGATGTCGTCCAGGTTGTCCGGGAAGACCATGAATTCCTGCAGACCTTCCATGCCGGCCGCCGCCATTTCGGCCGGGAAGTCCCGGTCGAAGAACTGGGCGATGCCGCCCGTGGCATTGGTGGTCAGCATCTCGAAGCCCTGGTTGAGGAATTCGTCATCTTCCACCGCGCTGGCCGCGTTGACCGGCAGCTGGCCCAGACCCGGCTTGACGACTTCGTCGCCTTCCTTGACCTCGGGGCCGTTGATCGCGGTCTGCACCTCGGCGGAGGTCACGAACTTCAGGAATTCGCGCGCGGCATCCTTGTTCGCCGCACCCGACGGGATGTGGAACGTGTCGATGGGGGCATCCTCGCCCTGCGGCAGGTCGGCGATCAGCGGGAACTGGTAGAAGTCGATCTGCTCGTCCGTCAGGCCCGCGTCGCGCATCGGCGCCACGGCGAAGTTGCCGATCAGGTAGTGGGTCGCCTCGCCGTTGACCATGAAGGGCAGCGCCTCCTGCCAGGAATAGTTCTGGTGGTCGTCGATGAAGGCACCCATGTCGATCAGCTTGCGCCAATTGGCGAAGGTCTCGCGGACGCGGTCGTCGGTCCATTCGACTTCACCGCGGGCCAGCTGCATGTGAAAGTCGAAGCCGTTGGTGCGCATGTTGAGGTAGTCGAACCAGCCGCCGGCCGTCCACAGGAACTTGGTCCCGATGGCATAGCACTTGCGGCCCGAGTCGATGATCACCTGGCAGTTGGCGATTTCCTGTTCGAAGGTCGTGGGCTCTTCGATACCGAGCTCGGCGAAGATGTCCTCGCGGTAATAGAGACCCCAATTGTAATAGGTATAGGGCACGCCCCACTGCTTGCCGTCGATGGTCAGCGCGCCCTTGACGGCGTCCAGTCCCTCGATCTCGCCCCAGACGTCCGACACGTCCTCGAACAGGCCCGCGTTGACATAGGGGCCCATGCGGTTGGCGGCGTACCAGTTGACGACGTCGGGCGGGTTCGAGGTCAGGGCGTTGCGGATCTGGCCCTTCCAGCCGTCGCGGTCCACGATCTCCAGCTCGATGTTGAGGCCGGGATGCAATTCGCCGAACTGCTCCACCAGCCCCTCCATCACGGCCCGGGGGGCGGGGTTTGACATATCCGACACGATGCGCATGTCGCCGGTCAGCGCATGCGCGTCGGCAAAGGCAGCTCCGGTCATGAGTGTGGTGGCGGCAAGCGCCGTCAGAATGGATCGCATGTTTTCCTCCCGATGCGTCCTGATGGTTCCAATTAATGAAACCAAGTTTCTTATATTGAAAACTCTGGTATGATCCGGCTAGGCTGTCAACAGGATTTGAGGCGGGAGGCCCCAAGTTGAACATTCAAAGGGACAGTGCGGATGGCACGGTGGGCAAGGCGCTCGACGTGCTCGACCGTGTGGCCGCCTTCGGGCGTCCGGTGCGCTTTTCGGAACTGCTGGAGGACGCGCCGTTCCCCAAGGCGACGCTCTACCGCCTGCTCCAGACGCTGGCGAAACAGGGCATGCTGGCCTATGACGACGACCGCGGCACCTATGCGCCCGGCATGCGGCTGGTGCGGATGGCCCATGCCGCCTGGGCGCAGTCCAGCCTGGCCCCGATCGCGCGCCCGCATCTCGATGAACTCAGCCGCGCCGTGGGCGAAACCGTGCATCTGGCACAGCTTGACGGCGGGCAGGTGCTCTATGTCGACAAGCGCAACGCGGTGCGCCCCCTGCCGATGTTTTCCGAAGCGGGCAAGGTCGGCCCGGCCTATTGCACCGGTGTCGGCAAGGCGATGCTGGCCCATCTGGACGAGGCGGCCTGCGACAAGGCCCTGGCCCGCCAGAGCTGGCACCGCTTTACGCCCCACACCGTAACGACGCCCGAGGCCATGCGCGCCGAGCTGGAGACGATTCGCGCCCAGGGCCACGCCTACGACCGGGAGGAGCATGAGCCGGGCATCCACTGCATCGCCATGCCGGTCCTGTCGGCCACGGGGCGGATGCTGGGTGCGGTGTCGGTCACCTCGTCGGTGGAGCGCGGGCCGCTTGCCGAACTGGAACGCCATCTGCCCAAGCTGAAACAGGCAGTCGAACATATCGCGGGGGACCTCCATGACTGGCGGTTCCCCGACCAACGGGAGGGTTAGGAATGGCAGGCGTCGAGCTTACCGAAGTCGTCAAGCGCTATGGCGACGTGCAGGTGATCCACGGGATCGACCTGAAGATCGCAGAGGGGGAATTCTGTGTCTTCGTCGGGCCGTCGGGCTGCGGCAAGTCCACGCTTCTGCGGATGATCGCCGGGCTGGAAGAGACGACCGAGGGCACCGTGCGGATCGGCGCCCGCGACGTCACCCGCGAAGACCCGTCGCAGCGCGGCGTCGCCATGGTGTTCCAGACCTACGCGCTCTATCCGCATATGACCGTGGCCGAGAACATGGGCTTCGGCCTCAAGATGAACGGCCACCCGCGGTCCGAGATCAACAGCAAGGTGGCCGAGGCGTCGCGCATCCTGAAGCTGGACGACTACCTCAAGCGCAAGCCCGCCGCCTTGTCGGGTGGGCAGCGGCAGCGGGTCGCCATCGGGCGCGCCATCGTGCGCGGGCCGGATGTGTTCCTGTTCGATGAACCGCTCTCGAACCTCGATGCCGAGTTGCGGGTCGAGATGCGGGTGGAAATCGCGCGCCTGCACAAGGAAATCGGCGCGACCATGATCTATGTGACCCACGATCAGGTCGAGGCGATGACCATGGCCGACAAGATCGTGGTGCTGCGCGCGGGGCGGATCGAACAGGTCGGCGCACCGCTGGAGCTTTACCGCGACCCCGACAACCGCTTCGTCGCGGGCTTCATCGGCTCGCCCTCGATGAATTTCCTGAGCGGCACGGTCAAGGGCGGCGCGGTCGAGGTGCCGGGCCTCAAGACCACCCTGTCGCCCGCCGTGACATTGCCGTCCGAGGGCACCGACGTCATCGTCGGCCTGCGCCCCGAACACCTGTCGGTCGGCACCGGCGACGTGCTGACCGTGGACCTGACCGAGGCGCTGGGCGGTGTCAGCTATGCCTACCTGACGGCCGACACGGGCGAGAAGATCATCGTGGAGGAACGCGGCGACATCCGGTCCGACGAGGGCGACCGCATCGCCCTGACCATCGACCCCGCGCGCATCATGGTCTTCGACGCCAATACGGAGATGCGCATCCGCTAGGGCGCACCCGTCCCTGTCCGCCGGTGGGGCAGGGCGCCGAACGCAAGGTGGATGGCGAGGCGGTGAAGGTCGGCTTGGAGCCCACATTGTAGATAGCTCTGCCTGCCGTCACTTCGCGAGATCGGCGCACTATGTACTTGGCTCTGTACTTGGCTCTCCAAATGCCACAAACTCTTCCAAAAACACAAAGCCATATCCCATGGCCGGTTGATTTGCGTCCGAGTGAACTATGAACGTGAGGTCTTGGCATGTCTCGAACAGAAATCCCTCTGCTGAACGAGACTATGCGTGACGGATCACGCAATTTCTTGTTTTTCCCACAAAAACATCCACCAATTAGGCTCTGGTTTAGTGTAGTTTGGCTGCCCCATGCCTTCCCAACAAAATTCATACCATCGTATGATGAGACATGGTTTGATTTCACCCATAGGAAACGGCCATTTTCGGTGAGCAACCCTTATGGAGATTATTGGTTCTTTGCCAGGGATCCGAATACGCCAGATGCCCAACTCGAAGAAATTCGGACGCATTTTCTTGTCTACACTTGACCCGCCATACAGTCGCTTCGTCCCGCACAGCGGTCATCCCCTACGTGAGTCCCCCGGCGGGCACTACCGGGCCCTGGTGCTGTTGCGGCGCGGTGTGGCCGGGTCCGTATCCGACCAACGTCCGACGTAGATCACCCGTAGATCACCCGTAGATCACCCGTTCTGAATACCTGAAATTCGCAACCGTTTCCGGACTTGTCGATTTCGTTTCTTTCGTTTTACCCTTGGATGGGGCGAGGGTATCGGGGGGAATCGGATGCTCACACGGCGGCAGCAGAAGATCCTGAGTCTGATCGAGGTGCAGCAGCGGGTGCGTGTCGACGACCTAGCCGCCGATTTCGCCACCTCGCCCCAGACCATCCGCAAGGACCTTCAGGCGCTGGAGCAGTTGCACCATGTGGTGCGCTTTCACGGCGGCGCGACGCTGGTCGGCGGGGTCGAATACACCGCCCCCGCGCAGCGCGAGACGACGGCCGTCGCCGCCAAGCGCGCCATCGGGGCCGCCACCGCCGGGCGCGTGCCGCAGACCTGCGCGCTGTTTCTGAACGCGGGCACCACTACGGCACAGGTGGGCCAGATGCTGTCGGGCCACAAACAGGTGCGGGTGATCACCGACAACGTCGATCTTGCAGCACAAATCCGGGGCTTTCCGGGGCTGGAGGTGATTGTGCCGGGCGGCGCCGTGCGGCGGTCGGACGGCGCGATCCTGGGGGCCGAGGCGGTGGACTACATTCGTCAGTTCCGGGTCGATTTCGCCATCATCGGCGCGGCGGCGCTGGCCGATGACGGAACGCTGCTGGACTACGATCTGGCCGAGGTGCAGGTCTGTCGCGCCATGATGGCGCAGGCGCGGCATGTCCTGCTGGCGCTCGACAGTGGCAAGTTCGGGCAGAGCGCGCCTGTCCGTCTGGGGCATCTGGGGCAGGTCCATACGCTGGTGACCGAAAGGCTGTCGCAGGACTGGGTGGCACCGCTCTGCGCGCAGCACGAGGTGGAGTTGATTTTGGCGGATAGCTGAGGTCTGCTGTTGACAGTTGATTTCGTTTGAGGCGAAATCGAAAGATACGCGCGTCCTTTCGCACGTGTCGGTCACGCGCAGGGGAGGGCACGTGAATTTACTTCTGTCCGTAACCCGATCCCTCGGCGCGCTGAATGCGGGCATGCTGGCGGTTGGCCGGTGGGTCGGCGTGGCCTGCATGGCGCTGATGGTCGTGTTCATCCTGGTGCAGGTCTTTTGGCGCTATGTCCTGTCGAACCCGCTGCCCTGGCCCGAGGAGGCGGCGCGCTTCATGATGCTCTGGCTGATGGTGGTGGCACCGACGGCCTTGCGACGGGGCGGCTTCGTGGCGATCGACATGATCCAGCTGGCCCTGCCCCGGGCGATCGGCGGCACGCTGACGCTTGTGCTGCTTCTGCTGTCGCTGGTGGTGCTGGTCGTTGGGGTCCAGATCGGGTGGGCCGAGATCACGGGGTTCTCGGGGCGGTTCAAGGCCAATGCGCTCTACTATCCGACCGGGGACGGATGGGAGAAGATGCCCAGATCCTGGATGATGGCCTCGCTGGTCGTCGGCCTTGCGATGATGGTGTCGGTCGCGGTCGAGCTGATCCTGCGCCAGATCTTGATGCTTGCGGGACGGGGCGATGACCTGCCGCTGATTCCCGAAGCCTCGACGGTGGGGGCGGAATAGCGATGCTCGTCTGGTTCCTTCCCGTCTTCCTTGTTTTGCTGATGATCGGCCTGCCGGTGTTCTTTGCCCTGCTCGCGGCGCCCGGGCTGCTGCTCTGGCTGAACGGGCAGGAGAAGGACTTCGTCCTGCTCTATCGCAACACCTACAACGGGATGGACAGCTTTCCGCTGATGGCGATCCCGTTCTTCATGCTGGCGGGCGAGATGATGAACCGGGGCGGCATCACCATGCGCCTGGTCGAATTCAGCCAGGCCTGCGTCGGGCATTTCCGCGCGGGGCTGGCGCAGGTCAATATCCTGTCGTCGATGCTGTTCGCGGGCCTGTCGGGGTCGGCGGTGGCCGATACCTCGGCCTTGGGGTCGATGCTGATCCCCGCGATGCAGAAAGAGGGCTATACCCGCAAGTTCGCCGCCGCCGTGACCGCAGCGTCGTCGGTCATCGGGCCGATCATCCCGCCCTCGGGCATCATGATCATCTATGCCTATGTGATGGAGCAATCGGTCGCGGCGCTATTTCTGGCGGGAATCGTTCCGGGCGTTCTGGTGGGCATTGGTCTGATGCTGGTGACCAACGTCATGGCACGTCGCAGGCCGGACGCCTTTCCGGGGCTCAAGCGCCGGGCGACCTGGGGCGAAAAGGGTCAGGCGTCGCTCAAGGCGTTCTTCCCGCTGCTGACGCCTGTCATCATCCTGGGCGGTATCCTTGGCGGTATCTTTACCCCGACCGAGGCCAGCGCCATCGCCGTCGCCTATGCGGCCATCGTGTCGATCTTCATCCTGAGGGAAATGACGTTCCGTGACCTGCCCGAGGTGCTGGGCAAGGCGGCGCTGATTTCCTCTGTCGTGCTGCTGCTGGTGGGCGCGGCGCTTGCCTTCAAGACGGTCGTCGCGCTCAGCCATGCGCCCGAGGCCTTGGCCGCGTTCATCCTGGCGCTTTCGGACAATCCGCTGATCCTGCTGCTCTTGATCAACCTGCTGCTGTTCGTGGTCGGCATGTTCCTCGATGCCGGACCCGCGATCATCATCCTGGGCCCGATCCTGGGCCCGATCTTCACGTCGCTCGGCGTCGATCCGGTCCATTTCGCCATCATCATGTCGGTCAACCTGACCGTGGGGTTGGCCACGCCGCCCATGGGGCTTGTCCTGTTCGTGGCGTCATCGGTGTCGGGCGAACGGGTGGAAACCATCGCCCGCGCGATCCTGCCGTTCCTCGCAGTCGAGATATTCGTGATCTTCCTGATCACCTACGTTCCGGCCATATCACTGACATTGCCGCGTTTTTTCGGCTTTCTATAAGTATCGGTCCAAAAAGGGAGAGAGACCAAAATGAAACTGACCAACATCCTCAAGGCAGGCGCGCTGGCCGCTGTGACAGCACTTCCCACCTTCGCCATGGCGGACGCCCATGCCATCAACCTGCGGGCGACCGCCAACTCGAACGAGAACGACGAGGATTATGACGGCCTTGTGGTGTTCAAGAACTATGTCGAGAATGCCTCGAACGGGGCGATCACGGTCGAGCTGTTCATCGGCACGCAGCTTTGCGGCAACGGCGAGGAGTGCATCCAGGGCGTGGCCGACGGCTCCATCGACATCTATGTCACGACCTCCGGCGGTGCGGCGAGCGCCTTCCCCTACATCCAGATCTTCGATCTGCCCTATCTGATGAGCGATGACCGGATCGCCGAAGAGGTGCTGACCGGCACGAACCTCACCGACAACTTGCGCCGTCGCATGCTGGCGGATTCGGGCGACACCGTGCGGCTGATGACCATCGGAAACACCGGCGGCTGGCGCAGCTTTGCCAACACCGAACGCCGGGTGCAGCAGCCCTCCGACCTTGCCGGTCTGAAACTGCGCACGATCCAGGCCGATCTCGCGGTCGAGCTGACGCAGGCGCTTGGCGCGTCGGCCACGCCGATTGCCTGGCCCGAGCTGTTCACCTCGCTCCAGACCGGCGTTGTCGAAGGGACGGCCAACGGCATCACCGACATCATGGGCATGAAGTTCCCCGAGGCCGGGCTGCAATACCTGACCCTCGACGGGCACAGTTACATGGGCGCGATCTGGGTGATGAACAACGCCAAGTTCCAGGAGATGGACGACGACATGAAGCGCGTCGTGGTCGACGGCTTCGCCGCGCTCCAGCAGGCGACCTTCGCCAGCCCCAAGCGCAAGTCGATCGAAGCCTACGAGGCCTTCGTGGCCGGCGGCGGTGATGTCTATGTGCCGACGCCCGCCGAAAAGCAGGCGTTCCAGGAGGCCGCGCAGCCGGTTTATGAATGGTTCGAAAGCAATGTCGACGGCGGCGGCGAAATCCTGGCCGAGTTCCGGGCCGCCATCGCCGAAGCCGAAGAGCGTGTGAACGCCCGTCGGGCCGCCGAACTGAACTGATCCTTCGTGCGGGGGGCGGTCGTGCATCGCCCCCTGCCATCCATCCGGACCGTTGTCGCGACCGTCGGCCTTTTGATGCAAAAGACCCGTTAGCGGAACGGATACATCCAGACCTTGTAGTCCGCGATCAGCTCATGCGCTTTCGAGATTTCCTCAGGCGTCATCTTCTTGATGACCTCCTCCTGCGACATCGCCGCGTCGGGGTCGCCTCCGATCGTGCTGAGCGCATACCAGAGGTAGGCGCGGATCAGGTCGGGCGCGGGCATCCCGAGGCCAAGCTCATAGTACCAGCCGACCCCCGATTGCGCGCCCGGATGCCCCTTCATGGCGCTGCGCAGGTACCATTCGAAGGCGCGGACCTCGTCCTTTTCGACGCCCAGACCCAGGGCATACATCACCCCGATCAGCTCTTCGGCGTCGGCGTTGCCCGACCGGGCGGCGGGCCAAAGCTCCGCGCGTGCCTCCTCGAAACGGTTGGCCTCCATCAGGTCGCGGGCGGCCTCGATATCGGCCAGCGCCGGGGTCGCACTCAGCATGAGCGCAAGGGCAAGGTGTTTCATGGGGTCCTCCTCGGCCTGAGTTTGGCGATGCCGATGACGCCTGCCAAGGCGGAAGAGGTGGTTTTCCACGACTACAACGCGGCGCGGGCGCGGATCGGCCAGCTGCTGTTCTACGACCCGATCCTGTCGGGCAATCGCAACATCGCCTGCGCCACCTGTCACCATCCCGATCTGGGCACCGCCGACGGCCTCAGCCTTGGCATCGGCGAGGGGGGCGTGGGTCTGGGCCCGCGCCGTACGCCCGGCACCGGGATCGACCGGATCGCCAAGCGGGTGCCGCGCAACGCGCCGGGCCTGTGGAACATCGGCGCGGTGGAGTTCGAGACGTTCTTCCACGATGGCCGCGTGTCGGTGTCGGACCACTACGGCACCGGCTACGACAGCCCGGCCGAGGAATGGCTGCCCGCCGACCTGCCCAACCTTCTGGCGGTTCAGGCGATCTTCCCGCTGACTGCGCAATTCGAGATGGCGGGCAACGTGGGCGAGAACGAGGTGATCGGGGCGGTCAACGACCGGATCGACCTGGGCTGGCCGATCCTGGCCAAGCGTGTGCGCACCATCCCCGCCTATGGCGCGATGTTCGTCGCGGCCTTTCCCATCGACAGCGCCGAAGAGGTGACGATTTCCCATATCGCCATCGCGCTCGCGGATTTCATGAACTCCGAATGGCGCTCGCTGGATGCGCCCTACGATCGCTGGCTGGCGGGGGACGGGGCATTATCACCGGCGCAAGAGCGAGGGCGCGACCTGTTCTTTGGTGTGGCCAATTGCGCCAGTTGCCATTCCGGCCCGCTGTTCACCGACCACGACTTCCACGCCCTCGCCCTGCCGCCCTTCGGACCCGGGCGGACGCGACGCTTCGATCCCGTGGTCCGCGACGTGGGCCGCATGGCCGAGACCGACGATCTGGCCGACGCCTATCGCTTCCGCACACCGTCGCTGCGCAACGTGACCCTGACCGCGCCTTACGGCCACAACGGGGCCTATCCGACGCTCGAAGGAATTATCCGTCACCACGCCGACCCACGGGCGGCTTTCGACGCCTGGACGCCCGAAGCGGCGCGCTTGCCGCGGGCGGATTGGTTGGCGGCCATCGACTTCGTGGTGCGCGACGACGCGCGCGAAATGGCCCGCGTCGCGGCGGCGGTCGACATCGCGCCGGTGGCGCTGACTGAGGGTCAGGTGGCGGATCTGGTGGCGTTTCTGGGCGCGCTGGAAGGGACCGAAAGCCTGCGCGGACGACTGGGTGTGCCCGACGCCGTGCCGTCGGGACTGGCGGTGGACAGATGAGGGTTCTGGTCTGCGGCATCGCGGTCATGGACTATGTCCACCGGGTCGAGACCTTGCCGCAGGGCGGGGCCAAGCACCGGTCGTTCGCCTTCGAGCGGATCGGCGGCGGCTGTGCCGCCAATGCCGCCGTGGGGGCCGCACGTCTGGGGGGCGAGGTCACGCTGATGACCCGGCTCGGGCGCGATGCCACAGGGGACGAGCTGGCCGCGATGCTGACGGCCCAGGGGCTGCGCCCGGCCTTTGCGCGGGGCGGGGCGACGCCGCTGAGTTCCGTCATGGTGGACCGCGCCGGCGAGCGGATGATCGTCAATTTCCCGGGCAGCGACCTGCCCGAGACGCCGCCCCCCGTGCCCGAATTCGACGTGGCGCTGGCCGATTGCCGCTGGCCGCAGGCGACCGAAGCCGTCTTGCGCGCGGCCCGAAAGGCGGGTCGCCCCGCCGTTCTGGATGGCGAGAAATTCACGCCCGCGCCCCTGGCCGCGCTGGCGACGCATGTGGTCTTCTCGGCCCCCGGCCTGCGGGATTTCACCGGGATCGATGCGCTGCCCCGCGCCCTGGCCGATGCCGCCGCGCGCCTGCCCGGGCAGGTCGCCTATACCGACGGGCCAGACGGCGTGCATTGGGCGAACGGCCCGCATGTGCCCGCGCCCAAGGTCCATGCCGTCGACACGCTTGGCGCAGGCGACCTGTGGCACGGGGCCTTTGCGCTGGCTCTGGGCCGGGGGGCCGACCTGACCGCCGCCTCGGCCTTCGCCAATACCGCCGCCGCGCACAAATGCAGCCGCGCGGGCGGCTGGACCACCTATCCGACCCATTCCGAACTGGAGACCCCATGCCCCTGACCCTTACCCCGGGCAAGCAACTCGGCTTTCGCCGCATGGCCGACGACGCCGGTCGCTTCAAGATGACGGCCGTGGATCAACGCCCGCCGATCAAGGGACCGATCGCCGCCCACCATGGCACGCCCGAGGCCCCGTGGGAGGATGTGGCCCGCGCCAAGACCACGTTGATGACCGCGTTGCAGCCTTCGTCCACGGCCATGCTTCTGGACCCGCACTATGCCATCCCCCACGGCTGGCAGGCGTTCGACCCGCGCAAGGGCCTGATCGTGACGCTGGAAGACAGCCTGTTCCGCGAGACCGGGCAAGGCCGCTATTCGTCCGAGATCGACGACTGGTCGGTGGCCAAGATCAAGCGGATGGGCGGCGATGCGGTCAAGGTTCTGGCCTGGTATCGCCCCGACATCAGCGCCGAGGTGAAGGCCGCGCAGCACGATTTCGTCAAGCGCACGGGCGAGGCATGCGCCGCGCTCGACATCCCGTTCCTGTTCGAACTGCTGGTCCATCCGGTCGACAGCGATGCCGAACAGACCAGCGAATACACCGAGATGGCGACCAAGCATTCCGACCATGTGCTCGCCAGCGTGGAGGCTTTTGCCGGGGCGGACTACGGCGTCGATGTCTTCAAGCTGGAAAGCCCGGTGCCCGCCCAGGGGATTGCGGGCGGTGATGCGTCGGTGCAGGCCCTCTTCGACGAGATGGGGCGTCTGGCCGGGCGGCCCTGGGTCATGCTGTCGGCGGGCGCGGGCAAGGCCGATTTCAAGACGGTGCTGGAATACGCCTATGCCGCCGGGGCCTCGGGCTATCTGGCGGGGCGGGCGATCTGGCTGGATGCGTTCCGGTCCTATCCCGACTGGGACGCGATGGAGGCGGGGCTGCGGCGCGACAGCGTGCCCTACATGGCCGAGCTCAACGCGCTGACCGATGCGCGGGCAACGCCTTGGCAGGCGCATGAATGCTATGGCGGCGACGGCGGGGCATTCGTCGATCCCACGGCAGGCTTCCGCCACGGCTATGCGGGGTTCTGAATGAAAATCGGGTTGCTACCGCTGGCGCGTCCGACCTTCGATGTTGCCTATGCCGAGGAAAAACTGGCCATGATGCTGGCCGCGCTGGATGCGTCCGGTCACCAGATCGTCGGGCCGCGCCATTTGCTGATGGAGGCTGACGATGTGGCATTGACCGCGACGGCCGAGGCGGATGTCCTGCTGATCCTTCAGGTCACCTTCACCGATGCCGCCTTTGCCACGCGGGCTGCGACAGCGCATCGGGGCCGCGTCGCGATCTGGGCCGTGCCCGAGCCGCGCACCGGCGGGCGCCTTCGGCTCAATGCGTTCTGCGGCCTGAACCTTCTGTCCCATGCCCTGGGCCTGAACGACCGTCGGTTCGCGTTCGCTTACGGAGATGCCGTCGACCTCGACGCGCTCCTGTCCGGGGCCGAGGTCGCGCCGAGGTTCGGAAGCCCCTCCGCGGCGACGCCGCGTGCGATCCGCCGCGACCTGAAAATCGCGCGGATCGGAGAGCGGCCCGGCGGCTTCGACACCTGCGCCTATGACAAGGCGGCGTTGCGCGATCTGACCGGGGCCGAGGTGACCGAGCTCGAGTTGCCCGACCTGTTCGACCGGGCGCGGGCGCTTCCGGATGACGCCGTTGCGCCCTATGCCGCGAAGGCCGCCGGTCTGGGCGGGGTGGAGACGTTGGACAAGGGTGAACTCGACCGGTCGCTGCGGCTGGCGGGGGCGCTCGATGCGCTGAAATCCGAATTTCGCTTCGACGCCATGGCCATCCGCTGCTGGCCCGAGACCTTCACCGAATACGGCGGCGCGGTCTGCGGGCCGGTGTCGATGCTGGGCGAGGCGCGCACGCCCTGTGCCTGCGAGGCGGATGTCTACGGCGCGGTGACGCAGGCCATCCTTCAGGACGTGGCCGATGCGCCGGTCTTCCTGGCCGATCTGGTGGACATGGACGGCGAGACCGGGGTCGTCTGGCATTGCGGTCAGGCGCCCGTGTCGATGGCGGCCAAGGCGCCGGATGCGACGATCCACACCAATCGCAAACAGGCGCTCTTGCTGGAGTTTCCGCTGAAAGCCGGGCGGGTCACGCTCTTCCGGCTCAGTCAGGCCTACGGCCGACCCCAAGCCGTCATCGCGACGGGCGCGGTGCTGGACCGGCCCATGGCCTTCACCGGCACATCGGGCGTCGTGCAGTTCGACAACCCGGCGGGGGCGGTCTGCGACGACGTGATGGCCACGGGGCTGGAGCATCACATGGCGCTGGCCTACGGCGACCATGCCGAGGCGCTGCGCGGGGTAGCAGCGGGTCTTGGTATCGATGTGGTCGAACTGGGAGCCGCGCGATGATCCGCTACGGCCTGATCGGCGCGGGGATGATGGGGCAGGAGCATATCCGCAACATCGCCCTTCTGGACGGGGCGACGGTGTCCGCCGTGGCCGACCCGGACGAGGGGATGCGCAAGGCCTCGGCCGGACTGTCGGGGGCGCGGGCCTTTGCCGACCCCGAGGAGATGATCGCGGCGGACCTGTGCGATGTCTTCCTGATCGCGGCGCCCAATGACCTGCATGCGGGAATTGTCCAGCGATTGCTGGCAACGGACAAGCCGATCCTGGTGGAGAAACCGCTGGCGACGACGACGGCGGATTGCCGCGACCTGCTGAGCCAGGCGCAGGGGCGGGTCGCGCCGATCTGGGTGGCGATGGAATACCGCTACATGCCGCCGATCCAGCGGCTGCTGCAAGCCGTGGCGGGCGAGGAGATGGGCGCACCGCGCATGGTGTCGATCCGCGAACACCGCTTTCCGTTCCTGCCCAAGGTCAACGACTGGAACCGCTTCAACGCGCGCACCGGCGGGACGCTGGTCGAGAAGTGCTGTCACTTCTGGGACCTGATGCGCCTGCTGCTGCAATCCGACCCGATCCGGGTCTATGCCAGTGCCGGCGTGGACGTGAACCACCGGGACGAACGCTATGCCGGGGGTATTCCGGACATCATCGACAACGCCTATGTCGTGGTGGATTTTGCCAATGGAACCAGGGGGATGCTGGACCTGTGCATGTTCGCCGAAGGCTCCTATTGGCAGGAGAGCGTGGCGGTCACCGGGCCCAATGCGCGCTGTGAGGCGTTCATTCCGGGGCCTGCGCGGTTCGCGCCGGACGGGCAGCCGCGCGAAGCGGAATTCGTGACCTCGATCCGGGCCCTGAAGCAGGAGGTGCGGGAGGTGATCCACACCCCCGAGGCCTTGCTGATCGCGGGGGACCACCACGGCTCGACCTTCTTTCAGCACCAGCGTTTCTGCGATCTGGTGCGGACCGGAAAGGGGCGGCCCGAGGTGTCGCTGGAAGATGGATATTGGTCCGTTCTGGTGGGCGAGGCGGCCGAGGAGTCGGCGCGGTCGGGCCATGCCATCGACCTGCAGGCACGGGGGATTTGATGGGTGATCCACGGGTGATCTACGTCGGATATACGTCCGACGCGATTTGCGCACCCTTGCGGGTCAAAAGTGAAAGATATGTGCGATGATACTGATCACCGAATTCATGGACGACACCTGGGTCGACTGGCTGCGCGCCCGCAGCGAGGTGACCTATGAGCCGGACCTGCCGGATCGGCCCGAAGACCTGGCGCGGCTGATCGGATCGGCGCAGGCGATCATCGTGCGCAACCGGACGCAGGTGCGCGGCGACCTCTTGGACGCGGGGTTCACCTGTGTCGGGCGGCTTGGTGTCGGCCTCGACAATATCGACATGGAGGGCTGTGCCGCCCGCGACATCACCGTCTTCCCGGCCACCGGGGCCAACACGCTGTCGGTGGCGGAGTACGTGGTGACGACGGCGGCGGTCCTGCTGCGCGGAGCGTATATGATGCGGCCCGCGATGGAGGCGGGGACCTGGCCGCGCGGGCCGGCGGGCAAGGGACGGGAGATTGCGGGCAAGACCCTTGGCCTGATCGGCTATGGCGAGATCGCGCGCAAGACGGCGGAACTGGCCCGGGCGTTCGGCATGACCTGCATCGCCCACGACCCCTATACGCGCGGGTTTCCCGGCGCGACCGAATGCCCGCTGGCCGAGGTGATCGCGACAGCGGACGTGCTGTCGCTGCATGTGCCGCTGACCGAGGAGACGCGGCACATGCTGGACGCGCGGGCGCTGGCCACGATGAAAAAGGGGGCGGTTGTAATCAATGCGGCGCGGGGCGGCGTGGTGAACGAGGCGGCGCTCTGCGCGGCACTGCGGTCGGGCAACCTGGCCGGGGCGGCGCTCGATACCTTCGAGATGGAGCCTCTGGGCGCGGACAATTCTTTTGCTGGCGTTCCCAACCTGATCCTGACACCGCATATCGGCGGCGTCACGGTCGAGGCGAATGCCCGTGTTTCGGAAATGACGGCGCGCACCGTGGCGGCGCACCTCGGCTTGGACTAGGGACGCGGAATGGATCTGAACCGACATGTGATTTCGGGCCACGGCCTGACGGCGACCTTTACCGAGTGGGGGGCCGCGCTGGTCGACCTGCGACTGGACGGGGTCGGGCATCCGTTGGTCCTGGGGCTAGCCGTTCTGGGCGACTATGCCGCCGGGCATTCCAGCTATATGGGCGCGACGGCGGGGCGGGTGGCCAACCGGATCGGCAACGCGCGCTTCACGCTGGACGGGGTGGAGCATCGCACCGACCCGAATTTCCTGGGCCGACACACACTGCACGGCGGATCGGCGGGCATCGGCAAGCGGGTCTGGGACGTGCTGGAGCGCGGGTCGGATCACATCCGCTTCGGCATCGATCTGGACGATGGCGAAATGGGGTTTCCCGGCGCGATGCGGATCGAGGCGCTGTTCACCTGTGCGCCCGGGGCCTGCCTTCGGGTCGAGTATACCGCGACCTGCGAGGCGCCGACGCTCTGCAACATCGCGCATCACAGCTATTGGAACCTGTCGGGGTCGGCGGACGTGTCGGACCATTATCTGACCGTCGCGGCGGACTGCTATGTGCCCGTGGACGACGACCTGATCCCGACGGGCGTGGCCGATGTGGCGGGGACGGAGTTCGATTTCCGCGCGGGGCGGAGCCTGCCGGGGGCGGGATTGCTGGATCACAACCTCTGCCTGTCGGACGCGCGCGGGCCGCTGCGCGATGTGGCGGTGCTGCATGCGCCGGGCCTGTCGATGGCCATCGCCACGACCGAGCCGGGGTTGCAGGTCTATGACGGCGCCAAGCTGAACACGCCGGTGCCGGGGCTGGACGGGCGGCGCTATGGCCCTCATGCCGGCGTCGCGCTGGAGCCGCAGGTCTGGCCCGATGCGCCCAACCATGACGACTTTCCCGACTGTGGCCTGCGCCCCGGCGAGACCTATCATCAAATCACGACTTTCACCTTTTCAAAGGACTAGACCCATGGCGTTCACCGACTGGATGAAGCAGGCAAATCTTATCGACGGCAAATGGGTCGGCGCGGACGGCGGGGCCACCATCGACGTGACGAACCCGGTGGACGGGTCGGTCATCGGGACCATCCCCAAGGGCGGCAAGGCCGAAGCCGAGCGGGCCATCGACGCCGCCTCGGCCGCCTTTCCGGGGTTCCGGGACATGTCCCTGATGGAGCGGTGCAACCTGTTGTGGAAGCTGCACGACGCGCTGATGGACAACCAGAAGGATCTGGCCGAACTGCTGACCGTCGAGATGGGCAAGCCCATGGCGGAATCGATGGGCGAGATCGCCATCGGGGCGCAATACGTCCGCTGGTTCGCGGAAGAAGCGCGCCGCGCCAAGGGCGAGATCGTGCCCGCCGGGGTCAACGGGCGGCGCATCCTGGTGACCAAGCATGCCATTGGGGTGGTCGGGATGATCACGCCCTGGAACTTCCCGTCGTCGATGCTGGCACGCAAGATCGCGCCCGCGCTGGCCGTCGGCTGCACCGTGGTGGCCAAGCCCGCGACGGCGACGCCCTATTCGGGACTGGCCTGGGGCGCGCTGTGCGAGGAGGTGGGCTATCCCAAGGGGGTGGTCAACGTCGTCACCGGGTCGGCGCGCGAGATTTCCAAGGCGATGATGGAGAGTTTCGAGGTCCGCAAGATCACCTTCACCGGCTCGACCGAGGTGGGCAAGGAGTTGATGCGGGGGGCTGCCGACACGGTCAAGAAGGTGTCGATGGAGCTGGGCGGCAACGCGCCCTTCCTCGTGTTCGACGACGCCGATCTGGAGAAGGCGGTCGAGGGCGCGATGGTGTCGAAGTTCCGCAATGCGGGCCAGACCTGTGTCTGTGCCAACCGCATCTATGTGCAGTCGGGCATCCATGACGCCTTCGTCGCCAAGCTGGTCGAGAAGACGAAGGCGATGAAGGTCGGGGACGGGCGCGAGAAAGGTGTCGAACAGGGGCCGATGATCGACATGGACGCGGTCGAGAAGGTCGAGGAATTCGTCGCCGACGCCAAGGCCAAGGGCGCCCGGGTCGAGACCGGCGGCGGACGGCACGGCAACGGCGGCACCTTCTTCGAGCCGACGGTGATGACCGGGGCGACCCAGGCGATGAAGTTCGCCACCGAAGAGATTTTCGGCCCCCTGGCCCCGGTGTTCCGCTTCGAGACCGAGGAGGAGGCGATCTCGATGGCCAACGACACGGTCTATGGCCTGGCCTGCTATGCCTACACGTCGGACTTGGGCCGGGCGTTCCGCCTGAACGAGGGGCTGCAATACGGGATGATCGGGATCAATTCGGGACTGATCACGACCGTTGAGGCGCCCTTTGGCGGGGTCAAGGAGTCGGGCCTTGGCAAGGAGGGCGGATCGCAGGGGTTGGAGGATTACCTCGAGACGAAATACGTCTGTATCGACGGGATCTGAGGGCGGGAGCGAGGGGGCCGGCCCCCTCGCGCTCCCCCGGAGTATTTGCAAAGCAGAGAAGGGTCAGATCAGGCGCGGCGTGTCGGTCTGATGGGGCGCGCGTTCGTGGGCGAGGAGCCTGCGTTTGTCCGACAGGTCGCCCGAGAAGCCACCGAGGGAGCCGTCGGCGGCCACGACACGGTGGCAGGGGATCAGGATCGGGATGGGGTTCGCGCCATTGGCCTGACCCACAGCCTGGGTGCCCCGGGGCTGGCAGATGGCGGCGGCGATATGGGCATAGCTGACGGTCTGGCCCGGAGGGATCGCCTGAAGCGCGTGCCAGACGCGGCGCTGGAACGGTGTGCCCTTGGGGCGAAGCGGCAGGTCGAAGGCGCTGTGGCCGTCGTTCCAATAGGCGTCGATCTGGCGGCGGGCTTCGGCAAAGGCGTTCGGGTCTTCGGTCCAGGTGGGGTCGGGCGCGGTGCCCGGCCAATCCAATCGGGCAATGGCAGTGCCGTCGCCCACCAGAAGGATGCGCCCGAGCGGGGTGTCGTGGCCGACCCAGATCATACCGGGTTCGGTGGAGTGCGCCCCTCGGCGATGGCGATGGCGTTGTCGAGCGCCATGCGACCCATGTCTTCCCGTACCTCGAGCGCGGCGGTGCCCAGATGGGGCAGCAGCACCACGTTTTCGAGGGCGCGCAGGGCGTCGGGCACGATCGGTTCGCGTTCATAGACGTCGAGGCCCGCGCCGCCGATCCGGCCCGATTGCAGCGCGTCGATCAGCGCCGCCTCGTCCACCACGTCGCCGCGCGCGATGTTCACCAGGATGGCATGGGGTTGCATCGCGGCCAGGGCTGTGGCGTCGATGACATGACGCGTCTGGGGCGTGGCGGCGACCGCGGTGACGACGATATCGGCGGCGGCGCAGACCTGGGCGACGGTTGCCAGTTGCCGCGCGTCCGCCACCGCCTTGGGCGAGCGGTTCCAGAACACGACCTGCATCCCGAAGCCTGCGGCACAGCGCCGGGCGATGGCCTGGCCGATGCGGCCCATGCCGATGATGCCCACGGTCTTGCCCGAGACATGCATGCCGAGCATCTGGACCGGGTGCCAGCCTTCCCAGAGGCCGGCGCGCACCATCCGCTCGCCCTCGCCCGCGCGGCGGGCGGCCATCAGAATCAGTGTCATGGCGGTGTCGGCGGTGGCATCGGTCACGGCCCCGGGGGTGTTGGTCACCACAAGCCCCGCGGCCCGCGCCGCGGCGACGTCGATGTGATTGTAGCCGACCCCGAAGTTGGCCAGCCCCCGGGCGCGGATCGGGCCGGTGAAGGCCCCGCTGGTGAAGGCGTCCCCCAGGGTCGGCAGGATGACATCGTGATCGGCCAGCGCGGCTCGGCATTCGGCGAGGTCCATGGGCGCGGTCGTGTCGCGGCAGGTCACGTCGAAGCGGTCGCGTGCGGCGACCATGATGCTGTCGGGAAGGGCGCGGCTGATCAGGAGTTTCAATGCATGCGCCCCCCCTCGGGCACGGGTTGGTCGGGTGACAGAAGGACGACTTCGCCATCGGCGTCGGGCAGGCCGAGGACCAGGACTTCGGACATGAACTTGCCGATCTGGCGGGGTGCGAAGTTGACGACGGCCACCACCTGTCGGCCGATCAGCGTTTCGGGTGAATAATGCGCGGTGACCTGGGCCGAGGTCTTGCGCTCGCCGATGTCGCCGCCGAAGTCGATCCACATCTTGATGGCGGGCTTGCGCGCCTCGGGGAAGGGTTCGGCGCGGGTCACGCGGCCCACGCGGATGTCGACCTTGAGGAAATCGTCGAAGTCGAGGCTCATCCCCGAAGCTCCCGGCTGCGGTCGGCGGCGGCGGCGACGGTGCGGGTCATGAGGTCGGGAAGCTCTTTCATCAGAACCTCCAGCCCGGCCTGGGTCGTCCCGTTGGGCGAGGTGACGTTGACGCGCAATTGCCCCGGGTCTTCGCCGGTCATGGCCAGCGCGCCCGCCCCGGCCACGGTGGCGCGGGCCAGTTGCAGGGCGAGGTCGGGGGACAGGCCCTGGGCCACGCCCGCCGCCGCCATCGTCTCGATCACGTGGAAGACATAGGCCGGACCGGAGCCCGAAAGGCCGGTGACGGCATCCATCTGGTCCTCGGTGTCGAGCCGCACCACCTCGCCCACGGCGGCGAGCATCCCCTGGGCCAGGTCCAGATCGGCGGGGGTCGCGGCGGCGTTGCCGATGATGGCGGTGATGCCGCGCCCCACGGCGGCGGGGGTGTTGGGCATGGCGCGGACCACGCGGGCCGATGCGCCGAAGGCCGCCGCATAGGCCGAAAGCGGCGTGCCCGCCGCCACCGTGACGAAAAGCGTGTCCGTCAGCGACTGCAATGCGGGCAGTGCGGCGCCCATCATCTGCGGTTTCACGGCGATCAGGGCGACGGCGGGGCTTGGGGGCAGGGGTGTGTTCAGCGCGACCCCGGTGCCCGTCAGCCAATCGGAGGGGTTCGGGTCGATCACCGTGACAGCCGACGCGGACAAGCCCCGGTCGAGCCATCCGGCCAGCATCGCGCCGCCCATCTTGCCGCAACCCAGAAGCACGAGGCCGCGCGTGTCGAGTTCGGTGAAATCCATGGTGCCCTCCCGGTTTGCCCGCGAGCCTAGTGGCGACGGCGGCGGGCGCAAGGGTCAGGCGTGGCCGTAGGCCTCGGCCATGGCGATCTGCATGGCGACCTCGGGCGCGCGCCCGCCCCAGCACACCAACTGGAAGGCCGGATAGTAGCGTTCGCCCGCCAGGATCGCCTCGGCGACCATCTGGTTGATCTGCTCGGTCTGGGCGCAGACGCCGCCCGCCAGCACGAGGCCGTAGCGGTAGACCATCATCTTCTGCCCGGCCCAATAGGTGAAGGACCCGGCCCAGCATTCGTCATTGGCGAGGTTCAGCACCTCGTAAAGGCGCGGGAGGCTGGTCTCCGGCGGCTCCATCTCGAAGCAGCAGATCAGGCGGAGCGTCTCGTCGGTGGGTGACCAGGCGAGGGTGACGGAATAGCTGCGCCACTGCCCCTCGACCACCATGGCGATCTGGTCTTCGCCGACGCGGTCGAAATCCCAATCCTGGGATTCGGCAACCGTCTCGACCAGATCGATCGGATGCAGGTCGCCGGTGTCGGAGAATTGCTGGCGATGGTGGAGCATGTCTCACCCTTCCGCTGGGGCCATAGGTCTAGGAGGGAACACGACCCTTATGACGGCGCCGCGTTTTCCATACCAGATATGGTGGAGGGTGGCGGAGTCCCTGTCCAGCCCCGATTTGGGCTTCTCCACAGGTTTGATGGGGTGTTGTGGCCGCGTGGGCATCCGCCGGCCTGTCACGGGGACGTGACGGGACAAATGCGGCGGATGGGTTAGGCTTGGCTCATGAAAAAACTCGCTCTGGCCTGTGCTGCCGCCGTCTTCGCCGCGCCCCTTGCCGCCGCGACCCTGTCGTTCGACGGCAGTTGGCGCGAGCAGGGGTTCCTGCGCTTTTCATCCAACGATTACACCCAGGGGGGCGGCAGTTTGCAGGTCGGCTCGGACGGGACGGTCTCGCTGCTGTGGCGGGCGGTGCCCGAGGGGTTGCGCGGGTCGACCCAGGCCTCCTGGACGTGGTCGGTGGCCGAAAGCGTGCCCGCGACGGACCTGCGCCGGAAAGGCGGGGATGATCGCAACCTTGCAATCTATTTTGCCTGGACCGATCCCCAGACGGCCGCGACGGCGAACCCGAACCGCGCGACGCGGTTGCTGCGCGATCCGAACACCAAGGTTCTGGTCTATGTCTGGGGCGATGACGATGCGCGCGGGACGTTGCAGGACAGCCCCTATCTGCCGGGGTTGAAGACCATCGTGCTGCGCCAGGCCGGAACCGGCCAGCATGGTGAACGGGTCGATCTGGCCGCGGATTACGCGCGTGCTTTCGGGGGCGCGCCCGGGGTTCTGGTAGGCGTCGGCATCTCGGCTGACAGCGACGACACCGACACCCGTATCCGCGCGGCGATCACGGCCCCCGACTTGCGCTGACCTCCGGCGTCGCTAGGGTCGCGGCGCAGGTATCAGCGGGAGGACGGCATGGACATCGGAGCATGCAGGGCGGCCATCACCGGCGGCGCGGGCGGCCTTGGGGCCGCGACGGCGCGGCATATCGCGGCGGCTGGCGGATCGGTGGCGATTCTGGATCTGGACGCGGCCGGCGCGGACCTGGCGCGCGACCTCGGCGGCACCTTCCACAGGGTCGACGTGACCGATGCGGCGGCCTGCGCGGCGGCGCTGGCAGAGGTGGCGGGCGATGGACGCCTGGACCTGATGGTCAATTGCGCGGGCATCGCCCCCGCCGCCAAGACGGTGGGGCGCGACGGGGTGCATGACCCGACCCTGTTCGCCAAGACCATCGCGATCAATTTGACGGGGACCTTCAACTGCGCGTCCGCCGCCGCCGCGATCATGGCGCGGCAGGCGCCGGTCGGGCCGGACGGTGAGCGGGGGGTGATCGTCAACACAGCCTCGGTCGCGGCCTTCGAGGGGCAGGTAGGGCAGATCGCCTATGCCGCGTCGAAGGGCGGCGTGGTGGCGATGACCCTGCCCATGGCCCGCGATCTGGCGTCGCTTGGCATTCGGGTGGTGGCGATTGCGCCCGGCCTGTTCCTGACGCCGATGCTGGAAGGTCTGCCTCAGGAGGTGCAGGACAGTCTGGGCGCGCAGGTGCCCTATCCCTCGCGCCTTGGGAACCCGGCGGAATTCGCGTCTCTGGTGGGACATGTCGCGACCAATCCAATGCTGAACGGCGAGGTTATCCGGCTGGATGGCGCGATCCGCATGGCGCCGCGCTAGTGCAGGGCGGATGAATGATGACCTTGCCGATTGGACCCCGCTGGACTGGACACCGCCCTCTGGAATGGTCGGCGCGCGGACCCGGCTGGAGCGGTTGACGCCGGACCATGCGGCGGCGCTGCATGCCGCGAACCCGCGCGATGCGGAGCATTGGGCCTATATGGCCTATGGGCCGTTTGACGACCTGCAAACCTATCGCGACTGGATCGAGACAGTGGCAGCGGGGGACGACCCGGCCTTCTATGCCATCGATGGGCCCGAGGGATGGGCCGGCGTGGCATCGTTCATGCGCGTCGATCGCGCCAATGGCGTGATCGAGATCGGGAACATCGCCCTGTCCCCGTCGTTGCAACGCACGCCCGAGGCGACCGAGGCGCTTCACCTGATGATCGACCACTGCTTTGCCGCCGGGTTCCGGCGGGTGGAGTGGAAGTGCAACGCCGGGAATGCGCCGTCGCGTCGTGCGGCGCTGCGCCTGGGGTTCACCTATGAGGGCACGTTCCGCCAGCACATGATCGTGCGGGTACAGAACCGGGATACCGCCTGGTTCGCGATCATCGACGCCGATTGGCCCCGGCTGCGGGCGGCGCACCGAAGCTGGCTTGCGCCCGCGAACTTCGGTGCGGCGGGGCGGCAGAAACGACCCCTTGGCGAGATGACGGGCTAGATCACCTGTCGGGCGGCCAGCCGTTCGGCGATCATCCGGCGCAGATGGGGGCGCACCTCCTCCAGCGTGCGATTGGCGAGGCTTTCGGTTTCGGCCAGCAGCACCTGGTCGCGGCCCGTGCGCGCCAGACCGGTCAGGAAGCGGGTGACGAAGTCCAGCTCCACGCCGTCTTCCTCCAGAAGGCGGCCGGCATAGGCGAGGTCTTCGGTCAGGGCGAGGCGGTCGGGACGGATTTCTTCGTTGCCGACGATGCGCAGGCCCTTGGGCCAAAGATCGGCGGGCAGATGGCGCAGGATGATCTGCTGAAAGGCGGCAAGGCTTTCGATGGGTTTGGGCAGGAAGTCATCGGCCCCCGCGGCGATGGCAGCCGCCTCGACGTCGGCGGCGTCCTGCCCCGAGGTGGCGAGAAGGACGGTCGGGCGTTGCGTCGCCCGTGCCAGCCGCCGGATAAGCGACAGGCCATCGCCGTCGGGCAGGCCCAGGTCGACGATGGCGACCCCGGCGCGATAGGTGCCCAGGTGGCGTTCTGCGCTGGCGATGCAATCGGCGCGGCGGATACGGGCGCCCGAGCGCAAGGCAAGCATGCGCACCGCCTCGGAGGCGTAGCGGCTGTCTTCGACAAGAAGCACGGTCTGGCCCAGAAGCGGGCGCTGAGCGGTCGGCGCAAGTCGGTGGCCGAAGTCGGGATCGGGCAGGTTCTGCACGGGCATGGCGAATCTCTCCTCGGGGTGTGCGCCACTTTGCCGCCATCATCCCTAACGAAAGATGAACGGCCGCCCGCGATCTTGCAGGAGCGGGTTTGCGCGCCCATAACGCCCCCGACCGCAACAGGGGGATCGACATGATCGGCAGATTGAATCACGTGGCCATCGCCGTGCCGGACCTGGAGGCCGCCGCCGCGCAATATCGCGACACCCTGGGCGCCCATGTGAACCCGCCGCAGGACGAACCCGACCACGGCGTGACCGTCGTCTTCATCGAATTGCCAAATACCAAGATCGAGTTGCTGCATCCCTTGGGCGACGACAGTCCGATTGCCGGGTTCCTGGCCAAGAACCCCTCGGGCGGCATCCACCACGTCTGCTATGAGGTAACTGACATACTGGCGGCGCGGGATCAGCTGCTGGCGTCGGGTGCGCGCGTCCTGGGCAACGGGGAGCCGAAGATCGGGGCGCATGGCAACCCGGTCCTGTTCCTGCATCCGAAGGATTTCACCGGCACCCTGGTCGAGTTGGAAGAAGTCGCCGGGGGGGCCGCCTGATGGGTATCTTTTCGGCCTTCGTCCTCTTTGCCATGGTCTGGGCCATGGTGTTCCTCATCGGTCTTCAGATCGGCCAGAATACCCAGGGCGACAATGGTGAGCGTGTGCCCGGCACCCATGTCTCCAGCCCGATGGAGTTCCGGCTGGGTCGGCGCGTTCTCTGGGCCACGGGGATCGCGCTGTGCCTTTGGGGGCCGCTGGTCTGGGCCATCGTCGCAGGCGTGGTCACCATCGACGACCTGCGCGCCCTGACGGGACGCCCGGCGGCGAACTAGCGCGCCAGACGATGGAACAGGTGGGTGAAGGCGGCCACGCCGACCACCGGCACCAGCAGGTTGAGCAGTGGCACCGACAACGGGATCGCCATCAGGACACCCGTCAGCCAGATTTCGCCACGATGGCGACTGCGGAACTTCGTGGCCTCGGCCCGGGGCATGTGACGGGCGGCCACCATCTGCGCGTATTCGCGGCCCAGAAGGAACCCGTTCACCCCCCAGAAGATGAAGAGCGCGAAGGGTGCCAAAAACAGATAGGCAATGAGCGCCAGAAGGTTCACGCCCAGGACGAGGCCCAGAAACCCCGCCGTCTCGCGCAGGGCCTCGCCCCAGGGTTGGGTGCGGGCCGGGGGCAGGCCGGGATAGTGGCGGTCTTCGACGGCCTGCGCGATGCGGTCCAGAAAGAGACCGGTGAAGGCCGAGGCGACGGGCACCATCAGGAAGACCGACGCGATCAGGGTGAAGGGCACGGCGGCCCATCCAGCCGCGTTGTCGAGCCAGGTCACCTCGCCCAGAAACGGCAGCGTGACAGACGGGCCGACCAATGCCTGCGCCCCCCAGATCAGGACCGCCGAAAACCCGATCAGAAGGGCCAGCGACAGGCCGACGCCCCGCAGCAGGACGCTGCGAAACCGGGGATCACCGATCTGGCCGAGGGCCTTCAGGATATCGTCGATCATGCGTCGACCCAAGTGGTGATGGCGTCCAGGTCGGGGCGCGGGCGGTCGGGCGGCACGGCGGTTTCGGTGCCAAGGACGATGAACCCCGCGACCCATTCCGTGTCGGCCAGCGACAGCCCCGCCGACAGCCAGTCGCGGTCCGTGGCCATCCAGCCCGACAGCCAGTTCGCGCCCCATCCCGCCGCCTGCGCCGCGTTCACGAGGCCGAGGCAGAGCGCCCCGGCGCTGAGCGTCTGTTCGACTTCGGGGATCTTGTCGGAGGCTTTGGGGCTGGCCACGACGGCGACGATCAGGGGGCTTTCGGCGAACATCGCGTGGGCCTTCGTCAGCTTGTCGGCATCCCGCCCCTGCCGGGTGCCCAGGTCAACCGTCATCTCTGCCAGACGCGTCAGCGCGGCCCCCTGCATCACCAGAAGCCGCCAGGGTTCCAGCTTGCCATGATCCGGCACGCGCAGCGCCGCCGTCAGGATCGGGGTCAGGGCCGCCGCATCCGGCGCGGGGGTGCGCAGGGTTTTGGAGGGGCGGGACCGGCGGGTGGCAAGGAACGCCTGAACCTGCGGTTGCGGGGTCAGCGGTGGGATTGTGGTCATCGGGGCAAGTTCCGTCCTGTATCGTTGTGACATGTCACCCCGGGGGCACGGGGATTCAACCCTCGGCCCGCGGAAATGCCGGGTGCCATGCGGGTGGGACCGATGACAATGCGAGCGATTTTCCGCCGCTCCTTTCCCTTGCGTCATTCAAATAGCCGCGCGGCAAGCATCCGACCCCAAGCTGACATCGGCATTTGCCACATTTGGGAGGAAGACCATGACCATCATCCATTCGAATCTGTCGCGCAGGCAGGCCCTCGGCGCCCTGGGAGGGGGTGCGGTGGCCCTGACCGGCGTTGCGGCCAGCGCGCAATCCACCGCCGTCGAACCCTTGTCGACCATCACCACGCCGCGCCGCGATTTCGGGCCCGGAGCCGCGCCGAACGTCTATTTCTGGGACCCGGACCTGGTGGCCGCCGATGACCGCTTCTGGGGCGTGATGCAGCCCAATGCCACGATCGAGCGGCTCTGGACCGGGGCCAGATGGGCGGAAGGACCTGCCTGGAATTCGGTCGGCAAGTACCTGATCTGGTCCGACATCCCCGAGAACCGCCAGATGCGCTGGCTGGACGACGACAACCACGTCAGCGAATTCCGCTATCCGTCCAACTATTCAAACGGCAACAGCTTCGACCGGCAGGGGCGGCAATTGTCGGCGGAACATCTGACCCGCCGGGTCGTGCGATATGAGCATGACGGATCGATCACCATCCTGGCCGACATGTTCGAGGGCAAGCGCTTCAACTCGCCCAATGACGTGGTCGAACATGCGGACGGCAGCATCTGGTTCACCGATCCGCCCTATGGCGGACAGCTCTATGAAGGTGCGCCCGATGCGCCGGGCGGGCCGTCCAATGCCGCCGGATTGCTGAACCCGCGTCTGGGTCAACCGCCGGAGATCGGGGACTACGTCCGCGAGATGGAGACCGCGACCTATCGCATCGGCACCGATGGCGCGATCACCCGTGTCGCGACCGAGGCCGATGCCGCCGATCCGAACGGCCTGTGCTTTGCGCCCGATTTCGGGACGCTCTACATCGCGTCGACGGGCAAGGGACCGGGCGACACCGGGCCGGGCGGCAACGGCGAGATCATCGCGATGGATGTGGCCCCGGACGGGACGACATCGAACCGGCGGGTGTTCTCGGATTGCATGGTCGACGGCGTGAAATGCGGACCCGATGGCTTGCGCACCGACGTGGCGGGCAACCTCTGGGCCTCGTCCAACGCGGGGCGCAACGTCGGCTATTCGGGTGTGACGGTCTGGGCGCCGGACGGCACCCTGCTGGGCCGCATCCGCCTGCCCGAGATCTGCGGCAACGTCTGTTTCGGCGGGCCGAAGCGGAACCGCCTGTTCATGGCGGCGTCCCAGTCGATCTATTCGGTCTATACCGGGACGCAGGGCGCCGGCCCCGCGTGATGGGATGGCCCCGCCTGCGGTGTGGGTGGGGCCAGATTTCACGACGTCTTGAAGCGAAGTGATTGGTCGCGCTTTCGAATTGGATCGAAAGTGCGACCGTGCACCGAGAGACCGCATCATGGACCCGCGGCAAATCGTCGGCGGGTGTTGCGATTGACCGAAGGATGCGCGCAATCGCGAAAGGCGTCCCGATGACAGATCTGATCCTCAAATCCTTCCGAAACAGGGTCGTCGCTCTGCTGTTTGCCGCGTGCCTTGTTGCCGGGGCATCCGGGCCGGTACGGGCCGCCACGCCTTTGCCCGACTATGTGATTGCGGAATTCGGCACCCCGCCCTCCGTTCCCGAAGGTCCGATTTCCGAGAGCCTGCAAGCTGCTGTCCAGACCGTTTTCATCGACAGCCTGGCCCGGTCCGAATGGGGACGAGATCAGAAGCTTGCGCTCGATGAGATCGTCGCCTCCGGCGACCCGAGGCTGGTCTGGATCATCAGCGACATGATGCGGTTCACCTGGCGGATGGAGTTCGACACGGCGCTGGCAGAGGCGGCGACCATGCTGCTGGGGATCGAGTTGGATACGCACATGCGATGGGGTGCGATCACCGACCACCTGATCGCCTGGGATATCCCGTCCTACCCCGGATACCTTGACGCCAAGCGCGCGATCTTCACGCAGTTCGTTCCGGGATGGGACCGGATCCTTGTCGAGGGCAATGTCGACTGGCGGCTGGTGTCCTGGGGCGGGGTGCGGATCGACGATCGGCCGTTCGGGACCACCGACGATGCCTGCGACTGCATTCCCGCCGCCGACAATCCGCCAGTCAGCAGCGCCGAGGATGCGACCTGGCTTGCGGATGACGCCATCGTCTTCGGGATCGAGGTCAACGGCGAATACCGCGCCTATCCACGTCGCATCATGGAAGTCCGCGAGATGGTGAACGATACCCTCGGCGGACGTGATCTGGGAATCCCCTATTGCACCCTGTGCGGCGCGGCGCAGGCGTATTTCACCGACCGGATGCCGACAGGGGTCGCGCGCCCGGTCCTGCGCACCACGGGCCTGCTGATCCGCTCGAACAAGGTGATGTATGATCTGAATACCTATTCCGTCTTCGACACCTTCCTGGGGACGGCCCTGACCGGGCCGCTGGCGGCGCAGGGGGTCCAGCTTGAGCAGGCGACAGTGGTCACGACGGATTGGGGCACCTGGAAAGAGCAACATCCCGAAACCACCGTTCTGGTCGAACGGCTGGCCCTTGGCCGCGATTTCGACTTCCGCAATGGGCGCGACGCCGACGGGCCGATCTTTCCGGTCGGTGACGTCGATCCGCGGCTGGACGTTCACGAAGATATCATCGGCGTCATCGCTGCGTCCGGAACACCGGTCGCCTTTCAGCGGAGCACCGCCTTCGCGGCGCTGAAGGCGGGGGTCGATGTCGGTTTCGAGAACGTCCGCCTGCAACTGGATGCGGGCGGGATAAGGGCTGTCGATCAGGACGGTGCGGACCTGGGAAGCCATCAGGCGTTCTGGTTCGCCTGGTCGCAGTTCCACCCCGAGACCGCTCTCTGGTCGCAATAGCCGTTCCGGCGCCCGCCGCCTTTGGTGGGGGCCGGTTTGACCGGGGTTAGTCTTGTGCTTTCGGGGCGGCCTTCTTCGCCGGGCCCTTCTTCTTGGCCGCGGGCTTTTTCGCCGCGGGCTTTTTTGCCGCCGGTTTCTTGGCTGCGGCCTTCTTCTTCGGGGCCTTGGCGGCCTTGGCGGCGATCAGTTCGATGGCCTGCGCCACGGTCAGGTCTTCGGGCGAGACGTCCTTGGGCAGGGTGGCATTGACCTTTTCCCATTTGATGTAGGGGCCGAACCGCCCCTCCATCACCGCCATCGCGCCGCCTTTCTCGGGGTGTTCGCCCAGATCGCGCAGCGCCTTGGCCGCCCCACGTCCGGCTCCGCGCGGATTGGCGCGCTTGTCGGCCAGCACCTGAACCGCATGGTTCATGCCGATGGTGAAGATTTCTTCCTCGTCGCTGAGGTTGGCATAGACCGGCTTGGCGTCCTCGGGCCGCTTGTGCATCACGTAAGGCCCGTAGCGGCCCAGGTTCGTGGTGATCGGCTCCCCGTCCTCGGGGTGCAATCCGACCTCGCGCGGGAGCGACAGAAGCTGCATCGCGCGGTCGAAATCCACCACGTCCGGGGCCCAGGTCTTGGGCAGGCTCGACCGCTTCGGCTTGGGGTTTTCCTCGGTCTTTTCACCCAGTTGGACGTAGGGCCCGAAGCGCCCGGATTTCAGCCAGACCTCCAGCCCCGATTCCGGCTCCACGCCCAGCATCCGCTCGTCGCCCTGTTGCTCGCCTTCCATCCCCGGCGGGCCGAAGGGGCGGGTATAGCGGCATTCGGGATAGTTGGAGCAGCCGATGAAGGCCCCGCCCGACCGGGCCGTCCGCATCGACAGACGCCCCGCCTCGCATTTGGGGCACAGACGCGGGTCTCGCCCGTCGCCCGCATCAGGGAAGAGATGCGGCTCCAGCACTTCGTTGATCTTGTCGAGGACTTCGGTGATCCGCAGTTCGCTCGTCTCGCCGATGGCCGCCGAGAAGTCGCGCCAGAAGCGGGCCAGGACGTCCTTGTAATCCTTGTCGCCGGCACTGATCTCGTCCAGTTCCTCTTCGAGGCCGGCAGTGAAATCATAGCTGACGTATTTGCGGAAATAGTTGGACAGGAAGACCGTCACCAGCCGCCCCTGATCCTCGGGGAAGAGGCGGTTGCCTTCCTTGCGGACATAGCCGCGGTCCACGATCGTCGACAGGATCGAGGCATAGGTCGATGGCCGCCCGATGCCCAGTTCCTCCATCCGCTTGACCAGCGTCGCCTCGGTGTAGCGGGGCGGCGGTTGGGTGAAGCTCTGCTGGCCCAGAACGGCGTTGGACGGCGATTTGACCATCTGGTTGTCGGACGTCTCGTCCCCGTAAGCGGCGACCTTCTTGGCGACGTCGCCCTGATGGATCACCGGCAGGCGGTTGTCGTCGTCGGAGGCCGCGGCATCGTCGTCGCGCCCTTCGGTATAGACCTTCATGAACCCGTCGAAGACCACGACCTGACCGGTGGCGCGCAGCTCGACCTGCTCGCCCTTGTCGCGGACCGTGACGGTCGTGCGCTCCAGCCTTGCGGCGGCCATCTGGCTGGCCAGCGTGCGCTTCCAGATGAGGTCATAGAGCTTTTTCTGGTCGCCCTCGGACACCCGGATCTCGTCCGCTGACTTGGTCATGTCGGTGGGGCGGATGCATTCATGCGCTTCCTGGGCGTTCTTGGCCTTGTTCTTGTACACCCGCGCCTCGGCCGGGGTGTAGTCCTTGCCGTAACGGCTCTCGATGGCGGCGCGGGCGTCGGCCACGGCCTCGGGCGCCATGTCGATGCCGTCGGTCCGCATGTAGGTGATGTGGCCCGCCTCATACAATCGCTGCGCGGTCGACATGCAGGCCTTGGCGCCCATGCCGAACTTGCGGCTGGCTTCCTGCTGCAGGGTCGAGGTCATGAAGGGTGGCGAGGGGTTGCGCGTCGCTGGCTTGGCCTCGACCCCGGTCACGGTCAGATCGCGGCTTTCGACGGCCTGCACGGCCAGCTCGGCCTGGGTCGCATCGGCCAGGTCGAAGCGGTCCAGCTTCTTGCCCGCCAGCGCCACAAGCCGCGCCTCGAACTTTTGGCCGCGCGGGGTTTCCAGCATGGCGCGGACGGACCAGTATTCGCGGGCGTCAAAGGCCTCGATCTCCATCTCCCGGTCGACAACCAAACGCAGGCAGACCGATTGCACCCGCCCTGCGGATTTCGAACCGGGCAACTTGCGCCAGAGCACCGGCGACAGATTGAACCCCACCAGATAGTCGAGCGCCCGGCGCGCCAGGTAGGCATGGACCAGCGGCGTGTCGATTTCACGCGGGTTGGCGATGGCCTCCTGCACGGCCTTCTTGGTGATGGCGTTGAAGGCCACGCGGCTGACCGGCATGTCCTTCTTGATGCCGCGCCGCGCCAGAAGGGTTTCCAGAAGGTGCCAGCTGATTGCTTCCCCCTCGCGGTCGGGGTCGGTGGCGAGGATCAGGTTCGGGTCATTGGCCAGCGCATCGGCGATGTCCTTGATCCGCTTCTTGGAGTCGGCGGGCACCTCCCAGGTCATGTCCCAGGAGCCTTCGGTGTCGACGGAGCCGTCCTTGCCGACGAGGTCGCGAACGTGTCCGTAACTGGCCAGAACGGTGTAGTCCTTGCCCAGATATCCGTTGATGGTCTTGGCCTTGGCCGGGGATTCGACGACGACGACGGGCATGGCGGAAGACCTCGGAAATAGTCGGATTCAACAGGTTCGACAGGTCCCCCGGCGAGGGGGGTCCATGGGCCGCGGACCATGTGGGGACCTCTGGAAGATTGTCAATGGGCGCTCTGGATGCGGTCGGATTGGCCGCACGAGCCCCCGCTTGCGGTTGGTCAGGCGCGGATCAGGCCGCCGCCGGGTTGCCGCGCGATGCTGCCCTCCAGCTCCAGTTCGGAGAGGTGCAGCGCCAGTTGGTTGGCGCTGACCGGGCCGCTTGCGGCGATGTCGCGGGCCAGATCGTCCTGGGTGACCGGCGTCGGCGAGAGCAGCGACAGGATGCGGTCGCGCAATTGTGAGGTGTCGGGGGTCGTGGTGGCGTCGACCTGCGGCGCGGCGACGGGCTCCGGCCTCGGCTCGGGGGCCTCCGGGCTGCGCGCCATCAGGTCGAGCACGTCGAGGATGTCCTGAACACCCCGCACCAGCGTGGCCCCGTCGCGCAGCAGCAGATTGCAGCCGCCCGCACGTCCGTCGAAGGGGTGGCCCGGCACGGCGAGAACCTCCCGCCCTTCGTCCAGGGCGTCGCGGGCGGTGATCATCGAGCCGGACTTGGCCGCCGCCTCGACCACCACGACGGCCTGCGACAGGCCTGCGACGATGCGGTTGCGGCGGGGGAAGTCGCGCGCCTGCGGGGCAAGACCGAAGGGGCGTTCGGAGATCGACAGGCCATCGACGGCGATCTTGGCGGCCAGATCGATGTTTTCCGCCGGGTAGATGCGGTCCAGTCCGCCCGCATGCACCGCGATGGTGCCCCCGGGCAGGGCCGCGTCATGGGCCACCGCATCGACACCACGCGCCAGACCCGAGGCGACGACGATACCCGCCTGCGCCAGATCGCGCCCCAAAGCGCGCGCCATGCGCAGGGCGAGCGACGACGCGTTGCGCGTGCCCACGATGGCGACCGTGGTCCGGGTCAACAGTTCGATCCGACCCTGTGCCCAGAGGATCGGAGAGGGGTCGCGGGTTTTGGCGAGTTCGGCGGGGTAGCCCGGTGTTCCGAAGGCCAGCATCCGCGCGCCAAGGCGGCGGGCGGCCTGCACCTCGCGGCGGATCGACGCCTCGTCCGCCGGGCGGTATCCGGTGTCGCCCGCGGCAGCGGCCACGCCGGGCAACGCCTCGAGTGCTGCGACGGCGTTGCCATGCTCGGCCAGAAGGCGGCGCCAGGTGGCGGAGCCGACCCGTCGCGACCGGATCAGACGCAGCCGCGCAAAGAGTTCATCCTGCGACGGGGCCGGGTCGAAGGCCGGAAGGGGCGCTTCGTCGAAGGTGGTGTGAAACTCGGGGCCGGAGTCGGGGCTGACGTAATCCATACGCCAGACTTCCGCAGAATTGGTTGAGATTCGGTTAACCGCGTCCCGCCAGCGCGTCGGGTTCCAGGCTGTTGGCGGTGTCCCACAGGACCGCCTTGTGCAGCCCCACGGGGGTGAACAGCAGGACGCTGCCCGCCGCGAGGGTCGCCACGACAAGGATTGCGGCCCACCCCGCGGCCCCGAACCGCAGCAACAGGGCGAAGACGGCAAGGGCCAGCGGGGCGACGACGGGCGTGATGAGCGGGCCATAGAGCAGCTGTGCGCCGGTCTTGGCCAGCCATTTCAGCGGCCCGGTCGCAGAGGCGAACACGAAGGTCAGAACGCCCCCTACGAAGGCGGGTCCTAAGCAGAAGGCCGCGCCGAACTTGAGCCAGTCGGTCAGCGCGAACATCCGCTGGCCTTGACCATCGTCCACACCGTGCCGGGCGGGTTTCGCGCGAATCTCGCGCCGATCTCAGGTCGCCGAGCCGCCGACAGTCAGCCCGCCGATCAGCAGCGTCGGCTGACCCACGCCGACGGGCACCCATTGCCCCTGTTTGCCGCAGGTGCCCATCCCGGGGTCGAGCGCCATGTCGTTGCCGATCGCGCGGATGCCCCGCAGCGCCGTGGCCCCGTCCCCGATCAGCGTCGCGCCCTTGACCGGCGCGCCGATCTTGCCGTTCTGGACGCGGTAGGCCTCGGTGCAGGAAAAGACGAACTTGCCGCTGGTCGTGTCGACCTGGCCGCCGCCGAAGCCCACGGCATAGATGCCGTCCTTCACGTCCGCCACGATGTCGCCCGGGGTCGCATCGCCGCCGAGCATGTAGGTGTTGGTCATCCGCGGCATGGGCGCATGGGCATAGCTTTCGCGCCGTCCGTTGCCCGTTGGGGCGACACCCATCAGGCGGGCGTTCTGCCGGTCCTGCATGTAGCCGACCAGAATGCCGTCCTCGATCAGGGTGTTCTTGCCCGAGGGCGTGCCCTCGTCATCGACGCTGATCGAGCCGCGCCGGTCGGGGATGGTGCCGTCGTCCAGAACTGTCACCCCGGGCGAGGCAATCCGCTGGCCCATCAGGCCCGAGAAGGCCGATTGCCCCTTGCGGTTGGCATCCCCTTCCAGCCCGTGACCCACGGCCTCGTGCAGCAGGATGCCGGGCCAGCCGGCGCCCAGGGCCACGTCCATCACACCGGCGGGGGCGGGCACCGCCGACAGGTTCACCACAGCGATGCGCAACGCCTCGCGCGCGACACCCTCCCAGTGGTCGCGGGTCATCAGCCCGTCGAGCGGTATGCGCCCGCCGCCGCCTGCGCCGCCGGATTCGCGGCGGCCGTTCTCCTCGACGATGACCGACACGTTGAAGCGGACGAGGGGGCGGACATCGGCGACCGACGCGCCCTCGGGCCGCAGGATCTCCACCTCCTGGATCGACGCGGTGAGCGAGGCCGAGACCTGCACCACCCGGGGGTCGAGGTCGCGCACGAAGGCGTCCACGTCGCGCAGGGTGTCGAGCTTGACCGAAAACGCCTGACCCGCGATCGGATCGTGGTCGCCATAGAGCTTGCGGTTGGTGCCCGCCGGGGCCGGGGCGAGGGTTCCGCCGCCCGCGCCCACGGCCAGGCGCGCGGTTTCGGCGGCGCGGCGCAGGCTCTGTTCGCTGATCTCGGTGGAATGGGCGTAGCCCGCCGTCTCGCCCCGCACGGCCCGCAGACCGAAGCCTTCGGAGGCATCGTAGCTGGCCGTCTTGAGGCGGCCGTCGTCGAAGACCAGCGCCTCGGACCGGCGGCGTTCCAGAAACAGCTCCCCGTCATCGGCCCCGGCAAGGGTGTCGCGCAGCAGGGTCAGGGCGGCGTCACGGTCGAGCATCGTCTCGAAGGGGCGGAAGGGGGTGTCGGTCATGGCCGTCTCCTGGAATTCGGGTCAAGGCAGACATAGGGGCAAAGACCGCCGGACCCCAGAGGGGCGATCAGATTTCGGTCGTTACTTCAGTTGCAGGTGGATGTGATCGTCGTGTCGCGCGGCGCGGCAGCCTTGAAACCCGAAGGTCGGCCTGTCGATGTCGAGGGTGGCGCGCAGATGCGGCTCAACGAAGATCCGCCCGACCCGTTCGTCGGCGGCCAGAAGGGCAAGGAGATCCCGCGTGCGAACGCGGTCGAGCGACAGGTCGCGCCACAGCGGTTGCAGCCAGGCCAGATCCCACCGCAGCGTCAGGCGGCGGGGCGGGCAGTCGGTCGGCCCGTCCTCGAAGGCGAAATATCCAAGCGGGCTTCGCAGGGCCGGGCCGGGCGCGCCATCGGGGTCGAGATAGAACAGCGCCACATCGGCCTTGCGCCCGTCGGCATGGGACAGATGGGGCAAAAGGGGAAAGCCGTCGAAGAAGGGGAAGTTCGCATCCAGCAACTGCACGGTCGCGTCCGGATGACGGCGCGTCATATCGCGCGACAGGTCATTGAGCACCGCCGCCAGTTCCGGTGTGCCGTAGTGGCGGTTGAGCAGGCAATAGACCGGTGAGGCGATCCGCAACGGCCCCTCCGCTCCGCAGGCCATGGGCACCCGCCCAAAGGTCGGGGCGACCCAGGCCGCTGTCACGGACAGGGCCGCATAGATCGCGGCGAAACCTGCGAAAAACACCACGCGTCTGCGCCGGAACGGAAGCGCCAGCACCCAGGCGAGGCCGCCCAGTTGGCTGAGCAGGGTCAGAAACAGAATCGCCGCGCCGTGCAGCAGGATTTGCAATGCGGTTCGCATGACCTCTGCTTGGCAGTCTCTCTCGCGGGGGTCAATTTGCGGAAGATTCGCCCGAATGACGGGTGCGACACAGCACCCCGCCCCCTTGCCGAGTCGGGTCGGATTGTGGTCTTAGGCGGCAGGACGCAAAGGGGTCGGTCCATTGTCCCCGCATGCTTAGACAGGACGAACTTCATGAAGATGCCTTCGCTCACGGCCCTAGGCCTTTCCGCCGCCGCCAGTTTCGCCTCGCTGCCCGCGATGGCGCAGACGTTTTTCACGGATCTGGAAATCAAGGGTCAGCCGATCGCCGGCGGCATCGGGTTCCAGCCGGCGGCCACGTCGCTTGCCGAGGAGGCATTCTGGCTGGACGGTTTCGTTCTGGTCATCATCACCATCATCGCGCTTTTCGTGACGGCGTTGCTGGCCTGGGTCGTGGTTCGCTACAACAGGAAGTCGAATCCGACCCCCGCCACCTTCACCCACAATTCGCCGCTGGAAGTCGCCTGGACGGTCGTCCCGATCCTGATCCTGATCGGCATCGGCGCCTTCTCCCTTCCGGTCCTGTTCGACCAGCAGCGTATCCCCGAGGGGGACGTCGTCGTGAAGGTGACAGGCTACCAGTGGTTCTGGGGCTATGAGTATCCCGAAGAGGGGATCGAGGAATTCTCCTCCTACATGATCGGCGCAGACGCCGGGAACATGATGACCGAAGAGGTGTCGGCACAGCTGGCCGCCGCCGGATATACCGACGATCAGTTCCGTCTGGCGACCGATACTTCGGTGGTCGTCCCCGTGGGCAAGACCGTGGTAATGCAGATCACCGGCGGCGACGTGATCCACTCCTGGACGATCCCGGCCTTCGGCGTGAAGCAGGACGGCATCCCGGGTCGCCTGGCGCAGCTGTGGTTCCGCGCGGATGAGCCGGGCATCTATTTTGGCCAGTGTTCGGAGCTCTGCGGCATCGCCCATGCCTATATGCCGATCACGGTGAAGGTCGTGTCCGAAGAGGATTACGCCCGCTGGGTCGCCGCCATGCAGGCGGGCGAGATCGATACCTGGTAAGCCGCGGGTGACTGACGCCAGCCTCCATATCCCGGCCCCCGCCGCAATCGCCGACGAGGCGAGCCTGCGCGACTACTGGCAGCTTCTGAAACCGCGGCTGATGTCGCTGTCGGTGTTCACCGCGCTGGTCGGATTGCTGGTCGCACCGGCGGGGGTTCATCCGTTTCTCGGGGCGACGTCGATCCTGTGGATCGCTCTGGGCGCCGGGGCGTCGGGCGCGCTCAACATGTGGTTCGATGCGGATATCGACCGGGTGATGAAGCGCACGCGCAAGCGGCCCATCCCGTCGGGCCGTGTCGCGCCGTCGGATGCGCTGGCGCTTGGCCTGTTCCTTGCGGTGCTGTCCACGGTGATGCTGGGGCTGACGGCCAATTGGGTCGCGGCCTTCTGGCTGGCCTTCACGATCTTCTTCTATACCGTCATCTATTCCATGTGGCTCAAGCGGACGACATCGTGGAACACGGTGATCGGCGGGCTAGCCGGGGCATTCCCCCCGATGATCGGCTATGCGGCCGTCACCGGCGGCACCCCGGTCGAGGCCTGGCTGATGGTCGGGCTCATCTTCATGTGGACGCCGCCGCATTTCTGGGCGCTGGCCCTGTTCGTCAAGATGGACTACCACACAGCCCGCATTCCGATGCTGACCGTGACCCACGGCCGGGACGAGACGCGGCGGCAGGCGTGGTTCTGGTCGATTGGTCTGGCACTCGTGTCGCTCGGCACGGCGGTGTCGGGCATCGGCGGGCCGCTGACGCTGCTTGTGGCGGTGATCCTGAACGCGGTCTTCCTCAAGGGCGCGTGGGACATGTGGCACCGGACCGATGCCGACAGCGAGGCCGATGGCCATGCCGTCGAAAAGGGCCTGTTCAAATGGTCCCTTGTCTATCTGTTCGCGCATTTCGCCGTCTTCGTGGTCGAGGTCGCGCTTGGCCCCTGGGGAGGTTGGTGATGCACCAGGATCATGAGATGCATATCCGCCGTCGCGGCCGGAACTTCGGCCTTTTGGCGGTGCTTCTGGGGTTCATCGTGATCATTTTCGGGGTGACCGTGGTCAAGATCCGGACCGGCGGCTTCTCCGAAGGTTTCGACCATGTCGCGCGCCCCGCGCTCGTTCCAATCGAGGAGGCCGATCAATGAAACGTTGGTGGCGCAGCTTGACCGACAATGGACGTGTCGTGGCCATGACCGTGGCGACCGTGCTGGGCATGGGATCGCTCGGTTGGGCATCCGTTCCGCTCTATGACCTCTTCTGCCGGGTGACCGGATATGGCGGCACCACGTCGCGCGCCGACGCGGGCGTGGACCGGGTGCTGGAAGAAACCGTGCTGGTGCGGTTCGACGCGTCGAAGGAGCGGGGCATGCCCTGGGACTTCAAGCCGGTCCAGACCAGCATGCGCGTCCGCATCGGCGAGACGAACCTGGCCTTCTACGAGGCGCACAATCCCACGGATGCGCCCGTGGCGGGCACGGCGAGTTTCAACGTCGCCCCCTTTGTGGCCGGTCCGCATTTCGTCAAGATCGCCTGCTTCTGCTTCGAGGAGCAGATCCTGCAACCCGGCGAGACCATCTCGATGCCCGTGACCTTCTTCGTCGATCCAGAGATCCTCGACGATCCCGAAGCCAAAGGCATCCCCGAAATCACCCTGTCCTATACGTTTCACGTAACGGACTTGCCCGACGATTACGCCGCGCTTAACAGCAATACTGACGCGGCGACGCAGACCAACTGAGAGGCGACGACATGGCCCACGCCAAGAACCACGATTACCACATCCTTCCGCCCTCGATCTGGCCGTTCCTGGGGGCGGTTGCCGGTTTCATCATGCTGATCGGCGCGGTGTTCTGGATGAAGGATCATTCCAACCCTTGGATGTTCGCCGTGGGCTTCGTCGGCGTCTTGGGCGTGATGTTCGCCTGGTGGGCCGATGTGGTGCGCGAATCCAACATGGGCGACCACACCCCGGTCGTCGTGATCGGCCTGCGATATGGCTTCATCTTCTTCATCATGTCCGAAGTGATGTTCTTCGCAGCCTGGTTCTGGAGCTTCTTCAAGCACGCGATCTATCCCATGGGTCCCGCGTCGCCTTCGGTTGACGGCGTCTGGCCGCCGGTCGGGATCGAGACGTTCGACCCCTGGCACCTGCCGCTGATCAACACGCTGATCCTGCTCTGCTCGGGCGCGGCGGCGACCTGGGCGCACCACGCCCTGGTGCACGAGAACAACCGTCAGGACATGAAGTGGGGCCTGATCCTCGCCATCGCCTTGGGCGCGCTCTTCACCGGTTTCCAGATCTATGAGTACAGCCACGCGGCCTTCGGCTTTGCGGGCAACATCTATGGCGCCAACTTCTTCATGGCGACGGGCTTCCACGGCCTGCATGTCGTGATCGGGACGATCTTCCTGGCCGTCTGCCTGCTGCGTCTGCAGGCCGGGCATTTCACGCCCGAAAAGCACGTCGGCTTCGAAGCCGCCGCCTGGTACTGGCACTTCGTGGATGTCGTCTGGCTGTTCCTCTTTGCCGCGGTCTACGTCTGGGGCGGCTGATCCCCCCGACATCCGGTTTTCGACGGCGCGGGTTGCCCCGCGCCGTTTCCCGTTCTGAGAGGTCTCCATGCGCCTGATCCTTCCCCTTCTGTTCGGTTTGGGCGGCTTTGCCGTGCTGGTGGCGCTCGGGCTGTGGCAGGTGCAGCGGCTCGACTGGAAGGAAGGCGTCATCGCCGAGATCGAGGGACGGATCGGGGCCGCACCTGTCGCACTGCCGGCCGAGCCTGACCCCGATGCCGACAATTACCTGCCGGTTGTCCTGACAGGGACGGTCGCGGGCCCGCCACTCAGGGTTCTGGGGTCGTGGCGGGGTGCGGGAACCGGGTTCCGCATCGTCGTCCCGCTCGAGACCGACGGGCGGCGGATCATGGTGGATCTGGGCGTCGTGCCGCTGGACTTCGGTGAGACGATCGATTTGCCGGACGAGCCTCTGGCCATCACCGGCAACCTGAACTGGCCCGACGATCAGAACGATGGCACCCCCCCGCCCGAAGGCGACCTGTGGTATGCGCGCGACCTGACGGCCATGGCCCCGGTCCTGGGGACCGAACCCGTGATGGTCGTGGCGCGCAGCGTGGCACCCGAAACAATCCCCCTGCCGACACCCGTGGGCGTCGAAGGGATACCCAACAGCCACTTGGGCTATGCGATCCAATGGTTCGGGCTGGCGCTCGTGTGGTTGGGGATGACAGTCTTCCTGCTGTGGCGTATCAGGCGCCGGACCATCTGACATGCCCCAAGCGACCGAAGGCTGACATGCGCTATATCTCTACACGTGGACAGGCTCCGGTTCTGGGCTTCGAGGACACGATGCTGACCGGGCTGGCCCGGGACGGTGGCCTCTATGTGCCCGAGGAAGTTCCGGCGCTCAGCCATGGGGACATCGCGGCGCTGGCCGGCCTGTCCTATGAAGAGGTCGCGGTCCGCATCATGGCCCCCTTCGTGGCCGACGCCTTCGACGAGGCGACCTTCGCGGATCTGGTGGCCAAGGCCTATGCCGGGTTCGGGCACGATGCGCGCGCACCGCTCAAGCAACTGGCCCCCAATCACTTTCTCCTGGAGCTGTTTCACGGGCCGACCCTGGCGTTCAAGGATTTCGCCATGCAGCTGATCGGGCAGATGTTCCAGCACAGTCTGGCGAAGCGCGGCCAGAAGGTCACCATCGTGGGCGCGACCAGTGGCGATACCGGATCGGCGGCGATCGAGGCATTCCGGGGTCTCGAGGCGGTCGACGTCTTCATTCTCTATCCCCACGGCCGGGTGTCGGATGTGCAGCGCCGCCAGATGACCACGCCGTCCGAATCCAACGTCCACGCGCTGGCCCTCACGGGTCATTTCGACGACTGTCAGGCGCGGGTGAAGGACATGTTCAACGACTTCGACTTTCGCGACCGGGTCGCGCTGGCCGGGGTCAATTCGATCAACTTCGCCCGGGTTCTGGCGCAGGTTGTCTATTTTTTCACCGCCGCGGTCAGCCTTGGGGCGCCGCATCGCAAGGTGTCCTTCACCGTGCCCACGGGCAATTTCGGCGACATCTTCGCCGGGCACATCGCCAAGCGCATGGGCCTGCCGATCGAACACCTTGTCGTGGCGACGAACCAGAACGACATCCTGCACCGCTGCCTGACCACCGGGGAATATCGCACCGGAGAAGTGCATCCCTCGATCAGCCCGTCGATGGACATCCAGGTCTCGTCGAATTTCGAGAGGGCGCTGCATCTGGCCTATGACGGCGACGGCTCCGCGATTGCGCAGCTGATGGCGGAACTGAAGACCGGCGGTTTCACCGTCAGCCAGGGTGCGTTGCAGGCCCTTCGGGAGGTCTATGCCTCGGGTCGGGCGTCCGAGGCCCAGACATCGGCGGCGATCACCCGGACGCTCGCGCACGGGGCCGAGCTTCTGTGCCCGCATTCCGCCGTGGGGGTCGAGGTGGCCGAGGCGCATCTGGGCACGACACCCATGGTCACGCTTGCCACCGCGCACCCGGCCAAGTTCCCCGACGCGGTCGAGGCCGCGACCGGCATCCGCCCCCCCCTGCCGCCGCGCATGGCCGACCTGTTCGACCGCCCCGAGCGGATCACCCGGGTCGACAACGACCTGACCGATATCGAGACGCTGATCGACGAGGCGCGCGCCGCATGACCACCCCCCAGTTGCACCGCCTGTCGAACGGCTTCCGCGTCGTCACCGAACACATGCCGGGCCTTGAATCGGCCAGTGTCGGCGTGTGGGTCGGGGCCGGTTGCCGTCACGAAGCCATCGAGCAGAACGGCATCGCCCATTTCCTGGAACACATGGCCTTCAAGGGCACGGCCCGGCGCACCGCGCTCCAGATCGCCGAACAGATCGAGGACGTGGGGGGCTATATCAACGCCTATACCTCGCGCGAGGTGACGGCCTATTACGCGCGCGTTCTGGCGGGCGACGTGCCATTGGCCGCCGACCTGATCGCCGACATCGTGCTCAACCCGACCTTCGATCCGCGCGAGATCGAGGTGGAGCGGGGCGTCATCTTGCAGGAGATCGGTCAGGCCCTCGATACGCCCGACGACATCATCTTCGACTGGCTTCAGGAAGCGGCTTACCCAGAGCAGCCCATGGGCCGCACGATCCTGGGTCCGACCGAACGGGTCGCCGCCTTCGACGAGGCCGACCTGCGTCATTTCACCGGGCAGCATTATGGCCCCGGCCAGATGATCCTGTCGGCAGCGGGGGCGGTCGATCACGACGCGATGTGCCGCATGGCCGAGGATCTGTTCGGGCACCTTGCCCCAAGTCCGCAGGCCCTGCCGGACCCAAGCCGGTTCCGGGGCGGCGAATACCGGGTCGAGAAGGCGCTGGAGCAGGCGCATTTCGCGCTCGGCTTCGATCAGCCGGGCTACCGCGACGACGACATCTATGTGGCGCAGATCTTTTCGAGCGTGATGGGCGGCGGCATGTCGTCCCGCCTGTTCCAGGAAGCCCGCGAAAAGCGCGGCCTGTGCTATTCGATCTTCGCCAGCGTCGGGGCCTATTCCGACGCCGGGATGCTGACCGTCTATGCGGGCACCGGCGGCGAGGATGTGGGCGATCTGGCCCGGCTGACCATCGACGAGCTGAAGCGCGCCGCCGACGACATGACCGAGGTCGAGGTGGCCCGCGCCCGGGCGCAGATGAAGTCGGGCATGCTGATGGGGCTGGAAAGCCCGTCGAGCCGCGCCGAACGTCTGGCCCGTGTCGTCGCCATCTGGGACCGGGTTCCGCCACTGTCCGAGGCGATTGCCCGGATCGATGCCGTCGATTGCGCCGCCGTCCGCGCCCATGCGGGCAAGCTGATCGGGGCCAACCCGGCTCTTGCGCTCTATGGCCCGGTGGGGCGCGCGCCCGATGCGGCGACCCTGCGCGACAGGCTGGCCGCGTGATCTTCGGGTCGCTGCGCAAGCCGCGGATCGAGACGGAGCGGATGCTGCTCCGCCTGCCGCAGCACAGCGACTATCGCAATTGGGCGGCCCTGCGCGAAAGCTCCGCGCGGTTCCTGAAACCCTGGGAGCCGGAGTGGGCGCCCGACCATCTGGGCCGCAAGAGCTTCACCAACCGGGTGCAGTGGGCCAGCCGCAGCTTCGGGCAGGGGGCGGCGCTGGCGCTGTTCCTGACGCGCAAGTCCGACGGTGCGCTTCTGGGGGCGCTGACGCTCGACAACATTCGGCGCGGGCCGTCGCAGACCGGGACCCTGGGCTATTGGATCGGCGAAAGCCACGCGCGGCAGGGTTACATGCGCGAGGCGATCCTGGCGGTGTCGCACCACGCCTTCGCCCGCCTCGACCTCAGCCGACTGGAGGCCGCCTGCCTCGAGGAGAACGCGCCGTCGCGCGGTCTGCTGGAGCGGTCGGGTTTCAAATACGAAGGTGTCGCGCAAAGCTATCTCCAGATCGGCGGCCGCTGGCGCAACCACGTCCTCTACGCGATGCTGCGGTCGGATCGCCGGGGGCGCACGGACGCGGGCTGACGGGATTGGCGCGCCGCGCCTTCGTGCTACCTTCCCCGAGGTAACAGGAGGACCGACATGCTGCGACTGACCCTTGCCCTGCTTGCCCTCGCCGCGCCCGCCGCCGCGCAGGAGCGCATCCCGAGCCATTGCATCGCCCTGGCCCAGGCGCCGGGCGTGGAATACCTGCATCGCGCCAGCTTTGGCACGCCGCTGCCCGACGCCAATACCGTGCGGCTCAACTACATCGACCATTCCATGTGGATGCTCGAGACGGCGGGCGGGTTGCGGGCCGTGACCGACTACAACGGCTTCATCGGATCGGTGCCGCCGCCCGATGTGGTGACGATGAACCGGGGTCACATCACCCACTGGACGCCCGACCCGGATGCGTCGATCCCCCACATCCTGCCCGGCTGGTCCGACCGCGCGGGTGAGCCGGTGGATCACTACGTCGATCTGGGCGAGATGCTGGTCCGCTCCGTCTCGACCGACATTCGCCCGGGGCGTGGCGGCGAGCAGAACGGCAATTCCATCTTCGTTTTCGAGGCGGGCGGCCTCTGCATCGGCCATCTGGGCCACCTTCATCACGAGCCGACGCGGGAGCAGTACATCGCCCTGGGTCGTCTCGACGTGGTCATGGCGCCGGTCGATGGCGGGCTGACCCTGCCGCACGAGACGCTGGCCCGGGTGCTCGGGCGGTTGCGGTCGTCGGTTGTCTTGCCGATGCATTGGTTCGGCGAGGGGACGTTGACGCCGTTTCTGGACGCGATGGAAGGCTACGACTTTGAGGTGGACCGCCGCGACGCATCGTTTATCGAGGTGTCGCTGACCACCCTGCCGCGCCGTCCGACCATCGTCGTGCTGCGCCCGAGTTTCCTGTCTGGATCCGAATGACCCCTGCCACGACGATCGAACCCGCCCTGCGCCGCGACCTGCCCGAAGCCGCATTCCGCCCGCTGGAGGCCCGCTATCTGGAGGAGCCGCGCGGGCGTTGGTCGGGGCAGGGTGGTCTGCTGCTTACGCCCGCCACGACCCAAGAGGTGTCGGTGATCCTGCGCGCGGCCTCTGCTGCCGGGGTGCCGGTCGTGCCCTACGGCGGCGGGACGGGTCTGGTCGGGGGGCAGATTTCGGGCGATCTGACCACGCCCGTCATCCTGTCGCTGGAACGCATGACCCGCATCCGCAGCGTAGACGCGACCGAAAACGCCATGACGGTCGAGGCCGGCGTGATCCTGCAACAGGTGCAGGAGGCCGCCAAGGAGGCCGGTCGCCTGTTCCCCCTGACCATCGCGGCCCAGGGGTCGGCGCGGATCGGCGGCATCCTGTCGACCAACGCGGGCGGCGTGAATGTCCTGCGCTACGGCAATGCGCGCGACCTGTGCCTGGGTCTGGAGGCGGTGCTGCCCGACGGCTCGGTCCTCAATGGCCTGAGCCCGCTGCGCAAGAACAACACCGGTTATGACCTGCGCCACCTTCTGATCGGCGCCGAGGGGACATTGGGCATCATCACGGCGGCTACGCTGAAACTGCTGCCGCGTCCGGTCCACACCGGGGCGGCGATTATGGCGGTGCGCGACCCTGCGGCGGCGCTCGATCTGTTGAACCTCGCACGCGACCGGATCGGCGAGGGCGTGTCCGCCTTCGAGTTGATCGGACGGATGGGACTGGAATTCCTGGCAGAGACGATGCCGGATGTGCGCCTGCCGATCGGGCGGCCCGACTGGTCCGTGCTGATCGACCTTGGGCTTGGCGCGTCCGGCGATCCGCAGTCCGCGCTGGAAGACCTGTTCGCCGCCGCGTCCGAGGCCGGGCTGGTCAGCGACGGTGTCATCGCCCAATCCGAAGGCCAGCGCCGCGATTTCTGGACCGTGCGCGAGTCGATCCCCGAGGGGAACCGCCGGATCGGGTCGGTCAGCAGCCACGACATCAGCGTGCCCACGGCGTCGATCCCCGACTTCATCGCGCGGGGCACGGATGTCATCGCGAAAATCGGGAATTTCCGGATCAATTGCTTCGGCCATGTGGGCGACGGCAACCTTCATTACAACGTCTTCCCGATGCCGGGCCGCAACCGGGCGGACCACGACGCCGAACGCGACGCGATCAAGACCGCCGTGCATGACCTTGTCCACGAGTTCGGAGGATCGGTCAGTGCGGAACACGGGGTCGGTCGGCTCAAGGTCGGTGATCTGGAACGCTATGTCGATCCGACGAAACTGGCCGCGATGCGGGCCATCAAGTCGGCGTTGGATCCCAAGGGAATCATGAACCCGGGCGCGGTCTTGCGCCAGGTAACCTGAGCCGCAGGATCTCGGGCTCAAGGGTGTGGTGCACCCCACCGGGGTAATGGCGGGGCGCACCTTCTGCCATGCAAGCAGCAATCGCCCGAAGGTGATCATTGACAACTTTACGCAAAACAAATTCCTACACAACCTAAAGTAGAAAAATGTTTAGTTAGAGCGCTTTGTGATCGTTCAGGGCAGGGGAGTGGGTGCGCCCTGCCGGGGGAAGCAGGGCGCGGGGGGGAATGGTGGCTGTCTGCAAGATGCCACGCTCTCTCTTAGTCGCTGAAAGGTTACCAAATGGTTACGATTGGGAGAGTGCGGGAACTATTATCGCGTTATGGGTCTGTCGCCCGAAGGATCACGCGCCGTCGAAGCTGCACAATGTGTGGATCGGCATCCCCATCTGTTCCAGCGCGGCGCGGCCCCCCAGTTCCGGCAGGTCCACCACGAAGGCGCAGCCGATGACCTCGGCCCCCAGACGCTCCAGCAGGGCGATGCCCGCCTTCGCCGTTCCACCCGTGGCCAGAAGATCGTCGACCAGCAGGACACGCGCGCCCGGTTGGAGCGCGTCGACATGCACCTCGACCGTGGCGGTGCCGTATTCCAGCGCATAATCCTGTTCAAACGTCTTGCCGGGCAGTTTGCCCTTCTTGCGGATCGGAACGAACCCGGTGCCCAGTTGGTGCGCCACCGCCCCGCCCAGAATGAACCCCCGCGCCTCGAGCCCCGCAACCGCGTCGAACCGGTCGCCGGCAAAGGGCGCGAGCAACTGATCGACGCAGAGCCGCATGCCACGGGCATCCGCAAACAGCGTGGTCACATCGCGGAACATGATCCCCTCGTGCGGGAAATCGGGGATGGTCCGGATATAATCGCGGACGGTCTTGGCCTGGAGCGGCTTGGGGGTCATGGGTCAGCTTTCTTCGGGCGGCAGCGCCGCGTAATGTCGGCGCAGGGCCATGGCGTCCTGACCTTGCAGGCGCACGACGGAATTGCCGTCTTCGGAAAACAGCGACCGGCGGAAGGCCGGGCCGCGAATGTCCGTCATCAGGCCCAGACCCTGCACGATCTCTTCGAGAAGGATGGAGGCGATTTCCCGGCGCCGCGCCTCGATCGAGACGGCGATCAGGGCTTCGCGGATCGTGCCGTCGCGGGCCCGCAGGGCGACACGGCCAAGGGGCAGGATCGCGCCGTCCAGATCGGGCACGCCGGTGTCGCGCATCACGTCGCCAGGGGGGGTGGAAACCACGTGGATCTCGATATCGGCCTCGGTCGTGCCCCGGATCAGGCGAATGCCCGCATCGGCCGCGTTGATCTGGGCCAGCGCCGCGTCCAGCCCCTCTTCGTAGAGGGCGCGCTGGTAGGGTTGCAGGGCTTCGCTGGTCGAGGCCAGTGCGACCGTCAGCCCGCCGCGCTTGTCTTCGGGCCAGTGCAGGAACGGCTTGCGGCAATCCTCGCCGGGCATGGCGGCGCAGGCGACCGCGCGATAGAAATCTTCGTCGTCGAGCGGTCCGGGCACGGTTACGTATTCCTGCGCCATCGCGGGCAGGGCCGTCATCAGGACCAGAAGGGCCGCCTTCACAGAACGCGGCCCGCAATCGGGCGCAGGCGTTCGATCATCCCGGGGTCGCGCGCCTCGGGGGCGGTCATGATCGCGTGTTCCAGCGCCGTGTGGCATCCCGCCTCGCAGGGGGCGGTAACGAGGCGGGGCAGGGCCGCGACCATGGCGGCGGCGCGCGCCGCATTGCCGTGCAAAGTCTCGATGATCTCGGTGATCTGCACGGCTCCGTGGTCGGGATGCCAACTGTCGTAGTCGGTGATCATCGCGACGGAGGCGTAATGCAGTTCGGCTTCGCGGGCCAATTTGGCTTCGGGCATGTTCGTCATGCCGATGACATCGCAACCCCAGACGTCGCGGTAGAGGCGGGATTCGGCCAAAGTCGAGAACTGTGGCCCCTCCATCGCCAGATAGGTGCCACCTTCGTGGACGGTGGCCCCGCCCGCGCGGGCGGCGGCGGCACAGGCCGACGACAGCGCCGGGCAGACGGGATGCGCGACCGAGACATGGGCCACGAGACCCGGGCCGAAGAAAGTCTTGTCGCGGGCGAAGGTGCGGTCGATGAACTGGTCGACGATCACGAATTCCCCTGGCGCCATGTCGTCGCGGAACGACCCGCAGGCCGACACGCTGACCAGATGGGTGACGCCCGCCGCCTTCATGGCCGCGACATTGGCGCGGTAGGGGACGGACGTCGGCGTATGGACGTGACCGCGTCCGTGGCGCGGCAAGAACACCATCGGGGTGCCGTCCAGTTCGCCATGAAGCAGATCGTCCGACGGGGCGCCCCAGGGTGTCGTCGCGCCACGCCATTCCGCCCCTTCCAGACCCGCGATCTGATAGAGGCCCGAGCCACCGATGATACCAATCACAACGTCCGACATGGGCCTCTCCGTGGGGTCGCGGCGACCCTAGCAGGCTTCGCGAACGATTCCAGTCATCCGTCGCGCCGGATGATCCCGGTGATGGCCGCGGCCCCGAGCGCCGTGACGATCCAGCCCGCGATATTGAGAAAGAACCCCGCCCGCCAGAGCCAGCGGCCCCAGGGGCCGCGGCTGGTCGACACGGCCCAGGCGTCGGTCTGGTTCAGGTCGATGATCGGAATGACCAGGTCGGCGGCCCAGGCATAGCGGTTGAACGTCTCCCAATCGCGGCCCGGTGCGGTCGACGACCAGACGGCGGCGGGTTGCGGACCCGAGGCGAGGGTCTGCCAGTCGTTCGACACCAGAATGGGCGCGGCATTCGGCGCGAAATCCCCCGCCTCCCAGGCCAGATGCGCCAGCGTGGTGGTCAGCAGCCACAACAGGGCCAGCACGATCAGGCTGCGGAACGGGGCGTAGCCATAGCCGGTCGTCGCCCTGAGCACACCGTCGCAGGCCGACCGCCAGAGGTTACCGACCAAGGCGCCCGCACGGGCCATCCCGGTCAAGGGCGCGCCGTCCGGGCCGCGCAGCCTGCGGCGACGGTTGTCCTGTCGCAGGTGACGTTCGCGCATCCGCAGCACGCGGCGCGCATCGCCGTCGCGCCCCATTTCGCGGTAGAGCCGGGACAGGGCGCTGAAGGGTTGGGGATGGAAGCGGTCATCGACATAGCTGCCCGCCTCGGCCCAGGCGAGGCGACCCGCAAGATCCATATCCCCCACGATCTGCTCATAGATCAGACCGTCGAGGATCAGGTCGTCGCGGCCCGGCCAACTGGCCAGATCATCCGCCAGCACGCCGATCCGCGCAGAATGGAGCGACACGGTGCCGCGCCGGACCCGGACATCGCGCCAGACCAGACCTTCCTCCACGGTCAGGCGCTGCGCCATCAGGGCCGCACCCTGCGCGCCGTCGAAGATGGCCCCTTCGCAATCGAGCTGCCCGCCGATCCGCGCGCCCGCCATCAGAACGTCGCGCCGGGTTTCGGCCTGCCGCAGAAAGACATCGCCAGTGATATGCGCGCCCTGAAGGTCCAGCCGGTCCAGCAGCGACCGCCGCAGTTCGAGCGAGCGCAACTTGGCCTGCCGGGCCACCAGAGGCGCGTCGAAATGGCAGTCGATCATGACGGTGGCGCCTGACGTTTCCTGAAACGACAGGTCGATCTCGCCCTCGATGAAGGCCCCGCGCAGCTGGAGGCCGCGCCCGCGCACGACGCAGTCTGGACAGCCGCCCAGGATGAGATACCGCAGGACATTCGCGCGGATGCGACGCTCGGGCCCGGCGTCGTCGGGATCAGGGCGTTTGCCCCCCTGCAGCCGACATTCGACGCCCCTCCGGCAGGCCTCGATCAGCGCCGTCTCTGCCGGTGTCAGCCAGCTGTCGCCGCCCAGGGCCGCGATGTCCGCCCATGTCCTGATGATCGCCACGCCGCCGTCCCCCCAGATGCCGCTTTGAGCCTTCCACATCCCCCGGGGGGTGTCACCCCGGCGCGATCCCTGTTATGCGCCTCGCAACATCCGCACTTTTCGAAAGTCCTGACCCTTGAGCAGCTCCCTGCTGGCAAGATTTGCCTCCCGTTTCGACAGCCCCGACCTTCGCGTCGCCCCGACCTCTACCCTCACCATCGGCGGTCTGCGGGTCGAGGTGCTGGCGGGCCTGACCGTGGCGCTGGCGCTGGTGCCCGAAGCGGTGGCCTTCGCCTTCGTGGCCAAGGTCGACCCGCTTGTGGGGCTTTATGCGGCCTTCATCGTCGGGCTGATCACGGCCCTGATCGGTGGGCGGCCCGGCATGATCTCCGGCGCGACGGGGGCTCTGGCCGTTGTCATGGTCTCGCTCGTGACGGCCTTTCCGCCGGCGGTGGGGGTGCAATACCTGTTTCTGACGGTCATCCTGATGGGGCTGATGCAGATCTTCGTGGGCATCATGCGGTGGGGCAAGTTCATCCGCCTGGTCCCGCATCCGGTGATGCTGGGCTTCGTCAATGGCCTCGCCATCGTGATCGGCAAGGCGCAGCTCGACTTCTTCAAGACGGCCGACGGCACCTGGATGTCGGGCGGCCAGCTGGTTCTGGTGCTGTCGCTGGTGGCGCTGACCATGCTGGTCATCTGGGGCATGCCCAAGATCACCAATGCGATCCCGGCACCGCTGGCGGGCATCGCGATCACGGCGGGGGTGGTCATCATCTTCGGCCTGCCGGTGCCGAATGTAGGCGATCTGGCCTCCATCTCGGGCGGCTTGCCGTCGTTCGCCTTGCCGGATGTGCCGCTGAACTGGGAGACGCTGGAAATCATCCTGCCCTATGCGCTGATCCTTGCGGCCATCGGCCTGATCGAGAGCCTTCTGACCCTGAACCTCGTGGGCGAGATCACGGGCCAGCGCGGCGGTGCCTCGCAGGAGTGCATCGCCCAGGGCGCAGCCAACACGGTCACCGGATTCTTCGGCGGCATGGGCGGTTGCGCCATGATCGGCCAGTCGATGATCAACGTGAAATCGGGCGGGCGCACGCGCATCTCGGGCATTTCGGCAGCGCTGTTCCTGCTGGCCTTCATCCTGGTCGCGTCGCCGCTGATCGAACAGATCCCGCTGGCGGCCCTGGTCGGGGTCATGTTCATGGTGGTGATCGGGACGTTCGCGTGGAACTCGCTCAAGATCCTGCTGATCGTGCCCAGGGTCGACGCGGTTGTCATCATCCTTGTGACCGCCGTCACTGTCCGCTTCGACCTCGCCATCGCTGTCATCGTCGGCGTGATCGTCAGCGCGCTGGCCTATGCCTGGCAGAACGCGCGCCGTATCCATGCCAAGTCGCACATCACGCCCGAGGGGGCCAAGGTCTATGCGGTGCAGGGGCCTTTGTTCTTCGGGTCGGCCACGGGGTTCGTCGAGCTGTTCAAGCCCAAGGAAGACCCGGCGATGGTCATCATCGACTTCGCCGACAGCCGTGTGGCCGACCAATCGGCCCTGCAGGCGATCGAGGCGGTCGCGGCCAAATACGAGGCCGAGGGCAAGGCCATCCAGCTCCGGCATCTGACGCGCGATTGTCACCGACTGCTGACCAAGGCCGGTCACCTGATGGTCGACAGCGACGATGACCCCGATTACGCGGTCGCCGCGAACTACGGGGTGCGCACGGGCATTCTGGGCAGCCACTGAATAGCGGCGCGCCCCGGGACGGGCGGGTTCACTCGTCCGGGCGCGCCAGCGAGAAGAGCGAGTCGACGCGGGTGTAATCCTTGTAGCCGAGACGCGCCAACGGCGAGAAGGACGTGACATCGAACATCCCGTCGCGCAGGCAATCGTCGCGCATGTGGATGCCGGTCACCTCGCCGAAGACGGCGAAATTCGCCTCGCCCGGCAGTCGCACGATCTGCGTCACCTTGCATTCGAGGGCCGCCGGCGCGCCGCTGACACGGGGGCAGTCGATGGTGTCGCATTCGACCTTGTCGATCCCGGCGGCGGCGAATTCGTCGGTGCCCGCCGGATGGGCCGCGCTGCTGGCGTTCATCGCGTCGCGGGCCGCGTATTCCACGACGTTGACGCAGAACACGCCGGATTCGCGGGCCTGGGCCACGCTGTCCTTGGTGCCGTCGCGGTCGGGCTTGGCGCTGGTCGAGGCGAACATGACCTGAGGCGGAAAATAAGCGACCGCGTTGAAGAACGAATAGGGGGCCAGGTTGTCTCCCAGGCTGCCGCGCGTGCTGATCCAGCCGATCGGCCGGGGTGTCACGATCGCGTTGAACGGGTTGTGAGGCAGGCCGTGGCCGTCTTCGGGGCGATAGAACATCGAAATCCTCTCTGGTGTCTGGGCGGGAACCTAGGGTGCGCCCGACCCATGCGAAAGCCCCAATCCCGCCCCGCCGGGGGGCGGACACGACTCGTCGATATTTCTGCGGTTTGCGGGGTGCGAAGGCTGGCCACGGCGCCCGGATCGGGCAAGAAGGTGGGAATGGAGTTGCACCGCGAAGCCCCCGACGACTTCTGGGAAGTCGAGGCCTTGATGGACCTGTGCTTTGCGCCGGGGCGCACGGCCCTGTCATCCTATCGGCTGCGGGACGGCGTGCCGCCCGCCCTTGACCTCTGCCTTGTCGCGCGCGGCTCGGCCGGAGAGGTGGCGGGCGCCATCCGCTTCTGGCCGGTGCGCGTCGGCGCGGCTCCGGCCATGCTTCTGGGCCCCGTCGCCGTCCACCCGACGCGGCAGGGCGAGGGGCTGGGCGCCTTCCTCATCCAGTCGGGCCTGGACCGGGCGGATGCGGCGGGCGTGCCGCGTGTCTTGCTGGTGGGGGACGCACCCTATTACGGGCGGTTCGGGTTCACCAAACTCGACGGGGTCGAGATGCCGCCGCCTACCAATCCGGACCGGGTGCTGGGATGCTGGGACTGGGACGGGATCAAGGGTCCGGTCGAGCAGCACTTGTCATGACGCGGGCCCGTGCCCACATCCTTTGCCATGAATGACACCCTTCGCTCTCCGTCGCGTCAGCAGATCTTCCCGCCCATGGACCGGGAGGCGGAGCTTGATCGCCTGTCGCTGAAGTTGCGCAACGCCTCAGGTGTGGGGATGCAGGTGCTGAGCCTGCTCGGAAGCCAGGCCGACGGCCTTCTGGACATGCTGCCGACCAGCGTGCGCAGCGGTCTGGAAAAGGCGACTGCCGCCGCTCTGGAGCAATCGTTCAACGCCGCCGCCGCCTCGCGCGGGGGGCGGCTGGGCGACGGGTCCGACTGGCTGACGCGTGCCATCACCATCGGAACAGGGGCTGCCGGCGGGTTCGGCGGGCTTCCCTCGGCCATGGCGGAACTGCCGGTCACGACAACGATCATCCTGCGCGCGATCCAGAGCATCGCGGACGAACACGGCTTCGATCCCGCCAAGCCCGAGGTGCGCGCCGCCTGCCTTCGGGTGTTTGCCGCCGCCGGACCGCTGGACGGCGATGATGACCTCGACCTCAGCTTTCTGACGCTCCGCATGACCGTCACGGGGGCGTCGATCAAGTCGCTGATCTCCAAGATCGCGCCCCGTCTGGCCATCCCTTTGGGCCAGAAGCTCGCCGCGCAGAGCGTGCCCGTCCTGGGGGCCGCCGCCGGGGCCGCCACCAACTATGCCTTCACCAGCTATTATCAGGATGTGGCGCGGGTGCAGTTCGGGTTGCTGCGCCTCGCCGAACAGACCGGCGAGTCCCCCGAAAGCCTTACCGCCGATCTGAAACGACGTCTCGCCTGATCCCCGGGGGCTTTGCCACCGACATCGCCACTGCTTCCGGTCATGCTTTCGCGCCCCGTCGCCAGCTGGCCCGGGACTGCGCCGAAACCAGACCGTCGCCCGCGCGTTGATCCGTAATCCAATCGAAGGACGGAGAGACACCATGGCTGACGGCAAGACCCTTTTCATCACCGGCGCATCCTCGGGCATCGGGGCGCAGACCGCGCGGCAAGCCGTCGCGGCGGGCTGGAACGTCGGCCTCTTTGCGCGGTCCGAAGACAAGATCACCGCCCTGGCCAAAGAGTTGGGCGATGCCGCGCTGGCCTTGCCCGGAGACGTGGCCGACCGTGCGGCCCAAGCTGCCGCATTGGACAAGCTGGCGGACAAGTTCGGCGGCATCGACGCGGTCTTTGCCAACGCGGGCACCGGGGTCGAGGCGCCGGGCACCCAGAACGGCGATCCCGACGAATGGCACGACATGATCCACGCCAATGTCATGGGCGTGCTCTATACCGCCCATGCTGCCTTGCCCCATCTGCGCAAGACCAAGGGGCACTATGTGGTCACCGGATCGGCGGCGGGGCGGCGACATATCAAGGGGTCGATCTATGGCGCGACCAAATGGTTCGTGCATGGCTTTGCGGGCAACCTTGCCGAAGAGATGACCGAATGGGGCGGGCGCTGCACCGTGATCTCGCCCGGGATGGTCGACACGGAATTCTTCGACGAGGCGGACGATAGCCGCCTGCATCCCTCGGACGTGGCCGATGCGGTGATGCATGCGCTCATGGCGCCGGGTCGGGCGGATGTGCGCGAAATCCACCTCATGCCGAACCGGAACGCAGACTAGTCCCCGGGGTTCGGGTCGCCCAACAGGGCCTCCAGCGCATCGAGGTCCAGATCGTCGAATTGCCCGAATCCCTGCATCCAGGCACTGGCCCCGCGCATCGCGTCGGGGTCCAGTTTGCACCAGACGACGCGCCCGCGCTTTTCCTGCTGGATCAGACCGGCGCGGGCCAGAACGCCCAAGTGCTTGCTCACGGCGGCAAGCGAGATCGACAGGGGGGCGGCAACATCCGTCACGGCCATGTCGTCTTCGAGCAGCATCGCGAGGATCGCGCGGCGCGTCGGGTCGGCCAGGGCCGCGAAGACTGGGGAGAGCGCGTCGGACATGACCCTGCGATGCACCGGCCCGCGACAGGCGTCAACGACGTTCAACCCCGGGGTTGAATATCGCGCCGACGACATCGGGCATTGTCGGGCCACCAAATCGCGCAACAGGACATTGAAATCATTGGCTTTCTGATGCCGTTGACTCGGCTGGTCGCGCCCCCTAAACCACCGACGACTTCCGGGGGTGCCCCATGTCCGACGAAACCGACGCAGACCGTCTTGCCGCCCTCGAGGCGAAGCTGGCCGCGAAGCGCCCGAACGACGACAAGCACCACATGGAGGAGCATTATTCCCAGGCGCAACTGGCCTGGCGGATGGTGATCGAGCTGGTGGCGGGCCTGGGGATCGGGTTCGGGATCGGCTACGGGCTGGACTATCTTCTGGGCACGCAGCCCTTCCTGATGGTCGTGTTCGTGCTTCTGGGCTTTGCGGCCGGTGTGAAGACGATGATCGCCTCCGCGAAAGAGATACAGGGGCAGATCTCGGCAGAGGCTGCTTTGAAAGAACCGGGCGCAGGCGCGCCGAACGATGGGGACAGACATGGCTGAAGACGCACACGCCGAGGGCGGCCTCACCTTCCACCCGATGGATCAGTTCATGATCAAGCCGCTCTTTGGCGAGTATGGCGATCCTGTCCATTGGTATACGGTGACCAACCTGACGCTGTGGATGGCGCTGGCGGTTCTGTGCGTTCTGGGCCTGTTCGTCTTCGCGACGCGGGGTCGTGCCGTGGTTCCGGGCCGGGGGCAGTCTGTGGCGGAACTGGCCTATGGTTTCGTCTACAAAATGGTCGAGGATGTGACGGGCAAGGATGCGATCCGCTACTTCCCCTACATCTTCACGTTGTTCCTCTTCATCCTGTTCGCCAACTTCCTGGCGCTGATCCCCACGTCCTTTTCGACGACGAGCCATATCGGCGTGACGGCAGTTCTGGGTTTCGGCGTGTTCTTCGCCGTGACGATCCTGGGCTTCGTCAAGAACGGTGCATCGTTCCTCGGGCTGTTCTGGGTGACCTCGGCGCCGCTGGTGCTGCGCCCGATCCTCGCTCTGATCGAGGTGATCTCCTATTTCGTGCGGCCGGTCAGTCACTCCATTCGTCTGGCGGGCAACATCATGGCGGGTCACGCCGTGCTCAAGGTTTTCGCGGGCTTCGCCGCCATCACGGCCATCGCGCCGGTGTCGGTTCTGGCCATCGTCGCGATCTACGGGCTGGAGGTGCTGGTCGCCGGCATCCAGGCCTATGTCTTTACCATCCTCACCTGCGTCTATCTCAGGGACGCGCTGCACCCGTCGCACTGACGGTCCGCAGGAAACCACTTCCAAAGCTTCCATCGTAAGGAGAAAACACATGGAACTCGAAGCCGCTCAAGCCCTCGGTCAGTATGCCGGCGCCGGTCTGGCCGCCATTGGCTCCGGCCTCGCCGCCATCGGTGTGGGCAACGTCGCCGGTAACTTCCTGGCGGGTGCGCTGCGCAACCCCTCGGCTGCCGGTGGGCAGACCGCGACCCTCTTCATCGGTATCGCCTTTGCCGAAGCCCTGGGCATCTTCGCCTTCCTGGTTTCGCTGCTGCTGATGTTCGCCGTCTAAGACGACGGAACGATCCTTACGATTGGCGGGCGGTCCTTCGGGGCCCCCGCCAAAGCCGAAAACCGATCTGACGGGATTTGATCATGGCCACCACACCGATCGAACAAGAACTTGCGGGCGCCTGCGTCAACAGTCTGGGCAATGCCATCGGCATGCCGCAGCTGTGCGATGCCTGGTTCGGCAATCAGGTTTTCTGGCTGCTGGTTGCACTCGTCGCGATCTATCTCATCCTGACCAAACTCGCCCTGCCGCGCCTGTCGGCCGTGCTGGCCGAACGGACGGGAACCATTTCCAACGACCTCGCCGCGGCCGAAGACCTGAACCGTCAGGCCAAGGACGCCGAAGCCGCCTATGAAAAGGCGCTGGCCGACGCGCGCGCCGAGGCGCAGCGCATCTCGGACGAGGCGCGCGCCGCCATCAAGGTCGACCTCGATGCCGCCATCGCGACCGCGGATGAGAAGATCGCCGCCAAATCCGCAGAAAGCGAAAAGCAGATTTCCGAAATCCGCGCCGGTGCGACGGCCAGCATTGCCGAAGTCGCCAAGGACGTGGCCGCCGAAATCGTCAAGGCGCTTGGTGGCAAGGTCGATCAGTCCAAGGTCGACGCCGCTGTCGTCGCCCGCATGAAGGGGAACTGAACCATGCGCTTTCTTCTGCCCCTTGCCCTTCTGAGCGCCACCCCGGCCCTTGCCGCGACAGGCCCGTTCTTCAGCCTCGCCAATACCGACTTCGTGGTGACGCTCGGCTTCCTCGCCTTCATCGGCCTCGTCGTCTACCTCAAGGTGCCGGGCCGGTTGATGGGGATGCTGGACGACCGCGCCGCGGGCATCCGCAAGGACCTGGAGGAGGCCCGCGCCCTGCGGGACGAGGCTCAGACGATCCTTGCCTCCTATGAGCGCAAGACCCGCGAAGCCCAGGAACAGGCCGATGCGATCGTGGCCGCCGCCAAGACCGACGCCCAGGCCGCCGCCGAGCAGGCCAAGGCCGACCTCGCCGTATCGGTGGAGCGTCGCCTGCGCGCCGCCGAAGACCAGATCGAAAGCGCCCAGGCTGCCGCCGTTCGCGAAGTGCGCGACAGTGCCGTTTCCGTGGCCATCGCCGCCGCGGGCCAGGTCGTTGCCGGTCAGCTGTCGGCGACCGAGGCCAACAGCCTGATCGACGAGTCCATCGAAACGGTGTCCGCCAAGCTTCACTGAGCGGCGATGACATGACATCACCTAGGGGACGTCCGGCAGCGGGCGTCCCCTTTTCTCATTCCGGAGGAGGCCCCATGGACGGTTGGGAGAACATGGATCGCGCGGCACTGGACGACGCCTATGCCAATGCGGATTACATCGCCGGGGCGGCGGACTATCCGCCCCGCTGGCAGGCCCAGGCCGCTGCATTCCGGGCGACCGCCCGCGCCGAATTGGACCTCGCCTATGACGCGGGTCCGCGAGCGACTTTCGACCTGTTTCATCCCGAAGGATCACCGCAGGGCCTCGTGGTGTTCGTCCATGGCGGATACTGGCGGCGCTTCGGCAAATCGGACTGGTCGCATTTCGCAGGGGGCGCCTTGGCCCGGGGGTATGCCGTCGCCATGGTCGGCTATCCGCTCGCCCCGACGGTGCGCATTTCCGACATCACGCGCCACGTCACCCGTGCGGTCGATGCCGCCGCCGCCCGCGTGCCGGGGCCGATCCGGCTGACGGGGCACAGTGCCGGGGGCCAGCTGGTCGCCCGCATGATCATGGGGGACGCGCCCCCGGCCTGCGCCGCGCGCATCGCGACCTGCGTGCCGATCAGCCCGGTCGCCGATCTCCGGCCCCTTGTGCCGCAGAGCATGAACGCCGATCTGCGCCTCGACCCGGCAGAGGCCGCCGCCGAAAGCCCCGTCCTGGGTCACCCGATGTCCGGACCGCGCATCGTCGTTCACGTCGGCGCAGAGGAACGCCCCAGCTTCCTGTGGCAGGCCGAGGCCTTGGGCAGGGCTTGGGGGGCGCCGGTTCATGTGGCCGAGGGCAAGCACCATTTCGACGTGATCGATGCGATGCTCGACCCCGAGTCAGCGCTGGTGGCCGATATCTGCGCCTGAGAGCGCGGCTCAGGTCCCGCGCGGCTTGGCACGGGTCGTGGGGGCGGCCTCGGTCGGGTCTTCGGGCCAGGGGTGGCGCGGATATTGGCCGCGCATGTCCTTGCGCACGTCCGCATAAGTTCCGGCCCAGAATCCGGGCAGGTCCTGGGTGATGGCAATCGGGCGCTGCGCCGGGGACAGAAGCTCCATCCGCAGCGGCACCTCGCCCACCATCGGATGGCGCGTTTCGCCCAGTACCTCCTGCAGGCGAAGGGAAATGGTCGGGATTTCGGGCGCATAGTCGATGGGCACACTCCGCCCGAGCGGCGTGCGATAATGCGCCGGTGCGATCCGGTCCAACCTCTGGGCGTCGTCCCACCCGAGCCAGGCCTGCAAGGCGTCGAAGGGGTCGAGGCGGCCCAAACCGTCCGCGTCACGCACACCGTCCACGAAGGGCAGCAACCAGGCCTCAACGGATGCCAGCAGTGCCGCGTCCGACACGTCCCGCAGGCCCGCCGCCGCGATCCGCGCCCGCAGGAACCTTGCCCGCCGCGTCCAGGCCAGACAACCAAGCCCGAGCGACCGCACCCCCGCAAGGACGGCGGCAGCCATCGCCTCGGGCGGCGCGTCGACCCAGGGGCGGTCGTCCAGCGCGATGGCCCCCAGCTTTTCCTGTCGACGCGCTTCGACCCGGCGGTAGCGGTCGGACCAGTGGCAGTGCTCGACCCATGCGATGCGGTCGCCCAGAACCTCGCGCAGCTCCGCCTCGCTCAGGGACAGGGCGCGGCGCACACGGGCTTCGGTGAGGTCACCGTCAAGGTCGCAGGCCACGATCAGGCGGGATGTGGCCAGCGCATCGCCCTTGTCCATCCGCGCGCCCTTGCCGCCCGACAGAAGCCAGCGTGGCGCGTCGCCGGGCCGGCGCAGGCCAATCCGGTCGGGATAGGCGAGGGCGAGTTGCTGGGCCTGCGACAGGTCGGGTCCGGCCTCGTGACGGCGCAGACGTTTTGCCTCGGCCCGCGCTTCGACCGTCGGTTGGCGCAGGGCCTCGGTCAGATCCACCGACCCGGGCGGCAATCGCGTCCCGAGCGCGCCCGCCAGGACCGCAGACCCCTTGCCCCCGCGCAGGAGCATGTGGCCAAGCCGGGGATGCAGGGGCAGCCGGGCGAGGGCACGACCGTGGTCGGTGATCCGCCCCCCCTGCAAAGCGCCCAAATCGTCCAGCAGGGCGCGGGCCTCGATCAGGGCGCCCGGCGGGGGCGGGGTCAGGAAGGCCAGGGCCTCCTCGACCCCGTCCGATCCGCCGCCCCAGACGGCCAGTTCAAGCGCCAGCCCCGTCAGATCCGCGTTGGCGATTTCGGGGTCCGGGAAGGCCCGCATCCCGCCGTCTTCGCCCCGCGTCCAGTTGGCGAAGGCGATGCCCTCGGCGACACGGCCCGCGCGGCCCGCCCGCTGCGTCGCCTCGGCCCGGGTGACCCGCTCGGTGACCAGCCGGGTCATGCCGCTGCCGGGATCGAAGCGTGCGCGCCGGGACAGGCCGCCGTCGACCACGGCGCGCACCCCCTCGATCGTCAGCGAGGTTTCGGCGATGGCGGTGGCCAGCACAACCTTGCGCCCGGGGCCGGGCCGGATCGCGGCCTGTTGCGCCGCGAAGGGCAGGGCGCCGTAAAGCGGGTGAACCTGCGCCTTGATCCCGTCCAGAAGGGCGGCACAGCGGCGGATCTCGCCCTCGCCCGGCAGAAAGGCCAGCACATCGCCGTCGACGGTACCCAGGGCCTCGACGATGAGGGCCGCCACCTGTGCCTCGAACCTCTGTCCGGCGGGGGGCGGGCGGTCGCGCCAGCGCCGCTCGACCGCAAAGCTTCGGCCTTCGGAGGTGATGACGGGCGCGCCGAGCATCTGCGCCACCGGCCCGGCGTCCAGCGTGGCCGACATGACCAGCACGGCAAGGTCGGGGCGCAACGCCTGCCGCACCTCCCAGGTCAGGGCCAGGCCCAGGTCGGCGTTGAGCGAGCGTTCGTGGAATTCGTCGAAGATGACGGCGCCGACCCCCGGCAGATCCGGGTCGGTCTGCAACATGCGGGTCAGGATGCCTTCGGTAACCACTTCGATCCGGGTCGCGCCCGAGACCTCGCTCGCCCCGCGCATCCGGAAGCCGACGGTCTGGCCAACGGGTTCGCCCAGTGTCTGCGCCATCCGAACGGCGGCGGCGCGGGTGGCAAGGCGGCGCGGCTCCAGCATCAGGATGCGTCCGTTCATCCGGTCCAGCAGGGCCAGCGGCACGCGGGTCGTCTTGCCCGCACCGGGCGGGGCCTGCAGCACGGCGACGCCACCGCTGGTCAGGGCATCCCGGACCTGCGGTAGGACATCGTCGATGGGAAGCGGCGTCTGGGTCACGCGCCCCTTATCCCGAAGGATGGGGCGCGCGTCCATGTCGGTTCGCCGGTCACGGGGCGAGACCGTCCGCGCTGTCGGTTGCGATCGCGACTCCCGCTCAGCGGCGGCGCAGGACCGCGTCCCCGAGCGGGGTGGGCGCGCGGATCTCTGTCACTTGCACCCGGTCGCCGTCGAGGGTGCCGTAGACGAAGGTCATATCGACCGACGGACGCCTGGCCAGTTCTTCCGCGGAGTAGCCCGCGATCCGGCGATAGGCGCCGATGCAGACGATCGTCCCATCCGCCTGAGGCTGTGCCGGGCCGAGCGTCAGGCGGGAGACGTGGCGGCCGTCGAACAGGTTCTGGTCCAGGTCACAGGCCGCAGCCCGGGGCACCGGACGCATCATCTCGTAGAGCGAGGAGAGCGGGTCCATCACGCCCCGCTGTGCGGTCGGATCGATGTCATGGGGTTCGGGATCGCGGGCCGGGGTCACCGTCACCGATTGCGGGCGGCCATCCTGGAACCGGATCTCGGTCACCGTGGTCTCGCCGTTGTCATCCTCGGTTTCGCCATAGACCGAGCTTTCGAGGCCGCGCCGGGTCACGCGACCCTCGGCGCGCCCGTCATAGCCGTATTTTACAAGCGCACCCGCCGCGCCCGTCGCCTTGGCCGCCGCGACGACCGAATAGCGCCCGCCGCCCTCGCGCGCGCGCAGGGCGATCTGACCCGCCGTGATGCCGCGCAGGGACATGTCATAGCGAGCCTCGAACGTCTGGGCGTGGGCCGGGCAGGACAGGAGCAGCAGGGCGAGGAAAGGGCGCAGGGACATCGTGTCGGGCTCCGGGGGGTGCAGGTGTAACTGTAGATAGGGCAACCGGGGTGCGGGCACACCCCCGTTCGTGCGCGCTGCCTTGCAATGGCGAGCCACCGCGGGCATCCCCTTGGCATGAGTGACGATCCCCTGTTCCACCCCCTGCTGGAGGGCGACCGCCGGGCCCTGGCCCGCGCCATCACGCTGGTCGAGAGCACCCGCGCCGATCACCGGTCCCGTGCGACGGCCCTGCTGGAGGCCTTGCGCGGCCACGGTCGGCAGGCGCTTCGCATCGGGCTGTCCGGCACGCCGGGCGTGGGCAAGTCCACCTTCATCGAGGCCTTCGGGATGATGCTGATCGGCGCAGGCAAGCGCGTCGCCGTTCTGGCCGTCGATCCGAGCAGCGCGCGTACCGGCGGATCGATCTTGGGCGACAAGACGCGGATGGACCTGCTCAGCCGTGAACCCGCCGCCTTCATCCGCCCCTCGCCCGCCGCGAACCAGTTGGGCGGCGTCGCCCGTCGGTCCCGCGAGGCGGTGGCGCTCTGCGAGGCGGCGGGCTTCGACATCGTCCTGATCGAGACGGTCGGCGTCGGCCAGTCCGAGACGATGGTTGCGCGCATCGCAGACCTGTTCGTCCTGTTGCTCGCGCCCGCAGGCGGGGACGAGTTGCAGGGTGTCAAGCGCGGCATCATGGAAATCGCGGACCTGATCCTGGTGAACAAGGCGGATGGCGAATTGCGCGCGACGGCGACCCGGACTGTGGCCGATTATGCCGGTGCGCTGCGCCTGCTGCGCAAACGACCCCGCGACCCCGAGGGGTTTCCCAAGGCGCTGCCGGTGTCGGCCCTCGAATCGGCGGGGCTGGATCGCGCCTGGTCGGAGATGTCGGATCTGGTGAACTGGCGCCGCGACAACGGCCACTGGGACGCCACCCGCGCCGAGCAGGCCGCCCATTGGTTCGAGGAGGAGGTCCGATCCGGCCTTCTGGCCCGTCTGGACACGCCCGAGGCGCGTGCGCGCATGGCCCGCTTGGCCGCTGACGTCGCGTCGGGAGAGCGGGCGGCCCTGGCGGCGGCGCGCGAGATGCTCGAATCGCTCGGGAGTGCTTGACGGCAGGTGCAGGGAGGGCTATTCCGCCGCGACCGCGGGGCCGTTTTCGGCCCTGCATTCCTTTAGAAACCCTTCAAACCGAGGTCCCGCCATGTCGCGCGTCTGCGAACTCACCGGAAAAGGCCCGATGACGGGCAACAACGTCAGCCACGCGAACAACAAGACGCGTCGCCGGTTCCTGCCCAACCTCAATGATGTGACCCTCCAGTCGGAGACCCTGGGCCGCAGCTTCAAGCTGCGCATCTCGGCCGCGGCCCTGCGGACGGTCGATCACCGTGGCGGCCTCGATGCCTTCCTCGCCAAGGAAAAGGACGTGAACCTGTCCGACCGGGCGCTGAAGATCAAGAAGGACATCTCCAAGTCGTCCACGACGGCGGCCGCTCTGGAAGCCTGAGCGCGACCAGATGAATTGAGACGGGGGCCTTTCGGCCCCCGTTTTCGTTTGCGGTGATGGTCGGGGGTCAGGCCGCGATATGCGCGAAGAGCCGCGCGACGGCCTCGGCCCCGGGGTCCTTGTGGCCCTGCAATTGCGCTTCGTTCACGTAAGACGCGCGGCCCGCGTTGGCGCGGGTCATGTCGGCGGTGGCATCGGCACCTTCACGGGCCGCCTTCGATGCAGCCTCCGGTCCGTTCGCCAGGGCGTCGAGGGCCGGGGCAAGCGCATCGACCATCGTCCGGTCGCCCAGTTGCGCGCCGCCGATCTCCTGCATCCGGCGCAGGCCGGCCTGAAGCGCGTTGCGCATGGGCAGGCCCGAAGAGGCCGCGTCACCGGCGGCGGCAAAGAAGATCGCCAGCAGCACGCCCGAGGAGCCGCCCATCGTCTGGGTCAACTCCTGACCGACGGCGCGGAAGAGCTGCGTGTGGTCCGCCAGCGGCAGGGTGTCGACCGCCGAGATGAGCGCGCGGGACGCATTGGCCAGCGTCGACCCGGTGTCGCCGTCCCCCGATTTGGCGTCGAGCGCATTGAGGTCGTCTTCGGCGGCGATCAACGTCTCGCAGCAGCGCACCAGGAACGTCCGCGTCTCCTCGTGGGTCGAGGGCATCGCCCGGATCGGGGTCAATCCGTCGGGTAGGGGCACGCTACGGGCGGGAACCATGTCGCGGCATCCGGGCCAGGCCATGACCGTCACCGGCGCGGTCAGCAGGGTTCGGTCATCCTCGACCAGCGCATGGAGCGAGACGGAGAAACCGCGCATGTCGAGCGAGGTCATCATGCTGGCCGGACCGACCAGCAATTCGATCTGTCCCGCAATGTCCGACCGCATCAGTTCGTGCGCCAGAATCGACATCTCGAGGCCCGAGAGCCCGCCCAGATTGTTCAGAAGCGCCACATGCGGCCCGGCACGCAGGCCCGGGGACAGCTTCGCGACCACGGCGGTCATCGCCTGCCGGGCACTGGCAAAGGCGATCTGCTCGACCCCCGGCTCGTTGTGGATGCCGAGACCCAGTTCGGCCTGACCCTCGGGGATGCGGTCTTCCTTGGGCGAGCCGGGGATGGTGCAGACGTCGAGGGCCATGCCGATGGTCCGGCTGCTGTCGACGACGCGGGTTGCGGCGCGTGTCACCGTCTCCAGATCGGCGCCATCTTCGGCCAGCGCGCCTGCGATCTTGTGGACCAGAAGCGTGCTGGCCAGACCCCGCGCCTGTGCCAGGTCGGGCAGGGCGACGTCATCGTCGACGATGACCATCGACACATTGAGGCCGAAGGCGCGGGCCCGTTCCGCCGCAAGACCGAAGTTCAGCCGGTCGCCGGTGTAGTTCTTGACCACCAGCAGGCAGCCGCCCGGTCCGGTCACGGCCAGGATGCCCGCCAGGACCGCATCCACCGAGGGCGAGGCAAAGACCTCGCCGCAGACGGCGGCGGTAACCATCCCCGCGCCGACAAACCCCGCATGCGCCGGTTCATGCCCCGACCCGCCGCCGGTGACGATGGCGACGCGCGACTTGTCCCAATCGGCGCGCAGCACGACCTTGATGTGCGGGAAGCCGTCCAGCCGGGTGAGCGTCCCGCCCGAAGCGGCGATCGTGCCTTCGATGGCGTCGGTGACCAGGTCGGCCTTGTCGTTAATGAAATGTGCCATCTGTCCTCCCTCAGGCGATGCGCTGACCGGCGGCGTCGAAATAGAACGCGGCGGTCGGTCTGATCTTGACGGTGTCACCATCCCTGAGCGCGGTGTGTGCGTCAGTGACAGTGATGATCTCGTGGTTTCGGAACGCGAGGTGCAGGCGGGTCTGGTCGCCCAGGCGTTCGACCCGGCGGACGGTCGCATCCTCGCCCTCGCCCTGATGGATCTGTTCGGGGCGCAGACCGATGGTGCTGGCCCCCTGCGGCGCACCGGCGAAGACATCGGCAGGCAGGACATTGATGCGAGGCTGGCCCAGACGGCTGGCGGCATAGACGCTGACCGGGTTTTCATAAAGGTCGCGCGGCGTGCCGAATTGCACGAGCCGACCCTTGTCCAGAACGCCGACATGGGTCGCCATGGTCATCGCCTCGATCTGGTCGTGGGTGACATAGAGCAACGTCGCGCCCGAATTGGCCTGGATGCCCTTCAGCTCTACCCGCAGGTCCGAGCGCAACTTGGCATCCAGAGAGCTGAGGGGTTCGTCCATCAGGTAGACGGCAGGCCTGCGCACGAGGGCGCGGCCGATGGACACGCGCTGCATCTCGCCGCCCGACAGGGCCGTCGCCTTGTTGTCGAGCTTGTGGGAAATCTGTAGGGTTTCGGCCACTTCGGCCACCTTGCGCGCGATTTCGGCCGCCGGTGTCCTCAGGATCGGAGAGCGGAGCGGAAACGCCAGGTTCTCGCGCACCGTGAGATGCGGATAGAGCGAGTATTGCTGAAAAACCATCGCCACATCGCGCTGCGCCGGGGTCAGGCCCGCCATGTCGCGGCCCCCGATGAAAACCGACCCGGTATCGGGCAGATCCAGCCCCGACACCATGCGCAGGGTCGTGGTCTTGCCCGCCCCCGTCGGCCCGAGCAGGACGACGAAGGACCCGTCGGGAACCGTCATCGTGACATCATTCAGGCCGTAGTCATCGCCGAATTTGCGGGTCACCCCGGTCAATCGAACCTCAGCCATGGGACAACACTCCCTCGTTGGCACGGCTGTGCAGGGCGAGGCCGGTGGCGTTGTCGAACAGGGTGATCGTGCGCGGATCGAGGCGCAGGCCCGTCGTCTCGCCGGTGCGGACCGCCGTGGCCGAGGGCAGGCGCGCCTTGATGCGGCCATGGGCCGTCTCGACGGTAACGATCTGGGTTGTGCCCAGGTATTCCGTGGCCACGATCCGACCCCGCAGGGGGGCGGCGTCGTCCAGTGTCACGAATTCGGGGCGCACGCCCAGGGCCAGCGACCCGCGCGCGCCCTGGACAAGGTCGGGCATCCGGACGGGAGTTTCGGCCAGCATCACGGCGCCATCCCCGGGCGAGACGGCCCCGTCGAAATCGAGGAAGTTCATCGGCGGATCCCCGATGAAGCGGGCCACGAATTTGGTGGCCGGCCAGTCGTAGATGTCCTGCGGCACGCCGAATTGCTCGACCACGCCGTGGTTCATCACGACGATCTTGTCGCCCATCTGCATCGCCTCCAGCTGATCGTGGGTCACATAAACCGTGGTCGCCCCCATCCGGTCGTGCAGGGCGCGCAGCTCTTCGGACATGTGTTCGCGGAATTCGGCGTCGAGCGCGCCAAGCGGCTCGTCCATGAAGAAGGCCTTGGGGTCGCGCACGATTGCACGGCCCAGGGCCACGCGCTGCCGGTCACCCCCCGACAGGCCGCCGACGGGTCGGTCGAGGATGTCGGTGATGCCCAGGATTTCGGCCACCTCGCCAACCTTCTGCCGGATCCGGGCCTTGGCCATGCCCTGCGACTTGAGGGGATAGGAGATGTTCCCGCGCACGTTCATGTGCGGATAGAGCGCAAACATCTGGAACACGAAGGCGATGTCGCGCTGGCTGGCGGGTTTCTGGCCCACTTCCTCGCCGTCGATAAAGATCTCGCCTGACGTGGGCAGTTCCAGCCCTGCCATCATCCGGAGCGTCGTCGTCTTGCCGCAGCCCGAGGGACCGAGCAGCATGAAGAACTCACCGTCCTCGATGGTGAAGGTCGAGGATCTGACGGCATTGAAGGCGCCGAAATCCTTGCGCACGTTCTCGATGCGGATCTGTGCCATGGTCCTACTCCCGGAAGTGGCTGACGATGATGAACATCACCGTGCCGACCAATGTGACGACGAAGGACCAGGTGTAGAGCCAGAGCGCGAAGGGCTGCATCAGCATGACCACGCCCGTGGCGATCAGGACGGAGGCCAGCAATTCCCAGGCCCCGCGCCGAAAGCCGACGATCCCCTTGATGAACTCGATCATTTGCGCACCGCCCCGAACGTGATGCCCCGCAACAGGTGTTTGCGCAGCAGAATGGTGAAGATCATGACCGGGACGAGGAAGATCGTCGCCCCGGCGGCCACGGCGGGCCAATCCTTGCCGCCGACCCCGATGATGGTCGGAATGAAAGGCGGCGCGGTCTGCGCCGTGCCCGACGTCAGCAGAACGGCGAAGGCGTATTCGTTCCAGGCGAAGATCAGGCAGAAGATGGCGGTCGACGCGATGCCCGTCGCGGCCTGTGGCAGCACGACCTTGTAGAAGGCCTGAAACCGCGTGTAGCCGTCGATAAGCGCCGCCTCTTCGTATTCGATGGGGATCTCGTCGATGAACCCCTTCAGCAACCAGACCGACAGCGACAGGTTGACCGCCGTATAGAGTAGGATCATTCCCAGATGCGTGTCGTTCAGCCCGATCTGCCGGAACATCAGGAAGATGGGGATGGCCACGGCAATCGGCGGCATCATCCGCGTCGACAGGATGAAGAACAGCAGATCATCCTTGAGCGGCACCCGGAAGCGGCTGAAGGCATAGGCGGCGGCGGTGCCCAGGATCATGCAGAGCGCGGTGGAGCCGAAGCCAATGATCACCGAGTTGAGGAACCGCGCGCCGTAGCGGCTGGGGCCCGAGATCACCATGTCCTGTCCGCGCACGATCTCCTGATACCAGGTTTCGGGCGGCCCGGCGGCCTCCAGCATCTCGGGGGTGGCGCGGGTGCGTTCGGTGAAGAGGTTCACATAGCCCTCCAGCGTCGGCTCGAAGATGACCTTGGGCGGATAGGAGATCGCATCGGCGGGCGACTTGAACCCGGTCGCGATGATCCAGATCAGCGGCAGCAGGGTGACGATCGCATAGCCGACGACCATCACACCGGCGAACCACTTGGTTTTCGGGCTGGGTTCGGTCACGGAAAAGCTCATCTGTCTTTCACCTTGTTGAGGGCCTTCACATAGATCGAGGCCAGGCCGAAGACGGTGACGAAGAGGATCACGGCATAGGCCGAGGAGTATCCGGTACGCCATTTCTCGAAGGCTTCCCGCTTGAGGTCGATGGAGGTCAGGGTCGTGGTGTTGCCCGGCCCCCCTCCGGTCAGCTGCACCACAAGGTCGAACATCTTGAAGTTCTCGATGCCCCGGAACAGCACGGCCAGCATCAGGAAGGGCAGGACCATGGGCATGGTGATGGTGAAGAACTGCCGCAGCTTGCTGGCCCGGTCGCATTCCGCCGCCTCATAGATGCTGTCGGGAATGGAGCGCAGGCCCGCGAGGCAGATCAGCATCACGAAGGGCGTCCACATCCAAGTGTCCGCGATCACGATGGCCCAAGGGGCCAGATGCACGTCCCCGATCATCGAGAAGCCCGCCGGGTCCGCCCCGGTGAAGAAGGCCACCACGTAGTTGAACAGGCCGATCTGGGGTTGATAGAGGAACGTCCAGAAATTGCCGACCACCGCGGGCGACAGCATCATCGGAAAGACGATGATCGTGGTCCACAGATCGTTGCCGCGGAATTTCTTGTTGATGAGAAAGGCAAGAAAGAACCCGATCAGGACCTGCAACAGGATCGTCCAGATCAGGAAATGCGCCGTCGCCTGCATCGTCTGCCAGACGTCGTCATCGGTCAGGATGCGCTGGTAGTTCCGCAGGCCGACCCATTCCATGTCGTTGTTCGGACGGTTCACGCGGAAGTCGGTGAAGCTGAGCCGGATCGTCCAGATCAGCGGAAAGATGTTCACGGCCAGAAGCAGGAAGATCGACGGCGCCACGAAGATCCAGGCGATGGTCCTGTCGGACAGGCCACGGATGCGGCGGGCGGCGGCGGCGGGTGTCGCCCGGGCCACGCGGTCGATGGGGGACGTCGTCATGGGCTGTCCTTCGGAAGGGCCGGAGAGGGAGCCGTCGCCCGGCTTGCGGGCGACGACAGATCGGGACGCGGCGGGGAAGAGGTCACCGCGCCCCGATGCGGGATCAGAGCTTGCCTTCGTCCTCGAAGACCTCGGTCCAATCCTCGACCAGCTTGTCCAGTGCTTCCTGCGCGGTGCCTTCGCCCGCGATGACATAGGCGTGCATCCGGTCCTGCATCGCGATCAGCAGGTCGGCATAGGCGGGCTCGGCCCAGAAGTCCTTCACGATGGCCATGCTGTCGAGGAAGGTCTGGGCATAGGGCTGGCTGGTGGCGAAACCCGGGTCTTCGACGACGGCTTTCAGCGCGGAATAGCCGCCCAACTCCCACCATTTTGCCTGGATTTCCGGCTGTGCGAACCACTGGATGTATTCCAGCGCAGCGTCCTGCTTGTCCGAATAGGACACGACCGAAATGCCCTGGCCACCCAGTTGGGCGAATTGTCCGGCGGGGCCTGCGGGGTTCGGGAAATAGCCCGACTTGCCGCCGCCCACGTTCGGGTCGGCCTCGACCCCCGGCCAGATGAAGGCAAAGTTCATCTGCAACGCGACCTGTCCCGATTTGTAGGCGTCGATATTTTCGCCCATGTACCAGTTGGACGACCCCGGCGGCGTGCCCGCGTCATAGAGCGACTTGTAGAACTCCAGCCCCGCCACGGCCCCGGCGGAATTGACGAAACCGTCGAGGACATAGGGCTGGTCGGGGTCCTCATAGAGGAAGCCATAGTTGTAGAGCGCGTTGGTCACGCCCATCGTGATCCCTTCGGAACCGCGCTCGGTATAGATTGCGGCGCCGTAGACCGTTGTTCCGTCGATGTCGCGGCCCTGGAAGAATGTCGCGATATCGCGCAGCTCCTCGAGCGTGGCTGGCACATCGAGCGGGCGGCCATAGGTGGACTGGAATTCGGCCTGAAGCTCGGGCCGCTCGAACCAGTCCTTGCGGTAGGTCCAGCCCACGACGTCGCCGAAGGCGGGCAGGGCATAGTAGTTCGGCGTGCCCTTGGGCCATTCGGCATAGCCGGTGACGGTCGCCGGGATGAAATCATCCATTGTGATGCCATTGGCGTCGAAGAAATCGTTCAACTTCACATAGTGCCCGTTCTCGGCGCCGCCGCCGATCCACTGGCTGTCACCGATCATCAGGTCACAAAGTTGCCCGCCGGAATTCAATTCGTTCAGCATCCGGTCCGCGAAGTTGGGCCAGGGGACGAATTCGAAATTCATCGTGTGCCCCGACGCTGCCTCGAAATCCTTGGACAGCTCGATCAGGGCATTGGCGGGGTCCCAGGCGGCCCAGCAGAGCGTCAGGTCGGTGGCATGGCCATCGGCGGCGGCAGGCATCGTCGCGGCAGCCATCAGCGCACCGCCGGCTACGCCCGCAAGCAGAATTCTATTCATGGTGTCAGATCTCCCTGATGCCAACGATGCGACCTCCCTGTCGGCACCTTCTGGCTGGAACAGGCATATTTGAGGCACGTGCCTCAAATCAAGTGAATTCTGAGGCACGTGTATCAAAAGAGTGGATTCACCATAAAAACCGGGCTATTCCCCCCGAAGATCGAGACAGGACAGCACCCGCATGGACGACAGTTCCGACGACCTCCTCCGCCCGACCACCAAGGATCTGGCCCGTGTTGCCGGGGTGAGTCGCGCGACCGTCGACCGGGTTCTCAACAACCGCGAGGGGGTCCGCCAGAAGACCGTGGACAGGGTGAATGCCGCGATCCGGGACCTGGGTTTCGTGCGCAATATCGCCGCCGCGAACCTCGCCAAGAGCCGTCGCTACCGTTTTCTGTTCATTCTGCCGCGCACGGGCGATCTGTTCCTGCAAGAGCTGTCGGATCGGATCGAGGAGGGGGCCGCCGCCTTCGCCAACGATGCCGTGTCGGCCGAGTTGCAGCGTGTCGATACCAACGATCCGCACATCCTGTCGCAATACCTGACCGATCTGTCCGCCGACCGCTGGGACGGCGTTGCGATCATGGCGCCCCAGTCCCCGCAATTGCGCGACGCCGTCACGCGCCTTCTGGAGCGGGGGATTCAGGTGCTGCCCTTCGTCGCCAATCAGGAGGGCACGATTTCGGACGATTTCGTCGGCATCGACAACAAGACCGCCGGGGCCACCGCAGGGCTTCTGATGGGGCGCTTCGTGGGCCGATCGCAGGGCAAGATCCTGGTGGTGGCCGAGACGATGAACGCCCAGGACAGTCTGGAGCGGCGGCACGGTTTCGACATGACCCTGCACCGGAAGTTCCCGAACCTGCGGGTGCTGCCGTCGCTTGAAACCTATGGCGCGGACAGCCGGGCCGAGGCGGTGCTGACCACGACGATCGCCCATCACCCGGATATTCTGGGCGTCTACATCCTCAGCTCCGAAGCGCGCGTGCCCCTGCGGATCCTGCAGCAACTCAACATGCCCGACCACGTCGTCCAGATCGTGCACGAGCGGACGGCCTCCACCGTGTCGGCCCTGCTCGACGGGTCCGTCGATGCGATCATCACCCAGGATCCCGGTCATCTGGCACGCAGCGCCCTGCGCCGTCTCAAGGCGCGCTGTGACGGGTCGGAAATTCTGGCATCGCAGGAAAGGATCAGGACGGAAATCCTTCTGGAAACGAACGTCTAGGCCTTGGCGGCGCAATCGACGTCTCCAGTCACCTGACGGCGGCCTGCTCGTGCAGCCAACGGCGCAGCTTGCGCAACCGGGGCGAAACCTGATCCGGCTGGGTCACGATGTAATAGGCCAGCGGCCCGCTGCTCAGTTCGCAGATCTTCACGAAGTCCCCCGCCTCGACCTGACGGTCGACCAGAGACTTGGGCTGAACGGTCAGGCCATGGCCCGCCTGCGCGGCGCTCAGCACCATCCAGTTCGTCGCCATCAGCTGAATCCGCACCTGTTCCAGGTCGATCCCCTCCTGCTCGATCATGGCGCGCCGTTCCATCATGTAGTGCTCCAGAAGCCAGGGCAGGTCTGCCACGTCCTGCAGGCAGTTCGCCGTGCGCCCCGCCATCAGCCTCGGGTGCGCGACCACCCAGTATTGCCCGTCGGTCAGCAATTCGACGTCCAGCCCGGGCCATTGCCCCGCACCGTGGCGGATCGCCATGTCGATCCCGTCGCGCCGCAGGTCAAGGATGTCGATGCTCGGGCTGATGTTGAGCGGGATGTCGGGATGGCGGGTCCAGAAATCCCCGATCCGGGGCATCAGCCAGTTGGTCGCGAAGGCGGGCGTCACCGACAGGACGAGCGGCCGGGTCTCGGCGTCGTTGCGAAGTGCGGCAACCGCCTCGGCGATGGTGCCGAAGCCATCGGTCAGTGCGTCGGCCAGTTGCAGGCCGGTGGGGGTCACCGCGATGCCGCGCCCCTGACGCACCACGAGGCTCTGGGACAGGAGCGCTTCCAGCTTGCGGACATGCTGCCCGATGGCGGCATGGGTCACGTTCAATTCGCTCGCCGCCTCCGACAGGCTGCGATGGCGCGCGGCGGCCTCGAAGGCACGAAGGGCGGCAAGGGGCGGGACGTCTTTCCAGTTCACGACATGATACCTGAGCTTACATATGAGATTTCATACTGATTTCCCTGCAGGGCTATCATCATGCAGTATTGACCCATAGACCAAATGTCAGAGGTTGATATGAAACTCTCCGTAAAGAAAATCTTCGCCCGTGCGTTCCGTGAAACCAAGGTGCGGCCGCTGCCGGGTTTGCCCACCGAGGATGACATGTATCTCGCCCATATGCGCCGAAAGGCCGACGATGCGCCGCGCAGCCACGGCAACTATGAGCGTCGCATATTCTGAAGAGGTCCGGGCGGCGTTCAGGCGTCGCCCGTGATCTCTGCCACCCATCCGGGCACCACGTCGGTCGCAGACCCCTCTCGGACCGTGTCGAAACGCCCGCCCGATCCTTCGAGGTTCAGTTCCAGCGTTTCCGCGCCGACCGCCCGGGCCAGTTCGACAAAGCCCGCTGCCGGATAGACGGTGCCCGAAGTCCCGATGCTGACGAACAGGTCCGCCTCGGTCACCGCCGCCTCGATCGTCTCCATGTGATAGGGCAGCTCTCCGAACCAGACGATGTCGGGCCGCGTCGGACCCGCCGCGCAGGCGGGGCAGGGCGCGTCCGGCGTCATGACGTCCGGAGCCGTCCAGCGGTGACCGCAAGCGGCACAAAGCGCGCGGTCCAATTCGCCATGCATGTGGATGACGCCGCTTGCGCCCGCCCGCTCCAGCAGGTCGTCGATGTTCTGGGTGACCAGCGTCACACCCGGACTCTGGGACAGACGGGCCAGCGCCGCGTGGGCGGCGTTCGGGGCCGCCGCCCGCATGTTGGCCCGCCGCGCGTTGTAGAAATCGTGGACCAACGCGGGGTTGCGCGAAAACCCCTGTGGCGTCGCGACCTCTTCCAGGTCGTATTTTGTCCATAATCCATCGGTATCGCGAAAGGTGCCCAACCCGGACTCTGCGCTCAACCCTGCGCCCGACAACACGACGATCCGTTTCATGGTTTGCAGGCTAGCGTCAGCTGACGGCCTGTGCCATCCCGAACCAAAGGCCGTTCGATACGGCTCACAAAAGACAAAAAAGACCCCGAGGCCCAGATGCTCGACACCGCCGCCCAACCCCTTTTCAGCTTCCGTGGCCCCATGGGCGTTCGCGTCGATGTTGTGCCCAGTTTCCTGCTGCTGGCCGGGGTGTTCGTCCTGTTCGATCCATCGGTGCGGGCGCTGGGGTTCTTCGCGATGATCGCCGTCTCGATCTTCCTGCACGAATTCGGCCATGCCTGGGGTGCGCTGGTACAGGGCGTGTCGGTCCAGCGTGTCGTCATGTGGGGCGGCGGTGGGCTTTGCTATCACGGCGGCACCCCCGATCCGCGCAAGCGCGAGTTCATCACGATCATGGGGCCGCTGGTGAACCTTGCGCTCTGGGCCATCGCGTCGCTCGCCTCGACCTGGCTCTACGGGCAACTCGATCAGGGGGCGTTCAACGGCTTCTCGTCCGACACCGGCTGGGAAATCGCGTGGCAACTGCATCTCTTTGCATGGATCAACCTGGTGCTCTTCGGGATCAACATGATCCCGGTCAATCCGCTGGATGGCGGGCGGCTGTTCTTCTTCATGCTGTGGCGCGTGACCAAGCTGGAAACGGCATCCAGGATTGCCGGGGGCCTCGGCGTCGTCGCCTCGGTCCTGTGGATCCCGGCGGCGATCTACGTCTTCATCACCTGGGGCTATATCCTGTTCTTCATTCCGTCGGTGCAGCACCATCTGGCGATATATCGGGGGCAGTCACTTCCGTGATTTCGGCGCAGCCGGTTTCGTCACACAGCGTCACGTCGCGCAACCAGGCCGACCAGTTCAACAGGTCGTCGCGCGGCGGGCTCTCGCTCCAGGCGATCTGCACCGCATAGAGCCCTTCCTTCCCTTCCAGCACCCGCAGGATGGCCACTTCCGACCGGCCCGTCGGCTCCAGGTTCTGACAGGCGTGGATCGACATGGTGACCGAGCGGTCCTCCATCATCGTCACTTCCGGGTCCATGCGAAACGCCGCCGGACAGGCCAGCGTCATATCCGCCGACAGGATGTCCACGAATTCCATTGCACTGACCTTCGATCCCGGCATTTCGGCCACGGTGATGGCCTGTGACCAGAAGGCCAGGTTCTGCCCCTCCGTCACATATTCCACCAGACGCAGGCCGGGCGTCGCGCTGGCGTGAACGCCCTCGACCCCGGCAGGCGGGAAGAACCGCAAGACCTCCTCCGCACTGACCACACTCGGGCCAAGCACCAGCAAGGCCGCCGCAATCGCCCTACGCACAGCTGCGCTCGGCGGTTTCGACGAACGCGCGGTAGCGCTTCCAGTAACGCTCATCCCCGGGCCGGTCCGACTGGCGGGTTTCCTGCGCAAGATGCGGGTCGCGGAAGAACCGGGTGGCCCGGCTCTGCTCGCCCCGGGTCAGCGATTGATCCGCCGACGCCTGGACGCAGCCGCACAGACTGCGCGACGCGGCGGTCCGGCCCGCCCGCAGGCAGGCGTCGAAAATGGGTCCGGTCGCGAAACTGCGCGCCGCCGTCGGTGTATCGAGACGTCCACCCCCGCCACAGGCCGACAGGCCCACGACAAGTCCGAGGAGTGCGATTGTCTTGATCGGATTCATGCTGCTCAGGCCTCCGGTCATGTGTTTTGGGCAACATGACAGAGGCGGGGGAATGTGACAAGAATCCTCATCCCCCGACCCGGGCTTTTCGTCGTGAAATCAGGCGGACTTGCGCGGTCCGCGCCGACGGTTGCCGCCCGACGGCTTGGCCGCGGCCCCGCCCGACGGCGCGCCATGACGCTGGCCACCACCACCGCCACCACCGCTGCGCCGACGATTGCCGCCGCCCCGCTGCTGCTTGGGCTTCGCCTCTTCCTGCGACGGGGACCAGCGGCGCCCGGTCGCCACGGGGATCTCGCCCTTGATGACCTTCTCGATGTCCTTCAGTTCGCCCATCTCGTCGGGGGCACACAGCGTGATCGCGGCCCCTTCGCGGCCCGCGCGGGCGGTCCGGCCGATCCGGTGGACGTAAGTCTCGGGCACGTTCGGCAGTTCGTAGTTGTAGACGTGCTTGACCACCGGGATATCCAGACCCCGGGCCGCCACATCCGTCGCCACGAGAACTGGTGCTTCGCCCTTGGTGAAGGCCTCCAGAGCGCGGGTCCGCTGCCCCTGGCTGCGGTTGCCGTGGATCGCGACGGCGTTGACGCCGGCAGAGGTCAGCTGCTTGGCCAGACGGTCGGAGCCGTGCTTGGTGCGCGCAAAGACCAGCGCCGCCTCGCCCTCGTGAGCGCGCAGCAGATCCAGCAACAGGCCGGGCTTCTCCGCCTTGGCGATGAAGTGGATCGACTGCTCGATCTTGTCGGCGGTCTGGCCACTGGTTGCGACCTGCACCCGCACCGGGTGGCTCAGATAGGTCGCGGCCAGCTTTTCCATGTCCTTGGGCATCGTCGCGCTGAACAGCAGTGTCTGACGATCCTTGGGCAGTTTCGGCTCGATCTTCCGCAGGGCGTGGATGAAGCCCATGTCCAGCATCTGGTCAGCCTCGTCCAGGACCAGGAAATGCGTCTGCGACAGGTCGACGGCGCCCCGGTCCATCAGGTCGATCAGGCGGCCGGGCGTGGCCACCAGAAGGTCGACACCGCGCTCCATGCGCTTGATCTGCGGGGTGATGCCGACGCCGCCGACGACTTTGGCGACCTTCAGGTGGCTGCCCTTGATGAACCCGTCGAGGCTTTCGCCGATCTGGCTGACCAACTCGCGGGTCGGCGCCAGGATCAGCGCACGGGCGCAGCGCTTGTCGGGGCGGGCATCGTCGGCCAGCAAGTGCTGAACCAGCGGCAGGCCGAAGGCGGCGGTCTTGCCGGTGCCGGTCTGGGCCAGGCCCATGACGTCGCGCCCTTCCAGAGCGGGGGGAATGCCCTGCTTCTGGATCGGGGTCGGGTCCTTGATGCCCATCTCGGTCAGGGCGGCGATGAGGCGGGGCTTCAGCCCCAGCATGTCGAAATCCATCGTGTATCTTTCTGCGTCACGCGGACGCATCTGCCGCGCAGGCGCGCGGAATTCGGGGTCACGGGCCAGTCGCCCGCGCCTCCCTGGCGTGATCCTTGGGAAAGCGGCCTGCCGATCGTGGTGGCTGTCCCGTATGGACACCCGGCTCACGCGGCCCGAAGGGCAGGGTTGGATGTCATGTGGGCGAAGGGCCGAAGTCTGTCAAGCGCCGCGTGCCGCGCCGCGGCATTCAGTCCGCCGTCGGCCCGGGGTTGATCCGGCATGAAAAAGGGCGCGCCATCGCTGGCACGCCCCTCGAAACCTTGGTCTGGCTCCGGATGAACCGGAGCTGACGCTCAGGCCAGTGCGATGTTGGTGGCGCTTTCGCGGCCGTCGCGACCGGGCTCGATATCGAAGGTCACCTTCTGGTTGTCGGCCAGACCGGTCAGGCCCGCGCGCTCAACAGCCGAGATGTGCACGAACACGTCCTTGCTGCCGCCATCGGGGGCGATGAATCCGAAGCCTTTGGTGGTGTTGAACCATTTGACGGTACCAGTGGCCATTGTCGTTCTCCTAGTGGTCTTCTGTCCGCGGTATGCGACAGATCGGCTTTTTCAGTGCTAGATCGGAGCACTGATGCCAAGAGGAGCAGCGGTCGCGATAGAGATAATGTAGCCAGCCTGACATTGGTGATCAGAACGAAAATTTCCAGTGTTATTTTGGGGATTGTAACAATCGGGTAAGCGAACGCATACGATTTCAAAGCTGGAAAATATATTTAGATCAGTATATTGATCCGCAGTCGGCAAAGTCCCGCCCGTTCGGTGAAGATCGGCCAGATCACGCAGGGATGCGGCCCGGAACCCCGCCTGAAGCGTTTCGGCGCGCGACGCGGTGTCGCCCCGGCGACTCGATGGTGCCTCACCCCTTTCCGCGCGGCCCCCGGCGGTATATCTGCGATCAGACCCCATTTCCCAAAGGCCGCCCCTCCATGACGACCGACCTCGCCCGTATCCGGAACTTTTCCATCGTCGCCCACATCGACCATGGCAAGTCCACCCTGGCCGACCGCCTGATTCAGGAGACGAACACCGTCTCGGCGCGCGACATGAAGGCGCAGATGCTCGACTCCATGGATATCGAGCGGGAACGCGGGATCACCATCAAGGCGAACACCGTCCGTATCCAGTTCACCGCCGCCGACGGTCTGGAATACACGCTCAACCTGATCGACACCCCGGGACACGTCGACTTCGCCTATGAAGTCTCGCGCTCCATGCGCGCCGTCGAGGGCTCTCTCCTGGTCGTCGACAGCACCCAGGGCGTCGAGGCGCAGACGCTGGCCAACGTCTATCAGGCCATCGACGCGGATCACGAGATCGTCCCCGTCCTCAACAAGATCGACCTGCCCGCGTCCGAGCCCGACCGGGTGCGCGAACAGATCGAGGATGTCATCGGCATCGACGCCTCCGAGGCGATGCTGGTCTCGGCCAAGACCGGCGAGGGGATCCGCGAGACCCTCCAGGCCATCATCGACCGCCTGCCCGCGCCCAAGGGCGACATCGACGCGCCCCTCAAGGCCATGCTGGTCGACAGCTGGTACGACAGCTATCTGGGCGTCATCGTCCTTGTCCGCATCATCGACGGCCGCCTGAAAAAGGGCGAGCGTGTCCGCTTCATGTCCAACGACACGGTTCACCACGTCGACCGCATCGGCGTCTTCCGCCCCGCCATGACCGAGATCGACGAACTGGGACCGGGCGAGATCGGCTTCCTGACCGCCTCCATCAAACAGGTGCGCGACACCCGCGTGGGCGACACGATCACCCATGAAAAGCGCAGCGCCGACAAGGCCCTGCCGGGCTTCAAACCGTCCCAACCCGTGGTCTTCTGCGGCCTGTTCCCGGTCGATAGCGCCCTTTTCGAAGACCTGCGCGATGCCATCGACAAGCTCGCCCTCAACGACGCCTCGTTCAGCTTCGAGGTCGAATCCTCCGCCGCCCTCGGCTTCGGCTTCCGCTGCGGCTTCCTCGGTCTTCTCCACCTCGAGGTCATCCGCGACCGGATCGAACGCGAATACGATATCGACCTGATCACCACGGCCCCCTCGGTCGTCTATCACATCCACATGCGCGACGGCACGATGCAGGAGCTGCACAACCCCGCCGACATGCCTGACCTGACCCACGTCGACCACGTGGAGGAGCCGCGAATCAAGGCCACCATCCTCGTCCCCGACGATTACCTCGGCGACGTCCTCAAACTCTGCCAGGACCGGCGCGGCATCCAGATGGACCTGACCTATGCGGGCCCCCGCGCAATGGTGGTCTATGACCTGCCGCTCAACGAGGTGGTCTTCGACTTCTACGACCGCCTGAAATCGGTGACCAAGGGCTATGCCTCCTTCGACTACCAGATGATCGGCTACCGCGAGGATTACCTGGTCAAGATGCAGGTGCTGGTGAACGAAGAGCCGGTCGACGCCCTCTCGATGATGGTCCACCGCGACCGCGCCGAAACCCGCGGCCGCGCCATGGTGGAAAAGCTCAAGGAACTGATCCCCCGCCACATGTTCAAGATCCCGATCCAGGCCGCCATCGGCGGCCGCGTCGTCGCCCGCGAAACCCTGTCCGCCATGCGCAAGGACGTGACCGCCAAGTGTTACGGGGGGGATGCGACCCGGAAGAAGAAGCTGCTGGAGAAGCAGAAGGCGGGCAAGAAGAAGATGCGCCAGTTCGGGAAAGTGGAGATCCCGCAGAGTGCGTTTATCAATGCGTTGAAGATGGATAGCTGATTGATGCATGATCCGAGATCAATTGCTAACTTCATAATCGATGTAAGGCGCTTCCTGAACGCTGAAACTACGTCACTTGAACTTCAAAAGCTATTATATTTCTGCCATGCATCGTACTTAAAGAGATATGGTACGCCGCTAGTTTCAGGAAATTTCGAGGCATGGGATTTCGGCCCGGTGCATCCTGTAGTCTACAAGGCGTTTAAAAGCTTTGGAAGATCAGCAATAATAAGCCGTGCAAAATCGATAAATGCTGTGACAGGCGAAGTGCGACCGATCCCCCGTCCAGATAAACCAGTTCAAAGGCATGTAATTCAGACCGTAACGTCACTCTTCGATATGACTGCTGGTCAGCTAGTTGATCTGAGTCACGCCAAAAACGCTCCTTGGGATGTTGTTTGGCGTCACAAGGACTCGCGGGGGACGATCATATCTGATAGAACAATCGATGAACACTATCGATTCCACCATTTGCCGCGCATAGCTAGTGAGAAAACTGATGCTTCAATCGCCTTCGAAGACGTACCACCTTACGACCATTGACCTTGCTAACCTTTGTGCCAAGACAATCGGAGAGCGTTATCGGGCACTTCGGGCTTGGGAAAAACCGAGAGTTTGGATGTCGTATCAACCGATCCGTCAGAACTGGGCAAAGTTGATAGCGAGGGAACCGTCACTTAACATGGCGCTCGTCGGTGATTGCAAGGATAGCTTGCTGAACCACATTTCGCGGTCCTGTCGATATGGTGAGGGTGATGTTGCGGCAAATATTGCGGTGGCGACTGCAATTTGGGACTGGGCAGAAGAAAAGAAGGCTACCAGTATCGCGCATCAATTCGAGCCTTACCGCCTTCCGTTGTCTACAAACAGCTTTTTTGAATCTGGCATTATCTGTGTTGGTGCCAAGGGATATGGATTACTGCTAGATCCTCGTCGGTCTTCGAGCGGCTTAGATCACGGCGGTCGGGATTTCGCCTTTTCTGCGATGTACTGGAAGGTGTTTGGAAACGCAGACTATGTTGACCTCGACCTTGCAATCATGAAGGTCACGGACAGTAAAAAGCAGCGTCGCGTCAAGCTTGTTGAGTTTGATGGTCAGCCTGTGTTCACGAACGAAGAAGTCCTTTCTAGGATCGAAGAAACCCAGAAAATCTGGCTTGATGTGCAGCTTGAGCGTCGACATGCAGCGAGCAGAGGCGGTGAAGCTCTCTAATGCCTTTGGACGGGCTTATTCCCCCCTTGACCCAAATCAAGGCCCCCACCCCCCGACGCCGCCCATACTCCCCCCGAAAGGAGCGCATCATGACCGACCCGAAGACCCTTCTCCTCGCCCGCAAGGCGGAGCTCATGGACGACCTGGCCCATATCGAGGATCAGCTGGATGACCCGGCCCCCAAGGATTGGGAGGATGCGGCCTCCGAGCGGCAGGGGGACGAGGTGCTGGAGTCGCTGGGCATGCACGACCAGACGGAACTGCGCGCCATCGACGCGGCCCTCGCCCGGATCGAGGACGGCACCTATGGCACCTGTGCGAAATGCGGCGACCCCATCTCGACCGAGCGGCTGGAGGCGGTGCCGACCGCCGCGCTGTGTCGCAACTGCGCCACCTGACGGCGGGCGCAGGGGGAACCCGGGCCGGGGGCTTCACGTTGATCGGGGAATGACAACGCAGAGGAGTCCCCGATGACCACCCCCGACAAGCTCGAATCGAAATTCTGGAAAGCGCTCAAGTCCGACAAGACGGTCATGCTGTCCTGCGACGGCGCGCTGCCCCGCCCGATGACCGCCGTGGCCGAGGACGATCACGCGCCCATCTGGTTCTTCACCGCCTTCGACACCGACCTCGGCAAGGTCCTGAAAAACGGGCCGCGCAACGGTCAGCTGACGCTGGTGTCCAAGGGGCATGACGTCTGGGGGTCGGCCTCGGGCCAGTTGGTCGTCGACAACGACCGCGAGGTGATCGACCGCCTCTGGAACCCCTTCGTCGCCGCCTGGTACGAGGGCGGCAAGACCGACCCGAACCTCTGCCTTGTCCGCATGGACGCGCGCGAGGCGCAGGTCTGGGAAAACGGCTCCTCCCTTGTGGCCGGGATCAAAATGTTGATGGGGTCCGACCCTAAGCAGGACTTCGAGGACAAGACGGCAACGGTCAGCCTGACCGACTGATACGATCCTGTGAAGGGGGGCGATGCGTTGCCCCCCGAAACACGTCCGACGCAGATCACCCATTGGTCACCCGTGGATCATACGTCGATTTTCGCCCTCAGACGCGGCCGTTGATCTCGATCAGATTGCCCTCGGGATCGTTGACATAGACGTGCCGCAGACCCGGAATCGCGAATTCTCCGGTCACCGAAAACGGCACCCCCGCAGCCGTCAGCCGCGCGATCACCGCATCCAGATCATTCACCTGAAACGCCACGTGTCCGCCCACCGAAGGGTTATGTATCAGGTTGTTTTTGCTGGCGAACTCCGGGTCCGGCGCGATCAGGTGCAGGCCCGAATGACTGTCCCGCCCGTCCCCCATCAGCGCCAGCTTGTCGGGATCGCCGGGCAGGTACCCGCGCGTTTTCGGAAAGGCCCAGGGCGCCTCCTTCATCCCCAACACATTGGAATAAAAGGCTGCCGTCGCGCGCACGTCCTTCGCCTGCAGGTTCACGTGATGAATTGACCAAGACATTTGAAATCCTCCCTCTCCTCAACACTAGCAACCCCCACCCGTCAGGCCTAGCTTGTCCGTCAAAGGAGATTTCGATGACAAACCCCCTGCTGACCGACTGGTCCGGTCCCTTCGCCCTGCCGCCCTTCGCCGATCTGGACGACGCGCATTTCGCCCCCGCCCTCGACGCCGCCATGAGCGATGGCCGCGCCGCCATCGCGGCCATCGCCGACAACCCCGACGCGCCCACTTTCGCCAATACCGTCGAGGCTTTGGAGCAGGCCGATGCCCTCCTCGACCGGGTCGCCGGCGTCTTCTACAACCTCGCCGGTGCTGACAGCACCCCCGCCCGCGAGGCGCTGCAACGGGACATGGCGCCGAAACTTTCGGCCTACAGCTCGGAAATCACCAACAACACCAAGCTTTTCGCCCGCGTCGAAGACCTGTGGCAGCGGCGCGATACGCTCGACCTGACCGACGAACAGGCGCGTGTCCTGATGCTGACGCACCGGGGGTTCGTGCGGTCGGGGGCGGGGCTGCAAGGCGATGCCGCGGCCCGGCTGACGGACGTCAAGGCCCGGCTCGCCACCCTGGGGACGACGTTCAGCCAGAACCTGCTGGCGGACGAGCGGGACTGGTTCATGGACCTCTCCGACGCCGATCTGGCCGACCTGCCGACCTTCGTGCAGAACGCCGCCCGCGCCGCCGGGAAGGAACGCGACCGACCCGGTGCCGTGGTCACACTGAACCGCTCGTTGATCGTGCCCTTCCTGCAATTCTCCCCGAACCGGGCCTTGCGCGAAAAGGCTTATGAGGCATGGACCGCGCGCGGTGCCAACGGGGGCGAGACCGACAATCGCGCCATCGCGACCGAGACGCTGAAACTGCGGGAAGAGCGGGCGAACCTTCTGGGATACGCCACCTTCGCCGATTTCAAGCTGGAAACCGAGATGGCCAAGACGCCCGACGCCGTCCGCGATCTGTTGATGCAGGTCTGGCACCCGGCGCGCACCGCTGCCCTGGCCGATGCCGAACATCTGGCCCGCATGGCCCGCGCCGATGGCATCACCGGCCCGCTGGAGCCGTGGGACTGGCGCTACTACAGCGAAAAGCGGCGGGTCGAATTGCAGGATCTGAACGAGGCGGAGCTGAAACCCTATTTTCAGCTCGACCGGATGATCGACGCGGCCTTTGCCTGTTCCAACCGGCTGTTCGGGCTGGAGTTCGCGCCGCTGGATGTGCCGCTTTATCACCCGGACGCCCGCGCCTGGGAGGTGACGCGCGATGGCGAACATGTGGCCGTTTTCATCGGCGACTACTTTGCCCGGCCTTCCAAACGCTCGGGCGCGTGGTGCAGTGCGATGCGCAGCCAGCAGAAACTGGCGGGTGACGTTCGCCCCATCGTCGTCAACGTTTGCAACTTCGCAAAGGGCGATCCGGCGCTTCTGTCCTATGACGACGCGCGCACGCTGTTCCACGAGTTCGGCCACGCCCTGCACCAGATGCTGTCCGACGTAACCTATCAGTCGATCAGTGGCACATCCGTCGCGCGCGACTTCGTGGAATTGCCGAGCCAGCTTTATGAACACTGGCTGGAGGTGCCCGAAGTGCTGGCCGAATTCGCCACCCACGCCGAGACCGGCGCGCCGATGCCGGACGCCCTGCGCGACCGGCTTCTGGCGGCGGCGACCTATGACATGGGGTTTTCAACGGTCGAATATGTGGCCTCGGCCTTGGTCGATCTGGCCTTCCATGACGGTCCTGCCCCGGCGGACCCGATGCAGAAACAGGCGGAGATCCTGGAAACCATCGGCATGCCCCGGGCGATCCGGATGCGCCATGCGACGCCGCAGTTCGCCCATGTCTTCTCGGGCGACGGCTATTCTTCGGGCTATTACAGCTACATGTGGTCCGAGGTGATGGACGCCGATGCCTTCGCCGCCTTCGAGGAAGCGGGCGATCCGTTCGACCCGGCACTGGCCGAAAGCCTGCGGGCGAACATCCTGTCGGTCGGCGGATCGGTGGACGCGGGCGACCTCTATACCCGCTTCCGGGGCCGTCTGCCGGGGGTCGAGGCGCTGCTCAAGGGGCGCGGTCTGGACACGGCTGCCTGATGCCGCTGACCCCTGCGCAATCGGACGCCATCGTCGCCGCCGTCCGCGAGGTGGCGGCGGCGGAAATCATGCCGCATTTCCGCAACCTTCAGGGCACGACCATTGACGCCAAATCGACCTTCGACGATCTGGTCACCGTTGCCGACCGCGCCGCCGAGGTTGCCCTCACGGCGCGCATCCACCGGATCCTGCCCGGCGATACCGTCATCGGAGAGGAGGCCGTGTCCGAAGACCGCAGCCTTCTGGACCGCGTGGGGCAGGGCCGTGTGACCATCATCGACCCCATCGACGGGACTTGGAACTTCGCCCATGGCGTCGCCAATTTCGGCGTCATCGTCGCGGTCGTGGAAGACGGCGAGACGGTCTGGGGCATGCTTTATGATCCCGGGTTCGACGACTGGATCGTGGCCCACCGGGGGCAGGGGGCGTGGTTTCACCGGGGCGGGCAATCGCGTCGCCTGACCGTGTCGCAAACCGAGGAGCCCTTCGACCGCCTGCGCGGCAACGTGGCCGACTACATGTTCCCCGACCCCGCGCGCCGGGGCCTGGCCACGACCAAGGTGCAGTTTCGCCGCGCGTCCTCCTTCGGGGCCAGCCTGCACGAATACCGGGTGCTGGCGCTTGGCGGGTCCGACTTCTGCCTGAACGGGATGCTCAACGTCTGGGACCACGCCGCCGGCGTGCTGATCCTGGCCGAGGCGGGGGGCGTGTCGCGCCTTCTGGACGGGCGCGCCTATCTGCCAACGATGACCCAGGGTCACCTGCTCAACGCCCGGTCGGAGCCCCTGTGGGAGGCCCTGGCCGAGACGTTCAACGGTGCCATCGCGCCCTAGGGGTAGGCGACCACCTCGATCTCGACCCCCTCGGGTCCCTCGAAGTAGAAACGTTTGCCGGGCGCGTATTCCGCGTGGCTGTGCGGGACATAGCCGTGCTCCGTCACCCGCGCCTCTGCCGCCACGATGTCATCGACGACGACGCCGATGTGGTTGGCACCCGAATGCGTCTGATGGCGCGGCGCCGTCGGGTCCGTCACCCCGCCCTCCGGTCGGTAGAGCGCGACATAGGCGTCGTCTGTGCCCACGTGCACCGACCGCCCCTGTCCGAGCGCCGGACCGGCCCACCGGATGCGCCAGTCGAGCAGGGTGCAAAGTTCCTCCGCGACCGCATCGGGATCGCGGACCGTGATGTTGAGATGTTCGAGCCGGGCCATGCCGTCCTCCCCTTGGTTTGCGTTTCCGCCATGGGTGTGCGACCTCGACCTTGGTTCAGGTCAAGAGGGAAATACCCATGCTTCCAAGGGAGTTGTCGATCGGGCAGGTGGCCGAACGCACCGGCCTCAGCATCAGCCAGATCCGGTTCTACGAGGCCGAGGGCCTGATCGCGCCGCCACGCAACCGGGGCGGGCAGCGGCGCTTTCCGCGCGCCGAATTGCGCCGACTGGCCTTCATCCGGGTGGCGCAACGCCTTGGCCTGCCGCTGGCGCGCATCCGTGCGGCCCTTAGCCCCGCCACGGCGCGTCCGCCGACACCGGCCGAATGGTCCCGGATCGCCGCCGATATCCGCGATGAGCTGACCGACCGGATCGAGGCGCTGACCCGCCTGCGCGACAACCTCGATGGCTGCATCGGCTGCGGCTGTCTGTCGATGGAAGCCTGCGCCCTCTACAACCCCGAAGACGCCCGCGCCGTCGAAGGTCCGGGTGCGCGCCGAGTCGCGGGTTGACCGCGAAACGCTTCAGTCCCGCGCCTCGTCGGGCTCCACACCCCAGAGCGCGCTGATCGGGGCCCAGCCTTCCGTGCCGCGCACGTCGAGCGCGCACCAGCCGTCATGACATTCACCCAGCCAGGCCACGACCCCGGCCTGCAATCTGGCGATGACGCGCGCGTCCGCGCTGGCGCTGCGCCGCAGATGCAGATCGTCCTGCTCCACGATCACCGTGCGGTTGCCCGACAGCAGCGAATAATGCATCCAGCCGCCCGCGCCGTCTCGGTCCTGCACCCGGCGCCAATGGCCGTACTCGTCGGTCACGACCAGCGGCATGTGGCGACGCTTGAACACCCAGTCGATGCGGTGCGTCGACGACGGCCCGCGCCGGGCGAATCCTTCTGCCGCCTTCATCGAGACGAACCGCGGCAACGGCAGCCCGGTGACCGAGCCATTGAGCGTCTCGCCGGTGTCGATGCTGGCGACGGGGGTGACGGCCGGAGTTGCGGTCTGGGCCTGCCCCGGAGCGGGGGCCGACATGGTAAAACAGGCGGCAAGGGCCGCCAGTGTCATCGTAAATCGCATGGACTGCTCATCCTGCCTTTGTTTCTGCGGGGTCTGACGCCCCTTGCTTGTGCCGCCGATGATGCCATCTTGTGGGCCACGCTCAAAGGGGGGACCTGCCGCCGTGCAAGTAAAACGTCTGACTGTTGTCGTGACGCGACGCCTTCCCGCCCTTGTCGAGGCGCGGATGTCCGAGTTGTTCGACGTCCGCCTGTCCGAGACCGACGCCCAGATGTCGCGCGAGGAGCTGATTGCCGCGATGCAGTCGGCCGACATCCTGGTCCCCACGATCACCGATCAGATCGATGCGGCGATGATGGCCGCCGCGGGTGACCGTCTGCGCCTGATCGCCAACTATGGTGCGGGTGTGGACCATCTGGATGTGGCCACCGCGCGGCAGCGGGGGATCCTTGTGTCCAACACCCCCGGCGTGCTGACCGAGGATACCGCCGACATGGCCATGGCCCTGATGCTGGCGGTGCTGCGGCGCATGACCGAAGGCATGGCCAAGATGCAGGAGGGCGTCTGGGAGGGGTGGGCCCCCGATGCCCTTCTGGGGACGCGGATCAGCGGCAAATCGCTCGGCATCCTCGGAATGGGTCGGATTGGTCAGGCCCTTGCCCGCCGCGCCCGCGCCTTCGGGATGGAGGTGCACTATCACAACCGTCGCCGCCTCCATGCCGGGTTGGAGGAGCCTCTGGGCGCGACCTACCACGACCGGATCGACGCGCTGGTGACCCAGTCTGACGTGATTTCGGTGAACTGCCCGCATACGCCGTCGACGTTTCACCTGCTCAACGCGCGGCGGCTTAAGCTCATGAAGCCCACGGCGGTGATCGTGAACACATCGCGCGGCGAGGTGATCGACGAGAATGCCCTGACGCGGATGCTGCGCGCGGGCGAATTGGCGGGCGCAGGCCTCGACGTCTACGAACGCGGGCGCGGCGTGAACCCGCGCCTGCGCGAATTGCCCAATGTCGTCCTGTTGCCCCACATGGGGTCCGCGACCCACGAGGCGCGGCGGGAGATGGGCGAAAAGGTCCTGATCAACATGCAGACCTTTGCCGACGGCCACCGCCCGCCCGATCTGGTCGTGCCGTCTATGTTGTGACCGCCATGGCCGGCGATGCGCCTGTCCCGGAGGGGGAGGGGGGCCAGCCCCCCGTCGCCGATGGCGACTCCCCCCGGAGTATTTCGAAAGCAGAGAAGACAGGGGCGTTTCGCGTTCTGGTCATCGGGGGGCGCGGGGTGTTCGGATCGCGGTTGGCGGCGATGCTGCGGGCGCGGTCGGGGTTCGAGGTTCTGATCGCGGGGCGCAGCGCCGGGAGCGATGTCGTTCTGGATCGCAGCGCGCCCGATCTGGCCGCCCGGATCATCGCCATTGGCCCCGATGTCGTGATCGACGCGGCGGGGCCGTTTCAGGACTATGGCGATGACGGCTATGCCGTGGCCCGCGCCGCGATCGGGGCCGGGGCGCATTACCTCGACCTGTCCGATGACGCGGGCTTCACGGCCGGGATCGCGGATCTGGACGCGCAGGCCCGGGCAGCGGGGGTCGCGGTCATTTCGGGCGTGTCATCTGTCCCCGCCCTGTCCTCGGCGGCGGCTGCGGCGCTGTGCGAAGGGCTGGACGATGTGCACCTGATCGAGAGCGCCATCCTGCCCGGCAACCGCGCGCCCCGGGGCCTGTCGGTGATGCAGGCCATCCTGGCGCAGGTCGGGCGACCTCTGTCCGTGTGGCGTGCCGGAGAGACGGTCGCGCGCCCGGGCTGGTCCGGGCTACGCCGTGACCGGCTTCCGGGGCTGCCGCCACGTTGGAGCAGCCTGATCGGTGCGCCCGACCTCGCCCTGTTTCCGGGCCATTTTCGCGCCCGTTCCGTCAGCTTCCGCGCCGGTCTGGAACTGCCGATCATGCATCTGGGCCTCTGGGTGATGAGCTGGTTGCCGCGCCTTGGCCTGGTCCGAAGTCTGGCACCCGCCGCCCGCCCGTTGCGGCGCATGGCGGATCTGCTCGAAGGCTTGGGCAGCGACCGGGGCGGCATGTTCACGCGGGTCGTCGGCCGCGATGCATCGGGCAAGGCCCGGGACCGGCGCTGGACCCTGGTCGCCGCCGCCGGGGATGGGCCGCACATCCCGGCCGTGCCCGGCGACGTGATGGTGGCGCGCCTGGCCGCCGGTCAGGTTCCCGCCGGCGCCCGCGCTTGCATCGCCGAATTTCCCCTGTCCGAGGCAGAGACCGCTTTGGCCCGCCTGACCACGACCACCACGCGGGAGGAGACGCACATGATGCCGATGTTCGAGGCGGCCCTAGGGGATGATTTCGCCCGCCTGCCCAAAGGCGTCCGCGATCTGCACGATATCCTGCATGTCCGCCGCTGGCGGGGGCGCGCACGGATCGACCGGGGGACGGGCCTTTTGTCGCGGCTGACCTGCGTGCTGTTCCGGTTTCCGCCCGCGACCGAGGATGTCGCCGTCGAGGTGACGATGATCCGCACGGATGCGGGCGAGACCTGGGTCCGCGACTTCGGCGGCCGCAAATTCCGCTCCCGTCTGGCGTGGAAGAACGGCGAGGTGACCGAGCGCTTCGGCCCGATGTCCTTCACCCTGGGCCTGGCGGTCGAGGGGGAGGCGTTGGTCTATCCGGTGCATCGGGGACGTTGTCTGGGCTTGCCGATACCCGCCTTCGCCCTGCCGAAATCGGACGCCTTCGAGCGGGCCGAGGGCGACCGCGCTACCTTCGACGTGCATCTGTCGACGGGACCGACGGGCCTTCTGGTCCACTATCGGGGCTGGCTTCTGGCGGCGGATGACCCGCCGGACGACGCGGCAGACTAGTCGCTCAGCCTTGCGTGCAACTCGTTCATGTCGATCTCGCCCTTTGGCATCTTGTTGCCCGGGTTCTCGAAATCATAGCCGAACAGTTTGAAGTCGCGGTGATACATTTCCCAGACCAGGTGCATCGACAGGTCGTCGAAATAGTCCTGCACCGGGTGCAACCGTTTGGGACCATGCCCCTCGGATTCGTTGAATCGCGGCACTTCGGCCAGAACCACCGGCACCGGCGTCTCGATGCGGTCCAGAACCTTCTGCATGCCGTCGTTGAACGCCTCGGTGAAGATCACGTGGTCATAGCGCCCGCCGTTGGCGACATAGGTGCCCACATGGCCCGACATGGCCGACCAGTGGATATCGGGGTCCATCGGGCGGCGGAACCGGATGGTGTCGCGCGCAAACAGCAGGAACCGGCGGAACGACGCGATCTGGTCGAACTCGAACCCGTTGTCGGGCGATCCGACCTCGATCCCGTATTTCTGGGTCAGCATCGGGACGAGGTTGCCGCGATACCGTTTGCCGTTGCGCTGGATGCCCGCGATCTTGTCGAAGAACGACGACAGGATGCGGGTATAGGGGTTGCGCACGCAGGTGAAGGCGAAGGACTTGTGCCCCTTGGCATTCGCCTCGATCAGAGGCTGGCTCTCCTCCTGCGCCCATTTGTGCAGGCCTTCGGTGCTGTCGTGGATGTCGCCGTCGAAAAAGCGGCCATGGTCGGAATAGAACATGATCTGACCGATGGACGAACAGGCGCATTTCGGCACCACGCGGTACACGACACTTTCGCTTTCGGTCATCCAGGTGCCCGGAAACCCCATCTTTACCCTTCCCAAATCATGACTGTGCCATCAAACCCGCACTGCCCGGTTTCTTCAACGGGTTGGCCACGCTATGCAAGCGATGTGTGGCCCAAAGGGGATTAACAGACTGTTCATGGCGAAGATTGCCTTTCTCCTTTTGTGCCACCGCGACCCCGCTGCGATCATCCGGCAGGCCGAAGGGCTGACCGGCGCGGGGGACTATGTGGCGATCCACTTCGATGCCCGTGCCCCTGCCGCGGCCTTCGCCCAGATCGTCGAGGGGACGCGCGACAACCCCAATATCACCGTGGTGCGCAAGCGTGTGAAATGCGGCTGGGGCGAGTGGTCGCTGGTCCGCGCGACGCTCAACACCATCGACACCGCGCTGGACACGTTCCCGCGCGCCACGCATTTCTACATGGTGTCGGGCGATTGCCGTCCGATCAAATCCGCCGAACATGCCCATGCGGTGCTCGATGCCCGCGACACCGACTATATCGAGAGTTTCGATTTCTTCACCTCCGACTGGATCAAGACGGGGATGAAGGAAGACCGGCTGATCTATCGCCACCTGGTGAACGAGCGGAAGAACAAGACGCTTTTCTACGGCCTGCTCGGCTTGCAACGAAAGCTGAAGCTGGAGCGCAAGGTTCCCGCCGACATCGACGTGATGATCGGGTCGCAGTGGTGGTGCCTGCGCCGCGCCACGCTCGAGGCGATCTGCGCTTTCCTGCGCGAACGCCCCGACGTGCTGCGCTTCTTCTCGACCACCTGGATCCCGGACGAGACGTTCTTTCAGACCCTCGTGCGCCACCTCGTCCCCCGGTCCGAGATCGACAGCCGCACGCTGACCTTCCTGATGTTCACCGACTACGGGATGCCCGCGACCTTCTACGACGATCACTACGACCTGCTGCTCAGCCAGGATTTCCTCTTTGCCCGCAAGATTTCCCCCGAGGCGGCGACCCTGAAAGAGGGGCTGGATACCCTCTGGACGTCCGGGCGGCGCGACTTTCCCATCGCGGGCGACGGGCGGCGTCTGTTCACCTTCCTGACACAGAGGGGTCGCGAGGGGCGGCGCTTTGCGCAACGCTTCTGGGAACGCGAGAGCACCCTCGGCCGCGACCGCGAACTGGTCGTCATCGTCTGCAAGAAATACCACGTGGCCAAGCGCCTGGCGCAATCGGTCCGCGATCATCAGATCATGCCCGCCGTCGACTACCTCTTTGACGAGGAGGCGACGCCGATGCCCGACCTCGGCGGGATCGAAAGCACGCTGGCCAAGCGGCACCGGCATCGCCGCGCGCTGGTCCGGATGCTCTATCGCCGGATGGACACGGATGCGCTGGCCATCTGTCTGGACCCGGTGCAATTCGACCTGCTTCAGGATTTCTATGCCGACCGGGCCGCGATCCGCACCCTTCTGGTCGATTGTGACTATGACGCGAACTATCTCGAGGGGCATGCCGCGCGGATCGGCCTCATCGGCGATCAGACGCCGCGCACGACGATCGACCGGCTGATGCCCACGGTCGCCCAGGATTTCGCCACCGAATCCCTCCGCATCCGCGAGGCGGACCTGCCCCACATCCACCGCATCCAGCAATCCGCCCCGCCCGACGCGAACGCCGCCGTGCTGGCCGAGGTCTTCGGCGTGGACGCGGAAACGGCGCAGGCGCTGGCCGAGACACCGTTCCTCTTTGATGACTGACGGCCCGGAACCGGAACGCGTCCTATGACCGATGCGCCTGTCCTTGTCCTCGGAGCTGCAAGCTGGAACCGGATGGTTCACGTCTCCGACCTGCCGCAGGGCATTTCGGCCACGATTTTCGACGCGCGCGAAACCAAGGGCGCAGGCTCGACGGGCGTGGGCAAGGCCATGGCGCTCGCGGCTCTCGGCCATCCGGTGATGCTGCATTGCGCCCTCGGGCGGGATGAGCCGGCGGACCGGATCGTGGCGGAATGCGTCGGCCGGGGTATCGCGATGCTGGTGGACCGGACCGATGCGCCCACGCCCCGGCACCTCAACATCATGGACAGCCGGGGCGGGCGCTATTCCCTCTTCGTCGAAGGCGGCGACCCCGCGCCCGTCATCGACCGGCCCCGCCTGCAATCGGTCATCGCCGCAGCCCCGGTCATCTTTCTGAGCCTTTGCGCTTCGTCCAAGGCCATCCTGCCCCTGCTGGCGGACGTGAAAGCGGACATCCATCTGGACTTGCACGACTACGACGGCGCGAACCCCTGGTATGACGACTTCATCGCCTGCGCCGACGTGATCCAGCTTTCGGATGTGGCGCTTCGCGATCCCGCACCTGTCATCGGCCAGCTTCTGGCGGGGCGCGCGCGGCAGGTGGTCCTGACCCGTGGCGGGGCAGGGGCCGAAATCCACACCAAGGCACAGCGCGTGATCGTCCCCGTGGTCCCCGCCCGGATGGTCGACAGCAACGGGGCGGGGGACGCCTTTTCCGTGTGTTTCTGGCATGCGCAGACCGCGGGCAAATCGCCGGAGGCCGCCGGGGCATTCGCCGCCGCGACGGCGGCCTTCGCGGTGGAATGCGACGGGCTTTTCCCTCGGCGGGTCGACCCCGACGCCATCGCCCGTCGCGCCATGGACGGGCGCGGGGCGTCATCCTGATCGCCGCTCGGGACCGGACGCGGGGCCCCCCGCGCGGCAGGCGCGCGCTTGATCCCTGCTTGCGCGCCCCATTGCCCCCGGGCGCGCCCCATGGCCTAAACCGGGCAACGCCAAACCGGAGTGCCGACCCATGCCCTACACCTATGACGACCAGAACATCTTCGCCAAGATCCTGCGCGGCGAGATCCCGAACCAGACCGTGGCCGAGACGGATCACACCCTCGCCTTCGCCGACATCGCCCCCGCGGCACCGGTGCATGTGCTGGTGATCCCCAAGGGCAGATACGTCACCTATGACGATTTCCACACCAATGCGTCGGATGCCGAGATCGTGGATTTCCACCGCCTTGCCGCCCGCATCTGCGCCGACAAGGGCATCGCCCCCGACGGCGGCGACGGCTTTCGCGCGATCACCAACGCGGGCAATCACGGTGTGCAGGAGGTGCCGCATTTCCACCTCCACCTGATCGGCGGTCGGCCCCTGGGTCGGATGCTGGCCAAAGCCGAGGGATGATGCCCGCTCTGCTCCGTCCGCTGGAGGCGTTCGGCAACGCCTATGGCGACGCCATTGGCGAGCTGATCTTCGATGGCTTCGTGATCCTCGTCATGATCGTGGCCGTCGCCGCGTTCGGTATGCGATCGGTCCGGAACTGGAAAAATCCCGTGTTCTGGGTATCGCTTGTGGTGCTCACGGGCGGCGCGGCCAATTTCCTCAAGGGCCCGGTTCAGGATTTCCGGACCGATCTGTTCCTGGCCGAAGACCCGGGCTATGCCGAAGCCGCGCTGCCCTTTACCGGGCGCAGCATCTACATCGAACGCCCCTGTCTTGTCGCGCAGGCCGCCGTCGGCGAAATTGGCAATTCTCTCATGGGGGATTGCGGCGTGCCCCTGGCCGCCTGGCTGCGCGAGGGCCGCCTAGATTTCGTGGAGGTTGGCACCGACCCGGTCCGCCGGTTCCGCCTGCGCGACGGCGATCCCGCCTGTCACGAGCCCGACAACCCTTGGGTGCCTAGTGGCTTCCTGATTTCCGCAGCCTACGGGATTTGCGTCCTGGCCGAGGACGTAACGGAGGTTTCCGCCGATCACCGGATCGTTTATGCGACCGAGAACCTGCCCACCAAGGACTGGTGGTATGTCCGGATCACCCTTGTCGAGGTCTCCACCGGCCAGATCATCGACCGTTTCGACAGCTGGTCCGGCGCAACCCCCTACGGCGGCGCCACCCCGCCCCCCGAGGCGCGCCGGCCCATGGGGCCTCTGGGCGACCTGCTCGGCATGGCCGCCCATCCGCCCGACGACACGGAAGCGGCCATCGACGCCCATCTGTTGTCGCTCCGCCCGCCCGACGAAGCGATGCTGGTCGCCGCCATGGGCGGGCCGTTTCAACGCTACCGGGTCGCGGCAATCTGGTTCGCTTGCCGCGACGCGGTCCGCCCCCGGCTTTCCGCCGCGACCGTCGCGGCCTTGTACGATGGGTCGAAGACCCTGTTTGAACGCGCGCCGTCCTGGCGCTACCCTGACGATTGTCCGCCCTTTGCCCGTCAGGGACTGGCCGGCCCGGACCGCCCCGCGCCGCCGCTCCCACCGCTCGCGCCCAGCCTGATGGAGCCCCGATGATCCGCTTCCTCGCCCGCCTGATCCGCCGTGGCTTCATGCTTTTTGCGATCTGCTTCCTGTTGCCGGTCGCGGTCGCCGCCCTCTGGTGGCAGACGCAGGACCACCCCCAAAGCTGGCGCGCCGCCGACTGGGGCGCCTCGGGCGTGCTGCAACCGACGGACGAGGCGGCGATCCACGTCCTCGCCGCCCGCACGGGTGGTCAGAAGGGCGCGGTCTCGGTCCACTCCTGGCTGGTCTGGAAACCGGCGGGTGACGCGGCCTGGACCCGTGCCGAAGTGGTGGGCTGGGGGCGGCCCGTCCGCCTCGACGCCTATGCGCCCGATGGCAAATGGTATTCCAACGTGCCGTTCCACGTGGGCACCGTGTCGGGCCCCAAGGCCGCCCGCCTGATCCCCCTGATCCGCGCCACCATCGACGCCTATCCCTATGATTACAATGGCAGCTACACGATCTGGCCCGGCCCCAACTCGAATACCTTCGTGTCCCACATCCTGCGCCAGCACCCCGAGATCGGTATCGCCCTGCCGCCCCACGCCGTCGGCAAGGACTTCATCGGCCCCGGCCTGCGCGCCCTGCGCGACGCGGGCGGCGACCTGCACCTCTCTGCGGGTGGCTATGCGGGTCTGTCCATCGGGCCGCGACAGGGGTTCGAGGTCAACCTGTTGGGCCAGACCTTCGGGTTCGACCTCAGCCGCCCGGCCCTGAAACTGCCCGGCATCGGCCGCGTGGGGCTTGATGCGGCAGGGACGGCCCGCGCGGACGGGTGACGCGATCTGCTGCAACAGGCGTACGGCGGTCGGGCCAAGGTGATGTCGGTGGAAAGTGGCGGAGCGATAAGGTGCCTCCTCCGTATTGGAACCTAAATCGGCAACTCAGAGAACTTGATGACTGGAAAAAAGTGATCAGTTCGCGCTGAAGAATGTGCCAGCGCCGAAACCTACCTTGGCCCGCCGACGACTCCACGGGTCGCGCGTGAACGAACCGCTGGAAGTTTAGCCCTAAACGGGCACAACGGTCCCCGGTTCGGTCCTTGCCCCGCTGGCGAACCTCCTGCGCATGACGGCCATCGTAGTGAGCGTGGCCACCCGGACCGTGGTCTCATCGGGCAAGCGCAACAGCTCCGGGCACCACATCAATCCGCCCGTCGCCCCCAACCCGACGCCGCAACCGACACCCTCGACGTCGCAAACCCCGTTGCACCCCGCGGCCCCGCCCGCTACGCCTCCCTCCAGACGACGCCCCACGCGGGGCCGGACCGGAGGCCATGGCCCGCCGACCCAGACCGGGGGCAGGGCACGGCATCGTCACTGGACCCGGCTCACCGGGGGCGGCCCCTTGATCCAAGGACCGACCCATGCGCTGCCTTCTTCTCCTGCCCGCCCTCATCTCGACTCCGGCCATGGCCCATGTGGGTCACCTGGGCCAGGTCGCGGGCCATGACCACTGGACCATCGGCGTGGGCCTGGGCGTCATCGCCGGGGCCGCCGTCATCGGGGCGCTCAAGGGCCGCCGCAAGAAGGACGCGGCGCCCGAGGCCGACAAGACCGACGAGCAGGAACAGTCCGCATGACCACCACCTCGAAGACCGGTGTCATGATCTGCGGCCACGGCAGCCGGTCGCAATCGGCGGTCGATGAATTCGCCGTGCTGGCCGAAAAGCTGCCCGCCTATCTGCCCGACGACTGGATGGTCGACTACGGTTACCTCGAATTCGCCAATCCGGTGATCCGCGACGGCCTCGACCGGCTGCGCACGGCGGGTTGTGACCGGATCCTGGCCGTGCCGGGCATGCTCTTTGCGGCGATGCACGCCAAGAACGACATCCCGACGGTCCTCAACAGCTACGCCGCCGAACACGGCATCGACGTGCGCTATGGCCGCGAACTCGGGATCGACCCCAAGATGATCGCCGCCGCCGGCGCGCGGATCGAAGAGGCCGTCGCCCGCGCCGACGCCGAAACCGGCCCGGTGTCGCGGCATGACACCTGTCTTGTGGTGATCGGACGCGGGGCCTCCGACCCAGACGCCAACGGCAACGTGGCCAAGATCGCGCGGATGCTGCACGAAGGCCTGGGCTTCGGCTGGCTCGAGGTGGGCTTTTCGGGCGTGACCTTTCCGCTGGTCGAACCCTGCCTCGGCCATGCCGCGCGCCTTGGGTACAAGCGCATCGTCGTGTTCCCCTATTTCCTGTTTTCCGGCATCCTGATCGACCGCATCTACGGCTTCACCGACCGGGTGGCCGTCGCCCATCCGGACATCCATTTCGTCAAGGCGGGCTATCTGAACGACCACGCCAAGGTCCTCGAAACCTTTGCCGAGCGTATTCTGGAGCAGACGGGCACGAACCCGCCGCCCAATTGCGGCCTCTGTGCCTACCGCACCCAGGTTCTCGCCACGCCCGACGGCGCACCCGTCACCATCCCGGCCGAGGTCCGCACCCATCCGGCCTTCAGCGACACGCCGCCGCCGACCTGCGTGCTGTGCAAATACCGCGTCGCCGTCCTCGGGTTCGAGGGCGAGGTCGGCGCGATCCAGGAAAGCCACCACCACCACGTCGAGGGGCAGGGCGCCTCTGCCCCGGGCTCCAACGTGGCCGATTGCAAATTGTGCGACACGTTCTGCACCGGCCTGTGCAGGCTGGAGGCGCAGGCAAAACACGACCACGGCCATCACCACCACGGTCACGATCATCACCATGACCACGATCACGGTCACGATCACGCGCACAGCCATGACCACGCGCACAGCCACGACCACCACCACGCACCCTATCCGCACGCCAAACACCCCCACGGCCCCGAATCCGCGCGAAAGACCCGCGCGTGACCGCCGCACTCCGCAGGTCCGCCCATGCGCCCCTATGAGCGGGATCCCAAGGCGATCTATGCTGCCTCCTTCGCCACCGTCCGGGCCGAGGCGGCGCTCGACCGTTTTCCGCCCGACATCGCGGAGCTTGCCGTCCGCGTGATCCACGCCTGCGGCATGGTCGAGGTGGCCGACCGGCTCGCCTATGCCCCCGACGTCGCCGCGTCGGGCGTCGCGGCGCTTCGGTCGGGCGCGCCCGTCTATGCCGATTGCGAGATGGTCGCCTCCGGCATCACGCGCCGCCTGCTGCCCCCGGGCACCGATATTCGCTGCACCCTGAACGACCCGCGCACCCCCGACATGGCCGCGCAGATGGCCACGACCCGCTCCGCCGCCGCCGTCGACCTGTGGGACACCGACGGGGCGGTCATCGCCATCGGCAACGCCCCCACGGCACTTTTCCGTCTGCTCGAACGTCTGGACGCGGGCGCGCCCCGCCCCGCCGCCATCCTGGCCTTCCCCGTGGGCTTTGTCGGCGCTGCCGAAAGCAAGGCCGAACTCGCCGAACGCCCCCGCGCCACCCCCTTCCTGACCCTGCGTGGCCGTCGCGGCGGGTCCGCCATGGCCTCGGCGGCGGTCAATGCTTTGGCGATCCTCGCGGGCGGGGGGATGCAATGACCGACGGGAAAGCCGTTTGGTTCGAACGCTACGTCGCAGCCACCTCCGCGGCGGCATCACGTGACCCAGGCGCGCAGATCGGCGGCCCCTTGCCATGCCCCTGTTGCGGCTTTCCGACGTTGTCAGAGCGGGCCGCCTGGGAGATTTGCCGCATCTGCTGGTGGGAAGACGACGGCCAGGACGACAGCTCCGCCGATCAGGTCTGGGGCGGTCCGAGCGGAAAATACTCCCTCAGCGATGCGCGCAGAAACTTTGCCGACCACCAGCACATGTACGACGCGGGCCAGGGCATCGACGTCGTCACGTCACCCTCTGCCGCCCGCCTCTCCCTGCTCACCTACGTCGCAAGCCTTGGCGCAGGCGGGGCGACACTCGATATGGCCGGCTTGAAGACCCTCCTCGCGAAAGCGGCCACGCCGATGACCGCTTCTCTGCTTCCCAAATACTCAAATCCGACGTCCGACGCAGATCACCCGCGCATCCCCCGTGGATCACCCATGAGGTTTTTCCATGTCTGACCTCCCTTGGCTCCATATCGTCGGCATCGGCGAAGACGGTCTCGACGGGCTGACCCCGGCCACCCGCGCCGTGGTCGAGGCCGCCGAGGTCATCGTCGGCGGCGACCGGCATCACCTGTTGTCCGACGCCGTCACGGCCCGGCGGCTGGCCTGGCCGCATCCCTTCGATGCCCTGATCGACACGCTGAAAGCCCTGCAAGGTCAAAGGGTTGTCGTTCTGGCCACAGGCGACCCCCTGTGGTTCAGCGTCGGCGCGCGCATCGGGCGGGCGATCCCGCCCGGACAGATCGTCTATCACCCGCAACTCTCCGCCTTCCAACTCGCCGCCGCCCGCATGGGCTGGTCCATGGCCGACCTCGAGACGCTGACCGTCCACGGTCGTCCCGCCCATCAGATGATCGCCTTCATCCAGCCCGACGCCCGTCTCCTGATCCTGACGACCGGCTCGGAAACCCCTGGCCAGATTGCGGAATTTCTGACCGCGCGGGGCTTCGGGGGGTCGCCCATGACCGTCCTCGCCAACATGGGCGGCCCGTCCGAGGCGCGCTTCGACGGCACCGCCGAAACCTGGGATCACGCGGTTCCGCCCTTCAACACCCTCGCCGTCGACTGCCGCGCCGCCCCCGACGCCGCCCTCCTGCCGCGCGTGCCGGGCCTTGCGGACGACCTCTTCCGCTCCGACGGCACGATGACCAAGCGCGAGATCCGCGCCGCCACCCTGGCCAAGCTCATGCCCATGCGCGGCGCGCTCCTGTGGGACATCGGCACCGGGTCGGGGTCGGTCGCCATCGAATGGATCCGCGCCGCCCGCTCCGCCCGCGCCATCGGGATCGAGCCGCGTGCCGACCGCCGCGCCATGGCCGCCGAAAACGCGCTGGCCCTTGGCGCACCGCGTCTTGACCTGCGCGACGGAACCGTGCCCGACGCCCTCGATGACCTCGAGGCGCCCGATGCCGTCTTCATCGGCGGCGGCCTGTCCGAGGCGGTGTTCGACCGCGCCTTCGCCGCCCTGCGGCCTCTGGGCCGGTTGGTCGCGAACGCCGTCACGCTCGAATCCGAGGCGATCCTGACCCATCTGCACGCCAGACACGGCGGCGACCTCGTGCGCCTGTCGGTGGATCGCGCCGAACCCGTGGGCGCCTTTCGCGGCTGGCGTCCCTCGATGACCGTCACGCAATACGCCCTGGTCAAACGATGAGCGCGCAACGCGACGCGAAGAGTGGCACGCTGTTCGGCGTGGGCCTCGGCCCCGGCGATCCGGACCTCATCACCCGCCGCGCCGCCCGCCTGATCGAGGGCGCGCGCGTCATCTGCTACCCCTCGCTTGCGGGCGGCGACAGCTTCGCGCGCGCCATCGCAGCCGACCTCATCCCCGGGGACGCCGAAGAGATCCGCATCGACGTGCCCATGACCCCGGCCCGCGCCCCGGCCCAGGCGGCCTATGACGCGGGTGCGGACCGGATTTCCACCGCCCTGTCGGCAGGGCAGGACGTCATCTGCCTCTGCGAGGGCGATCCGTTCTTCTACGGCTCGTTCATGTATCTCTTCGCCCGCCTAAAGGACCGCTTCGCCGTCGAGATCGTCCCCGGCGTCACCTCCCTGACGGCCTGCGCCGCGGTCTCCGCAACGCCGCTGACGGCCCGCAACGAGGTGATGACCGTCCTGCCCGGCCCGTTGCCCGACGCCGACCTGCGCCGCCACCTGCGCGCCGCCGACACGCTCGTCCTGATGAAGGTCGGGCGGCATCTGCCCCGCCTGCGCGCCCTGTTGGAGAGCGAGGGCCTGACCGGCACCTACATCGAACGCGCGACCCTCGGGGCCGAAGTCGTCCTGCCCCTCGCCAATGCGCCCGAAACGGCGCCCTATTTCTCCATGATCCTCGTGACGAAAGGGGCCGATCCATGGCTCTGACACCCATCGTTCTGGCCCTGAACACCGCCGGAGAGGCGACGGCCCGCAAGGTCGCCGCGGCCCTGGGTTGCCCGCTGCACGGGCGCTCCGGGCGGACCGGGGCCGAGATCACCTTTCCGAATGCACTCGATCACGCCCGCGATCTCTTTGCCGCCGGTCACCCGGTCATCGGCGTCTGCGCCAGCGGCATCCTGATCCGCGCCGTGGCCCCTTTGCTCAATGACAAGACGTCCGAACCACCTGTGATTTCCGTCTCGGACGACGGAGCCATCGTCGTCCCCCTTCTGGGCGGGCACCACGGCGCGAACCGGCTGGCCCGCCGCGTCGCCGAGGCTTTGGGCGGCACCGCAGCCGTCACCACGGCGGGGGACGTGGCCCTCGGCGTCGCCCTGGACGAGCCGCCTGCGGGCTATGCCCTGGCCAACCCCGGTGACGCGAAATCCGTCATGGCGGCGCTCCTGTCGGGCGGCGGCGCGACCCAGACGGGCGAGCCGCTCTTTGACCTGCCCCCCGGCAACGCCGTCGAAATCGCCGTCACCGAAACGCCGGACGCGGGCCACGCCACCCGGCTGGTCTATCACCCGATGCGCTACACTCTGGGCGTCGGGTGTGCCCGCGATGCCGATCCGGTGGAACTCTGGGACAATGTGCAGGCCGTGCTGACGCAGGCGAATGTCGCGCCGGGGGCCATCGCCTGCGTCGCCACGCTGGACCTCAAGCTGGACGAACCTGCGATGAACGCGCTGGCCGCGCGCCTTGGCCGTCCGCTCCGCGCCTTCACCGCCGCCGAACTTGCCGGGATACCTGTGCCGACCCCCTCCGACGTGGTGCGGGCCGAGGTGGGAACGCCCTCCGTCGCCGAAGCCTCGGCCCTGGCCGTCGGCGCGCAGACAATCGTCGCCCCCAAGCGCAAGACCGCCAACACCACCGCCGCGCTGGCCCGCGCCGACGCGCCCGTCACCGAACCCCGGGGCCGCCCCCGGGGCCGCGTCTCCATCGTCTCCATCGGTCCCGGGCAATCCGCCTGGCGCACGCCCGAGGCCAGCCGCCTGGTGGCCGAGGCGGATGAGCTGGTGGGCTACGGCCTCTATATCGATCTTCTGGGTCCGCTCGCGGCGGGCAAGCCCCGCGCCGATTTCCCCCTGGGGGGCGAGGAGGACCGATGCCGCCATGCGCTGGAGCGGGCGGGCGAGGGGCGCAACGTCGCCCTCATCTGCTCGGGCGATGCGGGGATTTATGCCATGGGCGCGCTCGTCTTCGAGCTGATGGGCCGCGACCCATCGGACCCGTCGGCCCTCAGCGATGCAGCCCGCCGGGCCGAAGTCGTCTGCACACCCGGCGTCAGCGCGCTTCAGGCCGCCGCCGCCCGCGCCGGTGCACCGCTCGGCCATGATTTCTGCGCCATTTCCCTGTCGGACCTGCTGACCCCGCGCGAGGATATCGTCAAACGCCTGCATGCCGCGGCCCAGGGCGATTTCGTCATCGCCTTCTACAACCCGGTGTCGATGCGCCGTCGCACCCTTCTGGCCGAGGCGCGGGACATCCTTCTGGCGCACCGCCCCGCCGACACCCCCGTCTTTCTGGCGACGTCGCTCGGGCGACCCGAAGAGCATTTGCGTTATCGCCGCCTCGACGCCTTGCAGGTGGATGAGGTCGACATGCTGACCGTCGTCCTCGTTGGGTCCAGCCACACCCGCCTGATCCCCACGGGGGACGGGCATCGCATGTTCACGCCGCGCGGCTATGCGCGCAAGATGGCCGGGGGCGACCTCGCCATGGGAGAGACGCAATGACCGTTCATTTCATCGGAGCGGGGCCGGGCGATCCGGAACTGCTGACGCTCAAGGCGCAGCGGCTGATCCGGTCCTGTCCGGTCTGCCTTTATGCGGGGTCGCTCGTCCCTGCTGCCGTGGTGGCCGAATCGCCCGACGGCGCGCGCGTTCTCGACACCGCGCCCATGACGCTGGAAGACACCCATGCCGAAATCGTCGCCGCCCATGGACGCGGTGAAGATGTGGCCCGCGTCCATTCGGGCGATCCGTCGCTCTACGGGGCCATCGCCGAACAGATCCGCCTGCTCAAGCGGGACGGCATCCCCTATGACATCTGCCCCGGCGTGCCTGCCTATGCCGCCGCCGCCGCCGCCCTGGGGCAGGAACTGACGGTGCCCGAAATCGCCCAAAGCATCGTCCTGACCCGGGTCAGCATGAAGTCGACATCGATGCCCCCGCGCGAAACCCTCGAGAATTTCGCCCGCACCGGCGCCACCCTGGCGATCCATCTGGGCATCCGCGCCCTGCGCGAGATCGAGCGTGTGCTGACCCCGCATTACGGCGCCGATTGCCCGGTGGTCGTGGCCTACCGCGTCGGCTGGCCCGATCAGGCGTTCCTGCGCGGCACCCTGTCGGACATCCGCGAAAAGGTGCGCGACGAAAAGATCACCCGCACCGCCCTGATCCTGGTCGGCCCCGCCCTGGGCGAGGTCGGGGACTTCCGCGACTCGGCGCTTTACGATCCGGCGATCCCCCATGTGTTGCGCCCCCGGGCCAAGGCCTGAGGTCAACCGGGCCGGGATTGTTTCCAAACTGTCGCCAAGCCTTCATTGACTCTTCATGTTTATGCGCCATTTTTGCCTTGTGCAGGGTGGCGCGGACTCGTCACCCCTTCAGGATGTGGAGGCGCCGTGATGGCCCAGATCGATGAACACTTTCTTCCCAGGGACGTTCGCGAAGGTCTGGCCAATGCCCGCGCCCGCGACCGCAAGAAGACCGGTGGCCGTCTGCGGGTTCATGTGGGCGACGACTGGTATCCCATCACTTCCTATGACGACACCGGGTTCGAGGTCGCGCTCGACATCGCGCCCAAGCTGCGCGGGCTGGTCGAAATCCACGAAGGGCCGAACCTGCTGCGCTCCGTCCTGATCGTCGCGATCGAGCCCGAGGGCGATGTGATGCGCTATGCCTTCAAACGCGCGACGGCGGCCCGCACCTCGGCCCCGCTCGATTACGAGCGGGTGTCGGAGCAGCCGACGGCATACCTTTCCGCCGTCTGAACCCTGCGTCAGCTTCCCGGCGCATCAGGCGCCACGGAATAGAAGGCGGCCTCTGCCCGCGTGATCCGTGCCCACATCTGGTCGCCCAGGGAAAAATGCCACCATTCGGTCGGGTTGTTCGCGAACCCCGCTTCCTCCATCAGCCAATAGAGCAGCCGCCGGTTTGCCCGCGCCTCGCGCAGCGAAAAGGCCAGCCCCTCCGGCTCCGTCTCCAGTGCATCGGTGTTCGAGGCGTCGGACACATCGTCGAAGATCGTCCCCATGAACAACTCCGCCCCGCCCTTCTGCCGGATGGTCAGGTCGACGGCGGCCCCGGTGGCATGGGGCGGCGGCGACAGCGGATCGACGGGACCGTCCGCCCCGCGCGCCCAGTATTTCTCGGTCTGGGCGGCGACCTCCGCCGCGCTCCAATCGGGATGCAGCGCGCGCAGGCGGGCGGGCATCCAATGGTCGTGGAACCGGTTCTGCACCGCGATCGGCCGCCAGGCATCGAAGACCCACAGTTCCAACCCGTAAGGGTCCAGCCGCGCATTCACGCCCGCCAGCCGCGCGGCCAGCGGCGCGCGCAGCAGCAGGTCGGGAACGGCCCCGTCCACCGGCGCGTGATAGGGTGCCACGCCCGTGAAATAGGCATTCGCCCCGGCGATTCCATGGTCGCGCAACTCCACCATCGGGTCGGCCCCGCGCGGGTCGCTCAGGTCGACCGCGTGGTCGCGATACCCCGCCCGCAGCCGGGCTGCGGCGGCCACAGGGGTGGCAAGGGGGCGGTCCCGCAGCGCGGCCAATGGTCCTTCGGTCAGATACATCATGGTGCAGGCTTGACCGGCCCGGACGCGCCCCGCAAGAGGAGAGCGTCAAAACCAGCGAGGTGCGCCATGCGGACGGTCTATGTGAACGGGGACTACCTGCCCGAGGATCAGGCGAAAGTGTCGGTCTTCGACCGCGGGTTCCTCTTTGCCGATGCCGTCTACGAGGTGACGAGCGTTCTGGACGGCAAGATCATCGCCTTCGACGGCCATGTGGAGCGGCTGGCCCGGTCGCTGGCGGAGCTGGGGATGGACATGCCCATGTCGCCCGAGGCGCTGCTCGACATTCACCGCGAACTGGTCGCGCGCAACGCTATCGACGAAGGCCTGATCTACCTTCAGGTCAGCCGGGGGGCCGCCGACCGCGACTTCGCCTATCCCGCCGCCGACACGCCTCAGACGGTCGTCCTGTTCACCCAGGCCAAGGCCGGGCTGGCCGATGCGCCGATGGCCAAGACGGGGATGAAGGTCATCTCCATCCCCGACCGCCGGTGGGGCCGCCGCGACATCAAGACGGTGCAGCTGCTCTATCCGTCCATGGGCAAGATGCTGGCCAAGGACGCGGGCGTTCACGACGCCTGGATGGTCGAGGACGGGGCGGTGACCGAAGGCACCTCGAACAACGCCTATATCGTCAAGGACGGCACCATCATCACCCGCCATCTGGGCGAGGAGATCCTTCATGGCATCACGCGCAAGGCCGTTCTGGCCTATGCCGCCGAGGCGCAGATGAAGGTCGAGGAACGCGCCTTCACCCTGGCCGAGGCACAGGCTGCGGACGAGGCCTTCATCACCTCTGCCTCGACCTTCGTGATGCCCGTGGTGGAAATCGACGGCGTGCCCGTCGGCAGTGGCGAACCCGGTCCGGTCGCCGCCCGCCTGCGCGAAATCTATCTCGACGAAAGCCGCAAGGCCGCCGTCTGACGCCTCAGGCCCCGGTCTCGCGGAAGGCCGCGACCCGGTCCGGGTCGTGGCGGGCCAGGTCGCGCAGCCAGCCGTCGACCGCCTGCCGGATGACCGGGCGCGCGTCGTCGGCCATGGCCGCGATCCAGCCGATGACCCGTTCGCGCGCGGCCAGCTCTGCTTCGGTCGGGCGGTTCGTCTTGGCCAGCGGTGTCGCCGCCGCCAGCGCCGTGCGCCGCACCCAGGGGTTTGCCGCGTCGGTCCAGCCGGCAACCACGTCCAGCCGCGACAGATCCGCCATCACCCGCCGCGACATCGCCGCCGCCGCCGCCTCCGACAGGGCGCGACAGTCGATCTGGAACACCCATTCGGTCAGCCGCGCCCAGACCCCGTCATCGGGCCGGATGCGCGCCTGGGTCATCATCTTGCAGGCCAGCATCCGCGCGTCGAACACCTCGGCCCGCCACAGGGCGTCGGCGATGATGACCCGGTGATCGACCGACAGTTCGTCGCGCAGGGCCTTGGCCGTTTCGTTCAGGGTTTCCGCCGACACGCCCCAGGTCTCCCGTTGCGTCCGGTTCGCCGCCCGGTCCCGCGCCGCGCGGTCGGCGTCGCCCGCCGCGCGCAGGTCGGTCAGGATGCTCTCCCGCCGGGCGGCGAGCATGGCGGACAGGTTCGGCGTTTCCGTGCCGTCGGGGGTTTCCGCGTCGCTCATTCGACCGTCACCGACTTGGCCAGATTGCGCGGCTGATCGACGTCCGTGCCCTTGTGGACCGCCGTGTGGTAGGCCAGCAATTGCGCGGGCAGGGCATAGAGGATGGGGGCAAAGATCGGTTCGACCGTCGGCATGACCAGCACGTCCCAGACACCCTCCGACGCCTGCTCCGCGCCTGCGGCATCGGTGACCAGAAGGACCTGACCTTCGCGCGCCATGACCTCCTGCATGTTGCTCACCGTCTTGTCGAAGAGCGCATCCGTCGGGGCGAAGACGACCACGGGCAGGGAGCGGTCCACCAGCGCGATCGGCCCGTGCTTCAACTCGCCCGAGGCATAGGCCTCGGCGTGGATATAGCTGATTTCCTTGAGCTTCAGCGCCCCTTCATGGGCCAGCGGATACATCGGCCCGCGCCCCAGGAACAGGATGTCGGTCGCCTCGGCCAACCTGTGCGTCAGCGCGATGCAATCGTCCTCGATGGCAAGGGCAAGGGACAGAAGCCCCGGCAGCCGACGCAGGCCGGCCACCAGCTCCGCCTCGCGGGCGGCGTCGATCTGACCGCGCTGCACTCCGGCATGGATCGCCAGGGCAAGCAGGATGACCAGCTGATTGACGAAGGCCTTGGTCGAGGCGACGCCCACTTCGACGCCCGCCGTGATCGGCCAGGTCACGTCGGACTCCCGCGCGATGCTGCTTTCGGGGACGTTCACGATGGACAGGATCGCCCGGGCCTGCCCCTTGGCATAGCGCAACGCGGCCAGGGTGTCCGCCGTCTCGCCCGACTGGCTGAGGAACAGGGCCGAGGTGTCGGGCCCGATTGGCCCTTCGCGGTAGCGGTATTCCGAGGCGATATCCACTTCCACCGGCAAGCGCGCCAGGGCCTCGAACCAGTATTTCGCCACCATGCAGGCGATGAACCCGGTGCCGCAGGCGACCATCTGGATGCGGTCGGTGGCGGCGAAATCATAGGCTGTCGGCGGCACGACCCGGTCGCCGTCAAGGAAGACCGCCAGCACATCGGCCACGGTCTGCGGCTGCTCGTGGATTTCCTTGGCCATGAAGTGCTTGTGACCGGCCTTTTCCATGCCCCGCGTCTCGATCACCACGCGGCGCATGTCGCGGTTGATCTGGCGGTTCTGGGCGTCGAAGATCTGCATGCCCGCGCGCGTCACCACGGCGCGGTCGCCGTCCTCCAGATAGGTGATCCGGTCGGTCAGCCCGGCCAGCGCGATGGCATCGGAGCCCACGAACATCTCGCCGTCCCCGGTGCCCACGGCCAGCGGCGGACCCGAGCGGGCGCAGACCAGAAGATCGCCCTCGCCCTCGAACAGGAAGCACAGGGCATAGGCCCCCTCCAGCCGGTCGATGGTGGCAAAGGCCGCGTCGCGGGGCGACATCCCCTGATCCAGGAACTTCTCGCACAGACGCACCACGGCTTCTGTGTCGGTCTCGCTTTCCCACGGGCCGCCCGCTTCCTCGCGCAGGGTGCGGAAATTCTCGATGATGCCATTGTGGACGACGGCCACGCGCCCCGCCCGGTGCGGATGCGCATTGGGGACCGAGGGCACGCCATGGGTCGCCCACCGGGTGTGCCCGATGCCCGCGAACCCTGGCAGCGGGTCGGTCACCAGCAGGTCGGCGAGGTTCACGAGCTTGCCCACGGCCCGCCGCCGGTCCAGCACGCCCTCCGACACCGTGGCGATGCCCGCGCTGTCATAGCCGCGGTATTCCAGCCGCTTGAGCGCATCGACCATGATCGGTGCCGCCTGATGGTCGCCCAGTATCCCGATAATTCCGCACATCAGTTGGTTTTCCTTGCCTTTGCGGCCCGCAGTTTCGACATCAACCGTGTCGCCAACCCGTCCTTGTTCACTTGCTTGGCCCGCGCCAGCGCCAGATCGCCGTCGGGTACATCCGTGGTCACCACACTGCCCGATCCGGTCATCGCGCCGTCGCCCACCCGGACGGGCGCGACCAGCGACGTGTTCGACCCGATGAAGGCATCCGCGCCGATGACGGTCCGGTGCTTGAACACGCCGTCATAATTGCAGGTGATCGTCCCCGCCCCGATGTTGGCCCGCGCGCCCACCTCGGCGTCGCCCACATAGGACAGGTGGTTGATCTTGGCCCCCTCGTGGACCTGCGCGGCCTTCACCTCGACGAAGTTGCCGACGCGGACGCCCCGGTCAAGCTCCGCGCCCGGGCGCAGCCGGGCATAGGGCCCGATCACACAGGCCTCGGACACGTGGCACCCTTCCAGATGAGAGAATGCGCGGATCAGCGCGCCGCTCTCGATGGTGACCTCGGGGCCGAAGACGACATGCGGCTCGATCACGACATCGCGGCCCACATAGGTGTCGTGGGCGAAGAACACCGTCTCGGGCGCGGTCAGGGTGACGCCCTCGTCCATCATCTCGGCCCGCTTGGCGGCCTGAAACGCGGCCTCGGCGGCGGCCAGGTCGGCGCGGGTGTTCACGCCCAGGGTCTCCGCTTCGGTGCAGGTGACGACCCGCGCCGACAGCCGTGCGGCCCGCGCCAGCCCCGGCAGGTCGGTCAGATAGTATTCGCCCGCCGCATTGTCGTTGCCGATCTGGTCCAGCAGGTCGAACATCAGCCCCGCGTCGCAGGCCATGACCCCCGAATTGCACAGCCGGATCGCGCGCTCTGCCTCGGTGGCGTCCTTGAACTCGACGATCCGCTCCAGCCGGTCGCCGTCGGTCACAAGTCGGCCATAGCGTCCCGGATCGGCCGCCTCGAACCCCAGGACGACCACATCGGCCCCGCCGCCGCGCGCCGCCAGCATCGCCTCCAGCGTTTCGGGCCGGATGAAGGGCGTGTCGCCGTAAAGCACGATCACGTCTCCCTCGAACCCCTCCAGGGCGCCGCGCGCCTGCGCCACGGCATGGCCGGTGCCCAGTTGCGCGTCCTGAGGGACGATCACGGCGTCCCAACCGTCCAGCGCGGCGGCCACGCGGTCGCCTTCGTGGCCCACGACGACGACGGTGCGTTCGGGCGACAGGCTTTCGCCCGCCCGCAGCGCGTGGTGCAGCAGCGGCGCATGGGCCACCTCGTGCAGCACCTTCGGCATGTCTGATTTCAGTCGGCTGCCCTGCCCGGCGGCCAGCACGATCAACGCGGTTGGCATCTTTGGCCTTTCTCTTCTGTCCTCGCCGTTCTACCCGTCCCGCACCGTCCCGCAACCCGCCCCCTGCGAAAGGCCGCCAAAGATGAAACCTTGTGTGATCTTCGACCTCGACGGGACGCTCTGCGATACCTCTGCCGATCTGCTGGCGGCGGCGAATGCGGCCTTTGCCGTACTGGGGCACCGGGTCGCGCTGGACCCGACCGCCACCGAAGACCGGGCCACGGCGCTGCGCGGCGGCCGGGCCATGCTGCGCCTGGGCCTGTCGCGTCTGGGCCAGGTGGACGAGGCCGAGGTGGATGCAGGCTATCAGCCCCTTCTCGACGCCTATGCCCGCGACATCTGTCGCCACACCACCTTCTATCCCGGCGCGCGCGACGCGGTCGCCCGGCTGCGCGGCGGCGGCTATGCCGTGGGAATCTGCACCAACAAGCCCGAGGGGCTGGCCCGCCAGTTGATGACCGATCTGGGCGCGCTGTCGGATTTTCACAGCCTGATCGGGGCCGACACCCTGCCGGTGCGCAAACCCGACCCCGCGCCGCTCCACGCCGCCATCGACGCGGCGGGCGGGGACCGGACGCGCGCCGTTCTGGTTGGCGATACCAAGACCGATCGCGACACTTCGGCCAATGCGGGTCTGGCGTCGATTCTGGTGACCTTTGCCCCCGGCGGTGCGACCGTGGCCGACCTGTCGCCCGAAGCGCTGCTCCACCGCTACGAGGATCTGGACGGGATCGTGCGCGACCTTATCGGCTGACCGTTCGCCCCCACGATTTGTTAAGGTTTCAGAAAGGGTTACCCACGGGTAACCCGGTGGCGCCCACGATGCCCATTGACCCCGGCGGCCCGCTGGCTCCAACTGGCCCCATGGAGACCTTCACGAAATCCTTCACCCGTCAGGAACCGATCCCCGAAGCGGGCATCGCCGCCGCGGTCGAGGTGATGCGCTCGGGCAAGCTGCACCGCTACGGCGCCGACCCGTCCCATGTCGCCGCGCTGGAGGAGGAGTTTGCCGCCCAGACGGGCGCGGCCCATTGCCTTGCCGTGGCCTCGGGCGGCTATGCCATGGGCGCGGCCCTGCGCGCGCTCGGGGTCGGGCCGGGCGACCCGGTGCTGACCAACGGCTGGACGCTGGCCCCCGTGCCGGGCGCGATTGCCGCCGTCGGCGCGCGGCCCGTTCTTGTCGAGGTGACGGACAGGCTGGTCATCGACTTGGGCGATTTGGCCGCCAAGGCCGGTCAGGCGCGGGTTCTAATGCTGTCGCACATGCGCGGGCATCTGGCCGACATGGAGCGGCTGATGGAAATCTGCGACGCCGCCGACATCGCCGTGATCGAGGATTGCGCCCATACCATGGGCGCCGCATGGGCCGGGCGTGCCTCGGGCCGGTGGGGCAAGATCGGCTGCTATTCCTGCCAGACCTACAAGCACGTCAACTCGGGCGAGGGTGGGCTGATCGTCACCGACGACGCCGATCTGGCCGCGCGGATGATCCTGCTCTCGGGCAGCTACATGATCTATGCCAGGAACGGCACCGCCCCGTCCGAAGAGGTCTTCGCCCGCCACAAGGGCATGATGCCGAATGTCTCGGGCCGGATGGACGAGCTGCGCGCCGCGATCCTGCGGCCGCAACTGGCCGACCTGCCGCGACAGGTGGAGCGGTGGAACACGCGATATCGCGCGCTGGAAGACGGGTTGCGATCCGCGACCGGCCTGCGCGTCATCGACCGCCCGAACGCCGAGACCTACGTCGGCTCCTCGATCCAGGTTGTGGCTAACGATCCGGACCGCGTGCCGGGTTTCGTCGCCGCCTGTGCGGACCGGGGGGTCGAATGGAAATGGTTCGGCGCGCCGCAGGCCATCGGCTTCACCTCGGCCCATCGTCACTGGGGCTATGTCGCGGCACAGGACTTGCCGCGCACTGATGCGGTGCTGGCGGGTCTTCTGGACATGCGCGTGCCGCTGACCTTCGATCTGAACGATTGCGCCCTTATATGCCGGGTCGTGACCGACGAAGCCGCGCGTCATCTGGGCTGACCCGCCCGGGCGACCCGCCTTGCGAAAGGACCCCGTGATGAGCTGGAACCCCGCAATCGAACCGATCTGCCCCGGGGCGGACGACATCGACGCGATCGAGACGCTGATCGTTCCGCGTGCCCGCGACATCGGCGGCTTCGAGGTGCGGCGCGCCCTGCCGTCGGCGCGGCGTCAGATGGTCGGGCCCTTCGTCTTCTTCGACCAGATGGGCCCCGCCGAGTTCATCACCGATCAAGGGATCGACGTCCGGCCCCATCCGCACATCGGTCTGGCGACGGTGACCTATCTCTATCGCGGGGAATTCCAGCATCAGGATTCGCTCGGCACCAATCAGATGATCCATCCCGGCGAAGTGAACTGGATGATCGCGGGCAATGGCGTGACCCATTCCGAACGCACCAGCGCCGAAACGCGCAAGGGCCCGAGCAGCCTGTTCGGCATCCAGACCTGGGTCGCTCTGCCCGAGGAGGCGGAGGAGACCGACGCCGCCTTCGAACACCACAAGGAGGCTGCGCTGCCGTTTCTGGAAGGAGAGGGCAAGGAGGTGCGCCTGATCGTCGGCACCGCCTGGGGCGAACGTGCGCCGACGAAGACCTTTACCGAGATGTTCTATGCCGATGCCGTCCTGAAGGCGGGCGCGAAGCTGCCCCTGCCAGACGATCACGAGGATCGGGGTCTCTATGTCACGGACGGATCGATCGAGGTCGCGGGTGACAGCTTTGATGCCGGGCAGATGATGGTGTTTCGCCCCGGCGACGCCATCACGGTCACCGCAGGCCCCGCGGGGGCGCGGCTGATGTTGTTGGGCGGCGCGACGCTGAACGGTCCGCGCCACATCTGGTGGAACTTCGTCGCCTCATCCAGGGAGAAGATTGAGGCCGCCAAGGAAGCCTGGGCCGCAGGCGATTGGGAGCACGGCCGGTTCCAGCTGCCGCCCACGGACGACGGCGAGTTCATCCCCTTGCCCGACCGCTAGGAGGCAATAGGGTCAGCCGAAGGTCGGGTTCATTTCCTCGTCATCGGCGCAATCGACGACCAGGTCGTCATCGTCCCCGGCGACGGGCCGGAGCTGGGCCACGGAATTGCGGGCACGCGCCCAGGTCTGGCAATGGTCATGGATCGACCGCAGCAGGTCACCCGGCGACTTGGCATGCGGCATGCTGAGCCCGAGGGAATGGGCGATCATCTCGGAGCAATACCATTGATTGCGCGCGTGACGCCGGAAGTTGACCAGCTGCGACAGGATCATGGCCCAAAGCTCATAGGGTTTGCCGACCAGTGCCTCGGCCCGGTCCCAGGTCTCGGGTGGCGCCCATGGGACGGCATAGATCTTCCATTTGCCATGCTTGAGCGTGATGTCCTTGATGCGGACCCCGTTGTCGCGCGCCGAGGCGGAGATGCAGCGCACCGTATCGCCGATCCGGGGGCGTTTGTCCGAGAGGATCAGTTCGCAGTGCGAAAAAGGCGACCGCGTGGCATAGCGGACCACCTTGTCCGCCATCGTCCCGTGACCGCGATAGAAGGCGACGTAATAGTCCATGTCTCTCGCTCCTGTTGAAAATCGGGTACCAATGGCGGCATCGTGCCCGTTGACGCTAGGTCGCGCAAGGCAGGGAAACCTCCGGTGGACGAACGACACGGCGCGCGCTATAGAACTGAACAACTGTTCAATTCCCTGGGGAGGGCCCGATATGTTCAACGCCACCATGACCTTCGACCTGGGCGAAGACGTGAATGCCCTGCGCGAGATGGTGCATCGGTGGGCGCAGGAGCGGGTAAAGCCGCTGGCCGCGCAGATCGACCGGACCAACGAATTTCCCGCCGAACTCTGGGCCGAGATGGGCGAGCTGGGCCTTTTGGGAATCACCGTGCCCGAAGCGGACGGCGGCGCGGGCATGGGATATCTGGCCCATGTCATCGCCGTCGAGGAGATCGCGCGCGCCAGCGCCTCGGTCAGCCTGTCCTATGGCGCGCATTCCAATCTCTGCGTGAACCAGATCGCGCTGAACGGCACGGCGGAGCAGAAGGCGAAGTACCTGCCGGGCCTGATCTCGGGCGAACACGTCGGCGCGTTGGCCATGTCCGAGGCCGGGTCGGGGTCGGACGTCGTGTCGATGAAGCTGCGCGCCGAAAAGCGCAACGACCGCTTCATCCTGAACGGCACGAAATACTGGATTACCAACGGGCCGGATGCGACCACGCTGGTCGTCTATGCCAAGACCGACCCCGAAGCTGGATCGAAGGGCATCACCGCCTTCCTGATCGAGAAGTCGATGACGGGGTTCAGCACCTCGGCCCATTTCGACAAGCTGGGGATGCGGGGGTCCAACACGGCGGAGCTCGTGTTCGAGGATGTCGAAGTCCCCTTCGACAACATCCTGGGCGAGGAGGGGCGGGGCGTGAATGTCCTGATGTCGGGCCTCGATTACGAACGGGTCGTTCTGGCGGGCATCGGCACCGGCATCATGGCGGCCTGCCTTGACGAGGTGATGCCCTATCTGGCCGAGCGCAGGCAGTTCGGCAAACCCATCGGGTCGTTCCAGCTCATGCAGGGCAAGATCGCGGATATGTACACCGCGATGAATTCGGCCCGCGCCTATGTCTACGAGGTCGCAAAGGCCTGCGACCGGGGTCAGGTGACGCGGCAGGATGCGGCGGCCTGCGTGCTCTATGCCTCGGAGGAAGCGATGAAGCAGGCGCATCAGGCGGTGCAGGCCATGGGCGGGGCCGGGTTCATGAACGACGTCGCCGTCAGTCGGCTGTTCCGGGACGCCAAGCTGATGGAGATCGGGGCGGGCACATCGGAAATCCGCCGGATGCTGGTCGGGCGGGAATTGATGGGTGCCATGGGATGACGGACGGCCCCCCCGACAAGCCGCGCCGCAAGACGGACCCGGTCGCGAAGAAAGCGCGCGACAAGGGGCGTCAGCGCAAGATCGTGTCCAATTCGTCCGACAAGTCGTCGCGCCGGAATGCGCCCCGCGTCAAGGCGCTGGCCAACCGCAAGCTGCGCCGGGTGCTGGATGTCGTCCTGCGCGACGACCCGGTCGCGGCGTCCGAGGCGGCGGCGCGAAAGGCGCTTCGGACCCGGGACCGCCATTGGGGCAGTCACAACGCCGCCGACATCCGCGCCCGCCGGGACGAGGAGCGCGCCTGGCTCGACGCCAATCCGCCCGGAGATGCCTGGCCCGGCCGATCCCGCTGGGGGTGGGAACTGCTGCGCCGCCGCACGGGCCTGACGCAGGCCGAGATGAAGGCGCGGATTGCGGCCCGTCTGGCCGGAAAGCCCGGGACATGAGCCGCGTGCCGACCGTCGCCCTTCTGTGCGTGCTGGCGGCGGGTGCCGCCCCGGCGCGGGCGGGCGATTTCGACGCGGCGCCTTTCCGGGCGATGTTCGAGACCTGCGTGGCGCAGACCGGCACCGCCCGGGACCTCGAAACCTGCCGGAACGCGCCTGCGCAGACCTGCCAGCTCGAGACCGAGGGCGGGCGGACGACCCTGGGGACGACCGCCTGCAACGCGATGGAGGCCGACCTGTGGGAAACGTTGCTCAGCGCCGATCTGGTGGCGCATCTGGCCTGGGCCGAGGCGCTGGACGCACGGGAGCGGCCGTTTTTCGACGCGAGCTATTCCAAGCGCAGCGACAGCCTGCTGGATGCACAACGCGCCTGGACCGCGTTTCGCGATGCGGAGTGCCGTATGGTGCACGATGCCTGGGGGTCGGGCTCCATGCGCAACGTTGCCGCGTCGCGCTGTCACGCCGACCTGACCGCGGCCCGCGTGATCGCGCTGCGCCAACTGACCGAAGGGGTGCGGTGATGCGGGTCCTGGTGCTTCTGCTGCTGTTTCTGCCGGTCCAGCTTCGGGCGGACCCGTTGGCCGATGTGCGCCTGTGCGTGACGACCAACCTTCAGGCCGAGGTCGATCAGCGGGTCCGCGACCTGTTCTTTGCCGCAACGCTTCAGGGTCGGGCCGAGGCCGCGCGCTTTGCCGCGATCAAATGCATCGAGGCGGGATTGTTCGACTGCTTCGAGCAGGCCGACGCGCGGGCGTGCACCCTGCGTCTGGCCGCCGGGATGGAGGTGTTGAGCCGCGAAGGCCTGGACCGCATCGACGCCAGCCTGTCCGAGATGTCGCGCCGCCCCGCGCGGGTCACGGCGCGCGAGATCGAGGCCGCGCGCAGGTTGGTCGCTTCGGGCGGCGACAGGTGCCCGCGCGACAATTACGCGGCCCAATTCGGCATCGATCGTGACACGTTTTGCGCCTACTTCGGCCCCTCCACGACGCTGCGCCTTGTCGCCTCGGCGGAAGATGTACTGCGCACGGAACGGAGCGCGCGCTGATGGAGCAGACGGCCAGCTTCTTCGACTACGTCCGCGACGGATCGGTCTTGCACGATCAGCTCGGCTGGTTCGTCCATGCGATGGAATATCTGGTCGTGGCGATCGACATCGTGAGCTGTGTCATCCTGCTGATCGGCGTGGGCCGGTTCATTTCGGGGTTCCTGCGCGCCGAACTCAGCGGGGACGCCAAGGCGCGGGTCAGGGGCGTCAATTCGGAGCGGGTTGAACTGGGCCGCTACATCCTTGCCGGGCTGGAGCTGTTCATCGTGTCCGACATCCTTCACACCGCGCTCAGCCTTGCCATGGCCGACCTTGTGTTCCTGGGCCTTCTGGTCATCATCCGCTCGCTCATCTCCTACTTCCTCGACCGGGAGCTGGAGCAGGTCAAAAAGGAGTTGGCCGAATGATCCGTGCCGCGATCCTCATCCTTCTCGCTACTCCCGTCACAGCTCAGGAGATCGTCTTCGATCCCGCGCTTGTCACGCAGTGCTATACCAACGGCGAGGGGACGGAGCCCGATTGCATCGGCGCGGCCTCGGGTCTGTGCCAGAAGCGGACCGAAGGCGGTTATTCCACCTTGGGCATGGCAGACTGCACCAACCGCGAGACGGAGGAATGGGACCGCTTGCTGAACGAGGAATACGGGCTTCTGCGGGATCAGCTGGATGAGATCGACGATGGCACCGGCATCGACCGCTCCGACGCGTTGCGCGATGCGCAGCGGGCCTGGATCGCCTACCGCGATGCCGAATGCGGCTTGCGGTATGCGCTTTGGCAAGGGGGGACGATCCGCACGACGATCGGGACCGCCTGCCATCTCGGCTTCACGGCGAAGCGAACGCTGGAGCTGCGCGGAATGCGGCTGGAGGGATACTGATGCGGTGCGGATTTGCGATCAAACGGATGGGTGTGATTGGGTGGCTGGCCGCAGTGGGTGGGACGGCGCGTGGCCACGACGGCCCGGCGGAGGGCACGGAATGAAACTCACCTCATCGCTCATCACCGGGTCCGATCAGGCCAAGTCGAACCGCGCCGCCCATCTGGAGGCTTTGGCAGAGGTCCGCGCGGCGGCGGAGCAGGCGGCGGAAGGCGGCGGGCAAAAGGCCCGCGACCGGCACCTGAGCCGGGGCAAGATGCTGCCGCGTGACCGGGTGGCGAACCTGCTGGACCCCGGATCGCCGTTCCTTGAAGTGGGGGCGTTTGCGGGCCACGACATGTACGATGGCGCGGCCCCGGGCGGCGGGGCCATCGCGGGCGTGGGCCGGGTCCACGGGCGCGACGTGATGGTGGTCTGCAACGATGCCACGGTGAAGGGCGGCACGTATTATCCGATCACCGTCAAGAAGCACCTGCGCGCCCAGGAGATCGCCGAGGAATGCCATCTGCCCTGCGTCTATCTGGTCGACAGCGGCGGGGCGAACCTGCCCAATCAGGACGAGGTCTTCCCGGACCGCGACCATTTCGGGCGCATCTTCTACAATCAGGCGCGGATGTCCGCCAAGGGCATCGCGCAGATCGCCGTCGTCATGGGGTCCTGCACTGCCGGGGGCGCTTACGTCCCCGCCATGTCGGACGTCAGCATCATCGTGCGCGAGCAGGGGACGATCTTTCTGGCCGGACCGCCTCTGGTCAAGGCCGCGACGGGCGAGGTGGTGACGGCCGAGGATCTGGGCGGTGGCGATGTCCACACGCGCCTGTCGGGCGTGGCCGATTACCTGGCCGAGGACGACGCCCATGCGCTGGCGCTGGCCCGCGATGCGGTGCGCGCCCTGGGCCGGTCGGCGCGCGGGGACTGGGTCGGAGAAGCCCCGGCCTATGATCCCGAGGAATTGCTCGACGTGGTGCCCGCCGATCTGCGCACGCCCTATGACATCCGCGAAGTCATCATGCGTCTGGTCGACGGGTCGCGCTTCGACGAGTTCAAGGCGCGCTTCGGCGAGACGCTGGTCACCGGCTTTGCCGAGGTCTGCGGGATGCAGGTCGGCATCGTCGCCAACAACGGCGTGCTGTTTTCCGAAGCCGCGCAGAAGGGCGCGCATTTCATCGAGCTGTGTTCGCAGCGGCGCATCCCTCTGGTTTTCCTGCAGAACATCACCGGCTTCATGGTGGGCCGCAAATACGAGAACGAGGGGATCGCGCGGCACGGGGCCAAGATGGTGACGGCCGTGGCCAGCACGTCCGTGCCCAAGGTCACCATGCTGGTCGGCGGGTCGTTCGGCGCGGGCAACTACGGCATGGCGGGGCGGGCGTATCAGCCCCGGTTCCTCTGGACATGGCCCAACAGCCGCATCTCGGTCATGGGCGGCGCGCAGGCGGCGGGGGTTCTGGCCACGGTCAAGCGCGACGGGATGGAGCGGGCGGGCCAGGACTGGTCCGCCGAGGAGGAAGCCGCCTTCCGCCGCCCCACCGAAGAGATGTTCGCGCGCCAGTCGCACCCGCTCTATGCCTCGGCGCGGCTATGGGACGATGGAATCATCGACCCGCGCAAGTCGCGCGATGTGCTGGCGCTGTCCCTGCGCGCGGCCCTGAACGCGCCGATCCCCGAGACACGCTTCGGCGTGTTCCGCATGTAATGGCGGTGCTGGAGATCTGGCGCGGCGACATCACGCGCTGCGAGGTGGACGCCATCGTCAACGCGGCCAACCGCTCCCTTTTGGGCGGGGGCGGCGTCGATGGGGCGATCCACCGCGTGGCGGGGCCGGAGCTCAAGGAAGAATGCCGTGGCCTCGGGGGCTGTTCGCCGGGGGACGCCAAGCTGACGGCGGCCTATGGCCTGCCCGCGAAGTTCGTCGTCCATACGGTCGGGCCAAAGTGGCAGGGCGGCGCGATGCGCGAGGCGTTCAAGCTGCGCATGTGCTACGAGCGCAGCCTTCAGGTGGCCTATCAGGCCGGGGCGCGGTCGATTGCCTTTCCGGCGATATCCACGGGCGTGCATGGCTATCCGCACGACAAGGCCGCCGAGATCGCCGTGCGCAGCGTGATGGACTGGCAGCGCGCGGTCGAGCCGCAGATCGGCGCGCCGCCCTTCGAGAGGGTGCTTCTGGTGTCGCTCGACGGGCAGACCGAGAAACATCTGCGCAACGCCATGCGGGGCATCAGATGAGGGTGGGATTGCGCCTGTTCGTGTTGGGGCCGATGGCCATTCTGGCCCTGTTGCTGGCCTTGGCCGGGGTCGGCGGGCAGGTGACCGCGCAGGTCGCGGGCCTTGGTGTGCTGATCTGTGTCGGCGGGTTGGCGATCGGGGTCCTGCCGGGGTTCTGGGCGGTTCCGGGCCTTTTGGCCGGGGTGGGCGTCTGGGTCGTGCCGGCCTTGGGGCTGGCGCAGGTGTTGCCGATCTGGGCGGCCGGGCCGCTGTTCGGAGTGGTCGTGCTGCTGCCGCTCTGGTCGGTGATCGTTCTGGGGCGCGACATGGGGCAGGCGCGGGCGGCCCGTCTGGCGGCCCGGGGGCGCGGCATCCGCGAATGGCAGTGGGTCTATGTCGGGCGCGACGCCGCCCGGGCGCATCCTGCCTTTGCCCTGTCCATCGGGCCCGTGCTGACCTGTGCCGCCTTGCTGGCCATCATCGCCGTCTGGACCTGGGGCGGCGTGATCTTCTGGCCGCTGGTGGCGTTCGAGGCGCTCACCGTCCTTGCCATCCTGTGCAAATGGCCCGTCGCCTATCCCATGACATTTGCCGCCCTCGTGCCCGCTTTTCCGGTGACGGCCCCGCTGATGATGTATTGGGCGGACGGGGTGCGGCCCAACCTGATCTATCGCCACCGCTTTGAACGGCTGGTGCCTCCGGAGGAGTCCGCATGACCCGCAGTCTACAGGATATCATCGACGCCAACCCCGAGGCGGAAACCTTCCGCTTCGGCGACAGCGCCGAACTGAGCGCCGAGATCCTCGCGCTGGTCCGGTCGGGCAAGAAGACCGCCACCTGCGAGGCGGCGCACCACTACGGCGACAAGGGCGACGCCTGGCCCGAGGTCGGCCGCCGCGACGTGGCGCTGGAATGGGACGGACGGCCCGCCGTGATGATCGAGACGGTGTCGGTCGAGACCCGCCGCTGGTCCGAGATGGACGAGGCATTCGTCGCGGCCCAGGGCGAATTCCGCGACCTGGCGCATTGGCGCAAGGCCTACCGCGCGTATTTCGAACGGACGGGGGGATGGTCGGAGGACATGAAGATAATGTGCGAACGGTTCCGCATGGTGGAGGATTATGCGGGGCGCGCGCGATGATCCGGGGCCTGTTCGAAAAGGGCCGCGAGGCGCTGCCCGCGTTGGCCTTGCCGGAGTTCGGGCGCGCCGTGGAAATTCCCGTCTACCTGATCCACAACTCCGCCGATGCGGAGGACTATTTCTTTATCTTCGACTTCGAGCAATTCGTGGAGCGGTCGCGCGCGGGCCTGTTCGCGCGGCCCCGTCTGAAGGTCTGGGCCGGTCGGTCCGATTTCGACCGTCGCACCTTTGCAAAGGCGTTCCGCCGGTCCTTTGCGCAGGAGTTCGACGCGGCCCGTGCGCAGCTTGAGGCCGAGGGCAACGGCGGCAAGGGATGGTTCGGGTGGTTCCGCTCGCCCGAGGGATTGATGTCGCTGGTGGGGACGCTGACGGCCAATATCTTCCTTATGGTCGCGCTGTCGGCGGGAAAGGCCATTTTGGGGGACGTCCGTCTGCCGGGCTGGATGCGCCGCAAAAGCACGCAGGAGACGCTCGAATCCTCTATCGCCGAGACACAGGCCAAAGTGGACGCCGCTCTGCAAAAGGTCGAGATCGTGCTGCATATGGACCTCTACCGCCATGCCTGGCGCGGACAGCGCGGCGGGCGTCTGACCGGGGTCGACTATGACGCCTGGCCTTTGCCCGGTTTCGTGGAACGCCACTTGGATATCGAGGATTTTCGCTGATGTTCACCAAGATCCTGATTGCCAACCGGGGCGAGATCGCCTGTCGCGTGATCGACACCTGCCGCCGTCTGGGGGTGCAGACCGTGGCGGTGCATTCGGACGTGGACCGTGACGCGCGCCATGTCGCCATGGCCGATCAGGCGGTGAGCCTTGGCGGGGCGGCGCCTGCCGACAGCTACCTTCGTGGCGATGCGATCATCGCGGCGGCGCGGGCCACGGGCGCGCAGGCGATCCACCCCGGCTATGGTTTCCTGTCGGAGAACCCGGAGTTCGTGGAGGCGGTGGAGGCGGCGGGGCTGGTGTTCATCGGGCCGTCGGCATCGGCGATCCGGGCCATGGGCCTCAAAGACGCGGCCAAGGTGCTGATGGAAGAGGCGGGGGTGCCCGTGGTCCCCGGCTATCAGGGCGAGGGGCAGGACCCGGCCGATCTGGCCGCCGAGGCCGACAAGATCGGCTATCCCGTCCTCATCAAGGCGGTGGCGGGCGGCGGCGGCAAGGGCATGCGCAAGGTCGACGCACCGGACGGCTTTGCCGATGCGCTGGACGCCGCGCAGTCCGAGGCGAAGAAGGCCTTCGGCAACGCCCATGTCCTGATCGAGAAATGGGTGACCACGCCGCGCCACATCGAGGTGCAGGTCTTCGGCGACGGCACGCGCGCGGTGCACTTGTTCGAGCGGGATTGTTCGCTGCAACGCCGCCACCAGAAGGTCATCGAAGAGGCCCCGGCCCCCGGAATGACCCCCGAGATGCGCGCGGCCATGGGCGATGCCGCCGTCCGCGCCGCCGAGGCCATCGGCTATGCCGGGGCGGGCACGGTGGAGTTCATCGTGGACGCGAGCGACGGGCTGCGCGCAGACCGGTTCTATTTCATGGAGATGAACACCCGATTGCAGGTCGAGCATCCGGTGACCGAGGCGATCACGGGCGTGGACCTTGTCGAATGGCAGCTCCGCGTCGCCGCCGGTGAGACCCTGCCCGCGCGGCAGGAAGACCTGACGATCACCGGCCATGCCTTCGAGGCGCGGCTCTATGCAGAGGACGCGGCGGGCGGGTTCCTGCCCCAGACAGGGACGCTGACCCATCTGGCCTTTCCGGCGGGCGTGCGAGCCGAGACGGGGGTGCGCCCGGGCGATACGATCAGCCCGTGGTACGATCCTATGATCGCCAAGATCGTGGTGCATGGCCCGACGCGCGCCACCGCCCTTCTGTCGCTGGAACGCGCGCTGGCGGGCACGCAGGTGGCGGGGACGGTCACCAACCTGTCCTTCCTGCGCAAGCTGGCGCAGCACGAGGGGTTCAAGGCGGGCGAGGTCGACACCGGCCTGATCGACCGCGATGTCGCTGCGTTGACCGCGCGGCCCGTACCCTGTTCGCGGACGCGGGCGCTGGCGGCGCTGGCGGCGCTCGGGCTGGACCGGGGGCAGGATGCCGAGGCGCTGCACCTCTGGACCCCGCTCAGCTGGACCGCGCGGCTGATCTGGCGGGACGAGGCGATCCTGGCGCAGGTCACGGGCCTCGGGGCGGGCCGCTACCGCGTCGTGCTGGAGGGTGCCGACCATGAGGTGACACGCGACGGCGGCTGGCGCATCGACGGCGCGCCGATCGCGGCGGATCTGGCGACGGGCGCGGGCCGCATCCATGTCTTCTGGGGCAACACCTATTCCTTCGACGTGCCCGACCCGCTGGCCGTGGCCGCCGCCGCCGGGGCCGCGTCGGGCGTGGTCGAGGCGCCGATGCCGGGGCTGGTGAAGTCGGTTTTCGTGATCCCCGGCGACACGGTCGCGGCGGGCGACCGGCTGGCCATTCTGGAAGCGATGAAGATGGAGCATACGCTGGTGGCCGCGCGGGATGGCGTGGTGGCCGAAGTGCTGGTCGAAGGCGGCCAGCAGGTCGAGGCGGGCGCGGCGCTGGTCCGTCTGGAGGAGGAGTGAGCGGCGTCGTCCTGATCGGCTATGGCCCGAGCGTCTATACCCGCGCCGTCCGGCTTGCGCTTCTGGCGCGGGGCGTGACCTTCGACTGGCGTCCGGTCGATCCCTTCGATCCGGGTGGCGCGGCAGGGGCGTATCATCCCTTTGGCCGGGTGCCCGTATTGGACCACGGGGCGGTGCGCATCTACGAGACGCGGGCGATCTTGACCTATGTCGAGCAGGCCTTCGGCGGGGATGAGCCCGCGGATGCGCTGACCCGGGCGCGCGCGGCACAGGTCGGATCGATTGCCGACAGCTATGCCTATTGGCCGCTGGTCCGGCAGGTCTTCGTCGAGGGGGTGGGGGCCGCGCGGCGGGGTGATGCACCTGATGCCGCCGCGCTGGCCGAAGGCATGGCATCGGCGCCCCGGGTTCTGGATGCGCTGGAAGAGATCGCGGCCGAGGGGCGTGTTCTGACGGGCATCGGGCCGGGCATGTCCGACTGGCATCTGTTTCCCATGATCGACCTCTTTCGCCGCTTTGCCCCGGCGGCCCGGATGCTTGCCGAGCGGAAGCATCTGGCCGCCTGGGTCGAAAGCCTGAGCCGACTTGCCATCGTCCAACAGACCGACCCGGACCTTGCGGAGGTGGCGACGTGACCGGTCTGTTGTTGCATCACGTTCCCCAAAGCCGGTCGCAGCGGGTGCTGTGGTTGCTGCGCGAATTGGGCGTGCCCTTCGACGTGCGCGTCTGGTCGTTCGACAAGGCGTTGCGGAGTGAGGAATTCCTGGCGCTGAACCCGGCGGGCCGGGTGCCCGCGCTGGAGATCGACGGGCGCGCCATCTGGGAGACGGGGGCCATCCTCGAGGTGCTCTGCGAGCGGTTCCCCGAGGCCGGTCTGGGCCGCGCGCCGGGCCATGCGGAGCGGGCCGATTGGCTGATCTGGGTGCATTTCGCCGAAACCATCAGCCAGCATGCCGCCGCCTGCACCCAAAGCCACGTCATGCTGCGCGAGGACTGGATGCGCTCGCCCACGGTGATGAAGCTGGAGGCGGCGCGGATCGGCAAGTGTTTCGATGCCGTCGAGGCGCGGCTGACGGGCGACTGGCTTCTGGCGACCTTCTCGGCGGCGGATGTGGCCGTGGGGCAGGCCGTCTGGATGGCCCGCCATTTCCACCGGGTTGGCGAACGCCCGAAGCTGGCCGCCTGGCTCGCCCGTCTTGAGGCGCGGCCCGCTGCGGCGGAGGTGGCGGGCGAGCGGGGGCTTTACGCAAAGGACTTCTATGAGGTTCCCGATGCCTGACACCGTGGAAATCTTCGAGGTCGGCCCCCGCGACGGGTTGCAGAACGAGGCGCGGCTGATCCCCGCGTCCGAGAAGATCGCGCTGGTCGACCTATTGTCGCGCGCGGGGTTCCGGCGGATCGAGGTCACGTCGTTCGTCAGCCCCAAGTGGGTGCCGCAGATGGCCGATGCGGCTGAGGTCATGGCGGGCATCACCCGCGCGCCGGGCGTGTCCTATGCGGTGCTGACGCCGAACCTGCGCGGCTATCAGGGCGCGCGGGCGGCAGGGGCCGACGAGGTGGCGATCTTTGCAAGCGCGTCCGAAGGGTTCTCCCGCGCCAACCTGAACGCCGGTATCGCCGAAAGCCTTGAGCGGTTCGCCCCCATCGTCGCGGCGGCCAGGGCCGACGGGGTGCCGGTGCGGGGCTATGTGTCCTGCGTGGTCGAATGCCCCTTCGACGGCGCGGTGCCGCCCGGCGACGTGGCGCGGGTGGTGGCGGCCTTGCGCGACTTCGGCTGCTACGAGGTGTCCCTGGGCGACACCATCGGGCGCGGCACGCCCGAGGCAGTGGACGCGATGCTGGCCCGCGTGTCCGAGGAGGTGCCCCCGGCGCGATTGGCCGGGCATTTCCACGACACGGGCGGGCGGGCGCTGGAGAATGTCGACGTGGCGCTGGCCCGGGGGCTGCGCGTCTTCGATGCCGCCGTGGGCGGGCTGGGCGGCTGTCCCTATGCGCCCGGCGCGGCGGGCAACGTGGCGACCGAGGCCGTGCTGGCCCATGTGACGGCGGCGGGATTCGAGACCGGCCTTGACGCCGAAACAGTCGGGCTGGCGGCGGAGATGGCCCGGACCATGCGAACCGGATGAGGCGCAGGCGCGCCCGGACCGAAACCCCCATCAGGAGGCCCAGATGACCGATTTCGAGACCCTGACCGTGACCCGCGACGCGCGGGGCGTCGTGACCGTGACGCTGAACCGGCCCGACACGCACAATGCCCTGTCGGCGCGGATGATGGACGAAGTGACCGCGCTGGCGGGCGAGCTGGCGCGGGACGACAGCCGGGTCGTCGTGCTGACCGGGGCGGGCAAGTCGTTCTGTGCCGGCGGTGACCTCAACTGGATGCGCGCGCAGTTCGATGCGCCCGACGACCAGCGCAAGGCCGAGGGGCGGCGGCTTGCCGGGATGCTCCAGGCGCTCAATACCCTGCCCAAGCCCCTGATCGGCCGACTTCAGGGCAATGCCTTTGGCGGCGGGATCGGGCTGGCCTGCATCTGTGACGTGGCCATCGGGGTGGAGGGGACGCTGTTCGGTCTGACCGAGACGCGGCTGGGCCTGATCCCCGCCACCATCGGCCCCTATGTCGTCGCGCGGATGGGTGAGGGGCGGGCGCGGCGCGTGTTCATGTCGTCGCGCCGGTTCGACGCCGCCGAGGCGGTGGAGCTTGGCATTCTGTCTCGCGCCGTGCCCGAGGGTGACCTCGATGCGGCGGTCGAGGCGGACGTGACACCATACCTGTCCTGCGCGCCCGTCGCGGTGGCCGAAGCCAAGGCGCTGGCCCGCGCCTTGGGGCCCGTCATCGATGCCGCTGTGATCGAGCAGACGATCGAGGCGCTGGCCGCGCGTTGGCAGCACCCCGAAGCCGCCGAGGGCGTGGGCAGTTTCTTTGACAAGCGCAAGCCGGGGTGGGTGGCCTGAAGCACCGTCCGGAGCGGCCGGCCCTTGCCGGTCGCCCCGTTCCCGCTTGCGATGCGGCACGGCTGCGTTAGGGTGGCCAAAACCTCGTCAGAAGGACCCGCAGGCATGTTGAACAGACGCACCCTCACCCTGATGCTGGCCGCGATGCCGCTGTCGGCCTGTGCCGATGCGCCCGCCACATCGGCCCGCCCCTCGGTTCGCGCCGCCGACCCCGACCTGATCCCGCGCGCCAATTCGGGGTGGTCCAACTGGGTCGCGGGCTTCAAGGGCCGCGCCGCCGGTCAGGGCATCCGCTCCGAAGTCATCGAGGCCGCTTTCCGGGGGCAGGGGTTCGTGCCGGGTGTCGTCGCCCGCGACCGCAACCAGACCGAATTCAAGCGCAGTCTCGAGGATTACATCGCCATCGTCGCCCCCGAGTCGAAGGTGCAGGAGGGGCGCGCCGCCTTTGCGCGCCAACGCGGCAACCTGCAGGCCATCGAGGCGCGCTATGGTGTTCCCGCCGAGATCGTCTGCGCCATCTGGGGCGTCGAGAGCAACTTCGGCCAGCGGCGCGGCGACATCCCCACGATCAGCGCGATTTCGACGCTGGCCTACGAGGGACGGCGCGGGGCTTTCTTCGAAAGCCAGCTGATCGCGGCGCTGAAGATCCTGCAATCGGGCGATGTGACGCCGCAGCGGATGGTTGGAAGCTGGGCCGGGGCCATGGGACATACGCAGTTCATCCCGACGTCCTATCTGCAATCGGCGGTCGACTTCACCGGCGACGGGCGGCGCGACATCTGGGGCGACGATCCGACCGATGCGCTGGCCTCGGCGGCGTCTTACTTGTCGGGGGCCGGCTGGTCGCGCGGCGCGTCCTGGGCGGTGGAGGATCCGGGCGGTGACCTGACGCCGGACCGGGGCGGGCCGTCGTTCCGCACGGGGCCGAATTTCCGCGTCATCAAGCGCTACAACAATTCCGACAGCTATGCCCTGGGGGTCGGTCACCTGGCCGATCGCATCGCCGGGGGTGGCCCCTTGCGGCAACCGTTCGGCCCCGACCGCTACGGCCTGACCATCGACCAGCGGCAGGAGTTGCAGCGCAAGCTGACCGCCGCCGGGTTCGACACCGACGGGTCGGACGGCGTCATCGGCCCCAAGAGCCGGGCCGCCATCGAGGCGTTCCAGCGGTCGCGCGGGCTGGCCGTGACGGGGGATCCGTCGCTGGACCTGCTCCGGATGCTCTGAGCCCGTGTTCGGGTTCGGGCGTTATGCCGTCTCGAAGGAGATGCAGGACTGGCTGCTGGATGGGTTGATCTGGTGCGCGGGTACGGGGCTGTTGCGGCCCGACACGCCTCTGGTCACGCCGACGAAAGACTGGTTTCGCGCGCCGTCCGGGGCCACGTCCGAGGTGACGGCGCGTGCCTTGCTGGACGATATCCTGCGGATTGTCGGGATGACCGGAGCCGCCATCGAGATGTTGCCGATCGAGGTCTTGCCCGATGAGTTGCGCCACCAATACGGGCAGATGGGCGAGATCGCAGGCACCTGGCAGGGTGACGGGGACGGGCCATCGCTGATCCGATATGACCCGACCCTTTTGCGCCGACCCACTGTCTTTCTGTCGACGATGGCGCACGAGGTCATGCACGAGCGCCTGCATCACGGGCCCGGCGACTGGCCCGGCGGTCCCGAGGCAGAGGAGCTGATGACCGATCTGGCCGTCATCGCCAGCGGGTTCGGTGTTCTGGCGTTGTCGGGGGCCGAGGATGCGGGGTGGCAAGGCTATATGCGGCAGGACAGCCGCGCCCATGCCGTGGCGCTTGTCCTGGGGGCCATGGGGGCGGATCCGGCGGGGGCCCCGGCGCATCTGCCCGGGCGGGCAGCCAAGGCGCTCAAGGCTGCAATCGCGCATCTGGCAACCAATGATGACGTCGCGGAGTTGCGCCAGAGCCTTGATGCCAGCGGACCGCAGCCCCTTGTCATGGGATAACCTGGCCGGTCCGGGGTAAGCCCGGGGCGTCCCAACCACCCTAGCCACGAAGGTCGGCCCATGCTTCGCATTCTGTCCATCGCCGCAACGCTGATCGCCGCCACTGCCGCCGCCGGGGCAGAGGTCGTGCGCAACGACAGCCCCTTTGCCATGGCGCTGCATGGCGGGCCTGGAACGTCGTTCCGCGTGATCGGGAGCTTTCCGCCCGGCGCGCGCGCGGAACTGGGCCGCTGTGTCGCGGGCGGCCAATGGTGCGTGGCCTCGACGGACACGACCTGGGGCTGGCTGGACGTGACGACGGTGGCGACCGCGGGTGGGGCCGCGACCGAGCCGCCTGCCACCGCCGTGATCCCGGACCCGGTCATCACCATGCCCTTGCCCGGGGCGCCCGCCGGGACTGGCACCTCTGCGGTCCGCCCCTTGCCCGACGCGATCCTGAACGCGGTGCCGGGGCGGACGCTGGTCTCGGTGCCGGGGGCGGCCGCGCCGCTGATCTTTGCCACCGACCGGCCGTTCTACAACGTGTCTCCGGGCCCCGTGAACCTGCGTGCGGGGCCGGGGACCGAACATCCGGTGATCGCCACACTGGCCCCGGCGCAGGGCGGATACCTCGACGTCTGCACCCCGGCGCAGGATTGGTGCCGGATCAAGCCGCTGGCGGGCGACAGGGCCTGGGTCAAGATGACCCTGGTCGGCACCCGCCGCCTGACCCCCTGAGGGCGGTCTGTCGCGTTGACCTTGGGCGGAGGTCGCCGTAGAGAACGCGGGATGACTTCCGGAGGTCCCGATGGACGACATGCTGCGTGAATATCTGCCGATCCTGATCTTCCTCGCCGTGGCGATCGGTCTGGGGCTGGTCCTGATCCTGGCGGCGGCGATCATCGCGGTGCGCAATCCGGATGCCGAAAAGGTGTCGGCCTACGAATGCGGGTTCAACGCCTTCGACGATGCGCGCATGAAATTCGACGTGCGGTTCTATCTGGTCGCGATCCTGTTCATCATCTTCGACCTCGAAATCGCCTTCCTGTTCCCCTGGGCCGTCAGTTTCGGCGGGCTTTCGGACGCGGCCTTCTGGTCGATGATGGTCTTCCTCGGCGTGCTGACCGTAGGGTTCGCCTACGAGTGGAAGAAGGGCGCGCTCGACTGGGAGTGAGGCTGGGTTCGCCGCGCTTGCGCCCGATGTTCATCGCATTTCCGTGACAGGTCTTCGCCAAACGGCGGAGACTTTTTCATGTTCGATACCATCATCTATCGCCTCTGGCGGCTTCGGCGTCGGATTCTGGTCGCGACGGTCCTGTCGGCCGGTCCCGGCCTGCTGATCGCGCCGACCGCGCCTTTCGTGGTTTTGCACGCAGTGGCGATGCTGGCACTCTGGTCGTGGCACGCGGTCCGGTTTCCACGCGCATCGGCAGAAGCGCTCGTCTATGGCGTCTACTGGGGGATGTCCTATGGCTTATGTGCCGCTCTCCCGCTGCTGACGGACAAGCCGTTCCATCCGCTTCTGCTGATCCTTTTCCCGATTGTCTTCCTGTCTTTGGCCGCCGTATTCGCCTTCATCTTCCAGAAGACGCAGTGGCAGCCGAGAGCACGACAGGTCACCCTGAGGGGACACCGTGTCTCGACCCTGACCAGGGAGGCACTGCGGGCCGGTACGGACATTCGCGCCAGTGCGACCGAGACGCGCGGCGTGCGCGAGTCGCTGCGGCCCGGGCTGCTGGACGTCACGGAACAATTCACGGTGATCGACGTCGAGACGGGCAACCTCACCACAATTACCCTCAACAGCACGGTCAGTATCGAAGTCGACACGCCCGATTGCCAGGCCTGCGTGCATGTCTTCGAGAACCGCAGCGAACCCGTGCAAACCGTTCTCTCCTTCGCGGATCACAAGGCGGGTTCGATCCTGACGTTTGAACAGGTTTGCCATTGGACGTCGGACGACGCGATCTGTTTCTGGCTTGGCGATGGAACGCGCGATTTTCTTGTGCGGATCGTTGATCAGGCCGAGGGGGCGGCGCCCCGCGCCATTTGCCTCCAGCCGGTCGACTCGATGTCGGATGCCATCGGCAGAATCGGTGGACCGGGAACACCGCCCAACCGGCGGATAGGTCGGGGCCCCTGGGGCTGATCGACGGGACGATCCGTCGCGCTGGCATGGGGGTGAACTTTGGGTCTCTCGACGCTATCTGAGGTGTCGACGTCGCGTTGACCCCCCACGGGGCGCGGGTTACACCGCAACGCGACGGGGGCGACCAGTCCCGACCGAGATTCCCGAAGGAGCAGCTGACATGGGCGTGCAGACCGGACTGAACACCGCAGGCGGCGACAAGGAGCATGCGACGCAGCTTCTGAACCGGGAGTTGCAGGACAAGGGCTTCCTGCTGACCTCGACAGAAGACATCATCAACTGGGCGCGCACCGGCTCGCTGCACTGGATGACCTTCGGCCTCGCCTGTTGCGCGGTCGAAATGATGCACACCGCCATGCCGCGCTACGACATGGAGCGGTTCGGCACCGCGCCCCGCGCCTCTCCGCGTCAGTCGGACCTGATGATCGTGGCGGGCACGCTGACCAACAAGATGGCCCCGGCGCTGCGCAAGGTCTATGACCAGATGCCGGAGCCGCGCTATGTCCTTTCGATGGGGTCCTGCGCCAATGGGGGCGGCTATTATCACTACAGCTATTCCGTCGTGCGCGGCTGTGACCGGATCGTGCCGGTCGATCTCTATGTGCCGGGCTGTCCGCCCACGGCCGAGGCGCTGCTCTACGGCCTGCTGCAACTTCAGCGGAAGATCCGCCGAACGGGGACCTTGGTACGATGAGCGAACAACTTCAGGAACTGGCCGAACATCTGGCCCTCAAGAAGCCCGACCTCATCTCGGGCCATTCGGTGACCTTGGGTGAGCTGACGCTGGAGGCCGTGGCCTCTGACATTCCGGCACTGGTCGAATTCCTCAAGGCCGACCAGACGGCGCGCTTTGCCTCGCTGGTCGATATCACTGCCATCGACTATCCGGGCGATGAGCGGCGCTTCTGCGTCGTCTATCACTTCCTGTCGATGTACCGGAACCAGCGGGTCCGGGTGAAAACCTACGTCCGCGAAGACGAGATTGTGCCGTCCATCGTCGGAATCCACCCCTCGGCCAATTGGTTCGAGCGGGAGGTGTTCGACATGTTCGGCATCCTGTTCTCGGGCCACCCGGACCTGCGCCGCATCCTCACGGACTACGGCTTCCGCGGCTATCCGCTGCGCAAGGACTTCCCGACGACGGGCTATACCGAAGTGCGCTACGACGAAGTGCAAAAGCGCGTGGTCTATGAGCCGGTCAGCCTGACGCAGGAATACCGCCAGTTCGACTTCATGTCCCCGTGGGAGGGCGCGGAATACGTGCTGCCCGGGGATGAGAAGGGGGAGGCGAAATGAAGTCATTTGTGAATGGGCTCTGGCTCGCGCTCTTCGGCCCGCTGTATTTCGCGCCTCGCGTTGTGCGCGCTGTGATCCGTGTGGAGGCGAAATGATGGACGGCGACCTGACCAATCCGCGCGGCTTCGAGGACGCCCTGACCGGCGAACAGAAGATCCGCAACTTCAACATCAACTTCGGGCCGCAGCACCCGGCGGCGCACGGTGTGTTGCGCCTTGTGCTGGAGCTGGACGGCGAGATCGTGGAGCGGTGCGACCCGCATATCGGCCTGCTGCACCGGGGCACCGAGAAGTTGATGGAGAGCCGGACGTATCTCCAGAACCTGCCCTATCTGGACCGGCTGGATTACGTGGCCCCGATGAACCAGGAACATGCCTGGTGTCTTGCTATCGAGCGTCTGACGGGCACCGTGGTGCCGCGTCGCGCCTCGCTGATCCGGGTGCTCTTCTGCGAGATCGGGCGCATCCTGTCCCATATCCTCAACGTGACAACGCAGGCCATGGACGTGGGCGCGCTGACGCCGCCGCTCTGGGGCTTCGAGGAGCGTGAGAAGCTGATGGTCTTCTACGAGCGAGCCTGCGGCGCGCGTCTGCACGCGGCCTATTTTCGCCCCGGCGGCGTGCATCAGGATCTGACGCCCGAACTGCTGGCCGATATCGACGCGTGGTGCGACGACTTCCCGCGCGTGATGGACGACATCGACGGCCTGCTGACCGAGAACCGCATCTTCAAGCAGCGCAATGTCGACATCGCCGTCGTCTCCGAGCAGGAGGTGATGGACTGGGGCTTCTCGGGTGTGATGGCACGTGGGTCGGGCCTGGCCTGGGATTTGCGCCGCGCGCAGCCCTATGAATGCTATGACGAATTCGACTTCCTGATCCCGACGGGCAACAACGGCGATTGTTATGACCGCTACCTTGTCCGGATGGAGGAGATGCGCCAGTCGCTTCGGATCATGAAGCAGGCGATTGCCAAGCTGAACGAACCGGAAGGGCAGGGCGACATCCTGGCCCGTGGCAAGCTGACGCCGCCCAAGCGGGGCGACATGAAGACCTCGATGGAGAGCCTGATCCACCACTTCAAGCTCTATACCGAAGGCTTCCACGTGCCTGCTGGCGAAGTCTATGCCGCGGTCGAGGCGCCGAAGGGCGAATTCGGCGTCTACATGGTGTCGGACGGATCGAACAAACCCTACCGCGCCAAGCTGCGCGCGCCCGGCTACCTGCACCTGCAGGCGATGGACCACATCGCGCGGGGGCATCAGTTGGCGGACGTCGCGGCGATTATCGGGACGCTGGACGTGGTGTTCGGGGAAATCGACCGCTAAGGCGGCAAGAAAGACAGACGCAGCGGTCGGGCCTTGACCCCGCCGCCGATCGAAGGACGAGACGACATGCTCCGCCGACTGCACAAAGACCAACCCGAGACCTTCGCCTTCACGCCCGCCAACCAGGCCTGGGCCGAGGCGCAGATCACGAAGTATCCCGAAGGTCGGCAGGCCAGCGCGATCATTCCGCTGCTCTGGCGCGCGCAGGAGCAGGAGGGGTGGTTGACGCGGCCCGCCATCGAGCATGTCGCGGAAATGCTGGGCCTCGCCTATATCCGGGCGCTGGAGGTGGCGACGTTCTACTTCATGTTCCAGCTTCAACCCGTGGGGAAGACCGCTCATATCCAGATTTGCGGCACGACGTCCTGCATGATCTGCGGGGCCGAAGACCTCGTCGCTGTCTGCAAGGAAAAGATCGCCAGGCGGCCCCATGAGATTTCCGAAGATGGCCAGCTGTCCTGGGAAGAGGTCGAGTGCCTTGGTGCCTGCGCCAACGCGCCGATGGCCCAGATCGGCAAGGATTACTACGAAGACCTGACCGCCGAGCGGTTCAGCGAGATGCTGGACGAATTCCGCGCGGGCAAGGTGCCGACGCCGGGGCCGCAGAACGGGCGTTTCACGTCCGAACCTCTGGGCGGGGCGACCGCGCTTCTGGATGCGGCGGCGAACATGAACCATAAGCAGAACGCGAGCGTGACGTTGGCCACCGACATCGGGGACACGATCAAGCGCATCGACGGGACCGAGGTGCCGCTGGTGGCCCCCTGGGGCCGCGCCAATCAGGCGGACCCGGACCCGAAGGTCGCCGCCCGTGACCCGCTGATGCCGCCCGAGGGACCGGACGGCAAGCAGGGCGGCAAGGTCGCCGGACAGTCGGACGCGAACCGCAAGCGCGGCGACGCGAGCGACGGCAAGGCCAACGTGCGCGGCAGCGATGCCAAGGCCAAGGGCACCCCGGACGAGGGCACGGTTGCGCCCGCGCCCAAGGCATCTCCCGCCATCAAGGCCCCGACCGAATCGCCCGCAGCCGCCTCCGAGGGGGTGAAACCGGCGGGTCTCGACGCGCCGCAGGGTGGCAAGGCCGACGACCTCAAACAGATCAAGGGCATAGGTCCGAAGCTGGAAAAGCTGTGTAATTCCCTTGGCTTCTGGCATTTCGAGCAGATCGCGAACTGGTCCCCCGACGAAATCGCCTGGGTGGATTCCAACCTTGAAGGCTTCAAGGGACGCGTGACGCGTGACGAATGGGTCAAACAGGCTAAACTGCTGGCCAAGGGCGAAGAAACCGAGTTTTCTGCGCGTGTGACGAAAGGGGATGTCTACTGATGTCGACGCCCCACCACTTGGGGAGTTGATACATGGACAACCAGAACCGCTCGACCGGACTGGATACTGCGGCAACCTGCTGGGGCGTGGCCCTGCTGGCCGGGATCGTCATTTTCGCAATGCTGCTGTCGGTCGCCGACTGGACGGTGATGCAAGCCCTATTTGGCGGGGGTGTCGCGTTTCTCGTCCTCGGGATCCTGCTGACGCTGACGGTGGGTCGCCCGTTGCCGCCGCTGAACCAGGTGAAGCCCGCGCCAACGGCGGCACAGTCCCGGACACCCGCACCCGCTGCCGTGGCGCCCAAGCCCGCAGCCGCCCCTGTGGCCGCCGCTGCCCCCGCAGCCGCCGCACCGGTGGCGGAACCCGAGGCCCCCGCACCCAAGCCTGCCGCGCCTGTGGCCGCACCCGCCGCTGCCACAACCGATGGCCCGGGCACCAAGCCCGCCACGCTCGACAAGCCGCGTGGTGGCAAGGGCGACGATCTCAAGAAGATCAAGGGCGTCGGCCCCAAGATGGAAGAGATGTGCAACAAGCTGGGGTTCTGGCATTTCGACCAGATCGCCGCCTGGACGCCCGCCGAAGTTGCTTGGGTCGATGACAACCTGGAAGGGTTCAAGGGCCGGGTCAGCCGTGACGAATGGGTGAGCCAGGCGAAACTGCTGGCCGAAGGCGGCGAGACGGAGTTCTCCAAGAAGGTCGACAAGGGCGACGTCTACTGACCCGCTGCGGCATCGCCGCCGCTTGACGCCGACCTGCCGGACCTGTTGAAGAGGGCCCAATATGACCGGGCCCTCTGACCTTGATATCGAGATCGCCAAGCGATCGGGCCGCGTGGCCCTTCTGATCCTCGGGTTGTTCGCGGGATGGGGGCTTTTGCAGTTCCTGGGCGCGCAATTCGACCTGTCGCGCCGCGTGATGGGCCTGGGGGATTCGATCGCATTGGTCGGGATGGCCTATGCAATCTATGAGACCGTGATGATCTGGCGGCTGCGCCAGACCAAGGAGTGACGACATGCTGCAAGATCAGGACCGGATCTTTACCAACATCTACGGCATGGCCGACCGCAGCCTGAAGGGCGCGCAGTCGCGGGGCCATTGGGACGGCACCAAGGACCTGATCGGTCTGGGCCGCGACAAGATCGTCGAGATCATGAAGGCCAGCGGTCTGCGCGGTCGCGGCGGCGCGGGCTTCCCCACGGGTCTCAAGTGGTCGTTCATGCCCAAGGAGAGCGACGGTCGGCCCGCCTATCTGGTCATCAACGCCGACGAATCCGAGCCCGGCACCTGCAAGGACCGGGAAATCATGCGCCATGATCCCCATACCCTGATCGAGGGGGCGCTGATCGCGTCCTTCGCGATGAACGCGCATGCCTGCTATATCTATATCCGCGGCGAATACATCCGCGAGAAAGAGGCGCTGCAGGCCGCCATCGACGAGGCCTATGACGCGGGCCTGATCGGCAAGAACGCCTGCGGGTCGGGCTGGAAGTTCGACCTCTATCTGCACCACGGCGCAGGGGCCTATATCTGTGGCGAGGAAACCGCCCTTCTGGAAAGCCTCGAGGGCAAGAAGGGCATGCCGCGCATGAAGCCGCCGTTCCCGGCCGGCGCGGGCCTTTATGGCTGCCCCACCACGGTCAACAACGTCGAGTCCATCGCCGTCGTCCCCACCATCCTGCGGCGCGGGGCCGAGTGGTTCGCGGGCTTCGGGCGTCCCAACAACGCGGGCACCAAGCTGTTCGCGATTTCAGGTCATGTGAATCGCCCCTGTGTCGTCGAGGAGGCCATGTCCATCAGCTTCGAGGAGCTGATCGAGACGCATTGCGGCGGCATTCGCGGCGGGTGGGACAATCTCAAGGCGGTGATCCCCGGCGGATCGTCGGTGCCGATGATCCCCGGCAAGGACATGCGCAATGCCATCATGGATTTCGACTATCTGCGCGAGCAGCGGTCGGGTCTGGGCACGGCGGCGGTCATCGTGATGGATAATTCCACCGACATCATCAAGGCGATCTGGCGGCTGTCGGCCTTCTACAAGCACGAAAGCTGCGGCCAGTGCACGCCCTGCCGCGAGGGCACCGGCTGGATGATGCGCGTCATGGACCGGCTGGTGAAGGGCGAGGCGGAGGTCGAGGAGATCGACATGCTGCTCGACGTGACCAAGCAGGTCGAGGGTCATACGATCTGCGCCCTCGGCGATGCGGCGGCCTGGCCCATTCAGGGCCTGATCCGGCATTTCCGCGACGAGATCGAGGACCGCATCAAGCACAAGCGGACCCCGCGCCCGGCGGTGGCCGCCGAATAATCCCGGCATTTCGCTTTGCATCCCCCCGCAGGGCAGTCCTATGGTCAAGGAACAGTGACACCTTTGATCTGAAAGGACTTCTTCGATGGGTTTCTTGCGTTTGGCATCAGCCGGGGTTTTGTTTGTCGGTCTGGTGGCGTGTCAGCCGACGCCAGAGGCCGAACCGATCCTGACGCAATCGGACATCGCGGCGCTCGATACGGCGACGGTGGGTTTCACCACGAACCTCGCGATCTCGGACATCATGGTCAAGGAATGCGCGGCGGCCGGCATTCGGCGCAAGGTGCCGGAAGAGCAGACGATCGACACGTTCTTCGCAGCGATGCGAGCGCAGGGCTACTCCCAGAGACAGATCACCGCCGCCGCCGAACGGCTGCGCGCCAGCGGATCGGAGGCCGTGGGCGCGGGCGTGATCGACTACCTTGCGGAGCGGGACGTCCGGCTTTCGGATACGGAGGCATTGTGCAGTCTCGCCCGGCGTGAAATCACCGAAGGCAGCCTCGTGGGCAACCTGTTGGCCCCGGCCTGAACCCGACACGCACGATGAAAGAGACGACATGCTGAAATGGACCCTTCCGGCGCTTCTGGTGGCAGGCCCCGCCATGGCGCAAGACGTCCCTCGCCCCTATGATGCCTATTCCCACACCTTCGCCGCCTTGGCGGGGTGGGCCCTTCTGATGATCGTGCTTCTGATCCTGTCGGCGGCGGGCAAACCGCGCGCCAGCACCGAGTCGGGGCATCCGGTGCGCGACTATTCCGACCCATACTATCGCCGCAGCCGGGCCTTCATGAACGCGATCGAGACGGCGGGTCCATTCATCGCCGCCGCCGTGGCCGCCGTGCTGGTGGGGGCGGCACCATTCTGGGTCAATCTCTTTGCGTCGGTGTTTCTGGCCGCGCGGGTCGCGATGGCCGTGGTCCATATCGGCACCGAAATTCAGCCGCTGCGGTCGGCCTTCTGGCTGATCGGGACGCTCTGCTGCATCGGCTTGGCGGTTCTCGCCCTGATCGGGGCCATCGCATGAGGCGCGGGCTGATCGCCCTGGCCTGTGTCGCCAGCCCCGCGTTGGCCCAGGATCAGGTGCCGCCGCCCGATTATTTCGTGACCTCGGCGATGGAAACCTCGACGGCGCAGATCCTGGCGGTCAATTGCGCCACCATCTCGATCAACCCCGGCGCGATGTCGCGCGCCTCGGAGATCGTGCTGGACCAGTTGGAGCAGGACGGCTTCACGCCCGAGAACCTGGTCACCCGCATGGCCGACCCGTCGGATGCCATCGGCGCGCTTCAGGATGCGTTTCTTTCGAAACACGGTCTGGCGGATGGTGCGACCGAAGACCTTGTCTGCGCCGCCGCCGCGCGCGAGATAGAGGAGGGCACCGGGATCGGGGCCCTGCTACTGGAGGTCGGGGAATGAGATTTGCACTGATGTTGGCCCTGGGGCTGGGCGTTTCGGGATGCGGTGCCTTCGACAGCCTGTCGTCCGGCGCCTCCGGTTTCTCGGGCGGGTCGGGCCCCTTCAGCGGCGGGGGCGGCATTCGCGGCTCGGCCAGCGAAGTGGACGGCATCCGGTTCCGCACGCGCCTGAGCAAGGACAGCGAGGATCGCCGCAGCTTTACCACGGCGACCCGGGGCGCGTCGCGCAATGTGACCGCAGCCCTCGAAGCCGGGCGCGTGGAAGCAGTGGAATACTGCCTGCGCAATTTTGGCGGCTCCGAGATCGAATGGTCCATCGGCCCCGATCGGCCCATCGAAGAGGTGACGCCGGACGAGTCGGGCGCGCTGATCCTGGCAGGACGATGCGTCACCCGTTGATCGCCGTGGGCGCGCTTCTGGCCGGATGTGTGGTTTCCGGCCAGACGGTCGAGACGCCCGATGGCACGTTCACGTTCTTTCGGGACGAGGCCGATTGCCTGCCGTCCGACCCGATCACGGAAATCGATGCGATGGGGCGGCTGGTCGTTGTGGCCGAACCGATCTGCGTTCCCGGCAGCCGCGTCGTGACCTGGAAGAACGGGCAATATCCGCCGTTTTCGGCGCGGGATGCCGTCCTGTCCGCCTATACTGCCTATTGCGCGCCATTGGCCCCGCCGACGAACCTGGGCTGGGACGGCAACCGCTGGCGGGGTGGGGAATGCGGCGCCTGAGACGGCGTGACATCGCCTGACAGCGGCGCCGATATTGAATATCGCGCGGATCGGGCCAAGGTTTGGGGCAACGAACAACCCGCCGAGGTCCCGATGACGAACCGCCTTTCCCTGGCCACCGCCGCCGCCTTTGCCCTTGCCATGACGCTTGGGCAGGCGGCCGCTGCCGACCGCTATGATGCGCTGCGGGCCGATCCGCAGATTTCCAACGGCGTGCTGGTTGCCGCCATCGGCGATCTGATCCGCGACAATTGCCCCGCCATCGGCGAGCGGCGGGCGCGGTCGCTCCTTATGCTCAATTCGCTGGTCAGCCGGGCGCGGACACTTGGCTATTCGGTCGGCGAGATCCGCGCCTACGTGGACGACGACGCCGAAAAGGACCGGGTGAAGGCCGAGGCCCGCCGCTGGCTGTCGCAGCAGGGGGCCTCGGCCGGCGACCCGGCCAGCATTTGCCGACTGGCACAGCGGGAAATCGCCGCCGGGTCGACCATCGGGCGGCTGATGTACGAGAAATGAACCGGGGGCGGGCGCCAGAAACGCCCGCCTGCGGCCTTTCCCCCACTGGTCACCCGGGATCGGTCGGGCTAGAACCCGGCCAAACGCGCTTAGACCGGAGCGACCCCATGGCCGACCTCAAGAAAATCGTGATCGACGGGACCGAAATCGACGTCCCCGGAGAGATGACCCTGATCCAGGCCTGCGAGCAGGCCGGCGTGGAAATCCCCCGTTTCTGCTATCACGAGCGTCTGACCATCGCGGGCAACTGCCGCATGTGCCTGGTCGAGGTCGTGGGCGGCCCGCCCAAACCCGCCGCCTCCTGCGCGATGCAGGTCAAGGATCTGCGCCCCGGCAAGGACGGCGAGCCGCCGCAGGTCCGCACCAACAGCCCGATGGTCAAGAAGGCCCGCGAGGGGGTGATGGAGTTCCTGCTCATCAACCATCCGCTGGATTGCCCGATCTGCGATCAGGGCGGCGAATGCGACCTTCAGGATCAGGCGATGGCTTACGGCGTCGACTTCTCCCGTTTCCGCGAACCCAAGCGCGCTGCCGTCGATCTGGACCTGGGGCCGCTGGTCGAGACGCATATGACGCGCTGCATCTCCTGCACCCGCTGCGTGCGCTTCACCACCGAAGTCGCGGGCATCACCCAGATGGGCCAGACCGGCCGGGGTGAAGACAGCGAGATCACGTCCTACCTGGGCGAGACGCTGAAATCCAACATGCAGGGCAACATCATCGACCTGTGCCCCGTGGGCGCGCTGGTCTCCAAGCCCTATGCCTTCACCGCCCGCCCTTGGGAGCTGACCAAGACGGAAACCGTGGATGTGATGGACGCACTTGGCGCGTCGATCCGGGTCGACACGAAGGGTCGCGAAGTGATGCGCATCCTGCCGCGCAACCACGACGGCACCAACGAAGAGTGGATTTCCGACAAGACGCGTTTCGTCTGGGACGGTCTGCGCCGTCAGCGTCTGGACAAGCCCTATATCCGTGTCGACGGAAAGCTGACGCCCGCCACCTGGCCCGAGGCGCTGGCCGCCGCCGCGACTGCGATGCGGGACAAGTCGGTCGCGGGCATCGTCGGCGACCTGGTCCCGACCGAAGCCGCCTTTGCCTTGCGGTCCCTGATGGACAAGATGGGCGGCGTCACCGAATGCCGCACCGACGGGGCCAAGCTGGGCACCGACCGGGCATCCTATGCCGGGACGGCGGCGATCGAGGATATCGACACCGCCGACCACATCATGCTGATCGGCACCGATCCGTCGGTCGAGGCCCCGGTTCTGAACGCCCGCCTGCGCAAGGCGTGGCTGCGCGGGGCGAATGTCGGCCTGGTCGGCGAAAAGGTCGATCTGACCTTCGATTATGCCCATGTCGGCACCGGGCGCGCCGCGCTCGCCAAGGTCGCGGGCCAGTCCATCAGCGACGAGACGCAGGCCGCGCCATCGCTCGTTATCGTCGGCATGGCCGCGCTGACCGGCGACGACGGGGCCGAGGTCTTTGCCCATGCCCGTCAGATCGCGGAGAATTCCAAATCGGGCCTCCTGATCCTGCACACAGCCGCCGCGCGTGTCGGTGCGATGGACGCCGGATGCCACACCGAGGGCGGTATCGACGCGGCGCTGAAGGCCGACGTGATCTATAACCTGGGTGCGGACGAGGTCGAGATCCCCGCCGGGCCCTTCGTGATCTATCAGGGTAGCCACGGCGACCGGGGCGCGCACCGCGCCGACGTCATCCTGCCGGGTGCCGCCTGGACCGAGGAGCAGGGCCTGTTCGTCAACCTGGAGGGCCGCCCCCAACTTGCGCTGCGGGCCAGTTTCGCCCCGGGCGAGGCCAAGGAGAACTGGGCCGTCCTGCGCGCGCTCTCGGCAGAGGTGGGTCAGCAGCTGCCGTTCGACAGCATCGCGCAATTGCGCCGTGCCTTGGTCGAAGCGGCCCCGCAGCTGGCCGAGATCGATCAGGTTGCGGTCAACGAAGCGGCCCCGATGTCCGGCCTGCCCAAACTGGCGGACGGCGATTTCGGCACCTCGCTGCGCGATTTCTACCTGACCAACCCGGTCGCCCGTGCCAGCCAGTTGATGGCAGAGCTGTCGGCGCTGGCCAAGGCGCGCGCCGCGCAGCCGATCGCCGCGGAGTAGTGATGCGTCGCGTGGCGGCGGGGGTCGCCGTGCTGGCCCTGACGGCTTGCCAGACGGCGGAGGTGCCGCGCGTGGACGTCTTTCGCCCCGACTATCAGGGGGCCGAGACGCGGCTTCTGGAGGGCGACCTCGTGAATTTCATCGTCACGATGAGAGGCGCGCGCGACGGCCAGGATGTGCTCGACTATGCGCAATGCGTGGCCGCGCAATATGCCCTGATCCGGGGCTTCGGCTTCGCGCGACAAGTGCGCACGCAAGTGGACAATGAGGGTGGCCTTTGGCGTGGAGATGCGGTTTACACCGTGTCGTCAGCGATCCCCCGGGGGCTGAGAACGATCGATGCCGAAGTCGCGGTCGAGGACTGCGGCGCACGGGGCATCCCGACCGTATGAGGACGTGAAATGGGCGAATTCTTTCTTACTGGACCCGGTATCGCTCTGATCATCCTGGCGCAGACGCTTGCCGTCGTCGCCTTCGTGATGATCTCGCTGCTGTTCCTCGTCTATGGGGACCGAAAGATCTGGGCTGCGGTCCAGATGCGGCGCGGCCCGAACGTGGTCGGCCCTTGGGGCGCGCTCCAGACGGTGGCCGACGCTTTGAAGTACGTGGTCAAGGAAATCGTGATCCCGGCGGGTTCGGACCGCGCGGTCTTCATGCTGGCCCCGCTCATCTCTTTCGTGCTGGCGATGATCGCCTGGGCCGTGATCCCGTTCGGGGACACCTGGGTTCTGGCCGACATCAACGTGGCCATCCTCTATGTCTTCGCGATTTCCTCGCTCGAGGTCTATGGCGTGATCATGGGCGGATGGGCGTCGAACTCCAAATATGCCTTCCTCGGCTCCCTGCGGTCGGCGGCCCAGATGATCTCCTACGAGGTGTCCATCGGACTCATCATCATCGGCGTGATCCTGTCGACCGGCTCGCTCAACTTCGGTGACATCGTGCGGGCGCAGGACACGGGCTATGGCTTCTTCGGCTGGTACTGGCTGCCGCATCTGCCGATGGTCTTCCTGTTCTTCATCTCGGCGCTGGCCGAAACGAACCGCCCGCCCTTTGACCTGCCCGAGGCGGAGTCGGAACTGGTCGCGGGCTATCAGGTCGAATATTCGTCGACGCCCTTCCTTCTGTTCATGGCGGGTGAATACATCGCCATCTTCCTGATGTGCGCGCTGATCTCGCTGCTGTTTTTCGGTGGCTGGCTGTCGCCCATCCCGTTCATCCCGGACTCGCCTCTGTGGATGGTCGCCAAGATGGCGTTCTTCTTCTTCCTCTTCGCCATGGTGAAGGCCATCGTGCCCCGCTACCGCTATGACCAGCTGATGCGTCTGGGCTGGAAGGTCTTCCTGCCGTTCTCGCTGGGCTGGGTCGTGCTGGTGGCGTTCCTTGCCAAGTTCGAGGTGCTGGGTGGGTTCTGGGCCCGCTTTGCAGTGGGGGGCTGATGCGACTTTTCATGTCCATCGGTCTGGTCCTTCTGGCGCAACAGGCCAGCGCACAGAGCGGCTGTGTCATCGTCTCGGCTGAACTCGACCGCTATTTCCGCGCCATCGGCACCGATGAGGCGACGAAGACGGCGGATGAGCTGTCGGTTCTGGATATTCCCGTTGTGCTGCAAACCTACGCCGACACGGCGCGGGACGCTGCCAAGGCGCTTGACAGAAAACGGGTCTACACTGCCGAACAGGTCGCCGTGCTCGACAATCTCACCGGGTTTGTTGATTGCTTTGTCGGTGACGAGTCCGTGCCGGTCTGGATTGATGGTGTATCGATGCCATTTGCCGAAAGGTTCTCGCAGCAGAGTCGGCTTGACCTTCTCGAGGCCGTTTATGCGGGAAACGGCGAGGCTCCGGTGATTGGCTGTATCAGAGGAGGGCAGTGTTGAAATGACCCAGTCCGACTGGAACCGTTTCGTCACATGCCTCCCTCTTGCCGATCCGCGGCAGGGGATGAGGACGTTCTTCGCAACCAAGGCGACCGGGGGCATCTGAGGATGGCGTCATTCGACGACATGACCACCAACCGCTTTCGGCGGGCGCGGGGAAGGATGCTGGCAACCAAGCTGGCGGCCGCGCGTGCTTTGCTTGGGCGCAAGGTCGTTGTCTTCGACGTTGGCGGGCGGCCCGACTACTGGGCCAATGTCAAAACCGACGATGTGGAGGAGGTCGTCCTTCTCAACAACGATCCGGCCGAACTGGAGCGGGACCTTCCAGAGGGAGATCTGAGCTTCAGGGCCGAATTGGGTGATGCTCGTGATCTGTCCGACCGCTCCGACGGGTCCGTCGATTTCATCCATTCGAATTCCGTGATCGAGCATGTGGGGCCGTGGGAGGACATGGCTGCCATGGCGTCGGAACTGCGACGGGTCGGTGCCGCTGGTTGGGTGCAGACACCCGCATGGGAATTTCCGATCGAGCCGCACTTCAGAGCGCCGTTTCTGCATTGGTTTGCGCAGCCATTGCGCCGCAAGATGATGTGGCTGTCGCCGCACTACCGCAAGCACGACATCGGCAGCCGCCGCGCGCATGTCGACCGCATCAACCTGCTTTCGCGGGGCGAGGTCGAGGCGCTTTTTCCAGATTGCGCCCTCTTCGTGGAGCGAATCGTGCTACCCAAGAGCTATGTCGCCCATTGGCTGCCTGATGTGGCAACCAATGCTTCACCGGAGATCGTAACATGACTCAGATCGACTGGAACCGTTCCGTCAAATACTTCCTGCTTGCCGATATGTGGCAGGGGATGAAGCTGGGGCTGAAGTATTTCTTCGCGCCCAAGGCGACGTTGAACTATCCGCATGAAAAAGGCCCGCTCTCGCCGCGTTTCCGGGGGGAACATGCGCTGCGCCGCTATCCGAACGGCGAGGAACGCTGCATCGCCTGCAAGCTGTGCGAAGCGGTTTGCCCGGCGCAGGCCATCACCATCGATGCCGAACCCCGCGACGACGGCAGCCGCCGGACGACGCGCTACGATATCGACATGACCAAGTGCATCTATTGCGGCTTCTGTCAGGAGGCCTGCCCCGTGGACGCCATCGTCGAGGGCCCGAACTTCGAATATGCGACCGAGACGCGCGAGGAGCTGTTCTATGACAAGGACAAGCTTCTGGCCAACGGGGAGCGGTGGGAGGCGGTCATCGCCAGGAACCTCGAGATGGACGCGCCGTATCGCTGATGGGGACTTGGGGCGTAGATAGTTTCGACAATGACGACGCGGGCGATTTCGTGGCGGCCCTTGAGGCCGACAAATCCGAACCTCCGGTCGTCAACGCCGAACGAGTGATCGCAGCGCTGGATGCCGTCTTCGCTCAGTCGGCACAGGGCCTCGATGCAGGCGTCGCCGCCATAGGCGTTGCCGCCGCGGACATTGTGGCCACCTCGCTCGGGCAGTCCCGCGCTACGGAAAAGGCCGATCCCTATGAGCTCGAGAACGCGTTGAAGTTCAATGACGACGCGGTCGGCAAGGCGGTCGCCGTTCTGTCACGCGTCCGCGCCGATGGCTCCGAACTTGCAGCGTTGTGGGACGAGACCGACGACGCCGAAGACTGGCGCACAGCCCTCTCCGCCTTGGAGGCGCGCCTGCGCAAGGCAGCCGAAACCCACGGCCTCGACCCCACCTTCGTGCCGGAAGACGAAGGCGGGATGTCCGAGGAACAGACGATCCGCGACACGGTCGATCAGGTCTACGACGACATGATGGTCGAGATGGAGCGGGTTGCGGACACGGGAGCAGGCGATCCGCAGGTCGAGATGCTGCGCCACCTCGTGCGCAAGATGCACCTTGTCCATAAAGACATCACCAACATGCGGTACTTCGTCGTCGACAGCCTGGACACGCTGACGGCGCGTATCGACCGGATCGAGAAGGCAGGCCAATGACCGATAACCCCTTCGCTGCCTGGATGGGCCAGATGCAGGACGTGGCCAAGGCCATGAACCCCGCGCTCGAGCATTTCACGCCTACGGGCTTTGAGAAACTGTGGCCCACGATGCCGCCCGAACTGGTCGAGCAATTCATGGGCAAGGGCATCAGTCCCGAGGGTCTGGATGCCAAGACCAAGATGCTGCTGACGCTGGCGGGTCTGACCGTGCTTGGCGCGCAGGCCGAGGCGCAGGTGCGCATCACCGTCCGCCAGGCCGTGGCGCAGGGTGCCACCAAGCAGGAAATCGCCGAAACCATCGGGCTCATGGGTCTGTTCGGTGGCCTGCCCGCAATGAACAAGGCGATGGAGCTCGCCAACGAGGTTCTGGAGGAAAAGGAATGACCGTTCTCGATTTCGCCTTTTATCTGTTCGCCGTCATCACCGTTTCGGGCGGATTGATGACTGTGGTGTCGCGCAACCCGGTGCATTCGGTGCTCTGGCTGATCCTGACGTTCCTGTCGACGGCGGGGCTGTTCGTCCTTCTGGGGGCGGAATTCGTCGCGATGCTGCTGATCATCGTCTACGTGGGCGCGGTCGCGGTGCTGTTCCTCTTTGTGGTCATGATGCTCGACGTCGATTTCGCCGAGTTGAAGGCCGAGATGGCCAAGTATGTGCCGCTGGCCGGGTTGATCGGGATCGTCCTGCTGATGCAGCTGGCAATTGCCTACGGCGTCTGGGAAACCGCCGAAGGGCTGGAGATCGCGCCGGGTCTGGCCGCGATCGAGACGCCGCCGACCCTGAACACCGAAGCGCTTGGCCTCGTCCTTTACGACCAGTATTTCGTCATGTTCCAGCTGTCGGGCCTGATCCTGCTGGTCGCGATGATCGGGGCGATTGCCCTGACGCTGCGCCACCGCAAGGACGTCAAGCGCCAGAACGTGCTGCACCAGATGTGGCGCGATCCGGCCAAGGCGATGAACGTGACGGATGTGAAGCCCGGGCAGGGGCTCTGACCCGTGCTGCGGGCGGTCGCGCTTGGCCTCGTATTCGCCGGTCCCGCGGTTGCGAACCCGCAGTCTTCCGCCCCCGCACGGCCACTCCGCTGACCCATGATCCGCGCTGCCGTGATATCGTTTGCCCTGGTGCAACCGGCCTTTGCGCTTGAGTTGGAGCAGTGCAACCGGACTACGAATGTTTCGCACGGGGGCGAGGCGGGCGCGCGTGATCTTGGGGCGGGCTATGTCGCGTGGGAGGTCTGGTGGGCACAGGAAGGGGTGGCGAGCGATCTTCTGGTGGCCGATTGCCGGGGGCAGATGGTCCTGTCCAGTCGCCTGCGCGAAGAAGGGGTCCGCGACCGTGCCTTTGACCGCCGGGATGCGGGGCGGGACGTTCTGGACCGGTTTTCCCGCCGCTCACCGGCGTTTTTCGCCCTCGCCGATCTGGCCCGGGATCTGGAGGGCGTCGGGCGCGATACGGTGATTTCCCCGATGGTGACCGAAGCCTGCCCCTGTGCGGCCCTCTATCCCGACGCCCGCGGCGATCTGCCTGCCTTTGAACTCGTCCCCGTCCAATCCGTCATAGGAGATTCGCTGTGAAGACATTCGCCTGCCTTTCCGCGGCGGTGGTCGTCGCCGTCGCCGCCCCCACGCTCGCCTGTAGCCCGCTGCTCCCCGACACGCGCACCTCGGTGGAGATCATCCGTGGGAGCCGTCCGGTCGAGGTCACGGCACAATGCGCCTTCACGAACGGAGGGGGCAGCGACAACCTGAGTGGCGGCGATGCCGTCGACCTTGGCAATGGCCGCGTGGCGCAGTCGCTGCTTTACAACAACGTCGCGGTTCTGGTGTCGGATTGCCAATCCCGCGAGGCGACGATGTTCTATGCCCCCGTCGACGAAAGCAAGGGACCGTTCACCACCTGCGGCCCGACCGATTTTCTCACCACGCTCGGCCCTGACGCCATCGTGGACCTGTCGGCGGGGGCGACCCTGACCGAGCTGGTCGAGATCGTGACACCCGCGGGTCTGCGCGAAACAGACCCGATCCGCGCGCTCAACACGGCGCCCTGGGGCAAACCCGTGCCGCGCAAGGACCGGATCGACCTTTTATGTGGCTGCAAGCTGTTCTACCCGGACAGTCCCGGGGCAAGATAGGCCCAATCGGGCAGGAAAACGTCACCTTCCGCTTGCGCTGCGGGCGCGGACAAGGCACTTGGCGGGCAGGCGTCTGCACGCAGACCGACACGACCGGCGACCCCGGACACGGGCCGCCAGAATGACCCCGGGCCACGCGCCCGACCGAAGCGAAGGGGTGCCAGAACCCCGGAGGGACGAGATGATCGGATTGGAACACTACCTCACCGTGGCGGCGGCCTTGTTCGTCATCGGGATTTTCGGGATTTTCCTTAACCGCAAGAACGTGATCATCATCCTGATGTCGATCGAGCTGATGCTTCTGGCGGTGAACATCAATTTCGTCGCCTTCTCGGGCTTTCTGGGCGATCTGACAGGGCAGGTGTTCACGCTGTTCGTCCTGACCGTCGCCGCCGCCGAGGCGGCCATCGGCCTTGCGATCCTGGTCTGCTTCTTCCGCAACCGCGGCACCATCGACGTCGAAGACGTCAACGTGATGAAGGGCTGACATCATGGAAACCATCATCCTCCTCGCCCCGCTGGTGGGCGCGCTGATCTGCGGCTTCGGCTGGAAGTTCATCGGGGAAAAGGGCGCCATGGTCACGGCCACGACGCTGCTGTTCCTGTCGGCGATCCTGTCCTGGGTCGTCTTCCTGACCCATGACGGCGTGACCGAGCGGATCCAGCTTCTGACCTGGATCGAAAGCGGCAGCCTGCTGACCGACTGGGCGATCCGTCTGGACCGGCTGACGGCGATCATGCTGATCGTGGTGACGACCGTCTCGTCGCTCGTCCACCTCTATTCCTTCGGCTACATGGATCACGATCCGCAGTGGCGCGAGGGCGAGGTCTACAAGCCCCGGTTCTTCGCCTACCTGTCGTTCTTCACCTTCTCGATGCTGGCGCTGGTGACCTCCGACAACCTGCTCCAGATGTTCTTCGGGTGGGAAGGCGTGGGCGTGGCGTCCTATCTCCTGATCGGGTTCTACTGGCGCAAGCCCTCGGCCTCGGCCGCGGCGATGAAGGCCTTCATCGTCAACCGGGTGGGTGACTTCGGCTTTGCGCTCGGCATCTTCGGGCTGTTCTACCTGACCGACTCGATCAACTTCGAAGACGTGTTCGCCGCCGCGCCCGCGCTGGCCGAAACCACGATCCGTTTCCTCTGGACGGACTGGAACGCCGCGAACCTGATCGCGTTCCTTCTGTTCATCGGGGCCATGGGCAAATCGGCGCAGCTTGGCCTGCACACCTGGCTGCCCGACGCGATGGAGGGGCCGACACCCGTCTCGGCCCTGATCCACGCCGCGACCATGGTCACCGCCGGGGTGTTCCTGGTCTGCCGCATGTCGCCGGTGATGGAATTCGCGCCCGCCGCGATGGCCTTCATCGTGGTCATCGGCGCGGCCACCGCTTTTGTGGCGGCGACCATCGGTCTGGTCCAGAACGACATCAAGCGCGTGATCGCCTATTCCACCATGTCGCAGCTTGGCTACATGTTCGTGGCCGCAGGTCTTGGCGCCTATTCGGTGGCCATGTTCCACCTGTTCACCCACGCCTTCTTCAAGGCGATGCTGTTCCTCGGGGCCGGGTCGGTCATCCACGCGATGCACCACGAGCAGGACATGCGGAACTATGGCGGCCTGCGCAAAAAGATCCCGCTGACGTTCTGGGCGATGATGATCGGCACCCTGGCCATCACCGGCGTCGGCATCCCGCTGACCCACATCGGTTTCGCGGGCTTCCTCTCCAAGGATGCCGTGATCGAGGTCGCATATGCGGGCACCGCGGGGGGCTTTGCCTTCTGGGCCCTGGTCATCGCGGCGCTGTTCACCAGCTTCTACAGCTGGCGGCTGATGTTCCTGACGTTCTACGGCACGCCGCGCGGCGACAAGCACACCCATGATCACGCCCACGAAAGCCCCAAGGTGATGACCGCCCCGCTTGGCGTTCTGGCCGTGGGGTCGGTGCTGGCCGGGATGGTGTTCTACGGTCCGTTCTTTGGCAGCCAGGAACAGGTCGATCACTTCATGGGCGTGCCGGGGGCCGAGGCACATGCCACCGCGACCGGCGGCCTGATCGGCGTGGCCCATGCCGCGACCGAGGGCGAGGGCGAGGAGCCGCACGAGCGCGCGCCCCAGGTGCCGGGCGAGGGGGCGATTTTCATCGGTCCCGAGAACCACATCATCCACGAGGCGCATCTGGTGCCCAAGTGGGTCAAGGTTTCGCCCTTCGTGGCGATGCTCCTCGGGCTGCTGACGGCCTGGCTGTTCTACATCCGCGCGCCCGCCCTGCCGCGCCAATGGGCGGACACGCTGGCCCCGTTGCACCGGCTTCTGCTCAACAAGTGGTATTTCGACGAAATCTACGACTTCCTGTTCGTCCGCTTCGCCAAGTGGCTTGGCACCTTCCTGTGGAAGAAGGGCGACGGGAACGTCATCGACGGTTCGATCAACGGGCTGGCCATGGGGATCGTGCCGCTGGCCACCAAGTGGCTCAACAAGGCCCAGTCGGGGTACATCTTCACCTACGCCTTCGCGATGGTCATCGGGATCGTGATCCTGATCACCTGGACGACCATCGGAGCCGGGAACTGAGACCATGGATAATCTTCTCTCCATTGTCACCTTCACACCGCTGATCGCGGCCGCCATCCTCGCGCTGTTTCTGCGCGGCGATGATGCGGCGGCACAGCGCAATGCCAAGTGGCTGGCCCTCGGTGCGACCAGCTTCACGTTCCTCGTGTCACTGTTCATCCTGGCGGGCTTCGATCCGCAGAACCCCGACTTCCAGTTCGTGGAAGAGCGCGCCTGGCTGTCGACCTTCACCTACAAGATGGGCGTCGACGGCATTTCCGTCCTCTTCGTGATGCTGACCACCTTCCTGATGCCGCTGGTCATCGCGGCCTGTTGGGACGTGACGCACCGGGTGAAGGACTACATGGTGGCCCTTCTGGTGCTCGAGGCGCTCATGATCGGGGTGTTCTGCGCGCTCGATCTCGTGCTGTTCTACGTCTTCTTCGAGGCGGGCCTCATCCCGATGTTCCTCATCATCGGCATCTGGGGCGGGGCGAACCGCATCTATGCGGCGTTCAAGTTCTTCCTTTACACCCTGCTCGGGTCCGTCCTGATGCTGGTGGCGATGATCGCGATGTATCTGGATGCGGGCACCACCGACATCCCGACGCTGCTGTCGCACCAGTTCAGCTATGCGCCGCTCAACGTTCTGGGCATCAGTGTCGTGGGCGGGATGCAGACCCTGCTCTGGCTCGCCTTCTTCGCCAGCTTCGCGGTCAAGATGCCGATGTGGCCGGTCCACACCTGGCTCCCGGATGCGCACGTGCAGGCCCCGACCGCCGGGTCGGTCGTGCTGGCGGCGATCCTGCTCAAGATGGGGGGCTACGGCTTCCTGCGCTTCTCGCTGCCGATGTTCCCGGTCGGGTCCGAGGTGATGGGGCCGCTGGTCCTGTGGCTGTCGGCCATCGCCATCGTCTACACCTCGCTGGTGGCGATGATGCAGCAGGACATGAAGAAGCTGATCGCCTATTCGTCCGTCGCGCACATGGGCTATGTCACCATGGGCATCTTCGCCGCAAATCAGCAGGGCGTCGACGGCGCGATCTTCCAGATGATCAGCCACGGCTTCGTGTCGGGCGCGCTCTTCCTGTGTGTCGGCGTGATCTATGACCGGATGCACACCCGCGACATCGACGCCTATGGCGGCCTGGTGAACCGGATGCCGGCCTATGCGCTGGTGTTCATGCTGTTTACCATGGCGAACGTCGGCCTTCCGGGCACTTCGGGCTTCGTCGGTGAATTCCTGACGCTGATGGGTGTGTTCCAGGTCAACACCTGGGTCGCCCTTGTCGCCACGTCGGGCGTGATCCTGTCGGCGGCCTATGCGCTCTGGCTCTATCGGCGGGTCGTCTTCGGCGACCTCATCAAGGAGAGCCTGCGCTCGATCACCGACATGACCGGGCGTGAACGGGCCATCTTCGCCCCGCTGATCGTGGCCACGTTGCTCTTCGGTGTCTACCCGAGCCTGATCACCGATATCATCGGCCCGTCGGTCGCCAATCTCGTCGCCAATTATGACATCGCCACGGCGGATCTCGTGCTGGGTCACGATGTCGCCTCGGCCGACCATTGAGGACCGGACATGAGCGCTGATCTTTCCCTCATCCTTCCCGAGATCGTCCTTGCGGTCTATGTCATGGTGGCCCTTCTGGGCGCGGTCTACACCACCAAGGACGCGCTGGCCCGGCCTCTGGTCTGGCTCACGGCGGCGGTGCTGACGCTGGTCGCGATCTGGATCGGCCTGTCGTCCAACAGCGGCAGCGGCTTTGACGGCATGATCGTCAAGGACGCCTTCTCGCGCTTTGCGCAGGTCACGATCCTGCTGTCCGCGGCGGTCGTTCTGGTGATGGGGCAGGATTACATGGGCCGCGTCGGCCTGATGAAATTCGAATACCCGCTCATCATCACCCTGTCGGTCATCGGGATGATGGTCATGGTTTCCGCGGGCAACCTTCTGACGCTCTACATGGGGCTCGAGCTGCAATCCCTGTCACTCTACGTCGTCGCCTCCATGCGGCGCGACCATGTGAAGTCGACCGAAGCGGGTCTCAAGTATTTCGTCCTGGGCGCGCTGTCGTCGGGCCTCCTGCTTTATGGTATCTCGCTGACCTACGGCTTTGCGGGCACCACCGATTTCGCGGGCGTCATCGCCGCCGCGGCGGGCGACGCCCCGCTCGGGCTGCTGTTTGGTCTCGTGTTCATGATCTCGGGCCTGGCGTTCAAGGTCTCGGCCGCGCCCTTCCACATGTGGACGCCCGACGTCTACGAAGGCTCGCCCACGCCGGTCACCGCCTTCTTCGCAACGGCCCCCAAGGTCGCGGCCATCGCCATGTTCGCCCGTGTCGTCCACGATGCCTTCGGCGGAATCGTCGGCGACTGGCAACAGATCGTGGCCCTTCTGTCGGTCATCTCGATGTTCGTCGGCGCCATCGCCGCCATCGGCCAGCGCGACATCAAGCGCCTGATGGCCTATTCCTCGATCGCCCATATGGGCTTTGCCCTGATGGGTCTGGCCGCCGGGACGGCGGGCGGGGTGCAGGCGATGCTCCTCTACATGGCGATCTATGTCGTTATGAACATCGGCACCTTCGCGTTCATCCTGTCCATGACCAGCGACGGGATGGAGACCACGGATATCGGCGCGCTGTCGCAACTGTCGAAGGCGCGCCCCGGCGCGGCCATCGCCCTGCTGATCCTGATGTTCAGCCTTGCGGGCATCCCGCCGATGCTCGGCTTCTTCGCCAAGCTCTTCGTGTTGCAGGCCGCCGTCGATGCCGGACTGACCTGGCTTGCGGTCCTGGGGGTCATCGCGTCGGTCATCGGGGCGTTCTACTACCTGCGGATCGTCTATTTCATGTATTTCGGCGAATCCGACTCGCCGCTGGATCGTGGCATGTCCGGGATCCAGTGGATCGCGATGGTCAGCTCTGCCGTCCTGCTGGTGGTGGGTGTCGCGGGCATGTTCGGGATCGAGGGACTGGCGACTGCCGCCGCGGCTGCGCTTGTCAACTGACGCGACCCCGATCCGGCGTGGGCCACCCTGGCCGCGCGATGTCGACCGAATCCTGCTGGACGAGATCGACAGCACCTCGGCTGAAGCGATCCGCCGCGCCCCCGCCGGGCCGACCTGGATCATGGCGCGCCGACAGACGGCGGCGCGCGGTCGGCGTGGCCGGGCCTGGGTGATGCCCGAAGGAAATTTCGCCGCCTCGCTGATCTGGCGCCCGGGCGGAGAGCCTGCGGCCCTCGCCCTGCGCAGCTTTGTCGCCTCGCTCGCTTTGCGGGATGCGCTGGCCGACATGGGGGTCGCGGGGCTGACGCTCAAATGGCCGAACGATGTGCTTCTGGGCGGCGGCAAACTGGCGGGCATCCTTCTGGAGTCGCCGTCGCCGGGTACGCTCGTCCTCGGGATCGGCATCAACCTCATCGCCGCCCCGGACCCTGCCGCGGTCGAGGCGCGGGCCTTGCGCCCCGTCTCCCTTCTGGCCGGATCGGGCCTGCGGATCACGCCCGAAGAGATGCTCGACCGCCTCGCCCCGGCTTTCGCCGCGCGAGAGGCGCAGATGCAGGCCTGGGGCTTTGCCCCGATCCGCACGGAATGGCTGGCCCATGCGGCGGGCCTGGGTCAGACCCTGACCGCCCGCACCGGGACCGACACCGTCGAAGGCACCTTCGAGGATGTGGACGACACCGGCCAGCTTGTCCTGCGCACCGCCAAGGGCCCGCACCGTGTGGCGGCGGGCGACGTGTTCTTCGGGGGATAGCCCATGCTTCTGACCATCGACTGCGGCAATACCAACACGGTCTTCGGCATCTGGGACGGCGCGACCTTCGTGGCGTCCTGGCGGCGCGCGACCAATCACCAGACGACGGCCGACGAATACTACACCTGGCTGCGCACCACGATGAACCTTCAGAACGTGGATGTCTCGATCACCGAATGCATCATCTCGTCCACGGTGCCGCGCGTCGTCTTCAACCTGCGCGTCCTCTGTGACCGTTATTTCGAAACCCGCCCCCTGGTCGTCGGCAAGCCCGAGACGAAGCTGCCCATCGGGGTGCGCGTCGATGCGGGCACGGCCGTGGGGCCTGATCGGCTGGTCAACACCGTGGCCGGGTTCGACCGGCATCACGGCGATCTGATCGTGGTCGATTTCGGAACCGCGACCACCTTCGATGTATCCGACACCGATGGTGCCTATATCGGAGGCGTCATCGCCCCCGGCGTCAATCTGTCGCTGGAGGCGTTGCACATGGCCGCCGCGGCCCTGCCGCATGTCGATATCACTCAGCCGCAGCGCGTTGTGGGCACAAATACCGTTGCCTGCATGCAATCCGGCATCTTCTGGGGCTATGTCGGCCTCATCAAGGAGATCACGTCCCGGATCCGTGCCGAGCGTGATCGCCCCATGAAAATCATTGCCACCGGCGGGCTTGCGCCGTTGTTCCAACAGGCAGATGACCTGTTCGATTCCATCGAAGACGATCTGACGATGCACGGGCTGACCGTCATCCATCAATTCAATAAGGAAAATCCATGAGCGGACGAAACCGCCTTATCTACATGCCCCTCGGCGGGGCAGGCGAAATCGGCATGAATGCCTATGTCTACGGCTACGGGCCCGAGGGGAAGGAACGCCTGATCCTCGTCGATCTGGGCATTGCCTTCCCGGATATGGACTCGACCCCCGGGGTCGACGTGATCCTGCCGGATATCGCTTGGCTGCTGCAGCGTCTGGACCGGCTCGAGGCCGTGTTCATTACCCACGGTCACGAAGACCACGTGGGCGGCACCGGCCATCTGTTCGGCCAGATCCAGAAGCCGATCCATGCCCGCAAGTTCACCGCCAACCTAGCGCGCCGCAAGTTGCAGGAAAAGGGCCAGGACCCGAAGAACGTCATCACCGCCGCGCCCTTCCCGGCGATGATCGACGCGGGCCCCTTCCAGGTCGGCTTCCTGCCGGTCTCGCACTCCATCCCCGAAAGCGCCGCCCTCGTGATCGACTGCCCGGCGGGCCGGATCATCCACAGCGGCGATTTCAAGATCGACGCCTCGCCCATCGTGGGCGAACCCTTTGACCCCGATCTCTGGGCCGAAGCGGCCAAGCCGGGCGTTCGCGCGCTGGTTTGCGATTCGACCAACGTGTTTTCCAAGCACCCGGGCCGGTCCGAAGCCGAAGTTGCCCCGAACCTCAAGCCGCTGGTCGCGGCGGCCAAGGGCATGTTCGTCGCCACGACCTTTGCCTCCAACGTCGCGCGCCTGCGCTCGCTGGCCGAAGCCGGAGTGGCGTCGGGGCGCTCCATCTGCCTGATGGGCCGCGCCATGCGCCGCATGACCGAAGCCGCCGTCGAAGAGGGCATCCTGACCGATTTCCCCAAGACCGTCTCGCCCGAGGAAGCCGCCGACATCCCGCGCGAAAGCCTGATGCTGATCGTCACCGGCAGCCAGGGAGAGCGCCGCGCCGCATCGGCGCAGCTGTCCCGTGGCAAGTATTTCGGAATGGAGCTGAAGGAGGGCGACACCTTCCTCTTCTCGTCCAAGACGATCCCGGGCAACGAAAAGGAAGTCGCGCACATCATGAACAACCTGTCCGAGATGGGCGTGGATGTGGTGACGGCGGACGACGGGCTCTATCACGTGTCGGGCCACGCCAACCGGCCCGATCTGGAAACGGTCCACAAGCTGGTCAATCCGCAGGTCGTCATTCCGATGCACGGCGAACACCGTCACCTGCGCGAACACGCCAAGCTGGCCGAGTCGCTTGGCCGCACCGGTCTCGTGGTTCCCAACGGCACCATGGTCGATCTGGCGGGCAATGCCCCGAAAATCGTCGACCACGTGGAGACGGGGCGGACCTATGTCGACGGCTCGGCCCTGGTGGGTCAGTTCGACGGCGTGGTGCGCGACCGCATCCGCATGGCGCTCAATGGCCATGTGGTCGTGGCGGTGATGGTCGATGACGACGACGACATCCTCGAAGACACCTGGGTCGACATTCGCGGCCTGCCCGAAGTCGTGCGCGGGTCTGCCCCGCTGGCCGAGATGATGGAAGAGCATCTGGCCGGCCAACTGGCCCGGATCGATACTCGCACCGCCGGGGATGACGAAAAGCTCGAGGATCTGATCATCAAGGGCGTCCGCAAGGTCGCCCAGGACGAGATCGGCAAACGCCCCGAAGTCACCGTGTTGATCACCCGGCTGGCGGCGGAATAGCCAAGCGCCGACAAGGGGTTAATTGAGGTTGGCCCGCTGGACCTGAAAAGCGAAAGGCCGGATCGCCATGTGGCGGCCCGGCCTTTCTGTCGTCATTCCGCCGCTACCGCCTCGGCTGCCTCGACCTTTACGGCCGAAAACTTGAACTCCGGGATCTTTCCGAACGGGTCGAGCGACGGGTTCGTCAGGATGTTTGCCGCCGCCTCGACGTAGGCGAAGGGCAGGAACACCATGTCCGGGGCCACTGCGCGATCCGCCCGCGCCATCAGCGTCACGCTGCCCCGCCGCGTCGTCAGGCGCACATGGCCGCCGGCGTCGACGCCGAGTTTGCGCAGGGTCGAGGGGTGGAGCGAGCAATTCGCCTCCGGCTCCACCGCGTCCAGCACCTTGGACCGCCGCGTCATCGACCCGGTGTGCCAATGCTCCAGTTGCCGCCCCGTGGTCAGGATCATCGGGAAGCGTTCGTCCGGCATCTCGGCGGGTGGTGTCACGCGCGCGGGCGTGAACATCGCGCGACCGGCACGACGGGGGAAGCCGTCACCGAAGACGACACTTTGCCCCGGATCCTCGTTCGACAGGCTTGGGTAGGCGACCGCCCCCTCGCTCTCCAGCCGGTTCCAGGTGATGTGATGCAAGGATCGCATCGACATCTTCATCTCGTTGAACACCTCGCGCGGGTGGTCGTAATCCCAATCGAGCCCGATGCGGTTCGCCAGCTCGATCAGGATACGCCAATCCTCCCGCGCCTCGCCCGGCGGCTGGAGCGCCTGCCGCGCCATCTGCACCTGCCGGTTCGTGTTCGTGACCGTGCCCGACTTTTCGGGGAAGGCGCTGGCGGGCAGGATGACGTCGGCGAAATTCGCCGTCTCGGTGACGAAGATGTCCTGGACCACCAGATGATCAAGGTTGGCGAGCGCCTTCCTCGCATGGTCCACATCCGGGTCGGACATCGCGGGGTTTTCGCCCTGGATGAACATCCCCTTGATCTCGCCGCGATAGACCCGGTCCATGATCTCCACCACCGTCAGGCCCGGCGTGGGGTCGATCTCCGTCCCGTCCCAGATGTGACGGAAGAGGTCACGCACGGCCACGTCCGTGACGGATTGATAGTTCGGCATCACATGCGGGATCAGGCCCGCGTCCGACGCCCCCTGCACGTTGTTCTGTCCACGCAGCGGGTGCAGCCCGGTTCCGGGCCGCCCGATGTGACCGCAGAGCAGCGCCAGCGAAATCAGGCAACGGGCGTTGTCGGTGCCGTGGATGCTCTGGCTGACGCCCATGCCCCAGAAGATCATTGCCTTTTGGGCCCCGGCGTAGTCGCGGGCCACAGCGCGGATCGTCTCGGCATCGATCCCGCACAGCTCGGCCATGCGGTCGGGGGTAAAGGCGCGGATGTGGTCGCGGAACTCGAAGAACCCTTCCGTGAAGCCCTCGATGTACTGCCGGTCGTAGAGCTTCTCCTCCACGATCACGTTCATGATCGCATTGAGCAGCGCCACGTCGGTGCCCGGCCGGAATTGCAGCATGTGCTTGGCGTGCCGCTTCATCGCGGTGCCGCGCGGGTCCATGATGATGAGCTCGCCGCCGCGTTTGGTGAACTGCTTGAAGAAGGTCGCGGCGACGGGGTGGTTCTCGGTCGGGTTGGCCCCGATGACGATGGCCAGATCGGCGTTCTCGATCTCGTTGAAGCTGGCCGTGACGGCCCCCGACCCGACGTTCTCCATCAGCGCCGCAACCGAGGACGCGTGGCAAAGCCGGGTGCAATGATCGACGTTGTTGTGGCCGAACCCCTGTCGGATCAGCTTCTGGAAAAGATAGGCTTCCTCGTTGGTGCATTTCGCACTGCCGAACCCCGCGACCGACTTGCCGCCATAGAGCGACCGCAGGTCGACCAAACCATTTGCCGCCACGTCCAGCGCCTCGTCCCAGGTCGCCTCGCGGAAGTGCGTCCAGGGATTGCCTGGATCGACATTCAGGCCCTTCTCGGGCGCGTCCCGGCGGCGGATCATCGGCTTGGTGATGCGGTGCGGGTGGTGGATATAGTCGAAACCGAACCGCCCCTTGACGCAGAGCCGTCCTTCGTTGGCAGGGCCGTTGATGCCGTCCACCTTGACGATCCTGTCGCCCTTGACCTTCAGCGACACCTGGCAGCCGACGCCGCAGAACGGGCAGATCGACTTTACCTCTTCGTCGAAATCCTTGCTGTCGCCGACCTGATCCGCGTTCACCATGGTGGCGGGCATCAGCGCGCCCGTCGGACAGGCCTGCACGCATTCGCCGCAGGCCACGCAGGACGAATCCCCCATGGGATCGTCGAAATCGAACACCGGATAGGCGTCGTGCCCGCGCCCGGCCATGCCGATGACGTCATTGACCTGCACCTCGCGACAGGCGCGCACGCACAGGCCGCATTGGATGCAGGCATCAAGGTTTACCTTCATGGCGACATGGCTGTCGTCCAGAAGGGGGATGCGCTCCACCTCCAGCGTCGGCAGGCGGCTTGTCGTCATGCCGTTCGCATCGGCCATGGCCCACAGGTGCGACGAGCGGTCGTGGGCCGCATCGCGCTCCGGCTGATCGGCCAGCAGCATCTCGACCACCATCTTGCGCGCCGACTTGGCCCGCGCGCTGTCGGTCGTCACCACCATCCCTTCGGCGGGTTCGCGGATGCAGGAGGCGGCCAGAACCCGCTCTCCCGCGATCTCCACCATGCAGGCGCGGCAGTTGCCATCGGGCCGATACCCGGGCGCGGGTTTGTGACACAGATGAGGGATGACCAGGCCACGCCCGTTCGCCACCTCCCAGATGGTCTGGCCGGGCTGCGCGATGACCTGCTTGCCATCGAGCGTGAAGATGATCTGTTCGGACATGATTGGCCCCCCTCGCAGGGGAAGGCTAGGACACGTCCGCCCCGGTCGAAAGCCCATGCACGACAGCCAGCGTGTGGGAAACGACAAGCCGCGTTTCCAAAAGGCCACGCGCCGCCCCGAAACGGATCAAAGCCCTTTCTTCTCGGCTAAAATATCCCGGGGGTGCGGGGGCTGGCCCCCGCCCGGCGCGACGCCCGCGAGGCGGCGCAACCCCTCACTTGCGGGCGAACAATCCATACCAGAGCCAGTCGGGCAGGAACTGACCGCCCCGGAACAGCCAGGAAAACACGGTCGGGAAACTCTTCTTGAAGTCGTCCCCGTTCATCAGCTCGAACATGTGCTGCGCGGCTTCCTCGGGCGTCATGAGAAACGGCATGTCGAAGTCGTTCTTGTCGGTCAGCCGGGTCTTGATGAACCCGGGGTTGGCGACCTGGATCTGCACGCCGGTGTGGCGCAGGTCGGCATGCATCCCCTCGGCCAGCCACATGACACCGGCCTTCGACGCGCCGTAGCCCGTGGCCCCCGGCAGGCCGCGGAACCCCGACAGCGACCCGGTCAGGACGATGTGGCCCGCGTCGCGCTTTACCATGTCGCCGATCACGGCGCCCACGGCACGCGCCGCGCCCGTCATGTTGATGTCGAGCATCGCCTCGACCTGTTCGGCGTCCCAATCCTGCGCCTTCTGCGGCCAATAGACCCCGGCGAGGAAAACCATGCCGTCCACATGCCCGATTTCCCTTGCTGCCGCCTCGACACTTGCGCGATCGGAGACATCGCAGGGTATCACCCGGGACCGTCCTGGCAGGCCTGCGGCGACCTCGGCCAGCTTGTCTTCGGAGCGGGCCGACAGCACGACTTCGGCCCCCGCCGCCGACAGCTTGGCCGCCAGCGCCGCGCCCAGTCCGTCGGACGCCCCGATCAGCCAATAGGTCTTGCCGGTCCAGTCACGCATCTGTCTTCTCCGATGTGGGTTCGATCGGGCGGATGGTCGCGAAAAGCTCCGCCACCTTCACGCCGAACTTGGTGAATTGGCTGCGGTTGAGGATCGTCCCGTCCTCTTGCAGGTACATCCAGTCGACGGCGTCCAGAACGTGCCCGCCGCTCTTTTCCGGCAGCCGGATGCGGTACCGCATCCCGAAGGCGTTGCCCGCCATCCGGCCCCGGCCCGCGCCGATCACGTCGTCAGCTTCGGCCCGGACGGATCCGTCATCGGCCACGGTCAGGCGCCATTGCCGGTCCTGGGTGCTGCCGTCGTCATAGATGAAGTGTTCGTCCATCACGCCCTTGGGCCCGTCCCAGGTCGTATTCATGATCGCCCGGAACCGCGACGTCACCCGCCCGGTCGGGCCGAAGATCATTCCGTCGCAAGCCAGCTTTCCGTCGAGATGCGCCTTGAGGTCGATGAGCGGGAGGTTGTCTGCATATTCCGACGCCTTCTGGGACGGAAACTGCGCATACTGGCGCAGCACCCAAAGTGCCGCGATGGTCAGGACCATCCCCAGTGCCAATGCCGTCATGCCGTCCATCGTCAAACCTCCCGGCCCAATCGGACCATCAAGAAAAGTGCAATCGCCTTCAGAGCGAGGGGAAGCCCCGCATAGAGCGCTGTCAGGGACCAAAGCGCTGCCCCGTTGTTCGGTTCCCCCGGAACAAAACCCATGGCATCGAGGATCGGAAACAATGCGATGGCTGCGAAGGCCAGTGTCGCCTTGTTGACGAATGACCAGAGTCCAAAGCCGTCGGCAGCCGATGGGGCGATGACTTCCATGCGCCGCGCGAACATCGCGGGCAGCAACGTGAGATCCGCACCGAGTGCCGCGCCCGATCCGATGCAGACCAGTGCGAAGGCCCAGGTATCCCCGGCCCCGAGCGGCAGGGCAAAGCCGAAGGTCACCATCGCCAGTCCCATGCCGCACATCAGGGCGCGGGCCGTGCCGACCTTTGCGGCGATGCGGCCCCAGACAGGGGCAGCCACCGCCGCCGAGAGGAAAAACAGCAGCAAAAGCGGACCTTCCGCCCCCGGAGCCTGCAGCCGGTCGGCCACGAAGAACAGGAACAGGGTCGAGGTGACGGCCACCGGCGTGGCATTGACCAGCGCGATCAGCAGCAGGCGGCGGGCCGTCGGATCGCCGAGGACCCGGCGCAGACCGCCCTCGGGCGCGGGCCCCCGCGCTGCCCATTCGGGGGTCATGACGGCCAACGCCACAAGCACCGCGCCCGCGAAGATCGCGGCATAGATAGTGAAGGGCATCCCCGTTCCCGCCAGCACGGTCGGCAGGGCCGCGGCAAGGCAGACCCCCAGAAGCGCGCCGGTTTCGCGCCAGCTGGCCAGGCGGACGTGGCCGTCGCCCATCTGCGTCGCCTTTGCCACACCCTGGGCGTAAAAGCAGATCGTCAGGAACGAAAACGCCGAGAAGAGCGCGGCGAGCGACAGGGCGAACCACCAGACCGGCGGCAACAGGGGTGGTACGGCGAAAAGCATGGCCATCGCCCCTGCCATGATCGCGCCGGCCGCCCAGGTCATGGCGGCCCTGTGATTGCGCGTCACCTCGGCCAGGCGTCCCAGAAGCGGGTCCTGCACCACGTCGATCAGCCGCAAAAGGAAAAGCGCCACCGCGAGCTGCGCCAGCGTCACGCCATAGCTGTCGACGTAGAATTTGGGCGCGTGGATATAGATCGGAAGCCCCGCCGCCGACAGCATCGCCGCAAAACCCGCATAGCGCGCAAGCCCGCCGGGTCGGGGCAGGTCGAGGGTCGCGCTCATCGTGAGATGTCTTTTGCGGGCGGCGTGGGGCGCGGGCGGAAGGACGCACCCTTCCACCAGAGCTTGAGCGCCTGCCAATGGATCAGCGCCAGAACCCGCCGCGCGCCGAACGGGCGGCGCAGGGCCGCGCCGATCAGCCCCGGACTGGTGAGCGGTTGGCGATGGCCCGTCAGCGTCGCCAGAAGCCGACCGTTGCCCATGCGGTAGTCGATCCAGATGCCGATCCGCCGGTCGTCGATGTCGAAGCGGAATGTATAGTCGCCCTGAACCGGCTGAAACGGCGAGACATGCATCAACTTTTGCGCCCTGACCGTCGTCTCGCGGGTCAGGGGGGCCAGGTCGTCGGTGTGGCAGAGATAGGAATGGCGGTCGCCGTAGGTGTTCGTGACCTCGGCCACCACCACGCGCAGCACGTCGTCCACGTCGTGGATCAGCCAAAAACTGACCGGGTTGAAGACATGGCCCAGAACCCGTGGCTGCGCCAGAAGCAGGAGGCGCGCGGGCGTGAAATCGGGCAAGGCCTCGGCCAGGACCTGCCGCACCCAGGGGGCGCCCGTGCCTTGCCCGGGCGGCCCACCGTGGTCGCGGTCGCGCAGGGAGGCCAGATTGAAGCGATTGCGCGAAAAGAGACGTGGCAGGGCGCCGGTATCGTCGGGGTCGATCAGGACGTAGTCGATGCCATAGCGAAAGGCGTTCTCCACGCCTTCCGCCTGCCGTCCATGAAACGTCGTGCCGCGGATATGTTCGGCGATGCCGGTCACTCCGCCGCCATGGGAACGGAGCGCCGTGCGGCCATGCCATCGACCACCTCGAGCGCCGAGGCAAAGCCATCCTCGTGGAACCCGTTGCGCATCCAGGCCCCGCAGAACCAGGTGTTGGCGGTTCCGTTGCGCAGGCGAATGCCTTCGACTGCCTCCATCATCGACAGGTCATAGACCGGATGACGGAAGGTGTTCTGGTCGAAGATCAGCTCTTCGCGGATCGGTTGCTGCGGGTTCAGGGTCGAAAACAGGGGGTCGTCCTGCGGGATCGGCTGAAGCCGGTTCATCCAGTAGGTCAGGCCGATGCGGTCCGGGCGCGCGGCCTGTTCGGCATAGTTCCACGACGACCAGACCTTGCGCAGCTTTGGCATGACCGAGGCGTCGGCATGAAGCACGGCGGCATTGTCCTGATAGCGGATGCGTGACAGCAGTTCCGTCTCTTGCGGGGTGGCATCGGTCAGCATCGACAGGCTGTCGTCGGAGTGGGTCGCCAGAATGACATCGTCGAACCCCTCCCATTCCGCGCCGTTCAGCTTGATGTCGACGCCCGACGGGGTCCGGCGGATGCCCTGAACCGGCGCGCCGGTGCGGATGTCGACGCCGCGCTTGGCAAGTTGCGCCTGAAGGCGGGACACGTATTCGATGGACCCGCCCCGAACGGTGTACCAGTCGTGCTGGCCGGTGTGGCTTAGCAGGGCGTGGTTCTTGAAAAAGCGCATCATCGCCTGCGCCGGGAAATCCATCACGTCCTGGCTTGGCGTGGACCAGATCGCGCCCGAGATCGGCCCCAGATACCAGTCGCGGAAGGTTTGCCCGACCCCAAGATGGTCGAGGAACGTGCGCAGCGGCAGGGTCGGATCATTCGCGGCATCGGCGGCGCGGGCGTTGAACTTCAGGATGTCGCGGACCATCCCAAGATAGCGCGGCGACAACAGGTTGCGGCGCTGCGCAAAGAGGGTGTCGACGGTCTGGAGCGAATATTCGATCCGTCCGCCATCGATCGAGGCGGCAAAGGACATGTCGGAGTCGGCAACCGGCACGTCCAGCTCTTCGAAGAGGCGGACGAGATTGGGATAGTTTACCTTGTTGTAGACGATGAAGCCGGTATCGACGGGTTGATCTCCGCGCTTTCCCGCCAGAATGGTGCGCGCATGGCCGCCCAAACGCGGCTCGGCCTCGATCAGGGTGACCACGTGGGTGTGGGACAGCGCCTGGGCGGCGGCCATGCCGCTGATGCCCCCCCCGACGATGGCGATACGGCGGGCGGGCTGGATCTGGGTCTCAAAAGGCACTTGGAATCGGTCCGATCTTTTGGCTGCTCATTGGTCTTACGTTGCCGCGGCTGGGTCGGATCACGCGGCATCCATCAGCACTAGCCTGAAAAGCCCCGGATGCGAAAGTGATCCAGTCGCCGCAGCGGGGCGTAATGACCATCAAAGCAAGGGATTTCCGGCGCGGTCCGGAACAGGGTAAAGGTGGTCAGAGGAACAGATGCAACAGATCGGTTCCACCAAAGGACCAGAACCGGAGATATTCGTGCCGTTCCAAACAACGGACGACGCCTATTGGTCACGGCAGCTTGTCGCCGTGGGTCAGGAACGCGACAAACATGCGTTCGAGGCGTTGTTTCGACAATTCGCGCCACGCATCAAGGGCTTCCTGATGCGGACCGGGCTGTCGCCTGCGATGGCTGAGGATTGCATGCAGGACGTCATGGTGACGCTGTGGCGCAAGGCGCACATGTACGATCCGGCGCGCGCTACGGTGACGACCTGGGTCTTCACGATCGCGCGCAATCGCAAGATCGACATGATCCGCAAGGCCCGCAGGCCCGAGCCGGAAGACCTGCCCTGGGGACCCGAGCCGGAACCCGAACAGGCCGATGCCCTGGCCTTGCAGGAAGACACACGGCGTCTGGCCGAAGCGGTGGCGCAGCTGCCGGACAAACAGAGGAAACTGTTGGAACGCGCCTACTTCGGTGACGTCACCCACAGCGAGATCGCGGCAGAGACGGGGCTGCCACTTGGAACGATAAAGTCGCGGATACGCCTGGCCATAGACCGGCTGCGCCACGCGATGGAGGCAGAGACACGGCCAAAGACGCCGCGCCTGCCGCAAGATTGAAATTGGGGTACGACATGAACGTTCAACATCCGATAACCGATGACCTGCTGATGGGATATGCCACGGGCGGCCTTCCTGCGGCGCAGGACCTGATCGTGGCCACGGCCGTCTCGCTCGATGACGAGGCGCGGGCGCGGCTTGCGGGCTTCGATGCCCTTGGTGGCGCCCTGCTGGAAGATGCGGAGCCGATGCCTGTCGCGGACGGCGCTCTGAACAATGTGCTGGAGCGGCTTGCGGCCTCGGCCCCCGAAGACAGCGTCCATGCCGACATCAAGACGGCGCGGCGCGATTGGGTGCTGCCCCGGCCCCTGCGCGATGCCGTGGGCGGCGATCTGGACGCGGTCCGGTGGAAATCGGTCGGCATGGGCGTGAAGCAATGCGTCATCGACTCGTCCCCTGACGGGACGGTGCGCCTTCTGTCGATTCCCGCCGGTCAGGCGATGCCCGACCATGGCCACGGCGGGTCGGAGATCACGCTGGTTCTGCAAGGCGCCTATCTGGACGGTGACCTGCGGTTCGCGCGGGGCGACGTCGAAGTGGCGTCCGAAGGCGACGAACACATGCCCGTCGCCGATCTGGGCGAGGATTGCATCTGTCTGGTCGTGACCGATGCGCCGCTGCGGTTCACCGGATTGGTGCCGCGCATCGCGCAAAAGTTCCTGCGGATCTAGTCGGCCAGCTGCGCGCCATAGAGCGGGACGGTCGAGATCGACATCTTGGCCGACCCTTCGGTCAGTTCCTGCGCATGGGCGAGGTAGATCAGTGTCTGGTTCGCCTCGTCGAAGATGCGCTTGATCCGCAAGGATTTCAGGATGATCGAACGGCTTTCGCGGAACACATCCTCTCCGTCCTCGGAACGGTCGATGTCACCGATGCGGATCGGCCCGGTCTGGCGACAGGCGATGGAGGCATTGGACGGATCCTCGAACCAGTTGCCCTGACTCAGCCGGTCGATCAGGGACCGGTCGAAATAGGCGATGTGGCAGGTCACGCCTTCGACCTTCGGATCGGCGATCGCATCGATGATGATGTCATTGCCGACCCAGTCGACGCCCACTTCGCCCACCTGTTCAGCGGTCAGGGGGGGAGCGGCAAGGATGGCGACGGCGGCCAGAACGGCGAGGGGTTTGCATGTCATCTTTGAATACGCTCCGTTATTCGATCCGGTTCCCTTTCCACGTTCCGGGATCGGTCTAGGTTCCGCAAGGTCAACAATAGGGGGAGTCGCCATGACCCGCATGACCGCAAAGGATTTCGATCCGGACCTGCTCGATCTCTATGATTTCTATGCCCACGGAAAGATCACCAAGCGCGAGTTTCTGGATCGCGCCGGGAAATGGGCGGTCGGGGGGCTGACCGCCGCTGCGATCCTCTCTACGCTCAGCCCGAATTACGCGCTGGCCCAACAGGTTGCCGAGGACGACGCCGACATCACGGGCGAGGATATCATCTATGACAGCCCGAACGGCCACGGCAGCGTCAACGGATACCTGGTGCGCCCCGCCGCGTCCGAGACGCCGCCCGCAACGGTTCTGGTCGTGCACGAGAACCGGGGCCTGAACCCCTATATCCGCGATGTTGCGCGGCGGGTGGCCAAGGCCGGTTTCATCGCACTGGCCCCCGATGGTCTGACGTCGGTCGGCGGCTATCCCGGCAACGACGACGAAGGGCGCGCCCTGCAGCAGCAGGTCGATGGCGAAAAGCTGATGAACGACTTCTTCGCGGGCTACGAGTTTCTGGCCGCGATGGAGGGCACGAACGGCAAGGTCGGCGCGACCGGCTTCTGCTATGGCGGTGGCGTGGTGAATGCGCTGGCCGTGGCCTATCCCGAACTGGCGGCGGGTGTGCCGTTCTATGGCCGTCAGGCCGCGGCGGCGGACGTCCCGAAGATCGAGGCTCCGCTCCTGTTCCAATATGCCGCGCTCGACAGCCGCATCAACGCCGGTTGGGCCGAGATGCAGAAGGCGCTGGAAGCCAACGACAAGATCTATGAGGCGCTGATCTGGCCGGATGTGAACCACGGCTTCCACAACGACACGACCCCGCGCTATGACGCCGAAACGGCAGAGGCGGCGTGGGAGAAGACCATCGGCTGGTTCCGGGTCTATCTGGCCTGAACTTGACGGCGGGCAGGGGACCGTGGTCGTCTGCCCGTCATGTTCAACGATGGAATTTCCCCGCTGATCGTCACGATCCTGATGGCGCAAAGTCTGTTCTTTGCGGGATGGGTCGTTGCGTCCGTCGGCATTCTGTGGGCCATTCTTCGGCGAGCGCGGTCGGGGGGTGATGCGATCCCGGGCACCGGGGCGCAGGTGTCGGCCGTCCAGAGCTACATGCGTGATCCCGAGACGCGGTTTCGTCGGTGGGTGTGGCTAGGGCTGACCTTCGGCCTTTTGGGTATCGCCTTCGGGTTCGGAGTGTTGATCCGGTCCGTCTGACGCCTGCCGGGGCACTGGTGCGGCCCGGGCGCGTCGGATATGCCCCGCCCATGACTGGCCCGAGCACGCCCTATGACCCGCCGACCGGCCCGATCCCCGTGATCCACCGGGACGATCACCTGCTGGTGGTGGACAAGCCCGAGGGGCTCTTGTCGGTGCCGGGGCGGGGCGAGCATCTGGCCGATTGCCTGATTGCGCGGCTGGCGGTGGATTGGCCCGAAGTCCTCCTCTGTCACCGGCTGGACCGCGATACATCCGGCATCATGATCTTTGCCCTGACCAAGGAAGCACAGCGCAACATGGGCCGCATGTTCGAGGTCAAGCGCGTCAAGAAGCGCTACATCGCGCGGGTCTGGGGCGAAGTGGCTGAGACGTCGGGCACCATCGACCTTCCCCTGATCGTCGATTGGGAGAACCGGCCCCTGCAACATGTGAACCACGAACGCGGCAAACCGTCGGTGACCGATTGGCAACGCGTGGCCCATGAAGACGGGACGACGCGGATGCGTCTCATGCCGCGCACGGGTCGGTCGCATCAATTGCGTGTCCACATGCAGTCGATGGGCCATCCGATTCTGGGCGATCCGTTCTATGCCAGTGGCGCTGCGCAGGATTTCCCGCGCATGATGCTGCACGCCGAGAGGCTGAAGTTCGAGCATCCGGTGACAGGAACGGTCATGCGGCTGGAGGTGCCCTGTCCGTTCTGAATGGGGCCATGACCTTGGAGAGAAGATGCGGATGCAGAGCGTAGACGATATCGCGACGCTGGAGGCGCTTTACGACGCGGCGGTGCCCGCGTCCCTGGCCAAGGTCACCACGCGGATCACGCCACTCTATCGTCGCTGGATCGAAGCGTCGCGCTTCGTCGTGCTGGCCACGGTCGGCCCCGAGGGCCCGGATGCCAGCCCGCGCGGCGACGATGGCCCGGTGGTGCGCATCGTCGATGACCGCACGCTCTGGATGCCGGATTGGCGGGGGAACAACCGTCTCGATTCGCTGCGCAACATCGTGCGCGACGGGCGCAGCAGTCACATGTTCATGGTGGCGGGCAGCACGTCGGTCGTTCGCGTGAACGGGCATTCGGTGCTGACGGCCGATCCGGAAATCTGCGGCAGCTTCGCGCAAAAGGGGCGACACCCGAAGACGGTGATCGTGACGACGGGGGGCGAAGTCTATTTCCAATGCGCCAAGGCGCTGCTCCGGTCGGCCCTTTGGACGATGGGCGACCAGAGTGCGGGTCTTCCGACACCGGGCCAGTTCCGCGCCGAACAGGAGGCCGGGTTCGATGGCGCGGATGCGGCGGACTATGACGCCAATTACGTCGAGCGGGCGCAGGACCGGATGTGGTAGGCGCGAACGTGCCGCCCCGATGACGGGACGGCACGTTGCAAGCGTGCAAGGGTCAGCAGTGCGCCATGGGCGCGTCCTTGCTTTCGCGGAGAGCCCGGGAGAACAGACGCATCGGATATCTCCTCAGTTCAGGTCGGCAAATCCGAGGGGCACAGAGAATTCTTCGCACCAGATATAGACTTCATCGAGCGTCGAAAGGTCGAGCGTGGCGGGCACCACATAGGCCTGCAACCCGTTCAGATTGGTGAGCGCACCCAGGTCGGCGGCATCGACGGGGGCACCGTCGCGGCCCAGGATCACGCGGGGGTCTGGCGCACCGTCGAGGCTGAAATCGGCGTCCAGCACCAGCAGCGTGCCGCCTGCCGGTGTCTTGACGATCGACACCCCGCCCGTCGTGACGTGGTCGCTGGCCCCGGTGAAGGTGCCGCTTTCATCGGCATGGGCCTGCGCTGGCAGCAGGGCGGCAGCGGCGACGAAGGCTACGGAGATGCCGATGGCAAAGGATGTGGGGAAGTTGATGTTCATGGGTCTTGTCCTTGGATCAGGGTGGGTATGAAGCTTCCCTACAATTAGGAACCGAATGGTTCAAAACACGTTGCCGTGATTATGGACCATTGAGTTCCAAACTGGGCGCGGCTACACTCCGGACATGGCCAGACCTCGGGAATTCGATACGGACAAGGCGCTCGCAGGGGCGATGGATGTCTTTTGGGAGCATGGCTATGCCGGGGCCGCCCTGCCGGACCTTCTGGATGGAATGGGGATCACGCGGGGTTCGCTCTACAAGGCGTTCGGCGACAAGAAGACCCTCTTCCTCGCCATCCTCGACCGCTACGACAGGGAGGCGGTCACGGCAGCCGTGAACATCTTGTCGGATCCGTCGCGTCCCGGACCTGCGCGGGTGGCGGCACTGTTCGAGGTGGTGCTTGGCATGGCGGACGACGGCGACCGGCGCGGCTGCCTTCTGTGCGCCGCGGCGTCCGGACCGGCGGCAAGCGACCGGCAGATCGGCGTGGTCGTGCAAGCGATGCTGGCCCGCATGCGAGACGGCTTTGAGCAGGCGACGGGGGACCGGGATACGGCAGAGATGCTCCTCATCCATTATGTCGGCCTGCGGAGCCTGGTGCGTGGCGGGGCGGACATCGCCGCTTTGCGCCGGGGTTGTGCCGCCGTCGTCGCGGCGCTTCCCTCTGCGGTGTCCGGGGCCTAGGGTCAGCGCGCAATCCTTTTCGATTCTGATCCCGGAGATCGCCATGAGCCTGCGCATCAACCAAGTCGTTCCTGACTTCGAAGCCGAGACCAGTGAAGGTCCGATCAAGTTCCATGACTGGATCGGCGATCACTGGGCCATCCTGTTCAGCCACCCCAAGGATTTCACCCCCGTCTGCACTACCGAATTCGGCGCCGTCGCGCAGCTGGCCGATGAATGGGCCGCCCGCGGCGTCAAGGTCATAGGCATCTCGGTCGACGGGGTCGAGGACCATCGCAAATGGAAGGGTGACATCGGCAAGTTCGCTGGGGCCGAGGCGACCTTCCCGATCATCGCGGACGAAAAGCTGGAAGTATCGAAGGCCTACGACATGCTGCCCGCCGATGCCTATCTGCCTGACGGGCGCACGCCGAACGACACGGCGACGGTGCGGTCGGTGTTCATCATCGGGCCGGACAAGCAGCTGAAGCTGTCGATGACCTATCCGATGAACGTGGGCCGCAACTTTGCCGAGGTGCTGCGCGCGGTCGATGCGTTGCAGGCCGCGTCCAAGCATGGCGTGGCGATGCCCGCCAATTGGGAGCGCGGGCGCGATGTGGTCATTCCGGCGACGGTGTCGGACGCGGATGCCAAGGCGAAGTTCGGCGAGTTCACGACGCATTTCCCCTATCTGCGGATGACGAAAGACCCCTCCGCCTGAGCCGGATGCCGCCCGCGTCACCCTATCTGGTGCCCGGTTTCTATGACCGGGCACTGGCCGAGGGGCGTCACCGCGATATCGTGGGCGGCCGGTGGGACGAGACGGGCCGCGCGCAGATGGCGCTGTTGCAGGCCGAGGGGCTGCGCCCGCATCACCGGCTGCTGGACGTGGGCGCGGGGTCGCTGCGCCTTGGCTGTCGTGCGGTGCCATGGCTTGCGCCCGGCAACTATTGGGCGACGGATGCCAGCCGGGCGCTGATGCTGCGCGGAAGGGCGACCGAGATGGCGGAGCCGGAGCGCCTGCCCGAGGATTACCTGATCGAGGATACCGAATTCGCCTTTCCCGGGGTGCCCCAGGATATCGATTTCATCCTGGCCTTCGCGGTCTTCACGCATTTGCCGACGGCGTTTCTGGCAGTTGCGCTGGCGAATGCGCGCGCCCGGTTCCCGGGGGTGCAGGCCTTTCTTTTCACCGTGTTCTTTGGGCCCGAGGGGCATGGGCCACACCGGCAGGATGACGGCGTCGTGACCCATGCGGCGCGTCCCCCCTATCACGTGACCCGGGCCGGTCTGTCGCGCGTCGTGGCGGAAGCGGGGTTCGATATGGCGATCCGCGATCTGCGCCTGCCGCGTGGCCAAAGGTTGATCCGTGCGACGATCTCCTGACGCCCGAGGCGGCGTCAGTCGGTTTGCCAGCAGAGCGGCGGCGGGGGCGGCGTATCGGCATAGTCGATCCGCAGGACGCCGCGCGGAGCGGGCGTCCGGGCCGTCCCGGACCTGTGCAGCAAAAGCATGGACATGACGAGGATGTCGCCCGGCTCTGCCGTGCAGACGTGACGCGGGTGGAGCGCCGCCTGTGCCTCCGCCTCCTGCCCGGCGATCGGGCCTTGGCGATGACTGCCGACTGCAATCTCCATCGCCCCGTTCTCTGCCGTGTGGCAATTCAGATGCAGCCGGACGAAGAGCATCGCCGACAGGGTGCCCACATCGGGTTCACAGTGCCAGATGCCGTCTTTGCGCGACCAGTTCGTGACCGGGGCCGCATCGTCGCGTTCCGCCACGGCGATCACGCGATCCTGATGCCAGGGGACACTCCAGTTCGACGCCTCGCCCTTGGCGAAGCTCACCAATCTGACGGGGCGCAGATCGGGGCGTGACGCCATGACAGGCCCGAGCCAATCGCCAGAGACCACCTGCCGAAACAGCGGCGCGCCGACGGGCACCCGCGCGCCGGGTCTGCTGTCGGTCTGTGCCAGGGCGCGAAGGTCGGCAAGCTCGGCCTGCGGAACGGCATCGCGCAGCCAGAGGTAGCCGTCACGTTCAAGGTCTTCGGTCATGGTGAAGACTGGCCCGATCTGGTCCGAAGGGGAAGACCACACCCGGACAGGACGAAAAAAGCCGCACCCGGGGGCGCGGCCTTGTTCTGGTGCGAAGCGATGGCTTCAGCCCTGGCGGGCCTTGAACCGGCGCTGCGTCTTGTTGATCACGTAGACCCGGCCCTTGCGGCGCACGACGCGGCAGTCGCGATGGCGGTTCTTCAGCGACCGGAGGGAATTGCGAACCTTCATGGGTTTGCGCTCCTGATGCCTGCGGGGTGACACCCCGGGTTTGCGATTGCTCCGACTGGCGGAGCGGTGAATGGTGCGCGATACTGGGATCGAACCAGTGACCCCTTCGATGTCAACGAAGTGCTCTACCGCTGAGCTAATCACGCGCTTCCAGACGCCGAAGATTGGCCCCTGAACATTGGTGGGCGGTGGATAGTGTCTTTCACGTTGGCGTGCAAGGGGGCTTTCGAGAGTTTTGGCACTACCTTATCGTCATCCCAAAGGAGACCCCGCACCCGATGTCCCGATCCACCTTCAAGCTGACCTTGCCCGATGTCGTGACCGCCCCCGTCGTCGTGGCCAGTCCGCATTCGGGGCGGGTCTACGATTGGGATTTCCTGTCCACCACGGTTCTGGATGCGGCGGGTATCCGGTCGTCCGAAGATGCCTATGTCGATCTGCTGCTGGACCGGGTCACCTCGCTTGGCGTTCCGCTTCTGACGGCCGAGATGCCGCGGGCCTTCCTCGATCTCAACCGCGCGCCCGAAGAGTTGGACCCTGCGGTGGTGCAGGGGGTGCCGCGCGGCGCGATGAACCCGCGAATCTCCTCCGGCCTTGGTGTGATTCCCCGTGTGGTGGCGCAGGGGCGGGCGATCTATCGGGGCAAGATCAGCCAGGACGAGGCGGCCAAGCGGATAGAGACGGTCTGGCGTCCCTACCATGCCTGTCTCACCGACCTGATGAACAGCGCGCACGATCAGTTCGGGCGGGCCATCCTGCTCGACATCCATTCCATGCCCCATGAGGCGATCGAGGGGGCGGGCCCCCGGGGGCGCACGCCCGAGATCGTGCTGGGCGACCGCTTCGGGGCCTCGGCCTCGGGTGATCTGGTGGGCGCGCTGGAGTCGATCTTTGTCGATCTGGGGTTCCGCGTCGCGCGCAACGCGCCTTTTGCCGGTGCCTATGTCACGCAGGCCTACGGCAAGCCCGCCCGGGGTCGTCACGCCATCCAGATCGAGATCGACCGCGCGCTCTATCTCGACGAGGGGCAGGTCCAGCCGAACGATAACTTCGGCAATCTGCAGGATATGCTGACCGAAGCGATTTCGCGGTTCTGCGCCACGCTGGATACGTCGCGCAGCCTGGCCGCCGAATGACCTAGCGCAGGGCGCGGCCCTTGCGGATCGCGTCGGGGCCGAATCGCGCGCGGATGGCGTCGGTGGCCCGCTCGGCCTCGGCCCGGCGGGCGGCGCCGGGGTCCAGAAGGTCGCCGCCACGGTCGGCCATGTCAGCGGACACAAGGTCGGAAATGCCCACCCCGATCAACCGCGCGGGCCCGGTCGATCCCATGGCATCCAGCAGCGCCCGCGCCTCGCGGTAGATGCGGTCGGCCATCTGCGTCGGGTCCGACAGGGCGTGCCGCCGGGTGATCGTCTTGAAATCCGCGCTCTTGAGTTTGAGGGTGACGACCCGGCCCGCCGTCTCTTTGGCCTTGGCGCGGGCAGACACCTGTTCGGCCAGCCGCCAGAGGTGGCCATCGAGGATGTCGGCGTCGGCGGTGTCTTCGCCGAAGGTGGTTTCCTTCGAAATGGATTTGACCGGGCGATTGCGGCTGACGGGGCGGTGGTCTTCGCCCCGGGCCAGATGCCAGAGCCGGTCGCCCATGGACCCGAAGCGGCGCGCCAGATCGGCGCGGTCCCATCGTTTCAGGTCGGCAATCGTGTTGATCCCGGCCTTTTTCAGCGATTCCTGCCCGACGATCCCGATGCCGAAGATGATGCCGACGGGTTTGGGGGCCAGGAACGCCTTGGTCTCGGCCCGCCCGATCACGGAAAAGCCGCGCGGCTTGTCGAGGTCGGAGGCGATCTTGGCCAGGAACTTGTTGTGCGACAACCCGATGGAGCCGGTGATCCCGATCTCCTCCTGCATGCGGCGCGTCAGCCGGGCCAGCATGACCGCCGGTGGCGCGCCGTGCAGCCGGGCGGTGCCGGTGAGGTCCAGAAACGCCTCGTCCAGCGACAGGGGTTCGATGGCGGGGGTCAGCTCTTCCATCAGGGCGCGGACCTGTTTGCTGACCTCGACATAAAGGTCCATCCGTCCCTTCAGGACGACAGCATCCGGGCAAAGCTCCAGCGCCTTGAACATCGGCATGGCCGAGCGCACGCCGCGAATCCGCGCGACATAGCAACAGGTCGACACGACCCCGCGTCGCCCGCCGCCGATGATGACGGGCTTGTCGGCCAGGTCCGGTCGGTCGCGCTTTTCGACCGAAGCATAGAAGGCGTCGCAATCCATATGCGCAATGGTCAGGTCGAAAAGTTCGGGGTGGGCCGTGATGCGGGGCGACCGGCAGGCGGGACAGCGTGTCCCGTCATCGAAGGTGGTCAGGCATTGGCGGCAGAGGCTTGGCATGAGCCCGATCCTACGCCTGCGGTGCGGGGGTTGGAACAGGGGCCGATTGCGGCGGGATGCGGGCGACTGCGGCCTTCGCGCCACAGAGGCGCAGGGTTGGCGTGGTCGCGGATCGCCGGACCGTCCCGTTTTCGTCCCCTGCACCCTATCTAGACCGTGAGACAACGCCAGAGGAATTGGGTGAGATGGATATCCAGAGTGAACTGCTGACCTTCGCGGGCGAGAACGCGGTGCTGATTGCGGTCGCGATCTTCGTGATCGTCTGCATCATGCTCGGCGTGCGGATCGTTCCGCAGTCCGAGAAATTCGTGGTGGAACGGTTCGGCCGACTGAAGGCGGTTCTGGGCCCGGGCATCAATGTGATCGTCCCCTTTCTCGACAAGGTGGCGCACAAGATTTCGGTGCTGGAGCGCCAGTTGCCCAATGCCAGCCAGGACGCGATCACCCGCGACAACGTGCTGGTGCGGATCGAGACCTCGGTCTTCTATCGCATCCTCGAGCCTGAAAAGACCGTCTACCGGATCCGTGACGTGGATGCCGCCATCTCGACCACGGTCGCGGGCATCGTGCGCGCCGAAGTCGGCATGATGGAACTGGACGAGGTGCAGTCGAACCGCTCCGAGGTCATCGCCAAGATCAAGTCGCAGGTGGCCGAGGCCGTCGACGACTGGGGCATTCAGGTGACGCGGGCCGAAATCCTCGACGTCGATCTGGATGCACAGACCCGCGAGGCGATGATGCAGCAGCTGAACGCCGAACGTGCGCGCCGCGCCCAGGTGACCGAGGCCGAGGGCAAGCGCCGGGCCGTGGAACTGGCCGCCGATGCCGAGCTTTATGCCGCCGAGCAGACCGCCAAGGCCCGCCGCATCGCTGCGGACGCCGAAGCCTATGCGACCGGCGTGGTGGCCCAGGCCATCGCCGAGAACGGCTTGGAGGCCGCGCAGTATCAGGTGGCGCTCAAGCAGGTCGAGGCGCTGACGGCCCTGGGCAGCGGCTCGGGCTCCCAGACTGTGGTTGTGCCCGCGTCGGCGATGGATGCCTTCGGCGAAGCGTTCAAGATGCTGCGGGGGCGCGGCTGATGTGGGCCGCCTGGTGGATCTGGGCGCTTACCGCCGTGGTGCTGGCCATCCTTGAGGTGGTGGCCCCGACCTACATCCTGCTCGGCTTTGCCATCGGCGCGGGTGTGGTGAGCCTTGGTCTGTTGACCGGTCTGTTGGGCGGTCTTGCCGCCTCGGCCTACGGGGCCGCCTGGCTTCTGGTGCTGTTCGCTGTCCTGTCGGGCGTCGCCTGGGCCGGGTTGCGCGCGGTCTTCGGGCCGCCGGGCGGATCGGTCAAGACCTTCGACAAGGACATCAACGACTGATGCCGATCCTGATCGTCCTGACCCTGCTTGTGGCGGCGGCGATCTGGTTCTGGTCCGGCAGCCGTGTCCCGTCCGTGCGTCGCAACCCCTGCGACTGGCAGCCGACGGGCTTCCGCACCGGGCCAATGCACGAATTCAACTGCGCCCATTGCGGGATCAAGGGTTTCGGCAAGGACGGTAAGGTCCCCACGGTCTGCAAGCGGGGCCTGGGCCGCTAGTTCTGGTTCAGCCCGGTGGCCCGGCTACCCAGGACGGTCTTCCCATCCATCGATAGACAGGCCGTCGCCTAAGGTTTGCCTGTTCGGATAGCAGGAATGGAACGATTTGCGGAATGCGATTGTCAGACGCTTTGCGTGGTCGGAATGTTCGATACCAGGTTCCGTCGGATAGGCGCGTCACGGCGCCTAGTGCGGTCCGGGCCGGATCGAACGCGGGGAAGGCGCTTGAAAGCAGATCACCAAGGCGGAGCGTCATGCCAGTTCACCCAGGATGGCGCTGACGGCGGCGCGGGGGTCGGGGGCGTGGTGGATGGGGCGTCCGACGACGATGTGATCGGCGCCGGCGCGCACGGCTTCGCCCGGCGTCATCACCCGCTTCTGGTCGCCCAGGGCCGCGCCGGCGGGACGCACGCCCGGGGTGACGATCAGTTTGCCAGCCGCTTCCGGCAGGGCACGGATCAGGGCGGCTTCCTGCGGGCTGGCGATGACACCGTCGGCCCCGGCCTCGAGCGCGCGGGCGGCGCGCATGGCGACGAGATCGGGAATATCACCCGCCACCATCAGCCCGGCGTCGAGGTCGGCGCGGTCAAGCGAGGTGAGGATCGTCACGGCGAGGATCTTCATGTCGCCCTTGGCCTGTGCCGCGGCGCGCACCACGTGGGGGTCGCCGTGCACCGTCAGGAAGTCGAGGTCGAAACGGGCAAGGCCCCGCACCGCCGCCTCGACCGTCGCGCCGATGTCGAAAAGTTTCATGTCCAGAAAGATACGCTTGCCGTGATCGGACTTGAGCTCGTTGGCGAGCGCTAGCCCCCCCCCGGTCAGCATCCCCAGACCGATCTTGTAGAAGGACACCGTGTCGCCAAGTGTCTCGGCCAGTTTGAGCCCTGACAGGGCATCGGGCACGTCTAAAGCGACGATCAGGCGGTCATCGGCGGTCGTGGACATGGCGCTTTCCTCGGGATGTGTCGGCTCCGGTCGCCTAGGACGGCGGGTGCGGGCTTGTCCAGTCGGACGCGCCAGAATCGCCGGATTGGCGCGGCAGGACGGCGTCGCTGTGGTGAGGTCGATGGAGGCGCGGGATGGCATCTAAGTCACGGAAATTGCGGGCGTCGTTCAAGCCGACCCTCGAGCCTGCGATGGCAGAGGCGGATTCACTTGTCGTTATCCGAATTTCGACCGGGTTGCGGGGGACCGCCTCGACCTTCCTGGGGTTGAGCATTGGTCGGACGGCGGAACCTTCGTTCTGGAATTCGGGCGGACGGCCTATCCCTTCGTGGACCAGTCCGGGCGCGAGTTGGCCGAGGCGGAGGATGATGTCGGGCGTCTGCCCTGATCCGCGCTGTCGTAGCAGGGATGGATCAAGTGGAGCGGGGGCTGTCCGACGGCAACGCCGGTCCGGATATCAGGCCCCTTCTGGTCAACTGCCTGTGGTTGCCCGTCGCTTCAGCGCGGCGATCGTCTCGGCGTGGGTCCAACGGGGGTCGCCGGAGGTGACGATTCGGCGTCGAAGGGTCCTGCCGGAAGACGTCCGGCAGATTGCGAACCCCTCCAATCGCCCCGTCAGCGGGTCGAGGCGGATGCGTTCGATGCGGATCAGATCGGACTCGGTCATGCGGGGCTAACGCAGCCAAAGGCGATCCGGTTTCAGTCCGCGAGGCCGCCCATCTTGCAGATCAGGGCCCATTCCTCTGGGCGGACGGGTTGAACCGACAGACGGCTTTGCCGGACGAGCGCCATATCGGCCAGCTCCGGCGTGTCCTTGACCTGCGCCAAGGTTACGGGATCGGGCAGGGGTTTCAGGGCGCGGATGTCCACGCAATCCCATTTGTCGTCGGCCGCCGTGCTGTCGGGGTGGCTTTCGGCGCAGACCTCGACCAGGCCGACGACGGCCTTCTGGTCCTGGCTGTGATAAAAGAACCCCCGGTCGCCGACCTTCATCTGCCGCATCACGTTGCGGGCCTGATAGTTGCGCACGCCGTTCCACTCCTCGCCCGCATCGCCCTTGGCGACCTGATCGTCCCAGGACCAGGTGGATGGCTCGGATTTGAACAGCCAGTGGTTCATGCGTTGATGACCCGGTTCCACGCCTCGATCCGCACATCCTCGAAGAGACCGGCGAGGGCATAGGGGTCGGAGGCGGCGAAGGCCTCTGCCTGGCTGCGGTCTTCGGTGTCGAGGATGATGAGGGAGCCGCACATCTCGCCCTGGCCATTCAAGAAGGGCCCGGCCTGAAGCACGGCTGCGTTGGACTTGAGATAGGCCACATGGGCGTCGCGGTTGGCTTTGCGCATCTCCAGGTGGCCGGGTTTGTCGGTGCAGATCAGGGCGTGCATCATCGGGCTCATTCCGTTTTCAGGTCGCGGGTCAAAAGGTCCGTCATCGCATCCTTCACCGTCAGGCGACCGGCCACAAGGCCGGACACGGCCTGCGTGACAGGCAAATCGAGGTCGCGTTCGGTGGCAAGGCGCAGCGCCGCATCGGCGGTGGCGACGCCTTCGGTCGTGGCATCGGGCAGGGGCTCGCCGCGCCCGAGCGCCATCCCCAAGGCGAAGTTGCGCGAGGCGGGCGAGGCACAGGTCAGCGCCAGGTCGCCCAGACCGGACAGGCCCATGAGGGTGTCGCGCCGCGCACCCATGGCAGCAGCAAGGCGCATGATTTCGGCCATGCCACGGGTCATCAGGGCGGCGCGGGCGGAGTCGCCCAGTCCCGCGCCGATGGCCGCGCCGCAGGCGATGGCGATGACGTTCTTGAGCGCGCCGCCCAGTTCGACGCCGGTCACGTCCTGCGTGCGGTAGAGGCGGATCGTGGGGGTCGATAGCGCGGCCTGAAGCGAGGCACCGACGGCGTCGTTCTCGCACCCGAGGCTGAGCGCCGTGGGCAGACCAGCGGCGATGTCCGTGGCAAAGCTCGGCCCCGACAGGATCGCGGTCACGGCTTGGGGATAGGCCTGTGCGATGGTCGTGGTGGGCCCCTGAAGGCTGCGCAGGTCGACGCCCTTGCAGGCCGCGACGATATGCGAGGCCGAGAAAGCGGGCAGGGTGGTGAGGACATCGGGCAGGAATTGGGTCGGCACCGCCAGCACGAGGGTCGCGCAGTCGTCCAGGTGGCCAGGATCGGCTGTGGCGTGGATTTTGTCGGGCAGTGTGACGCCCGGCAGGCAGGGCAGGGCGCGCAGGCTTTGGGCCGCTGCCATCGCCTCTGTGTTGCGGCCCCAGAGGACGACATCACTTCCGGCCCGCGCCCAGGTGACGGCCAGCGCCGTCCCGAAGGCGCCTGCGCCCACGACGCCGATCATGCTTTGGCCCCGCGCTTGCCGGACCCGAGCATCGGATCGGCGCGTCGGTCCAGGGGCCAGCGGGGACGGGCGGCCAACGTCAGGTCATCGCGCTGCCCCAGGATCAGGCGTTCCGCCCCGGCCCAGGCGATCATCGCGGCATTGTCGGTGCACAGCGCCAGCGGTGGCGCAACAAAGGGCACCCCCGCCGCATCGGCCACATCGCGCAGCGCCGCCCGCAGCGCGCCATTGGCCGCCACGCCGCCCGCGACGGCGAAGGCCGTGACCGGCCCCAGGGACAGCGCGCGGCGCGATTTCTCGGCCAGCACGTCGCGGACAGCGGCCTGAAACGCGGCGCAGAGGTCGGCGCGCGCGGCGCGGGGCAGGCCCCCATGCTCCTCCACGATCCGGTCGCGGGCGCGCAGCACGGCGGTCTTGAGGCCCGAAAACGACATGTCACAGCCTGGCCGGTCCAGCAGCGGGCGGGGCAGCCGGGGCGTTTCCATGCCGGTCTCTGCCTCTGCTTCGACGGCGGGGCCACCCGGTTGCGGCAGGCCCAGAAGGCGCGCGACCTTGTCGAAAGCCTCGCCCGGGGCGTCGTCGATGGTGCCGCCCAGACGGGTGAAGTCGTCCGCGCCATCGACGCGCAGGAACTGGCAATGGCCGCCGGAGACCAGGAGCATCAGATAGGGAAAGACCAACCGGTCAGTAAGGCGCGGGGTCAGGGCGTGACCCGCCAGGTGATTCACCCCGATCAGCGGCAGGCCCGTGGCCGCCGACAGCCCCTTGGCGCACATCACCCCCGCGAGCACTCCGCCGATCAGCCCGGGACCCGCGGTCACCGCAATGGCGTCGCAGTCACGCAGCGCCACACCCGCGTCGCTCAGGGCCTGCCCCACGGCAATGTCGATCTTTTCGGCATGGGCGCGGGCGGCGATCTCGGGCACGACACCGCCGAAGGCCGCATGCAGGTCGTCCTGCCGCAACACGACGTTGGACAGGATCGCACCCGTGCCGTCCGGCGCGCGCCGGATCACGGCGGCGGCAGTATCGTCGCAGGAGCTTTCGAGTCCCAATATCGTCAGACCTTGTGCCATCGCCCGCCCGGGTCCACCCTTGTCGCCACGCCCCCCTTTAGCCAGCGAGGTCCCGGCCCACAATGCATCCACCCCGTCGTGTCCCCCTGCCGGTCCTGCTGACGCGCCCGCTTGCCGACGCCGAGGCGCTGGCGGCGCAGCTGCGGGCCGAGGGGGTGGAGCGTGTCGTGATCTCGCCGTTGCTCCGGATCGTGGCCTTCGGGGATTTGCCCGCGCTGACGGGGGGCCTGATCTTCACCTCGGTGAATGCGGTCGAGGCGTTCGCAGCGCTTGGCGGACGCAGGGGTTTGCCTGCCTGGGTGGTCGGGCCGCGCACGGCGGCGGCGGCAGAGGCGGCGGGATGCGAGGTGCAGGGCGTGGCCCCCGATGCGGCGACGCTGGTCCTGACGATCCCGGCCGATGCGCCGCCGCTGACCCATCTGCGCGGCGATGTTCAGCGCGGCGATCTGGCGGCGGATCTGACGGCGCGCGGCCTGAAGGCGGTGTCGCAGGTGATCTACCGCGCGGAGGCGCAGGCCTTGAGCCCCGATGCGGTGGAGGTGATCGCGGCGGGACCTGTTCTGGCCCCGCTTTATTCGCCCCGCTCGGCGGCATTGCTGTTCGAAGCTGTTCCAGGGGACCGCTACGACCGAATCCTGGCCATCTGCCTGAGCCGGGCGGTGGCCGATGCCTGCCCCGTGCCGCCGCTGGCCGTGTCGGATAGGCCCGATGGTCCGGCGATGATGCAGACGATCCGGAACAATTTGCACCCACGGGCGGTTGAGGGCCCGGGGCCGACGGTCTAGGTGTATCAGGTGAGACGGATCTGCCACCGTCCCATAAGCCAGCCGGAGGGGACGCCTTGGCGCGCAGCAAGAAGAATACCGGGTCCACGCCCGACAAGGATCAGACTGTCGAAACTTCGACCGGCGATGCCATTGAGGATGCCATGGCGTCCGATACGCCGCCTGCGGGTGACGACGCCGACGAATCCTTTGACGAGACGCTGGACGATGTTCTGAACGACCCCGAGGGTGAGCCTGTCGGGACGGCGGCGGACGAATCCGGGCTAGACCGTGACGATGCGCCAGCCGACGAGGACGCGGCGGCGACGGAGCCCGATGCGGAGGATGCGGAGGCAACGACCGACCTCGTGACCGTCGAAGGCGCGGAGCGGCAGGACCATGACGTGCCCGATGCCGATGTCGAGGAAGACGCGGCCAAGGATGAAGAGCCCGCGACGGTCTTGCCCGCGACGGCCCCGCAGGTGATCGAAAAGCGCGGACCCGGATTCGTGCCGTTGGTTCTGGGTGGTCTGGTGGCGGGGGCGATCGGCTATGCGATCCCGACGTTCGTGATGCCGCCCGCCGACGAGTCGACCGCCCGTCTCGATGCGCTCGAGGCGCAGCTGGCGGCATTGCCGGCCGCTGAAGAGCCCGACCTCTCGGCGCTTGTGGCAACTCAAGACACCCTGCGCGCCGATGTCGACGCATTGGCCGAACGGATTGCCGCGTTGGAAACGGCGGAGCCCGCATCGGGAGCCGCTCCGGCTGCAGGGGCGTCGACGGCTTCGGATGCCGGGTTGCGCGGCGATGTGACCGCGCTGTCGGATCGGACGGACGCGGTCGAGACGGCGGTGAGCGACTTGACCGGCCGTGTCGATGCGCTTGAGTCCGGGTTCACCGAGGCTACTGGCGCCGCCGAGTCGGTTGTCGCCGAAGCCGAGGCGCTGGCCCGGCAGGCGGCGCAGAACCAGATCGCCCTGGCCCTGCAATCGGGCGTGCCCTTTGCCGATCAGGTCGAAATTCTGGGCGATGTGCCCCCGGACCTCGCTGCCGTCGCCGACGCAGGCGTCGTGACGCAGGCCACCCTTGTCGCGGAGTTCCCGCCCCTTGCCCGCGAGGCGCTGCGTCTGTCGCGCAGTGGCCAGAGCGGCGGCGGCGTGGGGTCGTTGTTCCGCAACGCTTTCAACCCGCGCTCGCTCGAACCGCGCGAGGGCGATGACGTCGACGCCGTTCTCAGCCGTGTGGAGGCCGCCGTGCGCGGTGGCGACCTCGCGGCGGCGCTGAACGAGATGGACGCGCTGCCCCCCGAGGCCGCCGCCCCCCTGGCCGACTGGCGCGCCCGCGTCGAGACCCGCGCTGCCGCACTCGCGGCGGCTGATGCTTACCTTCAGGACGGATGAGGATTTAGATGCTCTGGTCGTTGTTCAAAATCCTCCTCTTCGTCGTGATCGTCGGCGCTTTGGCCTTCGGGGTTCAGACCCTGCTCGCCCTGTCCGGTCAAGTCACGGTCGAGTTCAATGGCGGGGAGTTCGTTCTGGAACCCCTCGTCGTCATCCTGTCGGTTCTGGTGCTGATGCTGGCCCTCTGGGTCGTGTTCAAGCTGGCCGGGTTCCTTGTCGCGGTGATGCGCTTCATCAACGGCGATGACACGGCCCTTGGCGCCTATTTCGACCGCAACCGGGAGCGGAAGGGATATCAGGCGCTGTCAGACAGCCTGATCGCGCTCGCCTCGGGCGAATCCCGCGAGGCGGCGGCAAAGGCGCAGAAGGCCGAGAAATACCTTCAGAAACCCGAAATCACGACGCTGGTCGTGGCCCAGGCCGCCGAGGCGGCGGGCGAGACGGACCGGGCGCGCGAAGCCTGGAAAACGCTGGTCACCCATGAGCGGACGCGGTTCGTGGGCGTGCGCGGCCTGATGCGCCAGAAGCTCGAGGCCGGGGATACCGCAACGGCGATGAAGTTGGCCGAGAAGGCCTTCGCCCTCAAGCCGCGCCATGTCGAGACGCAGGACACCCTGCTGCGCCTGCAAGCCAAGGACGAGAATTGGGACGGCGCGCGCCGCGTTCTGACCGCCAAGCTGAAATCCGGGTCTCTGCCCAAGGATGTCTACAAGCGGCGCGAGGCGGTGCTGAGCCTGGCCGATGCGCGCGATCAGCTGGCCAAGGGAAACATGGACAAGGCCCGCGCCGAAGTCTTCGAGGCCAACCGCCTGTCGCCCGAACTGGTCCCCGCCGCCGTCCTGGCCGCACGCCTGCATGCCGAGTCGGGCGATGAGCGCCGGGCGGCCAAGGTGCTGAAGGCCGCGCGTGCCAAGACCCCCCATCCCGACCTTGCCGCCGCTTTCGCCGATATTGCGCCGGGCGAGACCCCGGAGCAGCGCATCAAGCGGTTCCAGCCGTTCCTTAAGGTCAATGCCGATGCGCCCGAGACCAAGATGCTGGAAGCCGAGCTGTATCTGGCCGCAGAGGATTTCCCGTCCGCGCGCCGCGTTCTGGGCACCCTCTATGAGAGCCACCCGACGACCCGGTCCCTGACCCTGATGGCGGCGATCGAACGGGGCGAGGGGGCGAGCGAGGCGGTCGTACGCGGCTGGCTGGCCAAGGCGCTTGGCGCGACGCGCGGCCCGCAGTGGGTGTGCGAGAATTGCGGGACGGTCCATGCCGACTGGATCCCGGTCTGCACAAGTTGCGAGGCCTTCGACAGCCTCAGCTGGACCGAGCCGAAGGGCTCTGCCGCGTCTGCGGCGGCGCTAAGCTCGGATATGCTGCCGCTTCTGGTGGGGGCATCCACGGCAGGGGCGGCGGCCGGTGTTCCGGCAATCGTGCCGACCCCCGATGACATCCCCGATGCCGAGGAGGTCGAGCCCGCTGCGCCCGTGAACCCTGCTATCGTCGGAACCACCCGGGACGTCGACGAACCCGTGACGCTGAACGGCGATGCCCGCAGCTGAAAATCGCGCATTTCGGGGCTGGAAGCGGCCCCGAACCCCTGCTAAGGACCGCGCCACGGTGCCGCTGTAGCTCAGCTGGTAGAGCACGTCATTCGTAATGATGGGGTCGGGGGTTCGAGTCCCTTCAGCGGCACCAAAGACTTTTTCTATGTTTTTGAAAACAGATAGATTACTCTGTTTTCGGCGACACTGGTCCCCCAAATTATCCCCCAACGCTTCTTGGGGCTGACCCGCGCTTGTCTCGGAATGGGTTACGGGCCTTGGGTACTCTAGCGGTACGAATGAACCGTCTTTCGCCACTGGATCCGTAGCCAGAAGAGCACGGGAGGGTCGAGGGCGATGGCCGAGATAAACACCGTGGGGCACCTGTCATAGCGGGTTGCCACGCGTCTGGGATTCTTGAAGCGGCCGGACATGATCTGCGTCCGGGTGCGTATACGGCTCTGCGTCATCGACGGCGTAGGCATCGTCGTCGCGCCCGCGGGGCCCATGCTCCACCCAGTGAACGTGGAGCTGCGCTGTCAGATCTTCCCGGCTCGTCGGGCCACTCGACGCGAGGGGCTCGACATGCCGCGTCAGGATCGCATGGGTCAGTTCCTCTCGTCTTTCCCCGTCCTCCGTCTCGTCTCCGAAGTTCGCCAGCCACGCGCGGCGGGTGGGGATCCGCGCGCAGCAGCGGCGTTGAATGGCCTCGGAGACCGGCGGGGAGGGGGTCATTGCGGGCCTCCGTCGATGCGCGATTCATCCGGTGTGGAGACATGCTCCGACCCGTGCGGCGGCACCGAGGCGGGAAACGGTCCGTCGAGGAGGCGCGCGATCGCGTCGCCGTTCAGTTCCCGCTCCCGAAGGAGGGCACCGGCGACGCGCGCCACAATGGCGCGCCACTCCCGCAGGAGGTCCACGCAGCGGGCCCGCGCGTCGGTCAGCAGCCGTTCGACCGCCTCGGCGGTCCGGCGGTGCGCCCAGTCGGGCGACGCGGCATAGCTCTCGGCGCTGCGCCAGACCGGCGGCGCGTCTTCGGTCTCCAGATGCCATTCCGAAGCGATCCGGGCGGCCATCGCCGTGGCCTTCGCCAGATCGCTGTTCAAGGCTCCCGCGCCTGCGCCAGAGGAGACGGTGCCGAGGATCAGGCGCTCGGCCTCCATGCCGGCGAGCAGGCAGGCCAGCTCCGCCCGCGCCGTGTCCGCCGTATAAGTCCTCTCGACCGGGGCGGTCACGCCCGCGCCCTGCGGCCCGATCCACGCGCGGGAGGGTCTGGGGCGACCAAGAGCATGGGCGGCGACGATGTGGCCCGCTTCGTGGATCGCGAGGCGGTGCAGATCGGGCGGGACGGACGTGCCCGATCTCGAGGCCGAGGCCGCGACCGCGAGGTCGTTCGGCGTGACGGCGAAGGGTGCCGGCTGACCGTTCTGTGCGCGCGTCCGGCCGGTCCGCTGCCGCCGCACGCGCGTCCGCGCGGCGGCGACGGCATCGCGGACGAGTTTGGCGGCGTCCGCACCCGATCCACCCGTGAGGGCATCGAGCGCCATGGACCAGGCCGGTGCATCGACCAGTGCCGGTGCTGCATGATCGCCGAGCGCATCGGCGAGGATTTCTTCAAGCGCAGCGCGGTCCGGCAGGCCGATGTGGAGGTGGTGGTCGACGCGGCCCGCCCGGATCAGGGCCGGATCGACCAGGTGGGGGTGGTTGGTCGCCAGCACCACGACCACGCCGGGCGCGTCGGCGAGCTGCGTCAGCCGGGTCAGGTAGGCATTGACGATGCTGCGCATGTAACTGCGGTTGTGCGAGTTTGCGTTGGCACCGTGACCACCGCGATCCGCGAGGTCATCGACCTCGTCGACCAAGACGACGCAGGGGGCCTCCGACCTGGCTTGCGCCACTGCCTTGTCCAGGGCGCGAAGCGCCTCTCCCATGTGTCCGGCCGCCTGCATCCGCGTGTAGGACAGGTCGACGACAGGCCCGCCGATCTCGCCCGCGATGGCGGCCGCAGCGCTGCTCTTGCCACAGCCGGGCGGGCCGGAGAGGAGGACCGAGGCCCCGACGTCGCGCCAGTCCAGGTGGCCGTCGCGCCAGTCGTCGACGTCGTCGACGAGGCGGCGGAGCAGGTCGCCGGCGGGACCGAGGCCGCGGAGATCGGCGAGGCGGAGCGCGGGAATGTCATTGTCCTCGGCGTCGTCATTCGCGGTCTCGGGCTGATCGCTGGTCTGCTCCGGCTCCCGGTCCTTTATCCGGTCGGCCGCCCGCGCGAGGCGGCGCGCGACCTCCGCCGCGCCGTCCTCGTCGGTGGCCGCCCAGGCATAAGCCAGATGCAGAGGCCCGATGGCCGCGAGGCGCTCTGCCGACGGCAGGAGGCCGAGAAGGTCGGGGTCGTCCCTTCCGGGGCGTTCGACAGCATCCATAATTGCGATGATGTCGTCCGGGGACAGGCCAGGAACGGAGACATCGACATCAAGCAGGTCCGCGATCTCGTCGGGAACAGCCATGGCGGGGTTGCAGGCGATGATGGCGAGCTGACCGGCGGCCATGATGCGGGTGAGATCCTCGGTGACGATGGACCATTCCGCGTTGCCGACCTTGTTCCACGCGTTCGCGATTACGAGTTCGGAGCGGGGTGCCGGTCGACCGAGGAGAGCGGCGAGGGTGGGCAGCACCTCCCGGGACATCAGCGCGGGTAGGGTGCGATCCGCCGGGTCGTCGGTCCGCAGGAGCAGCACCCGTCCCTCCGTCGCCACCAGGGCCGGATCGGGCAACTCGCCGATCGTCCGGGCGAGACGCGCCAGGAAAGCGAGCGCGATCGGATGGCCGATCGGTGCCTGCCTGGGAGCCGAGCCCGGGTCGTCCTCCATCTTCGCCGCCGCGGCGCGGCGGCGTCGGTCCATATAGCGGCGGAGGACGGCGTCGCGCAGGGCGTCGCCGGTGATGGGCCGAGGATTGGTCGGGACGGTCTGTGAGAAATCGTCGGTAGTGTCGGACGTGGGGGAGGCGGTATCGGGCGTGGGATGGGGAATCGTCATGTTGGGCTCCGGAGGGCGAAGGGACAGGGAGGGGCGAAGGGCGATGTCGGGCGCGTTGTTCACGGAGGGGGCTGCGGCGCGTCGATGCCGATGGCGTCGAGTGCGTCACGCAAGCTGGCAAGCGGATCGCGTATGAGGCCGGGGACATCGCGTGGATGCAGGGTGACCCGGGTCGCGCCCGGGGCGACGAACAAGACCGCGGAGACCGGAAGAACAACGCATGCCAGGAGCCCGAAGGCGTGCCGCGCATAGGGCCGCCGGCCGCGGGGAGAACCGCGGTAGCCGCAGGCGATATTCCAAAGGTACCGGCCGTCGGCACCGGGATGCGAGGTGGTCTTGATTTGGACGGTGACGGGATCGCCGCGGATCAGGGCGAGCCGATCGTAGGACTGCCCGTCGGGGGCCGGGAGCACGGGAATGCCCCGGGCGAGCAGGACGCTGTCGACGACGGCCGCGCCGGCCTGGCCGATCAGGCAAGCGTGATGGGCGAGGACCGCTGTCGAGACGTGCGGGTAGGCGGCGAGGTCGTCGTAGGCCGCGCCCGGTGGCGGGACGCTCGTCCGGGGCGCGAGGTGTTCGAAGAGCGGGAGTTGGAAAGACGAGGAGGTGGGATGGGCGAAAGGCTGTCTCCTGGTTGGGGATCGTCGGGTGGACGGGGCAGGCGGGACGGGCGCGCGCGAACGCACCCGACCGTCATGGTGCGGACAATGCAGGACCGGGCTCGTCTACCGGGGTTGCGTGTCGGACGAGGCGAGATCCCGGGCCTGCCCTGGCGCGGACCGCTTTGCGCGGCCCTTGTCGGCGGGAGCGGTCAGCCGGGCATCAACGCCGTCGGATCAGCGAACAGATCCCAGGCATCCTCGCCCTGGATATCGTGCGCGGCCGCGAGATCGTCGACTTCGATATCCCTGTCTGTCGTCCAGGTGCGATGGAGGCTCTCCATGACGCCCGCGGCGCGAAGGATCGACAACCGGATCGTCCGGTCGGCGAGGATGTAGGCGTGCAGCTCGAACCGGCGCATCTCGGCGAGGCCGTCGCGCAGATGACCCGGGTCGGTCGAGATCAGCATCGCATGCATAATCTCCGCGGCGGCGCGGTAGCGGTCGTCGTCGGCATGCCCGGCGGCGCGTGCGGTCGCGTCGATCGCCCGGACGAGCTGGCGATCGGCATGCCCCGGCGCGCGGCCATATGCCGGGTCGCCGTAGGGCAGACCGGCCGCACGCGTGTCGGCCTGGAGCAGCCGCTCCACGGCCTGGACTGCGCGCCCGAAGACGAGGCACGGAATGGAATGGGAACGGGGTGCATCCCCCGCGAAGAGGATGGTAAGGACGGCATCAGCCATGGTCGATCTCCTAGCTGGATCGGTTGTGGTCAGGACGGTGCGGGGGTTGCCGCCCCTGCATCGCCCGCTTACCTATTGCAATATCAGTATCACAATGTCAACACGAAACTGAGCGTCTGGTCTTCGACGCTTGTTCTGCCACGTGTCGAAACAGGAATCCCGATCATGGCACCGCCGAAGAGAAACACTCACCAGGTCATGCTGCGCGTTCATCAGACGATGCTCGACGCGCTCGATGACCTGATCGCGGGGGCTGATGACGATCCCTCGCGACCGGAGATGATCCGCCGCATCTTGACGCGGCACCTGCGCGGGCAGGGATATGACGTGCGGGACAACGATGCTGCCCTGGAGCTGCGAGACGAAGACTGAGACGCGGCGCGCTAGTGCGGCCGTCTGGCGGATCCGTCATTCGCACCCGACGATCCGGTCTCCCTTGGGCGCGCTCGTCCAGGCCGAACGAGCCTGCCGAGTTGCGTATTACGATATGTGATCTTCGCGTGCATCCCACGCTCGGGTCCGTTCGCTCGTCATTCTTTGAAAGTTGCCTTCCTAGCTGAGCGATGCAGCGCGAGGGGGCCGAACTCCCTGTATCGCTGAGATGTGACCCTCCTGAGGCCTTCTCTGCCCGACCTCTCTTCACCAGAGTTATCCACACTCGAGGCACCGCCGCGCCTTCCCTGCGCGCGTCATCATTCTTCATTCTTAAACTTGATGAACGATATCCCGTCGTCCGCACAGCGAGAGGCCGCATCCGGGGCCGGTAGGAGAAACGATGACGAGACGACGCCCGAGAAGTGCGGTCCCGACAAGGCCGCGGCGCATCCATCTGACGGACCGCGAATGGGCCGCCATCGGCGCGGCGGCGGCGGCGCGGGCCGTGTCGCGCTCGCGCTACGTCGCGGAGGCCGCGCTCGACACGCCGGTCTCGTCCACTCCCGACGCGGGGGAGCTGATCGACGAGATGCGCCTTGCCATGGACGGCATCCTTGACCTGCTCGCGTCGGTCATCGAAGGGACCACACCGGTCCAGACGCTGCACATCTGCGGCGCGCTCGACCGTATCGACGACCGCTTGATCCGGGCGCTGGACGCCACATCGGGGCGGGGCCGGTGATCCTCGTCTGGTCGCGCCATACCGGCGGCACCGCGCGCCGCGTGATTGGCTACCTTCTCGACGAGACCGTCCCCGTGGTGATCGGCGGGCGGCGTGACCGCATCGCCCGCGATCCGGCTCCGGAGATCCTGCGCGGTGATCCCCGGATCGTCGCCCGGACGATCGACATATTGGAGACGGAACGGCGCTACAGATGCGCGACGCTCAGCTTTGCGAAAAACGAAGTCGATATTGAGAAATGGCGTCGACGCGACCGGGAGACTCTCCGCAGGATCGACGCGGCGATCGAGTTGTGGATGGAAACGGCCCATTCCGGATTCGCCCCCGAGGCACGTCCGCCGGTGCTCGTGAGTACCCATCTCCATACCGGGCGGCTGGAGATCAATATCCTTGTCCCGGCCTGCGTGATGGTCCCGACGGCTTCCGGTCGGCGCATTCCCCGGGCCTTCAACCCGCACCCGCCCGTCGCCGCGAGCCGGGTGGCCTGGGCCGCCTTCGAGGACACGCTCAACGGGGCCTTCAGCTGGCACGACCCGCGCGATCCCCGCAACGCCGCCGCTGTCCGCGGACCGTCGTGGCTCGAGCGGCGCGCCGCGGCGCTCGGGCGCTGGATCGAAGCGCGACGCGGGCAGGGGGATGATCGCGAAGACGGGCGACTCGACCCAAGAGAGGGCGCGCGCCTCGACCAGGAGGACGCGCGGCCGCGATTGCTTCTCGCGGCCAAGTCCATCGCCCGGGGCGGGGCGACGGACCGGGCGGGTCTGCTCGACGGGCTCGCCCCGATGCTGGACGATCTCGGTTGGCAGGTCGGCGGGCTGCGCGACGACGCCATCGTGCTGGCCCCGAAGGATGGGGCTGAAGGGACGCCCCTGATCTTCCACGGGACGCTCTGCGACGCGGCCCCGACGCCGCCCGATCCCATGGTCCTCGCGGCGCGGGAGCAGGTCCTCGCCGCGGCACTGGAGCGGCTGCGCGCCGCCTGGACCGCGCGGGCGGCGGAGAATGCCCGGGTCTACGGCCCAGACATCACGCGGCCATCCGATCTCGTCGACCCCGCCGCGATCCTTCGCGTTCCGGCCGCGCCCGTCCTCTCCGCCGGGCTCACCCTGCGCCGACTCGCGGAACGGCTCTTTGACCGGATCGCCCATGTCGCCGGATACGACGCGGTGACACATGCCTTGGCCGGATGGGCGGCCGGAGGCGGCTTCGACAAGGTCCGCCGTTCCCTCGCCGCCCTGGCTGCGATGTCGCCGATCCCACGTCCCAAGAGGGTCGGAACCGAAGTCGAAGGGCCGACTCTGCCGAACCACGACGATGGCCCCGCGCCCTGACGCGACTTCGTCTCGCTCCCCAACTTCCAGAAACGGAACACTGCCATGACCCATCACACTCGCACGCCCGGCCCGCACGACGCGCTCCACGCAGATGTCCGCCGGCTCCTTGACGCGGTCGAGGCGCTCCTCGATCGCAGCGAGCGCCCTGTCGCCGAGCCGATCGAGCGGATGCTCGCGGACCTCTCCGCCATCCGCGGCGACCTCGTCGCCTGCGCTTCCGCCATGACGCAGGTCGCCGACGCCGTCCGCGTACTCGCCGAGCGGCCCGATCCGGGCGTCGAGATCGCGCGGCTGCGCAGGCAGTTGGAAACCCTGCGCGGGGCGTAGCCGCGATCATCGCTTGCGTCCTCGCGGTCGAGCGAGGCGCCCGGCCCTGCCGCCTTCACAGGTCGCGGGCGGCCGGGCCTTCCAGCAGATCGTCAAGACGATCGTCGAGAGCGGTGTCATCCGGCCACGAAGACTGCCGCGCGGCCCATGCCCCGAGATTGGAGAGAACATGGGGGGAGGGGCACGGCAGGGCGCGCAGGTCGGCGGCTTTGATCTGTGTCGTCCCTAAGGTCGTGCGGCTATGCGCGTTCACAAGCGTCGTCCCGAGATAGGCCGTCAGACCGGTGACGAAATCGGCCGAAAGGCCGGACCGGTCGAGACCGGGAGGCCCAGGTCCGACAGGGTCCGGCCGAAGCCCGGCCGCGTGTCGAGCGGCGTGGCTACATCCGGGGTCGGGATGCGGATGCCCCGATTCGCGTCCCGGGCAGGGAGGACCGCATCCCCTCCGTACTCGGCCACGTGCAGGCCTGCGAAGCCGCCGCCGGAGGAGGTCGCGGCGGTGATATTGGCCGGTTGAGGGGTTCTGAGCCCCATGATGTTCGTTATGAGACATGTTCTGAAGGCCTTGCAGACCAGTTGCTCACAATATGCAGCCGGAGGGTCTCACCCGTCCACTTGCGGCAAAAGAGTATTGCCTTCCGAATATCGCGGGGTAACTTCGCTGTGAGGATTGCATGGCCACGGGAAATCAAGATGTTTAATTCGACAGGGCGCGCTTTGCGCGAGTTCTTGCCAGTGTGTTCCGCGTCGCCTCTGAAGCTTCCTCTACTGTTGGTCCTCTTTCTGCTCGCGTTTCCTGCCGGTGTTGTGCGTGCCGACAACCTGACGAGTCTCGGTGTCAGCGGCGAGAACACGACGTACTGGCGGCTCCAGAACGATGGGCAGACAGGTCAAATCGTCACATTGACGAAATACGGCGGTGACTTCTCAGAAGCGTTCAGGGTGGCCCCCGGTCACCTGGTGGTAGAAGGCAGAGGTCCCGGCACCTACGTCGCGACGTTCGACATCAGCGGCGTGCGCAAGACAAAGGCGTCTGGTCCCCAAGCTTTCGATGCCTGTTTTCATCTTGGTCGGTGCGAGCCCCAATCCGCTTGTCGTGTACCCGTCCTCTCCACGATCGCGTCCGTAGGTAAACCGGTCTACCTCGATCCCCTCGAGGCGATCGCCGGTCTGGAACTCGACGAGCTGGCTGTTTCCTGGCGCTGGCTCGACCGTCCAGCTGTCAGTGTCGCAGATTTCTCGGACCCAGCCGCCGTGCGCCCGGCCTTTACGGCCGACGTTCCGGGGACCTGGCGGGCCGCCGCGGAGATACGTGACGCGGCGGTGACAGACGGAGTTGTGCTGCGCACGGTCGAGATCGTTGCCGGAACCGAAGGCGTCCCCCCGCAATCTCGGGTGCGTGCGGTTGGGGTACCTTCGATCATGGATCGGCTGACCCTCGACGGGTCCGACAGCTTCGATCCCGACGGCGACGCGTTGCGCTATGCTTGGACGGTCGAAAAGAAACCCGATGGGAGTGCCGTCACGATTGAAGACACTGCGGAGCCGTTTGTCGACGTGGCGTTCGACGTCGTCGGCGACTATGTTTTCGGTCTCACGGTGACGGATACGACCGGACTGGTTTCGTCGACCAGCTGTGTCGCAGCGACATATCAGGAAGGTTCGGAAGAAGGCCTCAGGTTCCGGACATCCTATGACCGGAACCTTTCGAACGACGGAGGGCCGCGCGTCGTTTTCGATCTTGGCGCGGTTGAGGATAAAACCGGCGATATCGTCATTCCGGATTTTGACGTGAACGGTGGCGGCGAGCAGAGCTTCGACACCCTCCGGTTCGTTTTTGGTGGGAGAGCTTATGATCTGTCCAAGCGCAGAGATTTTTTCAATTTCGTGCGCGAAATCGAACGGGATGGTGACAGCCTTACCGACGCGCTGATTTCCCCAGACCCCTCCGTAGCGGATCTAACGTTGCGGTTCGGGGAAGCGCCCGCTCTGACCGTCACGCTAGAGAACGTCATCGGTAAGGATCTGCAACGGCAGCCGCTTATCGCGCGCAGTGTGGATTTCTACGAACCACGTCGCGGACGGCAGGTTGCGCCAAATGCCGCTTTGCAGTTCGCAGAACGCCGTGCGTTGCCGACAAGCACAAGGGTGTCACCCTATGCGAGTTCAGATATCGACGGCGACCGATTGATGGGGACGCTGGACTTGATCTCGGCCCCGGGAAGAGTTGCGAGTTCTACGGTGACCCGTCAGGACGGGACGCTCGATCTCTTGGCGCCCCAGGATGGGGAATACATTGTTCGCGCGCGGATCTCGGATGGTTTGACGCCCTCAGATACCTACCAACGCCTTGTCGTCGGCGAGGGTCCAATTGCCCCAGTGGCGCGCATAGAGGCCTCTACGTCGGCTGCGGGCCAGGCCTTTTCGTTCGATGGATCGCAAAGTTATGATTTCGATGGGGATACGATTACGTGGTCGTGGGCCCTGATCCATCGCCCTGCCGGTAGCCAAGCCGATCTTGCTGCGTTTGCCACTCCGACCACAACGCTGACCCCCGACGTCGATGGCACATATATCGTGCAACTTATTGTTTCGGATGGCGTGATCTCATCAATGCCGCAGACTCGGGCAGTCGTTGTCGGCGCGCCGCGACCTTCGGTCGATGCTGGACCTGATCTTCTACGGAGTGGCGATGGGGCCGTGTCTCCGATCGCTGCTGCGTCATCGGAGACGGCGAACTTCGAATGGTCGGTCACTGGGTTCGTCATGGGCAGTGAAGATGCCGCCCTGTCGACACCTGCCGCGGCAAATCCAATCCTTACCCTTTCGGATGCAGCGGCGGGAGCGGTTCTCCAGGTCGTTGCGACCGATGGGCCGTTGGCTTCACGTCCGGATACAGTTCTGGTCGGATACGGGAATCTGCCACCTCAATTTTCAAGAGCGCGCAACATAGACGCTGTCGGTGGTGAAGAAATTACCGTGGCAGGGACCGATTACGCGGTCGATCCGAACGGCGACGCAATGCGTTTTCAGTGGTCAATCCTGAGCAAACCGGCGGGCAGCGCGACTGCGTTCGCGGAGCAATTGATCGAAGCAGAGACCGTCGCTTTCATCCCGGACCGAATTGGTACGTATCTGATCCAGATGCAGGTGGATGACGGCATTTGGGCGGCCGATCCGATCGTCATCTCGGTATTGGTTTCCAACTCCGCGCCTGTTGCTGTTGCAAGTGTTCCAGCACAGGCCTTTGTCGGCGAGATACTTTCTCTCGACGCAACGAGCTCTTCGGATCCAGATGGTAATTTCCTGACCTATAGCTGGACCAATACCTCATCGCCGGTCGGAAGCACCTCGGTGGTCATCGGGGGCGACGCTGCCGTCACCGCCTTCCAGCCGGACGTCCCGGGGCTCTATACTTTCGAGTTGACGGTTTCGGACGGCATCGCTTCGAACAGTGTTACGTCCACGCTGGATGTTCCCAACCGCGCACCCGTTGCGGCCCTGACCGGCCCGTCCGAGGCTTTCGTCGGCGACGATGTTATTCTGGACGCCACCGGATCAAGCGATCCGGATGGACAGGGATTGACTTTCAGCTATGAAATTCTCAGTGCTCCGGACGGGAGCACGCCCACATTGGTGGCTTTGGATGATGGCTCATCGGCCGGGTTCTCGGCCGACCGCCGAGGCGTCTACCGCATTGCCGTCACGGTTAGTGACGGCACGCTAGAGAGCACGGCGGAGATTTCGGTGTCCGCCGGCGCACGCAACACCGCGCCAATCCTCGGTGAGTTGCTTGCGGAATATACGGTAGAACTCGGGCTGAAGCTGTCTCTCGATGTTTCGGCTTTCGATGCCGAAGGGGACACGCTGACATTCACGGTGACGCCGCTTCCGCTTGTCGAGAACGCGTCCTTCGACGCAGCGACCGGTCTACTCTCCTTCCGGCCCGAAGCCGGGCAGGAGGGACGTTACGACCTGACGGTTACCGTTTCGGACGGACGCCTGACCGACACGGCCGATGTGTCTGTCTTGGTGATACCAGCGGATGCGGGCGAGACGGCGGTCAATGGTCGGCTGCTGGATGCGGTCGATTTTGCGGCTGGGATCGAGACTCCGGTTGTGGGTGTCCCGGTTCGCATCGAGACTGCGGCGCTTGATACGGTTTCGGATGCCGATGGAAGATTCCGCTTCGGCGGACTGACCGGGAGAAGCGATCAGGTCATCGTGTCGCCGACGGGCGGAGCTTCTGGCTATGCTACAGTGTCCCGTGTCGTTCAGATAACCGAGAATCAGGACCGCGACATCGATCCTGAAATCCTGCTCGTTCCTCTCAATCAGGGTTGCTCGCCCGTTGTTGCCGGTACCCCGACTATTCTGACGTCATCTGTCGCGGGAATTAGGGCAACGCTTCCGGCCGACAGTGTGACCGATAGTAGCGGAGCGGCTTACGCGGGCGAAGTTTGTCTTGGCACCTTGCCGCAGCTCTTCCAGCCGACAGGGATGCCGGACGACGTCCAAGCGTGCCATACCTTCGCGCTCGACGCGCCGGGTGCCCGTTTCAATGCTCCCGTGGCGGTTACAGCCAACAACGTGGACGGTCTGGCGGAGGGAGCCGCTCTCGACGTCTGGCGCATGGGCGCGGGCGGAACGCGGTTCATACCTGTTTCTGAAGGGTCTGTGGAAGCTGGCGGTGCGACGGTTACGGCGTCGGTCGTCCTTGCCGACGGGGGAGCGATGATCTCACTGCTCCCGCTTCGTCCAACAAGCATCCCATCCGAAGATATGGTCGACGGCCACAACCGGACGTTGACGCCGTTCGAAGGCGACCTTGAGCAAACATATGTTCTGCCAGGGTATCGGGCGTTCGACGAGGGCCAAGCCGTTGCGCTTGCGTACCATTCGACGGCCGCGGATCCTACTCTGATCGTTGCCGGCGATGTTACGATTGATGCGCGTGCTTCGCTTCCGCAGACGTTGATGACGCAACTGGATTTGGCCGGAGTGACCGTATCGGACGGCCGTCAGTGGAATCCGAGGGATCTGGCGTCCGGGTCCGCGCCGGCGCTTCTCGGAGAGCGTGTGACCCTTCGCCAGCCTTCCACCATAGATGCACAATCGATAACGAGTGGTCGATATCCTTACAGTTTCACGACGCGGGCGAAATATGCCTGCTCAACTGTGGGCGCGTCTCACGATGGCGAGCTATATATTCAGAACGAAGTCGAAAGCACTTACGGCCGGGGTTGGTCGATCGCGGGGTTGCAGAAACTTGTGGTGGACAGACAAGGTCGTTCGCTTTCCATCATAAGTGACGACGCAGTCGCGGTATTCGAGAGCGAGCCGACCCTGACAGAGTTCGACCCAGAGCCGTTCGTGTTTCCTGCACGCGGCCCTGGACGACTGGCGATCGGCGACATAAACGGCGACGATCTTCCGGATGTCGTTTGGCCGGACAGTGGGACCGGATCCGTCGGCCTTTTGCGCAATCTTGGACGGCGGGGGTTCGAGGATGTTGAGCTTTTGGCAGTCGGTGATCCGAATGTCGTTCCGAACACCGGCAGTTGGACACCGAACCTTACCGCGGTGGAGGTTATTGACCGTGACATGGATGGGTTCAATGATCTCGCGTTCGGTTTCCAACTTGAAGACAGATTCGGGTATCGCAATGGCCTGTCCGGAGGTGGTTTCGCGTCTTTCGACCGTGCGGGTGTGGGTGACGGAACGAACTTTCTTGATGCCATCGTGGTGGATCTCGACAGCGATGGAATTGAAGATGTCGTTCGCTCACATACAGCGGGAGGCCGCTTCTCCTTGCAGCGCGCCATAATTGTCGATTGGGGCAACACAGCCAGACGGATCGAATCGACCATAATCCATCAGCGGAGTTTGTTCTCCGGAGACGGCGGAGCTATTCAACTTGAAGCGGGTGACCTCGACGGCGACGGCGACATCGACCTCGCGTTCCGCACCGTCCGAGGGATTGATCTGCTCGCGAATACGGGCCAGCGTAGTTTCACGCTGTCGGATGCCGATCTGGGGGGCGCGTTCCCGAACCTGTTCGGTGAGTACCTGAAGCTCATCGATATTGATGGAAATGGCAGTGAGGAAATTCTCTACAGCACATCGTCAGCGCTGTCGTTGTTCTCGGCGAGCAGGGTATCGCTGGGAAGTCTGCCGCGTCCTCCGCAAGCCAGCAGCGCTATGCCAATCAGCATCGCTGACGCCAACGGAGACGGCATTCCAGATATCGTCGCATCAACGGGTGGAGCCGTACACGTCTATGAGGGTAGGGGTGACGGAACTTTCGCGCCATTCGAGACGGGTCTGCTCCCGTTCGGCTTCGGGGATCTTGAAGTCGTAGATCTCGACGGTGACGGAAGTCTGGATGCTGTGACGACGCAGCGGTTCCAGAATACGATCTTCTTCTCAAAACCTTCACTGACCGGTCGACTTATCTCGGGTGACGGGGAATTTTCGACTCTGACACGGCTGGACGATGGGACTTGGGAGCGACGCTATACGGACGGGACGCGCGTTCTGTTCAACGCTGAGGGCTTGCAGGTTGCGGAAGTCGATCAGCAGGGCAACCGTCGCGAGTTCGCCTACGGCCTCAATGGTCGCCTGGAAACGGTGACTGATCAGGTCGGCGGCGTGACAAGCTTTGCCTACGATGCACTTGGCCGCATGGCCTCAATTACCGATGACGCAGGCCGGATCACGACGTTCGAATATGACGATCAGGTCGATATTCCCACGATGCTCGGGCTAACCGAGCCGGATGGGGCCACCGTTGCTTTCGAATACGACGATCGGGGCCGTCTTGTCTCGACGACCAATCAGAATGGCAATGAGACCCGCTATGCCTTTGATGCAACCGGACGTCTCAGCGGGGCAACCCTGCCTGACGGATCGAGCATCTCGATGCAGATCGCATCTTCGCTCGGGCTGGCCAGTCTCGACACGCCCGGTACTCTGCGGGTCGTCGCGCCCGAGGATCGCATCACGACCGTGACGGATCGTCGGGGTGAGGAGACGCAGGTGGAAGTCAATTCATTCGGCGCCATCGTCCGAATGACCGACCCGTTGGGTCGCGAGACCCGAATTGCCAGGGATGATGCCAATCTTGTCACCCGTGTGGACCGTCCTTCGACCGGGTCGCCCACGGGACGCCTGATCGACGAGATGGCCTACGATGCTCGCGGCAATGTCGTGTTGCGAAGGGAAGCGGTTGGGACAACGGCTGTCCGGACGACGCGCTACGAATACGAACCTGTTTTCTCGCGCTTGACCGAGATGACCGACTCCGAAGGATTTGGCACGACATATGAGTACGACTCGTTCGGCGAGTTGATCCGAATGGTGGATGCCGAAGGTGGTATCACAACCATGGTCCTGACGGAGGAAGGGAAACTCGCGTCGCGCACCGACGAGAACGGGCGGACTACCAGCTATACCTATGACGACGATCAGAACATGACGTCGATGACCTACCCTGACGGAACAATCACGCGCATTGAATACGATGCGCGGGGCAACATGGTCACGGTCATCGAAGCCGAGGGCTTGCCGGAGGAGCGGCGGGTCTTGCGGACGTTCGACGATCTGAACCGGATGCTGACCGTTGAGGTTACGGGCCCTGATGGCGCTCAGATCGATGGTATAACCCGCTATACCTACGACGCGGCTGGCAATGTTGCGACGATCACGGATGAGACCGGTCTGGTGACGACGATGACCTACGATGCGCTGGAGCGTCTGGTGACGGTCGACGATCCGGCAGAGGGTCTGATCACGCGCGTCTACGATGAAGCAGGAGACGTGGTCCGTCATATCGACGGGACCGGTGCCGAGCACGATTACGTATATGATGACATCGGTCGGATGATCGAGGTGACCGATCCCGAAGGCTTCGTGAAACGGTTCGAATACGACCTGCGCGACAACATCCTGGCGGTGACCGACGGGCGCGCGGGACGGACGGTATTCGCCTACGATCCGCTTGACCGGATGACCGGACGGACGGACCCGCTGGGCCGCACGATCGCGCGCAGCTATGATGGACGCGACAACCTGACCGTGCTCACCCGCGAGAACGGTCAGGTCGAAACCGCCACCTACGATGGACTGTCGCGCCGGACGCAAGTGGTGACGCCCGACAATACGCTCACCTACGGCTACGACCCGGTTGGCAACCTGATTGCAGCTGCCGATGGCGACAGCCGCCTGACCATGGCTTATGACGTTCGGGATCGTCTGGTCGCGATGACGACGGATGGCACGGTCGGGCCGCAACCTGAGATCACGCTCACCTACACCTACGATGCGCTCTCGCGGCGCACGTCGATGTCGGACAGCCTGGGCGGGACGACAACCTATGCCTACGATCCGGAAAGCCGTCTGACGAACCTGACGGCGCCTTGGGGCACGGCGTTCTCCTTCGGCTACGACGGGGAAGGGCGGCGGACGTCGTTCACGTCGACCTCCGGGCGGGTGTCGACCATGGGTTACACGAATGGGCTGCTGTCATCGCTGACCCATGCGCAGGCAAGCGTGCCGGTGCTGGACCTCGACTACGGCTACGCCGCCGACGGCAAACTCACGACAATCATCGACGAGCTGACGCCCTCCGCATCCCGCCGCCTGTCCTACGACAGCCTGGACCGCCTGGTGCAGGTGGATCGCGGGTCGGACGTGGCGGATGGATCGGGGTCGGGGGCGCTGCTCCCGGTCGAGGACTATGCCTACGACGAGGAGGGCAATCGCTTCGCCTCGCATCTGTCGGACCTCCACGTGTCGAACGCGCACAACCAGCTGACCGAGGATGACGATTACACCTACTTCTACGATGACCGGGGCAACCGGGTGTCGCGGGTGTCGAAGGCGGACGGCGTGGTGGAGAGCTATGGCTACGACAGCCAGAACCGGTTGGTGAGCTACACCGACGGTGTGACGACGGCGACCTACGCCTACGACGCGCTGGATCGGCGGATCGCGAAGACGGTGGATGGCTCGGTCGAGGCCTACGTCCTCGACGCCTGGTCGCTGGACCCGACGGCGTCGGAGGTGGTGATGGACTTCGAGGGTGGTACCTTGGCCCGACGTTGGCTGCACGGCCCTCGGGTGGACGAGCCGCTGGAGGTCGAGGACTACGCGGGGACGACGGCGCCCGGGTCGGGCTCGCTGCGGGCGCTGCTGGCGAACCGCCTGGGCTCGATTGCCATTGCGGTCAGCGTGGCGACGGGGGCTGTGGCCTCCGAGGTCGAGTACGACAGCTTCGGGCAGCGCAGCTACGTCACCGGGACCGAAGCCGACGCGACGCGCTACGGCTACACGGGCCGGGAGCACGACGCCGAGAGCGGGCTGATCTACTACCGCGCCCGGCACTACGACCCGGCGCTCGGCCAGTTCCTGCAACAGGACCCGATCGGCTTCGCGGCGGGAGATCTGAACCTCTACGCCTATGTGGAGAACGATCCGTTCAATGCGACCGATCCGAGTGGGCTGAGTTCGAGTCTCCAATTTGGAAGTATGGCCGGAGCCGCTGCGGCGGGAGGAGCGGCGATTTGTGCGGCTACTGATCCGTGTCGTTCTTCTGTGGGGGGCATTTTTTCTGGCTTGATGTCCTTGCTAGGACAGATCAATGCAGCGATCTCTCAAGTTCCCGGCCATCTCGAAGAATGGCGGACGAGGCAAGGGGAGTCCCCGCCGATAGGACACAATGGTGGACCTGAAGAACCGAGATGGCCAGTTCCTTACATTCCTGATATATCGAATGATGAGGAATACTTAGATATTTCGACCGCAAACCCGGACCAATGGACTGAGCCGCAGACGCTTCGAGAACAGATGGCGATGGAGACTGCGCTGAATAGTCCAGCAAGTGGTCGAGTTTTATTGCGCATGAACAATGACCCGAGATTTGCGGCGAGTGATGGTTGGCAAAAGATGCAGCTGACGGTAAGGGGCGGCAACGGAAGCACGGCAACGGTCCATTATCAGTGGAATCCCGGCACCGGCACAGTGGCGGACATCAAGATCGTCGGATCCGTAGGAGGATGGCCATGAAGATCGTGATTACGGCGAACGACGCGGCGTTTGTCCGGGGTGCGGTTCTCGACGTATGGGCTATAGATGCCCTACAACATAACGATCGTGGGCGGTGGGGATATACCGGCGATAATGGTATAGAAACTCTTGAGGTGTGTACGAATGAGTGTCGTCTAATCGACCGCTCACTCGAAAACATGGTCTTCCTCCATGAGGCGGGCAATCTGACGGAAACCTGCATTGTCCATGTTGTTCTAGCGGACGACCGAAATTTACTGGAGGCGTTCATTGATAAGAGCCACGCGGCGTACACTGAATTCCACAGGCGGCGGAAAGAGTTGGAAGCTGCGCAGGAACGTAGAGCATAAGTCAATTGACAATGTTCGGCTGCCGCGTTGTGTCCGCGCTGGCCCGCCGCTGGCTGCACGGCCCGCGGGTGGACGAGCCGCTGGAGGTCGAGGACTACGCGGGGACGACGGCCCCGGGATCGGGCTCGCTGCGGTCGCTGCTGGCGAACCGCCTGGGCTCCATTGCCATCGCCGTCAGCGTGGCGACGGGGGCTGTGGCCTCCGAGGTCGAATACGACAGCTTCGGGCAGCGGACCTACGTCACCGGGGCCGAGGCCGACGCGCCGCGCTACGGCTACACGGGCCGGGAGCACGACGCCGAGAGCGGGCTGATCTACTACCGCGCGCGGCACTACGATCCGGCGCTCGGCCAGTTCCTGCAACAGGACCCCATCGGCTTCGCGGCGGGGGATCTGAACCTCTACGCCTATGTCGAGAACGATCCGTTCAATGCGACCGACCCGAGCGGGCTGACGTCGAGCGCGGAGTCAGGTGCCACGAGCAGCGCGTCAACTCAGGCAATCCGGTCTGCCGTAAGAACCGTCGGCTTGGGTGTCATGAACCTGGCCGGTGCGATCGGCGGATTTCTGGCGGGTGTCGACTGCGGGACCGCCATCGGGGCCTATGCCATGGGCACCGGCGGTGGAGGAAGCGCGGCGTTCCTGTGCGGCACGGCGGCGCTGGATGCGGTGACGCCGGGGCGCTTGCCAAATCGGGGGACGTCGCGCCCCGAGCCTGGCGGCCCGAGCTGCACGGGTACGCGGTGCACCTGCTCCTTCGACGGGTCGACGCTGGTGGTGACGGACCAAGGGTTGGTACGGATCGACGCGCTGGACCCCGAGACGATGCAGGTGCTTTCGCGGGACGCAGCGACCGGGGAGACGGCGTTCCGCGCCTTTGGGTTCCCGTCCTCCGCGGACTACGACGTGACGGTGACGGTCGGGCTGGCGGATGCGGACACCGGCGCGGTGCAGACCATCGTGTCGAATGTCCGCCACCCGTTCTTCGCGGTGCCATCGGGCGCGCGGCTGACCCCGGCGAGCGCGGAGGGGCACTGGTACGAGGGTCCGGTCGCGGGCGGTGCCTGGATTGATGCGGCCTACCTGCGCCCGGGCGATGCATTGCAACAGGCGGACGGCGGCTGGGCCGAGGTGGTGTCGGTAGACATCGCCGACGCGCCGCTGGTGGCCTGGAACATGTCGGTGGCCGAGACGGAGACGTACTTCGTCACCGGATTGGTCTGACCCCCGATAGTTCCTCCATCTGATACTGGAGTCCGGCCCGAGAAGAGGACCGGACCATGAAGAGATCGAAGTTCACGGAAGAGCAGATCATCGGCATTCTGCGGGAGCAGGAAGCCGGTGCGAAGACGGCGGAGCTGTGCCGTCGGCATGGGATCAGCAGCGCGACCTTTTACGCCTGGAAGGCCAAGTTCGGCGGCATGGACGTGTCGGACGCGAAGCGGCTGAAGGCGCTCGAGGAGGAGAATGGCCGTCTGAAGCGGCTGCTGGCGGAATCCCTGCTTGATCAGGCCGCGCTGAAGGATCTCCTGTCGCGAAAGTGGTAACGCCCGCCGCCAGGCGCGAAGCCGTCGCGATCCTCGTGGAGAAGCACGAGATGAGCGAGCGGCGGGCGTGTGCCGTGATCGGCGCAGACCGGACCTCGATCCGCTACCGCAGCCGACGACCCGATGACCACGATCTGCGCGAGCGCCTGCGGGCGCTGGCCTCTGAGCGCCGCCGGTTCGGCTACCGGAGGCTGCACGTTCTGCTCAGGCGGGAGGGACATGTCGTGAACCGCAAGAAGACCCAACGGCTCTACCGCGAGGAAGGCCTCACCGTGCGCAAGCGGCGGGGGCGGAAGAAGGCGACCGGGACGCGGGCGCCGCTCCTGACTGTGGCCACGCCGAACGCGCGCTGGTCGGTCGATTTCGTCCACGACCAGTTCGCCCAAGGCCGGCGGTTCCGGATCTTCAACGTGATTGACGACGTGACGAAGGAATGCCTCGCCGCGGTGGTCGACACCTCGATCTCGGGCCGCCGCGTCGCGCGGGAACTGACGGCGCTGATCGCCCGGCGCGGCAAGCCCGACCTCATCGTCAGCGACCACGGCACCGAGTTCACCTCGAACGCGATGCTGGCCTGGAGCGAGGAGACGGGCGTGCCTTGGCATTTCATCGCCCCAGGCAAGCCGATGCCGAACGGAATCTGCGAGGCCTTCAATTCGAAGATGCGGGACGAACTCCTGAACGAGACGCTGTTCTTCGGACTGGATCACGCCCGCGAGGCCGTCGCCCGCTGGGTGGCCGACTACAACCTCGCGCGCCCACATTCAGCCCTCGACTACCAAACGCCTGCGGCATTCGCCGCCCAACTCACCGCAATGGGCGATCAGCTCCACGAAACGGAAGCGTTCCGCTGCTCGCCCATTGCTCC
>NZ_FORA01000001.1 GCF_900113875.1 Jannaschia pohangensis | reverse complement strand
CGGCAAGCCCGACCTCATCGTCAGCGACCACGGCACCGAGTTCACCTCGAACGCGATGCTGGCCTGGAGCGAGGAGACGGGCGTGCCTTGGCATTTCATCGCCCCAGGCAAGCCGATGCCGAACGGAATCTGCGAGGCCTTCAATTCGAAGATGCGGGACGAACTCCTGAACGAGACGCTGTTCTTCGGACTGGATCACGCCCGCGAGGCCGTCGCCCGCTGGGTGGCCGACTACAACCTCGCGCGCCCACATTCAGCCCTCGACTACCAAACGCCTGCGGCATTCGCCGCCCAACTCACCGCAATGGGCGATCAGCTCCACGAAACGGAAGCGTTCCGCTGCTCGCCCATTGCTCCCTCCGCGCAAGCGGGTAATTGTCACACGCCGGCTCTGGTTTCAGCTGGATGAACGTCGGGGGTCAGACCAGTGAGGTTCAGAACGATCTCGCAATGATATTCATCGTCGTTCGACATATTTGCTTCGAATGTAGCGCCGATTTTCATCGCAATCCTCGCAATACAAACCCTGCATCCAGCCTTTGAAGGAATCGATATGCGCGAAAGCTAGACCAGCTGCCAAGATTTCATCTTGGGCGAGCCTGGTTGAGGAGCTGGCAGCTCCGACTCGACTGATCGCCGATTGGACGCTGTTCGCGAGCACCGCTGGTCGGTATGATGCGCTTTTCACGGCCCTGTCCTGGAGGCACTGTCCAGCAGGACGCGATGATCTCAACGACCTCCGCCATACGACTCCCAACGTGTTGCCACGCTCGGGGTCTCAATCATAGCCGATATTGGGCTGTGATAGGCCAAAATTGTGTCTTGACAATGCAAAGGCAATTCTGGGACTGTATGATCTGATTGCTGCGGGAAGGGCTGTCATAGTAGAATTCGTTGGCAGTCGATACGCATATGTCATGCTTCCTTTTTTCATGTATTGTGCGAGAAGCCATCAGAAGAGAAGTGGTTGCGTATAGTTTTGCGACTTTGGCATGCGACATTCGAAATGCGAATACATCTTTTGAATTGTCATGCTGAATTCCGAGTAGTAGCTTGTAGATATCAGCGGTTAGTCAAATTTCTTTCTGGATTTGATATGAAGTTTGGCGTGAAGAAGAAATTGGGGAAGTGGTCGTGAAGAAGAATATACTTAGTTGTGCTTCTGCATTTTTTTCGTTTTTGTTGCAGATGGCCAAGCTGCGGCAGAGCGTGATATTACCTTTTGGGCTCCAAGTCTCAACTACTTAGGCGAAAACGGCCTCGATCCGGGCGACTTTTCGACGCCGACAGCTATGTGTCTTCAGCTTGAAGACAGCGAAGCGCAGGACAATGGCGGCTCACCAGTAATCTTTTCTGAGTACACCCCAGTTTCCACCACTTCTGGCCAATGTCATTATGATGATGCTAGTACCGGCGCTTCGGGCGTCACTTTGGTAGGTATAGGAACTTTTTGCCTTCGGGATGGAGATGCGGGCCCAACAGCAGGATCGTGCGCGTACCCGGAATCACTACTTGATTCTTGTTTGGTCGGAAATCCGACGTTGCTGCCGGAACTAATTAAATCTGAAAGTGCCTTTGACTGGATCTCTTTAAAGGATCCCAGATTTCACATTTCCAGGACCTACCGTTCTGACAACCTTTTCCGAGCCAGTGATCAAGTCACATTGGGATTCGCCGGCGTCTGGCGCGCGAACTTTGAGCAGTTTTTGACTGAGGATGGAACTGGCAACCAAAGAAGCTATGCGTATTCCGACGCCAGCGGGCTGCGGCTCAGATGGAATTCAAACAGGACTCCGTTAAGTGATGAGCATCATTTCGTAATGCTTAGCAATCCGGGGGCCAGTCTCCAGATTGCAAGTTCCACATCAATCACTGAAAATGGAACGACGATAAGGTACTTCGAGCGTAACAGCACCGCCGTTGGCGTTCCTTTTCGGCACTTCAAGACGACGTGGTCCGATGGCTATGAAGTAACAAAGGTCTTCAACACAACTGGTCTCTTGAATGATGTTTATGACAATCGTGGGCAGATGTATCGCATTTTTTGGGCTGACGGCGCCGAAAATGGCCTTCAGAACACCACACGATCCGTTATTCGTCGTATCGAAATTGACACAGACTATGACGGCTCGACGTTCGGCCCTGAACTCGCCCTTCGATACGACTTCGCTGAGAACCCGGTAACTGCCTCGAGTTCTCTCCCCGTTCTGACAGCGGTTACGCTTGATGATCTCGTGATTGGTGGTTCGGAAGTTCAGCATCAGTATGGATATGAGTTTGGTGAACCATTCCAAACGCCTGGCTTGACGGCCGTTTGGGACGCGCGATCTGGCGGAAACTATCAGGGCGTTCCGTTCGCAACATTTTCTTACGCATCGGATCCCCTCCGAAATTGGCCTCCCGTCACGTCTACGTCTCACAACGGTGGCGCGGATCAGTATACATTTTTGGAAGTAGCGCCAGTGGACGGGGAACCGTCAGATGTTTCTATCGTGCAGTCGACCAATGCCCTTGGAAGAACAACCCAGTACCGCTTCCAGGGTTTGGGCGCTGACCGAGAACTGACTGACATCGACGGCATTGCTACAGCGAACTGCCTGGCTACGACGACCGCACAGGAATACGGCGACAACAACAGTCTCGTTGTCGCGCGCACCGCGCGGAACGGTAGTGTTACAAGTTATTCTTATTTCGAAGATCCAGACGGCACTCACCCGTTGCAACGCCAATATGGGCCTGGTCGTCGTGGACTGGTGAAGACGGTCACCGAAGACTCGAATGGGGTTTCCCCTCGCGTAACGACTTTTGAATGGCATCCAGCTTTCCGACTTCCAATTCTTCGGGAAACATCCCATCTGCGCGAAGAATTTGAATACGATGCAAATGGCTTGATTATATCGCATACGCAGACGGATGTTCTCACAAGTAGTCCAAGTGTAGGTGAGTCAAGAACAACGACCATAGCCTATGAAACTCTTGCAAGTGGATTGAAGGTTGTTTCATCAATAGATGGGCCCGGGCTATCCGCCAGCGGTGTTTTTGACATCGAAGTCTATGAATACAATGACGACGGCACGCTTGCTAGATCGACAGACGCCAACGGCCTCGTGACGGAATATTTGAATTACACGTCGCTTGGCCAACCTGGCCGGGTGATTGGGCCAGATGGAATCATATATGATTTTGCCTATGATTTCGAGGGACAGCTGGTTTCGTCAACGCGCGATCCGGGCGGCGATGCTCGGACAACTTCGTTTGTCTACGATGAGATTGGACAGCTCACATCAACGACGGATACGAATGGAAACACCTGGTCCTTTGAATATGATGCAGCGCGTCGGTTGACCCGCACCGTCAATCCTCTCGGGGAGGCGATGGTGTTTGAACATGACGCCTTGGGGAATATCACGCGGACGGAGTATCGCGACGGTGCCGACGCCTTGACTTTCTTTGAGACAGCGCAGTTCGACGAACTCGGGCGCGTCATGCAGATGGCCAACTTCGAGAACGCGGCCATCACGATCAGCTATGACGTCGAGGACAATCCGATCCAGACGACGGATCCGATTGGCAGCCAGCGCGACAACGTGTTCGATGCCCTGAACCGCCTTGCCGCGACAACCGATGAGCTGGGCTACGTCACCTTCATCGAGCACAACGACAACGATCAGATGACACGATTCACCGACCCGCGGTCGATGGAAACGGTGTCCACATACAATGGTTTCGGCGAGGTTGTGACGGAGACGTCGGCCGACCGCGGAACCATGTCCTATACGTACGACAGCCGGGGTCTTGTCACGAGCATGACGGATGCACGCGGTATCGTGACAACCTACGAATACGATGATGGCGGTCGTCTGCTGGCACGCCGCTTCCCGGCCTCGCCCGCTCTCGATTTCACGATGCAATATGATGGCTTCAACAGCAGCACTGCCGCGAAAGGAATGCTGACGCATCTCTACGATCAGTTCGGCAGCATCTACAATATCTTCGCGTCGAACGGGACGGTGTTTCGCCAGCGACGCCATATCGAGGGAACCCAGTATCAGACGCAGTACAGCGCTGATGATGAAGGATTGGTCTCGTCGGTGACCTATCCGTCTGGAACGCGTGTTACCTATTCGTATGACGACGCCAACCAGATCACGGATGTCGACGTGCGCAGGCCGCGCAATCCAAATCGGACCTTTCCGCCAACAATATCTGTGGTGGACGGGGCGGAGCATCTTCCCTTTGGCCCGCTTGTGACGCTCACCCGTGCCGACGGATCGACCTATGTGGCCGAATATGATGCCGGCTATCGACTGACCGGTCAGACAGACACGGCTGGCGGCGCGGCCATGCGCGACATCGATCTGTCCTACACCGCCCGCAGCAATCTTGCCCAGAAAACCGTGCTGGCCGGCGCGGGCGGCACCGAGAGCTTCCAGTACGACGCCCGGGCCATGCTGTCTGGGGCGACAGGACCCTATGGTTCTTTGCTCTTTGGATATGACGGGGTCGGCAACCGGACATCGCTGATGTCGACGCCCGCAGGCGGCACGATGGTCACCGACGCCTATATATTCCCGACCGACAGCAATCGGCTGATCCGCATCGACGAAGACGGCATGCCGCGTCGGACCTTCCTCCACGATGCGGCGGGGAACGTGACCTACGACGACCGCAGCGGCACGGCGTACGGCTATGCCTATGACGCGGCCGGGCGCATGTCCTCGCTGTCTGTCAACGGGGTGGTGCAGGCGGAGTACTTCTACAACGGCTTGGGTCAGCAGCACGTCCGCCGCATGACGCAGGAGCAGAAGACCATCCACTCGATCCACGACATCGAGGGCAACCGGATCGCGGAATACGAGATCGACCACCTGACGGGGACGACGACGCTGCTGCGGGAATACGTCTGGATGGACGGGACCGTCGTCGCCGTCATCGAGGACGGGGCGGTCTATAACGTCCGCACCGATCACATCGGGCGGCCGGTCTTCGCAACCGACATGTCGGGCCTCGTGGTGTGGCAGGCGGAGTACCTGCCATTCGGCGGGGTGCATGTCTCTACCGGCGACACCCTCGACCTGCGCTTTCCGGGCCAATGGTTCCAGTCCGAGAGCGGCCTGCATCAGAACTGGATGCGGGATTACGACCCGACGACGGGGCGCTACATGCAGGCCGACCCCCTGGGGCTCGTGGATGGGGCGAGCGTGTATGGGTATGCCGGGCAAAGCCCGCAGGTGAACGCCGATCCAACCGGGCTGTGCTGGAATATCCACAGCAACGCCTGCAAGGGGGTCAACAAGGCGCGCTTCAACGCAACGCTCGCCAGAATGGGTCAGGGAGCGCAGGCTTATGCAGCTGGAGTACTAGGATATGCCGCAGGAGTCGCCGCGGCTGATGGATGTATAACAGCGGAAGAAGCCGCTTCGATTGGAGTTGAGCTGCTTTCACAGTTAAGAATATTTGATCCAGTGCTTCGGATGGCGCGAGGTGGAAAAGGATTGAAAGGCACACGGGGTGGTGGACGGAACGATGGAAAAAGAACTAATGTCGAGATTATTGATGCTCAATTAGTGGATGCACGTGCCCGAAGAGACGCGTTGAGCAGCAAGAGGATGAAAACGCCACAGGATCTTGATCAACTCGCTCGGATTAACCGTGAGATACGTAGACTTTTGGATCAACGACGGAGATCAGAAACCCATGGACGTAACAACACCCGGCGATAGATCATTTTTGTACACTGTATTTACGAACCTTAAGGGCGCTATATATATACATCAATTTTCCGGAAGGAGTTTTGATGAATTTGTTTCACGCTTCAATAGCGTTGTGTTTGAGGAGTTGGGAGTTTCAATCGACAACAATGATGATGATCGCCCAGTCGCTGTTGAGGCCACCAGTGGCGTTTGGTGTACAAGCGGCTTGCTTGAAAATGAAAATGAGGGGTACGTTATACATATAGTAAGGACCGAAAGCAGCATTGCTATGTGAGCGAAGTGACGAAAAATTTTGCTAGTCGCGTGCATGGTAGTCCAAGCTGTATAGCAACGGTTCAAAAACGACCCTGCCGCCCCGTGGAGCCTCTTGCGCGAATACATCTGGCTCGAAGGCCGGGTGATTGCCGTGATCGAGGGCGGGGAACTCTACCACGTGCGCACCGACCACATTGGGCGTCCGGTATTCGCGACGAACGACCTGGGCGTGAAGGTCTGGGAAGTGTCCTACCTGCCGTTCGGTGGCGTCCGGCAGGTGTTGTCCGGCGCCCCGATCGACCTGCGCTTTCCGGGCCAATGGTTCCAGTCCGAGAGCGGCCTGCACCAGAACTGGATGCGCGACTACGACCCGACGACGGGACGCTACATGCAGGCCGATCCGCTGGGGCTGATCAACGGCGCGTCGGTCTACGCCTACGCCCTGTCCTCGCCGATGGTGCATACCGATCCGACGGGAGAAATCGTTCCAGCCGTCATCGCTGCCGGCATCTTGATCAGTTGGGCGATCGACGCAGCGGTTCAGACGGTCGAGAATTGCGGCGATGTGACAGCCTATGACTGGCGTAGGGGCGCGAATGCGTATCTGCTTGGAGCCATTCCGGGCGGCTTGAGCAACGTGGGGCGCTTTGCCAATCCGCTGCTCAAGCGCTATGGCATTGGAAAAGTCGTGAACTGGAGAAACAGCACTCGATTGAACGCATTCTTCGAGGATAGCCATTGGTTCGCGCGATCCGCGACGAAGAACTGGACCAGCCCAGTGAGCCGGTGGTTCTCGCGCTCCCCGCTGAACTCGTCCCACGTGACCTGGCGGTTCCATGCGCGGACCGATCCGGGGGCGTTCAGGTTTCTCAGCCAGCAGAATAAACGTCGACTTGGATCGCTTTTTCATCAAGCTCGGCGTGGGAATTATTCCGATGGCGGTTTTCAGACTGCTCTCCGCACGCCGGTCTGGCTTTGGGGCGGCGCGGCGACCGGTCTGTCCTCCGGAGCGATCAGTGAGTAGTCTGGCCTGGACGGTGGCGGCGCATGCCTAAGCGAGATGCACTCATAAAGAAGGATGTCGTCTACAGCGACCCGCCTGAGACACCATGGTGGTGGATAAATCCATTCGTCATATTCCAGCCGGTGTGGTACTTGGTCTGGGATGTTCCGCGCACACTCTTGAGGGTTGCAAGGGGTGAGCCGCTCATCTCGCCTTTCGAAAGCGCCATTCTGGATATCGCCGTGGAGCATTGGCCGGAGGAGACGGCCGAGATCGTTCGATCTCAGATGAAGGAAATCAACTACGTCAACAGGATGTGCTACAAACGGTCTTCGGAGACGATCCTTTATAAGAGCACCCCTTTTGGTCTCTCTTTCAAGCGAAAGAAAATGTTCTCCTATCCGTACTCCGAGACCGTCATCCTCGCTACGGTCCATGTGCATGCCGAGGGTGTGAAGGTTGGGTGCGATATTCTTGTACTTGAACAAAGTCTTTGGGGGTTCGAGTTCGACCGCGACATGACATACCTGCATCGCGCTGGTTCCCTTGAGGTCCTGAAAGTCGATATCGACCCCTCGCCGATCAATCAGTTCGGGGACATGGCCTGACGGGCCAGACCGACATGATCGGTGGTACGGCGCTCAGGGACGTGGACCTGTCGTATACCGCGCGGGACGATCTTGCTCAGACAGTTGTGCTAGCGGGTCCGGGCGCGGGCGAGATCTTCGGCTACGACGCGCGCCAGATGCTGACCGGGGCGACTGGGACCTACGGTCAGTTCCTCTACGACTATGACGGGCTCGGCAACCGGGTATCACTGATGTCGACGCCCGCGGGCGGCACGACGGTTACCGCCGCCTATATCTATCCGTTCGACAGCAACCGCCTGATCCGCATCGACGAGAGCGGCATGCCGCGGCGGACCTTCCTCCCCGCTGCTGCGGGAATACGTCTGGATGGACGGGACCGTCGTCGCCGTCGTCGAGGACGAAGCGGTCTATCAAGTCCGCACCGATCACATCGGGCGGCCGGTCTTCGCCACCGACATGTCGGGCCTCGTGGTGTGGCAGGCGGAGTACCTGCCGTTCGGCGGTGTCCACGTCTCGACCGGCGACACCCTCGACCTGCGCTTCCCCGGACAGTGGTTCCAGGCCGAGAGCGGCCTGCACCAGAACTGGATGCGCGACTACGACCCGACGACGGGGCGGTACATGCAGGCCGACCCCCTGGGGCTAGTCGATGGGGCGAGCGTGTATGGGTATGCGGGGCAAAGCCCGCAGGTGAACGCCGATCCGACCGGGCTGTGCTGGAATATCCACAGCAACGCCTGCAAAGCCATCAACAAAGCAGCTTTCAACGCGACGCTGGCATCCATGAATGCGTATACTGCGGCGAATGCTGGCTACGCAGTCGGGATGGCAGCGTCGGACGGATGCATCACGGCAGATGAGGCGATGGGCGTCGTAAGCGCCGCGGCCTTCGGTGCTGCGGGTCACGGCATCGGGAAGCTGCTCGGGCTGGCATTCAAATCCCCTGCTATCAAAGCCTTTCTACGCGATGAGGCCGGGGCGTTGCGGGTTGGACTGCTAAATCCCAAGTCAAGCGCTCAGGCTGCTGCTCTTGCGACACACTTTTCCGATATCGCAAGGTACGGTAAAGCCGGGTTCAGACAACTTGCGAATGGCAGGTACCGATACTACGATGATATAAAGCTAGCACGTACACCTGGGACAATGGTCGGTTCCAGAGGCGTATTGGAACGCGACGCGATCACCAATCAGAGTAGGTATTGGCGGGAGACAATCGATGGTTTTGGTCGTGTTCGAATTGTAAGGCCACAACTGCATCCGACGGACAAAACGCACTATCAATTTGATGAATTGGGGAGCTATATTGGAAAATTCTAGTGGACCAGATCACCTATCGAAGGAATCCGTTGAAGAAATTCTTCGGCTATTGATTAGCGGGGCATTGACCCGCGAAGCCGTTTCAAATTGGGCCATGGGATGGATTAAGATGGATGATGCCCCACGTGCATCGCCAGAGCTCTGGTCAATGGTTTCTAATTTGGAGGGTGCGGACTCTCTTGTCGCGCGTACCGAAGAAAACGGAGAAATCTTTCTATATACCAATGACGATTTTGAGGATTGGTACCGTGAAATCCGAGGAATTTTATAGTAGTCGTCTCTCACCGGGTCTTCTGATAAAGCCGTTCTCATCATTGCTGGCTTGGGCTCTTGTCAGGTCAATCCGGTGGGTTTCTTTCCCAAAATGAGATAAAACAACGTCTTGTTAGCTGGTTGGGTGATGGTGTTCCGGTAGAATCTACAGTTTTTATATTGAGATAGTCGAGGCAAAACTCGTATTCTGCATCTACAACGCCTATCAGTCCGCCTTCTCAACAAGTGGAAACGTTAAGATGATCATGGACGTCTCGTATCTTACTTTCGTCCACGTCGATGCCTCCCTCGACAGTGGAATCAAACTTCGCTGTCCCGGCCAGTGGGTAGAGGACGTGCGTGATCGGTGGCCGACGCTCTGCTCGTTCCGTGCCGCCCCTCACCCAGAACTGGATACGCGACTACGACCCGACGACGGGGCGCCACATCCAGGCCGACCCCCTGGGGCTGGTCGATGGGGCGAGCGTGTATGGGTATGCCGGGCAAAGCCCGCAGGTGAACGCCGATTCGACCGGGCTGTGCTGGAATATCCACAGCAACGCCTGCAAGGCGGTCAACAAGGCGCGCTTCAACGCAACGCTGGCATCCATGAATGCGTATACTGCGGCGAATGCTGGCTACGCAGTCGGGATGGCCGGGGCGGATGGGTGTATCACTGCTGGTGAGCTTGCTTCAGCGGCAATAGATGTTGCCCTCAATGCTGGACTGGGGAAGCTGTTTGGGCTGGCGTCAAGCGGGTCCAAGTTGATTCCGGGCCTGAGTGCTACAGTGAAAAAATCAGGCGGGCACCATCCCATCCCAAAGTTCTTGGGTGGCGACTCATCACAACAGCTATATTACTTTAAAGGTAGTAAAACCGTTCTGGGCCATACCGCTCTGCCTATTGAGTTTCATCGTGGCTTGCACAGGGGGCTGTCAAATCGCTTCGGGATACGAGTCGGGGGGCGACGAGGCGGCAAGACTGATTGGCGAGCCGCATTCAATGATCCGAGAAACGACATTCGCCAGCGTGATGTACTTGCGGAGACACTCCGCTATGCGCGACGATTCGACAGACAGTATGGAACGGATTCGGCCCGGGCGATGTATTTCAACCTGAGAGCGGGACGGTACCGGTGAAGGGGCACGGAATGGAGAAGCTTTACTATCATCTGACGAGTGTCTCGCTCGATGCCTCCTTGGAGGTCATTTCGCCTCCGGATCGAGGCCGCGGAGACCGCCGATTTTGTCAAACATGCTTCAACGTCTTGAAGCGTGACGAGCCGATAGACATTCGGATTGATGCATTGAGACCGCGAACGAGGCACTTTGACGTGACCGAACTCTGGGACGTCAATGTGATCCATACGTCCCTGCTTGATCTCCTCGGTCGAGAGCATGTGGAGCGCGACCTCCTTCTCGGGACCGTAACGAACAAGAAGGGACATGTCGTCGAAGGCTGGCATACCGTCATTGGCCGAGAGCGCCTGATCTTGCGCGGCAACCCCCACTTCTGGAAGGGCAAGGCGATGTTCGGCGCGGGGTGCTGCAAGGAGTGTGGCCTTCTGCATTGTCATGGCGCGGCTCCGCGATATCTTTGTCCGGGCCCGACGAGCGATCGGGTCATACGACAAAGCGACACGACGTGCCTGATCATCCCGGCCAGCCTCAAGGAGGCGATAAACCTCAAGAGGGGGAGTGGCTATGCACTTGAAAAGCTGCCCGTTCTGGAGAGCCCGCGCGACGGAATGCCAATAGAACTGTCGTGCGAACCGGGCAAGCGAATCGAAACGACACTAACCGGCTAGGCACGTCCGCTATCGGCTTTTATCGAACAGAAATCCGCGCGGCGCTCGCTTACAAAAAGCGAGGCCGTCCGTGATGAGAGGCGAGTGACCTGCCGTTCGGCGACGTCGACGTCTCCACCGGCCCCCCCCCTCGACCTGCGCTTTTTGTTCGGCGGATTACGGTCCACTGGACCGTCATCTGATCGTCTCGACAAATGGTTCCAGTCCGAGAGCGGCCTGCACCAGAACTGGATGCGCGACTACGACCCGACGACGGGACGCTACATGCAGGCCGATCCGCTGGGTCTGGTCGATGGGGCGAGCGTGTATGGGTATGCGCTTCAGTCGCCGTTCAAGTGGGTGGATCCGACTGGCAGATACACGTTAGGATACGCTCGGGCGTCTCTATTCATGCGCGGCGTTCCCATGGATGGTCGTGTTCCGACTGGTCCAGGTGGCGGATCAGTGCCAAATTATACTGAAGAGCAAGTATTCGATGAATGGTATCGTCTCGAACTAGAGAATCGTGGATGGGAGAGTGAAATGCCTTTGTGCCCTCTATGTGTTGGCTCGATTGATTTAAGCACTTGGACGCAACCAGGGCCCGCCAACCAAATCTATCATCCCGGTGGAGTATCCGCGATAAGGACAAATCGCGCCATCTCCGGCGGACATGGTGGCCAATGTATCTTCGACTCTAGTGGGAGGCTGATAACTGAGGCTCCTGCGGCTGGATCAGCAGATTATGTTGCCCCGGTGGGCCCACTTGGCGTACTAGGACACTATAGGCACGATGTTGCACCCTACAATGCAGCAGAACGACTTGGCCGAATAGACGATCACTTTGACGTGAGGCCAAGCCGTTGATAAATAAAATATTTCTCGTAGGAGTGTACGGGTATCTTCTTTACAATTCTGCTTTGGCTATTTCTGAACCAACCTTCGAGCTGCGTAGCATAATTTTTGACTTTGAGAATAGGCCATTATATGCGACTTTGTCTCATATCACTGGTATCACCATCTCTCTTGTTGCCTGTTCTGCTATTCTTTTCGTGGTTGAAAAAACTTTAGAAAGAGACCAAAGAAAGTTTGGAATTCTTGTGGTGACCCATACAGCATTTTCTATTTTATTTGCGTTGTATATAAAATGGCTTGTCTTCGATGTCACATGAGTTCGACGCCTCGTTAATCTTAGAAATATTGGCTGGTCAGATATTTTCCTATTCGCGCTATGCTTGATGTATAAGATTCGATTTACTTATGCAGCCAAGCTCTCAGTCTGATCGCGGAATACAAGATCGACGCGCTGACGGGGGCGTCGACGCTTCTGCGAGAATACGTATGGATGGAACGGCGTGGCCGTGGTCGAGCGCGGGGAAATCTACCTGGTGCGCACCGACCACATCGGCCGGCCGGTCTTCGCGACGAACACGTCCGGTTTGATGATCTGGGAGGCCAGCTACCTGCCGTTCGGCGGGGTCCACGTGTCGACCGGAGATGCATTGGACCTCCGCTTCCCCGGCCAGTGGTTCCAGGCCGAGAGCGGCCTGCACCAGAACTGGATGCGCGACTACGACCCGACGACGGGACGCTACATGCAGGCCGACCCCCTGGGGCTGGTCGATGGGGCGAGCGTGTATGGGTATGCGCTGCAATCGCCGATGCGGTGGACGGATCCGAGGGGAGAGTTTGTCTGTGGCGGGGTTTGCTTCGCCATCGCTGTAGTCACGGTCGCAACAGTCGCTGTCGAACTCTACGGTGCCTACCAGGAAGACGGGTGTATTTCTGGCGCGGACGTCCTGTTTGACGCGGCCTACGGCGTGGCGGGCGCAGGCGTCGCGAAGTTGTTTCAGGGCGGCCTCGGCCTCTTGGCAAAGTCGCCCGCGGTTCGTAGGTTCTTGCGAGACGAGGCGGGGAGCTTGCGTGGCGCCCCAGAAAAGCGGCTCCCCCGATACCTCCCTCGTTGTCCGTCGCGGCGCGGAGGGGAACCATACTCCGACAAAAATTGACCTTGCTATTGGTCCGAGTCGAACTCCGGGAATTAGCGGCTTTTCTGCGCAGTGTAATGGCGGTAACTGTATCGAGGAACTTGGTCAGTTTCTCCGTAATGCGAAAGTAGGTGTCACAACGGTTGGGGATATTCGTCGCGCTGGTGGGGATGTAGCTGTCACGCCTGGTCTTGGTCATCATGTAACCGTTTGAAATTTATCTGGAGGTGCTGCCAGCCCACTTTTTAAAGTCGTGACAAACCCCAATCCCGCGAGGTAAATTAAATGAATAATCATTTGCCAGTAGATTTTAACAATTGCGACGAGGACGGAGCCGTCCGCCTTGTTACCCGAGGATTTCTAGAGTCGTATGAAAAAAGCGATGTCAAGTTGAGTGAGGGAAAAACGGCTATGGTTTCAGATGGTGAAATATTCGCCAAAGGCACTCTTCGTTTCCGATCCGGAATTTGGGTTGTCGAAGTGGATGACTGGAACGCTGAATACTGAGAGGACGGCTGTATTTCTGGCGCGGACGCCCAGTCTGCCGCAGCCTACGGCGTGGCGGGCGCAGGCGTCGGGAAGCTGTTTCAGGGCGGCCTCGGCCTCTTGGCAAAGTCGCCCGCGGTTCGTAGGTTCTTGCGAGACGAGGCGGGGACTATTGGTTCTTCGCGGTGGTCGAGGGGCACAACCAACCGGAGTATATTTGAAATAGAAACTACAAATGGCATAACTCGCCGAAATGGCCATGTAACAGTTCGTGGAGACATCCGAACGCGTACTGACTTCGAAGGCGGTATGCCAACGAGGCGCGTAGATTTTGATCACACACATGGAAATTTAGGCAGAGGACACGTAAACGATTTGGCTGTTAATCCATTCAATCCGGCTCAAGTCAATGTCAGAAAACCGCCAAGAGCACCGATGCCATGAGAGTATCTCTCTCCGGTTCTTTCGAATCCAAATTCTCGAGGTGGGATCTTCAGGCGATGACCTATGAAGTAATAGTTGGCTTGGTGTGTAAAAATCTGGAAGTACAGAATAATAAATATATCGATTATTTGGAGCCTCTAGGTAAATTGCCGGTAGAATTGGAGCACTTTAAGGAGCATATAAGATTTTTTGAGGTGTCAAATATGACTTGGCTATCCGGGCGGGCGGATGGCGAAAGTGATTGGTTGTTCTCTGCGGACTTGCCCATGGCCGAAGCTATTCTGGGGCAAATATCGTCTCTTATTGAATCGGCCGACGAAGCTATTTTCATCATTTCTGATCAAGGCTCGTATCAAGTAAATCCTATAATTTGCTTTCCTAAAAAAGAGATAAAGCAACGTCTTATTGAGTGGTTGCGAGGTGGCGTTCCAGTTGGATCTACTATTTTTATATTAAGATAATTAAGGCGAAATTCTTGGTCCGCACCGATCACAACGGCCGGCCGGTCTTCGCCACCGATGCAGGCGGGGAGATCGTGTGGGAGGCGGAGTACCTGCCGTTCGGCGATATCCATGTCTCGACCGGCTCCACCCCCGACCTGCGCTTCCCCGGCCAGTGGTTCCAGGCCGAGAACGAGTTATCCGCAGTCGTCCGATATATGGTCAGCTGAAGAGTGATACGCACTCTCAAGCCCGAGCTGTTGATGTGTTTCTGCCGGGTCCACAACTCCAGCGTCAATCAACGCGCGACCTTCTTCACGAAGCGTCCGGTGCCCGTTCTCGACTGCAAGCCTCATCAGCCTTGCGCCTGAATTTCCTGCGGTGATTGCGTCCGCCAGCGTATCGCTCATGCGAAACATCTCCGACACTACCGTCCGTCCTAGTCGCCCTAACTCACCACAGGCAACGCAGCCTTTTCCGCCGCACGATGAACAAAGCTTCGATACCAGCCGCTGTGACAACACCCCCCTCAGTGTCGACGCGAGCAGGTAGGGTGCCACGCCCAAGTCCAACAGCCGATCCACCGCCGCGACTGCATTGTTCGTGTGCACCGTCGACAACACCAGCCGTCCCATCTGGGCTGCCCGAACCGCAATCTCGGCCGTTTCTTCGTCTCGGATTTCCCCGATCATCACGATGTTCGGATCCTGTCGCAGGATCGCACGCAAGGCTCGCGCGAAGGACATGTCGATTTCCGGCTCGACCTGTACCTGCACGATACCCTTCAAGAGGTACTCGACAGGGTCTTCAACTGTGATGATCTTGCGGTCGGATTTGTTTAGCTCTGCCAGTGCCGTGTAGAGTGTCGTCGTCTTTCCGCTTCCGGTCGGTCCGGCGACGAGGACGATCCCGTTTGGTACAGATATCAACTTGCGGATTTCTTCGATACGCGACGGGGAGTATCCGAGCGCCGACCAGTCGAGTTGAAGCCGGCGCTGATCCAGGATCCGGAGCACGACGCTTTCGCCGTGCTGGATCGGGAGGGTCGACAATCGCAGGTCGATGGGCCGCCCGCGCACGACGACACTGGCCCGCCCGTCCTGTGGCCTGCGCTTCTCTGAGATGTTGAGCTGCGCCATGATCTTCAGGCGCGAGACGACGGCTGCCCGCATGGTCGAGGTGAGGCGCGTTTCGCGGCGCAACGTTCCATCGATCCGAAACCGGACTTCGGCCCCGTTTTCCTCTGCTTCGATATGAACGTCCGACGCGCCATCCGCTGTTGCCTTGCCGATCAGGTCGTTGACCAAGCGTACGACAGGCCCGTCACTGGCCATGGCTTTCAATCGGTCGAGATCGGCTTCACTGTCGCTCTCGACGCTCGTGCCGCCACCTACCCGGGCGAGGGCAGCTGCAATCGACGACGGGGTGGCGAGCACTGGCATGATCGTCTCGTCCAGTTTGAACGCGATCGCTTCGAGAACGTCCGCCGCGCCTGGGTCTGATGTTGCCATGGTGATCCCATCCTCGTCTTTGGACAAGGGGACGACCGCAACGCGCTTCAGGAAGGTGAGGTCGAGGGCGAGCACGTCAGGGAGGGTGGTATCGGATTCATGAAGATCATCAAACGGAACCGACACGAATTCGGCCAAAGCGACGAACAGGGGGCGTTCGTCGGCCAATCCAAGCTCCATGATCGTTGTGGCAACGCTTGAGGTGCCCCCCGAGACTGCCGAGAGGGCGCGGCGGCCATCCATGGAAGAAATCACCCCTTCGGCGACCAGATGGTCGATCAAAGGTGCAGGGTCGGGTGGCGAAAGCGTGGCTTTCAGGGGACGGGGCGAAAACATGTCGAGAAGATGGCTTGTTCGTGGCGAAATGTCTTGTCTATTGTCGAACCAATAGCGGCAAAAATGTCGAGCGGTAATCTGTGGACAGGACTTCAAATCGCTCGGAGCGGGGTGTTCCCGACTCCGGTGGTATCGGAAAACGCATTCTGAGTTTGCTCGGAACGATGTTTCTGGGCCTTGTCTCTGCACGTCCTCTGATATTCGACGTCGATGCGGAGAGTCTGAACAAGGTGGGACGGTCCGTGCAGGTCCCACGTGCCTTGATAACCGATAGGGTAAATGGCTTGAAGCCGCTCAAACGGCCGATCATCGTGGATGCCATGATCCCGGCCGACCATCTTCTCGAACGCCGGATCAATGTCCCGAACACCAAGTCTACCGATTTTCCCAAACTTGCGACACTCGATCTGGCGCGCAAGACGCCGTTCGGTTCGAACGATGTAAACTGGACACTATCGGAGCCGGAGAGGACAGGGGATCGGGTGATCCTGACGCAATGGGTCGCGCGCAGATCGGATGTCGCGGGATTACGCGAACGCCTGCATCGTCTCGGCCTTGTCGTACGACAGGTCCGGTTGATCGATCATGCAAAGGCCCTGCCGCTTGCTGACTACACCAAAGAGATCGACAATGGCCGGGTCTGGCGCGTCCTGAACAGCGGACTTGCCACAATTGCTCTCGCCGCAATGGTCGGAATATGGGCTTGGCCAGGCTTGGTTGCGTCGCGTGACCTCGAAGCGCTCGAGGCAGAGCTGACCACGTTGCGAGGCGATGCCGTTGCGGCGCGTCAACGGGTGGAGGGGTTGCGCGCCGAGGAAGTGGAACGAGTGGCCTATCTCGCGGCTGTGAATGCCGGGCCGCAGCTGTCTGGCTTGTTGCGGGACCTGACGATTGCTCTTCCCGACGGCACGTACCTGACGGATATGAACATCACCCCCGTCCGCACCACGCTCACCGGCGAAACCGACACTTCAGCCGCCGACATCGTCCTGCGGCTTTCGCAGAACGACGCATTCGGGAATCCGCGTACAAGCGGCCCGGTCCAAAGAACAGGCCTGGGCGAGCGGTTCCAGATCGTCTTTGACCGGGCGGTGTCGCCATGACGCGGACCCGAACACTCCTTCTCGGGCTCGTGATTGCTTTCGGTGTTCTCGTCCTGCTGGCGGTTCCTTTGCTGCGGGACTGGAAAACAGACATTCAATCGGCGCGAGATGACGCTGCCTTCGAGACGGCACGGCTCCAACGCTCGATCGCTGACCTCGAAACGGAAGCCGCCCAACTTGTCGGAACTGGAATCCTCGACACAGTCTGGCGGGCGCGCCAACCCGGCGAAGCTCTCGCGATCGTACAAACCGAGATCGGTGATCTGGCGACCCGCGCGGCGGTTTCGCTGCGCTCCATGTCGCCCATTCCGGCTCCGGACTTGCCTCTCGTCGATACGCTCGGGCTGCGTCTCGAGGGAGAGATGCCGCTTAATCGGCTGGTCACTTTCCTTTTGGCACTCGAGCATCATGATCGGTCGTTGATCGTGCGCAGCGCCAACATTCGACGCTTGCCGAATGGTCAGGATCGCTTCGAGCAACCGCTTCTCTTCGTCCAACTCGATGTCGTAGCTCCGCTCGTCCTCGGCGAGGCGGACGGCTGATGCGGGTCCTCGCCAGCATAGGGACGGCCTTGCTCTTGGCTGGAGCAGCAGGAACCGTTGCCCTTCTTAGGGAAACCGTGGTTTCAACGCGGTCAATCGCAGCGGATCCGATGTCCGAACCGGTTGGCGAGGGCGCGGGCACGCCGGGCCCCTTGGTGACCATGCGCCGGCGTCAGCGCCCTGATGTCTACTACGCGTCGATCACGGATCGCCCTTTGTTCGAGCCCTCACGACGTCCAGTGCTCACTACCCCTGAGCCCGAGCCTCCGGAACCGGAACCGGAGGTCGAGATCGTCGAAGACCTTCGTCCAGAATTGCCTATGTTGCGCATTCTTGGCGTCATGGGCGCTGGCGACGATAGCAGCGTGCTCGTGGCCCCCGATGCGGCCCCCTCCACTTGGCTTCGCCTCGATGACACGCTTGCCGGCTGGACCCTAACGGCCATCGGCCCCGACTGGATCGAATTGACTCGCGGCGACGCCGTTCAGCGACTGGAGATGTTTCCCTGATGCCCTTATTGTCCTTGCAACGACCGGGCCGTGCCCTCCTTGTCTTTAGTGCGGTCGCTTTTTTGAGCGGGTGTATTGGGGGCGACCCACAGGCATCACGGACATCGCCACTTCTCGCCAATCTTCCAGGTGGTGAAAGCGGGGGAAACTCCGCCGCCGATCGCTTCCGCGCCGCGTTTGATGGACCGACGGGTAGCCAGCGGCGCCTTGGAACGGATCGCTTCAGCAACCTGCCGGAAGGACCGAACCGCGATCCGATCTCCGTCTCGGAAGACGGAGCCTTCACCCTCAATCTGGTCGATGTCCCGATTGAAGAGGCGGCGCGGGCCGTTCTCGGAACGGCCCTCAAGAAGACTTACACCGTCCAGCCGGGTGTGGGCGGAGCATTTACGCTTCAAACCAGCCGACCCCTGTCCGAGCGCGAACTTCTTGAAACTTTCCAAGCGGTTCTCGAGATCAACGACGCGACGCTTCAGGTTTCCGACGACCTCTTTACGATTTTGCCGCGCGCCGGAGCGGCGCAGCGGATCGCAAGGCCGGGGGAAGCAAGCCCGATCGGGACCAATGTGATTGCTGTACCACTTCAATTCATCGCAACAGCCGAGATGGTCCGGCTGCTGGAGCCGATCGCCGGTGAAGGACTACGCCTTCAGGCAATCCCGAACCGCAACATTCTACTCGTCTCGGGAACCCGCACGGAAATCGACGCGGCCCTCGAGGCGATCAATCTCTTCGACGTCGACGTCATGGAAGGGAAATCTGTCGGCGTGTATCGACTGCGCGCAGCCGAGCCGGAGGCCGTGGTCGAGGAATTGCGGCTCATTTTTGAGAACCAGGAGGGCGGAAGCCTTCAAAATCTGGTTACATTTGTTCCCTCGAAACGGCTCGGGGCCGTTATCGTGATTACCTCGCGCAGCCGCTATCTGGCCGAGGCAGAGCGATGGGTCCGCGATCTGGATCGGACCGCTGGTGGAACACGTCGCCGCCCGGTCGTGTACGACATGCAGAACCGCAGCGCTGAGGATCTCGCTCCGATCCTGGGTGAAATGTTGGCGGAAGTCTCGGAAGAAGAGGGCCTCGGGGTCGATGGTCAGGCCCGCGTCGTCGCAGATGACACACGCAATGCAATCATCGTCTGGGGCAACGATGGCGAACAGGAGAGTTTCTCCCGTCTGATCTCCGAACTCGACTCCACGCCCGTTCAGGTTCTGTTGGAAGCAACGATTGCCGAGGTAAGCCTGAATGACGAACTCGATTTCGGTCTGCGGTACTTCTTCGAAAGCGGAGATCTGCGCGGAACATTCACCGATAGCGGGTCGGGGTCGGTCGGTGCCAATTTCCCTGGTCTTTCGTTTGTTTTTCAGGGATCCTCGGCGTCAGTCGCATTGAACGCACTGGCATCGGTCACGGATGTGAACGTCGTCTCGTCCCCGAGCCTCATGGTTCTCGACAATCAGGAAGCCCGTCTCCAAATCGGCGACGAAGTACCCATCGCGACCCAGCAGGTCGTCGATACGGCTGACGTGTCTGCCCCGGTCGTCAACACGATCTCGTTTCGCGATACCGGCATCATCCTTCAGGTAGAGCCGCGCGTGTCTTCGTCAGGTCAGGTCATTCTGGACATCGAACAGGAGGTCAGCAGTGTCTCGAGCACGACGACTTCTGGGATCGACAGCCCTACAATTTCGACACGGCGCGTCGAGACGACCGTTGTGGTGGGCGACGGACAGACGATCGCGCTGGGTGGCTTGATTCAAGAGTCGGGAAACCGGACGAACTCGAAAGTCCCCGGCCTTGGCGATGCTCCGGTTGTCGGCGCGCTGTTTCGGAACCGGAGCGACCGGGTGCAGAAGACCGAACTCCTGATCCTGATCACGCCACGGGTCATCCGGAATGGCCACGAAAGCCGATCGACGACGACGGAGTTGCGGCGACGTCTTGGCGGTGCGGACGGCCTGATCCGGACCGGCATCGCAGTGCCGACGACCGGCCACCGTATCGGGCAACCCTGAGGCCGGGTCTTGGGATCGTTTCGATACGAGGCGCTCGACGCCATGGGGTGCCGCAAGACAGGTGACCTCACGGCACCTGACGAAGCGCAGGCGCTCGATCGCCTGGCCCAAAAGGGCCTCGTCCCCCTGACCATTCGGGCGGGCAGGACGGAAGCCTGGTGGGCGCGCGAACTGTCCTTCGGGAAAGCCAAAGCTCCGTTAGCGGAGCAGGAAAGATTCCTGTCGGTTCTGGCGACCATGCTTGATGCGAAGCTTCCGCTGCCGCGTTCCCTTCGCTTCTGTGCAGGCCAGATCAAGTACCGCCCACTCCGGCGCGGCCTGGAGGAGCTTGCCGGCGCCCTGGAGGATGGTCAGTCCCTGGAACAGGCTCTGAGCGAGGTCGATCATGGCTTGCCATCCCGGCTCTTGATCCTTCTCTCGGTCGGAGATCGGGCAAACCGTCTGGGCGAGACGGCGTCGGCTGCCGCCAGTCAGTTTTCGCACGATCTACAAATGACCCGAGAGATCCGCGCCGCGCTCGTCTATCCGGCAATCCTGGTCCTTATGGCGTTCGTGGTGATGGCGGTTCTTGTTTTCTATCTCGCGCCGACCTTGCTCCCGGTCTTCGAGAGTTCGGACATGGAAGTCCCCGCCGTTTTGGTGGTGATGGCTGGCTTGGGTGATGCATTCCGTGAGAGCTGGATCCTCATCCTGCCCGGTATCGCTGTCGCCACTGGCGCATCCCTGGCTCTCTGGCTTCGCTTGCGGGACAAAGTTCTCGGTCTTCTGGTCCGAGCACCGCTGATCGGCAACTATCTACGACGCCTCGAGACGTTGCGCCTTCTTCAGGCGTTTCGCATAATGTTGACTGGCGGGGCACATCTGACTGTCGCCCTCGACACCGCTGCCGGTTCCGTTCGGACCGCCCCTTTCCGAAAGCTGCTTGAAGAAACTCGAGCACGAATCGAAGACGGCGCGTCTCTGCGGGCAGCCTTTGCGAATGCCGACCTGCTGGACGAGAAGGCACGCCTCATGATCGAGGTTGGGGAGGAAGGAGACCGCCTTCGCGAAGCGGTGGCGACGGCGGCCGAGACGCTGGCAGAGGAAACAAAACGCAGCCTTGCCGGTGCCGTACGATTGATGACACCTCTTCTTACGCTCCTGATCGGCGGAACGGTGGCTGGCATTATGATGACGACGATCGGTGCGATCATGGATCTCAATGACATCGCGCTTTAGATTTGTGATCTCGGGCGATGCGGGTGTTTCGCTTTTCGAGATGTTGATCGTTCTGGCGATCCTGGCCGGGCTGGCAGGTCTGGCGGCGAATGGATTGGGGGGAGAAGCACCTCTGCTGGTCGCGCGGGGGCAGGCAGCAGAGGTGCAACGGGAGGCCGCCGCGGCAAGACTGCGTGCCGTCCGTTCGGGAGTGACAGTGGTAGTCGAGATCGCCGGAACAGAGTGCGCGGATGCTGGCGGACCAACGCTGGTATTTCATCCAGACGGGACGATGGATGAAGTCCGCCTTTGCTTTGGCGGTGGAACCGATCTCGTCCTGATTGGGGACGTTCTGACGGGGACTCTGCACCTTGAGGACCGGCAATGACGCTGCGACGGCTACGGATCTTGCGTGGCGGGCAGCCCGGCTACAGTCTCATGGAAACGATGATCGCCTTCGCAGTGATGGCTGCTGTGCTCGCCGTTCTTCTGCCCGGAACGACGACGCTTCTGCAACGAACCGCTGATGACGCGGATCGAACCTTGGCGCTGGACTATGCGGCGTCCCGAATGGCGCGGCTTGGCATCTCGGAGCCGATTATCGTCGGTGCGTCCCAAGAGAATTACCGAGATTGGACGGTGGCGATCAATGTCATCCCGAATGCAGTGCTTCCTGACATTGCCGCAGTCGACATCGTGGTCACCGTCTCCAACGCTTCCGGCGCGTCGTTGGCCCGCCTGACAACAATCCGGTTGAACCCGTGAAGATGTGGACGCGCGGCAGCCCCGGCATGTCCCTTCTCGAGACCATGATCGCGCTGGCGATGATGGCGTTGATCGCGACGGCACTTGCCGGGACACTTCAACTATCTCTTCGCTCTCACGACCGCAGCATGATTCTTGAAGAGGACGGACCAGCCATCGCGCGGCGCGTGCAACTGCGACGGTGGCTGACCCAAGCGGCGCCACAAACGTTGGTCACGTCGCTGCCAAAGGCGTTCGAGGGAAAATCCCGGGAGATGTCGTTCCTGACGTTCGCCTCGACTCCGTTTGCTCCCGATGCCGCGGCGCTTCGGGTGACCGTCGTCATGAACGGCGGGGTTCTGATCCTGCGCGCCGAGGCGATCGATGATGATGGGGATGTTCTGGAGACCTTTGATGGCCCCTTGGCCGAGGATGGAGGCGATGCTGCATTCGCTTATTTCGACGCCGATGCAGAGCCGCCAGCCTGGCGGGCGACATGGACCGCCGACGATGGCATCCCGGATCTGGTCCGGATCGAGATTCCTGAAGGAAGCAGACCGAGATGGCCTGAGTTCACCGTCCGCCCGGACCTCGGCGGCTGATCACGACGAAAGGTCGGCGTCCTCACCCGTACCACCCTGTTGTCCGTCGCGCCCAAACGTCCTGATCGTAAAATCCGTCCCCTCACCGTTCCCGTCATAGACATAGCCGCGGCCCCAAGGATCAATCAGGGCTTCCGGCTTGCGAAGATAGGGCCCGTCCCAGTCGGAGGTGCCAGCGGGTGCCTGCAAGAGAACCTGGAGCCCTTCGTTGTCCGAAGGGTAGCGCCCGACGTCGATGTAAAAAAGCTGCACCGCGCTTTCGATCTGGCCAATCTGGAGAGCCGCCGTGTCGCTCTTTGCTCGACCGAGATAGCCGACGAGCCTTGGCCCCGCGACAGCAGCGATAAGTGCGATGATCGACAGGACGATAAGAACCTCAAGGATCGTGACCCCGGATTTGCCTTTCCATGTGACTGCCTTGCGCGAAATCATCCTGCTGCTCCCTGTAACCAAACGGCCCAAGCAGAGAGGCAGAGGAAGGGACCGAACGCAATGGCGGTTTCATCGAGCGGCTCTTTCGCCCGCTTGAGGACACGACCCACGATCAACACCAGGATCCCTCCTAGCGCCGCAGCGAAAACCGTCACGATCATCCCGGGCATTCCTAGCCATAGGCCTAGCGCGGCCACAAGCTTCACGTCACCTAAACCGAGACCCTCAAAGCCTCTGTAGATTGAAAAAACTTTCGCCACGAAGAAGAATGCAGTCGACCAAAATACCGCGCCGATGAAATGATCGGCCAATGGACTGTCAAGTCGCCATATCATGATCACGCCGATCAGAAGGAGCCCCAATACTGCGAGGTCGGGTATGATATAGTGCCGAAAGTCGACGACGCTGATCCAGATGAGTAAACCTGCTAGGGCGAGAGTGAATGGCAAACCATCTCGAAGACCGGTCGCAAATGAGATCGTGCCGTACACAAGCAAGTGTAGCGCTAGAAGCGCCAAGGACTGAACGGAAGGCCGAGAGATCATTGTTTAGGTATGCGCTCACGGTCTGCCGCTGTACAGAAGGCCGAAACTGATGTTGGCCCCCGCCTCGAATGCACGCCTTGCTGATCGCGATGGCTTCAGATCAGGCTTTGCTCTCATCGTTGTGCTGATGGGCTTGCTCATGATCGCAGCGGTCACGACCATCGCAATGCAGACGCGTCAAGCAACGATCTTTCGATCGGCTGTCGAGGGAGACCTGATCGTCGCGAACGCCTCCGGTGCGGATATCGTGAGACTGGCGCTATCGATGAAGATGGAGGACGCCGATATCCGCGTCGTGGAGCTTGGAAACAGGCAAGTTGAGCTGCTCGACGTGGGTGGTTTGATCGATCTTAATAGCGCCGCCCCAGGTCTGATCGACCGGCTGATCGAGAGGCTTGGTGGTGGTACGGCCGAGCTTGCGGCATACCGAACCTGGAGACGTGAAGGGCGACGGCTGGTTCGCGTTGACGACTTTATTCGTGTGACAGGGCTGGTGGGCGTCGACATCGACCTGCGCAAGGTCGCAACCGTCCATTCGGGGAGAACTGGCATCTCGCCGGAGGTTGCTCCGAGCGACGTCTTGGATCTTATTGGGATGTCCGAGAATGACCTGCCCGAGCAATGGGTCTCGCCGGCCTCGGGGCACACCTTCATGGTCAACATCGTCTCACCCAGTGGCACCCGAAGAGGCCTCGGCATCGGGACCGCTGCACCCGCTGGGCTGTCTGTTGCGGTGTCCGTGCTTTCATTAAGAAACTGACGCATCGACAATCATTGAGACTTATATAGTGACGTCGCCATAGCGATGAAGCTGTGATCTCGTGCCGCGATCATTCTAGATGGGTCTCCCGCTCGCCTCTGATCCAAGCATCCAACTCCGCGACTTCCAGCAAAACAGCCGAGCCGCGCTTGTATCGCGTCAGGTCACCTCCGGCGAGGGCGCGGTCGAAAGTTGCGCGGGATAGAGAGTACATCTGCGTCGCATCTGCGATGCGAACAAAGCGGGGGGCAATTTGTCTGCTTTCCATTTGTCTGCTTCCTGTCTTCGCCCCTTCGCGTTCGGGCGGGTTTGTATTGGGTCGCCCTTCCCTCATGTCCGGCGCGCATTGTGATTGCATGCGGTGAATGTACGACGTTCCGCCGCCTGCGTTCGCCGTAATCCACAAGTATCGACGCCTGGCGGTCTATTTTTGACCCCGGCGATCCGAAGTCACCCAGTTCGACCATGCCTCCATAACCTCGCGCCGCGCTTCGAGCCGATCGGACCGCCGATACGCCCGGCTGACCTTCGAGCCGGTCGCATGTGCCATGCACATCTCCGCCAGCGTATCGTCGGCCGCATTGGTGTCTTCTGCCCAGGTCCGGAAAGAACTGCGAAAGCCGTGCGGTCGGGCCTCGAGATCCTGATCCTTCAACACCTTCGTCATGGTCGCATCACTGATCACCGGCGACTTGCTCCGGGTCGTTCCGGGAAACAGCCATCCGTCCCGTGCGGTCTGCCGAGCCAAGGTGATGACCTTCTGGGCTTCTAGCGACAAAGGCAGACGAAAGTCCGCGACCCGCTTCTTGAGGCCCTTCATCCGGGCACCATCCCCCTCGCCGGGAATCGTCCAGACACCGTCCTCGATCTGATCCAGTCGAGCGAAGCGGACGGTCCGCGATCGGGCGTTCGTGAGCATGAGGAACCGCAGCGCAAGATGCCCGGTCGCCCCGTCACCGAGTGTCGCGTAGAACTTCGGCACATGCCGCCAGTCCATCGCCGGGATGTTCTGCTCGGTGGTCTCCTGCGTACCGAGGACATGACGCGCGTTCAGGAGGCCGTTCGCGTCCACCTCGTATCCCTGCGCAGCGCCATGACGCAGCACGATCCTCAGGCGTCCATAGGCCTTCTTGGCCACAGCTGCCTTATCGTGCCAGATCGGGCGCAGAACGCTCTCGAAGTCGGCCTGGGTCAGCCCCTCAATGTCTCGAGTGCCGAGGGCTGGGATGACATGCACCTGGAGCGGAGAGAGCCATCGGCCTGCCTCGCCCTCGTCTCGGAGGGTGGCTTTCCGCGCGTCGAACGCAGCCTGCATGACCTCAGCCAATGTTCGACCTGTTTGTCGAGCCTTGCGCTGCTCGACCCGACGCTCCGCAATTGGATCGCGCCCGTCGGCCCGGACCGCCGCCCAACCATCACGGGCGTCTCGTGCAGCTGCGAGCGAGACGGTCGGCCAGGACCCTAGGCCCATCTCGCGCCGTCGCCCCGTGGGATCGGTGTATCGCCATACCCATTGCCCGGACGCTCGATTTCCCTTCACGATGCGGAGGCCAGCGCCATCCTCAGCCTTCCCGATTTCCAACGCCTTGATCCGCGTCGCCGTCAGCAAATGCCTCCTCATTTTATCCCCCAATCTATCCCCCAATGGGGCTGCGATGGTGAGATATACCTAGATACATTGAGACGCAAGAATTCCAATAAAATATGGCGTTACGGGATCGGCTGGGGGCCTACAGGGGAAAGGGTTCGAGTCCCTTCAGCGGCACCAGTAAAAGCAGGCAGATGTCGGCTTGATCCCATGAGACGGCCAAATGGCGTTCATGGACCTTGATCCTTGAATTGTCTCGATTGTGTCGCCGGGAGTTTCCGTTCCGTTGATCGGGCAACATCAGGCATCATGCGGGAATTCGTTCAAGCGCCGTCGATATAGCCCCGCAGGACCTTTGCCGTGCCGTCCTGTTGCAGGGCGCGGAGGTGTCGGGCGAAGCTGTCGGCGAAGACGGCGTTCTGGGCCAGATCGCCGAAGACGAAATCGAGATCAAGGAAAGCGCGCGGGTCCGTTCTGGCCGCAATGGCCGCTGCCCGAAGACGGTCAGCCGAGGGGTCGTCGATCGCGATGGTCCGGCCGCCCTCGCTGAGGCCGCAAAGGTAGTGGCACCAGAGGGCGGAGACCAGCGACAGGCCCTCGATGCCACCGCCGTCGGCGAGCCTGTCGCGCGTGGTGGGCAGGATGAACTTGGGCTGGCGGTTGGAGCCGTCCTGACACAGACGGGGGATCGTGTCGGCCACGCCCGGATTTTCCAGCCGCTCACCGATCCGCGCATAGTAGGTCGCAAGGTCGGTATCGGGCACGGGGGGGACGGTCGGAATGATCTCCTCCCGCTCCAGCTTGTCGAGAAACCCGCGGACGAGGGGTTCGACGGCGGCGTCATGCACGAAATGGATGTCGAGCAGGGCCGCAGGATAGGCCATCGCGGCATGTCCGCCGTTCAGGATGCGGATTTTCATCAACTCGTAGGGCGAGACGTCGGGGGTGATGGTAACACCTACGTCTTCAAAAGCGGGACGCCCGGCGCTGAAGCTGTCTTCCAGAACCCACTGGCGGAAACTTTCGCAGGTGATGGGGCGACGATCCTCGATCCCGTAGGTCCGGGCGATCATCTCGCGCTCGCGGTCGGATGTTGCGGGTGTGATCCGATCGACCATGGCACAGGGGAAGGCCACCGCCTTGTCGATCCAATTGGCGGTGTCCGCGTCGATCAGGCGGGCGAGGCCGGTGACCGTGGCGCGGGCGACGTGGCCGTTCTCGGGAAGGTTGTCGCAGGACATCACGGTGAAGGGGGTGATGCCCGCCGCCTTCCGCGCCCGCAAGGCCGCGATGATCGCGCCAAAGACTGTGCGCGGGGTGTCGGGATTGGCGGCATCGTGACGGATATCGTCGTGATCCACGTCGAAGGCCCCCGAGGAGTCGACATAGTACCCTCCTTCGGTCACGGTGAGCGACACGATGCGGATGGCCGGGTCGGTCATGCGCCGTATCAGCGGGCCATTGCCCTCTTCGACCGGCAGGAAGTCGATCATCGGGCCCGTCACCACCGCACGGTCACCCGCCGGATCGAGTTCACAGACGGTGGTCAGCCAATCCTGCGCCGCCAGATCGGCGCGGACCACGCTGTCGGCGGGACGGACACCTGCGCCGACAATCGCCCAATCGAGGTCACGCCCCTTCTGGAACAGGTCATGCAGATAGAGCGCCATATGCGCTCGGTGAAAATTGCCGAGGCCCACATGCACGATCCCGGCGGAAAGCTGGTCACGGAAATAGGTCGGGCGGTCCACCGCGGCAGGCAGATCGTGGAGGGCAGCGAGGGTCAGTTTCATCAGCTCATCCATTGCCCGCCGTCGACATTATACGTCTGCGAGACGACATAGTCGGAGTCGGGGGAGGCAAGAAAGACCGCCATTCCGGTCAGATCGGCGGGCACGGCAAAACGCCCGGCGGGCACGCCTGCGGCGACCTCGGCCTTCTTCTGACCGGGGGCCTTGCCTTCGAGTTTGGCGAACATCGAATCCACATGGTCCCAATGGTCGCCGTCGACCACGCCGGGGGCGATGGCGTTGACGTTGATGCCGTGCTTGATGAGGTTCAGGCCCGCCGATTGCGTCATCGAGATGACCGCCGCCTTGGTCGAGCAATAGACGAGCACCAGCGGCTCACCCCGTCTGCCGGCCTGGCTGGCCATGTTGATGATCTTGCCGCCGTGCCCTTGGGCGATCATCTGGCGGGCGGCGGCCTGCATGGTGAACAGGGTGCCCGCGACGTTGACGGCATAGAGCCTGTCAAAGCTGGCCCGCGTGATGTCGACGGTCTCGGCGGCATCGAAAAGGGCCGCGTTGTTGATCAGGATGTCGAGTTTGCCCGCATGATCCACCACGGCGGCGATGGCGGCGTCGATGCTGCCCTGATCGGTGACGTCCATCTGCATCGCGTAGGCCGCATCGCCCAATTCACGCGCGGTTGCCCGGGCGGCGGCGATGTTCACGTCGGCGATGGCGACCGTCGCGCCCTCGGCGATATAGGCCTCGGCAAAGCCACGCCCGATCCCGCGCGCCGATCCGGTGACCAGCGCCGATTTTCCGTCCAGTCGTTTCATTCGATCCTCAGGCCCGCTGCGTCGAACCTGTGCAACTGGTCCATGTCCGGCGTCAAATAGATGGTATCGCCGTGGCGGGCTTCGATGTCGCCGGTGATGCGCACGGTCATCATGTCGGCCAGGCCGGTCTGGTGGACGTGGATGAACGTGTCGGAACCAAGGTGTTCGGCCACCCCGACCTTGCCCTGCCACAGCCCCGCGGTCTTGGAGACGCCCAGATGTTCGGGGCGGATGCCGATGGTCGCGGCGCCGTGCTTCTGTGCCTCGGGCCCTTCGATCAGATTCATCCTGGGGCTGCCGATGAAACCCGCGACGAACTTGTTGCGCGGCGCGTGGTAAAGCTCCAGAGGACTGCCGACCTGTTCGATGACACCGGCCTGCAGCACGACGATCTTGTCGGCCATGGTCATCGCCTCGACCTGGTCGTGGGTGACGTAGATCATCGTGGTTTCGAGCTTCTTGTGCAGCTCCATGATCTCGAGGCGCATCCCGACGCGCAGCGCGGCGTCGAGGTTCGACAGGGGTTCGTCAAAAAGGAACGCGGCGGGTTCGCGCACGATGGCACGGCCGATGGCGACGCGCTGACGCTGACCGCCCGACAATTGGCCCGGTTTGCGATCCAGGTAATCCGTCAGGTTCAACGCCTTGGCCGCCGCCTCGATCTTGGCCTTCTGCGTCGCCTCGTCCAGACCGGCCATGCGCATCGGAAAGGCGATGTTCTTGCGCACGGACATATGCGGATAGAGGGCGTAGGACTGGAACACCATGGCCAGCCCGCGCTTGGATGGCGGCAGGGTCGTGGCGTCCTTGCCGTCGATGTTGATGTGGCCCGAGGTCGTATCCTCCAACCCCGCGATCAGGCGCAGCAGCGTGGACTTGCCGCAGCCGGAGGGGCCGACGAAGACCACGAATTCGCCTTCGTTGATCTGAAGGTCGAGGGGAGGGATGACCTGGACGTCGCCAAAGCTCTTGGTGACCTGGTTGAGGTTGATCTGACCCATTATTTGACCGCTCCGAATGTGAGGCCCCGGACGAGCTGTTTCTGAGAGAACCAACCCATGATCAGGATCGGTGCGATGGCCAGCATGGAGGCCGCGGAAAGCTTGGCGTAGAACAGACCCTCGGGGGCCGAGAAGCTGGCGATGAACTTGGTGAGCGGTGCCGCGTCAACGGTCGTCAGCAGGATCGTCCAGAAGGCCTCGTTCCAGGCCAGTATGATGTTGAGCAGGATCGTGGAGGCAATGCCCGGCACCGCCATGGGTGTCAGCACATAGAGGATCTCCGACCGCAGGCCCGCCCCGTCCATCCGCGCCGCTTCAAGGATTTCGCCGGGGATTTCGCGGAAATAGGTATAGAGCATCCAGACGATGATCGGCAGGTTGATCAGCATCAGGACCACGACCAACAGGATGCGGCTGTCCATCACGCCAAGCCATTTGGCCAGAAGAACGATGGGATAGAGCACGCCGACCGCAGGCAGCATCTTGGTCGAGAGCATCCACAGCAGAACATCCTTGGTGCGCTTGCCGGGCACGAAGGCCATGGCCCAGGCGGCGGGGACGGCGATCAGGATGCCCAGGAATGTCGATCCCACGGCGATGATGATCGAGTTCATCAGGGCCTTGGGATAGTTCGACCGATCCTGCACGTCGGCATAATTCTGGGTGGTCCAATCGAACAGGAACCAGACCGGCGGATCGGCGATGGCCGTGGCCTCGGTCTTGAACGAGGTCAGGAACGTCCAGAGGATCGGGAAGAACATCAAAAGGCCGAAACACCAGGCGAGGGTGGTCCACATGACCTTTTTCTGGGTTGTGATGGCACGAGCCATTGTCTCTCCTCCCCCTCAGTTGTCGAGGTTCTTGCCGACGATCCGCATCAGGAAGATCGCGATGACGTTGGCCAGGATGACGGCGACGATCCCGCCCGCCGACCCAAGTCCGATGTTCTGGCTTTCGAGCACGCGCTGATAGACGAGATAGGTCAGGGTGCGGGTGCCGAAGGCGCCGTTGGTCGTCACGAAGATTTCCGCGAAGATCGACAGCAGGAAGATGGTCTGGATCAGGATCACCACCGTGATCGCCCGGCTCAGGTGCGGCAGGATGATGAAGCGAAAGCGCGCGAGGGCCGGGGCGCCGTCCATCTCGGCCGCTTCCAGTTGCTCACTGTCCAGCGATTGAACGGCCGTCAGCAGGATCAGCGTCGCGAACGGCAGCCACTGCCATGCCACGATGACGATGATCGACAGAAGCGGCGACTGGCTGAGGAAGTCATAGGGCGGAAACCCCAGACCCTGGAACAGGTAGGAGAACAAACCATTGTCCACGTTGAAGAACATGTTCTTCCAGACCAGCGCCGAAACCGTAGGCATCACGAAGAAGGGCGCGATCACCAGGATCCGCACGATGCCCTGGCCGAACATCGGCTGATCGAGCAGGAGCGCCATGAGCACCCCGCCCGCGATGGTGATGACGAGGATGCCGCCCACCATCTGAAGCGTTGTCACCAGCGAGCTGAGGAACGACGACGATGTCAGGAACCGGATGAAATTCTCGAACCCGATCCAGGTCTCGAACACGCCGCGCATGGGGCGATAGTCGGCGAAGGAGAAATAGAGCGTCATGCACAGCGGGATCAGCATCCAGACCAGAAGAACAAAGACGGCCGGTGCGATCATCAGACGGGCGGCGGATTTCGAATGCGCGGTCGCCATGGCAGTTTTCCTGACGTGAAGGAGGGCACACGGGGCTCGGATCTTGCGGGAGCCTCAGGGGACGCTCGCGGAAAGTCCGAAGTTGCGATGTCGGGGGTGTCAGGCGACCCCGAAAGGCCGCCTGACGGGAGAGAGCGGCTTAGTAGCCCGCCGCTTCCATTTCTTCCGTGGTCAGCGCCTGCGAATTGGCCAGCGCCTCGGCGGCAGTCTGGTTGCCCGCCAGGGCGTCCGAGAACTGCTGACCGGTCTGCGTGGCGATCCCGGCGAATTCGGGGATGGCGACGAACTGGATGCCGGTATAGGGCACCGGCTGAACGGTCGGATTGGTCGGGTCCGCCGACAAGATGCTGTCGAGGGTCATTTGCGCGAAGGGCGCCGCATCCAGATAAGCCTGGTTCTCATAGAGCGACGTGCGCGTGCCCGGGGGCACGTTGGCCCAACCTTCGTTGGCGGCGACCAGCTCGGTATAGCCCGGACCGGTGGCCCAGCTGATGAACGTCTTGGCGGCGTCCTGCTTTTGCGACGAGGTCGGGATGGCCAGCGACCATGCCCAAAGCCAGTTGCCGCGCTTGCCCAGGCCGTTGTCGGGAGCCAGCGCGAAACCGACCTTGTCGGCCACGGTGGAATCCGCGCCGGTCACGAAAGACGCAGCGACAGTGGCGTCGATCCACATGCCGCACTTGCCTTGCTGGAACAGGGTCAGGTTCTCGTTGAAGCCGTTGTTGGCGGCACCGGCGGGACCGGATTCGTTCATCATGCCGAGGTAGAAGTCGATGGTCGCGGCCCACTCGGGGCTGTCGAACTGGGCGTTCCAGTCTTCGTCGAACCAGCGCGCGCCGAAGGAGTTCGACATGGCGGTCAGGAAGGCCATGTTCTCGCCCCAGCCGGCCTTGCCGCGGGCGCAGATGCCGTTGATGTCGTTGTCGCGGTCGGTCATCGCGGCAGCGGCTTCGCGGATGAAGTCCCAGGTCGGCGCGTCGGGCATCTCGAGACCGGCGGCTTCCATGAGGTCGGTCCGGTACATCACCATCGACGACTCGCCATAGAAGGGCGCGGCATAGAGCTCACCGTCGACGGTCAGACCACCGGCGATGGCGGGCAGCAGGTCGTCTGCGTTCCAGTCGTCTGCCATGCCGTCGCTGAGCGAGACGAGCCAACCGTTCTTGCCCCAGATCGGAACTTCGTAGGTGCCGATGGTCATGACGTCATAGGCGCCACCCCCGGTCGAGATGTCGGTGGTCAGGTTCTGACGCAGCACGTTCTCTTCCAGCACGACCCATTCGAGCGTGATGTCGGGATGCGCTTCGTTGAAGGCGTCGGTCAGGCCTTGCATGCGGACCATGTCGCCGTTGTTGACGGTGGCGATCGTGATGGTCGTCGCGTGACCGTCAGCGGACGCAATGCCGGTGGCGAGCGCAAGGCCCACGACACTGGTCAGCAGTGTTCTCTTGATAGACATGTCTGTCCTCCCTTTTTACACATGTAAATGTTGACGCTCGGGAAGGTTCGAGTCAAGCCACTTTCTTGATCACCGAATTGCTGCGATGCGGCACATTTCAGCGCTATGCGGATTCACGCAATTTGAGATTGCCGTCGAACAGGGTGATCTCGGGGGTGTCGTCCCGGCCATCGCCACGGATCAGGTCAAGCAGGCGAGAGACTGCTTTCTTCCCAATCGCATCGGTGTTCTGCGCGACCGTGGTGAGGGCCGGATTGAGGTAGGGACAGAGCGGGTAATCGTCATGGCCCGCGATGCGCAGGCCCCCCTTTCCGAAACGTCCGGGCGTCAGGCCGTGCCGCGCCGCGGCGCGGATCGCACCGATGGCGACCCTGTCATTGGCGCAGAGAATCGACCGATCCGTCAGTCGTCCGCCCCCGAATTCGATGTCGAGGACCGCCTCTCCATGCTCCTCGAAATGCCAGTCTTCGTGCAGCAGTTCGGTCCCGATCACCTCGGGCTCGAAGCCCAGTTCCCGCATCCGCGCGATATAGGCGGCCTCCCTCTCGCGCGCGTTGAAATTGACCCGGGGCATGGCCAGAAACACCGGCGGCTCGCCCATACGGCACAGGTATTCGGTGATGAGCCCGGTGCTCTGATGGTGATTTGTTCCAACAAAATCAACGTTCGGCATCGTTTTCGGTCGAGAATCCATCAAGACGAAGGGCATCCGTGATTTCAATCGCAGGTGGACGGCCTGGTCGCTGTGATCGCCCAAGGGGGCCACGATGGCGCCGTCCACGCTCATCGACATGAAGGTCTCGGCTGCGCGGGCTTCGATGGCGGGGTCCGAGTGGGAGCATTGGGTTATCACCGTCATCCCGGCCTGCATTGCGGCGACTTCGACGGCCTGGAGCAGCTTGGTGAAAAACAGGTCGTTCAGATAGGGAATGATGACGCCGATCAGGCCTGTCGACTTGCGGTTCATCCGGGTCGCGAAGAAGTTCGGGACGTATTCGACACGGGCCAGTCCGGCCTCGATCCTGGCCGCGGTGTTCTTCTTGACCCGGCTCGGATCCTGAAAAAATCGCGACAGCGTGGGCCGAGAAACACCTATGGCGACCGACAGTTCTTCCATCGTGTTGATCCGGGGTTTCGACATCTTTGGGGTTCTCCATCTCAATTGGGAACCACCCTACCGGAAGTGGTCGGGGTGTCGATCAAAAATTTTACATGAGGTAAAAAATTTTGGTCTGAAATCTTTACGGCTCTGAGTGAGCCGGTCCGAACAGGCATGACACCGGCCAAATAGACGACGAAAGACCGCCGTCCGCACTCGAACGAAGCCCTGCATTCAGTGTGCGAAGCGTCTAGGGTGCAGAGAAGCGGGCCATGGCGCGGTCAAATCCGGCGTGTCCGCGAAGGTGTCGCAGGAAATTGTCGCGCCACCAGGTGATGTCCTGATCGAAAACCATCGGCCGAAGGGCGGCATGGCGTTCAAGCCGTTCGGCCAGCGGCATATGGATCGCGCGGTCAATCGCCTCGGCCAAGGCGCTGGTGTCGAAGGGATTTACGAGCAGAGCCGCCCGCAATTGCTCGGCGGCGCCGGCAAAATGCGACAGGATCAGAACGCCGGGGTCTTCATCGTCCTGCGCGGCCACGAATTCCTTGGCCACAAGGTTCATTCCGTCGGCAAGCGGTGTGACCAGCGCCACATCGGCCCGCCGATAAAGCCCCGCCAGAATGGCGCGGTCGATATTGCGCCGGACGTAGCGCAGGGGCGTCCAGTCCAGATCGGCGTGCGCACCGTTGATCGCCCCGGCGCGGCGTTCCAACTGGTCGCGGATTTCCTGATAGGCGGCCACGTCTTCGCGGCTCCCGGGGGCGATCTGCAGGAAAGTGGGTCGGGGCCCGCCTGCGTCCCGCCTGGCCAGATAGGTATCGAACCCGTCGAAACGCTGAACCAGACCCTTGGAGTAATCCAGACGGTCCACCCCGAGAATGAGCGGCGCATCGCGTGGCATGCGAAGCGGCAATTCGGGCGCACTGGCCGCGGTATCGGCGAACCCCTGGGCGTCGATCCCGATGGGAAAGCTCAGGACAGCAAAGCGATGGCCCTTGCGGATCCAGCCCCCATTGGGAAGGCGTTCGATCGCGCGATCGAGACGCAGCAGGTCCGAGACGGCCGATACATCGCGCTGCGTCTGAAGCCCGACCAAGTCATGCGCGGCCAGCCAACCGGGAAGGTCCGCCCCCTGCGGCAGGGCCATCAGATCGCTGACATTGGGGCAGGGGATGTGAAGGAACAGCCCGATGCGGTTGCGCACGCCAAGCTCGCGCAAGTATTTCGCAACCATCAGGAAATGGTAGTCCTGAATCCATATCGTGTCGCCGGGCGCGGCAACCTCGGCGATGGCGCGTGCGACACGGGCATTCACGCGGGCATAGCCGTCGAAGTCGTCCTGATCGAACGACAGCAGGTCTGCCCGGTGATGAAACAACGGCCAGAGCATCGAATTGGAGTAGCCGAGGTAGTAGTGCCGATGTTCATCTTCGCTCAGGGCAAAGGTGGCGCGGTCGTATACCCCCTTGCCAATCTGGGTCAGCCCGTCTTCGGCGGTCTTGGTCGGGTCGGCGGCCCCAATCCAGAGCCCGCCGGTCTGGCTGAGCATTTCGTGCACCGCAAACACCAACCCGCCCGATGGAACATCGCCCTTGGGCAGGCGGTTCGAGACGACGATCAGGCGGCCGTCAGACATGGGTTCGGCGCCGTCAGGCAAGCCACCGCTCCACGCAGGCGCGCAATTCGGACGGGTCGGCCAGACGGTGGCTAGCCAGAGTCTCGGCCTTGCCGATCTTGATGCCGAGACCGCCCTCTGCCTCCGCGAGTTCCAGTGCCGGCTCGTCGGTCAGGTCGTCCCCGGCATAGACGGGAACGGTACCGGAAAAGGTCTTTGTCGCCATGATCTTTTGCATGGCCTTGTCCTTGCCGGTATTCTCGATCTTGATCTCGTAGGCCATAAGGGCGGGCTGCAACGTGAACCCATCTGCTGCATGGGCCACGGCCTCCATCAGTTTCATGGCGAGCGCGGCATGTTCGGGCGCGTTCCGGAAATGGAGAACGACGCCGGTCGGCTTGGTCTCGACCAGGAATTCCGGGCGCAGCTTTCCGAAATCGACGACAATTCTGGTGAGCGCCGCCACCTTTTCGGCGTCGGCCGAGATGCGGGTCAGCCGACCGTCGGCGTGCCGGATTTCCGCACCATGGGTGCCCACGATGGGGCCCTTGAAGCGGGGCAGGAACCCCTCCAGCGCCTCTACGGACCGACCCGACACGATGGCGACCCGACCATTAAGGCGGGTCATCGCGCGGTCGAGCAAGTCGTGAACGTCGTCGCGGACTTCGACAGCATCCGGCGTCGAGACGATGTCGACAAGTGTGCCGTCAAAATCGAGAAACAAGCAAGCGCCGTCGGCCTCGGGCATATCTTTCTGGCCACACAGGGCAACGTTGTCAGTCTGCGATCCCATGAATCCGTTCATCTCGTAGAAGTGCATAAAGGTCTCCTCATTCGGCGGCGAAGGACAAATGCGCGCGCTTGCGCATGGCTTGAACCGCCAATGTCGCGTCCACCATTCCATCGACAGAGCCACAGTCGAAACGCTGCCCGGTGAACCGGAAAGCATGAACGCCGCCGCTGTCGGCGATTGCGTCCGTAAGTTGGATTTCCCCCCCGGCCCCTTGACCGGTCGTGCCCAGGACGTCGAACACCCCGGGCATCAGAATATAACGCCCAACAGCGGCAAGCGTTGAGGGGGCGTCGTCCTGCGCGGGCTTTTCAACGAACCCGCGCGCCGCAGTCGTCTGCGACCCGTCGTCATCGCAGTCAAAGATACCATAAGACGACACCTTCTGGCGAGGCACCTGCTGCGCCGCGACAAGACTGGTCATCGTTTCGGGATCGAAGGCGTTCGTCATCTCAGTCAGGCAAGGCGCTCCGAGGATCAGATCGTCCGGCAAGATGATGCCGACCGGGCCTGTTGCACCCTCTGGCAGGGCGCAATGGACCGCATGGCCCAACCCCTTCGGTTCGTGCTGCATGACGAAGGTCACCTTGACGTCCGACGGGGTGGTGCAGCGCCGAACGGCTTGCAGAAGATCCTCCTTGCCGGATGCGACCAGCGTCTTCTCGAGCGCCGGAGCAGGGCGGATGTAGCTCTCGATGGCGGTCTTGTCGGGATGGATCACGAAAATCAGGTGGCGTGCCCCGGCGTCCAACGCTTCTTCCACCGCGAATTGCAGAAGCGGCGTATCATAGACCGGCAAAAGCTCCTTGGGCGTGACCTTTGTGGCCGGCAGCATCCGGGTGCCAAGGCCTGCAACGGGAAAAACGACAGTTTCAAGATTTTGCACGGTGACTCTCCTAACGATGACCAACGCTTCAACAATAGAACCGATGGGGCCGATTCGAGTTCCGACCGGCCTTGGAGGGCGGCGCGATCCTGCCGAGAACCGTTTGCTTTGCTGCCTCCTGCCAAGGTCTGCCTACAAAATGGACAAAACACAGACAGGGGTCTGCGGCCTTCGGGTGGCGCGGGCCAACCATTGGGGGGAAGAACGCAAAACCGTCGTTGCGTCACCCCGGTGAGACGTCCCGCCGTGGTCAGTCTTGCCAGCATCGCATCCGGGTCCGGGAATGCCGTCAAGACGACGACCTGTCGTCCAACGACCTGCCGTTTTGATGCTGATACGGGCAGGTTGCCCTAAAGGTCCCGCGCGACGGCTTCGGCAAGTTGCAACCAAGCCGCTTCATGGGCGGCCAAGATGGCGGGATAGCTGGCCAGATCGACCACCGGCGCGGCCAGATCGAAGGTCTGGATGCGGTCGCGCCCGGTCTCGGACTTGATGGCATAGGTGCCCGTCAGGCTGAGCGTGCCATTCGCCCGCACGATCATGTCCTCGACGAAGATCGACAGTTCGACCTCGGGGAACCCGGACAGGGGCCAGGGTTCGGCGGCGACGCGGGCGTCGGTGATCGTATTGAGGTGCCGGGCCAGCGCGGCCTGCATGGCGCGGTCGGGCAGATCGGCCCACAGACGGTCAGTGTCTGTCGTCAGGCTGCCGTCGGCCTGCTGGATCGGAATCTCCTGATTGACCGCGTATTCCGGGATCGAAACCTCGTTTACCTGCACGGTCGCGGCCCGCACGTTCACGCGCAGATCGGTCGTCACGGGTGGCGGCGCGAAATACTGCGTCTGGCCACAGGCCGACAGGGTCAGGGCCAGCGGCAGGAGCAGACGGGAAAAGGTCAGGGTCATGGGATCACCGTCCTAGCAGCAAGGAATTGGGATTGCGTTCGATCGTCCGGGCAAGCGAGCTGACGTCCTCGGCGGCGCGCGTGGCGGCGCGAAGGGCGGCAAAGAGCTCCGTATTGACCCGGCTGCCGTCGGAATAGGTGCCAAGCAAAGTGCCCGCCTGTGTCGTGAGTGTCTGCAACCGGTTCACCAAGGCGGGCAGATCGCCCGATGCGACGCGGATGCTGTCGGCGGCACCGGCGGCGGACCGCAGCGTCGTGTTCAGGTTGTCGAGCGTGCCACCCGTCCGGATCGTCTCGATGGTCAGGCGCAGCTCTTCGAGCGTCGCCGCCAGAACGATCGGCACGTCGTCCGCCTCGTCCGACGACAGGAAGGCGTCGGCGGTCGTCATCAGGTCGGTCGTCGCATTGACCAGCTCGTCCAGGGCCAGCTGGTTTGCCTTTTCGGTCAGAGTGTTGAGGTTCTGACCCAAGGCCTCTGCCTCGGCCAGCACGCGCTCGGCCGATTGGGACAGTTCGGGCAGGTTGGCGGTTCCGCGCGCGACGCTGGTCGCCGCTTCGGCGGCGGCATCGAGGGCGGCGGTCAGGCGGGCCGCGGCCTCCTGCTGCGCCAGTTGCTGCGTGATGACGCGGATATCGGCACTGACCACGGCAAGTTCGGTCAGGATCGTCTCGACCTCGTCGGAGTTGAGCAGGCCGCGCCCATCCTCCAGAAGGCCGAGTGCCGCGCCGGGCAGGGCCTGCACCTCCTGCGAGGTGATCAGAGCGTCCGCATCGGCCACGAGGGTCTGCACACTGGCCGTGAGTTCATCCAGAGCGACAGTGCCAGCCGCCACGTTCCGGGCCGCCTCAGCAGTCGCGGTCAGGGTTTCGGACAGGATCGTGGGCAACGCCAGATCGTTGAGCGCCGCCGTCACCTCGCGCACGTCCGCCGCGATGGTCTGGACGTCGGCCAGCACGCTGGCCACCTGCGGAGACGAGATGATGCCGCGACCGTCGCGCACCAATCCGCGCGCGTCCGTCAGCAGGGCCAGCGCCTCGGATGGTATGGCGCGTGTGTCCGCGTCGCCCGCGATGCGGTTCACGTTGTCCAGAAGCGTCGTCGCCGAGGCCAGAAGTTCCTCGATGGGCAGTTCGTTGATCCGCTCCAGCACCGATTCCGCGCTGGCCGTCAGGCCCTGGATGTCCGCGTCCAGTGTCGGGACAAGGGGTGTGGCGGCAACGCCGATCTCCAGCCCGACATCGGGAAGCGCCTCGGGATCGTTGATCAGGTCAATGGCCAGATCCCCGCCCAGGATGGAGGTCGAGACCAGCTTGGCCCGCATCCCTTGACGCACCAGATTTCCGATGAAGTCGATGCCTTGCAGATCGTTCGTCATCGTCTCCAGCCCCATCTTGACGGGCTGCAATGACATGACGGCCAGAAGCTGCACCTGACCCGACGGGTCGTCGGGACGGATGAAGCCGGTAATGTCGGACACGACGCCGACACGGACGCCGCGATAGCGAATGGGCGATCCTTCGGTCAGGCCCGATGCCGCAGCCGGGAACAGGGCCGAGACGCGGACAGACCGCAGCGACTGCGAGTCGAAGGTCGAGGCGCGGGCTGAATCCTCATCATCGAAGATGGAATAGACGTGACCCGTTCTGATCGGGTCGCCGCCCGAGATCAGGGTGTCGAAGTTCACACCACCTTCGAGGATCGACGCGATGGAGCCGATCCGCAACTCGACCCCGCCCGCCCCAAGGGTGGCTGACACGCCCGAGGCGTCCCAGAACCGGGTCGCCGTTGAAAGCCTGCGATCGTAGGGGTAGAGGACGAAGGCATCGACGCGCACTTCGGTGCCGTCGGGCGACAGCCGCGGCTCGGCCACCTGGCCCACTTCGATCCCGCGATAGAGGATCGGCGCGCCCGGCCCCAAGCGGCTGCTGTCGCGGGCGCGCAGCACGATGGCTGTCCCCCGGACGCCCGGCGGCACAATGGGCGCGCGTTCGTCGCCGAGGAATTCGGTGACCGCCTGGCCAATGCGGTTGTCCCAGGTCCCTTCGATATAGGTGCCCGACAGAATGGTGTTGAGGCCCTGGACGCCGCGCGCGCTCACCTCGGGCTGGACCACCCAGAAGCTGGCGTCCTCGTCGAGGAAGGGTGCGATGTCCTTGTTGACACGGATGAAGGCGTTGACGCGGCGCAGGTCGGAGGTGAAGCCCACCTCTTCCACCACGCCGACCACGACTTCGCGGTAGCGCAGGGTCGTCGCGCCTGCGGTCACACCCGAAGCGTCCGGAAAGGAGACCGTGATCAGGACGCCGCGCTGCGACCACGACTGATACCCGATGGCCAGCGCCACCAGGATCGCGATGATCGGAACAAGCCAGACGGCCGAGATCATCCCGCGACGGCTGGCGCGTTTCTCCACCTTGGGGGCGGCGGGAATTTCGGGAGTATCATTCATCGGCAATGGTCTCGATCTGGTCCCAGATGCGTCGGCTGTCGAAGGACAGCGCGGACAGCATTGTAAAGACGACGGAAAGGGCAAAGCAGACGGCGGCTATGCCCGGGTTAATTGTCGCCAGCAAGTTGAACTGCACGAGTGCCACAAGGATGGCAACCACGAAGACGTCGATCATGGACCAGCGTCCGATCCATTCGACGACTTCGAACAGATGCAGAAGGCTCTTGGGTTTGTGTCCATGCGGTTTGCGCACGATCAGGGCCAGATAACCGATGGCGATGAACTTGCCGACCGGGATGATGATCGAGGCAAAGAAGACGATCCCGGCGACACCGTAGGCCCCGTGCTGCGCCAGCTCGATCACGCCGCCGACGATCGTCGCCTCGCTGGCGCGCCCCACGGTCTGGGTGATCAGCATCGGATAGAGATTGGCCGGGATGAAGAACAGCAGACCCACCAGCCACCAGGCCCAGACCCGTTGCATCGACGTGCGATCCCGGCTTTCGAGGGCGCCACCGCAGCGCGTGCAGATGGTTGCCCCGAGCGGGGCCACACGGGTGCAATGGCGGCAGCCGACAAGCCCCGCATCCAGCGCCGTCAGCGCCTTCAGGTTCTCTGCGCCGTGTCCAGTGCCGTCCATATCGAATGTTTACTCATCTGTGTGTCTTTGAGGGCCGTTATGAAGACGATGGCCGCGAATGACCAGAAAGCCGGCCCCATGCTCAGGGTGGCGAGGTCCGCCAGCTTTATCAGGGCGACGGCCACGCCGACCATGAAGATTTCGGCCATGGCCCAGGGCTTCAGGATCTCGGCCCAACGGAGCATCGTCCGCGCGCCCCGGAGCGGTTTTGCCCCGATAGATAGAGGGAACAGCGCCCAGAGAAGAGCCATCAGCCGCGCGACCGGCAGGACGATGACGAAGAACGCCACCGCGATGGACAGGGGCGCCATGACGCCCTCGCTGAAGCTCATTACCGTCTGGAAGACCGAGGCCTTGCTGGTGAAGATGCCGTTGCGCAGTTCCAGAAAGGGATAGAACACCACGATCGTCATCAGGATCAGGGCCGTGGATGCCAGCACGACGATCCGCAGGATCGCCTCGGGTCGCCCGACCGCGATGACCGTGTTGCAGCGGATGCAGCGCACCCGTGTGTCATCGTCGACCTCGCCGACCCGGTGCAGCGCATCGCAAACGGGACAGCAGACAAGATCGTCGCCCGCCTCCATCAATAGTCCTTCTCGAAGAAGACGCCGAGGGACGTGCCGCCATTCGCGCCGGTCGAGCCGCGCACCGTCAGATTCGGCGTCACATCGAGGTTGAGTGAAATCGCGGCATCCCCGTTCTGGTCGATCTGCACATCGGTATAGACGTTGTCCGAGACGTATTTGCCCGCCCGCAGCGCGACGTTGCCCTCGTCATCGGTGGTTACGTCCAGATCGTCCAGCCCCGCATTGCCGCGCAGCTTTTCCAGCAGGCCGCCATTGCCCCGACCCGCCAGCGTCGCCACCGAATTGGCCAGTTGCAGCGCCTGCAGGGGAGAAAGCTGGCTCAGGTCGCGGCCAAAGAAGATCTGGGCGACGATTTCTTCCTGTGGCACGTCGGGCGTGCTCTCGAATTTCACCTCCAGCGCATCCGCGGGCCCTTCGACCACGATGGAAGCGGTGATCGTATCGGTTTCGGTCACGGCGACCAGCCGGATATTGGGCACCAGACCACCGGCAAAACCGATGGTCCCCTCGTCAAGATCGAAGCGCTGTTGCAGGATGTCGATGCGTCCGCGCACCAGCTCGAAGCCACCCGCCGTCACGGTGTTCGCGGTCGTACCCCGAAGGGTGAGCGTGCCACCCAGTTCCGCGTCCAGACCGCGTCCCCGGACGAAAATGCGGCCCGGCGCATTGATCGTGATGTCGAGGCCATAGACCGGCCCGTTGCGCCCGTTGGCGTCACGCGGTGCAGGTTCAAGCCCTTGCCCCGCGCGTGCCAGCGTGCGCTGCACCGGGCGGATCGCGCCCAGATGGGTGACCTCGGGCAATTCCCCCACGGCCGTCAGTCCCGAAGACGGAACGGCGATTTCCGCTTCGGGGATGGTGATCGTCCCGCCGATGGATGCGCCACCGGTCAACGGTCCGTTGACCCGGATGTCGCCCTGAACCACGGCTGTGTAGAGCGACGGGTCCTCTACCCGCGTCTCGAACACCGCCGACAGATCGGCATTGAACGGCGCCGAGAGCGTTACCGGCCCCGACACATCGACCCGCCCGCCGCTCTGCGGCGTCGCCCCAAGCGCGATCTGGGCCTGACCGTTCGACAAGGTAACGGTTGCGTTGATGTCCTCGAGACCGTTGCGGACCGAGGGGATCGAGAGGGCCGCACCCGAGGTGGAAATCGTGCCCGAAACGGCGTTCAGTCCCGGCGGGCCGTTCACCGTCAGATCGAATTGCGCCACCCCGGCCAGCCGCTGCGGGGCGAGGGCGGCATTGGCCAGCCCCAGGGGCGCGGACCCCGTCACCGACAGGTCAAGCTGCCCGCCCCCGGCGATACGGCCCGCGACGGCGGCATTGGTTCCCGAAGGGCCGTCGACGTCGATATCCACGTCCCAATCGCTTCCAGCCTGGCGCGCCGTGCCCGCGACGCGCAGCGGGCCCGAGATGTCGGGCACCAGCGGCCCGATATCAGGCACCGCAAGCGAGAAGCGCGCCGAAGGGGCAGCACCTGTCAGAACGCCCGAGGCCGTCAGGGTCGACCCCAGGGGCCCACTTGCGTCCGCGTCCAGGTTCCAGCCGCCGCCCTGCTGGAACAGCCGACCCGTGGCGCGCAGAGGCCCGTTCAGGCCGGGCGCGAAAGGCGCGACATTGGCGACATTCACCCGCAGGTCCAGGTCGGCGGCAGGACCGGTTGCGATCCCCTCGACCTCGGCCGCAAGGCCCTGGGCTCCGTCGACGCTGGCCACCAAGCGCCAGGCTCCGTCGACCTGTGTCGCCTGCGCGTCGTAGTTGAGCGGCCCGCGCAATTGGGGCGCCAAGGCCGAGGAATCGGGGATCTGGCCTTCAACCGTGACCGAAGGTGTGCCATCGGCCAGCACAGCCGTCGCATCCAGCGTCGCGGCATAGGGACCGGTGCCGTCCACATCGACGCGCCAGCCGGTTTCGGTCTGTAGCGCCTCGCCGCTGACCGACAGGCCGCCGGGCACGGGGGCCAGCGGGGCAAGGCGGGGCAGATCGGCGGTGAACCCGATGGCGAGCGGCGCGCGGGTCAGCACCGATTGCGCCGTCACCCGGGCGTCATAGGGGCCGCGCGCCGTCAGATCCACGGCCCAATCGGCCCCCATCTTGGCCAGTGCCCCGTCCAGATCCAGCCGTCCTTCGACGGCCGGGACGAAATCCTGCACCTGCGGCACCGTCGCCGCGAATTCGAGCCTTGCATCGTCGCCGGTGATCGGACCGCGCGCCCGCAGGGTGATGTCGGACGGCGCGGAAACCCGGCTGTCGAGTTGCCAGATCCCGCTGGCTTGCGTCAGATTCCCTTCGAGCGCGACGGGGCCCGCCAGCGCAGGCATGTCGGCCAAGGCGGGGACCGGCGCGGTCAGGTCGGGCAGGCGCGCGGCGAAGGCGATGTCGGGCGACGGTCCGGTGACCGGGCCGGACACCTGAGCGATGACGTCCCAGGGCCCCGCCAGAACCGCGTCGACGGACCAGATGCCATCATTTGCCGCCGCCTGTCCGGTCAGGCCCAGGCTGCCGGGAACACCGGGTGCGAAAGGCTCGATCCGGGGCACGGAGGCGGAAAAGTCGACGGCAGGGGCGTTGCCGGTCAAGAGGCCGCTTGCCGACAGGGTCACGCCCTCGGGTGCGACCGCATCGAGCGTTCCCTGCCAGGCCCCCGCCTCGTTCTGGGTGAGATCGGCGGCGACGGCCACTTCGCCGTTCAGTCGGGGGTCAAGGACGGTGCCGTCCATCAGCCGCGCCTCAAGCCGCGCACTGCTTGATTGGCCCTGAAGTCGGGGGGCCGAATCTTCGGCCAAGAGGCGGACCGACCCTTCGGCCAGAATCTGGTCGTTCGACAGACGCAGGGTGTCCACGAAGGTGCCGTCCACGGTGCGACGGGCGGCGATGGTCAGCGCGCTTTCGCCCTGAAGGACGGCATCGGCCTGAGCGATCCCGATGGCCAGACCCCGGGTCTCGGCCCCGAGCGCCAGATCGAATGTCCCCGCCAGAGGTGCGTAGTCGCCCGAGGCCGTGATCTCTCCGGCTCCGGCCAGATCGAGCCCGGCCAGACCCGCCAGACGGGACAGGTCCGCGACCTGTGCCACCAGATCGGGGGAGATCGTCAGCGGCATTTCGGGGTCTGTCCCGTCGATTTCGACTGCGCCGGTCAGGCCAAGACCGCCCGCCGACAGGTCCAGATCGTCCAGTCGCACCGGCTGTCCGGCAGTCCAGGCGACCGACGTCAACAGGGTCATGTCGCGGCCCAGGGCGGTGGCGAGATCCGGGTCGGAAAGGTCGAGGCCTGCGAGGGCGGCGCTCAGGCTGGCGGTGGCGCGGTCGACGGCGCCGTCGCTTCGGCTCAGGATACCGCTGCCCGACACAGCCAGGTTTTCGAGCTCCACGGTCGCCGCGGCGTAGTCGATAGCCGACATCTCCAGCGTCCAATTGTCCGAGACAGCCGCATCGTGGCGGATCAGAAGATCGGCACGCCTAAGGGTGCTGGCCTCGCCCGTGGGCAGAAGGACGGGGGTGCCGTCCGCCGCCTCAACCTGTCCGGTCACGTCGAGATAGACGGGCCAGCCATCCGCGCCCAGACGGGCCTCGCCCGCAAGTTTCAGAGCCTGCGTGTCGATCTGCAGCGTCTGGAGATCGAGCCGCCCGTCGGGGCGTTGCAGACCGCGCGCCACAAGTGCCACATCGTCGCCGAAGAACGGCTGATAGCGAGGTGCGAACAGAGCGGTGACGTCGCCACCAAGGTCAACATCGAACAGACGACCTTCGTCGGTGCCGGAAAGGCGAACCTGCCCGGCCAGACGTTCCTGCCCGTCCGAGGCGACGGCCACATCGGCGGCGAAGGCGTCGAGGGGCCCATTGCCGTCGACAGTCAGGCGGATCGCGGGGCGGCCCGGCAATTGCAGCAGTGTTGCGGCGACGCCTCCGGCGGCTTCGGAGATGTCGAGATCGACGGCCAGCGTGGTCTCGGCGGCGTCATAAGCCACATCGATGGCAAAGTTGCCGAGCGTCCCGTCCAGCCGTTCGGCGGCAATGACGGCAGCCCCCGATCCGTCGGCCAGACGCGCTGAGGCGTCGAGCGACAAAGCCATTTCCTGGCCCAAAAGAGGTGCGCCCAATTCGATCCGTTCCGCCTGAAGCGCGTCGATCTGCACCGATACCGGCAGGTTGGGCAGCGAGAAGCCCGAGGCCCCGGCGTCGGGCAATGCCTCGATCCCTTCGGCGGGAAGGGGCGCGCGCTCGACCACGATGCGCGCGGCGGACAATTCGGAGACTTCCAGACGGCCCCGCAGCAACGCCGACCGGTTCCAGTCGAGCACGACATTTTCCAGCGTCAGCCAGACGCCGGACTCGTCGGATACCTGCAACCGTTCCAGCGTCGCGCGCGACGACAGGGCGCCGTCGAAGCCGTCGATGCGGACCGAAAGGCCGGGTGACGCAAGATTGTCCTCGATCAGGGCGACGATGAAGCCGCGATCCCGTTCCTCCTGCGCATCCTGGGCGGGGACGGGGGGCGTCAGGGCCAGACCGGCCACGAGGCAGAGGGGAAGGAGGGTGCGGCGCAGCATCAGAATGCCTGCCCGATGCCGATGTAGATCGACACGCCCGACTGGTCGCCCGGGCCCGAAACCGGCAGGCCCACGTCAAGGCGGATGGGTCCGATCCCGGTGTTGTAGCGCACGCCGAGACCGGCCCCGACATGGCTTTCGCCATTCGCAAAACCGCTGTCCGGGCTGATCATCCCATAGTCGACAAAGCCCACGACGCCGATGTTTTCGGTGACATCCCGACGCAATTCCGTCGAAAGCCCCACAAAGGACCGACCGCCCACGACGTCGCCCGATGGCAAGGTCACGCCGAGGGATTGAAAATCCTGTCCGCGCACGCTCCCGCCGCCGCCCGAGAAGAAGAGCATCTCGGAGGGAGCATCGTTGATTTCCGGGCCGACGAGGCTGCCCAGTTGCAGACGCGCGGCGATGACGGTCTTGCGCCCTTCGCCGAACCCCTGATAGCCGCGCAGATCGGCGTTGAAGAGCGCGCCGGTTCCGGCCGTCAGGAACCCTTGGAAGGGGCGCAGATCGGCTTCGATGTAAAAGCCGTCCTTGGGGTTGAGCGCATCGTCGCGGCGATCATAGGTCGCTTCGAGGGGAAGCGACAGGATCGAGAATTCGCGCGTGCCGAAAGCGTCGGTCGTTTCGCTGTATTGATAGCCGATGCCATAGGAATACTGGAACTCCTCTGACACGATGCGCCGCGCGCCGCCCTCGATATAGGCCCGGTCGGACGAAAAACTGGGTTGGTCCAGGCTCTCGATCCCGCCGTTCACGAACAGATCGGTCTCGGGGTTGAAGGTCGCGGGGCGATTGTAGGCGAAAGTCAGGCTGTAATCCTCGCCGCCCGAATTGCCGCCGATGCCCTCGATCCCGCCTTCGATCCGGAGGCTGTCTGCATAGCCGGTCAGGTTGCGGTGCAGCCAGAAGGCACTGGTCGACAGGCCCTCGTCGCTGGAAATCTCGGCACCCGCACCGAAGCGTCGCGGCAAACGCTCGACGACCTGAATTGTCATGGGCAACGTGTCAGCCGGGCCGATATCGTCGGCTTCGGTGATGGAAACGGACGAAAAGGCACCGGTGCGTTGCAAGCGGCGCGCGGCGGCCTGAACCTCGTCGGGGTCGAACACCTGACCCTGACGCAGGTCGGCGATGCGGGCGATGTGATTGCTGCGGACCCGTTCGGCCCCTTCGACAAGCGCCACGCCATATAACAGACGCGGGCCGGGGGCGATGGCGATGCGGGCATCGAGGCGCGAGGCAGGGTGATTGGCGGTGATGTCCTGGCCGCTTACCTCGGCCTTTGCGTATCCCCCGGCGCGCCAGCCGTCGACCGCCGCACTGGCCGCCTGCCGAATAACCGCCGTGCCCGCCGGTTCGCCCGGGGCGAAGCCTTCGGGCAATTCCGTTCCCGGGGCCGTGGGCGCAACGCTCGCGGCGCCGAACAGGAACCGCGCCCCGGGCTCGACGCGCAGGGTGACGTTGCCGACCCCGCCGCCCTGGCCGATGGTGGGCAATTCGGCGGCTTCCACGCCATCGACGGTGATCGAGATGATGGGACCGAAATATCCCGCTTCGAACAGAACGGCGAGCAGACGTTGGTAATCGGCCTGGGCTGCGGCCACCAGATTGCGGCGCTCCTGCTCCCCCTCGTCGATGGCGGTCGCCACCAAAGATGCCGCCCGCAGATTTTCGGACAGGTCTTCGTCTGCCGGAAACGCAAGTGTGAGATCAGCCGCGGAGGCCATCCCGGCCCACAGGCTCAGGATCAATGCCGGAAATACCTTCAAAGTCTGGATGCCCTCTCCCGGTGATGCGATACTCCGACCGCTTGAGCGACACCAACGTCCCGCTCCATCATCTGGTTCCTATCAGGGGGAGGACAGGGGTGAAAGCAGGGACGCACAATCGTGACCGGCAGACTTCCGCGCGTTTCGAGGGATTCTTTTCAAACTGATTTCGGAACCCGCGGCCCTTGGCGCAGTTACCCCACAGGCGACAGATCGTCTGCCCCCTCAACCGCGCGATGAGGCGCGACGGGGCAAGCCATCTGTCGCCTTCTTTTCGTTGCGGATCTGCCAGAACCTCGCGCAAACCGCTTGTGTTTCAGGCGCATGCGGACCAACCTGTCGATATGAGCGACATTGATTATTTCGACGAGATGACCAACCCCGACGGGTCGATCCGCGACGCCTATCAAGCCTATCAGGCCTGGTTCGCGCAGGAGGATCCGGCGGCACTTCGCGCCAAGACCCGTGAAGCAGAGGCCTTCTTTCGTCTGACTGGCATCACTTTCAACGTCTATGGACAGGCCGAGGCGGGCGAACGGTTGATCCCCTTCGACATCGTGCCGCGCATCATCGCCGCGCGCGAGTGGACTCGGCTCAGTCGCGGGATCGAGCAGCGGGTGCGGGCGCTCAATGCTTTCCTGCACGACATCTATCACCGTCAGGAGATCATCCGCGCAGGCATCCTGCCGGTCGACATGATCGCCAAGAACGATGCCTATCTGGACCAGATGATCGGTGTATCGCCGCCCGGCGACATCTATACCCACATCGTCGGCATCGATATGGTGCGAACCGGCCCGGATCAGTTCTATGTGCTTGAAGACAACGCGCGGACGCCCTCGGGCGTCAGCTACATGCTCGAGAACCGGGAGACGATGCTCCACATGTTCCCCGAGCTGTTCCAGCAGAACCGGGTCAAGCGGGTGTCGAACTATCCGGCCAGCCTGCATTCCTCGCTGGCGGCCTGCGCGCCCCGTCATTGCGACCAGGATCCCGTGGTCGCGGTTCTGACGCCGGGTATTCACAACTCGGCCTATTACGAACACAGCTTTCTGGCCGACCAGATGGGGGCCGAGCTGGTCGAAGGACACGACCTGCGGGTCGTGGACGGGCGCATCGCGATGCGCACGACGCAAGGATACCGGACGATCGATGTCCTCTACCGACGCGTCGACGACGACTACCTCGATCCGCTCAACTTCCGGCCCGACAGTTATCTGGGCGTGCCGGGCATCTTCGATGTCTACCGGTCCGGTGGCATCACCATTGCCAATGCGCCCGGGACGGGGGTCGCCGACGACAAGGCGATCTATAGCTACATGCCGGAAATCGTGGAATTCTACACCGGCGAGAAAGCGCAATTGGAGAACGTGCCGACGTGGCGCTGTTCGGACCCGGACAGTCTGGCCCATGTGCTCGACAATCTGGACGAACTGGTCGTCAAGGAGGTGCACGGATCGGGCGGCTATGGCATGTTGATCGGGCCCACGGCGTCCAAGAAGGACCTTGCCGCCTTCCGCAAGAAGCTCGAGGCGCGGCCGTCCAACTATATTGCGCAGCCCACGCTGGCGCTCTCGACGGCGCCGATTTTCACCAAGGCGGGGTTGTCGCCGCGCCATCTGGACCTGCGGCCCTTCGTGCTGGTCAGTCCGAACGGCATCGATATCACCCCCGGCGGTCTGACCCGCGTGGCCCTCAAGAAGGGATCGCTCGTGGTCAATTCGTCCCAGGGTGGAGGCACCAAGGACACCTGGGTGCTGGAGGAAGACTGATGCTTGGCAAGACTGCAGGCGGACTGCTCTGGCTGTTCCGCTACATGGAACGCTCCGAAAACCTGGCCCGATTGGTCGAGACCGGCCAGCGCATCGCCTTGACCCGCCCCGACCGCGCCGAAAGCGAATGGACCAGCGTGCTGGAGACGGCCTGGGCGCGTTCGGGATATGAGGAAGATCACGACGAGGTCACAGGCGAGCAGGTGATCGACTGGCTGCTCCGGTCGCGCGACAATCCGGCCTCGGTGATCAATTGCGTCGAGAATGCCCGGATGAATGCACGTCTGGTGCGAACGGCCCTGACCCGCGAAGTCTGGGAGGCCGTGAACGAGTGCTGGATGACGCTTTGCGATGCCCTGTCGCGCAAGATCACCGCCAAGGAACTGCCGCGTATCCTGGGCCTGATCAAGCAGCGGTCGGCCTTTGTGCGCGGCTCGCTCCACGGCACGATGCTTCGGAATGACATCTACGATTTCGCCCGCCTCGGCACATTCATGGAGCGGGCGGACGCCACCGCGCGCCTGCTGGATGTGAAATACTACGTGCTGTTGCCCACGGCGTCTGGCGTCGGATCCTCTCTCGACAATGCGCAGTGGGAGGTGATCCTGCGGTCGGTCTCGGCCGAAGGTGCGTTCCGGATGGTGCATGGACGCGTTCGACGCGCGCAGGATATCGCCAAGTTCCTGATCCTCGACAAACGGCAGCCGCGCAGTCTGGCGTTCTGCTACGGCAAGATCGGCGACAACCTCGCCTATCTCGAGTCCGACTACGGCGTGCGTCTGCCCAGTCACGATCTGGTCGAGGACATCCGTCGGGATCTGGACCGCGCCACCATCGAAGGGATTTTCGATCAGGGTCTGCACGAGTTTCTACAGGAATTCCTGCGCCGCAACACCGAACTCGCCGCCCAGGTCGAGCAGGATTACAGGTTCAGCCAATGACAGAAAAGCAACGCCTCTCGATCCGCCACCAGACCACCTATCGGTGGGCGCAGCCCGTGTCCTATGCGCTCCAGCAGTTGCGGGTCGTGCCCAAAAACCGTCACGGCCAGGTCGTTGTCGATTGGTCCACCACGATCGACGGCGGCCAGGTCGAGCTGGCGTTCGACGATGCCCATGCCAATCGTGTGCAACTGGTCTCCATCGCCGAGGGTCAGACCGAAGTGACCATCACCGCCGAGGGCATTGTCGAGGTCGAGAATCATGGGGGCGTCATAGGGGCTCAGACGGGGTACATGCCGCACTGGATGTTCCTGCGGCCCACCGACCGGACCCGTCGTGGCCCCACCACCATGGCCTTTGCCCGCGAAGTGCGCGAGGTGCCGGACGCCCTGGACCAGTTGCATGGCCTGTCCGCCGTCATCCACGATGCAATGCCCTACGCCACCGGCACGACCGAGGTCACCATGAACGCCGAGGATGCCGCGACAGCGGGCACAGGCGTTTGCCAGGATCACGCCCATGTCTTCGTGACCTGCGCGCGGCTTCTCGATTTCCCCGCGCGTTACGTTTCAGGGTATCTGAGGATGGACGACCGCGACGACCAGGACGCAACCCACGCCTGGGCCGAGGCCCATGTCGACGGCCTGGGATGGGTCGGCTTCGACATCTCGAACAGAATATCGCCGGATCACCGCTATGTGCGCGTCGCCACGGGCCTCGATTATGACGATGCCGCCCCGATCAAGGGCATTCGCCAAGGGGACGGGGGTGAAACGCTGGATGTGACGGTCGTCGTGAGCGCCGCGCAACAGTGACCCGACGGGATGGGGGCCAGGCATGCAAAAATGCCGCGAATGCATCCGCATCACCTTGACTTCGACACCGTGCAGGCAGACGGCTGTCGCACCTTCTAACGGATCGGTGGCATGACATATTGCGTCGGATTGCAGCTTGAGCGCGGCCTTGTCTTCATGTCGGACACGCGCACCAATGCGGGCGTCGATAACATTTCTACCTATCGCAAGATGCACACCTGGGAAGTCCCGGGCGAGCGGACGATGGTGCTCATGACCGCCGGCAACCTCGCCACGACCCAAGCCGTGGTCAGCATGCTGGACGAGCGGAACCTTGCCCCCTCGGAACGCGACCCCTCGCTGCTCAGCACGCCCTCCATGTTCCAGGCCGCCCGCATGATCGGTCGGACCGTCAAGGACGTCATCGCCGATCAGACCGCGGGCGGATACAACGCTGGCACGACGTTCAACGCCACGATGATTTTCGGGGGTCAGATCAGGGGTGCGCCGCCGCGGCTCTACATGATCTATCCCGAAGGGAACTTCGTCGAGGCGCAGGCCGAAACCCCCTTCTTCCAGATCGGCGAGACGAAATATGGCCGTCCGATCCTGGTGCGGGCCTATGACCCCAAGATGGATTTCGCACGTGCCATCAAGCTGTTGATGGTCAGCTTCGATTCCACGATCCGGGCGAACCTGTCGGTTGGAACGCCGCTCGATCTGCAGATTTACGAAGCCGACAGCATGAATCTGGGGCTCAGCCGCCGGATCGAGGACGGGGATGCCGACTGGCGCGCCGTGTCCGACGGGTGGTCCGATGCCCTCCGTCAGGCGTTCGAGAGCCTGCCCGATGTGACCATGTGACCGGAAGTGGCCGTGCCGGTTGCGGTTGAAACCCGCAGCGCCGCCGCTACCGTGCAACGAATGCTTCTGACAATCCGCGATCTCTCCAAGAGCTTCGATACGACCGACGGCCCGCAGCCGGTGTTGCGGGGGGTATCCTTCGATCTGGACGCGGGACAGACACTGGCCCTGACCGGCGAAAGCGGCTCCGGCAAATCGACATTGCTCCACCTCGTCGCGGGCCTCGATTCCGCCAGCGGAGGAAGCGTCACGATCGCCGGAACCGATCTCGCCACCTTGGGCGACGCGGGCCGGGCGGCGATGCGGCGTGACACCGTCGGACTGGTCTTTCAGCAGTTCAACCTGATCCCCTCGCTCAATGTGCGCGACAACCTGACGTTTCACGCGCGCCTCGCCGGGCGCGACGCGGGCGATGTGGCTACGCTGGCGACGCGCCTCGGCCTGTCGGATCACCTCGACCGCTACCCCGAGCAATTGTCCGGCGGCCAGCAGCAACGCGTGGCGATCGGCCGGACACTGGCGGCGCGCCCCCGCCTGGTTCTGGCGGATGAGCCGACGGGCAACCTCGACGAGGCGACGGGCGACGCGATGATGGCCCTGATGCGCGACATGGTGACCGACGCCGGGGCCGCCTTCCTGATGGTGACCCATTCCGAACGTCTGGCCGCGATGCTGGACGACCGCTTGCATCTGCGCGCGGGGCGTTTGGCATGAACCGCGCGGCCCTGGGTGCGCTGTTGTCCCATTGGGTGCGCCATCCACTCCAGGCGCTGACGCTGGTCGTCGGGCTGGCCCTGGCCACGGGCCTCTGGACCGGTGTGCAGGCGATCAACGCCGAGGCGCGCCAGAGCTATGACCGCGCCGCCGAGACCTTGGGGCAAAGCGCCTTGCCCCGGCTCGAAGGCCCCCTGACCCTGCGCGATTTAGCCACCGCGCGCCGTGCCGGCTGGCCCGTCACCCCGGTGGTGGAGGGACGGCTGCCGGGCAGCCGCGCGCGTCTTCTGGGTATCGATCCCTTCACCGCGCCCCCGACCGGGGCGAGCGACGATCTGGCCGAAGGCGCGGGGCTGACCGGGTTCCTGACGGGCGATCTGGTCTTTGCCGCACCGGGCCTCGACCTGCCCGATGGCCTGCCCGAGGTGCGCGTCCTGGACGATCTGGCGCCCGGTCTGGTGCTGGCCGACATCGCGGTGGCGCAGCGCCTGCTCCAGACGTCGGACATCAGTCACCTTCTGGTCCTGGGTCAGGCGCCGGTCGGCGCGCCGCCCTTGACCGACCTGCTGCCGGGGACGACGCTGGTCGATCCGGCCGGGCAGGGCGATATCGCGCGGCTGACCGACAGCTTTCACCTCAACCTGACGGCCTTTGGCCTGCTGGCATTTCTCGTGGGTCTGTTCATCGTCCATTCCGCCATCGGCCTCGCCTTCGAGCAACGCCGCCCGCTGTTTCGCACCCTGCGCGCGCTTGGGCTGCCGACGGGCCGCCTGACTGTTCTTCTGGGGGCCGAACTTCTGGTGGTGACGCTGGTTTCGGGCACGCTCGGCATTCTGCTCGGGTATCTGGTGGCGGCGGTCCTGTTGCCGGGTGTCGCGGCCACATTGTCGGGTCTCTATGGGGCCAGCGTTTCGGGCAGCCTCACCCTATCTCCGCTCTGGTGGCTCTCGGGGTTTGTCATGGCCGGGGCGGGCTTGGCCCTCGCCGGGGGCCAGAGCCTTTGGCAACTCGCCCGCCTGCCGGTCCTGGCCCCGGCGATGCCGCGGGCCTGGGCGCGGGCGCAGGCGACGACCCTGCGACGACAGGCCATGGCCGGTGTCGCCCTTTTGCTGCTGTCCTTGAGCCTCGCGCTCTGGGGGCAGGGGTTGGTAATGGGGTTTGTCTGTCTGGGTGCCTTGCTCCTCGGGGCGGCGCTCCTGTTGCCGCCGCTTCTGTCGGTCATCCTCGATTTCGGTACGGGCCGCGCGCGCGGTGCCCTGTCGCAATGGCTCTGGTCGGACACGCGGCAACAGGTGCCGGGCCTCAGCCTCGCCCTTATGGCCCTTTTGCTCGCGCTGTCGGCCAACATCGGCGTCGGCACCATGGTCGGCAGCTTCCGCGCAACCTTCGTGGGCTGGCTGGATCAGCGTCTGGCAGCCGAGCTCTACGTCGACCCCGGCACCGCCGAAGAGGCCGCCGAGATGGTCTCCTTTCTGGAGGGTCGCGTCGATGCCATCCTGCCCGTCATCTCCGTTGAAACCCTGCTGGAGGGCGCGCCGGGGGATCTTTTCGGTCAGGTCGACCACGCCACCTTCCGCGACAACTGGCCCCTGCTCGACGCGGTGCCGGATGTCTGGGACAGGTTGGCCGCAGGCGAAGGGGCCCTCGTGAACGAGCAGCTGGCCCGGCGTACCGATATCTGGGCGGGCGGGCAGATCGATCTGGGGGCGGGCGGCACGCGCGACGTCCTCGGCGTCTATTCCGACTATGGCAATCCCCGGGGTCAGGCCGTTCTGGGCATCGACGATTTCAACGACCGCTTTCCCGGCGTGACGCCGCAGCGATACGGCCTGCGCGTCGACCCGGCCCGCGCACCCGAGGTGTCAAATGCCCTGATCGAAGCGTTCAGTCTGCCCGAGGGGCGGATCATCGATCAGGCGGGCATCAAGGGCTTCTCCCTGGCCGTCTTCGAGCAGACCTTCGCCGTGACCGCGGCGCTCAACGTGCTGACCCTCGGGGTGGCGGGCTTTGCTCTCTGGGCGTCGTTGACGACACTCGGCGCGATGCGCGTGCCACAGGTGGCGCCGGTCTGGGCCCTGGGCCTGAGCCGGGGGAGGTTGGCGGCGATGGACCTGCTGCGCGCCGTGATCCTCGCGGCCTTCACGGCGGCGCTGGCGATCCCGGTGGGCGCGGCGCTGGCCTGGGTCCTGCTGGCGGTGGTCAACGTGCAGGCCTTCGGGTGGCGCCTGCCGCTCTTGCCCGACCCCCTCGGCTGGCTGACGCTTGCGGCATGGGCACTGGTCGCGGCGGCCCTGGCGGCGGCGCTGCCCAGTTGGCGCTTATGGAGAATGCCGCCCGCGCAATTGGTCAAGGTCTTCGCCCATGAACGCTAGGCTCATCATCGCGCTCATCTGGCTTGCCCTTCCGCTCCACGCCCAGGGGTTCGCGGGCCTCGGGCAGGGGGGCGAGGGGTTCGCCTTGCCCGAACCCGGTCGCGTCTTCGACTTCCCCGCAGATCATGGTGCGCACCCCGACTACCGGATCGAATGGTGGTATGTGACCGCCGCACTGACCGGCGAGGACGGACGCGACTACGGCGTGCAATGGACGCTGTTCCGCTCGGCCCTGACCCCCACCGGGCCGCAGGTCTGGATGGGGCATTTCGGCCTGACCACGCCTGACGCCCACTTTACGGGAGAGCGGTTCGCCCGCGGCGACATCGGACAGGCAGGCGTGGAGCCCACGCCCTTCGATGCCTGGATCGACGATTGGTTGCTGACGGGGCCGACCTTCGATACCCTGCAACTGACCGCGCAAACGTCCGAGGCGGGCTATGACCTGGCGCTTTTGGCCCAGGGTCCGCTGGTCTTTCACGGCGACGCAGGGTTCTCGATCAAGTCGCAGTCGGGGCAGGCCAGCTACTATTACTCACAGCCCTTCTACGAGGTGACCGGCACGCTCGACCTGCCGGAGGGGCCGATGAAAGTGACCGGCAAGGCCTGGCTCGACCGGGAGTGGTCGTCGCAGCCCCTCGAAGGCGATCAGGAGGGGTGGGATTGGTTTTCGCTTCATTTTGACGACGGGTTCCGCCTGATGGCCTTCGCTCTACGCGGCGGCGCGGATTTCCACTATGCCTCCTGGATCGCACCGGACGGAACCTTGACGCCGTATTATGGCGACGCGCTCGGCCTTGAACCGCTGGCGACCTCCGTGGTCGAGGGGCGCGATGTGCCGACCCGCTGGCGCCTCACCCTGCCCGCGCAGCAGGTCGACGTAACGGTCGAGGCGGTCAATCCTGGCAGCTGGCAATCGACGCTGTTTCCCTATTGGGAAGGCCCCGTGCGGGTGACGGGAAGTCATGCGGCCACCGGATATCTGGAGATGACCGGCTATGAATGACCCTTTCCTGACCCTGTCCGACCTGGAGGATCACGTCTGGGATCGTCTGGCCCAAGGTGCGGCCAATGCGGACGATCCGTTTCGATTCGTGACCCTGGCCACCATGGGACAGGACGGACCCGAGGCCCGGACCGTGGGCCTGCGCCGGGCCGATCGCGCGGCGTCCGAAGTCGAGGTGCATTCCGATCTTCGGACGGCAAAGGTGCGCGCCCTGGCGGTCGATCCACGTGCGACGATCCTTCTGTGGGACGCGGCCACGCAGGTGCAGGTCCGGTTGAGGGTGACCCTTCGTCTTGTTGCGTCCGACCCGATACGTTGGGCGCGTGTCCCGCCCCTGGCCCGCCTCAACTATGGCACCGACCCCGCGCCGGGGACGCCCGTGGACATGCCCGAAGTCGTCACCCGCACCCCAGACGTGGCGCGGTTCTGCGCCCTTGTGGGCCGGGTGCATGCCATGGATGCGCTGTCGCTGGCCCATGATCCGCACCGCAGGGCGCGCTTCGCGGACGGCCAACGGCATTGGATCGCCCCCTGATCCGCTAACGGAGTCTTTACCTCTGACCTCTAGGTGTGACCCTTCGGAGGTCCGGCCATGAGCAAGAAAGACGACAATACCCGTCCGATCATCATCAAGCGCAAGAAGGTGGTCGAGGGCGGGCACCACGGCGGCGCATGGAAGGTCGCCTATGCGGATTTCGTGACCGCGATGATGGCGTTCTTCCTGTTGATGTGGCTGCTCAATGCCACCACGGATCAGCAACGCCGCGGTCTGGCCGACTATTTCAGTCCGACGGTGTCGCTGACCCCGGTGTCGGCTGGCGGCGACGGGGTGCTGACTGGGCAATCGATGTCTGGCGACGCCAGCATGATCCAGTTGGGGCGCGGCGGCATCACGCAATCCGACGCGAACGGTACGGCGCCCGAAGACGGCGTGCTGGAGGCGATCGAGGCCGCGATCATGGGCAAAGGTGGGGAAAGTCTTCTGGACCGCGAAGACCTGCGCCATGTGGCCGTGCGCCTGACGGACGAAGGGCTGGTCATCGAGTTCTTCGATCTGCCCGACTCGCCATTGTATGACGGGGTCGAGGTGACGCCGCTTCTGGAACGGCTTCTGGCGTCGGTCGCGGGCGAAGTCCGAAAGGTGCCGAATTCCGTGGCGATCGACGCCTATATCGCGTCGGTTCCGGTGGTCGAACGCGCCCCGCAATCCTGGGAGGTGTCGTCGGGCCGTGGCCATGCATTGCGCCGCCGCCTGCCGGATGTGGGCGTCTCCGAGGCGCGCGTCGTGCGCGTGACCGGTCACGCCGATCGCCGTCCCGCCGCGACGGACCCGATGTCCAGTCGCAACAACCGGGTCGAGATCATCGTTCTGCGCGACACCGTTCCCCTCCGCCGCTGACGGCCGTCTTCGGCAATCGCGACAATTGCCCGCAAAAAGCCTTGGGAGTTAGCGGCCTCTTAACTTCCGGCCTGCATGGTTCACCGGACGCGACTCGGATCGCGCACAGCATGAGACCCAGAAAGGACCGCTTATGACGATTTCCTCCTCCCTCAACGCCGGTGTGACGGGATTGAACGTCAATGCCAGCAGACTGGCGACGATCTCCGACAACATCGCGAACTCGGCCACTTTCGGCTACAAGCGGTCGGTCGCGGATTTCCACTCGCTGGTCCTCGACCAGAGCAGGGGGGCCTATTCCGCGGGCGGGGTTCGCGTGACCACCGGACGCGCGGTCGATCAACGCGGAACGCTCATCACTACGAACAATCCCACGGACCTGTCGGTGACGGGTCGCGGTATGTTGCCCGTAACGACCATCACATCCGTCGACGCAGGTGTCGGCAACTATCCGATGCGGATGACCTCCACCGGATCCTTCCGGGCCGACGCGAACGGAATTCTGCGCACGGCCAGCGGTCAGGCCCTGCTCGGGTGGCCCGCCAATCAGGACGGTCAGATCCCCGGCTTCCCGCGTGACACCCTCGGTGGACTCGTCCCGGTGCGCGTCAACGGCAACCAGTTCGAGGGCGATGCCACGACGCGGATCTCGCTTGGCGTAAACCTGCCTGCGACCGACACCGTCGCGGGCGCGTCCGGTGACCCCCGAGAGATGGCACTCGAATACTTCGGCAACCTGGGCCAGGCCCAGAACCTCAACATCACCTTCACGCCGACGGTCCCTGCGGCCGGTGCGCCGGCCACGAACGAATGGACGGTGACCATCAACGACGAGGCGCAGGGCAACCTGCTGGTTGGTGAATTCACCATCACCTTCGACGATACCCGCGATTTCGGCGGAACCATCGCCAGTGTCGTGCCGGGTGCGGTCGGGGGCTATGACCCCGCGACAGGTCTGGTCACGATTGCCGCACAAAGCGGTCCGCTCGAAGTGGATATCGGTCGCCCGCTCGAAGCGCGCGGTCTGTCACAACTGTCGGACACTTTCGCGCCGCTTTCGATCACCAAGAACGGCTCGCCTGTCGGCAACCTGGCCTCCATCGAGGTGGATGCCCGCGGCCAGCTTTCGGCAATCTATGACAGTGGCTTCACAAAGGTGCTCTACCAGATCCCGATCGTCGATGTGCCGAACCCGAACGGGCTCAAGCCGCTGGCAAACCAGACCTACCAGGTCTCGAGCGAAAGCGGCGCATTCTACCTGTGGGATGCCGGTGATGGACCCGTCGGCGATATCATCGGCTTCTCCCGAGAGGAGAGCGCGACGGATGTGGCGTCGGAACTGACCCAGCTGATCCAGACGCAACGCGCCTACAACTCCAACGCCAAGGTCATCCAGACCGTGGACGAGATGTTGCAGGAAACCACCAACATCAAGCGGTGATCCCAACCCTGAAAGGAGCCTGACATGAGCCTCTCTTCTTCGCTCAACTTTGCCGTTGCAGGCCTTGATCTCAGCTCCCGTCGGGCCGAAGTCGTGGCCCGCAACGTTTCGAGCGCCGATCTGCCGGGCTATGCCCGGCGGACGGCCAATCCGGTCGGCCCTGGCGTCGGTCTGCCCGGGTCCAACGTCGCCATCGCGCGCGAAAGCGATCCGCGCCTCACACAGCTGCGCCGCGAAGCGCAATCCGAACAGCAGGGCAGCTCCGTCGCGCGGGATTTCCTTCTGGCACTGGAGGATGGGCTCGGAATTCCCGGCGATGCGGGCAGTCTGCAAAGCAGATTGGCCAATCTGGACGCGGCTTTCCTCGCGGCTGCGTCCGACCCGACATCGGCCACACGACTGGGACAGGTATCCACGGCGGCGGATCAATTGGCCAAGACGTTGAATGGCCTGGATGCGATCGTTCTGCAAAGACGTCAGGCGGCTGATGCCGATATCGGGAAGGCCGTCGGCCAGATAAATTCCGATCTCGAGAATATCGCGCGGCTCAACACCGACATCCTGCGTCTGAACTCCGGTGGCCACGATACTGCGGATCTCTACGATCAGCGGACAGTCCTTGTGGACCGGATATCCCGACAAATCCCCCTTCGGGAACTGCCGCGCGACGATGGTGCGATTGCGCTGGTTTCCGAAAGTGGCGTCATCCTGCTGGACGGCAAGGCAGCCGAACTCGGCTTTTCGGCGCGCGCACCGATCACGGCAGCAATGACGACGCCGATCCAACTGTCCGGGCTATCGGTGAATGGAAAGTCCGTGGTCACCTCCGGCGCGACATCCGCCATTCCCGGCGGTGGCCTTCAGGCGCTGTTTGATCTTCGCGACCGCGACGCGCCCGAGGCCAACGCACGACTTGATGCGCTGGCAGCTGATCTGATTTCCCGGTTCCAGTCTCCGACTGTCGATGTCTCGCTTGCACCCGGGGCAGCTGGCCTGTTCACGGACAACGGGGCGGGATACGATCCGGCCGCCGATGTCGGCCTTGCCGGACGGATCGAGATAAATGGCCTTGTCGCTCCCGACCGGCCCGATGCGCATTGGCGCCTTCGGGATGGGTTGGGCGCGGCGGCACCCGAGACGGGCGCAGATGCATCGCTGCTCTTGCGGTACGGCGCCGCATTTGCAGAGCGTAGTCTACCTGTCGCCTCAGGCCTCCCTGCCGTCGCTCAGGATCTTACCGGTCTCGCGGCTTCATTGCAGTCCCTGATCTCAAGCGATCGGATCGTTGCGGACGACAAGGTCGCGTTTGCCGCGACACGAGCGGAAGGTTTGATCCAGATGCGCGATGGTGGGGCGGTCGACATCGATGCGGAGATGCGTCGCCTGATCGAAGTGGAGCAGGCCTACGCGGCGAATGCGCGGGTGATCCAGGCCGTGAATGACATGATGAACCGTCTATCGGAGATCTGATATGCAAACCAAGAGCCCCCTTTTGCCGTTCATCGGACCCCGAGACTATTCGGTTGAAACCCGCGCACGCATCGAGACGCTGACCTCCGAATTGGCCAGCGGGAAAAAGTCGGATGTCGGGCGGGCCGTGGCAAGCGACTTCTCTGCCCTGTCGCGGATCATGCATCAGTTGCAGACCTACGACGCACAACGCGGAGCCCTGTCGGTTGCGACGACCTGGCTGGAAGGGGCGCAAGCAGGCCTTGCACAGATCCAGAGTGTCGGTGCCGCAATATCCGAAAAGCTGCCTGCGGCCCTCACGGGCACGGACCCGGGGGCCATTGCCACATTGGCTCGCGATGGAGAGGCGGCGCTTCGCGACATCGTGTCAACTCTCTCCCAGGATCGAGCGGGTCGCCTCGTTTTCGCCAACGGCGATGTGGCGGCCGCCCCACCGATCGACTTCGACACATTGCTGGCCGAAACGGCGGCCCTGGCGGCAGCGGCGACCGATCCGAACGATCTTGTCGCATCCTTCGACAGCTATTTTGCGATCGGTGGCGGTGCAGAAGTTACCGCGCTCCGCAATTTCCCTGCGTCCAGCGTGTCCTTCCCCATCGGCGATGGCGAAGCGGCTGAAATTCCAGTCTCGCTCGCTGACCCGGGCGTTCGCGCCGCCCTGAAGCAGGCCGCGATGATCGCGTCGCTTCCCTCGGCCGGGTTCGCGATCGAGGGCGCGGCCCGGCAATCCCTGGCTGTCGTGCTGCCGAGCAAGTCGGCCGTAGCGGCCACAGCTCTTGTCGAGACACAGGCCCGTCTGGGCAGTGTCGAAGAAAGGTTCGACCGGATTGTCACGACGCTTGATGAGACGCGAACGCGACTTGAAGGCCAACGGACCGACCTTCTGTCGGCGGATCCATTCGAGACAGCGACCCGCCTTCAGGATGAAATGACGCGGCTCGAAACGATCTTTGCCGTTACAGCAAGGCGTGCGCGGTTGCGACTGACGGATTACCTGCGATGAGCGGTGTTCCACGAAATGGGGACGTGAGCCCGACAGGTCGCGTTGGCCCGTCCTTGCGGACACTTCTTCGGATCGTCGTTGCAGCCTTGTTCGGTTTCATCTTCACAGGGATCGCCGCGCAGGCCCAGTCCATCCGGATCAAGGATCTGGTGGAATTCGATGGTGTGCGCGGAAATGATCTGGTCGGATACGGTCTTGTCGTTGGCTTGAACGGCACCGGTGATGGCCTGCGCAACGCGCCCTTCACCGAAGAGATCATGACAAGCATTCTCGAAAGACTTGGCGTCAACGTAACGGGTGAACAATTTCGTCCGCGCAATGTCGCAGCGGTCATTGTCACGGCGGTTCTGCCCCCTTTTTCCCGCAGCGGTGCACGCATCGACGCGACGGTCTCCGCCATCGGGGATGCGGATAGCCTGCTTGGCGGGACGCTCGTCATGACGCCGCTGACGGCGGCCGACGGTGAGATATATGCCGTGGCTCAGGGGACGATCATCGCAGGCGGCGTTTCCGCCCGTGGCGATGCGGCCGCCGTGATCGAAGGGGTGCCCACGTCAGGGGTGCTGCCTGCGGGTGCACGGGTCGAACGCGAAGTGGATTTCGACTTCACGTCGATGACGCAGATCCGATTGGCCCTTCGCGATCCCGATTTCACGACGGCGTCACGTGTGGAGCGGGCCATCAATGGTCAGATCGGAGGCAATGTCGCGCAGATGCTCGATGCGGGAACGATCCTGCTCGATATCGGTCGAACCGGACTCCGCTCGCCTGCACATGCTCTGAGTGCGATCGAAAACATCGAAGTCACACCTGAACAGCGTGCCCGCGTCGTGGTGGATCAGGCGTCCGGGACGATCGTCATGGGAAGCACTGTTCGGATTTCCGAAGTCGCCGTCTCGCAGAACAATCTGACGCTTCGGATCGAGGAGGCGCCGCTCGTCGTGCAGCCGAATCCTTTCACCGAAGGTCAGACCGTTGTCGTCCCTCGGACCGGCGTCGCACTGCAGGAAGAACCCGGTCCGGGCCTCGCTGTGGTGCAGGGCGGAACGACCTTGTCGGATGTTGTCGCCGGGCTGAATGCCTTGGGTGTCTCGGCACGCGACATGATCGACATTCTAAAGAGCATCAAGGCAGCAGGCGCCCTGCATGCGGAGTTTGTCGTCCGTTGAATAGTGGCTTGTGCAAAATCGGAACGCGGGAAACCGTGGATGTGGCGAGTGCAGCGCAGATGGCAGTATTCCCTTCGGTCCGTGCCGCACGAATTTGCCAATCTCACTGCGGCTGACCACGCGCAGCGCTGTGGATTGAAATGAACCGCACCAGCGTGGCAACCGCGTCGGGTCATCTCAGCCTGTGACGGGGTTTCGCTGACAGCCACCAAGACGGGGGGGCAGGTCTTTCGCCGAAACAATTCGGCCCGATTGCGGTTTCAGGGGCATTTCTGACCGGGGCTTGCCTTGTTCCCCTCGGGTCCGCGCTATACATCGCGATGATGATCTCCACGCTCCCCTTTCCGTTTCGGCCTCGTCGCCCGTTCGTTCCGGTCGTTCGGCTGCAAGGCGTGATCGCTTCTAGCGGGTCCCGGGGAACCTTGTCGGCCAATGGCATCGCACCCGTGATCGAGCGCGCCTTCCGGAAGGGCAAACCGGCGGCGGTTGCCCTAGTCATCAACTCGCCTGGCGGATCGCCCGTTCAATCGGCGCTGATCGGCGCGCACATCCGGCGCCTGGCCGACGAAACCTCGGTTCCGGTGCACGCCTTCGTCGAAGATGTGGCCGCGTCCGGAGGCTATTGGCTGGCGGCGGCAGCCGACGATATCTGGATCGACGGGTCCTCGATCACGGGAAGCATCGGGGTCATCTCGGCCGGCTTCGGCTTTCCCGAACTGCTTGCGCGATACGGGATCGAACGGCGGGTCCATACGGCTGGCGAAGACAAATCGATGCTGGATCCGTTCCGCGCCGAACGGCCGCAGGACATCGAAAGGCTCAAGGCGATCCAGGCCCTGATCCACGGTCACTTCATCGACCACGTGAAATCCAGGCGGGGCGCAAAACTCGACGCGGCGCGCGACCTCTTCACCGGCGAGATCTTCGTCGGGCCCGAGGCTGTGGCGGCCGGACTTGTCGATGGCATCGGCCATCTGGTGCCGAAGGTGCAGGACCTCTACGGCTCGAAGGTTCGCTTCGTCCATCTGGGTCAGCGCCGACCGTTTCTGCAACGCCTCGTGCCGGGGATCGCACAGGATAGCCTGTCAGCCATCGAAACCCGGGCGCATTGGGCGCGGTACGGCCTCTGATGCTTTTGAAGATCGTTTCCCTTTTCCTGATCGGCATGGGTGTTCTGGCGATGTTCGGTCGCCTGCGCTTTCCGGATCAGGCACGGCTGACAGGTCGTGGAAAGTGCCGCCATTGCGGAACCCCGAAGGTCGGGCGTGGCCCCTGTCCCTGCGGAAAGGCCTGAGTCGATGCTTGTCGAATTTCTGAGCGTCGGCCTGGGCCTCATCATCCTGATCTTTGCGGGGGATGCCTTGGTCAAGGGCGCGGTCAATCTGGCGCTCCGCCTTGGTCTGCCGGCCCTTGTGGTCAGCTTGACCGTGGTCGCCTTCGGGACATCCGCGCCGGAACTGCTGGTCAGCGTTCAGGCCATCCTCGATGGTGCACCGGGCCTTGCCATCGGCAATGTCGTCGGCTCGAACACGGCCAACGTGCTGCTGGTTCTGGGTATTCCGGCGCTGCTGGCGGTCATGCATACCTCGGGTCACGACACGCGACGCGACTATATCTACATGATCGGGGCGACCTGCCTGTTTCTCGTGTTCTGCATGACCGGGCGGCTGGTCTGGTGGCATGGAGTCGTCATGCTGCTGGTGCTTGCGGCCATCCTGATCGCGACCTTCCTCAGCTCTCGCGGCGGCGCGGAAGAGGTCGAGGTCGAGGGGGCGGAGCCCGGCCTGCCGGGGTGGAAACTGTCCGCGTTCCTGATCCTCGGCCTGATCGGTTTGCCACTGGGGGCGAGCCTTCTGGTCGACGGGGCGACGGCTATTGCGCGGGCCTACGGTGTCAGTGAAACGGTGATCGGCCTGACCCTCGTGGCGGTTGGCACGTCGCTGCCGGAACTTGCGACCACGGTCATGGCGGCACTTCGGCGGCACGCGGATGTGGCGCTTGGCAACGTGATCGGATCGAACCTGTTCAATCTGCTCGGCATCATGGGCGTCGCCGTTCTCGTCGGCCCGGTGCCGGTCGACGAGAATTTCCTGACCAAGGATCTCTGGGTCATGTTGGCGGCGTCTCTGCTGCTGATCCCCTTTGTATTCATGGGGCGGGACATCACCCGGCCCTGGGGCGTCGGCTTGACGGCGGCCTATCTGGCCTATCTCGCATGGGCCTTCGCATGAGGGCGCTTGTCACCGGGGCGGGGGGACGGATCGGGGCGGCGCTTGCTGTCGCCTTGGCCGAACTGGGCCACGACGTCGCCGTTCACTATGCCACCTCGAAAGACGGGGCCGATGCGACGGCCGAGAGCGTCGCCGGGCATGGGCGGCGGGGCGTGACGCTCCAGGCCGACCTTCTTGACCTCGATGCCTGCGAGACGTTGGTCGAACGCGCGGCCACGGCGCTTGGTGGCCCGCTCGATGTCTTGGTGAACAACGCATCGATCTTCGAGTACGACTCGATCGAAACCGCGACCCGCACCAGTTGGGACCGGCACATGCGGTCGAACCTTCAGGCGCCGTTCATCCTGACCCAGGCCTTTGCCGCGCAGGTCCCCGGCCCTGCGTCGGACGGCGAACCGGTGGCCCGGGCGAATATCATCAATATGATCGATCAGCGGGTTCGCAAGCTGACGCCCGAATTCATGACCTATACGCTGGCCAAGGCCGGGCTCTGGACGCTGACGCAGACCAGCGCGCAGGCGCTGGCCCCAAGGGTGCGTGTCAATGCCATCGGGCCTGGGCCCACGCTGCGGGGTGGGCGCCAGACCGAGGAGCATTTCGCCAAACAGCGGGCGGCGACGGTTCTGAACCGAGGGTCGGACGTCGACGACATTGCGGATGCGCTGCGATATATTCTGTCGGCAAAGGCTCTGACCGGGCAGCTTTTGTGCATCGATGGCGGCCAGCATCTGGGCTGGCAGACGCCCGATGTGATCGGGATGGAATAGGTCGTCCGACCTGACGCAGGGTAAGATCGGCCGGATTTTGTCCACTTCTGGCAGGCAACCGGAAATGACGCGGATTTTTGTCCCAGATCAGAATGGGATAGCCAGGTGTTACAGAAATAATATATCTATAACAAGATGTTGAAGAAATTCTTAACTCGAGGTTAACGTGACGGTAATGTGACAAGTCCCCTGTTTCACAAGGGGGAATTGAATCCCCTCCCAGCCTTATCCACAAGTGAGCGGGGGAAATTCCGTGTCCGGGCCCCTTGATCGCCAGTGCGGTTCAAGGCAGCCCCTCGAGGAATCAGGAAGGTCATGACGGAAACCAGCAAGCAGACAGGCCCGGAGGTCATCAAACGCTTCCTGCGGACGCTGGACGGATCGCCGGGCGTCTATCGCATGCTCGATGAACAGAACCGTGTTCTCTATGTCGGCAAGGCGCGGAACCTGAAGAACCGGGTCGCCAATTACGCGCGGCTTCAGGGGCATTCCGGGCGGATCGCGCGCATGATCTCCGAGACGGCCTCGATGATGGTGCTGACGACGCAGACCGAACTCGAGGCGCTGCTGCTGGAGCAGAACCTGATCAAGCAGCTCAAGCCGCGCTACAACGTGCTGCTGCGCGACGACAAGAGCTTCCCGAATATCGAGGTGACGACCGGCCACGCGTTTCCGCAGGTGCGCAAGCATCGCGGGCGAAAGGGGCAGGGGCAGTATTTCGGTCCCTTCGCCAGTGCGGGTGCGGTCAACCGGGTTCTGAACCAGTTGCAGCGTGTCTTCCTGCTGCGCAATTGTTCGGACAGCGATTTCGAGGCGCGGACGCGGCCCTGTCTCAACTATCAGATCAAACGGTGCAGTGCGCCCTGCGTCGGGTTCATCACCGCCGACGACTACGCGGTCAGCGTCCGGGATGCGGCGCGGTTCCTCAAGGGTGAGACGACGGAAATCCAGGAAAAGCTGGCCGCCGACATGACCGAGGCTGCGGAGGCGATGGAATTCGAACGGGCGGCCGCGCTGCGCGACCGGATCAAGGCGATGACCAATGTGCAGTCGGTGCAAGGCGTGAACCCGCAGGGCGTGCCCGAGGCGGATGTGATCGGCCTGCACATGGACGGCGGCCAGGCCTGCATTCAGGTCTTCTTCATCCGGGCGAACCAGAATTGGGGCAACAGCGACTTCTATCCCCGCGTCGCCGACGACATGAGCCCGACCGAAGTCATGGAAGCCTTCATCGGCCAGTTCTATGACGGAAAGGAGCCGCCGCGCATGCTCATCCTGTCGCATGGGATCGAGGAGACGGAGCTGATGACAGATGCCCTGTCGAACCGTGCCGGTCGGCGGGTCCAGATCCTTGTTCCGCAGCGGGGCGAAAAGGCCGATCTGGTGCAGGGGGCGGTGCGGAACGCGCGCGAAAGCTTGGGCCGCAAGATGTCGGAAAGCGCGACCCAGACGCGGCTGCTCCGCGGCTTGGCCGAGGCCTTCGACCTCAAGGCTCCGCCGCAGCGGATCGAGGTCTATGACAACTCGCATATCCAGGGGGCCTTCGCCGTCGGCGCGATGATCGTGAACGGGCCCGAAGGGCTTGAGAAATCGCAATACCGCAAGTTCAACATACGGGGCGAAGAGTTGACGCCTGGCGACGATTTCGGGATGATGAAGGAGGTGCTGAGCCGCCGGTTCAAGCGCCTCCTCAAGGAAGACCCGGACCGTACGTCCGGCGTCTGGCCCGACCTGCTGCTGATCGACGGGGGCGCGGGGCAGGTCAGCGCCGTCGATCAGATCATGCGCGAACTGGGCGTCGAAGATATCGCCATGGTCGGCGTCGCCAAGGGCGTGGACCGCGACCATGGCAAGGAGGAGTTCCACCGCACCGGCAAACGCCCCTTCGCGTTGCAGCGCAACGACCCCGTTCTCTATTTCGTGCAGCGCCTGCGGGACGAGGCGCATCGCTTCGCCATCGGCACGCACCGGGCCAAGCGGTCCAAGGCCTTCGTGGCCAACCCGCTGGACGACGTGCCGGGCGTCGGCGCCACCCGAAAGCGCGCCCTGCTCCAGCATTTCGGCAGCGCCAAGGCCGTCAGCCGCGCGGCTCTGGCCGACCTCAAGGCAGTCGACGGCATTTCGGACGCCATGGCCGAAGCGATCCATCACCACTTTCACGAGAAGGATTAGGGTGATGTGCCCCCTCTGGCCCACATTGCCGGGGTGCGCGCGGAGGGGATGGATTGCCCGGGGGAACCCGGCTACATCGGGCCCATGAGATGGACCGTCCCGAATATGCTCACCGTTCTCCGGCTGCTTGCGGCACCCGGCGTGGCGATCATGTTCCTGTTCTTCGCCCGTCCCTGGGCGGATTGGTTCGCGCTGGTCCTGTTCGTGGTTGCCGCCGTCACCGATTGGTTCGACGGCTATCTGGCCCGCGAATGGCAGCAGGAAACCCGCTTCGGCGCGATGCTCGACCCGATCGCCGACAAGGCGATGGTGGTGATCGCGCTTCTGGTCATCACCGGATTCTCGGGCATGAATCCCTGGATCCTGCTGCCCGCCACGGTCATCCTGTTCCGCGAGGTCTTCGTCAGCGGGCTGCGTGAATTTCTTGGCAATACGGCGGGCCTGCTCAAGGTCACGAAGTTGGCCAAATGGAAGACGACGGCGCAGATGGTCGCGATTGCCGTTCTCTTCGGGTCCGGCGTGTTCGAACATGAGGTGGTCGAGCGGACCGAGGGCATGGATCAGGCCATGGTCGACGCCATCCTGACGGGCAGCGTTCCCGACGAAGTCGGCCTGCTGACCCTGATGCAGGGCGAGGCGGTGACCTTTGCCGCCGGTGTGCTTCTGCTCTGGATCGCGGCCCTGCTGACGGCCATGACCGGGTGGGATTACTTCGTGAAGGCCAAGCCGTATCTGGCGGACCGCCCGTCATGAAGATCAGGGTTCTCTATTTTGCGTGGTTGCGCGAACGGATTGGCCTGGGCCGCGAAGAGGTCGAGACGGAGGCCAGGACAGTCGCCGATCTGGTGGCGGAGCTGCGCGCGCGGGAAGCCCGCTATGACCTGGCGTTTTCGGATCTGGCCGCCGTGCGCTGTGCCCTCGACCAGGAGTTGGTGGAGTTCGACACGCCGCTTGGACAGGCGCGCGAAGTGGCGTTCTTCCCGCCAATGACCGGAGGCTGACGTGACGCCCCGGATCGTCGTGACCGAGGATGATTTCGACCTCGGGTCAGAGGCGGATATGCTGGAACAGGGCCCCGACACCGGCGCCGTGGTGACCTTCACCGGACGGGTGCGCGATGTGGCAGGCGGGTTGCGCCACATGGTGATCGAGCACTACCCCGGCATGACCGAACGGGCGCTGACCGACATGGCGACGCAGGCCGCGACCCGCTGGCCCCTGTCGGGGGTGACGATCATCCATCGGCACGGGACATTGGCCCCCGGTCAGCGGATCATGATGGTCGGCACCGCGTCGCGCCATCGCGAAGCCGCCTTCGAGGCCGCGTCGTTCCTGATGGATTACCTCAAGTCCCGCGCGCCCTTCTGGAAGAAGGAAGTGACCGGGGACGGGGCCGATTGGGTGGCCGCGCGCGACAGCGACGAAGACGCCCTCGACCGTTGGCGGAGCTAGCGCGACGGCTGACGGTTCAGGAGGCTGGCGGGGGCGACCCCCTCCAGATCGGCGGCAGAGGGTTCGACGCCATGGTGTTGCACCTGCGCCCGTCCGCCCATGCGGTGTCGAAGGTCGCGGGCCAGATCCTCGTCAAGGCCGGCCATCACGTCGGGCGACACCAACAGGCTCTCGGCCGGGATGCATTCGGCGTAAATGATTTCGTGGGCGTCAAACAGCAGGTGGAAATAATCCACATGTCCGCCCGTATCGCGCCAGATCGCCTCGCCGTCGACCAGATGGCGCGCACGGACCAGAAGTTCGGCCCGCCCGGCATTCAACTGGTCGTTGCGCTGATAGATGAAGAGCCGGTGATCGGGCGACAGGACCAATTCGCGCGCATTGTTCAGGACACCTTCGCCGATGACGACCGGCGCATTCGACCCCTCGGCGCGCACCGTCTGCTGGCCGATCCAGCGGACGGGCTGCGGCCCGTGATCGCGGGTCAGGACACGGTCGCCGACCTTCAGCTCTTCCACGGGGCATTGGCGCCCGTTGGCCATGGTGATGCGGGTGCCGCGCGTGAAGCTGACCTGCGCGACGTTGGCCAGCTCCCCCTCGACCAGGGACGAGGAGATGAGCGCGTAGTCGTCCGACGTCGACAGCGGCCCGAGCGGCAGGGCAAAATGCTCCCCGGCGAGGTCGAGGACCAGAACCTCGACCGCGGCACCGCGTTCGCCCATCAACTGGTGGCGGGCGAGCGGCTTGACCATCTGGCCGGGCGCGCCGACCGACGATCCGGAGGCCACGACCATCCCGCCCTTGGCGCGCGCCAGAACCAGTTCGCGCGCCACGGCCCGGGGGTCGAGCAGATAGATGTCGCCTGCGACCACCTGATCCACGGTCCCGATGGCGTCGCCCATGAGGGCCCCGGTTTCCACGGACAGGGCCGCCGCGGGAAAGACCGAACAGCGGCTGAGCGTCGACAGGGAGGGGGCAGACTGATTCATGGCCCCATTATGGACCGACATGTCGGACGAAAACAGGGCCGACCTTGGACACGATTTGGTTGATTTCGCTAGGATTGTCGCGGATTTGGCGTGGCAAGGCGTCGCGTCGGTGCTAGGTGGGAACCGGAACGTGCAACTTGCGGAGGTCGGAATGGATCTGGGGATCAAGGGAAAGCGGGCATTGGTCTGCGCATCATCCAAGGGTCTGGGCTTCGGCTGTGCCGCCGCCCTGGCCGAGGCCGGGGTCGACCTCGTGATGAACGCGCGCGGGGCCGAGGCCCTGGAAGCCGCCGCCGCCGATCTGCGCAGTCGTTTCGGCGTCCATGTCCAGACCGTCGCCGCCGACGTCACCACCGAAGACGGGCGGGCCGAGGTTCTGGCCGCCGCCGCCTCTCCGGACATCCTGGTGACCAATGCGGGCGGCCCGCCGCCGGGCCAGTGGTCGGACTGGGACCGCGACGATTTCATTGCTGCGCTCGACGCCAACATGCTGACCCCGATCGCCCTGATGAAGGCCTGTCTGCCCGCGATGATGGACCGGGGGTGGGGGCGTATCGTCAACATCACCTCGCAGAGCGTCAAGGCGCCGATTGCGGTTCTGGGGCTGTCGAACGCCGCGCGGACCGGGCTGACCGGCTATGTCGCCGGCACCTCGCGACAGGTGGCGCCTTCGGGCGTGACGATCAACAACCTGCTGCCGGGGATTCATGCGACGGACCGCGCCGAAAGCCTCGATCAGGGGGTGAGCCGGGCGCAGAACATCTCGGTCGAGGACGCCAAGGCACAGCGGGAGGCAACGATCCCCGCACGCCGCTATGGCACGGCGGCGGAATTCGGGGCGACCTGTGCGTTTCTATGCTCGCAGCACGCGGGCTTCATCGTGGGCCAGAACATTCTGCTCGACGGCGGGGCCACAAACGCGACGATCTAGCCGGCGACGGCGCGGCGCGATTTGCCCAACTGGTGCAAGGTCAGCAAGGCCAGGAAGATCGCCGCGCCCCCCGCGAACAGACCCACGGCGTTCAACCCGTTCTGGACGATCACCCCGATCAACGCCCAACAGACCGCGACGCCATACATCAGCGAAACGCGCCGTTTCTGCACCGCGACCGCGATGACCAGGGCCAGGATCAGGGCGGCGATGGCCCACCCCACAGGGCCGAAGGGCGGCACGCCGAACCCGGGCAAGGTGATCCCAAGCGCCACGCAGGACGCCGCCGTCAACCACCCGGCGTAAAGGCCGACCGGCGCGCGCAGCAGCCACAGATCCGTCCCCGGCGTGTTCAGTACGGCCCAAAGCGCCGTGGCCAGCATGACCCAGATCAGCACCGTGGCCCAGATGGGCGAAGCGACAGCCACCGCGAGCCAGATGGCGCCGACCCCCATGCTCAGGATCAGCGGAGTGCGCGTCGGCTCCCACGCGGGGTCGTCGGCACGGCGCAGAAGGCCGAACACGGCCATGACGGCCAGCCACAGATAGATCACGCCCCAGATCGCGAAGGCATAGCCCGCGGGCTGCGCCGGCGGGTCGGTCATCGGGTTCGGGAATTGCTCCGGGGCATAGCCGCCGAAATCCGGCACGAAGAGCGGCGACACCATGAAGGCAATGGCCGTGATCAGGACGAGAAGGGGCAGCGGGCGCATGGCGGGACGTCTTTCGTTTGTCTGCCCCTACTTAGGTGCATTCGGGCGCGACGCCAAACGGCTTTGGCACGATCAGTCGAATTTGCGCGATGGCGCAAGGACAACCGCCTCCCCCTTGAGGACCTTCTTTCCATCGATGGCGCAATGCGTTTCCATCGTCACGCGCCGCTTGGCGAAATCCATGTCGGTCACGGTCACCACCGCCTCGACCATGTCGCCCGGCCGGACCGGGGCCAGGAACTTCAGCGTCTGGCCCAAATAGACCGTCCCGTGGCCCGGCAATTGCTCACCTATCACGGCCGAGATCAGGCCCGCGGTCAGCATTCCGTGCGCGATCCGCCCCTCGAAAATGGTATCCCGTGCGTAATCGTCGTCGAGATGGACGGGGTTGTGGTCTGTCGACACCTCGGCAAACATCTCGATATCGCGGTCGGTGATGACCTTGCGCAGGCTGCGGCTCATGCCGATCTCGATATCTTCGATGCAGATCGTGCCGCGCGGGGCGTTGTCGAGCATGTCCGGACCCTCCGAAAACCATTGCCCTTGATCTAGCGTCGATGCCGCGTCGCGGCAAGGCATCACGCAAGAATAATTCCGAAAATGACCGGACGCGTAACTTATGTTACCGAAGCGTTCCGATTGTGTAAGTCGGCACGACCCCCGTTTCGGCAAGGTAGCGGTCCAGCTTCTCGGGGTCCGGATCGCCGCCGATGGCGGTTCCCGTCTCTTCCGCCCCAAGCCCGCCCGAGATGAACAGCAGGTCCAGGTCTTCGCCCATGGCGCCCGCCGCATCGGTCAGGGGGCCGTCGCCGATGGCCAGGATGGAGCTGTCACCGATATCCTCGATCGCGCCCAGGCGACGGCGGGCCAGATCATAGATCGGGGGATGCGGCTTGCCGAAATAGAGGCTTTCGCCCCCCATCTCCGTGTAAAGCTGCGCCAGGGCCCCGGCGCACCATTCCCGCGTCTCGCCCCGGTCCACGACGATGTCGGGGTTGGCGCAAAGCAACTTGAGCCCGCGCGTCTTGGCGGCCAGGAACTGGGGTCGCATCACCGACGGGTCCGCGAGCGGGTCGAAGGGGCCGGTGCAGACGATGCCCTCCGCCTGCTCCAGTGGGACGCGTTCGATGACAGCAGGGTCGGTCAGGATGGCCGGAACCTCGAAAAAACCCGCGTCATGGTCGGGGCCCAAGTGCCAGACCTTGTTGCCGACCGCGCCCCGAAACATCGCCACGCGTGCGCTGTCGCCCGAGGTGGCGATGTCGTCATAGGCGTCTTCGGTCACGCCGAAGCCCGCGATCTGCTTGGCGACGCCGGCACGGGGGCGGGGGGAATTGGTCACGAGGATCACGCGCCCCCCGGTCTTGCGATAGGCCCGCAGCGCCTCGACCGCGCCGGGGATCGGGCGCACGCCGTCATGGACGCAGCCCCACAGGTCCACGAAAAGCGCGCGGTAGTTGTCCGAAACCTCGGACAGGGAGCGGATGATCGTCATGGGTGGGCCCCTGCTAAGCGGTAATCTGTCCCGCCGCTATCTACAGCAGCGCCGCCCGGGGTCCAGTCCGCAGGATCAGGTCAGCGCCCCGCCCATGGCCAGCGACTGCGCCTCCGACATGGTGAGGTACGGCGTGCGCGGCGCGCCGAAGCCACCGGTGTCCGCCAGCTGCGGGAACAGGCGGGCCATATCCTCGAGCACGGTGCGGTTCAGGCTGCGGGCGGTGGTGCGGGCAGGATGATAGGTCTCGATCGGCAAGCCGTCGGCCAGAACTGCCTCCTGTGCGGCGCAGGCGATGCCATAGACCGTCACCTCGCCCTGGGGGATGATGACACGGACCCGGTGCCCATCCTCGAAGGCGGCGAGGGGGGCGAAGGCGATGTTCGCACCGACCAGCGGGCGACAGCGCGGACTGTCGATCAGGATATGGGCCTTGGAGCCAAGGATGACATCCGTGTCGGGCCCGTTGGCCCCGAAGGCATGTGCGGCGACCCGGTAGAACCGGGGCCGCTCGGACCCGGCATGATAGCTGCGCGCCCCGATCCAGTCGATCTGCACCGACCCGCCACTGTGGGTCAGCAGACGGTCGCCAGGGATCAGATCCTCGATGGCGACCGGTCCGCGCGTGCCGCGCAGGATGGTGCCACGGGCAAAGCTCGACACGGCGGCTTCGATTTCGGGGGTGTCAGGCAGGGCGCGTCGATCCCAGGCGCCCGCTCCATGGCCGTCGATCCAGGCAATATCATAGTGCGCCGAAGCACGGGTGTCGGGATGCGCGGAGTCGCGGGCCGGTCCGGGAACGGGGCTGAACGATGCGGAAGGGAGCCGCTGATATGCAGTCATGACGAAGCCGTCCTGGCGTATACGGCCCCCGCCGCTAACCTTGGATTAGCGAATTTTCGGCCCTCTATCTACCGGTATGCGCGAAACAATCGGTTTCTATTGCCCGTTCCGGTGACGGATTGGCCATGGTAGGAGCCGGGCATGATGCCAACGCCCGACACCCCCGCCCAGATTTTGACCGCCGCGCGCAAGGCCATTGACGCCGGGCGCGAGGCCGAATGCCGCGATACGCTCGAAGCGTTCCTGCGCGACCACCCCGGGGCCGCCGAAGGATGGCTGTTGTTGGCGCGGGCGCAGGCGGGGCTGGACCGGCCCGATGCCGCCCGCGCGGCCTTTGCCCGGTGCAGCGCGCTCGCGGCCAGGGAACCGGTCCTCTGGATGGAGCGCGCGCTTTTCGAGGCGTCCCAGGGGCAGGGGGGCCAGGTGGTCAAGGAGGCGCGGAAGGCCGGGCTGCCGCAGACCCTCGTCACTATGGTCCAGGGTGCGGCCAGCGGGCAGGGCACGCGGGCGCAGACCGTGGGCGGGGCGACCAAGGGCGATCTGGCGAAGCTGTCCAAGGCCGTCGAGGGGCGCAACGGGCGGGCCGCGGAGGCCATTGCCCTGCCGCTTCTCAAGGCGCGCGCCGGCGGCGTCGTCTGGGGCCTTCTGGCGCAGGCGCGCTATGACGCGGGAAACCTGCCCGCCGCCGCCGAGGCCTTTCGCCAGGGGCTGAGACTGGAGCCCTATGCCATCGACCTGCGCATGGGCCTGACGCGCGCGCTGTCGGACCACGGCGACCTGATCGCGGCCCTTGTCGCCGCGCGCAGCGCTGCGCGCTGTGCGCCGCTGCTGCCTGCCGCCCAGATCGTCTTTGGCCGGATCCTGCTGCAATCGGGTCTGCCCGACCGCGCGATGGAGATCGCCGAGGCGACGCTGATCCGCGCGCCCGGCAACGACCCGGCGCTGGCGCTGGCCGCAGAGGCCGCGATGCAGGTGGCGCGGCCCGCCGATGCCGTGACCTTCGCCCGCGCCCGGGCGGCCAAGGCGCGGGATCGCGACGTCCTGATTGCCCGCGCGCTCGGGGCGGCCAACCAGGTGGAGGAGGCCATTTCGACCTACGGCACCCTGATCGCCGCGAACCCGAACGACAGCGAAGCCCTGGCTGCCCGGGGCCAGCTGCGCCAATCCCTGGGCGAAGATGCCGCCGCCGAAGCCGACCTGCGCGCCGCCATCGCGGCCAATCCGGGCAATGGCACCGCGCATCGCGCGCTGGCCTACGGCACGAGGCTGGCGGCGGACGACCCGATATTGAACGTGATGCAAGCGCAGCTGGCGGGCAGCGGCCTGACCGCCTTCGACCGCCGGATGATCGACTATGCCCTGGCCCGCGCCTTGCAACCCACCGATCCCGAAGCGGCCTTCCGGCATCTGGACGCGGCCAATGCCTCCATGCTGCACAGCTATCCCTATGACCCGCGTCAGCTGCGCGAATTGTTCGACCGCAACACCGCACAGGAATGGCCGCGCATCCGCGATGCCAAGGCCCAAAGCGCTTGCACCGCCGCGCCGATCTTCGTGACCGGCCTGCCCCGGTCGGGGACGACCCTGGTCGAGACGATCCTTGCGACCCATCCCGATGTCGTCATGGGCGGCGAACTGGGCGTGCTGCGCCGCAATGCGCGCGACCTGCACCGCGCCGTGGCCGAGGGGGAGGCGGTGACCGATGCCCTGCTGACCGCCGCCGGAGACGCCTATGCCGCCGCCGCCGAGGCCGCCGCGACGACGCCCGGCGAGGGGCGCCGCCGGACCGACAAGTCGATCTTCTCGTTCCTCGAAATCGGCCTGATCCGGACGATCCTGCCAAAGGCCACGATCATCGCCGTTCAGCGCGATCCCCGCGACACTGGCCTGTCGATCTGGCGCAACCATTTCCGCGAGGGTACGCACCGCTATGCCGCAAGCCAGACCGGCATCGCCGACACGGTGGAGCTGTACCGCGATGCGCTGGACTTCTGGGACGGGGCCTTGCCGGGCGCGGTGCACCGCATCCGCTACGAAGACCTGCTGGCCGACCCCGAGGGGGAGGCGCGTCGTCTGCTGGCGGTTTGCGGGCTGAACTGGACGCCGGAGGTGCTGTCGTTCCATGAACACGCGGCCCGCGTGGATACCCTCAGCTTCGCGCAGGTGCGCCAGCCGCTCTACACCTCGTCCAAAGGCGGATGGCAGAAGGTCGAGGCACATATCCAGCCGATGATCGCGGCCTTGGCGAAAAAGGGTCTTCTGCCCGATTAGGCCGCGTCAGTCGGTGAAGGTGTCGACCACATCGCCCAGGGTCAGGTCCGGGTCGAATTTGCCGTTGCGCAGGAAGGCCAGCACCTCTCCGATCACCAGCGGCTGGTTCATCATGAAGGTATGGGTGACGCCAAAGGAGATGTGATCGTCCATTCCTTCGACCCGGGTCGAGGCCACCGAAACCTTGCCATCATCCGGGCCGGGCAGGATCGCCGACAGGATAGGGTTCAGGCTGCGCGTGCCCGCAATGACACCGACCCCGGGCCAGACCGGCGGCAGGCGAGAGGGCAAGCCGTCCGTCCCCAGTTGCAGCCCCGCAGGCCCGTTGATCCAGCCGAAGGCCTCCAGCGCCCCCAGTTCGTCCACCACCTCCGACCCATGGTTCGGCGGGGCCAACATGACGGTGCGGCCAAGGCGGGGGATGGATGTCGTGGTCAGATACTGGCGCAGCAGGATGCCACCCATGGAGTGCGTGACGAAGTGGATGCGGGGCGACAGGCCGCAGCGGGCGATGGCCGGGGGCAGGGCCGTCGCGGCCAGTTGCTCGATGGTGTCGGCGGTCGAGGCGTAGTCGGCGCTCGATACGCGGTAGCCTTCGACGCGCAGCGCCTCCTCCATCACCAGAAGCGAGGCGTCGCTGCGCGCAAGGCCGTGCAGCAGGACGACGCAATCGGGTGTCGCGGCCCGGGCGGGCAGGGCCAGAAGGCAGGCAATCAGAAGGGTCAGAATGCGGTTCATCGGCATGATCTAGTGCGCGGCGTGGTGCTGCGCTAGTCATGGCGGATGTTACGCTCCGTCCGTCTTGCCGCCCGCGCGGTGCTTGTCCATCGCGACCGCCTTCTGTTGGTCAATGCTTGGCCCGAGGCGAAGGGCAGCGACCTGTGGTGCGCGCCCGGCGGCGGGGTCGAGGCCCATGCCAGCCTGCCCGACAACCTGGCCCGCGAGGTGCGGGAGGAAACGGGGCTGACGGTGACGGTCGATGCGCCCTGTCTGGTGAACGAATTCCACGCGCCCGACCGGGGATTTCACCAGGTCGAGGTGTTCTTTCGCTGTCGTCTGGCCGCCGGTGCCCTGTCGGATGATTGGCAGGATCCCGAAGGGGTGGTGACCTGCCGCCGGTGGGTGACCCGCGACGAGATGGCGGGGATGAATTTCCGGCCGGAGGCGCTGCCCAAGGTGGCCTGGATGGATCGGGATGCGCCGACCTACGACCCCTTGGAATTGCTCATCGGCTGACGCAGGACGGCCAGCAGGATGCCCGTCAGGACCAAGCCGCCGGCCGCCATGGCGCGGGCTGTGGGCCATTCGCCAAGCAGGATCGCGCCCGCGACCATGGCGATGACCGGCACCGCCAGTTGCGCTACGCCCGAGGTGGCGACCCCCATCAGCGGCAGCACCCGGAACAGCATCGCATAGCCGAGACCCGAGGCGACGGCACCCGAGATGACCGCCATAAGTGCCCCGAATCCAGTGACTTGCGCGCCGTACCAGAAGGGTATCGTGGCCCCCATCATCAGCGTCGCGATCAGGAAATTCCCGGCCGATCCGGCGAGGGGTTTGGGTTCATACTTGCCCGCGAAGCTGTAGGCGGCCCAGGCCAGGCCCGCCGTGACCATCAGCAGGGCGTCGACCGGATCGGTCTGCAAATCGCCGCCGGGCAGCAAGAGCCAGACCAGCCCGGCCAGCGCCAGACCCATGCCCAACAGGCGGATCGGGCCCGACTTTTCGCCCCGCAGCAGCGACAGGGCAAAGAGCCCGATCTGCACCGTCGCGAACAGGATGAGCGCACCGAGGCCCGCGTCGAGCGACCGGTAAGCCAATGAAAACCCGAGAAGATAAACGAGCAGCGCCGTGGCCGCGCCCCACCGTCGCCCGCCGGTCAGCGTGATGCCGCGCCGCGCCGCGAGGAGGGCCAGCATGGCGGCACCGGCGGCGACGCGGATGGCGGCGAAGGCCAGCGGGTCGGTGCCGTCCAACACGCCGGCCCGCGTCAAGAGGGAGTTTGCGGCGAGAAAACAGAGGGCCAGAGCAGTGAGGAAGGCAAGTTTCATCCCCGGTTGTTGGGCGTTTCGGGGGGGCGGGGCAAGTCACATGTCTGTTGTGGCCTTCGCGTCACATCCGGCGCGGATCACCCTTGTTTGCAAGGCCCGGGACCATGTCACCCGGCGTACACCCCCTGTACACCCCCCGTACATACGCGCGGGACACCGGGCAGCGCCCGGTCGCGCGGCAGACGAAACAGGCGGTGTTCGGGGCTATGGCGCCGTGAGTCGGGCGAGTGGGAAGACGTTCGTCGACAGGGGCGGGGGGCTTCGGGGGAAACCGGGGTGTGATTGCGCAAGGCTTAAGGACTGCGATCGACAACGATTTGCGCGGCTGGTGATGTCGGTTGTGCGGGCGGAGCGTGCTATCGCTGTGAATGCGCTAGTGACCGCTTTTAGGGTGCGGACAAAAACGGTCGTTATCGCCGGTGACAGAAACGGTTGAGTTTTGGCACAGGCTGTGTCCTTGGCGGCTTCCAGCTCGACGTGCTGTTAGACCGCGCCCTATCGTTCGGCGGTGACGCTCGCCATCTTAATGCCCGCGAAAATGAGGGCCGCTCCGGCCGTTCTGTTGATCACACTGACGATCCAGGCGCGCAGACCGCCATTGGCAAGCTTGTCCCCCAGCTTTGCGTAGGCCGAGTAAATCACAAACTGCATCGCAGCCCCCGTCAGCCCCATGATGATCATCTGCGGCGCAATCGGCGCGGCGGTGTCGAGGAACTGCGGGAGGATCGCTGCGAAGAAAAGAAGCACCTTGGGATTGGCGAACTCCACGACAAAGCCTTGCGAGAAGAGAGCCTTCCGGGACCTCGTTTTACCCGTCCGCCCGACCGCGAGACCACCCGACCGACTGAGCAAGGCGGTAAGGCCGAGATAGATGAGGTAGCCGACGCCGACCCATTTGATGATTTGGAAGACAAGGTTGGAAGCGAGGATGAGAGCGGCCAGCCCAGTCGCAGACATAATGAAGTAGATCGCTGTTGCGACCATCATCCCGAACATTTGGAATACGGTCCTGGGCCAGCCGTTCGTCGCGCCTTGCGATGCCACGAGGATCGCGGACGGACCGGGCGACGCGATCACGACGGCCTGTGTCGCCGCGAAGACCAAGAATGCCTGAAGTTCTATCGCAATGTCCTCTTGCTGGTTAAGAACAACAAAGGAGGTCCCCATCCTGGAAGTCAACGGATCAAAACAGTTCCGCCAAGTATTGCCTCTCGAAACGGAAGTTCCTCCTTGGCGCGCCGAAGGTACGACTTGTGCCGCGCAGCGGAAAATAACCCTTTGCCGTAACCTATGATCCAAAAAACGGTCGTTATCGCCAGTGACAGAAACGTGCCAGTTTTGGCATTCACCCCTTGCCACTAGTCCCATGCGACAATGATATTCTCAGACTTCCAGAGTGGACCTGGATCAATGAATGTTCCAATTTCTGCTCCACCCATCTTCTTGTAGAAGCGTCGAGCCGAGTTGTTCTGTCGCACGACAGCGAGCGCTAGGCCGGGTCGAGCAGCACTCTCATCGTCTAATACCGCCTTGAGCAGCAAGCGTCCGACTCCGAGCCCTCGCGCCAGCTCCGCGACATAGAGATGCTTGATTTCTGTCCGTCCGGCGAAGGACTCATGCTGAGATGGACCGTAGCTCACCACACCAAGAAGCGACGCATCCTGTTCAGCGACGAAGACGCCCGCGCATGGGCGTTTGTCCAACAGCGCGTCCTGCCAATATGGAAGACGCTTTGCCTCGTCCAACATCTTAAATGCTTCGGCAGAAGCATAATCGCGATAGGTCGCGCGCCAAACATCTACGTGAAGTTTTGCAAGTGCATCAGCCTCATCGGGACGTCCAGTGCGGATGGAAACACGGGCTTCAGGGTACGGCAAAAAAGTTTCCGGGGTGGGTGTTGTCTCGACGCAGAGAATAACTTCCCCACGAACCGGGCCGCAAGCGACGTTCGCCGCGATCATCAGTAGCTGGACAGAAACCCCTTGCCAGAACCTGTGCGTCATAAACGGTCGTTTCTGTCACTTGCCGAGTGGCTGCTGAAATCCTTAGAAGGTCGTGTGTCACAAACCCCTGGCAAAACTCGCGTTGGTTTTGTCACGTTCATGGCCACTCGACGATGAAGCAGCCGTTCGTTCGTTGTGCAGCATCGATGACGTTGGGCTCAAAACGGACCTCCGGCGCGTGCGCGTATTTGCATCTGTGACCGGCTCAATGGTGGCTCCTGAGGCTTTCGGACCAGACCGGCTCACGTGTCTCGCTCGTCCTCGCCAACCGTCCCGCGCCCCGCCTCCGTCAACTCGTAAACTCCGACCGAGACGCGGCTGAACCAGCCGTAGTGGTTGTCGCGCAGGATGGTGGTGGCGCGTTTGATATCGGTCGCGGCCGCGACATGGGCGCCTTTGGTGGGGCCTTGGGCGGCGAGGTGGGCGGCGATGATCGTCGCGTCCTGGCGGTATGCGGTCACGAGACCGTCGCGGGTGGCGCCGCCCTGGGCCGGGTCGCCGCGGCGGGCCGCGAATTCGCGCAGAAGACGCTCGCGCGGTTTCTTCGACAGTCGGGGCTGGAAGGGGCCGGGGTCGCAGTGGACGGTCACCAGAGCGTCGCGCAGGCGGACGGTCAGCACGCCCAGGCCCAGGCGCCGGGCGAGTTTCAGGTTCGCCTTGAAGGCCGCATGGCCGCGTCGCCCGGCCACGTCGGGCACGGCGAGATAGACGTGGGGCGTCACCGCCTGCCGGTCGATGCCCTGGTGGATGAGGGCGAGGGAGAAGCCGGTCTTGAGTTCGACGATCACCGGCGGCTCATCGCCCCGGAGGGCGACGACATCCGCCGGGCCGATCTCGCCCTTCACCGTGTAATCCTGCGCCTCGAGAAAGGCCTTGATCGGCGCATAGAGATCCGTCTCGCGCATCTGGCCCCTTTCGACAGTTGACCCGTGACATCCCGCGCCGGTCACGCTAAGGCCCCGCGCGACCCATTCCCAGCACGGATAGACACGATGACAACGCTCGTTTTCGGCCACAAGTCCCCCGACACCGATTCCACCGGATCGCCGATCGCCTGGGCCTGGTATCTGACCGAAGTCGTGGGCACGCCCGCCAAGGCGGTCCTGCTGGGCGAGCCGAACACCGAAGCCGCGTTCATGTTGCAGCGTTGGGGGCTGGAGAAGCCCGAGATCATCAGCGGCGTGGCCGAGGGGCAGGCGGTGGTGATCGTCGACACCAACAACCCGGCGGAATTGCCCGCCGACATCAACGCCGCCGACATCCGCGCCATCATCGACCATCACAAGCTGGTCGGCGGGTTGGAGACGGCGGAGCCGATCGACATCACGATCCGCCCGCTGGCCTGCACCGCGACGATCATGGCCGACCTCATGGGGTCGAGCCTGTCGACGGCGCCCGAAGCGATCAAGGGCGCGATGCTGACCTGCATCCTGTCGGACACGCTGGAATTCCGCTCGCCCACCACGACCGACCACGACCGCGCGCTGGCCGAGCGTCTGGCGGGTGATCTGGGCGTCGAGATCCCGGCCTATGCCGCCGAGATGTTCGCGGCGAAGTCGGATGTGTCAGCGTTCTCGGAGGCGGAATTGCTGCGGATGGACAGCAAGGAATACGCCGTGGGCGGCACCAAGTTCCGCGTCTCGGTGCTGGAGACGACGTCGCCGGGCATGGTGCTGGACCGCAAGGCCGCGCTGATGGAGGCGATGGGCCCGGTCGCGGCCGAGGACGGGGTGGAGCAGGTGTTGCTCTTCGTGGTCGACATCCTGAACGAGGAGGCGACGCTGCTGGTGCCCAACGACCTGGTCAAGACGCTCGCGGAGAAGAGCTTCGGCGCGTCGGTGTCGGGCGATGCGGTGGTGTTGCCCGGCGTGATGAGCCGCAAGAAGCAGATCATCCCGGCGTTGAAGCTGTAAGTCACCGCTGACGATCGGAAGGGCCCGCGCGGACAACCGGGCGGGCCTTTTGCGTCAGGGGTTCGGGGGGCGTCGCGTGCGGGGCCGTGGCGGGTCAGGGCCTGCGGGCGACCATGTCGATCTCCACCAGCGCGCCGACGGCCAGGCCCGTGACCCCGATACAGGTGCGCGCGGGCAGTTTCCCGGGGGCGAAATAGCCCTGATAGGTCTGGTTCATGGCGGCATAGTCGCGGTCGAATTCGGTCAGATAGACGCGCGCCTGTGCCACGTTCTCAAGGCCGAGGCCCATGCCCTCCAGCACCAGAATAAGGTTGTCCATGACGCGGCGGGTCTGTGCCTCGACACCGTCCGGCAGGGGGCGATCCGGCTCACCGGGCCAGGTCGGCATCTGGCCGGTCAGGAACACCCAGCCGTCGATTTCTGCGCAATGGGAGAAGGTGGCGACCGGCTGCGGGGCGGCGTCGATCATGTGGAAGCTGGGGAGGGGCATGGCGATGTCCTTTGTGGCGGATAGGCATTTGTGCGAGCAGGACGGGTGATTTGCCAGCCCCTTTGCTGCCCCCGTCGTTGCTACCCACCGTTCGAGACGTTGACGACCGGGAACGGGCCCGAGGTCACCCGGGTCACGCGCATCGCCCAGGTGTTGCCTGCGCCCTCAAGGCCGAACATCGTCCCGCGGTAGAGCGAGGTGGCCGTGGGCACACAGACCTTTCCGCCGGGTCGATACCAATGCCCGAACGATACGGTGTCCGCGCATCCGACATAGCGCCGCAGCAGGCTTTGGGTGCCTGTCACGCGCATCTCGATCTGCTGCGGAGCGGAGACCACGAAGGTCGACAGGAGCGGCAAAGCCCAGGCGAACGCACCAAGGGTCATCGCCGCCAAGAGGACGCTGCTGAACCCGATTGCGGGCAGGCTGATGGCGCGCGCACTGCGCGAGAGGCTGTAGGAGAGGGCGAACAGACTGGGAGGGATGGTCAGGATGGCAAGCGCCCAGGCCAGCACCAGATACCACGTGGGCACGGTGACGACTGACCCGACCCCCGCCACCCCGAGAAAGAGATAAAGTCCGACGACGATGGCAAGACAGCCGGATTGCCAGATGACGGTCGCGGTCAGAAGGCGGGACGTGCTGGGGGAGGGCGGCGGCAGCTGTGACATGCCGGACGACTAATCCGTGTTTTCGGCGAATTTATGGTCGGCGGTCCGGTGGGCCTGACCGACCGGGGCCAGTCACGCCTCCTGCTTGAGGCGTTCTTCCAGCACCTCGAAGGGGACGCCGGGCGTGTCCTTGGCCCCGCGGATCACCAGCGACGTCTTGACCGAGGCCACGTTTTCCGCCGCCGTCAGTTGACCGGTCAGGAACGACTGGAAGGTGGACAGGTCTGGGGCCACGCATTTCAGGATGAAGTCGATCTCGCCGTTCAGCATGTGGCATTCGCGGACGAGCGGCCATTGGCGGCACAGCTCTTCGAAGGCGGACAGGTCCGTCTCGGCCTGGCGCGCGAGGGAGACCATGGCGAAGACCTGCACCTCGAACCCCAGGGCGCGGGCGTTGACGTCGGCATGATAGCCGTGGATCAGCCCGGCTTCCTCGAGCGCGCGCACGCGGCGCAGGCAGGGCGGTGCGCTGATGCCGACGCGGCGTGCAAGTTCGACATTGGTCATGCGTCCGTCGGCCTGCAGTTCGGACAGGATCTGACGGTCGATCGGGTCGAGTTTGTGCTGCGGCATGGACAATCCCTGCGAATTTTTCGTTCATGTCTCACAGCCATGGGTCGCGCGCAAGAAAGTTTCACGAATGGGCGGTCGATCCGCCTGGGTGGGCGGGGTGTTCACGTCTGGCCTTCGGGGGCTTTCGCACGACCCGATTCGCCGCCTATATCCCGAGGCCAAACAGCGAGGTCCCCATGTCAGAAGCGCGCCACTCCAAGGTTCTCATCATCGGATCCGGTCCGGCGGGATATACCGCCGCCGTCTATGCCAGCCGCGCCATGCTGGAGCCCGTTCTGATCCAGGGCATCCAGCCCGGCGGCCAGCTGACGATCACGACCGAGGTCGAGAACTGGCCCGGCGACACCGAGGTGCAGGGCCCCGACCTGATGGTGCGGATGGAGGAGCATGCCCGCGCCGTCGGGACCGAGATCATCAGCGACCACATCGCCTCGCTCGACCTGTCGCAGCGGCCCTTCACCGCCGTCAGTGACGGGGGCAATACCTATACCTGCGACGCGCTGATCCTGGCGACGGGGGCGCAGGCGAAATGGCTGGGCCTGCCCTCCGAGGAGCATTTCAAGGGCTTCGGCGTCTCGGCCTGCGCGACCTGCGACGGCTTCTTCTATCGCGGCAAGGACGTCGCCGTGGTGGGCGGCGGCAACACCGCCGTCGAAGAGGCTCTGTTCCTGACCAACTTCGCCAGCAAGGTCACGCTGATCCACCGCCGCGACAGCCTCAGGGCCGAAAAGATCCTGCAGGACCGGCTGTTCAAGCATCCGAAGGTCGAGGTGATCTGGGACCATGAGGTCGATGAGGTCCTGGGCGCGCAGAACCCGCGCGGGGTCGAGGGGCTGCGCCTGAAGCATCGCGAAACCGGGGCCACGCGGGAAATTGCAGTCCACGGGTTTTTTGTGGCCATCGGCCATGCGCCCGCCTCGGGTCTGGTGAAGGACTGGCTTGAGCTGCACATGGGCGGCTACGTCAAGACCGCGCCCGACAGCACCGCGACCAGCATCCCGGGTGTCTTTGCGGCGGGGGACCTGACCGATCACATCTACCGGCAGGCGGTCACCTCGGCCGGCATGGGCTGCATGGCCGCGTTGGAGGCGGAGCGGTTTCTGGCGGAACACGGGCTGGACAGCGAGATCGCGCAGGACCAGACCGAACCGCTTGGATATGGCGCCCCGACCGAGGAACCGGCCGAATGATCCGGGCGGCGCTGCTCCTGTCGGTCGCGGCTTTGGCGGGCTGCGGCGGCGGTGCGGCCCCTTCGGGCGACGCGGGCCCCCGCGCGCTGGCGGTGACGGGCGGGCAATGCCCCGATGCCGACCCCGAGCGGGACGGCCCCCTGGTCGATGCGATCCGCAGCCGGGATACAAGGGCGGTCGACGCCCTGCTGGCCCGCGACCCGGCGGACGGGCGGGCGCAGGCGGCGCGCGCGATCATTGCGGGGCGGGCCGCGCCCGACGCGGATCAGGCGGCCTGCTTCGCCCCCTACCTCGACGGGTGACCCATGGTCAGCTTTGATGGCGCTGCAACGCCGCCGCCCACCCCTGTGGCCTTGAAATCCCCTTGGGGATGGGTCTAGAGGCCCCCATCCGTCTCTCAGGCCCGCCAGTGGGGCCGAAAGGAAAGTTTGTACGATGTCCTTTGATGCCGCGAATCTTGCGCCCATTCCCGAACTCTATGTCAGCTACGACAGTGCCCAGAAACTGAAGGTCGACGCCGCCGACCTGATAAGCTGGGATATGACGCCGCGCCAGATCTGCGATCTGGAACTGTTGATGAACGGCGGGTTCAACCCGCTCAAGGGGTTCCTCGGCAAGGCCGATTACGAGTCGGTGGTCGACAAGATGCGCCTGGCCGATGGCACGCTCTGGCCTATGCCCATCACCCTTGATGTGTCCGAGAAGTTCGCCGAGAGCATCGAGGAGGGCAAGGACATCGCCCTGCGCGACCAGGAGGGTGTCATCCTGGCCATCCTGTCGGTCAGCGACATCTATCGCCCCGATAAGGCGGTCGAGGCCGAAAAGGTCTTTGGCGCCGACGATCTGGCGCATCCGGCGGTCAACTATCTGCACAACACCGCCGGGACGATCTATCTGGGTGGGGCCATCACCGGGATCCAGCCGCCGGTGCATTACGATTTCCGCGCCCGGCGCGACACGCCCAATGAATTGCGCGCCTATTTCCGCAAGATGGGCTGGCGTCGTGTCGTGGCCTTCCAGACGCGCAACCCGCTGCATCGTGCCCATCAGGAGCTGACGTTCCGCGCCGCCCGTGAGGCGCAGGCCAACCTGCTGATCCACCCCGTCGTGGGCCTGACCAAGCCGGGCGATGTGGACCACTTCACCCGCGTGCGCTGCTATGAGGCGGTGCTGGACAAGTATCAGCCGTCGACGACCACCATGTCACTGCTCAATCTGGCGATGCGCATGGCCGGCCCGCGCGAGGCGGTGTGGCACGGCATCATCCGTCGCAACCACGGCTGCACCCACATGATCGTGGGCCGCGACCACGCGGGCCCCGGCAACAATTCGGCGGGCGAGGATTTCTATGGGCCCTATGATGCGCAGGATCTGTTCCGCAAGCATCAGGACGAGATCGGCTGCGAAATGGTCGACTTCAAGCACATGGTCTATGTGCAGGAACGTGCCCAATACGAGCCCAATGACGAGATCGAGGATCGCGACAATGTCACCATCCTGAACATCTCGGGCACTGAATTGCGCCGCCGCCTGCGCGAAGGGCTGGACATCCCCGAGTGGTTCTCCTTCCCCGAGGTGGTCAAGGAGTTGCGCCGCACGTCGCCGCCGCGCTCGCAGCAGGGGTTCACCGTCTTCTTCACCGGCCTCTCCGGGTCGGGCAAGTCGACCATCGCCAATGCGATCATGGTCAAGCTGATGGAGATGGGCGGCCGCCCCGTCACGCTTCTGGACGGCGACGTGGTGCGCAAGCATCTGTCGTCCGAGCTGACGTTCTCCAAGGAGCATCGCGACATCAACATCCGCCGCATCGGCTATGTCGCGTCGGAAATCACCAAGAACGGCGGGATCGCCATCTGTGCGCCCATTGCGCCCTATACCGCGACCCGCCGCGCCGCGCGCGAGATGATCGAAGCCTATGGCGCCTTCGTCGAGGTCCACGTGGCCACGTCGCTGGAGGAATGCGAGCGGCGCGACCGCAAGGGTCTCTACAAACTGGCGCGGGCGGGCAAGATCCCGGAATTTACCGGCATTTCCGACCCCTACGAGGCGCCGACGACCCCCGAACTGGTGGTCGATACCGAAGGCTACGAAGTGGACAACTGCGCGCAGCAGGTCTTGCTGAAGCTGGAGTCGATGGGCCTGATCAAGGGCTGATCCACCGCCGAGAGACCGGCAAGGGGCGTCCCATGGGGGCGCCCCTTGGCGTTCGGGGGACGGGTGCGGGCGCGATCACGGGGTTGAAACAAAAAATTTCCGCGACCCCCGAAAACCGGGTGAAAACACCTTTTTTCATGGCGAATGCGCGGTGTGACATGCGTATGACACCTGTATTACATCCGTGCACACGATCCGGCATATGGGGCGTTCGCCGGGGGGCGGCGCGCAACGCGGGGTGTTCAATGCCACGCGCGCGATCCCTGACCCGGCGGCCGAGCGGGGCCTGTCTGGGCGGTCCGGTGACGGGCGCGGCATCGGCGTTTCGATTTCGGCACTAACGTCGGCGGGCCGGGTGTCAGATGTCAGGCAAAACCGACTTTCGTATCAGGTCACTGAGCGAAATTGCACGCGGGGACGGGTAAGCGGACCTTCGTGCAACGTGCGGCGAAGGTCCGGTTCGAGCCCAAATTGACTGATGCTGCAAAGTGCACAAAAGTCCGCTTTCGATAGCACGGTCAAGATCGACTACTTGCAAGCGGAGATTTTAGATTGAGCGGATTTACATGGGAACGCGGGCCATTCACACGATGCGCTAAGTGCGGTCAAACGACAATGGGCATCCTCTCAGCCGGGGGCCAATTGTTGACCAAACGCTGCACCAACTGTCGAGCGACGGTGCAAATCCCGCTGCCCGAACTAGACAAAAAGGCGATCTATCTGGACCAGTTCATGTTCAGCATGATCTACAACGTCAAGAACGAAGGTAACCTGCCAAAGGGCCATGAAGCCTTTGCGAAAGAGGTCTATACGCTGCTAAGGCGGTGCGTTCTTTTGCAGCAAGTCTTCTTGCCCCATTCCAACATCCATCATGACGAGACAACGGTCTTCCACAGTCCAATAGACTTGCGCGGTCTATATCAGTTTTTCGGTGGTGACGTTTCCCTAATGGATTCTCGCGACGTCGAGCTTTTGCAGGACATTCGGTTCGCAAAGGCGTACTTCGATGCGGCGGAGCCTGCTGTGTCTCTCGACATAGATGAGATTGCGGATAGCCGAAGAAACGAATGGCTGCCAGATATGCACGTAGGCGTGCGGGCCGATTACAGCCAATTCGCAGATCACATTCGCGCCGTAAGGGGCGAAGTGCATGATGCAATGAAACACCTCGCGGACACTTGGATTGAGAGGAAGGCAACGTTCGCTGATGTACTTGAAAGTGAGTTTTCAGCAATTGGGCCAACAAAGAAGCAGGCCTTTGCGAAGTGGTTTGAGGAAGTCTCAAATCCTGACCCAAACGACCCGCTGGCGCTTCTTGAGAGTTCAGGTAGGCAGATTTATCGCGAGTACAGAGAGCTTTGCCACGTACTTGAAGATCGTGGAGTTGACGAAAACCAGCAGCCGATTGAAATCAGGAAATTCTGGCATTGGGAACGGCATCGGGAAATACCACACCAAAGGATTTCATCTTACTTATTCGCCGCTGTAGCTAGGCGGGTCGTCATGGGCGAGAAGAAAATAGTTGATCGTGGGCTCTTGAACGATGTGAGGACAATCTCGACGTATGCGCCATACGTGAATGCACTCTTCATCGACAAGCGCTGCGCTGCATTATTGAAGGAAGAACCGCTTGCGACTGAGTTGGACTACAAGGCCCGTATATTCTCGCTAGCTGACACAGACGAATTCTTGGACTACTTAAGCGAAATAGAACGTCAAACATCGGATGAGGTTCGCGAGTATGCTGCAATGATTTACGGTACTGACTAAATGCGCTTTGGCGTCGAAGCAGAATTTGGCGCAACCGCAGCGAATTCACCCTTTGTCCCGCACATCGAACCTTAGCGCGCCCTTCATCGCGAGTCCGGTTTGGGTCGAACATGCTTATTCGTTGGGGTGGGCCTGCTTGGCCTAGCCTGCCGACAAGTTCCGAAAACCAAACGCATCGGGTCGCTTTCCCACGACCTTCTTCAACGGGGGCGCAGGGAGACGGCGGCCCGTGACCGCCGTCCGCGCAATCGTCAGTGAACGCTTACCGGCGTCAAATCGTTCTGGCGCGCCAGGTTGAAGGCCAGCGCCCGGTTCCCGACCAGCGCGACCTGCGCGCCATCGGCCCGGTGCAGGGCATAGAGCACGTCCAGCCCGCCGATTTCGGCCTCGCTGCGCAGATCGTCGGGAAGGTCGTCGACCGGCACGGCGCGCACATAGACAAGCGCTCCGCCGACGGCCTCGATATCGCGTTCATGCTTCATCTGTCTGGTCCTTTCGCGTCTGGGGCTTGGCGGTTTCGATACGTATCGTCTGCACAACGTTCTCGGGGACAGATCGTTGCAAATCGATGTGCAAAAGACCGTTTTGCAGTTCCGCACCCCGCACCTCGACCCCGTCGGCCAGCACGAAGGCACGCTGGAATTGCCGTGCGGCGATGCCCCGGTGCAGGAACACCTGACCACTGTCGTCGCGGGACCGGCCGCGCACGACCAATTGGCGATCTTCCAGCGTGATCGACAGGTCGTCGTCGCCGAAACCGGCTACGGCCAGGGTGATGCGAAAGCCGGATTCGCCCGTCTGTTCGATGTTGTAGGGCGGATAACCCTCGTTTCCGGTGCGGGCGGTGCGTTCCACCAGACGCTCAAGCTCATCGAAGCCGAGCAGGAAGGGGTGCGTGCCGAAGGTCGGCTTGGTCATGGGTCGGGTCCTTCTCGAAGCGATCCGAAGTCTGGGGACGACCCGGCTGGCGGCATCGGTCCCGTGGTGAAGATGTGGGATCGGCAGAGCCGGGCGTCAAGATGCTTGGATTCGCGGTGCGACCGGGTGTAACAGGCGCCAACCCGCAACGAAGGCCAAAGCCCCGTGTCCAATCCGCCAGAAGAGATGAACCACGAGGATGTGCTGCGCGTCCGGCTGGAAGTGCTGCGTCAGGAGCACCGCGACCTCGACTCCGCGATCGCCGCGCTCGAGGAGCGGGTGCTGCCCGATGTGCTGGCCATCAAGCGGCTCAAGAAACAGAAACTCGCCCTCAAGGACCGCATCGCGCGGATCGAGGATGAGCTGACCCCCGACATCATCGCCTGAGGTCCCCATGACAGACACACCGCCCGTCGGCATCATCATGGGCTCGACGTCCGATTGGCCGACCATGAAGGAAGCCGCCGATATCCTCGACGCGCTCGGCGTGGCCTACGAGACGCGGATCGTGTCGGCGCACCGCACGCCCGACCGGCTGTGGGACTATGGCAAGACCGCTGCCGACCGGGGCCTCAGGGTCATCATCGCGGGCGCAGGCGGGGCCGCCCATCTGCCGGGGATGATGGCATCGAAGACCCGCGTGCCCGTCGTCGGTGTGCCGATCCAAACCAAGGCGCTCGGCGGCGTCGACAGCCTCTATTCCATCGTCCAGATGCCGCGCGGCTTTCCGGTCGCGACCATGGCCATCGGGGCGGCGGGGGCGGCCAATGCGGGGTTGATGGCGGCGGGCATCCTGGCGCTGTCGGACCCCGGTCTGGCCGCGCGCCTCGACCAGTGGCGCGCGGATCTGTCGGCCTCAATCCCCGAGGTGCCGGAATGACCGCGCTGCCCCCCGGGGCCACCATCGGCATTCTGGGCGGCGGTCAGTTGGGCCGGATGCTGTCGGTCGCGGCCAGCCGACTGGGCTACAAGACCTGCGTGTTCGAACCGGCGGGCGATTGCCCCGCCTCGCATGTGGCCAATTTCCACCTTCAGGCCGGTTATGACGATGTCGGGGCCCTGGCGCGCTTTGCCGATGCCGTCGATGTGGTCACCTACGAGTTCGAGAATATCCCCACCTCCGCCCTCGACGCGCTGGAAGCCCGCCGCCCCATCCGCCCCGGCCGCCGGGCGCTGGCCGTCAGTCAGGACAGGCTGACCGAAAAGGCGTTCCTCACCGATCTGGGCCTGACCTGCGCCCCCTTCCGCGACATCCCCGACCTTGCCGCCCTGCAGGCGGCGTTGGCCGACCTCGGCACGCCCGCCATCCTGAAGACCCGGCGTCTGGGATATGATGGCAAGGGCCAGGTTCGCATCGACAGCGCCGATCAGGCCGGGGCCGCGTTCGACGCCATGGCCGGGGCCGATGCCATCCTCGAAGGGTTCGTCGATTTCCAGCGCGAGGTGAGCGTCATCGCCGCCCGGGGCCTGTCGGGCGAAGTGGTCTGCTATGATCCGGGCGAAAACGTCCACCGCGACGGCATCCTGCGCACCACCACCGTGCCCGCCACCCTGACCGCGTCGCAGCGGATGGACGCGGCCCTTCTGGCCGGGCGCATCCTCAACGCGCTCGACTACGTGGGCGTCATGGGGGTGGAGCTTTTCGTGACCCCCGGCGGCCTCGTGGTCAACGAAGTCGCCCCCCGCGTCCACAATTCGGGCCATTGGACCCAGGCCGGCTGCGCCGTCGACCAGTTCGAGCAGCATATCCGCGCCGTCGCGGGCCTGCCCCTCGGCGACGGGCAGCGGCAGGTGGATGTGGTGATGGAGAACCTGATCGGCGACGACATGGACCGGCTGCCCGACCTGCTCGCCGCCCCCGCCACGCAAGTGCACCTCTACGGCAAGGCCGAGGTGCGCGCGGGCCGCAAGATGGGCCACGTCAACCGCTTCACCGCCGCCTGACCAGCCCTTTCCCGCTTTCCAGATACGCAAGGCCCGACCCGATTCCCATGACCGACCGTCCCCATCGAAATTTCTATGGCCGCCGCAAGGGCAAGCACCTCAAGGCCTCGCAGGAGGGCTATCTCGACGCCGACCTCGCCGCCCTTTCGCCCGGCGCTGTCGACTGGGACGCGAACCCCGACCGCACCCCCCTTGATCTCGATGCGCTCTTCGGGGGGTGCGACGTCTGGCTCGAAATCGGCTTCGGCGGGGGCGAGCACATGATCCATCAGGCCGCGCTCAACCCCGGCGTGGGCATCATCGGTGCCGAACCCTACATCAACGGTGTCGCCATGCTCTTGGGCAAATTGCGCCGCGCCGATGTGGACAACGTGCGCATCCATCCCGGCGACGCCCGAGACCTCTTCGATGTCCTGCCACCGGCCTCCATCTCCAAGGCCTTCCTCCTCTACCCCGACCCCTGGCCCAAGGCGCGCCACCACCGCCGCCGCTTCGTGACCGACGAACACCTTGCCCCTTTGGCCCGTGTCCTGAAACCCGGAGCCGAGTTCCGCGTCGCCACCGACATCCCCGACTACGTCCGCCAGACGCTGGAGGAGGTGCCACGCCACGGCTTCACCTGGCTGGCCGAAACCGCCGCCGACTGGCGCGACCCCTGGTCCGACTGGACCCGCACCCGCTACGAGGCCAAGGCCATCCGCGAAGACCGCACCCCCCACTACATGACCTTCCGCCGGGACTGACGGGCCGATGCGGCGCGCCATCGTCCTGGCTGCCATCGCTGTCGCCCTGCTGTTTGCCGTCGCACCGCACCTGCGGGAATGAACCCATGAGCGTCGGACCGTGACCTTTCGCCATCCCCACCCGGACGCAGGCAATCTGGCCCTGGCTCAACTACGCGACCTTCTGGCGACATCTTTCGCCACGGAACCCCTTCCCGGTCTCGACCCGGTTCAGGCGGCGACCCGACGGTCCAAGGGACGCATCGCTCAATACGACAGGGCCATCGACGACCTCGGCTGCCGCCAGATCTGAGCCTGTCTTCTCTGCTTTCGAAATACTCCACGGGGGTCCGGGGGTGTGAAACCCCCGGCGCCCTCAGTCGGGGACGTCCCAGACGGCTCCGGGCGGCACCACGCGAAACCGCTCCGGTGTGATCTCCGCCGCGGCCAGGGCCGCCCGCAGGCGCGCGGGCGGCTCGTCGCGCGCCTCGTCGGTCAGCTGGAACGTGCCCCAGTGATGCGCCATGGCGTGCCGCGCGCCCGAGGCCCGGAAGCCCGCCACGGCCTCTTCGGGGTTCTGGTGCTGCGCCTCCATGAACCAGCGCGGCGCATAGGCCCCGATGGGGATGATGGCCAATCGGTAGGGTCCATGCTCCGCCGCCGCCTGATAGGGCCGCCCCCGGTCATAGCCGGTGTCCCCCATCACCAGAATCCGCCCCGCCGGTGTCTCGACCGCGAAGGAACACCACAGGGCATGCGACCGGTCCCGCGTTCCTCGCGCGCTCCAGTGGTGGCACCGCAGCAGACGCGCCGTGACGCCGCCGCCCTCCAGCACGTCGCCCCAATCGCCCGCCCGCACGTCGATCCCGGGCACGTCGCCCCGCACGATGGTATCGTTGCCAAGCGGGGTCAGCACCGGCATCCCGAACCGCCCGTGCAGGCGCTTCAGCGTCGCAAGGTCCATGTGGTCATAGTGGTTGTGGCTCAGCAGCACGGCATCGATGGGCGGCAGGTCGTCAAACGCGATCCCGGGCGCGGTCACCCGTGCGGGGCCTGCAAAGCTGACCGGGCTGACGCGGTGCGACCACACCGGATCGGTCAGGATGTTGAGGCCCCCCGCCTGGATCAGGACCGAGGCATGGCCCACCATCGTCACCCGCAGGTCCTCCACCAGCGCCTCTGGCCGGGTCTGCGTGATGCCCACGCTTGCGGGCCAATCCTGACGCTTGCCGGATGTCTGCCAGCGGACGAGGTCGCGAAAGCCGCGCGGCGGCGTGCCGTCCGGGTTGAAAAAGGCGGTGCCGTCGAAATGATCGCTGACGGGCCCCTGGTAGTATCGGTTGCCCATGGTGACCTCGCGGGTGGCGCAGGCCCCGACACCAAGCAGGGCGCCAAGACCGAGAAGGGTTCTGCGTTTCATGCCCTGCGACATAGGGCGACACGCCGTCGCCGCACAGGGCCGCGCCCGCGAAATCGCACCAGATGTGCCATGGACGCCCGTCGCCCGCCCGTCTATTCCGCAACCGACCGCGACGGAGAGACTTCATGAGCCACGGACCTGCCACCCCCCTGACCGCCCGCGCTTCCGGCCCGCTGACCGGCATCGCCGATGTACCCGGCGACAAGTCGATCAGCCATCGGTCGCTGATCCTGGGCGCCATGGCCGTGGGCGAAACGCGGGTGACCGGCCTGCTGGAAGGTCAGGACGTTCTGGACACGGGAAAGGCGATGCAGGCCTTCGGCGCGACGGTGACCCGCGACGGCGACACCTGGGTCGTCCGGGGCGTCGGCGTCGGCGGGTTGATGGAGCCTGAGGACGTCATCGACTGCGGCAATTCCGGCACCGGCGTCCGCCTTTTGATGGGGGCGGCGGCGACCCATGATTTCGCGGTGACCTACACCGGCGACGCGTCCTTGCGCAAACGGCCCATGGCGCGGGTGACCGATCCGCTGGCGCTGTTCGGGGCGGTGGCCCACGGGCGCTCCGGCGGGCGGCTGCCGATGACCATCGTGGGGGCCGCCGACCCCGTCCCCGTCCGCTATGCCACCCCGGTGGCCAGTGCGCAGGTCAAGTCGGCGGTGCTTCTGGCGGGCTTGAATGCCCCGGGCGAGACCGTGGTGATCGAACGCGAGGCCACCCGCGACCATTCGGAGCGGATGCTGCGCGGCTTCGGCGCCCAGATCGAGACGCGGGACACCCCCGAGGGGCGCGAGATCACCCTGCTTGGTCGCCCCGAGCTTCGGCCCCAGACCATCGTCGTGCCGCGTGATCCGTCGTCGGCCGCCTTCCCGGTCTGTGCCGCGCTGATCGTGCCCGGCTCGGATGTTCTGGTCCCGAACATCGGTCTCAACCCCACCCGGGCGGGCCTGTTCCAGACGTTGCGGGACATGGGCGCGGACCTGACCTATGAGAACCCGCGCGAGGAAGGCGGCGAGCCGGTCGCCGACCTGCGCGCCCGCTTCTCGCCCGACATGCAGGGGATCGAGGTGCCGCCCGACCGCGCCGCTTCGATGATCGACGAATATCCCATCCTCTCGGTCGTGGCCGCAAATGCGACGGGCACCACCATCATGCGCGGCGTGGCCGAACTGCGCGTCAAGGAATGCGACCGCATCGACGCCATGGCCACGGGTCTGCGCGATTGCGGCGTGACGGTCCGCGACGGCGAGGATTGGTGGGAGGTCGACGGGCGCGGGCCGGGCGGCGTGACCGGCAGCGCGACAGTCGCGGTCCACCTCGACCACCGCATCGCCATGAGCTTCCTCTGCGCGGGCCTCGCCTCGGCGCAGGCGATCACCGTGGACGACGCGGGCCCGATTGCCACGTCCTTCCCGATCTTCCGCCCATTGATGACGGCCCTTGGGGCCACGCTGACCGACTGAGGCCTGTCGGCGCCGACGTCACCCGTGGATCATCCATGGATCACCCGTGGGTCCGACGTCGGTTTTCGGGGGGTCGCTAGCGGTGCGAAATGCCCAGATTGCCGCGCCGCGCCACATAGCGCAGCGCGTGCAGATAGCCCCGTACGGCCTTCGCACTGGTAAAATGATGACGCGCCTGATCCTCTCGGGTCATGTCGAACAGGGCCGCGCACTTCTCGCGTCCGCTGGTCCTCGTGCGCCAGATGAAACCGTAGAACTCCGCGTTCAGCCGCTCCGGACAATCCGGGGGCAGGTCCGGTCGCGACCGTCCGTTGTACCGTAGCGTCCGGCGTGTCACCCGCCAAAGCCGCAGGGTGACGGGCATGTCCAGCCAGATCACCGTATCTGCCCGGGCCAGCCGTTCCGGCCAGCTCCGCCTGTGGCCGCCCTCGAACACCCATCGGTCCATCGAATGTATCTGGGAGCAAAGGACATCCTTCTCGTCCGGACTGCGCTCCACCCACCCGGGTTGCCAGTGGATGTGATCCATATGGAAGACCGGCAGATGCGCGATCTCGCCGACCTCCCGCGCCAGTGTGGACTTCCCCGATCCGGGTTGCCCGATGATCATCACGCGCTGCATCCGCCCAGTGTTTCGCGCACGGCCGCCCGGCGCAACCTTCGAGTTGACGAAAGCCGACTCGCGGTCTTACCTGATCCCAACGGCTCCATCCCGCCAGCCGTCCGCAGGGCCTCCGGTCCGGGGTGAAGGGATGGCAGGCAGCTTGGAAATCCCTTGTTTCATGGGGCCGGGCGGCAATGCGGACAGCTCCTGTTCCGGCCCTCCCGAGGGAAACACATGACACAGATCACAACGATTGAACGGGCCAAGGCACAGGCCCGCATCCTGCGCACGGCCCTGTCCGACATCGGCCATGACGTCGCCCATGGACAGGCGCTCGATCTGCTCGCGCGGTTGGAGGGGGTGCGCGATTGGAACGCCCTTGTCGCGCGGCTGACGCCGATGCCAACGCTTGGACCCATTCCGAAAGGCTGGCGACGCGGCGGCGACAAGGCGGAGCGCTTCGACATGGGGCTCGACGAAGGGGCCGGGCCAGAGGGCGCCCCCTGCGCCACCATCCGCCTTCGCCCCGGTGCCGACCCTGACAATGCCTTCGGAACCCTGATGCAAAGCGTTGATGCCGCACCATTCCTTGGGACCCGCGTCGCTTTGACGGCGCATCTGCGGGCCGAGGATGTCGCGGGCGCAGTCACCATCTGGCTGCGGGCCGATGGGACCGACCGGTCGTATAACCTGGCCTTTGATAACCTGGAAGACCGGCAGGGCGAGACCGGACCACTCGCGGGCACGATGGGATGGGAGCGGCGCCGGATCGTGCTCGATATCCCCGAGGGCACTGTAACGCTGGCCTTCGGTTTCTACCTGCGCGGATCGGGGCAGGGCTGGTGCGCCGATATGGAGCTGGCCCCGGCACCGGGGGCAGAGGTGACGGCCAGCCAGCCGATCCCCGCGCCGGAGCCCGTCAACATGGGCCTGAGCGGTTGAGACCGAGGGGCGGCGGCGCGGTCGCCGCCCTTTTCGCTGGCGTCCCGGTGGCGCGGCTTGTTAGGCAGGGGCAACCGCAAAACGGATGCGACGTGAGCCCATGACCCAGACCGCCAGCTGCCTCTGCGGGGCGATCCGTTACCGGACAACCCATGTACTTGGCCCGGTAACCGCCTGTCATTGCACGCAATGTCGCAAGTCGAGCGGGAACTTCGCTGCCGCCACTCCGGCCCCTTGGGACAGCATCGAGATCGAGGGCGAGGTGACCTGGTACGCGTCGAGCGAGACGGGACGGCGCGGCTTTTGCGGGACTTGCGGCAGCTATCTGTTCTGGGAGGAGGGCGACGGCATCGCCTATCTGATGGCGGGGGCCTTCGACGGGCCGACGGGGCTGCGCATGGACGCGCATATCTTCTACGCCGACCGAAGCGATTTCTTTCGCGCGACCGACGGTCTGCCGTGCTTTGCCGCCGGCCGCGGCGGGCCGCAGGTGACGCCATGATCCGCCGGGGAAGCTGTCTTTGCGGCGGCATCAGCTATGCGGTGACGGGCGCGATGCGGCCCGTCGTGGCTTGCCATTGCGGCCAGTGCCGCAAGACCAGCGGCAACCACGTCGCCGCCACCTCCGCCCCGCGCGAGACGGTCGCCATCACGGGCGAGGTGCGCTGGTACCGGTCGTCCGAGACGGCGCAGCGGGGCTTTTGTCCCACCTGCGGCAGCCAGTTGTTCTGGGACGGGCCGGGGCGAAACCTGTCGATCATGGCGGGCACGCTGGACGGGGCGACGGGTCTGCGGCTGGCCGGGCACATCTTTTGCGCCGCCAAGGGCGACTGGTACGAGATCACCGACGGCACGCCCCACGTCTCCTTCGACGACCCCGAACTGACGACACAGGTGCCGACATGATCTTTACAGTCGCCATCGACGGCCCCGCGGCGGCGGGCAAGGGCACCATCAGCAAGGCGGTGGCGGCGCGGTTCGGGTTGCGCCATCTGGACACCGGGTTGCTTTATCGGGCGGTCGGGGCGCGGGTTCTGGCGGGCGACGACCCGGTGACGGCGGCGCGCAACCTCGACCCCGATGAGTTGGATGGCGCGGCCCTGCGCACCCAGGCCATCGCCGATGCCGCGAGCCGGGTCGCCGTCCTGCCTGAGGTGCGCGCGGCGCTGACCGACTTCCAGCGCGCCTTTGCCCGCCTCGACGGGGGCGCGGTGCTGGACGGGCGCGACATCTGTTCGGTGATCTGCCCCGATGCGGATGTGCTGCTGTTCGTCACCGCCTCGCCCGAGGTGCGGGCCGAACGGCGGTATCTGGAGCTTGCGGCCAAGGGCTCGGACGTGACCCGCGAGGGCGTTCTGGCCGATGTGCTGGCCCGCGACGACCGCGACATGAACCGGGCCGAGGCACCGCTGGTCGCAGCGCCGGGGGCGACGGTGATCGACACCTCGGAGCTGGACATCGGGGCGGCGGTGGAGGCCGCGTCGGCGGTCGTGGCACTGCGTCTGGCGGCCCGGGCGGCGCGTTGATCCTGCGACCTCACCGAAAGGTGCGTGGCCATTTCCGGCTTCGCTGCTAGCCTTCGGAAACATCAGCGAGGACGAGGACCGCCATGACCCAGGACATAACCCCGACGTTCGGCGCCCTGCGCCGCTTGGCGATGATGGCGGCAGTGGTGCTTTGCGGGTTGATCCTGTCCGATGCGGCGCGCGCCCAGTCCGCAGAGCCGGAAACCGGGCCGATGACGCTGGACCGGATGGAGGCGATCGTGATGGCGCTCGACCCCGGGGCGGAACGGGCGGGGGCGGCGTTTCGACTGACGGTCGAGGATGTGCCGCTGATCATCGTGACCGATCCGATCGCCGACCGGATGCGGGCCATGGTGCCCATCCGCTCGGCCGAGGGGTTGTCGGACGCGGACCTTCTGCGCCTGATGCAGGCCAATTTCGACAGTGCCCTCGACGCCCGCTATGCCGTGGCAGAGGGGCGGCTCTGGGCCGTCTTCATCCATCCGCTGTCGCCGCTTCGGACCGACCAGCTGATTTCCGGCATCGGCCAGACTGTGAATGTCGCGTTGACCTATGGCACGCTCTATTCGTCGGGCGAGATGCAGCTCGGGCGCGGCGACAGCCGGGGCGAGCAGCGCAAGCTTCTGGACCGGTTGCAGGAGCGCGGGCAGGACATCTGACTTGATGGCCCCGTGACGATCCGTCACCAAGGGGCATGAATGATCCGAAAATCACCTGTCCGTCCTGCGCGTCGGAAATCCCCCTGACCGAATCTCTGGCCGGGCCGCTTCTGGCCAAGACCCGGGCCGATGCGACGGCGCGGATGCAGGCCGCTCTCGATGCGCAAAAGCGCGAGATCGAGGCCGCCGCCGCCCGCGCCGCCGCCGAAGAACAGGCCGAAGCCGTCGCCGCCCTTCGTGCCGAGGCGGATGCGTTGAAACGGCGCGACGCGGCGCGCGAGGCGAAACTGGCCGAGGCGCAGAAGGCGCAGGCGGCGGCAGCGGCGCGCGAAGAGGCCCTGAAGGACCGCGAGCGGGAGATGGAGCTGACCATCCAGAAGCAGGTCAGTGCGGCGACCGAAGCGGCCCGCGCGAAGCTGCGCATCGAGGCCGAGGCATTGGCCGCCGAACGGGTGAAGACAGCGCAGGAGGCGCAGGCCCTGAAGCTGGCCGAGAAGGATCAGCAGATGGACGTTCTGCGCCGCCAGATCGAGGTGCTGACCCGCAAGGTCGAGCAGGGCAGCCAGCAGCGGCAGGGCGAGGCCGCCGAAGTGGTGCTGGAGGATCAGCTGATGCGCGCCTTTCCGGGCGACGACATCGCGCCCGTGGGCAAGGGTGTGCGCGGGGCCGATTGCCTGCAACGGGTGGGACAGGCCGGGGCGATCATCTGGGAATCGAAGCGCACCGCCAATTGGTCGAAGGACTGGCTTCCCAAGCTGCGCGACGACATGCGCGACGCCGGGGCGGATATCGCTGTGCTGGTGTCCGAGGTGCGGCCCGAGGGGATCGACACCTTCGCCCATGTCGACGGCGTCTGGGTCGTAGCGCCCCGCTATGCGGTGGCGCTGGCCCATGCGCTGCGTGACGGGATGCTGCGGGTGGCAGAGGCGCGGGGCGCGCGCGAGGGGCAGGCGACGAAATCCGAGATGCTTTACGACTATCTGACCGGGCCGCAGTTCCGGGGCCGGATGGAGGCCGTGGTCGAGCCTTTCGAGGCGATGCAGGAGGCGCTGCGCAAGGAGCGCAAGCAGATGACGGCGCAATGGGCCCTGCGTGAAAAGCAACTGGAAAAGGCCATCGGCGCGATGATGGGGATGTATGGCGACGTGCGCGGCATCGCGGGCGCCGCCGTGGCCGAGATCGAGGCGTTCGAGACGCCGCTTCTGGAAGGAGACGAGTGATGGGCGAGGCATACAGCTACGCCGCGGCGGGCGAGACGATGGTGGGCTATCGCGCCCGTCCCGCGACGCCGAACGGGGCCGGTCTGTTGATCGCACCGGCCTTTGCGGGTCTGCGGGACTTCGAGATGGCGCAGGCCGACCTTTGGGCCACCAAGGGCTATGACGTGCTGGCCGTCGATTACTACGGCGACGGCTGGCGCACCGAGGACAGCGCCGAAGCCGCCACCAAGATGGCGACGGTGCAGTCGGATCGCCCGGCCTTTCTGCGCCGGATGCAGGCGGCCCTCTCGGAGGTGCGGGGATGGGGCGCGGCCCGGGTCGGGGCCTTCGGGTTCTGTCTGGGCGGCAAGGCGGTGCTCGATCTCGCGCGGTCAGGGCAGGGGGATGCGATCGTCACCCTGCACGGGGTCTTCGACGCGCCGGGGACGCCGACGGTGGCGATGCCGCCGGTCCTGCTGTGCCACGGGTGGGCCGATCCGCTGGCCACGCCCGCGCAATTCGGCGTGCTGGCGGCAGAGCTGGAGGAACATTGCGCCGATTGGCAGGCGCTTTGCCTCGGGCGGACGGAACATGCCTTCACCAATCCGGGCCGACCCGATGGATACGTCGAGCGGTCGGCGCGGCGCAGCTTTGCCGCGACGGAGGCGTTTCTGGCCGAGAAATTGGTGTCATGACCGACGCGACGTCCGGTTGGCTCAAGGTCCGCCGGATCGATCCGGAGGGGGGCGACGAATGGATCGTGCGGCAGGGCGAGCGGGAGCTGATGCGCCTTGCCCCCGGTCAGGCGGCCTTGGCCATCATGGACGTGGGGCCGGTGGCGAATTTGGTGATCGAGGTCGCGGGACATCGCATTCCGATGCCCGGGCTGACCGTGGCGGAGGGCGCGACGGCGGTGCTGGAGGTGCGGCCCTTGCCGCAGAGCGTCGTGCAGCGGATGCTGGGCCGACCGCCCCCGTTGCGGGCCGAGGTGAGTGAGGAGAAGGCCAGGCCCGGTCGCACGGTCACCTCGCAATTCTGGGCCGGGACCGCCGACAGCAGGACGGTCTTCTGGGACGTCTTTGCCGAGCGGCAGTTTCCCGAACCCCGGACGGACGAGGAACAATGGGAGCAGGACGAAATTCCGATCAGCCTCTTTGCGGAGCTTCAGGGCGAGCATTTCATCGACCACGACTTTACCGAAGGGGATTTTGTCGGCAATGACGGGCCATGGGAGGCGCGGGTGAAGCCCTATTCCTGGTCCGGTCACTGGGCCGAGACGGTCCGGGCGCGGGCCGCGGCGGCGGGTCATCCAGCGCCCAATGCCTTCTGGATGGTGGGGCTGGATCAACAACCGAACCGCAAGCCCGAGGCCCAGGTCCGGGCGCCGCGCGATATCGAGGTGCCGGGCCTTCGGATGAGCTATCTGGGCGAGATTACCCACCCCGCCTGACCCGGTCCTTGCCGAAGCCCCGGGTCTGACGTGTGCGCCCCTTGCTTCCCGGGCGCTTTTCCCTTAAGCCCCCGCGCGTCACCCGACAGTGCGACAGGCAGACGGTTCACACCGCATCGAAGCGCTTTCCGACCAATCCGTTCCGCCCAAGGCGGACATCAACCCAGACCGGCGGAGACAACCGCGCGGCCAGAAAAACGCAAACGAAGGAAATCACAGCCACATGGCTCAAAACGCATCCATGGAGGAATTCGAAGCCCTCCTCAACGAAAGCCTCGAAATCGACACGCCGCAAGAAGGCAGCGTTGTCAAAGGCAAGGTCCTGGCTATTGAAGCCGGACAAGCCATCATCGACGTCGGCTACAAGATGGAAGGCCGTATCGATCTGAAAGAATTCGCCAACCCCGGCGAGGCCCCCGAAATCGAAGTCGGCGATGAAGTCGAAGTCTTCCTGCGCACCGTCGAGAACGCGCGCGGCGAAGCCGTCATCAGCCGCGAGATGGCCCGCCGCGAGGCCGCGTGGGACCGCCTGGAAGAAGCCTATGGCAAGGAAGAGCGCGTCGAAGGCGCCATCTTCGGCCGCGTCAAGGGCGGCTTCACCGTCGACCTCGGCGGTGCCGTGGCCTTCCTGCCCGGCAGCCAGGTCGACGTGCGCCCCGTGCGCGATGCCGGCCCCCTCATGGGTCTCAAGCAGCCGTTCCAGATCCTCAAGATGGATCGTCGTCGGGGCAACATCGTGGTGTCGCGTCGCGCCATCCTCGAAGAGAGCCGCGCAGAGCAGCGCGCCGAAGTCATCGGCAACCTGGCCGAAGGTCAGACCGTCGACGGCGTCGTCAAGAACATCACCGAATACGGCGCCTTCGTCGATCTGGGTGGCGTTGACGGCCTGCTGCACGTCACCGACATGGCCTGGCGCCGCGTCAACGACCCGCGTGAGATCCTGTCGATCGGCGAGACCGTCAAGGTCCAGGTCATCAAGATCAACAAGGACACGCACCGCATCAGCCTTGGCATGAAGCAGCTGCAGGACGATCCGTGGGACACGGTCATCGCCAAGTATCCGCTGGATTCCAACCACCAGGGCCGCGTCACGAACATCACCGACTACGGTGCATTCGTGGAGCTGGAGCCGGGTGTCGAGGGTCTCGTTCACGTCTCGGAAATGTCCTGGACAAAGAAGAACGTGCACCCCGGCAAGATCGTCTCCACCTCGCAAGAGGTCGAGGTCATGGTGCTGGAAATCGACACCGCCAAGCGCCGTGTTTCGCTCGGTCTCAAGCAGACGCAGCGTAACCCGTGGGAAGTCTTTGCCGAAACCCACCCCGAGGGGACGCCGGTCGAGGGCGAGGTCAAGAACATCACCGAATTCGGTCTGTTCATCGGCCTGCCCGGCGATATCGACGGCATGGTCCACCTGTCGGACCTGACCTGGGAAGGGCGCGGCGAGGACGTCATCGGCGACTATCGCAAGGGCGACATCGTCCAGGCCGTGGTCTCCGAAGTCGACATCGAGAAGGAGCGCATCAGCCTGTCCATCAAGGCAGCTGGCGGCGACCCCTATGCCGAGGCGATTGGCGGCGTGAAGCGCGGTTCGGTCATCACGGTCGAGGTCACCAAGATCGAGGAAGGCGGGATCGAGGTCGAGTATGAGGGCATGAAGTCCTTCATCCGGCGTTCGGACCTGGCCCGCGACCGTGCCGATCAGCGCCCCGAGCGTTTCGGCGTCGGCGACAAGGTCGATGTGCGCGTGACCAACGTGAACTCCAAGGAGCGTCGCCTGGGTCTGTCGATCAAGGCCCGCGAGATCGCCGAAGAGAAGGAAGCCGTTGAGCAATTCGGCTCCTCCGATTCGGGTGCCTCGCTCGGCGACATCCTCGGCGCGGCGCTGAAAGGCGACGACGACTGAGCCTGATGTCCGGTCTTCGGACCGGAAACCTGATGGAAACGGCCCCGCCTGTATCAGGCGGGGCCGTTTTGCATTCGCGTCCGGAAAATTTCGCGTAAGCCGGGCGCAAGGGTTTGATTCAGCGGGGGAAAGGCATTTGACCTGGGCCGAGGTCCGGGGCCGAGGTTTGACTTGCGGGGTCGATTGCGACGTAATGTCGCGACATTCGGACATCTCTCGGTCCGGGCCCATGTCCGCCGTGACTGCGAATGCACAAATCCCCCTTTTGAATCAATGAATTTTGGGGTTATACCAAGACACCTGCACAACCGAAGCGCGCACCTGCGTCCGCAGGGAGGGGGAAACATGATACGTTCCGAACTGATCCAGAAGATCGCGGATGAAAACCCGCATCTGTACCAGCGGGACGTCGAGAAAATCGTGAACACGATCTTCGAGGAGATCATCGATGCGCTCGCCGATGGCGACCGGGTCGAGTTACGCGGTTTCGGCGCCTTTTCCGTCAAGCAGCGTGACGCCCGGGTGGGACGGAACCCGCGCACCGGCGAGGCGGTTCAGGTTGACGAGAAACATGTGCCGTTCTTCAAGGCGGGCAAGCTGCTGCGCGACCGTCTGAACGATCGCGCCTGATTGGGCGGGACGCGGACCGCGTCGTCTGGACAGCACGGCAACCGGGGGCTAGGTCCAAGTCATGAGCTTTTTGCGATATCTGTTCCTCGGGGCGCTGGCCCTTTGTCTTGTGGTCCTGGCAATCGCCAACCGCGCCCCCGTGACCCTGCGACTGATGCCCGAAGGGCTCGGCCAGCAGTTCGGCATGGGGCAGGGTGTGACGCTGCCGCTGTTCATCGTCCTGTTTGCCGCCATGGCCGTGGGTCTGATGATCGGTTTCGTCTGGGAATGGCTGCGCGAGCACAAGCACCGGGTCGAGGCCCGGAGCGAGCGGGCGCAGAAGGAAAAGCTGGAAAAAGAGCTGGCCAAGACGCGTGCCAAGACCCCGCAGGACGAGGTTCTGGCCCTGCTCGACGACGCGCCCTGAGCGGCGCGGACCTGTCATGTTGAAAGTCACGAGACCTGCCGCGGGAACGCGGGTGAAAATCTGTGGTCTGCGCACCGTTGCGGACGTCGAGGCCGTGGCGCGGGCCGGGGCCGCCTACATGGGCCTCGTGTTCTTTCCGAAATCTCCGCGCAACGTCACGCTGGATCAGGCGCGCGACCTGGCACTGGCCGCGCCCATGGGGCTGGCCAAGGTGGCATTGGTGGTGAACCCCGACGATGCGATGCTGGATGCGCTGATGGCGGCGGTCCCCCTCGACATGATCCAGCTGCATGGCTCCGAAACCCCGGACCGCCTGGCCCAGGTGCGCGCCCGCACGGGCCTGCCGGTGATGAAGGCGGTCGGGCTGCGCGATGCGGACGACCTTGCCACGCTGGATGCGTTCGACGGGGTGGCCGATCAGGTTCTGGTCGATGCCAAGCCCCATGGCGGCACGGAGTTGCCCGGTGGCAATGGCGTCGGGTTCGACTGGAGCCTGATTGCGGGGCGTTCGTGGAAGGGGCCCTGGATGCTGGCCGGGGGGTTGACGGCGGACAACGTGGCCGAAGCGATCCGGCTGACCGGCGCGCGTCAGGTCGATCTGTCGTCCGGCGTCGAATCGTCGCCCGGGGTCAAGGACGCCGCGATGATCGCGGCCTTCTGCGACGCGGTTCGGGCCGCCTAGACCACCGCCGCCGACGTCGGGCTATAGCGGAACCGCGCGCGCACCACGCCGTGGTCGCCGGTCCCGGTCTCCTTGTGGTTGTCGTCGTTCAGGTGATCGTTCGCGATTTCCAGCCCGTCGAAGGCCCAGATGCGCCGCCGCGACATGTCATAGAACTCCTGACTGACCAGGATGTGGTCCAGGCTTTCGCGGATGTCCTGATAGACATGGGTGTAATAGACGTCCGTCGTGGAGCGCAGTTGCTGCAACGTCTGCGCGGTATAGAGCGCGGTGTCGCCACCCCCCTCGCGCAGGCCGGTGAGGAAGCGCGGCTGACCGGTCATTATGTTGAGCGTGTTCGACAACTGCCCGTCGTTGCAATCCCCCAGGACGACCACGGGGCGGTCGGTGTCCTTCATCTCTTCGGTCAGGATCATGCGCAGGGCCGTCGCCTCGGCGGTGCGGCGGATCGTGGACAGGCCCGCGCCGATGGCGTCGCGGTGGCGCGAATGGATGTCCTTGTCGTACCAGCCTTCGCGCCAGATCTGCGTCGGGGCCTTGGACTTGAAGTGGCAGACATAGACCGACACCACCGGCCCGTCGCTGCGCGGCTTGATCTCGAACCGCAGGACGGGGCGGGAGAAGGTGCTGATCTTCACTTCGATCTCGCTCGTCTGCGGGTCGTCGCCGCTGCTTTGCAAGATGAAATCATCGGGGAAATCGGTGATCCATTCGGGCGTTCCCACCATAATATCTCGCGCGACGGCGGCGGCACAGACGATGCGCTGGCCCGATTGGCCGGGCGGTGCCACGGCGACGTGGCTGTCGCCCAGACCGGCGGCGGCCAGGGCGGCGGTCAGGCTGTCGGCATGCCACAGCTCCTGAAAGCCGAAGACATCGGCCTGCATCTCTTGAAGCTTGGCGCCGGTCCAGGCGATCTTGCGGGCATGGATGTCCGCGTCCCACCCGTCGCGGTCGCGATAGATGGGCAGGCCCGGTTCATTGAGGTTGAGCAGATTGAAGGTGGTGAAGCTGACGGTGCGTCCGGCCATGGGAAAAATCCTTCTGGTTGAAATCGGAATCGCGGCGAAAATCGTGCCACGCGGCAGTCTACCACGTCTTGCGCCCGTTGCGGCGCGGCGATCCGCACCCTAGAACCGGCGGGACCAAAGGGGGACGCACCATGCCCGACGATCTGCTCAACAGTTTCATGACCGGCCCGGACGAGAACGGGCGCTTCGGCGATTTCGGGGGTCGCTTCGTGTCCGAGACGCTGATGCCCCTGATCCTGGAGCTTGAGGCCCGGTATGAGCATGCCAAGACCGACGACAGCTTCTGGGCCGAGATGCACGATCTGTGGACGAATTACGTCGGCCGTCCTTCGCCGCTCTATTTCGCCGAACGGCTGACCGAGAAACTGGGCGGCGCGAAGGTCTACCTCAAGCGGGACGAGCTGAACCACACCGGCGCGCACAAGATCAACAACGTGTTGGGCCAGATCATTCTGGCGCGCCGCATGGGGAAGACCCGGATCATCGCGGAAACGGGTGCCGGCCAGCACGGTGTTGCCACCGCGACCGTCTGCGCCAAGTTCGGTCTGAAATGCGTGGTCTACATGGGCGCGCATGATGTGGAGCGGCAGTCGCCCAATGTCTTCCGCATGAAGCTTCTGGGGGCCGAAGTCGTGCCGGTGACCTCCGGTCGCGGCACCCTCAAGGACGCGATGAACGACGCGCTGCGCGACTGGGTCACCAATGTCGACGATACCTTCTATTGCATCGGCACGGTCGCGGGCCCGCATCCCTATCCGGCCATGGTCCGCGATTTTCAGGCGATCATCGGCAAGGAAACCCGCGAACAGATGATGAAAGCCGAGGGTCGTCTGCCCGACACGATCATCGCCGCCATAGGGGGCGGGTCGAATGCCATGGGTCTGTTCTTCCCGTTCCTCGATGACAAGGAGGTGGCCATCATCGGCGTGGAGGCCGGCGGCAAGGGCGTGAATGCCAAGATGGAGCATTGCGCATCGCTCACCGGCGGACGTCCGGGCGTGCTGCACGGCAATCGGACCTATCTGCTCCAGGACGACGATGGCCAGATCCTGGAGGGGTTCAGCATTTCCGCCGGTCTCGATTATCCGGGCATCGGGCCGGAGCACGCCTGGCTGCACGATATCGGGCGCGCGAAATACGTCTCGATCACAGATGTCGAGGCGCTGGAGGCGTTTCAGCTGTGCTGCGAGTTGGAGGGAATCATCCCGGCGCTGGAACCGTCCCACGCGTTGGCCCACGTCATGAAGATCGCGCCGGACCTGCCCCGCGATCACATCATCTGCATGAACATGTGCGGTCGCGGCGACAAGGATATCTTTACCGTGGCCCGCGCCCTGGGTTGGGACATGGGCGAGGTTCTCTGATCCGATGAGCCCGCTCCAGCGTCTGCTGACGACGGTGCTGCCCGCGCGCTGGTCCGCCCGTCTGGAGGCGCGGACCCGCGACTGGGAAGTAGCCTGCGGCACCTGCGACCGATCCCGCGACCTGTGGGAGGCGGGGGGCGTGCGCCTGAAATCGAATGCCGAACCGGTGCCGGGGCCCACGGGCGAATGCTCGGGCTGCGGGCGTCGGCGACAGATGGTGATCCGCCGAAAGGCGTGACCGGTCGCGGTCGGAAACATCCCTTTTCGACGGCATAAACCTGGGTTTATGGCGTTCCTCCTTTGGTTGAGGCAGACCGGAACAAACCCGAGGCGGATGGTGTGACCGTCCGGGACCGTGGCCCCTGATGACGTCGGTGCAGTTTGCCGACCCAATCAGGAGACGTACCATGACCCGGAAATTCAACAGCATCCTCTTTGCCGCCCTTTTGTGTCTGGCGGCGCCCGCCGCGCAGGCACAGTCAACCAACGACGTTCTGATCGAGCGTCTGCAATCCGAAGGATACGAGTACATCGAGATCAAGGTCGGCCTGACCCAGACCAAGGTCGAGGCGATCCGCGGCACCGAAAAGCTGGAGTTCACCTTCGATCAGGCGACGGGCGAGATCCTGAAGCAGGAAGTCGAACGGGCGGATTCGGATGAGATCGGCCGCACGGGCGTCGAGATCGACCGTCGCGACCGCGACTTCGTCGACGTAGGCGGCAACCGCCGGGACGATGACCGCCGGGGCGACCGTCGGGGCCGCGATGACGATGACGACGATGATGACAGCCGCAGCGGCAGCGACGATGATGACAGGCGCGACGGCGACGATCGCGGGCGCGGGGGATCGGACGACGACGGTGACCACGATGATGACCACGACAGCGACGATGATGACGACGACGATGATGATGGTGATGACAGCGATGATGACGATGACGATGATGATGATCGCTAGGCGATCCGCTTTGGCCCCGGCGTGCTTGCATGCCGGGGTTGTCCGGGTGTGACGTGAACCGGCGCGCCTTTCTCACCGGCCTCGCGGCGGGCCTGGTCCTGGTGTCATCGCAGGCCGAAGCCGCCGTGTCGGATTCGGTGGTCAGTCAGTTGCGGGCGCAGGGCTATCGGTCGATCGATGTCACGCGCACGCTTCTGGGACGGATCCGGATCGTGGCGCGCGACGGTCGCCATACCCGCGAGATCATCCTGAACCGCTCCACCGGGGAGATCATGCGCGACATCCTTTGGGACCGCGATGGCGAACGCGGCCTTGTCGGGGGGGGCCGCGACCGCGACGATGACGACGATCGCGATGATGATGACGACGACGATCATGACGACGACGATGATGACGACAATTCCGGAAGTGGCGGAGGGTCCGGCAACAGCGGGTCTGGAAGCAGTGGGTCCGGCAACAGCGGGTCTGGCGGCGGTGGAGACGACGATGACGACGATTGATCGCCCGGTCGCCGCCCCCACGGCACGATGAAGCGGCATGCCGCCATCCTTGGCATCTTTGCCATCCAGACGATCTGCGCGGTCATCTTCGTCTTCGATATCGTGGTGTCGGTTCTGGGGCTGCGGACGGTGCCGATCACCTGGCAATTGCGCGAGCTGATCGAGATCGGCGCGGCCCTCGGTCTGATCCTGGGCACGGCCATGGGAATTGTGGCCCTTCGCCGGTCCGATGCGCGCCGCCACCGGGTCGAAGAACAACTCAAGGTCGCCTCGGGCGCCTTCAGCGCGCTGATTGCACAGCGATTCGATGAATGGGCGCTGACGTCAGCCGAGCGCGATGTTGCCCTGTTCTCGATCAAGGGTCTGAACCTGTCGGAAATGGCGGCCCTGCGCGGGACCTCCGAAGGGACGATCAAGGCACAGACGGCGGCAGTCTATCGCAAGGCGGGCGTGTCGGGACGGGCGCAATTGCTCAGCCTCTTCGTCGACGATCTGATGTCTGGTGTCCTGCTGCCCGAAGCCCAGAACCCGACCGAACAGGTCAGTGCGGCGCAATGATCGGGTGATGCCCGGCGGAATGTTCCGGGATCGCGCCGGTCAGGCGCGGGTCGGGTACGATCTCGACCTCGCGGCGCACAGGGACAAAACCCGACCGGATGTAGAAGGGCAGGGCGACCGGGCTGTCGAAGGTGCAGGTATGGACGGTGAACCGCCGGATCGGTCGCGCGAAGGCGCGGCTGATCGCGTGGTCCATCAGGGCGCGTCCGGCCCCCGCCCCCTGCATGGTCTGGGTCAGGCCCAGGAAGGCCAGCTCCGGTTCCTCGGGTTGACGGAAGTCCAGTTCCAGAAGGCCCTCCGCATGCCCATCCCGTTCCAGGGCCCAGACCTCGACGCCCGGGTCCGACAGGATCGCCGCCAGCCGCGCTTCGGCCATCTGGAGGCGCGAGAACCAGAGCCAGTCGAGCGCGCCGACCCGGGTGAAGAGATCGCGATACCAGCCGGTATCGGGCCGCTCGACCCGGCGGAGTGACAGGCCATCCTGCAAGGATGTCGCCCTTGGGTCGGGTCGCGTGGTCATTTCCAGATGCGTGACGACCGCGGCCACCCGCCCTGGCGGCACGTCATGGAACCCGTCGGTCAGCATCAGCGCGTCAGATACAGGATGTCGAACCGCGATTCGAGCAATGGCGCCGGCAGCAGAAGCCGGGCGCGGTCCGGGTCCATCTGCTCGAAGATGCCGACCTCCGCCGTCGTCTGGTTCGGCTCCACCGGGGTCTGATCCGTCGCGGGCAGATCGCCGTAGGGCAGGGCGGGCGCCTCGCCGACATATCCTACGCCGGTGAAGTGGACCGGGCCCTCGGCGGTGATGGTGAGCGTGCCGGTCACCCGTTGCGAGCCCGTGAGCTTGGTCAGGGTCCATGTCTGGTCGCTCGTCGCCTCGATCCGGCAGCGGAAATTGCCGTAGGCGACGGCGGGAACAAGCCCGCCAAGCTTGATGGTGCGGCAATTCCAGTCGCCCGACGGGTCGAGCGCCGTGTTGGGCAGCGCCAGTCCCCGCATCGCTTCGGTCATGGCGACAAGCGCTTCGGCATCGCCCTGGGCCAGCGCCTCGCGCAGGGCCGCGCCCAGATGGCTGTCGATGTCGCGCAGACGCAGGACATCGGGCGCGCGCAACGGCTCGGCCGCGAGGGGCAGGGCCAGCAGGGCGGACAGGGCAAGCGAAAGGGTCAGATCAGTCCAGCGCATAGCGTTCGAGAACCTCCAATGGCACGACATCGAGCGTGCGTTCGTGGGTGGCGGCAAGATTGACCCTGGGGGCCACATCTTCCTCGTGGGCCTGCAGGAAGCGCGCGGCGCAAAGGCACCAGCGATCCCCTGGCTTGAGACCGGCAAAGCCGTATTCGGGGCGCGGCGTGCTCAGGTCGTTGCCGAGGTACTTGGAATGGGCCAGGAACTCGGCCGTCATCACCGCGCAGACGGTATGCATCCCTGCATCCATCGGTCCGGTGTTGCAGCAGCCGTCGCGGAAAAAGCCCGTCACCGGATCGGTCGAACAGGGCTCCAGCGGCGCGCCCGCGACGTTCAACGACGGGACCTGTCCGGGTTTGTTCTGGCTCATCTCGATCCCCTTGGCTGCCTGACATCGAACCTAGGTCGCCGCAGCCCCGAGGCCAAGGGCTCTACTGCGCTGCGGCGATCCGGCGGAACATGTCGATGTTCTGCTCCATCACGCCGTCACCCCGAAACCCGCGGTCCGCCGCATTGACCGCGATCACCACGTTGCGGGCCTTGTCGATATAGACGAACTGGCCATAGACCCCCTGGGCCTGCAATTCGCCGGGGCGCGCATCCGACGGCATCCACCATTGGTAGCCGTATTGCATCCCACCCGCCCGCGTCTTGGCGGACGGCATGGTGGAGGCACCGATCCAGGCACGGGGGACGATCTGTCGGCCATTCATCTGACCCCCTTGCAGGACCAGCTGCCCCATGCGGGCATAGTCGCGGGTGCGCATGTTGATGCCGCCCAGAACGAAGGCCACGCCCTCTCCGTCGGTCAGGAAATAGGCCGGACCCATGCCCATGGGGCCGGTCAGTTTCTCGGCCATCAGATCCGGGATCGACCGTCCCGTGGCACCGCGCAGAACCATCCCCAGAACATGCGTGTCCATCGAGACGTATTTCATCGCGGCCCCCGGCTCGCGGTCCCGTTCGGAGATCTCGGCGGTGAATTCGTCAAGCGCGCCGCCCAGGGCGATGACGCGGCCCATGCGGTTTATGTCACTGTCCGGGTTGAAGTAATCCTCGTCGAATTGGGCCCCGCTCTCCATCTGCAACACATCCTCGACGGTTGCCCCGTCATAGGCCGTGCCGATCAGGGCGGGGACATGCAGGGTCACCGGATCGGTCAGCGTCAGGGCGCCCTCGTCGATCAGGATGCCGGTCAGCAGCGACAGGAAGGATTTGGCGACAGACCAACTGATCCGAAGGTCGTCCGGCCCGGTGCCGAGGTAGTAGCTTTCGTGGGTGATCTGCCCGTCCTTCAGGACGACCAGCGCCGTCACCGCCCGCGCGTCGATCCATGCGGCGGCTTCGTCGGGCAGGGGGGTGGCGGGTCCGGTGGGCAGATCGACGCCCGGCCCTTCCGACAGGGGGACGTGGAGGAAGGCTTCGTCCATGTGGCTGAAATTGTGGATGATCCTGTCTTCGGCAAAGAGGCTGTTGACGGCCATCAGGCGCCCGATCTCGTCGCGTTTCCAGAGGGCCGCGCCCCCCGCCAGCACGACAAGCGCCAGCAGCGCCAATCCGATCCGTTTCATCCATCGCCCCATGTCGGTCCTCCTGTCAGCCGAAGGTCAGGTCAGCACAGGCCGCGCGCCGTGGTCCAGCCGGTCGTTACGTCAAAGCCCAGTTTACCCATCGGCCATGGAAGTCCACACGCCCGACGGCCAGCGTCAGGTCGCCGGGCCAGAGCCGCAGGGTCAGCGCCGCGCCCGCGCCGCCGTCCGCCTCCATCCCGAACCATGCGACGGGGGTCGTTTGCGTGGCGGCATCGCCCATCCGTTCGATGGCGGCGCGGGCGCGGGCGGCGGTGTCGTCGGGAAAGTATTGCCAGGCGACCGTGTGGCAGATCAGGCGACAGGTGTCCGGCCTCTGCGCGGTCAGGGCCTCCAGCCAGTCGGCGGCATCGCCCCGGTCCACGCCGACCGCCGGAAGTGTCAGGGCCGCGTCCATCCGGGCCAGCCGGTCGGCCTGATCCGGCCAGAGATAGGCCATCAGGCGCAGGTGGTCCGTATCGGGCGACAGCGGGTTCAGGTCGACGCCACGCTTGGTCGTGATCCGGGGTGTGGCATCGGGGGGCAGGGGACCTGTCCAGTCGGGGGCCAGCGTGATGACCGGATCGGCGGGGCCGAAGGTCTGACCCCGGACGGTCAGGGCAAAGCGGTCCCAGTTCAGGTTGAGCCCGGCGGAAGCGCCGAGCTCGCAAAGCTCCAGCGGCAGGCCGAACCGCGCGGTCAGCCATTGGCCCATGGCCCGCAGGACGGCGGCGCGGCGCAATTCGTTGGTCTGGGGTGGGCTGTCGATCCAGGCGTGCAGGAAGGCCTCGTGCTGCAGCATCGCACCCGAGACCGCATCCCAAAGCGCGTCGTCCCCGACGGCGTTCGGCGGATAGACCACGACCAGAGCGTCGTCGCCTTGCAACACCAGCGCATGCAACCCGCCTGCCAGCCGCAGGGGCAGCGACGCCCCCGCCGACGACACATCGCCCGGCCAGTCGAACATCCGCCGCGCCAACGTGCCGTGATCGGGCGTGATCCGCGCGCCGATGACGCCCATGAGCTGCCCCATGAAGGGCGAGCCGAGCGCGGGGCACACCCTGGCCTGCGCCGCAAAGGCCTCCGTCAGGGTCACTTGAACCGTGCGGCCAACCGCTGCAACGGCGACAGCTTGGAGGCTGTCGGTTCGTCCCCGGTCGCAGGTGCATCCGGCTTGGCCTTGGGCGCGGTGGAGGCGTCCACTCCGCCGGACGACCGGGGCGGATTGACCCGGAGCGCCACGGCATTCGAGAACCCCGGCCCGTCGCCCGCCGCCAGTTTCGGCGCGCCGTCGAGAATGCCGCGCAGCAGATCGTCCAGCATCTGCCCTTCGGCCTTGGCGAAATCCGACAGGACATATCCCGCGACCCGGTCCTTGTGGCCCGGATGCCCGATCCCGAGGCGGACGCGGGCATACTCCGGCCCGATATGCTGATGGATGGAGCGCAACCCATTGTGCCCCGCGTGGCCGCCGCCCTGTTTCAGGCGCAGCTTGCCGGGGGCGAGGTCCAATTCGTCGTGGAAGACGGTGACATCGCCCGGCTCCAGTTTGTGGAAGCGCATGGCCTCGCCCACGGATTGCCCGCTCAGGTTCATGAAAGTCCCGGGTTTCAGCAGCCAGACCTTTTCCGACCCGAACCGGACCTCGGCCACCTCGCCCTGGAACTTGGATCGCCAGGGCGCGCCTTGATCCTCGGCGATCCGGTCGAGCGCCATGAAGCCGACGTTGTGCCGGTTGCCCACGTATTTCGCGCCCGGATTCCCCAAGCCTACCCAGAGTTGCATCGACCGGCTCCCTCAATTGCCGCGAACTTAATTGACCGTTCCGCGTTGTGCCAGTGCTTCGGGACCGCCGGAGCGTGACCCAGACCCCGGAAGGAACGACGATGCACATTCTGATCTACGGCGCCGACGGCGCAACCGGAACGCGGCTTGTGGAGCAGGCATTGGCACGTGGGCACAGGGTACGGGCCTCGGTCGTGGACATGTCCGGGGACCATCCAGAGAAGCCGGGGCTGGACTGGGTGACCAGCGATATCCTGTCCGGTGATGATCTTTCGGGGGACATGGCGGGCATCGACGCCGTCATCAACGCCGTAGGTCTGGCCGCCGGTCTGAACACCGTCGTATCGCCACCGCCACTCTATACGGAAGGGACGCGGAACATCCTGCGGGCGATGCGGGGCGCGGGCGTCGACCGCTATGTCACGATCTCGGCCAGCTTTGTCGAAACGCTCGCGCGGGGTCCGATCTGGTTCGAGGCGGCGGCGGCTTTGGGGTTGAGCGCGATCTTCAACGAGATGGAGAAGATGGAGGGCATCCTGCATCAGGCCGACTGGCTGCGCTGGACGGCGGTTCGGCCCGGCTGGCTGCTGGACGAAGAGGCGTCGGGGGATTTCCAGGTGTTCGACGACGTGATCCCCGAAGACCTGATCCGCACGCGCACGGGGGATCTGGCGCAATTCATGCTCGAATGCGCCGAGGGCGACCTGCACATCCGCGCGACGCCGGCCATTTCGCGCCCCGAACCCGCCGGGAAATCGGGGCCGGATGCGGTGCTTGCAGAGATGTTGGGCTAGCCGAAGCTCTCAAAGACTGCTTTGCAGGTCGCTGATGATAGGGAGGCGGTCATGGACAAGCCCGCCGCTGACGAGTCCGCGACCCCGAAGAGATCTGCACGTGCACCTGCGATCTTGTCCGGGACTTACGGTGCAAACACCTCATAGCCGTTGTTGAAGACCCCAAGGATGTGCGGAATATTGGCACCGAAATCCGCAACGCAAATGCGTTGGGCGTCGAGAAAGTCTATGTCGTGGACCTGCGTGGTACACTGCCCGATGATCGGCAGGATATGAGGGATCGGAAGAACCGCCTCGACAGTTCTGTTTCTGCCGTCAAGTGGACGTTTACCAAGCGTTTTGACAGCACCGAGGCATGTCTTTCGCATCTGGAGAAAGCTGGCTTCACTCCTATCGTCACGTCGCCACACGTGAAGGGGAAGAAGAATTGCCATCCTGACGAAGGCGACTACATCACGTCCGCAAAATTGCCTGTCTGGTTTGGAAATGAGCGCCGTGGGATAAGCCAATTCGCCGTCGAGCGGAGCGAAATCTGCGTGGCGATTCCGATGTTTGGGATGATCGGGAGTTCGAATTAGGGGACGAGTTCCGGGATCGTGCTCTAGGACGTCGCGAAACAGCGACGTGAGTACCAAAGCAAATATGCAAAGCGCGGCCAGAAGAGCGCGCGACCCACCCCGCTTCCAACATTTGTCCCGCGCGACAACGAACAATAGACGGCTGGCACCGGCAGGTCGTCGCGCCAGACCGGCTTTTCGGGGCCGCCATGTCCCGTCATCGTCCAACCGGACATGGCGGAGGGAATGCTCACCCCTCCATCGCCTCCAGCTCGTCGATGAAGCCTTCGATCATGCTCAACCCCTTGTCCCAGAAGGCGGGGTCGCTGGCGTCGAGGCCGAAGGGGGCCAGAAGCTCCTTGTGGTGCTTGGAGCCGCCGGCCTTCAGCATGTCGAAATACTTCTCCTGGAAGCCCTCCGGCTGGTCCACGTAGGCCGCGTAGAGGGCATTCACCAAGCCGTCGCCGAAGGCATAGGCGTAGACGTAGAAGGGCGAGTGGACGAAGTGCGGGATATAGGCCCAGAAATGTTCATAGCCCTCCATGAACTCGAACACCGGCCCCAGGCTTTCGGCCTGCACCGACATCCAGAGCGCGTCGATGGTGTCGGGCGTCAGCTCCCCTTCGCGGCGGGCGGCGTGGAGCTTGCACTCGAAATCATAGAAGGCGATCTGGCGGACGACCGTGTTGATCATGTCTTCGACCTTGCCCGCCAGCATCACCTTGCGCTGTGCGTCGTCCTTCGCCCCTTCCAACATAGCCCGGAAGGTCAGCATCTCGCCGAAGACCGACGCCGTTTCGGCCAGGGTGAGCGGTGTGGACGACAGCATCTCGCCCTGACCGGCGGCCAGAACCTGATGCACGCCGTGGCCCAGTTCGTGAGCCAGCGTCATGACGTCGCGCGGTTTGCCCAGATAGTTGAGCATCACATACGGGTGGACGGTCGTCACGGTCGGATGGGCGAAGGCACCCGGCGCCTTGCCCGGCTTCACGCCCGCATCGATCCAGCCCTTGTCGAAGAACGGCTCGGCGATGCGGGCCATTTCGGGGTCGAAACCGGCATAGGCATCCATCACGGTCTTGCGCGCTTCGGTCCAGCCGATGGTGCGGGTCTCTTCCATCGGCAGGGGGGCGTTGCGGTCCCAGACCTGAAGCTTGTCGAGGCCAAGCCACTTGGCCTTGAGCTTGTAGTAGCGGTGCGACAGGCGCGGATAGGCGGCGACCACGGCGTTGCGCAGCGCCTCGACCACCTCGGGCTCCACATGGTTGGCCAGATGGCGGCCGGCTTGCGGCGTGGGGAGGCCGCGCCACCGGTCATCGATCTCCTTCTCCTTGGCGAGGGTGTTGTGGACCCGGGCGAAGGTGCGGATGTTGCGGCCGAACACGTCCGCCACGGCGCGCGCCCCGGCCTCGCGGCGGGAACGGTCGGGGTCGGTCAGAAGGTTCAGGGTCGCCTCGATCCCCAACTCCTCGCCGTCGATGTCGAACGTCAGCCCCGCGACCGTCTCGTCAAAGAGCTTGTTCCAGGCAGAGGCGCCCACGACCGAGGTGTCGTGCAGGTATTTCTCAAGCTCGTCGGACAACTGGTAGGGCTTCATCGCGCGCAGCCGGTCGAGGGCCGGGCGATAGCGGGCGAGGTCGGCGCTGGCCGCCATCCAGCCTTCATAGACCGCATCGTCGATCCGGTTGAACTCCAGGCTGAAGAACACCAGCGGCGTGGTGAAGGTGGTGATCTTGTCCTGCATGTCGGACATGAACTTGGCGCGGTCGCCGTTCGTCGTCTGCTGGTAATAGCGCAGGCCCGCGAAGGACATGATGCGGCCCGCGATCTCGTCGATCTTCTCGTTGCGGGTGATGGCGGTCAGCATGTCGTTCGCCGAAAGGCCCGCCAGCTTGCCCTCGTAGTCGCCGGCATAGGCCGCGCATTCCGCTTCGAGCCAGGTGAGGTCCCGCGTCAGTTCCGGCGCATCCTCGGCGGTATAGAGGTCGTCGAGGTTCCAGTCGGGCAGATTGCCGAGCGGCTCGCCCCCGGTGGTGGCGTTGGCATCGAAAAGCAGGGTCATGTGGGCCTCGTGTGATCTGGGTCTGGCCTTAGGTAGGGCCTTGCGAGCCGGACGGCAAACCCCGTGGCGCGATCAGAGGGGTCGGGTGCGCCCCGCGACGCGGACCGGCGCCCCGGGCGTGTCGCTTGTGGTCACGGTCAGGCGGGACGGCGCGCCCATATCCTCGCCCTGGCGGATGGTGAAGGTGCCGCCCCCACGCAGGGCGGGCCAGTCCAGATCGACCAGCGCGCCCGCAAGCGCCGCCGCCGCAGCACCCGTTGCCGGGTCTTCCAGAACGCCGCCGATGGCAAAGGCATTGCGGGCGGCGAATTCGGTGTCGGATGTCCTGTGCAGAAGGCTGATCGTGGTCAGGTCATGGGCTGCCATCAGGTCGCGCCCCGCCGCGAGGTCGTAGTCCATCGTCGCCAGCCGCGCCCGGTCGCGCAGCAGCACGACGGCGTGTTGAACCCCCGCGTGCGCCAATGTCGGGGGCAGCGCGGAGTCAAGATCGTCAGGTAGCAGCGAAAAGAGGTCCAGCACCTCGGAGAGAAGCGCCGAGTCCAGCGGTCGCGACCATGTGGGCGGCGAGGTCAGTTCAGCCTCCCAGTCCCCGTCCACCGCGCGGGCCGTCACCGTGATGTTGCCGCCGCTCAGCGACAGGGCATAGGTTCCGGCGCCGAACCGCGCGCCCAGTTCCGCGCCCAAGGCGATGGTGGCATGGCCGCAGAACGCGACCTCTGCTTCGGGCGAATAATAGCGCGTGATCCAGCGGTCGCCGATTGGCGCGGCAAAGACCGTCTCGGAATAGCCGATGTCGCGGGCGATGGCCTGCATCGTGGCGGCGTCGGGCAGGTGATCGGCGAGGGCGACACCGGCGGGGTTTCCGCCCCGGTCGTGATCGGCAAAGGCGGCGATGCGGCTGACGACTGTCATGGCGGATCCTTGTCAACGGGCGTTTCGGGCAAGCTGGCGAAAGGCGTGCCAAATGGCCAACGACGATCCGTCATGCGACGTATCACGCTCAGGCCAGGTGGACGGGTCCCGCCGCTGTCTCCATCCCCTCGGCCCGATCGAAGCGCAGATAGGCCAGCGCGCGGTCGCCCGAGACGGTGTGGACCGTGCCCACGGGTTTGCCGCCCGAGGTGATCGCCGCACCCTGTGCCACGGCCCCCTGCACCCGGCCCAGACCTTTGCGCAGCTCGGTCTTGTGCTTCATGCGGGCGGTGACTTCCTGCCCGACATAGCAGCCCTTGCGGAAATCGACGCCGCCCAGACGCTCGAAGCCCATTTCCAGGATGTAGCTTTCGTTCGGGATCAGTTCGATGCCGCTTTCGGGGATCAGGTGTTCGACCCGGGCCGCGTCGAAATCGCCGGTCTCTCCGGTTGCGCCATAGTGCCGCCAGCCCATGCCGGGGCGCGGATCGGGCAGGGCCCCGTCCGGCGCATCGCCCAAACCCCGCGCGACGCTCATCCCGCTGTCGTCGATGGCGACCGCCGCCCGCAGGCGGTACATGCCAAGCCGCTGCACCAGACCGGGGGCCAGACCGGCGTCGACATCGAGGTAGCAGGCATCGCCGTCCTGAAACGTGAGGAAATCGGCCAGATACTTGCCTTGCGGCGACAGCAGGGCGGCATAGCCCAGACCCGTCTCGGGCACGTCCCGCGTCAGCAGGCCATGGAGAAATTTCGCCCGGTCGGTGCCGGACACTCGGAGGATCACGCGCGTCATGAGACACAGATAACCATGCCTGCGCCCGCGCCAAGCCCCCTTGCGCGATCACGCAGCGCGTTGACGCCCCCGCGGGCCGCGCGTAGCCAAGTCGCGATTGCCCCAGGAGTTCCCATGACGCTTGCCAACGGTCCGCAGACCCTCGCCATTCCCGGCCCGTCCATCATTCCCGACCGCGTTCTGCGCGCCATGCACCGACCTTCGCCCAACATCTATCAGGGGCCTCTGGTGGACCTGACGCATTCGCTGATTCCCGATCTGAAAGCGGTGGCGCAGACGGCGCACAACGCCACGATCTATATCGGAAACGGCCATGCCTCGTGGGAAGCGTCGCTGGCCAACACCCATGCGCGCGGCGATCTTGTGCTGGTGCCGCGGACGGGCAGTTTTGCGGACGGTTGGGCCGAGGTGGCGCGCTGCATGGGCATCCGGGTGGAAATGCTGGACTTCGGCAATCGCACGGCGATGGACCCGGCCGCCATCGGTCAGCGTCTGCGCGACGACAAGGCCCACGAGATCAAGTCCGTCCTTTGTGTGCATGTCGACACTTCGTCGTCGCTCAAGGCCGATCTCAAGGCGATCCGCGCCGAGATGGATGCGGCGGGCCATCCCGCCCTGCTTCAGGCCGATTGCATGGCCTCGCTCGGCTGCGACGAGATGCGGATGGATGATTGGGGTGTCGATGTCGCCTTCGCGGGCTGCCAGAAGGGGCTCATGACCCCGGCGGGCATGGCCTTCGTCTTCTACAACGACCGCGCCGCCGCCGCGCGCGACCGGTCGGACCTGGCTACCTTTTATTGGGACTGGCGGCCGCGCACGAACCCCGAGGTCTACTTTCGCTATTTCCAGGGCACCGGCCCGACCCACCATCTCTTCGGCCTGCGCGAGGCGCTGGACATGATCGTCCACGAAGAGGGGGTCGAGAACGTCTGGGCCCGCCATGCGACGCTTGCCGGTGCCCTGCACGCCGCCTTCGAGGCCTGGGAAGCGCCCGGCGGGCTGGAGCTGAATGTCCGCAACCCCGCGCACCGCAGCAACGCCGTCACCTCCGTGCGTCTGCCCGAACATGGCACGCGCCTGCGCACGTGGGTCGAAAAGCAGGTCGGCCTGACCCTTGGCATCGGTCTGGGCATGGCCCCAATGGGTGATCCGGCCTGGGACGGCTTCTTTCGGGTGGGCCACATGGGGCACGTATCGGGCCATTCCATGATGGGAACATTGGGCGCAATCGAGGCAGGCCTTGCCGCACTGGACCTGCCCTATGGCCAGGGTGGCCTCGCCGCCGCCGCAAAACGCATCGCAGGACGCTGATCTTTCGACGATTTCGTGTTCTGACGTAGCGTCACATAGTCCGGATGCCTAAAAGTTGCCTCAAAGTTGCCCAGATGATCGGGCCTAACAGGGGCAGAAGTCAGGGGGCTGAATTCTGGGGTCTTGCGGTGACATCACCGTGGGCCGGAACACAGGGGATGTCGTCTTGAACCAAGCGACTGATAAGCCGTCTGCCGCGATCGCCTTGCCGGTCATCGTGTTTCGATCCGCCCGCTTGCGCACCACTGCGGCTTGCATCGCAATGGCCGTGATGTGGGTGCCCGTCTTGTCGACGTGGATACAGGTCCATGCTCGCATGGATGCCTCGGGCACCGACAGATCCTTGTCGGAGGTGGCCTCGGTCACCCACTCCGGGGACGAGCTGGTCTTTAATGCATCGTCGTCATCGCCGGTCTCGAATGAAGCGGTGATCTATGCGCCCGTCACGCCCGAAGAGATCACGGATGCAAGGCTCAGCCCGATCAGCGTGCCGAGCGTGCCGAGTGGCCCGACGACGCGTGTGGCATCCGCGGCGGAAAGCGATCCCGCAGACCGCCTGCGCGGCCTGACCCGTGCGGGTCAGCTGGGCCAGACGAACTAGACGTCCCGATCATCTCGACGGCTGTGGTGGCGCGCGATTGCGGCCGCCACGCGCGCCTCCCATGCCGCCGCGGCCTCTGCGCGTTTCCGACCGAAATGGTGGATCGCCCCGTGGAGTGCGGCGCAGATCAGCAGCGCGACCGCATAGCCCCAGATGCCCCAGACAACGACAAGCCCCGTCACCAGCGACAGGTAAAACGCGCCGAGAAACGCATTGGTGTAGTCTTCGACCCGGCTGAACGGCCCTTCATTCATCGCCAAAACTCCCGCGTGGCGATGATATTACTCAATTCTGCGCAACGGGAAAGACCCGGTCCGGCGATGCGGCACTATCCCGCAAGGGCCGCGGGCAAGGCCCGGCGCAGGATGGACATCTCGGCCTCGGGTCCGCAGGAAATCCGGATGCAGCGATCGAGGGGCGCAACCCCCGGCATGCGGACGAAGACCCCTTCGCTCAGCAGGCCTTGCAGGACCGCGCGCCCCCTTGCGCCGTCGCCCCCGCAATCGACTGCGACGAAATTCGTGGCCGAGGGCAGGGGCGTGAGGCCGCAGTCGCGGGCGATCTCGGCAATGGTGTCGCGCGACCGGGCGACGTGTCCCACGACCTGCGCCATCCAGTCCTGATCGGCGAGGGCGGCCAGTGCCGCCGCCTGTGCGACCCGGCCCAGACCGAAGTGATTGCGCACCCGGTCGAAGGCGGCGATCAGCTCCGGGTGGCCGATGGCATAGCCGACCCGCAGCCCGGCCAGGCCATGCGCCTTGGAGAACGTGCGCATCCGGATCACCCGCCCATCCGCCGGGTCCAGCGGCGGGATGACCCTGGCGGGGGCAAGATCGGCATAGGCTTCATCCAGGCAGAGCAGCGTGCCTTCGGGCAGGCCGTCGATCATCCGCTGGACGGCATCGGCCCCGTGCCAGCTGCCCATCGGGTTGTCGGGGTTTGCGAGGTAGACAAGCTTGGCCCCCACCTCCCGCGCCTTGGCCAGAAGGCCGTCGATGTCTTCGTGATCGCCCCGGTAGGGCACGGTGTGCAGCGCCCCGCCGAAGCCCGCCACGTGGTAGTTCAGCGTCGGATAGCCGCCCTGCGACGTGACGACCGCATCGCCGGGGCCGACCAGCAGCCGCACGAGGTAGCCGAGCAATCCGTCGATCCCCTCGCCGGGCAGGATGCAACTGGCCGGAATGCCATGATGCGCGGCCAGCGCGTGGCGCAGGTCATGGGCTTCGGGGTCGCCGTACATCCAGGCCTCATCCGCCGCCGCCGCGATGGCGGCCCGGGCCCGGGGTGACGGGCCGAACCCGCTCTCGTTGGCGCCCAGGCGCGCGATGAAGGGGCCGCCCCGGGCGCGCTCCTGCGTCTCGGGCCCGACGAAGGGGACAGTCGCGGGAAGCGATGCCACAAGGGGGGTCAGACGATGTGTCATTGCAGGGCCTCCGTTCGGTCGACCAGGTGCAGCAACGGCTCACCCGCCTCGCCGCGCCGGATGTTTTCGGCAATCACCCCGGCGGCCGTCGCGGGCCGCGTGGCCGAGGCGATATGCGGCGTGATGGTCACCTTGGGGTGGGTCCAGAAGGGATGGTCGCCGGGCAGGGGTTCCACCCGAAAGGTGTCGAGCGTGGCGTGGCCAAGGCGGGGCAATTCGGCCAGAAGGGCCGCGTCATCCACCAGAGCGCCCCGTCCGGGGTTCAAAAGCACCGCGCCGTCGGGCATCCAGCCGAGCGTTCGCGCGTTCATCAAGCTTTCGGTCGAGCGGGTCAGCGGTGTCAGCAGAACGGTGATGTCCGCCCCCTGCAAGGCGGTGCGCAGGCCGTCATCGCCCGTGACACTCGTTACGCCGGATATGTTGCGCGGGCTGCGCGACCAGCCGGTGACGGGAAAGCCGAGCCCGGCCAGAACCGACGCACAGGCCGATCCGAGCGCGCCCAGGCCCAGGATCGCAACCGGCCGGTCGGCGGCCAGCGGGGGGGCGACGGGGGTCCACCCGGTCTTGGCGATATGGGCATCCATCCCGAGGTGATGGCGCAGGACGTGGCCCGTCACCCATTCGACCATGCCCTGCGTCAGCCCGGAATCCACCATGCGGGCCAGGGGGGCGGTCAGGGTGCGATTGCCTTCGACCAGTTCGACACCGGCCCAAAGGCTCAGCACGCCTTTCAGCCGGGAAAACCCCGAGAAATCCTGAAGCGGGCAACTTGGGGCATAAACGATCCAGTCGATCCCGGTCGGGTCGGGGGCATCGTCGAGCGTCAGGATCTCGTGCGCGACGGACCGCGCCGCCAGGGCGGCGGGCAGAAGATCACGGTATTCGGTCCAGGTCTTGGCCGAGGCCGCAAACAGGATCCGCGTCATCTGGCGAAGGCCTGCCGTTTCACATCGGCCATGCCCTTGATCTCTATCGGGTTGCCGCAGGGGTCCAGCAGGAACATGGTCGCCTGCTCTCCGGGTTCGCCCTTGAATCGGATCATCGGGTCCAGCACGAAATCCTGTCCCGCCGCCTTGAGGCGTTCGGCAAGGGCGGTCCAATCATCGAGGTCCAGCACCACGCCCAGATGCGGCATCGGCACCATCTGATCGCCCACCTTGCCGGTCGGCGCGTGGTCGAAGGGTTTGCCAAGGTGAAGGCTGATCTGGTGGCCGAAGAAATCGAAATCGACCCAGGTGTCGGTCGACCGCCCCTCGGTGCAGCCAAGCCTGTCGCCATAGAAGGCGCGGGCGCGGTCCAGGTCGGTCACGTTGTAGGCGAGGTGGAAGATGCTCATGTCTGGCCTCCTGAAAGCCCGGTGGTGTCTGCAAGACGCGGTTCGGTGATAGCCGCCCTAGCCCGGGTCGCGCCAGCGGTTCACGATGGGATAACGCCGGTCGAGCCAGAAGGCCCTTTGCGTCAGGCGTGCGCCGGGCGCCGATTGGAAGCGCTTGTATTCGCTGAGATAGATCAACCGCTCGACGTGTTTGACGACATCGTGGTCGTGGCCTGCGGCGACGACTTCGGGCACCGACTGGTCCAGATCGATCAGCCGTTCCAGAATGTCGTCGAGCACGGGATAGGGCGGCAGGCTGTCCTCGTCCTTCTGATCGGCGCGCAGCTCGGCGGACGGGGGCTTGTCGACGACACGCTCGGGCATCACCTCGCCCCTTGGTCCCAGGAAACCGTCGACGAAGTTGGCGTTGCGCCAGCGGCAGGCCTCGAAGACCTGCATCTTGTAGAGGTCCTTGATCGGATTGTAGCCGCCCGCCATGTCGCCATAGATCGTGGCATAGCCGACCGCGACCTCGGACTTGTTGCCCGTGGTCAGCAGCATCGCGCCGAACTTGTTGGACATCGCCATCAGAAGCAGGCCGCGCAGGCGCGACTGGATGTTTTCCTCGGTCAGGTCCGGCGTCGTTCCGGCAAACAACGGACCAAGGGCTTCGGTCACCGCCGCGCGCGGCCCCGAAATCAGCAACGTGTCGAGACGGCAGCCCAGACGGTCGGCAACGCCGCGCGCGTCTTCCAGCGAATGGTCGGAGGTGTATTCCGAGGGCAGCATCAGGCAGTGCACGTTGTCAGGCCCCAGGGCGTCGACCGCGATGGCCGCGACAATCGCCGAATCGACACCGCCCGACAGCCCCAGGATCGCCTTGGAGAACCCGGCCTTGGCCATGTAGTCGCGCAGGGCCAGCACCATGGCCTGGTAATCCGCTCCGGCCCCCTGCGGCTGTGTGACGCGGTCGCCCGGTTGCGCCCGCCAGCCGTCGTCCGTCTGCTCGAAATGGACATGGACGATCGCCTCTTCAAAGGACGGCAGATGGTGGGTCAGCGACCCCGGCGGGTTCAGCACGAAGGACGAGCCGTCGAAGATCTGATCGTCCTGCCCGCCTACCATGTTGAGGTAGACCAGCGGCAGGCCGGTCTCGACCGTGCGGGCGACCATATGGCCATAGCGCACGTCCTGCTTGCCGCGAAAATACGGCGAGCCATTGGGCACCAGCAGGATTTCGGCGCCCGTTTCGGCCAGCGTCTCGGCCACGTCGTCGAACCAGGCATCCTCGCAGATCGGCGTGCCGATGCGGACCGGCCCGATGGTATAGGGGCCTGAAATGTCGCCGGACGTGAAATTCCGCTTTTCGTCGAATACCTTGTAGTTCGGCAGGTGATGTTTGCGCACCTCGGCGACGATCCGGCCCTGGTGTGCCACGACCCAGACGTTGAAAGGCTTGTCCCTGCCTTCGGGCCAGGCGGCCAGGCCGATGCCAAGGGCCGGGCCATCGGCGCAATCGGCCACCAGACGGTTCAGGACGGCACGGGCATGGGCGACGAAGGCGGGTTTGCGGATCAGGTCCTGCGGCTGGTACCCGGTCAGGAACATCTCGGGCAAGGCGACCATGTCGGCGCCCGCATCGCGGGCCGTGGTCCAGGCGGCGCGGGCCTTGTCCGCATTCCCCTCGAGATCGCCCATCACGGGGTTCAACTGGGCCATGGTCAGGTGGAACGTGGCGGACATCAGGCTCTCCGGGGCAGGCGTGGGCGGCATTCGGTTTCCCCTAGCGCGCCCGCGCGCCGGGGGAAAGGACGGCAATCTGTCGCCCGTCTGCCATATTTCGATCCCCTTTTGTGTTCTCTCGTTGCTCTGAAGGCCTGATTTGCATAGCCTTCGCGGCAATCGACAATCCCAAAGGGGGCGAGCGGATGAAGTGGCTGATCGGGGCGAGTGTCCTGTTGGTGCTGGCGGGGCAGGCCGGCGCACAAGAGGTTGTCACCAAGCAATACGAAGGTGGCGGTGTCTATGAGGGCACGTTCCGCGACGGGGTCCAGCATGGCACCGGAACATATACCTTGCCATCGGGCTATACCTACACCGGCCAATGGGTCGAGGGAGAGATCCTGGGCCTGGGCCGCGCGGAGTTCGCCGACGGCTCGGTCTATGAGGGCGAGTTCGAAAAGGGCGAGCCCAATGGCAAGGGCACGATCACCTTTGCCGACGGGGCGACCTATACCGGCAATTGGGTCGACGGCGCCATCCAGGGCGAGGGCGTGGCCGATTATGCCAACGGCACCCGGTACACCGGCGCGTTCACCAATGCGATCCACGACGGCCAGGGTATCATGGAAGCCCCGAACGGCTATCGCTACGAAGGTGGCTGGGTCCAGGGCGTCAAGCAGGGCGAGGGGCGGATCACCTATCCCGACGGTTCCACCTACGAAGGCGGCATGTCCGACAACGTCCGCTCGGGTGTCGGCACGTTGCGCACGCCCGATGGCCTGACCTATGCGGGCACCTGGGAAAACGGCCAGATGAACGGCGAGGGCGTGCTGACGCAGGCCAACGGTGACGTCTATGAAGGCAGCCTGTCGGGCGGCAAGCGCCAGGGCGAGGGCCGCGTGGTCTATGCCAACGGCGACACTTACGAAGGGTCCTTCGACAACGACCTGCGCCATGGCCAGGGCACGTTCACCGGCACCAACGGCTATGTCTATGTCGGCGCCTGGGTCGAGGGCCGGATTGAGGGCGATGGTCAGGTCACCTATCCCGACGGCTCGGTCTATGTGGGCACGTTCAAGGACGATCTGGCCGACGGTCAGGGTAAGATCACCTATGTCGACGGCGCGACCTATGAAGGCGGCTGGAGCGAGGGAGTCATCAACGGCGAGGGCCGCGCCACCTATCCCAACGGGCTGGTCTATGAAGGCGGCTTCCTGAACGCGCAGAACCATGGCTTCGGCGTGATGACGTTCTCGGATGGCTACCGCTATGAAGGCGAATGGCAGGACGGGCTGCGCCACGGGCAGGGCAAGGCGACCTATGCCGACGGCACCGTCTATGAGGGCGGCTTCATCGCCGGTCAGCGCGAGGGCATGGGGTCGATCACCATGGCCGACGGCTTTTCATATACTGGCGGCTGGATCGGCGGTCAGATCGACGGCGAAGGGACCGCGACCTATGCCAATGGCGACATCTACGAAGGGTCGTTCCGGGGCGGTCGTCGCGAGGGGCCGGGCACCATGCGCTATGCCACGGGCGAAGTGGAAACCGGTCGGTGGGAAAACGGCGACCTGGCCGAACGCGCGGTCGGAACCGCAAGCCCCGCCGCCGCCGAAGGCGCGGCCGAGCCTTCGACACCCGTCCCGGCCGGCAGCGACGGCTGACACCGACCAGATTTGAGACATCAACAAGGCCCGCGGCAGGGATGCCGCGGGCCTTGGTCTTTTCGATTCAGGTCAGACGCGCCCGTGCCCGGATCTGATCGAAGGTCTGGACGCGCAACAGCCGACCATCCTCGAACACCGGCAAGAGGGCATCCGCGCCCGGCGGGATGTTGGCGGCCGGGCGTGCGACCATCTTGCCGCTGTCGCTGACGAAGGTGCCCTGCACCCCCTTCTTCGACCGCTTGGCCCCGCCCGCCGTCACCGGATCCTTGAAGATCGGCTGCCAGTCGCCACCGCCGATGCGGATGGCCGAGGCCTTCATCGAGAAGCCGAAGCAATCCCGGTTCACCTGTTGCAGCAAACCGCCGCCCATGCCGAAGGCGATGTTGCCGATGGCGAGGCCCCGCTCGATCATGCGGTCCATGATCCGGATGATCGAGTGCCGGTCGATGCCGTCCCCCTGGATCACCCGTACCTTCGGGTTGAGCAGGCGGAAGCCCTGCGGCGTCATCCCGGACCCGAAGACGGTCATCAGCGCCTCGATGGTCTGCGGCACGATCTCCATCGGGTCGCCGCTGTCGGGGCGCACCACCAGAACGCCGTCACGGGCCAGCACCTTGTCGCGCAGCGACCCGCCCCAATAATCGCGGATGGCGCGGAACAGGTCATAGCTGTCGGACACGCAGGCCACGAGGCCGGTCGGATTGGCGTCGAGCAACCGCTCCATCTGCTGCACTTCTCCGGCTTCGCCCAGGGCGGTCATCACGCTGTGCTCGGTCGCAGGGATCGAGAAGCCTGCCATGTCGGCGCCGTAAACCTTGCGCGCCAGCATCAGCGCCGGAAACGTGTCGGTGCCCATGGACGACACAAGGTGCGCCGCGCCGCCGATGGCCGCCGACTCGAGGCTGCTGACACCCCGCGCGCCGAAGTCGTGCAGCTTGAAGGGCAGACCGTCGTCGCTGCCGTCGGTGCGGATCAACCGGGTACGGATCTCGCCCATGACGTGCCGCGACAGGCTGGCCACGGTGGTGCCGTACCAGGTGGCGCGCAGCAGGCGGGTCTCCAGGAACGAAGTCAACGCGGCAAAGCCCGGTTGCGTGTTGGTCACCCGGAACAGCGGCACGCCCACGAGGGCGACGGTGCCTTCGGGCAGGGCGTCGATACGTACCGGCAGGCGGCCGCCCAGATCGGTCGCCACCCGGGTCCACATGGCGCGGTCGAAGGGCAGGCCGTGGGCGGCGGCCATCTCCGCCCCCTCCTCGACCATGGGCAGGGTCACGGCCTGACCGGCCAGTTTCAGAAGTTCCGCCTGAAGGCCGAAGAACACCACATCTTCGATCCCGTCCCAGGCCTTTCGCGCCTCGGCATAGCTGGAGATGTGAGTCGTGCCTTCGGGGTATTGCGCCCCGTGGGACAGCTTGTAGCTATCGCAATCGGCGATCGGGTTGATGGCGGGCATGAATGCCTGCGGCACGAAGGGGGTTGCTTGGTCTTTCATTGTCCGGGCCTCCTTGGCGAATGGACGGGGATACCGGTGGCGGACCTCCCGCCTCCGGGTCTTGACTGCCGCTCGGGGCAGATGCGTCAGCTTTGCGCCATCAGCACCGAGCGGTAGGCAAAGGGAATGTCGGGGATCAGGTCCTGAAGGATGTCGAAATGGTCCTCGAACATCGTTTCGGGCGTGATCTCGGCAATGGGCATCCAGATGGCGCGGGCGGCATCGTCGCCTCCCTTGATCCGGTCGAGTTGGCCCGGCTTGGCGTCCAGCTCGATCAGGAAGGCCTCGGTCCGGACCCATCCGCGTTCGGACCGGTCGGGGTGGTCGAACACCCGCGACGCACGGATCGAGGCGGCGATGACGGGGCGCGGCACCGACAGATGCGTTTCCTCATAGAGTTCGCGCACTACGGCCTGGCGCGATGTTTCGTCCGGGCCGATGTGCCCGCCGGGTAACGCCATGAGACCGCGACCGGGGGCGTTGCGCCGCTCCACCAGAAGGACATGGCCGGATTTCACCACGACCGCGTCGGCGGCATTGGCCGGGATCGGATAGCCCAAGACCCTTTCGGCCGCGGCGACCTTGGCGCGATAGGCGCGCACGTATTCGCCCTCGTGCCGGACCAGATCGGCGGCCTCGGGGTTGGCGGCCAGCCATGTGGCAATCGCCTCGCCCGTGCAGGCCGACGACTCCAGGCCTTCGCCAAAGAAGATCTCGTCCCGAAGGGCGGTCGCGTTCAACACCTCGCCGCGCACCAGATAGGGTTCCGCCGCGTCGGTCTGCCATTCGGGGAACCAGCGCAGATAGGCGGACGACATGTCCTTTTCGAACCCGATCAGGCGGACCTCGGTCGTCTGCCGGTCCCACCCGAGTTGGGCCAGCTGCGTGTTGACAGCGATCCGCACGTTCGATGCCCAGGCCCGGTCATTGTAGAGCGTGTCCACCAGTGGACTGATGTGGACGCGCGCCGCATCGACGCCGCCCCGGGGCAGGGCCGCACGGATGAACGACCGGCGTTCGGCATAGGTGAAGGGGTTCTTGTAGCTGCGCGGGCGATACGCGCTCCCGACCAGGATCAACGTCGCGTCCGAGACCGCAAGCGCGGACTTCAGAACGAACAGGTGACCGTCGTGGAAGGGTTGGAAACGTCCGATATAGACGGACAGCGTCCGGGGTTTGGCCTGTGCCATGGTTGCGACCTCCGCAAACTCTGAATGCCGCGCGGACCTCCCGCGAGACACTGGTTTGCTAGCCGAAGGGGTCGCACCGCGCAAGACCGGACATCGTTCGCCCGCGCGCAAGCCCGAGGGCCTGTTTGCAAGGCGTCGCGTCTCAGTGCTTGGGAAGATGGCGCGAGATGTCGGCCCAAAGTCCCTTGGCGCTCGGCCGTTCGGGGATGTCGACGATGGGCACATTTGCGTCCAGCAGGGCGTCGATCATGATCAGATGCCGCGTCGGCGTTACCTTGTTGTCGCGCAGCAGGGCCATCAGGGGCCGACCATGACCATCGGCCACGACATAATCGGCGATCAGATTGCTGAGCGGGTCGTGGAATTCATGCGCGATGTCGGAGGTCAGGAAGGCCTGAACCGCCACGCCGGCATGCAGGGTGCAATCGGGCGCCTCGGCCTCGATCCGGTCGGCGATCCAGTTGTAAAGCTTGGCCTGGATCGGCGTCATCAGCGGCTTGACGTGGACCGACCCCTCGGGGACCGGGTCGGCATTGGGCAGGACGCGCGACTGCACGCGCGGCTTGGTTGTCACCACGCGAGACACCTCCTTCTGCTTGCCGGGCAGGGCGCGGGATTTCGCCCGCGACAGGGCATTGCGCGCTCCGGACCATTCATTGGCCCAGCTTCCCGATCCGCGAAGGTCGTCGTCCTTCTTCTTTTCCGGCTTCGTTTCGTCGGCCGCGTCGGCCTTCGATCCGGCGGTTTGACGCAAACCGGCGACGCCGCCTTTGGCAAGGCGGGTGACGGTCTTGATCATCAGACGGTCAAGTTTCATGGCGCATTCCTCATCAACACGAGGTGTGTTCGATAGTCTCAGCATCGAAACTGACGCAGCTACAGGGCGGAATTGAGGCCGCTCAGTGGAAAATGGGCGGTGAAATCAGACGCGCGCGCCTTGATCCAGGCGATCGAGCACCTTTTGCGCGCCCTCAAGCACCTCGGCCCGGCGGTCTTCGTCCATCCTGTCCCAGGTGCTGTACATCTGTGCCATCCGCGGGTTGTCGGAAAACCGGTCACGATGCCGGTCGAGGAAATGCCAATAGAGCATGTTGAAGGGACAGGCGCCGTCCCCGACCTTCTGGCTGACCGAATAGGCGCAGGATTTGCAGTAGTCCGACATCTTGTTGATGTAGTTGCCGCCCGAGACATAGGGTTTGGAGCCGACCACCCCGCCGTCCGCAAATTGAGACATGCCGATCACGTTGGGTGCCTCGACCCATTCGTAGGCATCGGCATAGACCACCAGGTACCATTCATGCACCTGATGCGGGTCGAGACCGGCCAGCAGGGCGAAGTTGCCCGTCACCATCAGGCGCTGGATGTGGTGGGCATAGGCCTGATCCATGGTCGTCGTCACCGCCTCGGAGACGCAGGCCATGTCGGTGTCCCCGGTCCAGTAGAACTCGGGCAGGGCGCGGCTGTGGTCGAGGGCGTTGCGGGTCGTATAGTCTGGTCCTTCGCGGAAATAGATGCCCCGGATGTATTCGCGCCAGCCGATGATCTGGCGGATGAAGCCTTCGACGGCATTGAGCGGGGCATCGCCGTCCTTCCACGCCTGCTCCGCCGCCTCGCAAACCTCGCGCCAGCCAAGAAGACCCGCGTTGATATAGGGCGACAGCAGGGCGTGGAACATGAAGGGCTCGCCCTTGACCATGGCGTCCTGAAAGTCGCCGAAGGTGGGCAGGCTGTGTTTCACGAAATGAGCCAGCGACGCCAGCGCCCCCTCTCGGTCGGTGGCAAACCAGAAGTCATCGAGACTGCCATAGCGGTTGCCGAAACGTGCCCGGACCAGGTCGATGGCCTCTTCGGTGATCTTGTCGGGCGCATGGCGCAGGGGGCCGGGCGGGTTCAGGCCGTCCTTGGGCGGTTTGCGGTTGTCGTGGTCATAGTTCCATTTGCCGCCCTCGGGCTTGTCGCCGTCCATCAACAGGCCGGTCTTGCGCCGCATGTCGCGATAGAACCATTCCATCCGCAGTTCCTTGCGCCCTTCGGCCCAGGCCTCGAAGTCGGCGTGACTGGCCAGAAAGCGGTCGTCGGGGAACATGTGAACGGGGATCGGTGCGTCCTCCAGCGCCGCGATCAGGCGGAATTCGCCGGGTTCCGTCGCGATGGCCTCGGTCGCGCCCATGGCCTCGGCGGCGCGGAGCAGTTCGCCCGGAATGGAATGGGTGTTGTCGACATCGTCGAGCGGGGTGTAGCGCACCGTCCAGCCGTCCTTGCGGAGCGCGACGGCATGCTTGCGCATGGCAGCGAACAGAAAGGCGATCTTGCGCGGGTGATGGGGGACGTAATCCGTCTCGGCCTGCACTTCGGCCATGACGATGGTGTCTCGTTCGCGGTTGCCCTCGCGCAGGGCGCTCAGGTCCATCGAAAGCTGGTCGCCCAGGACAAGGATCAGGCGCGGATCGCTCACCATTCGATCCTTTCTCCGGCATAGTCGAAAAAGCCACCTGTGTCGGCGGGGGTCAGCGCGGTCAGAACACCGACCAAATTGGCCGCGGCCTCGGACGCGCTGACCTTCGGGGCCTTGTAGCCTTGGGTGAAGGGCGTCTCGACCGTGCCGGGATGGAGGGAGACGACGACAGACTGCTTGCGCTTGCGTCCGATCTCGATGGCAGCGGTATGGGTGATCTGGTTGGCGGCGGCCTTGGCGGCGCGGTAGCTGTACCAACCGCCCATCCGGTTGTCCCCGATCGACCCGACCCGCGCGGTCAGCACGCCGACACGCGCGGTGTCGGTCAGATGCGGGGCAAGGCCAGCCAGCAGCAGGGCCGGCCCGATGGCGTTGACGGCAAAGGTCCGCGCCATGTCCCCCGCGTCGATGGCATCGAGCGCCTTTTCCGGCTGCGCGCCGTCGGGGGCCAGAATTCCAGTCGCGACGAAGGCGATGTCGACGGGCGCCAAGCCGTCAAGGTGCCGCGCGACCGATGCAGGGTCCGTGATGTCGAGGCCGTCCGCGCTGCGGCTGAGGCGGGTGACCTTGTGACTTTGGGCCAGGTGGTCGGCCAGCGCCGCGCCGATGCCGCCCGAAGCCCCGATGATGAGTGCATGTTCCATGACCAGGACCTAGGCGCGTCGCGGGCCGGGTCCAGTCCCGGTCCTATGGCAAATCCCGTTCCCAGATCCGGCGGATGTAGTCGACGGAGAACCGGTGCCCGCCCGGGTGGGTGCAATATTCCAGATAGGTCCCGAGTTCCGGCGGCCCGGGCCAGCGCGTGCACTCGAGGCCCGTGGCCTCGACCCGGACGGGGGCCGACAATCCGCGGTCGGCGCGATACATGGCGATGACGTCATTCATGTCGCCCTGCCGTGTCGGGCCAATGGCGCGGCCCTCGATGGGAACGACGGTGTCGCTGGTGCCGTGGTAATGGGTGATCGCGGCATCGGTATCGCAGCGGTCGGGCGGCGTCTTCCAGAAGGTGCCGGACAGCGGGACGAACGCAAAGAACACGTCGCCCGCCGAACAGGCCACCGTCCAGGTGAGCATGCCGCCCGCCGAAAACCCGGCGAAGAGCATCCGGTCCGGGTCGATGCCGAAGCGGGTCACCACGTCGTCCTTGACGCGCAAGACATAGGCCACCTCGTCGCGCTGCGGCACCCGTCCCGCATTCGGCGAATTGGGGAGCGTCCAGTCCTCCTCGGCGCTTTGCAGCGCGACAAGCGCCACGTCAAGATCGTCGGCAAGCCCGACCAGACGTTCGTTGCGCATCGTGCCCCCGGCCGTGCCGCGATAGCCGTGCGCAAAGAAGATGGCCCCGTCGGGCGTGCCACCTTCGGGCAGGTGAATGCGGTAGGTTCCGCCCTCGACCGCGCAATCGGTGTCCTCGCCGCAGGCGGTGGCGGGCGAGGCGAAGGCCAGAAGCGAGGCGGCTGCGGCGATGCCGAGGGTGCGAAGCGCGTGTCTCATGGCGCGAAGCTAGCCTGCGGTGCAGTGGCGTCGAGGGGTTTGATCGGCTTGACCCCGATTGCCTTGACCCGTGGGGCGGACCTGTCACGATGTGGGCTTGTGGACCCCGGGGGAGAGACGTCATGCCGGCCAGACTTCTGTGCCTTGTCGCCGCACTTGCCGCATCGCCCGTCGCGGCGCTGGAACTGGTCGAGACGGGGCGCTATGACCTCAATCGTCCTGCCAGCCTCGACTACGATCCGACGTTCTGCGGCCTCTGGATCGCGAACGAGGGGCCGGAGGCGGTGCTGCTGAACCTCGACGGCGAAGAATTGCGCCGCATCGGCAGCGACATGTCCCGCATCAAGGCCATCGCCATCGAAGGCGACCACCTGCTTCTGGGCGACGGCTATGGGGCGCTGCAACGGGTCGGCAAGGACGGCACGCCGCTCGGCGCGCCCTTTGCCCTGTCGGGGGGATGGGCCGACACGGAGGGCATCGCGATTGCCGCCGACGGGCGCATCGTCACGGTCGAGGATGATCCCGAACGGCTCAGCTGGTTCACGCCGGACGGCGCATTGACGCAGCGGATCGACACCCTGCAGCTCGACCCGCCGCTGACCGAGGCGCAGGGCATCGCCATCGATCCGCGCACCGGTCACATGCTGATCGTCGACGACCGGGAGGGGTCGAACAGTCTTTACGAATTCGACGCCGAGGGGACGTTCCTGAACCGCGTGTCCCTGTGGGAATATGGCGACGATCCCGAGGGCGTGGCGATCCGGCCCGGGTCGGGCCAGTTGTTCATCGCCTTCGACGGCGGGGCGGAAATCGTGACCTTCGACTATGTTCCCACGCTGCCCGCCGGGGCCGCGTCGTTGCCGCCCGGTGCCGATTGCATGATGTTCTGATTTCAGGGCTTCACATCGCCGCCCCCGTTCGCGTATCTTTCGCCCATGACGCAGATCCTGATCCTGGACCTTCTTCTTAGCCGCTCCTGAGCGTGCCCTTTGGCGCGACCGCTCGGGAGGGATTGCGCGCCAGAAGAAGACAACCGGAAAACAGCAGGATATTCCCATGACCCCCGTAAACCTGAGCGAGAAACTGTCGCTCTTCTCATCCCATTGGGACCCGAAGGTCATCGCCGACTACAACGACAACGACGTGATGGTCGTCAAGTTTCAGGGTGCGTTTCCCTTTCATCGCCACGCGGACACCGATGATTTCTTCCTCGTCCTGTCGGGCGAGATGCGGATGGCCTATCCCGACCGCGATCCGGTGACGGTGCGCGCGGGCGAGGTGATCGTGGTTCCCGCCGGTCAGGTGCACCGCCCCGAGGCCGACGCCGAAGTGCATGTCCTTCTGATCGAGCCCAAGGGCGAAGCAAACACCGGCGACAGCACGGCCCCGGCCGCCGCCAAAGACAGAATCTGAGGAGACCCGCCATGAGCACCCAGACCCGCGCCGACAACCGCGTCATCATTTTCGACACCACCCTGCGCGACGGCGAGCAGTCGCCCGGCGCGACCATGACCCACGACGAGAAGCTGGAAATCGCCCAGATGCTCGACGAAATGGGGGTGGATGTGATCGAGGCCGGTTTCCCCATTGCCTCCGATGGCGACTTTGCCGCCGTGTCCGATATCGCCCGCGCCGCCACGAACGCCACGATTTGCGGGCTGGCGCGCGCCAACCTGCGCGACATCGACCGCTGTTGGGAGGCGGTAAAACACGCGAAATCCCCCCGCATCCACACCTTCATCGGCACCTCGCCCCTGCACCGGGCCATTCCGAACCTCACGAAGGATCAGATGGCCGACCGGATCCACGAGACGGTGACACACGCCCGCAACCTGTGTGACAACGTGCAATGGTCGCCGATGGACGCGACGCGGACCGAATGGGATTATCTGGCCCGCGTGGTCGAGATCGCCATCAAGGCCGGGGCCACGACGATCAACATCCCCGATACCGTGGGCTATACTGCGCCCAATGAAAGCGCCGAGCTGATCCGCCGTCTGATCGCCGAGGTGCCCGGCGCGGGCGACGTGATCTTCGCCACCCATTGTCACAACGATCTGGGCATGGCGACGGCCAATTCGCTGGCCGCGGTCGAGGGCGGGGCGCGCCAGATCGAATGCACGATCAACGGCCTGGGCGAACGGGCGGGCAACACCGCGCTTGAGGAAGTCGTGATGGCGCTCAAGGTGCGCCACGACATCCTGCCCTTCACGACCGGCGTCGACAGCCGCAAGCTGATGGCGATTTCGCGCCGGGTGGCCAGCGTGTCGGGCTTTGCCGTGCAGTTCAACAAGGCCATCGTCGGCAAGAACGCCTTCGCGCATGAGTCGGGCATCCACCAGGACGGGATGCTCAAGAACGCCGAGACCTTCGAGATCATGCGCCCCGAGGATGTGGGCCTGACCGAGACGTCGCTGGTGATGGGCAAGCATTCGGGCCGCGCGGCGCTGCGGTCCAAGTTGAAGGATCTGGGGTACGAGCTGGCCGACAATCAGTTGGCCGATGTCTTCGTGCGCTTCAAGACGCTGGCCGACCAGAAGAAGGAAATCTACGACGACGACCTGATCGCGCTGATGCAGGACGAGGAGCGCTCGGGCGAGGATCGCATCAAGGTCGAGCGCCTGCGCGTGGTCTGCGGCACCGACGGGCCGCAGACGGCGGAGCTGACCCTGACCATCGATGGCGCGGCGCAGTCGTCCGAGGCGACGGGCGACGGCCCCGTGGACGCCGCCTTCAACGCGGTCAAGGCGCTGGTCCCGCACGAGGCGCGGCTGCAGCTCTACCAGGTGTCCGCCGTGACCGAAGGAACGGATGCGCAGGCCACGGTGTCGGTGCGGATGGAAGAGGACGGGCGCATCGTGTCGGGGTCATCCGCGGACACGGATACCGTGGTGGCCAGCGTGCGCGCCTATGTGAATGCCCTAAACCGGCTGCTGGTACGTCGCACGAAGGCGGGCAAGGACGCGCGGGAGATTTCCTATAAGGACGTCAGCTAGGATTTTTGCGGTAGGGTGCGTGCTCAGCACGCACCCTACACGAAGCGTTAAGTATTTCCGGGCACCCTCGGAAGATGTCCAGCTATCTTCGCCCCCGAATCCCCGCTGCTTCGATCTTCTTCACCGTCTGCCTTGCGGATCGACGGCAAAGCCTGCTGACGGACAACATCGACCGGCTGCGCTGGTCCTATCGGCGGATGTGCCAGGATCGTCCGGTGACGACCGAGGCGATCGTGATCCTTCCGGATCACATCCATTGCGTCTGGACCCTGCCTGATGGGGATCACGACTATTCGACCCGCTGGCGCCTTCTGAAGGCGCGCTTCTCGCGGGGGTTGCCGCCGGGTGTGCGGCGGGCAAGCCATCTGCTTCGGGCCGAGCGCGGGCTCTGGCAGCGCCGCTTCTGGGAACATCACATCCGCAACGAAGCCGAGATGCAGCAGGCGATCCGCTTCTGCTGGAACGATGCAGTCCGGCACGGGCTGGTCGACGATCCCTTTGCCTGGCCCCACTCCTCGATCCATCGCGACATGGCGGTGTCCCTGCGCGCCGGCGCCGCGCTGCGCGACCGTCGCGACGCGCCGTCCGGCAATCCCCCGCCCATGACCGGTAACCCCGCCCTTTCCCCCGCCGCACCCCTCGGATAGAACGCGTGAAACCCCCCGGGCGGACCGCCACGGGGCGGATGTGGTTTGGGGAACTCGGAATGAATATCTTCGGAAGCCTGTTCAGTAGCGACATGGCCATAGACCTCGGCACGGCCAATACCTTGGTCTATATCAAGGGCAAGGGGATCGTTCTGAACGAACCGTCTGTCGTCGCCTACCACATGAAGAACGGTCGCAAGGAAGTTCTGGCCGTGGGCGAGGACGCGAAGCTGATGCTGGGCCGCACGCCGGGCAGCATCGAAGCGATTCGCCCGATGCGCGAAGGTGTCATCGCCGATTTCGACGTGGCCGAAGAGATGATCAAACACTTCATCCGCAAGGTCCACAAACGCTCCACCTTCACCAAGCCCAAGATCATCGTCTGTGTGCCGCATGGCGCCACGCCCGTGGAAAAACGCGCCATCCGCCAGTCGGTTCTGGGTGCCGGCGCGCGCAAGGCGGGCCTGATCGCCGAGCCGATTGCCGCCGCCATCGGGGCGGGCATGCCGATCACCGATCCGACCGGCAGCATGGTCGTCGATATCGGCGGCGGCACCACCGAAGTCGCCGTGCTTAGCCTTGCCGACATCGTCTATGCCCGGTCCGTCCGCGTTGGCGGTGACCGCATGGACGAAGCGCTGATCAGCTATCTGCGCCGGCATCAGAACCTGCTGGTGGGCGAGGCTACGGCCGAGCGCATCAAGAAGGAAATCGGCACCGCGCGCATGCCGGAAAACGGGCGGGGCGAGGTCATGCGCATTCGCGGGCGCGACCTGCTCAACGGGGTTCCGAAAGAGACCGAGATCAGCCAGGCCCAGGTGGCCGAGGCGCTGGCCGAACCGGTCCAGCAGATCTGCGAAGCGGTGATGACCGCGCTGGAGCAGACGCCGCCCGATCTTGCCGCCGATATCGTTGATCGGGGTGTCATGCTGACCGGAGGCGGCGCCCTTCTGGGTGAATTGGACCTGGCGCTGCGCGAACAGACCGGCCTGTCGATCAGCGTGGCTGACGAAAGCCTCAATTGCGTGGCCCTGGGCACCGGCAAGGCGCTGGAATACGAGCGTCAGCTGAGCCACGTCATCGACTACGACAGCTGAGGCCGCCATGGCCCGCAGCACCCGCGCCGCCGACGAGATCTATCAAAAGCCGCTGCGGCGCCTGTTGGTGACCCTCCTCTGCGTAGTGCTGGTGGCGTTGATCCTGCTCTGGCGGATCGACAACAGCCGGGCAGAGAGGATCCGCGCGGGCATCACCGACCGCATCGTGCCGAACTTCGAATGGGCGCTGGCCCCGGTGACCTGGGCCGGCCGGCTGATCGAGGATTTCGAGGGCTATGCGCGCGTCTACGAACAGAACCAGGAACTGCGCCGCGAATTGCAGCAGATGAAGGCCTGGCGCGAGGCGGCCATTCAGCTGGAGCAGGAGAATGCGCGCCTGCTCGATCTCAACAAGGTGCGTCTGTCGCCCGATCTGACCTATGTGACGGGAGTTGTCCTGACCGATTCCGGCTCTCCGTTTCGGCGGTCGGTGCTGCTCAACATCGGGGCGGATGACGGCATTCAGGACGGATGGGCCGCGATGGACGGTCTGGGCCTTGTCGGACGGATTGCGGGCGTCGGGCCGCGTACGGCCCGCGTTCTTCTTCTGACCGATGGCAACAGCCGCATTCCCGTGACCATCGAGCCGTCGGGCAAGCGGGCCATTCTTGCGGGAGATACCAGCGCCGCGCCTGTTCTGGAGTTCGTCGAAAACCCCGAGGATGTGCGCGCGGGCGACCGTATCGTGACCAGCGGCGACGGCGGGGTCTTTCCGTCCGACCTGTCGGTGGGGCAGGTCGTGCGGGGCGCCGACGGTCGGCTCCGCGTGCGTCTGTCGGCCGATATCGCGCGGCTGGAATTCCTGCGGGTCCTGCGCAGCCGGGCCGCGCCCGCAATCGCCACGACCGGCACGCTGTTGCCGCCCGAGGCCGGACCCGAACAGGGCCCGCCCCTGCTGCCCGAGGCCGCGGCCCAAAGCGGGGGGTGAGGGATGGGACGGCGGTCTGTCTGGCTTTATCGCGGGGTTTTCGTGGCTCTCGGGGCATCGATCCTGTTCTTTTCGCTTTTGCCGTTCGGGCCGGGCGAGGGAGAGGTTCCGGGGCCGGAACTCATGGTGTGCCTGATTGCCGCATGGGTGCTGCGGCGACCGGATTACGTGCCGGTCTGGCTGATGGTCGCGATGCTCCTGCTCGACGATGTGCTGCTGACGCGACCGCTTGGCTTGTGGACGCTGATCGTCCTGTTGATGGCCGAATATCTGCGCCGCAGGGTCGATCACGCCGAGGCCGTGCCCTTCTGGTCCGAGGTGGCGCTGGTATCGGGCTGTATCGCGGCGGCTTTTCTGGCCAATCACTTGGTGCTCGTGCTGCTGGTCGTGGAGACGCCACCCCTTCTGGGACAGGCCTTGCACGCATTGGCGACGATTGTGTTTTACCCCCCGACGGCGGTATTCTCGCAACTGATCGGGGTGCGTCGTCTGGCCCCCGGTGAACTCGACAGCCTTGGGACGCGGGCCTGATCGTTCAGGTGTCGCCCTGTGGGGGTAATGATGAAGCGCAATGCACAAGACCTGAGCCTTTCGTCGCGACGGATCACCCGGCGCGCCTTGATGATGGGCGGTCTTCAACTTGGTGTCGGTGCAGCGATTTTCGGACGGATGCAGCATCTTCAGGTGGATCAGGCCGACGAGTTCCTGCTTCTTGCCGAAGAAAACCGCATCAAGGTCCGGCTGATCGCGCCCGCGCGTGGCGTATTGTTCGACCGTAATGGCGTTATGCTGGCCGGGAACGAGCAGATCTATCGCGTGTCGATGATCCGCGAGGACGCGGATGACGTGGATGCCGTCATCACCTATCTGCGCGGCCTCGTAAAACTGGACGAAGAGACGTTGCAACGGGCCCTGCGGGAAATGGACCGTCGGCCGCATCAATCGGTGACCCTGGCGGACCGTCTGACCTGGGAGGAGCTGTCGACCATCGCGGTCAACGTCCCCGCCCTGCCGGGGATCACCCCCGAGGTCGGGTTGAGCCGGGTCTATCCGCTCGGGCCCGACTATGCGCATGTGGTGGGGTATGTCGGGCGCGTGTCCGAACGCGATATCGAGGCGGCGGCCGAGCAGGGCACCGTCGACCCGCTTCTTCAGACGCCGCAGTTCCAGATCGGGAAGATCGGCGCGGAGCGGCAGCTGGAGGACGTGCTGCGCGGCACTGCAGGGGCGCGCCGCGTCGAACAGAACGCCGCCGGGCGCATCATGCGCGAGTTGGGGCGTACCGAAGGCAGGTCTGGCGCGGACGTCCAATTGACCATCGATGCCGGTCTGCAGAATTTCACCCAGGCCCGGCTTGGCACCGAAAGCGCCAGCGCCGTGGTGATGGATGTGAACAACGGCGACATCATCGCCGCCGTGTCATCCCCCAGTTACGACCCGAACCTCTTCGTGTCGGGGATCAGCGTGCCCGACTACGCGGGTCTTCGCGACAACGACCATCGGCCGCTCCACAACAAGATCGTGCAAGGTCTCTATCCACCGGGATCGACGTTCAAGATGGTCACGATGCTGGCCGCGCTCGAGTCGGGCGAGATCAGCCCCGGAGAGACGGTCTATTGCCCGGGCCACACCACCGTGTCGAACCGCCGTTTCCATTGCTGGAAGGGGGCGGGTCACGGTTACGTCGACATGGCCAAGTCGCTGCGGGAAAGCTGCGACGTCTATTACTACGATCTGGCGCAGCGGGCCGGGATCGACCGGATCGCCGCCATGGCCCGCAAGCTTGGCCTGGGCAAGGCCTTCGATATCGAGATGACGTCGGTCAGCGAGGGGTTGATCCCGGATCGCCAGTGGAAGCGCGAGCGGCGGGGCGAGGATTGGGTCATCGGTGACAGTCTGAACGCGTCGATCGGGCAGGGGTTCGTCCTTGCGTCCCCTCTGCAACTGGCCGTGATGACCGCGCGGATCGCCTCGGGCCTTGAGGTGGAGCCGCGATTGGTGCGGTCGGTCGACGGCGTGGCACGGCCGTCGAGCGTGAAAGGGCCGCTCGATATTCCGCGCAGCTGGCTCGAGGGCGTTCGCAACGGCATGTACCAGGTCGTCAACGCGCAAGGCGGCACGGCTGCGCGGAGCAAGTTCGACATGGGCGGCATCCGGTGGTCGGGCAAGACCGGCACAAGCCAGGTGCGCAACATCACCGCCGCCGAGCGGGCGCGCGGCGTTTCGCGCAATGAGGATCTGCCCTGGGAGCGGCGCGACCACGCGCTGTTCGTGGGCTACGCTCCGCATGACGATCCGAAGTATTCCGTTTCGGTCGTGGTGGAACACGGCGGCGGCGGATCGACCGCCGCGGCACCCATTGCGCGTGACATCATGCTCTATGCGCTGAATGGCGGGATCCCCCCGATCGACGCCTATCCGTCAGGCCAGCGCGGTCAGATGGAGCAATTGCTGTCCGAGCTGCCGATCAATCCCGTCCTGAGACGCGAGGGGACCGGGTCCAGCGAAGCATGAGCTATCTTGAGTACAACATCGCCCGCACGCCGGCCGGCCTGCAGAAGGTGCTGGCGCTCAATTGGGCGTTGATCCTGCTGATCGCCGCCGTCGCGTCGCTCGGGTTCGTGGTGCTCTATTCCGTGGCGGGCGGCGACTGGCGGTGGGCCGAGCCGCAGATGAAGCGCTTTGCCTTGGGTCTTGCGGTGATGTTCGTCGTCGCGATGATCCCGATCTGGTTCTGGCGAAATGTATCAGCCGTCGCTTACGCTATCGCGCTGCTCCTCCTGCTCGGGGTGGAATTCGTCGGGGCCACGGGGGGCGGCGCGCAGCGGTGGATCGATATCGGTCCCCTGCGGTTGCAGCCTTCGGAACTGATGAAGATCACACTCGTGATGATGCTTGCGGCCTATTATGACTGGCTGCCCGCCGACCGTGTGTCGCACCCGGGTTGGGTTGCCGTCCCGGCCCTCATCATCCTGATCCCCGCCGCGCTTGTGCTGACACAGCCCGACCTCGGCACGGCCCTCCTGTTGATGATGGGCGGGGCGGCCGTGATGTTTCTGGCCGGGGTGCATTGGGCCTATTTCGTCGCCGTTTTCGGGTCGGCCGCTGCGGCGGTGACGACGGTTCTGAAATCGCGGGGGACCGACTGGCAGCTGATCAAGGATTATCAGTATCGTCGCATCGACATCTTCCTGAATCCCGACAGCGACCCCCTTGGCGCGGGCTATAACATCACGCAATCCAAGATCGCGCTCGGGTCCGGGGGCTGGACCGGCAAAGGGTTCCTTCAGGGCACGCAGGCGCGTCTCAACTTCCTGCCTGAAAAGCATACCGACTTCATCTTCACGACCTTGGCCGAGGAATTCGGCCTGATCGGCGGGCTGTCCCTGCTGACCCTCTATCTGCTGATCGTCGGCTTCTGCGTCGTGTCGGCCCTGCGGATGAAGGACCGGTTTTCGTCGCTGGTGACCCTGGGCGTGGCGGTCGCGTTCTTCCTCTACTTCTCGATCAACATGTCGATGGTGATGGGGATGGCGCCCGTGGTGGGCGTGCCTTTGCCGCTGGTGAGCTATGGGGGGTCGGCCATGCTGGTGCTTCTTCTGGGCTTCGGCCTGGTCCAGAGCGCCCACGTCCATCGCCCCCGCGCACAGGGCGAAGGGCGCCTTCTGCGCCGGTGACCGCCACGTTTGATGAAGGACAGGTCGAGAAGGCGGCGCCCGACGTCGCCTGCGCCCATTGCGACGGCAGCGGGCGGGTGGCGGAACCGGGGCCAAAGCCGCGCAACGAAGACCCCTGGACCGTGGCCAGCACCATCGTGGCCATCGGCGTGGGCTTTGCCGTCTATGAATACCTGATCATGACGGTCCAATTTCAGGCCGACTGGCATCCGTTCGCATTGGCCGGGATGACCGGCATGGCGGCTGGCGTCGTCTGGCGGTCGGCCCTGAAACTGGCCATCGGGGGTGTTACCGCGGTGGCCGTGCATCAGACCCTGCTGGAGCGGGCATCCGACCTGGGCTTCTGGCCGACGCTCGGGCTGGCGGCGGGGTTCGGCGTCGTGATGCTGAGCATCTGGCGCATCGTCGCGGTTGCGGCGTCGGTCACCCTGATCCTCGTCTGCTACAAGCTTTTGCAGGACGGGATCACGCCCGAGCAGCTGGTCGATGCGATGCGGGAACAACTGCCCTGGTTCGAGCCGCTGTAAGCGCATCGGCAAACGAAAAGGGCCGCCCCGAAGGACGGCCCGGATCGTTCGTTCGGCGGCGACGCTTATTCGCGATTGCCGAGGAACTGGAGCAGGAACATGAACATGTTGATGAAGTCGAGGTAGAGGCGAAGCGCGCCCATGATCGCCGACTTTCCCAGCCATTCCTGGTCGCCATGCACCGCATGCTCGACATATTCATTCTTGATCTGCTGCGTGTCATAGGCGGTCAGACCCGCGAAGATCAGGACACCGATGGCCGAGATCGCCATCATCAGCGGACCCGACTGCAGGAACAGGTTCAGGATCGAAGCTGCGATGAGGCCGATCACACCCATGAAGAGGAAGGTGCCCATTCCGGACAGGTCCTTCTTGGTGGTGTAGCCATAGAGGCTCAGCGCGGCGAAGGCGATCGAGGTGACAAGGAACGTCTGCGCGATCGATGCCCCGGTGAACACAAGGAAGATCGAACTGATCGAGATGCCCATGACGGCGGCGAAGGCATAGAACACCAGCTGCGCCGTGGCGGCGGACATGCGGTTGATCATGGCCGAGAAGCCGAACACGAAGATCAGCGGCGCGAACATCAGGACCCAACGGATCGGCGACGCATAGATCGAGGCGCCGAGGGAGTTGAGCAGCGTGCCGTTGTTCAACTGCACCACCGCCTCGGCGGGGTTGTTCGTGACGGTCAGGCCGGACAGGGCCCAGGCTGCGGCGAATGTGATCAACATGCCTACGGACATCGTGCCGTAGACCTTGTTCATGTGGGCGCGGAGACCCTGATCGATCTCTGCGGCGCGGGCGCCGGATAGCGTTCCGGTCCCATAGGCGTCGAATTGTGCCATCTGGCTCCTCCAAAAGGATGCGTTTCCTGGGGCTCCGCGCGTGGAACCCCTCGGAAGTGAATATCGGTGGCCGCTCCCCCTATTTCAAGCGTCCATTTCTGCCAGTTACCTGATTTTTGATAGATAATATCTATGATTGCCGCGCCTCGGACCTATGAGGCATATTCCAGAACGTGATGAATTGGATCAGATCAATCGATTTCCATGATGTTCGTGCATCGCGTATCCTGGACGTCGAAGGAGTTTCCGATGCCTCGCAATCTCGATCTGACCGCCCTGCGCGCCTTTGCCACCGTGACCGCAACGGGCGGTGTCACACGGGCCGCGGCTGTTCTGAACCTGACCCAATCGGCGGTCTCGATGCAGATCAAGCGGCTGGAAGAGGCGCTGGATACGCGCCTGCTGGATCGGACGGGCCGGGGCGTTCATCCGACCCCGGATGGCGAAAAGGTTCTAGCCTATGCGCGCCGCATGCTGACCCTGAACGATGAGCTGTTGCACCGCATGCAACAGTCTGTTCCCGAGGGCGAAATCCGGCTCGGTGTGCCCCATGACATCGTGCCGCGCTGTGTGCCAGCGATCCTGCGGGTGTTCGCCGCCGAATATCCCCGGACCCGCATCACGCTGATTTCCAGCGTGACGACCAAGTTGCACGCGCTGTTTGCCGAAGGCGGCTGCGATGTGTTTCTGGCGACCGAAAACGCGCCTGCGCAGGGCGGGACCGAAGTGGTCCGCCTGCCGATGATCTGGGTCGGAGCCGAGGATGGGCAGGCCTGGATGCAGCGCCCGCTGCGCCTCGCGTTCGAAGATGCCTGCGTGTTCCGCGTGCAGGCCCAGGCCGCGCTGGACCGCGCCGACATCCCCTGGGAGGTGGCGATCACCGCCTCCTCCAGCCGTGCCATCGACGCCAGTGTCAGCGCGGACCTGGCTTGCCATGTCGTCATCGACGGCTTCGATACCGGGGAGATGCGGCCGGTCGAACATGGCGGCGCCTTGCCCGATATCGGCGAGGTCGGGATCACGGTCTATGCGTCGGACATGGGCCGCGATCCGGCGCGCGACCGTCTTCTGGAACTGATCCACGAGGTTTACGGCGCGCTGCGCCCCACTCGCCGCAAGCCGGTGCTGGCCGTCGGCTAGGGGGTGGGCTCGGTCCGGCGATAAAGCTCGGTCAGGATCGCGGCGCCCAGCATGACAACGAGGCCGTAGCCGACCGTGCCGATCACGTCGGAGAAGAGGTAGCCCGGCGGCAGGGCCTCCAGATCGTCGGTCGCCGCGTAGAATGCCTCCGTATCTTCGAGCGACGGCATGAACAGGAAAGGGGCGAGGAGCAGCAGAACTTGAGTCAGGCCGACAATCACGGCCAGCCAGGCAATCGGACGGGCCAAGGGGGCAGTGCGCGCCCAACTGCCGCGAAAGGACAGGTCGCCTCGCCCGATGGCGAGGTTCGGCAAGCCAAGGCCGATCCGGCAGAGCAGCCAGGTAAACGGCAATCCGATGACCACCAGAGCAACCGAGAAAAACACCGTTATCTGGAAAAAGTTGAGGTGCAAGAAAGCACCGGCAGCGAGAATATCGCCCCACGGCGGGCCATCTGTTGCCAGCACAAGGCCATGCCGCATCAGGAAGCCGAACCCCGCCAACAACAGAAACGCCGGGATCAGCGCAATCGTGATCACGATCCCCAACACGAACCACGCAACCGCGTAGTGAAGGGCCCGCCAGGTCGAAATAGGCGGACCCTCCGGCAACAGGACGATGCGGTGCCAGGTGGATGCAACGAGGCCGACAAGGACGATCGAGGCCACGAAAGGAGCAATCGACAGCGGGGCATCCTCGATCGCTGGAAGAAGAAGCATCTGCGTGAGCGCGAAATCGACAGCCCAGAACAGGACCAACAGGCCGATGGCAGGAACGGGACGTTCGACCAGGCTGCGCAGAGCGGCGATGAAAATCTCGAAGCCCGCTTTCATATCGTCACCACCACCTTGCCCGTCGACTTGCGGTCGCGCATCAGGTCCAGCGCCTCGTCGATCCGGTCGAGCGGAAGGGTATGGGAGACGTGGGGCCGGATTTCGCCCCGTTCATGCATCTCGAAAAGCGCGGCGATGCTTTCGCGCACCGTATCCGGGTCGAACACCATGTAGCCGCCCCAGTAGAGGCCGATCAGGTCGATGTTCTTGACCAGCAGATGGTTGGCGGGAAAGACCGGGACATCGCCGCTGGCAAAGCCGATCACGATATAGCGGCCCCCGGGCCGGGTGGCCCGAAACGCCGATTTCGCCGCCGCCCCGCCCACGGCATCATAGACCACGTCGATGCCGCCAAGCGCGCGAAGCCGGTCCAGAAGGTCCGGCGCATCGGCGTCGATCAGGTGGTGGGCGCCGTGGTCGCGCGCCACGGCCAGTTTGTCGGGCCCCCGGGCCACGGCGATCACCTCGGCCTCCAGATGCGCGCCCAGTTCCACCGCCGTCAGCCCGACGCCGCCGGCCGCGCCAAGGACCAGAAGCCGCTCGCCCGGTTGCAGGCGCGCCCGGTGCGCCAGCGCCAGGTGACTGGTCGACCAGGCCACGATGAAACCGGCGGCGATGTCCGACGGCATCGCATCGGGCACTGGTACCAGCCGGTCGACGGGAAAGCAGCCCACTTCGGCCAGACCACCCTGTCCGCCGAAAACGGCGACGCGGGTGCCGATGGCCGGTTCCGTGACGCCCGGCCCATGCCCGGTGACGCGCCCGCAGACCTCGAGGCCTGCCACGAAAGGACAGGCGGGGGTATCCTGATAGGTGCCCTTGATCATCAGTAGATCGGCGAAGTTCAGACCGCAGGCCTCGATGGCGAGGGCCACCTCACCTGCCGCGGGTTCGGGCGGGGTCAGATCGTCCCTCAGCCCCGCCTGATCGGCACCGGTCACCAAAAATCCGCGCATCTGCGCCTCCACACGTCAGAACAATTCGAAACACTGTCACACAACTGATCGTGGAATGAACAGCACCGCGGGGTTTGTCGTGCGCCGCAAATCGGCCTGTAACCCCTTGATCGGGAGTCTTATTCGTTTTCCGTTCGTCCCATGCGTGCGGTCCCGGCTCGGGTCCGCCTTGCAGTTATGCAATCCGGCATGCCGTTTCCTGTGCGTATCGAAACGTGTCCCAACCTGCGCAGGATGTGATCACGCCGACGATTCAGCCGCACGATCACCGAAAGACTTGGCGTTGCTCGGAAAGGGCTCCCTATGAAACATCCTGTGGATATCCACGTCGGCAAGCGCATTCGGCATCGCCGGTGGATGCTCGGCATGACGCAGCAGCAGCTGGCCGAGCAGGTGGGGATCAAGTTTCAGCAGATCCAGAAATACGAGACGGGGATGAACCGCGTCTCTGCCTCGCGCCTGTGGGAGATTTCCGAAGCGCTGGACGTGCAGATCGCGCATTTCTTTGAAGGCATGAAAGAGGTGGCCGACGGCACCGACGATCAGGACGTGCTGTCGGACAAGGAAGCCATGGAACTGATCCGATCCTATTACGCCATGCCGGAGAACCAGCGGCGTCGCCTGTTCGACCTGGCCCGTGTCCTATCCGGGAGCACAGGCTGACGTCATCGCCTTGACGAGGCCGTCCCCCGTGGGGCACCCCGTCGCCATGAGCATGACGCCCGACATCGAGACGATCCGGACCGTGGCCCACGCGGTGGCAGACGCCGCGCGGGTCGAGACGTTGAAGTATTTCCGCAAGCCGCTGGCGGTCGACAGCAAGCGAGCGGATTTCGACCCGGTCACGATTGCCGACCGGGCCGCCGAAGCTGCCATGCGGGCCGTCCTGAGGCGGATGCGCCCGGATGACGGGATCCTGGGCGAGGAAGAGGAAGCCGTGCGCGGCACGAGCGGATTGACCTGGGTTCTCGACCCGATCGACGGCACGCGCGGTTTCATTTCCGGCACCCCGACCTGGGGCGTTCTGATCGCGTTACAGGATGCGGGCGGGCCCATCCACGGGATCATCGATCAGCCCTTCACCGGGGAGCGTTTCGAGGGCGGGGCCGACGGGGCGATCTGGACCCGTGGCGATGCGCGGGTGCCGATGAAGGTGCGCGCCACGACGGACCTGGCCGACGCGACCGTCCTGACCACCTTTCCCGAAATCGGCACCGCCGAGGAGGCGGCGGCCTTCCGGCGCGTGGCGAACGCCTGTCGCCTGACGCGATACGGCATGGATTGTTACGGCTATGCCCTTTTGGCGGCGGGGCATGTGGACCTGGTGATCGAAGCTGGGCTTCAGTCTTACGACATTGCCGCGCCGATTGCCGTGGTCCGGGCTGCCGGCGGGATCGTGACCGACTGGCAGGGCGGGCCGGCCCATGGCGGCGGACGGGCGCTTGCGGCGGCAACGCCCGAATTGCACGCGGCTGCACTGGCTCTGCTCAATGGCTGAGGTCCTGATCCGGGGGGCGGACCACCTGCTCACCATGGCAGAGGGTGGCCTTCACGGTGATATCCTGATCCGGGATGGAGTCATCGTCGCCGTCGGCCCGGACCTTCGGACCGAGGGCACCGTGATCGAGGCGGGCGGATGCCTTGTCACCCCCGGTCTGGTGAACACCCATCACCACCTCTACCAGACGATGACCCGCGCCGTGCCCGCCGGTCAGGACGCGCTTCTGTTCGGCTGGCTCAAGGCGCTCTATCCGATCTGGGCGCGGTTCACGCCCGATCACGTCCATGTCGCGACCCAACTGGGTCTTGCGGAACTGGCGCTGTCGGGGTGCAGCCTGACCTCGGACCACCTCTACCTTTTTCCGAACGGCGTCCGGCTGGAGGATACGATCCACGCTGCCAGAGAGGTCGGTCTGCGCTTCCACCCGACGCGTGGCGCGATGTCCATCGGCGAGAGTGACGGAGGCCTGCCGCCGGACAGCCTGGTCGAGGGCGAGGCCGCGATTCTGTCGGACAGCCAGCGCGTGATCGAGGCGTTTCACGATCCGTCCCCCGGGTCGATGTGCCGGGTGGGGCTTGCCCCCTGTTCGCCCTTTTCGGTCAGTCGCGACCTGATGCGCGAGACGGCGTTGCTTGCCCGTGACCGGGGCGTCATGCTCCACACCCATCTGGCCGAGAACGACGAGGATGTGCGCTATTCGCTGGACCGCTTCGGATGCCGGCCCGGACAGTATGCCGAAGACCTGGGCTGGACCGGGCCGGACGTCTGGCATGCCCATTGCGTGAAGCTCGACGCAAGCGAGATCGACCTCTTTGCCCGGACACGGACGGGTGTCGCCCATTGCCCCTGTTCGAACTGTCGGCTCGGGTCCGGGATCGCGCCCCTTCGCGACATGCTCGACCGGGGCGTGCCCGTGGGTCTGGGGGTGGACGGCTCGGCGTCGAATGACGCGGGCAACCTTCTGGACGAGGCGCGGCAGGCGATGCTGTTGCAAAGGGTCTTGCGGGGGGCGGACGCCATGTCAGGGTCCGAGGTGTTGCGCGTGGCGACCCGGGGCGGCGCGGAGGTTCTGGGTCGCGACGATTGCGGCGTGATCGCCCCCGGGATGCGCGCCGATGTCGCCATCTGGGACATGTCGGGGGTCGAAGCCGCCGGGAGCTGGGACCGCGCCGCGATCCTGCTGGCCGGGCCGCGCCGGGTGAAGCACCTGCTGGTCGAAGGCCGCCAGGTCGTGCGCGACGGGCAGATCACGACCATCGATCTGCCGCGCCTGATCGAACGGGCGGAGCGCCTGCTGGCGGATCTGATGGCCTGACTCAGTCGGCGGGGCGGTCGCCGATTTCTTCGCGAAAATGGCGGCGGCACAGGCTCACGTAACGGTCGTTGCCGCCGACTTCGACCTGCGCGCCTTCGGTCACGGCGACGCCGTCGGGGCCGCGGCGGATCACCATCGTCGCCTTGCGGCCGCAGTGACAGATGGTGCGGACTTCGCGCAATTCGTCGGCCAGTGCCAGCAGGGCGGCAGACCCGGGAAACAGCTCACCCCGGAAATCAACGCGCAGGCCGTAGGCCATGACCGGAAGGCCCAGGTCGTCCACCACACAAGCAAGTTGCCACACCTGTTCACGCGAAAGCCACTGCGCCTCGTCCACGAGAACGCAGGCGCAGGGCCCGGATTGAAAGCGCTTCTGGATCATGTCGAACAGGTCGGAGGACGCGGCCCAAGTGTCCGCCTCGGCCTCGATCCCGATGCGGCTGGCGATTTTTCCCGTCCCCGCCCGGTCGTCGAAATTCGCCGTCAGCAGATAGGTCTGCATACCGCGTTCGATGTAGTTGTAGGATGCCTGCAGGAGCAAGGTGCTCTTGCCTGCGTTCATCGTCGAGTAATTGAAGTACAGCTTTGCCATACCCCGTCCTGCCGTCGGATCACGCGTGTTGCAAGGGGTGAGAGGGTGCATTCGGATCCCGTGCTTGCGCCAACTTACACGGGATCCTCATGCGATCGATCGGGCCATCTCGGGAGGAGTGGTTTTTGGTTTTGCCGATCTCTTGACCTCGAATTGAAAGCGCTTCGAAGGCCGATGAGGGTGTCTAACCCATCTCTCCAAGTCGCATCATGGGAAACGAGCGACAGGTTTCCCCGCTGCGGTTGTGCCGCTAGACTGAAGTTGACGTTGGGGAATCGCGATCATGAATTCAGACGGCCGACGCTTTTTGAAGCATCACACCGAGGCTTTGGTGAAGGACGTCGGAGTCGAGACGGCTTGCGCGATCACGGGCAAGTCCAAGGCGACCATCGGGCGGTATTATTCGCTGCACGAGGAACATGCCGAACGGTTCATGCCCGTCGACGCGGTCGCTCAGCTGGAAAAGGAAGCCAGCTATCCGCACGTGACCGCCGCGCTGGCGGAAATGGCGGGTCTGTCCATCAGTCGCAACACCAGCAACGCCCCGGCATCGCGCCATGTGGGGCACGTCAACGAAGACATCGCCGTCATTTCGCAACGTTTCGCCATGCTGATGAGCGCCTATGCCGATGCGATCGCCGATAACGTCATCACGCCTGCCGAGGCGCGGTCGATGCTCTCCGAGACGCTGGAGCTGCAAAAGGTTTTGGTCGAGATGAAGCTGCACCTCGAGGTGCACAGCGAAACCTGATCAGGCGCGGGTCAGCAGGACCGACCCCACGGAATAGCCGGCCCCGAACGAACAGATCAGGCCCTTGTCGCCCGGGACAAGGTCGTTGGAATACTTGGAAAACGCGATGATGGACCCAGCCGAAGAGGTGTTCGCATAATCCTGCAGGATGTTCGGTTGCTCGGTCGGGTCGGGGACGCGACCCAGAACCTTCTTGCCGATGAAGTCGTTCATCGACTTGTTGGCCTGATGAAGCCAGAGGCGCTTCAGGTCGTCCGCGCCGACCCCTTCGTCGGCCATATGTGCCGCGATATGGTTCGACACCATCGGCAGCACTTCCTTGAACACCTTGCGCCCGTTCTGGACGAACTGCATGTCCCGCCGGTCGTCCATCGCGTCGCGCGTCCGGCGCAGGAAACCGTCGTTGTTGCGGATATTGTTCGAGAATTCGGTGGCGCAGCGCGTGCTCTCGATCACGAATTTCGGCCCCGTCGCCAGATCGGACGCTTCGATCACCACGGCGGTGCAAACGTCGCCAAAGATGAAATGACAATCCCGGTCGCGCCATTCGAGGTGGGCGGAGCAGATTTCGGGGTTCACCACAATTGCGCGGCGAATGGAGCCCGCGCGGATCATGTCCGTCGCCGCCTGAATGCCGAAGGTGGCCGACGAACAGGCGACATTCATGTCGAAGGCAAAGCCCGAGGTGCCCAGAAGCTGCTGAATTTCAATGGCAATCGCGGGATAGGCACGCTCGTGGTTCGAGGCGGCGCAGATCACGGCATCGATGTCGCCCGCCGCCACGCCCGCCTGGGCCAGCGCATCTTTGCAGGCCGCCAGCGCCATTTCGGCCATCTGGCTTGGGGCGTCGTCATCGCGGGTCGCAAGTCGCGGATACATCCGGTCTGGGTCGAGCACGCCGCTTTTGTCGAGGACATGGCGCTGATCTATCCCGCTGGCCGACTTGATAAATTCGGCGCTGGAGTGGGGGATGGCCGCCATGGTGCCCGCGGCAATGGCATCGGCGTGAATCGCGTTCTGCCGGTCGGCATAGGCATTGAAGGCCACCACGAGTTCGTCGTTTGTGATGACCTGCGACGGGGTGAAGACACCGCTTCCGGAAATGGCCGCCTTTTGCATCTTCTGCCCTCCTCCTCGGGTCCAAAGGTGCTGCCGGGAAACGGGGTGGAGGTCAAGGCAGAGGGTCGGGACCGGCGTTCTCGCGTCGACGCGCAACGAGACCGATCTAGTTCGCGCGACTTGCGCCGCAGACACCTGGAAGGGCGAGGAGCGTCGTCTCGATCAACGTCATATCCGCCTCGAGCGCGTCACCCCCGGCCAGATCCAGCAACGGCAGACGGGCCTTTTCGAAAATACGGCTCTTGAGGTTGTCGGGGCTGACGTTCGGACAGACGCAGTCGATGGCGAGCACCGGACGCGCGGCCCCGTCCATCAGAAGGAAATCCACACGCATGTGCTGCATGGCCCGCTCGGTCGCATCACTACCACCGGATAAGCCTGCACGAATTGTCAGGATCGAATCGACCGACACCGCGGGGGCCACGTGCAGCCCGTGCCGCCCGGCCAGGTCGCGCAGGTGCAGGAACACGAACTGCCGGTTCGCTTCCAGAAGGGGCGCGGTATCCACGGTTGCAGCATTCAGGGCGTGCAATTCTGTGATCCGCTCGGACGGGAACCGGCGGGACAATCGACCGAAGAAACGGCTGAGCGGGGTTGTGGTGACGTCTGACATTCCGGGACCTCCACCTGGTGACGGATGGTCGATGTTTCGGGTGCGGATGTGTCAGAAATCGGGCGCCCGTCCCGACATGGATGTCAGAGCGGGTTTGCGAGTTGATGGTTAAAATTCAATGACTTGGTTAACTCACTGGAGCGAGCGCACCTCGAGCTCGCCCTCGGTCATCGCGCGGATGGCCAGGGCCGCGGCGTGCGCCCCGGAGAGCGTCGTGAAGTACGGAATACGGTCGGTCAGCGCCACGTTGCGCATGGAGCGGCTGTCCTCGACCGCCTGAACGCCTTCGGTGGTGTTCATCACGAGGACGATTTCGCCGTCCTTCATGACGTCTACGACGGTCCGCCCGCCCTCATAGGCCTTGTTCACATGGCGGCTGTCGATGCCATGCCGCGCCAGGAATTCCGCCGTGCCAGAGGTCGCCATGATGGAAAAGCCCAGATCGGTCAGCGTCGCCGCCGTCTCGACCAGTTGCGTCGTCTTGTCGTCGTCCTTGATCGACAGGAACACCGTCCCACCTTCGGGCAGGCGCGTGCCGGCCCCCATCTGGGCCTTGAGGAAGGCGCGGGGGAACGACCGGTCCCACCCCATGACTTCGCCAGTCGACCGCATTTCGGGGCCCAGAAGCGTGTCGACGCCGGGGAAACGCGCAAACGGCAGGACCGCTTCCTTGACCGAGAACCAGGGCGTGTCCGGATGGGCGAGGGTCATCAGATCGCCGATCGGCACATGGTCCGGGTTCGCGTCACCCGGATAGGGGTCGCGCAGCGGGAAGTTCGACAAGGGCTCCCCGGCCATCAGACGGGCGGCAATCGACGCAATGGCCGAGTCGACGGCCTTGGCCACGAAGGGTACCGTGCGGGAGGCACGGGGGTTCACCTCGATCAGGTAGACCTCGTCCTCCTTGACCGCGAACTGCACGTTCATCAGCCCTACGACCCGCAAGGCGCGCGCCAGGGCGACGGTCTGTTCGCGGATGACGTTGATGACATCGCGCGACAGGGTGTGCGGTGGCAGGCAGCAGGCGCTATCGCCCGAATGAACGCCGGCCTCTTCGATGTGCTGCATGATGCCCGCGACGTGGACCGCGTCGCCGTCGGACAGGGCGTCGACATCCACCTCGATAGCGCCCGACAGATAGCTGTCGAGGAGGACGGGGCTGTCGCCCGAGACGACCACGGCCTCGCGGATGTAGCGTTCGAGTTGCGCGGTATCGCGAACAATCTCCATCGCCCGCCCACCCAGGACATAGGACGGCCGGATGACCAGCGGATATCCCAATTCTTCGGCCCGAAGGCGGGCTTCGGCGTCGGAATGGGCAATCGCGTTCTTCGGCTGCTTCAGGCCCAATTGGTCCACAAGCGCGCTGAACCGTTCACGATCTTCGGCGAGGTCGATGGCGTCGGGGGTGGTCCCGAGGATCGGAATACCGGCATTGTGCAGCGCATTGGCCAGCTTCAAAGGCGTCTGTCCGCCGAACTGGACGATGACGCCGTGCAGGGTGCCGTTGTCCTGCTCCACCCTCAGGATCTCCATCACGTGCTCGAAGGTCAGCGGCTCGAAATAGAGGCGATCCGAAGTGTCGTAGTCGGTGCTGACCGTCTCGGGATTGCAGTTGACCATGATCGTCTCATAGCCTTGCTCGGTCAGCGAGAAGCAGGCGTGACAGCAGCAGTAGTCGAATTCGATGCCCTGGCCTATGCGGTTCGGACCGCCGCCCAGGATGACGACCTTCTTGGCATCGGTCGGCCGACTTTCGCACTCCGGCTCGTCCATGACGGGCACTTCATAGGTCGAATACATATAGGGCGTCTGTGCCTCGAACTCGGCGGCGCAGGTGTCGATACGTTTGAATTGTGCAATTACGCCCAGGTTCAGACGGGCGCGCCGGACGTTGTCTTCGGTCCGTCCGGTCAGCTTGGCAAGGCGTGCATCGGTGAAGCCGTACATCTTCAGACGGCGCAAGCCATCCTCGGTCACGGGCAAGCCATTTGCCTTAACTTCGGATTCCAAGTCCATGATTTCACGGATCCGGGCCAGGAACCAAGGATCGAACTTGGTGACCGCATTGATCTCTGTATCCGACAGGCCGTTGCGCATGGCCTGGGCGATAACGCGGATCCGGTCCGGGGTCTGGCGACCCAGGGCCGCCTTGATCGCGGCCGGGTCCATGGAAAGTTCGATTTCGTCAAATCCGGTAAGACCCGTCTCCATCGACGCCAGCGCCTTCTGCAGGCTTTCGTGGAAGGTTCGGCCAATCGACATCACCTCGCCCACGGACTTCATCGCCGTGGTCAAAAGCGGCTCGGCACCCGGGAATTTCTCGAAAGCGAAGCGCGGGATCTTGGTAACGACATAATCGATCGTCGGCTCGAACGAGGCGGGCGTCACCTTGGTGATGTCGTTGTCCAATTCGTCGAGCGTGTATCCCACGGCCAGCTTGGCGGCGATCTTGGCAATCGGGAAACCGGTCGCCTTGGAGGCCAGCGCCGACGACCGCGACACGCGCGGGTTCATCTCGATCACGACCATGCGCCCGTCGGCGGGGTTCACGGCCCACTGCACATTCGACCCCCCCGTTTCGACCCCGATCTCGCGCAGCACGTTGATGCTGTGCGTCCGCATGATCTGGTATTCCTTGTCCGTCAGCGTCAGCGCCGGGGCCACGGTGATGGAATCGCCGGTGTGCACGCCCATCGGGTCGACGTTCTCGATGGCACAGACGATGATGGCATTGTCGGCGGTGTCGCGCACCACCTCCATCTCGAATTCCTTCCACCCCAGAAGGCTCTCGTCGACGAGGATCTGCGCCATCGGCGACGCTTCAAGGCCGGTCCGGCAGATCCGCTCGTAATCGGCGCGGTTATAGGCCACGCCGCCGCCGGTGCCGCCCAGGGTGAAGGCGGGGCGGATGATCGCGGGCAGGCCGACGAATTCGATGGCGTCCATCGCGGCGGCAAGTCCTGCGGTGATGTCGTATTTCCCGTTCGCCCCCTTGGGGGCCGCGACGATGGTGGCCTTGGGGTTCTCGATGCCGAGCCTGTCCATCGCCTCGCGGAACAATTTGCGGTCTTCGGCCATCTCGATGGCGGCGCGTTTTGCGCCGATCAGCTCGACGTTGTATTCCGCAAGCACGCCCATGTCATCCAGCGCCAGCGCCGTGTTCAGACCCGTCTGCCCGCCCATCGTCGGCAACAGCGCATCGGGACGCTCCTTGGCGATGATCTTGGCGACGATTTCGGGGGTGATCGGTTCGATATAGGTGGCGTCGGCCAGGCCCGGGTCGGTCATGATCGTGGCCGGGTTCGAGTTGACGAGGATGACGCGATAGCCTTCCTCGCGCAGGGCCTTGCAGGCCTGGGCGCCGGAGTAGTCGAATTCGCAGGCCTGCCCGATCACGATGGGGCCCGCGCCAATGATCATGATGGACTTGATGTCCGTCCGCTTCGGCATGGCCCTGACTCCCCCGGTGATGTCAAACAGTCGGCGGTTTAGGGGGGCGGAAGGGGGGGTGCAACCCTCGTTCGCGTGTGCGCAGGCCGGGCGGGTGGCAAAGGTATGGATTCCCGCAATTGGGAAGCGGTGACGCATGGGGCAGGCTGGCCGGTATTGAAACCCAGTCAAAGGATTTCACCCATGACATTATTCCGCTTTTTCGCGCCGGGCCTGATGCTCGGCCTTCTGCTTGGTGCCTTTGCCGCAACCGCGCAGGCGCAGGTGACCCGCCTGCCGACCGATGCGCGCGTCACGCCTGGCGCGTTGCACCGACCTTCGGTGATCAGCACGTTTGACGGGCACCTGGTGAACTGGACCTTCGTGAACCGGATCGCGCCCGAACCCGTCGTTTCCTACAACGTCATCGCGACGCCCGATGGCAACCTGTTGCAACTGACGGTCCTGCGGCGGCAGGCCATGGTGAGCTATATTCTGGCCGAGCCGGTCCCCGCGACGGGCAAGGGCGCGCTGGCGAGTGCCCTCCGCAGCACCTGGGCGGGATATCCCGTGCTGGCGCGGATCCGCGGTGAAATGCGCATCGACCTGAGCGGCGAGGACTGGCCCTTTTTCGGTGAGGCGGGGCAGTGGGTCGAGACGACCTTCACCCTCTTCGATCCCAACAGCCGACCCACCCGCAAGGCGGAACTGACGCATCGCGTGTCCCTTCCCGTCAGCAGCGAAGGCCAGCGCCACGAGACCATCATCGCTGACGGGGAGGGCAATGTGATCGACACCTCCAGCGGCATCGATATCTCCAGCTCGCTCGGCACCGCAGGCAGCGCCGGGGCCGTGGCCTTCTGTCAGGACTATGCCAACGGCGTCGCCCGGTCAGCTGCCCCCGGCAACACCCAGCTCTTCGACGACATGACGGATTTCGTCGCGGATGAGTTGGGGCCCCTTGTCGTCGGCGCCATCGGCGGCGTGGTGGGCGCCGGCCTGAGCGACAACCCCTATGGTGCGGCCATCGGGGCCGGGGCGGGGGCGCAATTGTCCCAGGAGACCCTGCCCTATGCGGTCGATGCCCTGCAGTTCGCGGTCGAAGAGTATGTCTTCCTGGCGGCCTATATCGGCGCCAATATCGGCTGCCATGACCGCCTCGGGTCGCTCGACGCAAGCTGGACCCTTCCGCCCGATGTCATCAGCGACAACCCCCGGTTCGAGCTTGAAAAACCGCCGGCGGGCGCGGTCCTGGTGATGGTCTGCCTCGAGTGGAGTCAGGAATGGGAGGAGTTCATCCAGACGGGAGCCAGCGAGTACGAAGTCATCCTGCACACCAGCAAATGCATCCGGATGGCGCCGACCTGGCAGATCATCTTCTGACGCGGCGAAACAGGTCCATGGACCACACCTGGGACGGGCGAAGGCCCGTCTCAGGTTGACACCTGCCCGGGGGGCGTGTTCATCGGGCCAACCGCTGACATGACCCCCTGGGGAGAGCCTGATGCACGCCTACCGTACCCATACCTGCGCCGGTCTGACCAAGTCCGATGTGGGCGACACCGTCCGCCTGTCGGGGTGGGTCCACCGCATCCGCGACCATGGCGGTATCCTGTTTGTCGACCTGCGCGACACCTATGGCATCACGCAGGTGCTCTGCGATCCTGACAGCCCCGTGTTTGCCCAGATGGAGAAGGTGCGGTCCGAATACTGCATCCGCATCGACGGCACCGTGAAGGCCCGTGATCCCGAACTGGTCAACCCCAAGATCCCCACGGGCGAAGTCGAGGTTTTCGTGCGCGATCTGGAGGTTCTGGGATCGGCGGACGAATTGCCGCTGATGGTCTTCGGCGATCAGGAATACCCCGAAGAGACGCGGCTGAAGTATCGCTTCCTCGATCTGCGCCGCGACGCGATGCAGCGCAACATGAAGCTGCGGTCCAATGTCGTCCGCTCCATCCGCAACCGGATGTGGGATCAGGGCTTCAACGAGTTCCAGACACCGATCATTACCGCATCGTCGCCCGAAGGCGCGCGCGACTTCATCGTGCCGTCGCGTCTTCACCCCGGCAAGGTCTATGCCCTGCCGCAGGCGCCGCAGCAGTTCAAGCAGCTGCTGATGGTGTCAGGGTTCGATAAGTACTTTCAAATCGCGCCTTGCTTCCGCGACGAAGACCCCCGCGCCGACCGCTCGCCGACCGACTTCTACCAGCTGGACATGGAGATGAGCTTCGTTGACCAACAGGATGTTTTCGATACGATTCAGCCTGTAGTCGCTGGCCTGTTCGAAGAGTTCGGCGGCGGTCGCAAGGTCGATGCCGAATGGCCGCAGATCAGCTACAAGGATTCGGCGCTGATGTTCGGAACAGACAAGCCGGACCTTCGCAACCCGATCCGGATGCAGGACGTCTCCGAGCATTTCCGCGGCTCCGGCTTTGCCATCTTCGCCTCGCTGCTGGAGAAGGACGGCACCGAGATCCGCGCCATCCCGGCCCCCACGGGGGGGTCGCGCAAGTTCTGCGACCGGATGAACAAATTCGCCCAGGAACAGGGCCTGCCGGGGATGGGGTATATCTTCTGGCGCAAATTCGGTGATCCAGAGAAATTTGAGGAATTGCACGCTAGTATGACTGCACTGGCAGACAAGATCGACGAATGGGAGGGAAACAGGGAGCTTGAAGACGCTAGAGACGCGTTGATCCAGTCTTGGGATCAACTCAAAGAGCAAGTTCAACAGATTGAACTTTCAGATAGCGAAACGATTGCCGCAAGAGAAAAGTTCCTGAACGAAGCTCTGGCCGCTGTAGAGGCTGGAGAATTTAAGCGCGCTCAGGCAGTTTTGAAGGCAGGCATGGGCGCGATCGAAGCGGCTGGGCCGCTGGCAAAGAACATTGGGCTCGCACGAACGGAGGAGATCCGGAAGCAATTGAACCTCGGTGTTGGCGATGCTGCCTTCTTCCTTGGCGGCAAAGCCTCCGACTTCGAAAGCGTCGCAGGCCGTGCGCGGACCGTGATTGGCGACGAACTTGGCTTAACCGACAAAGATCGCTTCGCCTTTGCCTGGATCGTCGACTTCCCGATGTATGAAAAGGACGACGAGGGGAAAATCGACTTCAGCCACAACCCCTTCTCGATGCCTCAGGGCGGGATGGAAGCGCTGAACGGTGATCCGCTTGAGGTGCTCGGCTATCAGTATGACCTTGCCTGCAACGGCTATGAGCTGATTTCCGGCGCGATCCGGAACCACAAGCCCGAGATCATGTTCAAGGCATTCGAGCTGGCCGGCTATTCGGCGAATGAGGTCCACAAGCGCTTTGGCGGCATGGTCAAGGCGTTCCAGTTCGGCGCGCCGCCCCACGGGGGCTGTGCCGCCGGCATTGACCGGATCGTCATGCTCTTGGCGGACGAGGCGAACATCCGCGAAGTCATTCTCTTCCCGATGAACCAGCGGGCCGAAGACCTGATGATGGGCGCGCCGAGCGAGCCGATTTCCGGTCAGCTGATGGAGCTTGGACTGCGCCTTGTGCCCAAGGACTAGGACACGAGGTCGAGGGGCAAGTCGCTGATATCCTTGAGGCGGCCCCCCTCGACCATCATGTCCAGCGTTTCCAGATAGGCCGCGTTGCCGGGGGTCGTCAGCACATCGCGCAACTCGGGCAGAGCGAAGTGATAGACACAATCGATGTCCCCGGTCCCGAGGGCCAGTGACGCGATCCGACTTGGCAGCGGCTCACCCGTGACGACCACGATATGCGGCAAGGGCCCCTTGCGGTTGCGCACCAGGTTCAGCCCCTCGGACCGCGCATTCTGCGCCCGGTCGCTGCGCAACGTCCATTTGCAACTGACCGAGGCGTGCAGAAGCGGCATCGCCGTCATCCCCGCCCGCAGATCGCTGAGCCCCGCCACGTCCCAATCGACCAGCGCCGCATGGGCGTTGATGACCCGGTCGCCCTCGGGCTGGCGCGAGATGAGGATGTCGGGCTTGATGAGGTAGTCGGAGCCAAGCGCCGTGGCGATTTCGCGATTGGACCGGGCAATCGCCTCAAGCTCGTCGAGATGGGCATATTGCCGGAACCGCGCGATATGGCCGCCGACCTCCACCTCGAACCGGCCTGGGCGCAGGTGGGTCAGATGTGCCTGCGTCGCGGTCAGGAACTGGGCGCAGATCACCTCGAACCGCGCGCCCGATGTCTGGCCGGCCAGCTTTGGAGCGACGGCGGCATGGCCGATCCGCTCGATGATCCCGGCGGCGAACATCCGGCTCCATTTGCTGCTCTTGTCGGCGTTGCTGGCCACTCCGGTGCCCGACAGGGTCAGGACTTCGGCCAGAAGGGTCGCGTGAAACTGGCGGCGCAGGTCGGCGAAAACGGTCACGTCAGCTGTCGCACGGGACGCGGGCGCGCAGCAGGGCCGCCGCGATCTGCGCCCCGACGGCCTGGGCCACGGGCGGGGGGAAGGCATTGCCGACCTGCCGATAGGCGGGCGTCTTGCGACCCGAAAACACCCAGTCGGCGGGAAAACCCTGAATTCGGGCGGCCATCTGGACGGTCAGGCGGGGCAGCCCCTGATGGTCCGGGCCGGGGGGCGCCTCGGCGAGGGTCCTCCCTTCCACCCCAAGGTCACGCCACGCGCGCCGGGCGCGGGTCGGGCCAAGATCGGGGCCGCCGTGTTTCTTGGAGCCGCCGACCAGCGTCGGGGCCACGCTCTGCGCGCCATCGGACCAGGCTGCGGCCCCGGGCCAACCGCCCGCCGCCATCTGGTCGCGCAACGCCTCGCCCACGGTCGGGGGCGGCGCGCCGACGGGTTCGGGCCAGGTGAACCCCTTGGCCGCGCCCTTGCGAAACCCGACGATGGCCACGCGGGGACGCAGCTGCGGCACGCCGAAATCGGAGGCGTTCAGCAAGCGCCAGTCGACCGCATAGCCGCGCCTGCGAAATTGCCCCACCAGCCGCTTGCGGAAATCGGCGAAGGTCGGGTCCAGAAAACCGCGCACATTCTCGATGAAGACGGCCTTGGGCTGGCACTGGCCGACGATGCGCAGGAAGTCGTCGAACAGGTTCCGCTCGTCCCGTGCGCCAAGCTGTTGACCAGCCACGGAAAACGGCGGGCAGGGCAGGCCGCCGGCCAGAAGGTCCACGCCCGCGTAGGGCGTGGCATCGAACGTCTTGAGGTCGGCACCCGCGCCCTCGATCACGTTCCAGGCGGGGCGGTTCAGGCGCAGCGTCGCGCGGGCATGGGCCTCGATCTCGCAGAGGGCGAGGTGGTCGAAACCCGCCTGCTCCAACCCCAGAGCCTGCCCGCCGGCTCCCGCGCAGACCTCAACCGACGTGAGGCGGGTCGATCCGAACGACGTGCCATCCATCATGCGGACCCCGTGAGGCGGCGCAGAAATGTCAGCAGTGGGAGGGCAGGGCGGATCATCCCCCATATCTAGCGGTCGTCCCCGCCGCCGTCACGCCCAAACCCGCACGGAACGGATCGGGAACGGGAGGTTTGTTGCCGGTCTGCTGCGATTTTGCCAGCGACCTCTGTGCGCAGGCCGCGGCGAAGCTTATCTAGATGGGATGAGATCCACCATTGCCGCCATCCGGTTTGGCACCGGTCTGTCCCCTGACCTTGCTGCGCCGACCGACGGAGCGGAGGTTCTGGCGTTGTTGGCGGGGCCGGATCAGGCGCAAGCGGCGATTCCGGTCGAGGGTTGGGATATCCGCGTCCTTGAGGCCGTTGAGTTCATTCGCCTGCGTCAGGAGCGCCGGACCGATCCGCAGAAGGAAGCCGAATATCGGCGCGTGAACCAGTCGCTCAACGCTCGCTATCACGTCGATCTTGGCCGCACGATTGCCCGCGCCGCGATCACGCGCGACGGGATGCGCGAACGTCTGATGTGGTTCTGGGCCGACCATTTCGCGGTGGAGGACAGCCGTGGTTTCCTGCGTCGCACGGTCGGTGGCTATCACGAAGATGCTTTGCGCCCCCATCTGACCGGGCGCTTTGCCGATCTTCTGCGGGCGGCGGTGACGCATCCGGCGATGGTCGCCTATCTGGATCAGGGCAGTTCCATCGGGCCGAATTCGCCGCGCGGACGACGGGGCGGCGGCCTGAACGAGAACCTGGCCCGCGAGGTTCTGGAGCTGCACACCCTGGGCGTCGGCGCGCGGTACAGCCAGACCGATGTGCGGGAACTGGCGGAACTTCTGACCGGCCTCAGCCTCGACAAGGAAGGGCAGAGCCTGTTCCGCGTCAACATCGCGGAGCCCGGGGCCGAGACGGTTCTGGGTCGCAGCTATGGGGGCGACCGACCGGATCCGGGCGACATCGACCGAGTGCTGGAGGATCTGTCCGTCCATCCCGACACGGCGCGCTACCTGTCGCGCAAGCTGGCGGTGCATTTCGTGGCGGACGACCCCGACCCCGGACTTGTCGCTGCAATGGACGCCGCCTGGCGCGCGACGGACGGTGATCTGATGGCGGTCTATGGCGCCATGCTGGATCATCCGGCGGCCTGGTCGGAAACGCTGCAAAAGGTGCGTCGACCGCTGGATTATGTTGCCGCCGTCGCGCGCGTGACAGGGCAGGGCGCCGCGTTGGCCGATGCCCCGGTGCGCACCTTGCGCCAATGGCTCACGACCCCGCTGCTCCAGATGGGGCAGACCTGGCTGCGTCCCTCCGGGCCCGATGGCTGGCCCGAGGATGGCGCCGCCTGGATCACGCCGCAAGGTCTGGCTGCCCGGCTCGATTGGGCGATGCGGGTGGCGGGCACCCTCGACCCTGCGCCTGACCCTCGGGCGTTCGTGGACACGGCGCTCGGGCCCTTGGCGAGCGCACGCCTGCGCTTTGCCGCCGACGCCGCCGAGGACCGTGCCGCCGGGATCGGACTCATTCTTGCTGCCCCTGAAATGCAACGGAGATGACGCCATGGATCTGAGGCCCGACCGCCGCCGTTTCCTGAGCCTTCTGGGCTGTTCGGCGGCAGCCTTCCCCCTGATGACCCCGATGAGCTTTGCCGCCCTGCCCACAGACAATCGGCTGGTGGTGGTGATCCTGCGCGGCGCCATGGACGGGTTGGACGCCTTGCAACCCTACGGCGATCCGGCGCTTGCCGCCTTGCGTCCGGGGTTCGCGATCGGGCCCGCCGCCGGGGCGCTGGACCTGACGGGGTTCCATGCGCTCCATCCCGGACTGGGCGACCTGATGCCGCTCTGGCGCGCGGGCCAGTTGGGGTTCGCGCAGGCGGTCAGCACGCCCTATCGCGGCAAGCGCAGCCATTTCGACGGGCAGGACATTCTGGAGGCGGGCACCGCCGGAGAGGTTCCGCCGATGACGGGTCGGGACGGTTGGCTGAACCGGCTGTTGCCGCTTTTGCCCGACGCACATGGGCGCACCGCCTTTGCCGTGGGGCGCGAAGAGATGCTGATCCTGCGTGGCGCAGCGGACCATGCCAGTTGGGCCCCGGATGCCAGTCTCGATATGGCGCCCGCGACAGCGGACCTGCTGCTGCACAGCTATCACGACGACCCCCTCTTTCTGGCCGCAGCCGAGGAAGCGCTGGACCTCGCCGGGCTCACGACCAACGCGGAGGGCAATCAGACCGACGCGCTCTTCGCCTTCACCGCCGCCCAATTGCGCGCCGACGCCCGAATCGCGGCCCTTTCACTTGGCGGCTGGGACACGCATCGGGGTCAGGACAACCAGATCACCCGCGGTCTGCGCGCGCTGTCGGAGGGGTTGCTGCGCCTCAAGACCGATCTTGGTCCCGACTGGGATCGCACGCTGGTTCTGACGATGACCGAGTTCGGCAGGACCGCATTCGAGAACGGCACGCGTGGGACGGACCACGGCACGGGCGGCACGATGATCCTGGCCGGTGGTGCCCTGCGCGGCGGCAAGGTCTGGGGCGACTGGCCCGGCCTGTCCGAGGCGGCCCTGCTGGACCGGCGCGACCTCATGCCGACGGGCGACGTGCGGGCTTATGCGGCCTGGGCCATGCATGGGCTTTTCGGGACTGACCGCGCGGCCCTGTCGTCGCTGGTGTTTCCGGGCCTCGATATGGGATCGGACCCGGGCCTGTTCGCCTGACGACTTCAGATCGCCCGCCGCATCTGTACGGACGGAAAGGGCACCCGCCCGCCGATAGGAACATCCACCCGGGCGATGACCGCGAACCCCTGTGCCGCATAGAATGGCACCGCCGTCAGCGTGGACAGGCAGTCGAGGTCTGTCACCCACGCGTCCCGGGAAGTGCGGATGATGTTGTCCAGGATGCGCCGGGCATGGCCGCAGCGCAGGTGATCGGGGTGACAGGCGACGTGACGCACGTGGGCCAGGCCCGTCTCGGTCTCGCCGGTGCCGGGGGCGGCAAGGCTCCACCCTCCGGCTGCGATGGCCTGGCCGTCCGCCCCCTCGATCAGGAAGTAGGTGCCGCTGGCCAGCAGCTCCGGCTTGGCCCGCGTCATCAGGGGAAGCGCGCGGGCCAGTTGATCGGCGGAATAATCGCCCGCCAGAAGCCGGGGATAGGATACCGCCAGAAGCGCATCGATGGCGGCGGCATCTGCGCCTGTGGTGGCACGGATCGTCGGATGGTCTGTCATGGCAACCTCGGTCAGAAAAACGGCTGGTCCGGACAACAAAAAGGCCGCGGCGGTGTCCCGGCGCGGCCTGTCGTGAGGTCGGTGATCAGGGGGCGTTCGCCTTACTTGATCTTGCCTTCCTTGTACTCGACATGCTTGCGCACGACGGGGTCATACTTCCGTACGGTCATTTTCTCGGTCATTGTACGGGCGTTCTTCTTGGTCACATAGAAGTGGCCGGTGCCAGCCGAGGAATTCAGCCGGATCTTGATCGTGGTGGGCTTCGCCATCTGGTGTCTCCTGCAACAAACGGGGGGCAATGATGCGCCGCGCCCGCGAAATCCGGAAGCTGCCTTCTAGCCGCTGACACCGGGGTGTCAAGCGCGCCTTGGGGCGATCATCGGATCAGTCGTGGCATTCCAGCGTCAGCACCAGCAATCCGCCGACAGGGGCTTTTTCCAGTGTGATGTCGCAGCAGCCCGATTGCCCCTTCACGTAAGCAAGGTCGAGGCTCAGTTCCGCACGGTCTTCGGTCGCGGCCCGCTGAAGGGCCTTCATCACGTCGGTTCGATCACGGTAGGCCCAGAAACTCGCGAAATGCAGGCCGCGCAGGTTCGTATCCGCATCAAACCCGAGGTCATCCAACAGTGGCTTTCCCAGGGCGGCGATACGACCATCGCGAAACAGCAGTCCACGACGCCGTCGGTCGTCGTCGATCAGGTCCAAAGACCCCGGCGGAAGGTGCGAAATAGGTGTTGTCGACGCAATCGTGGTAGTGGCGGCGTGTGGCATCACGACCTCCGGCAAAATTAATCCAGGCATTCCCCGAGGTCATCGGACAAAGGATTGATCCGCCATGGCAAGGAAAAAGTTCACATCTGTTCGCCAATGGGCGTTTTCCGCCGATCTGAAACAATCTCAAGGTGTGCGGGGGGCCTGTAAGCCGGATTCTGTCCCGAAGGCTGCCCCTCGGGTGACGACCATTCCTCTGGACCGCGAATCGCTTCGGGCCTCAAGCTGCCAACCCGGACCTCTGGGGCAAAGCGCCCGTGCCACCGGTTGCCCGGAGCGTGAGGTCCCTATTCGGCGTTGCTCCCGGTGGGGCTTGCCATGCGGGCGCTGTTGCCAGCCCCCCGGTGGGCTCTTACCCCACCGTTTCACCCTTTCCGCGGGCGAACCCACGGTGGTCTGTTTTCTGTGGCGCTTTCCGTCGGGTTACCCCGCCCGGGCGTTACCCGGCACCGTTGCTTTGTGGAGTCCGGACTTTCCTCGTGGTGGAATGCACCCCGCGGCCGTCCGGCCCCCCGCACCGCCGCGACCTAGGCGGTCGGCGTCGGCGCGTCAATCCGGGGCGCGGGGAACCGGCGGGCAAGGTCGGCGGCAAGGCTGGCATCGGTTGCCGTCACGGGGCCGGTCGCACCGGGTCGAAACCGCAGACGAAAGGCGGCCAGCAAGGTGTCGTCGTCGACGGGCGCGGTATAGCCGAAGGCCGTGGCATGGGTGCGAAAGCCGCCTGAGTCCGCCGGATTTCCCGGCTTGGGCCAGACGGCCAGACCCTGACGCGCGAAGCGCTGCCAGTCGAACCGCCGGCCCGGGTCGATCTTGCGGCCGGGGGCACAGTCGGAATGGCCGATCACCCCTTCTGCGCCTATGGCGTGCCGCCCCATCAGGTCGCGAAGCAGCGCCTCCAGCGCGGTCATCTGATCGGCGGGGAAGGGCGACGCGCCGTCATTCGACAGCTCGATCCCGATGGAACGGCTGTTGATGTCGTGCCATTGGCCCCATTGGCCCACGCCGGCGTGCCAGGCGCGCAGATGGTCGGGGACCAGTCGGCTGATGTCGCCCGATTCCCCGATGACATAGTGGCAGGACACCTCGGTCCCAGGATCGCACAGCCGCTTGATCGCCGGGCCGGGGCCGCCCGTCATCGCCGTGTAATGGATCACGATCAGGTCGGGCCGGGGATTGCCGTCCTTGCGTGGCCCGTGGTTCGGGCTTGGCCGGTCGGTGATCTGCAAGGGTTACTGGCGCCGCACCAGGTTGCGCACTACCGCCGGATCCCAGGCGCAGGCATTGCCGTCGCCGTCTGGGTCGAGGCCCAGACGATCCCGCTCGGGTCCGCCGGCGGCCAGGAAATCCTCCTGCGCGATGTCGTCGCTGCGGTAGCCCTGGCATTTCTGGGCCGACCGGCTCGACGACGCGGTCAGGCCACGGCGGAAGGCCCCATTCGTGCCGACGGGGCGGGCATCGTTCAGAGCGTAGGCGAAGATATTCGGACCCGTCGAATCGGGGCGTTGCAACTCGGTCGGTTGCACCAGTTGATATTGCTGCCGGGCGGCCCGCAGGCGTTCTGCGTCCGCTTCGATGTCGCGTTGCGCGGAGACGGCGGCGAAGTCCTGCTCTCGGCTGAGGTTCGGATTGTCGCGGTCCAGGTCCGGGGCGGAGGCGGAGGTGGCGGACTGTGGCAATGGGGCCGGGGCAGCCGTGGGGGCCGCTGCGGCCGACTGGCCCAAGGCCGCGCGGGTTTCGCTTGCGAGGCGCTCGGCCTCGGTCTGCGGGGCAGCAAGGGGGGTGGGCAGGGGCGCGGGCGCTCCCGGAACGATCGCGCCGGGGGGCGTGGGCGGGGTGGCGGGCGGCCGGATCGTCGTGGGTTGGCGGACCGCGCGCGCGCTGCGCAGCTCTGCCTCGCGACGTTGCGCGACCTGTGCCGGTGTGTCGAAGCCTGCGCCACGCGACCCGCTGTCGGGCAAGGGCGGCTCGCAAGCTGCCAGCAGGACCAGTGCCAGACCGGCCAACAAGGGTCGTGTCGTCAAAAGGTTTGTCACGCGCATACCGCCTCTGCTCGTCTCTTTGGCCAAGACCCTACCACCATTTTTCCGCACGGGCTACGAACCCGGCCCGATCCTCAAGACATTGTGCGACATTCAGCAGCGCACCCTCTTCCCAGGGCTTGCCGATCACCTGCAGTCCCATGGGCAGGCCCTTGCGGTCCTGTCCCGTCGGAACTGCAACGCCCGGAAGCCCGGCAAGGTTCACCGTCACGGTGAAAACATCGTTCAGGTACATCTCGATCGGGTCGGCATCCGCCATCGATCCCAGTTCGAAGGCCGAGGACGGTGTCGCAGGCGTCAGGATCGCGTCGACCCCCGCCGCAAAGACGTCGTCGAAGTCCTTCTTGATGAGGGCGCGGACCTTGCGGGCCCGGTTGTAATAGGCGTCGTAAAAGCCCGCCGACAGGACATAGGTCCCGACCATGACCCGTCGCTGCACCTCGGGGCCGAAGCCTTCGGCGCGGGTCTTTTCGTACATCTCGGTGATGCCGTCGCCCTGACCGATGTCGGCGCGGTGGCCGAAGCGCACACCGTCATAGCGCGCAAGGTTCGACGAGGCTTCGGCGGGGGCGATGACGTAATATGTGGGCAGCGCGTATTTGGTATGGGGCAGCGAGATGTCGCGGATCTCGGCGCCGGCATCGCGCAGCATCTCGATGCCATCCTGCCACAGCGTGTCGATCTCTTCGGGCATGCCGTCCATGCGGTATTCGCGCGGCACGCCGATGACCTGACCCTTGATGTCGCCGGTCAGCATCGCCTCGAAATCGGGAACGGCCAGATCGGCGGAGGTGCTGTCCTTGGGGTCGTGGCCCGCCATTGCCCCGAGCATGATCGCGCTGTCGCGGACGGTGCGGGTCATCGGGCCCGCCTGGTCCAGGCTGCTGGCGAAGGCGACGATGCCCCACCGGCTGACGCGGCCATAGGTCGGCTTGATGCCAACGGTGCCGGTGAAGGCGGCGGGCTGGCGGATCGATCCGCCGGTATCGGTGCCGGTCGCGCCAAGGCACAGGCGCGCCGCCACGGCCGAGGCCGACCCGCCCGACGATCCGCCGGGTGTCAGCGCCGCGTCCGAATTGCCCGCGCGCCAGGGGTTGATCGCGTTGCCATATGTCGAGGTCTCGTTCGACGACCCCATGGCGAATTCGTCCATGTTGAGCTTGCCCAACATGACCGCGCCCGCGCCGAAAAGCTGCGTCGTGACGGTGGATTCGTACTCCGGCTTGAACCCCTGAAGGATGCGAGAGGCAGCCTGACTGGGCACGCCCTTGGTACAGAACAGGTCCTTCACCCCGATGGGGATGCCGCACAGGGCGGGGGCGTCACCGGCCTTGATCCGCGTGTCGGCGGCGGCGGCCTGCGCGCGCGCGATGTCGGGGGTGTGGTGGACGAAGGCGTTGAGGGCCCCGGCCCCCTCGATCGCGGTCAGATGTGCCTCGGCCAGTTCGACGGCGGTCGTCTCGCCCGCGCGCAGCGCGTCGCGGGCCGTTGCGATTGTCAGGTCGGTCAGATCGGTCATTCCACCACCTTCGGAACGGCAAAGAACCCTTCGCGGGCATCGGGGGCATTGGCGAGGACGGCCCGCTGCTGGCCCCCATCGGTCACCACGTCTTCGCGGCGCTTGAGCCGTTGCGGCGTGACCGACACCATGGGCTCCACGCCGTCGACATCGACTTCCTGCAATTGCTCGATGAACCCCAGGATCGCGTTGAACTCACCGGCGAGGGCGTCGAGCCGATCGTCGGGCACGGCAATCCGGGCGAGTTTCGCCACCTTGCGCGCGGTTTCCTTGTCGATGGACATGGTTGTCTCCGGAGGCTTCGTCAGGTTCCCGCGCGGTCTATAGGGGCCGGAGACCGGGTTCAATATCGCCCGTGTCGCCCGCGCCCCCGATGTGCATACTGAGACCGCAGCAGACCGGAGAGCGACATGGCCAAGACGATCATGGTGGAAGCGACCTATCCGCGCGACGCCGACACGGTGTTTCGCAGTGCGCTGGACCTGTCGGAGATGAAGAAGGCCATGGCCCAGATCGCCCGCTATGACGGCTTGCCCGATCAGCGCGTGGCCGAAGGGGACCGCTATGTCGTTGACGTGACGTTCTTCGGGCTGATGAAGGTGCGCGGCCATGTGATGGAGGTGGTGCGTCTCGATCCGGCCAAGCGCCTGCTGCAAAGCCGCGAGCACAGCCCCTCGGTCTCCCGCTGGGATCTTCGCCTGACGGTCGAGGAGAACGGCGAGGGCGCGCTCTGGCGCGACTGGATCGAAGTGGAGGCGGGGTGGAAGACCCCGCTGGTCGCGCGGTTTTGCAGCTATGTCTATTCGCACCGTCACAAGGCGCGGCGCGCGCAGTCGGTGACGGCGGCGATTACCGACAGCTGATCGCCCGGTCTTGACCGGCGGGGCGACGTGAAATACTTCGTCGGTCTGTTGCGGGCGTTGTGTAATGGTAAGACCTCAGCCTTCCAAGCTGATGATGCGGGTTCGATTCCCGCCGCCCGCTCCAAGCTCTCCGACCTGACTGGCCTTAGACTCCGATTGCACCGCGCAGGATCGGAAGCAGTACCGCCGCGACGATCCCGACCATGCCGCCGACCAGTGCGCGCACCCAGATCCGGGGTGTCTGCGGCGCGAAGGCCGCAAGCAGACTGCAAAGCACGCCGTAAAACGCGAGCGCAGTGACATCGAGGGCAGTCGGCATGGGCAGTCTCCCGGTTGATCCCGGGACAAGGGTGCGCGGCGATCTGTCCGTGCGTCAATCCCCACAGCCCACGCGAAGGCGGCGCTAGAAATCTTGCACAGTGGGCCGGGCGTCGTTACCTCCCACCCCGAACACCGGAGGACCTCATGGTCGATATCGCCAAGGAAGCGGACCGCGAGGGGTCAAAGCAGATCGGCAGCCTGCGCCGCCTGCTGCCGTTCTTCCGGCCCCATCTGGGCATGGTCGTGGCCGCCTTGGCCGCGCTTGTCCTCACGGCCTGCGTCTCGCTCGTCCTGCCGCTGGCCGTGCGCCGGGTCGTGGACGGATTCGACACAGGCGAGGCACAGCTTCTGGACAGCTATTTTGCCGCCGCTCTCATCATCGCGGGCCTTCTCGCCCTTGGGACGGGGCTGCGCTATTATCTGGTGACGCGGCTTGGCGAACGCGTGGTGGCCGATATCCGAAAGGCGGTGTTCGGGCGCATGATCCGCATGTCGCCCAACTTCTATGACGGCATCATGACCGGTGAAGTGCTCAGCCGGATCACGACCGACACGACGCTGCTTCTGTCGGTGATCGGATCGTCGGTGTCGGTGGCCTTGCGCAATGTCCTGTTGTTCTCGGGCGGGCTTGGCTTGATGCTCTGGACGGCGCCCAAACTCTCGGGGCTGGTGCTGTTGATCGTGCCTGCGGTGATCGTGCCGATCATCGTCCTGGGGCGGCGGCTGCGCAAACTCAGTCGTGAGAATCAAGACTGGATCGCCGAATCCTCGGGCCGGGCGTCCGAATGGCTGCTGAGCGCGCAGACCGTGCAGGCCTATACTTTCGAGGGCGAGGCCTCGGGCCGCTTCGACGATGTGACGGAGCGCAGCTTCGACTCCGCCAAGTCGCGTATCCGCACCCGGGCCATCATGACCGTGATCGTCATCCTGCTGACCTTTATCGGCATCGTCGGTGTTCTCTGGATGGGCGCGCGCGACGTGCGTGCCGACGTGATGAGCATCGGGGAGCTGATCCAGTTCCTGATCTATGCGATCATGGTCGCAGGGTCGGTCGCGGCCCTCTCCGAAGTCTGGGGCGAATTGCAGCGCGCCGCCGGTGCCACTGAACGGCTGGTCGAATTGCTGGACGTGCAGGATGCGGTCAACGATCCGCTTGCCCCGACGTCCCGTCCCGCGGGGGAGGCCGTTGCCTTCGAGAATGTCAGTTTCCGCTATCCGACGCGGCCCGAAACCTTGGCGCTCGATGGTGTGACGCTGGCTGTCGCCCCGGGCGAAACGGTCGCCCTTGTCGGCCCGTCCGGCGCGGGCAAATCCACGGTGATCCAGCTTCTGCAGCGATTCTATGACCCGACAGAGGGGCGCATCACCCTGGGCGGCGTCGACCTGCGCGACATGGAGCGGGCGGCCTTCCGTGCTCAGATGGCTTTGGTCCCGCAGGATCCGGTGATCTTTGCCGCCTCTGCCCGCGACAACATCCGGTTCGGCAACCCCGACGCCACCGATGCAGAGGTCGAATCCGCCGCCCGGTCGGCGGCGGCGCATGATTTCCTGACGGCCCTGCCGCAGGGATATGACACCTATGTGGGTGAGCGCGGCGTGATGCTGTCGGGCGGGCAGAAGCAACGTATCGCCATTGCCCGTGCCATCTTGCGCGACGCACCTGTCTTGCTGCTGGACGAGGCGACAAGCGCGCTCGACGCCGAGAGCGAGAAGGCCGTGCAGGATGCCGTGGCCCGCCTGGCCAAGGGACGGACGACGATCATCGTGGCGCATCGCCTGGCGACTGTGAAGCAAGCCGACCGCATCATCGTGATGGAAGACGGCCGGATCGCCGCCCAGGGCACCCATGACCAGCTGGTCGCCGAAGGCGGGCTCTATGCGCGTCTCGCGCGTCTGCAATTCACTGACGGCCTGGCCGCCGAGTGACCTAGGCGCCGCCCGGTCCCGAAAGTCCCCTCTAACCCCGCGCAAGTATCGTTGCGCATTTCGCCGTAGCGTAGTCCTTGCGCACGGGCCGCCACTCCCCCATTTTGGCCGGACGACCGACGGGGGAGCGTCGGCATCACATAGGGAGGGGACGATGGCTTCATTCGCCAGCAAGCAGGACATTCTGGACATCGCTGCGGCGGAACCGTGGGAACAGGTTCAGCCGGCACAGACGCTCTATGAGCTTCTGACCAAGACGCGCGACGCGCACCCCTCGCGTCCGGCGATCAGCTATCAGCTGTTCTCGGGCCCGACCGATCCGGCCCGCACGCTGACCTGGACGGAACTGCACAAGCAGGTAACGCAGGCCGCGAACCTGTTCCGCTCCCTTGGCGTGGGCGAGACCGATACGGTCGCCTATGTCCTGCCCAATTGCGTCGAGACGACGACGGCCCTTCTGGGGGCGACCGTCGCGGGCATCGCCAACCCCATCAATCCCCTGCTCGACGCTGAACAGATCGGCGCGATCCTGCGGGAAACGAATGCCAAGGTCGTCGTGACGTTGCGGGCCTTCCCGAAGACGGACGTCGCCCAGAAGGTCGCCGAGGCGGTCAAGCTGGCCCCCGGCGTGACGACGGTGCTGGAAATCGACCTGCACGGCTATCTCACCGGACTCAAGAAGCTAATCGTGCCGCTGATCCGGCCCAAGAACCCGGTGTCCCACAAGGCGAACGTTCTCAGCTATACCAATGAGCTGGCCAAACAGCCGTCAGATGCCCTGACCTTTGCCGACAGTGCCGGAGACCGTGTCGCGGCCTATTTCCACACGGGCGGCACCACCGGTATGCCCAAGGTCGCGCAGCACCGGTATTCCGGCATGATCTACAACGGCTGGCTTGGCCACCGGCTGCTGTTTTCGGAACAGGACAGCGTGATGTGCCCGCTGCCGATGTTCCACGTTTTCGCCTGTCACGTGATCCTGATGGCGGCGGTCGCGTCGGGCGCCCATGTCGTCTTTCCGACGCCGCAGGGCTACCGGGGCGAAGGCGTCTTCGACAATTTCTGGAAGCTGTGCGAACGGTGGGGCACCACGTTCATCATCACCGTTCCGACCGCGATGTCCGCGATGATGCAGCGGCCCGTCAACGCGGACGTGAGCAAGGTGAAGACGGCCTTTTCCGGCTCGTCCCCCTTGCCGGTCGAACTGTTCCGCCGGTTCGAGGAAGCGACGAAGATCACCGTCGTCGAAGGTTACGGCCTCACCGAAGTGACCTGCCTTGTCAGCGTGAACCCCGTGGACGGCGAAAAGAAGATCGGGTCCGTCGGCGTGCCTCTGATGCACACCGATGTGCGCATCCTGATCGACAAGGGGGACGGCCCCGAGGAATGCCCGACCGATACCGTGGGCGAAATCTGCGTGTCGAACCCGGGTGTCTGGCCGGGCCACACCTATACCGAGGCGGCCAAGAACGCCGACCTCTATCACATGGACCGCTATCTGCGGACCGGCGACCTGGGCCGGGTGGACGCGGACGGCTATCTCTGGATCACGGGCCGCGCCAAGGACCTGATCATTCGGGGCGGCCACAACATCGACCCCGCCGAGATCGAGGAAGCGCTGGCCGGCCATCCCGCCGTCGCCATGGCGGGTGCCATCGGCCAGCCGGATGCCTTCGCGGGTGAACTGCCCTGCGCCTACGTCGAGCTGGTCTCGGGAGCCAGTGTCACGCCCGAGGAGTTGTTGAAATTCTGCGAGGAACATGTGCACGAGCGGGCCGCTCGGCCCAAGCATATCGAGATACTGGACGAATTGCCCAAGACGGCGGTCGGCAAGGTCTTCAAGCCCGATTTGCGGCGTCGCGCGATCACCCGTGTCTATGACGCAGCCCTGGTGGATGCGGGCATCAAGGCCCGCGTCTCCGAGGTGGTCGAGGACAAGAAGCGCGGATTGGTCGCCCGTCTGGTCAAGACCGGCGACGTCGAGGATCGGGATGTGACCGCCGTCATGGGCAACTACACCCGTCCCTGGGAATGGGCCTGACCGCGCCGCCGACTCAAAGCCGGCGTGCCTGCCTGCGCAGGTTTTGAACACAGCCCTCGCCCCGTGATCCGGGGCGGGGCGCATCCCGCAGAGGGTCAGTCGAGGAGTGTCAGCTCCGATGCGGACGATCGACCATCGCGACCTTCCCGCAATTCGTACTGGATTTTCTGATTGTCCTTCAGGCCGGTCAATCCCGCGCGTTCGACAGCGGAAATATGGACGAAGATGTCGTTTCCGCCGTCATCCGGGGCGATGAAGCCGTAGCCTTTGGTCGTATTGAACCATTTCACGGTGCCAGTGGCCATTCCCGTGTCTCCTTAGTGGTCTTCCCGCCCGCAACATCGCGACGGCGTGGTGACCGCTGTGGTAGTCCGGCAAAAGCACATGTTCCGAAACGATCACGAGAAAGGAGCTAAGTCCCCGGTTGAAAACATCAAGGGGAACCGGCAGATCCCCACGGCAGCACAACGGAGTCCCGCAGATGATTGTCCTCCATGGCCTGAAAGCCTGCGATTCCTGTCGCAAGGCGCTCAAAACATTGGCAGTCGGCGAAATCCCCGCCCGTTTGCGCGACCTGCGGGAGGAGCCGCCGACGCAGGCGGAACTTGTCGGATGGCTGGCCCGACTGGGGCCCGCGATGCTGAACACCCGTTCGACGACGTGGCGCGGCTTGACCGAGGCGGAGCGCGCGACCGACCCGCTGGCCTTGATGCTGGCGCATCCGGCCCTGATAAAACGGCCCGTGGTCGAGACGCCCTCGGGCCTGTATCTTAGCTGGACGGCCGAGGCTCAGTCCGCCGCCGGACTTGGCAATTCAGGCGCGGGGTAGCCGCAGCGTGACGCTGCGCCCGCCGCGCTGATAAACCAGCTCGCTTTCGCCTATGGCCGTCACCCGGCCCCGTTCCAGCCGGTCGCCGACTTCCACCTTCACGTAGCGCCCGTTGCCAAGCCGGACGAGGGCGCGGCGGGCGTTCGGGCGACCGTAGACGCCGATCAGGTTTGTATCCCGAAGACGGATCTGGTTCGTCTGGGTCGCGGCGCGGGCGACGCTGCCGCCCGAGGACCGGATGGTCTGATCGCTACGTGGCGCGGCCTGGACGGGCGCATCGTTGCTGGCGGACGCGGTGGCGGTGCTGGCCGAGGCTGCGGTGGCCTGTTCGCGGCGCTGCGTGACGATCCGGGCGGCGTCCCGCTCGACCGAGCGGGGGCGGGTCCGGGGGCGTTCCGACAGGGCAAGGGCCAGAGGCGATGATGACCCGCTGCTGCCTGCCGTGGATGCCGATGTCGCCAACTGCTGCTGTGCCAGGGACGCGGCGGCCGACGCGGCGGCGGCCTGGATCGCGGCGTTCTGTTCGGCGATCTCGGCCTCGCGCGCACGATTGGCGGCGGCGAGTTCTTCGGCACTGGCCTCGGCGCTGGCTTCGGCTGCGGCTTCGCTGATCCCGGCGGGGCGGATCCGGGGACGGATCCGGAGCAATTCCTCGCGGGATAGACCGTTGATCAACGGGTCTTCAGTCTCTGTGTCCGGGGCCGTCTCTTCCGCCGCTGGCGCGTCGCCGGGGCGCTGGACGGGGCGGACGCGCAGAAGGGCTGTTTCCTCTTCCGTCAGTTCCGCGGGGACTTCCGCCGTGGTCTCGTCCGCCGCCGCTTCGCTTCCGGGACGACGGGTCGGCAGGACGGCGGGCTGACCCAGAACAACGCGGTATCCTCCGGGTGCCAGGGTGCCCTCCGCGCTGGCAACGACCAGGTCGGGCTGCGCTTCGGCTGCGGGCTCCGCTGCTTCGGCGGTTTCGACGGGCGGGGTTTCGGCGGGCACCTCTTCTGGCACGACCTCGGCCACGGTGGGGGTTTCGGGTGCGGCTTCGATAGGTGCCGTCGCGACCGGCACATCGGCACCGGCGGGGGCCGGGTTCTGCTGCGGGGCAAAGACGTCGAGCGGCGGCACGGTGGTCGGCAGGCTGGTCGCCGACGCGCTCGTGATCACGCTGTCGACCTGGGCCAGGTCGATATCCTGTGCGTCGCCCGTCGTCGGAGAGGGGGCAAGGTCGGGGGTCGCGGCGAATGTCGCCGCATCGGCCAGTGCTTCGGGCAGGGCCTCGACCGGCACATCTTCCCCGGCCTCGGCCAGCTCTTCGGGGCTTTCGCCGGGAATGGGTTGGGGCGGCGTGACAAGGTCCGGGATCGGTGAGGCGACGCTGACTCCCGGCTGCGTGCCCGGTTCGGGCAGCAGCATGGCGACGTCGTCCTGCGGCGCGTTGGTCGATGTTTCTGTTTCAATCAGTTCGGCGACGGCGCGCGGGTCGTCGCCCGGCAGGAAGAAGGCGGAACCCAAGCCGACCATCGCCAGAAGTGCCAGAAGCGACAGGGTCAGATAGAGCCCCATGCGCGCGCTTCCGCCACGCTGACCGCCCAAAGACGAGTTGGCGGCGACGGCGGCCATTCCGACCGGAGTCGCATCGTCGTTCGACGGCACCTTGGGTGTGGCCCGCACCTTGGTGCCGGACATGAGCCCAGCCAGACGCTTGCGCGGGGCGTCCGACGTCGCATCCGCAAGCGCTTCGGGCCGTTTGGGCGCGCCCAGACCTTCGGCGAGCGTCGACAGCGGGATCGGCGGCATCGTCTTGGGGCGCGGGGGAGGCGTCGTCCCGACATGCGGCGGTGTCGTCAAGGCGGGCCGCGGCACCGGAGGCGTGTCGACCGGATCGGCGCTGACCTCGGCCGGACGCGACGGCGCAGAGACCGTGGGCTCGATCCGATCCGCCACGGGAACCGGGGCAGACAGGCGCGGCGCAATCCGGGTCAGCACCGGCTCGGTCGGCAGGGTGGGCTCGGACCGGCGTTTGGTGGTGAAGCGCGGCGCCTCGACGTCGGACGCGGCAACGACAAGAGGCTTCGGGCTATGGCTGAAGACCGGTAGTTCGGGCTCCACTCCCTCGTCCTCGGTCGTATCCGGCGCCGCCAAGGCATCGCTCAAGGTCGGATGATCTTCGGCCACTGGGGTCGATGCAGGCGGCGACACGTCTTCGGCTTTGACGACCTCGGTCTGGACATCCTCGTCTTCGATGCGCCCCGCAGTCTCGGGCATCGGGTCTTCGGCGGTCGGCGTGTCGTCGACCAGGGCGGCAAATTCTGCGGCCTCGGTCGGCAGATCTTCGGGTGCCTCCGGCACTTCGGCCTCGACCGGGGCTGCCATGACGGGCGCATCCGCCGCGCGCGGCGGCGGGGCCGGGGGGATTTGCGCCGGGCGGGTGTCGACCACGCGGGCGCGACCCGCCGGATCACCGGCGACGGCATGGGCCGGCGTCGGGGCCTTGGGGGCGGGGATAGCCTCGGGCAGAGGTGCGGGGGCCGGGGCCGCGATGACATCGATCGTCTCGCCCAGATCGATGCTCAGGCTGTCGCCGGCAAGAAGTTCCGTGGCGATGCCGGTCTTTCCGAAATCGGGCCGTCCGGGATAGGTGGAATCGGTCGGGTTGCCGATCAGGGTGACAGGCCGGAACCCGAAATCGGCGGCGAAGGTCTCGGCTTCCAGCAGGGTCTCGAGGGCGATGACGGCCACCTGCAGGCGGTCGCCGCGCTGGACGAAATCGAAGGTCAGATCCTCGACGTCATAAGGCGTGCGTCCGCGCAGCAGCGACCGGATCGTCTCTTCGGGTTTGCGGTCGTCGCGTTCCAGCGAGGTGAACAGGATCTGGCTGTCGGGGATGATCAGGATCGACGTGAAATCCCCGCCGACCCGTTCCGCGCATTTGTCGCGCAGCCGCCCCAGGGTTTCGGCCATGTCCGGCGCATCCAGCCGTACCACGCCTTCGCGATACCACTTGCCATGGTCCGGGCCTTCCGGCGCCCGCGTCAGGACAGAGATACCGTCAAGCGAGAGATCAAGTGCGACCAGAGGTGTCATGGGCTGACCCTATCATGGGAGGTGCGGACCCGCGAGGGCCCGCCTTGATTGTGCCATAGTCTAGGGCAGCTTGTCGCCAAGGGAAAGCGCGACGGTCGGACGAAGCCCGACCGACGATCAGTGTTTCCGGTTTCGAAACGGACGCGGATGCGTTTATTCCGCGGCCATTTTCGGGGCGGCCTTGGCGATGGCCTGATCCAGGTCGGCGATCAGGTCGTCCGCGTCCTCGATCCCGATGGAGATGCGCACAACGTTGGGTCCGGCCCCGGCGGCTTCCTGCTGCTCGGGGCTCAGCTGACGGTGCGTGGTCGACGCGGAGTGGATGCACAGGCTGCGCGTATCGCCGAGGTTGGCGACGTGGCTGAAGATCTCGACCGAGTCGATGAACCGGATGCAGGCCTCGTATCCGCCCTTGAGCGCGAAGGTGAACAGACCGCCGGCTCCCTTGGGACAGACCTTTTTCGACCGTTCGAAATAGGGCGACGACGGCAGCCCCGCATAGGTCACGTAATCCACCGCCGGATGCGATTCGAGCCAGGTCGCCACCTTGACCGCGTTCTGGACGTGGCGCTCCATCCGCAGGCTCAGCGTCTCGCAGCCCATCAGGGTGTAATGCGCGGCTTGAGGGTTCATCGTCATCCCGAGGTCCCGCAGGCCCACGGCAATACCGTGGAAGGTGAAGGCCATGGCCCCGAATGTCTCGTGGAACCGCAGGCCGTGATAGGCGGGCTCGGCTTCGCTGAGCGACGGGAACTTGCCCGAGGCCGACCAGTCGAACTTGCCCGAGTCGACGACGCAGCCGCCGGTGACGGTGCCATTGCCGGTCAGGTACTTCGTGGTCGAATGGACGACCAGCGTCGCGCCCATCTCGATCGGGCGGACGAGGTAGGGGGTCGCCGTGGTGTTGTCGATGATGAGCGGGATGCCCGCCGCATCGGACACATCGGCCACCGCGCGCACATCCATGATGTATCCGCCCGGATTGGCAATCGCCTCGCCAAAGACGGCGCGGGTGTTGTCGTCGATGGCATCGCGCACGGCGTCGAGATCGTCGAAATCGACGAACTTGGCGGACCAGCCGAAGCGTTTGATGGTCTGGCTGAACTGCGTGACCGTGCCGCCATAGAGGCGGGTGGAGGCGACGATATTGCAGCCTGGCTGCATCAGCGGGAACAGCGCCATGATCTGCGCCGCGTGCCCCGAGGAACAGCAGACCGCACCGACACCGCCCTCGAGCGTGGCGATCCGTTCCTGAAGGACGGCAACGGTCGGGTTGGTCAGGCGCGAATAGATATAGCCGACTTCCTGAAGGTTGAAGAGCGCTGCGGCGTGGTCGGCATCGCGGAACACGAAGGCCGTCGACTGGTAGATCGGCGTCTGGCGTGCGCCGGTCGCCGGATCGGGGCGGGCGCCCGCGTGAATCTGCAAGGTGTCAAAGCCGTATTGGCGGGTCTCGGTCATGGTTCGTCTCCCTGGACAATTGCGCGCAGGATACAGGGCGCGCGCGGCGGGTTCCAGCACGAACGGCGCGCGTGACTTTGCCGCGCGGGCCTCCGCGACCTTGACCGTCCGGCCCTGCGGTGTAGACGGGGGCAAGCGTGTGCGGAGGGATCGACATGGCCGGATTTCTGAAACGACTGGTGTCCTGGTGGGATGGTCAGAGCTTTGGCACGGCCCTGTGGACACGCCGCTTCGGCACCCGCGTGGGCGAAGATGCGGACGGCAATGTCTATTTCAACAATGCCGACGACACGCGCCGGTGGGTGCATTACGTGGGCGAGAATGACGCCTCGAACGTGCCGCCCGACTGGTTCGGCTGGCTGCATCACACCTTCGCCTTGCCGCCGACCAAGGATCCGATTGTCCACAAGACGTGGGAAAAGCCGCACCAGCCGAACCTGACCGGATCGGCGGCGGCCTTTGCCCGCCCGGGATCGCTCCGGCGGGCCGACCCCAAGCCCGCCTCCGATTACGAGGCCTGGACCCCGGAATGATCCGCGCGCTTGCCGTTATGTCGATCGCGCTGGCCGGGTCTGCCGCGGCGCAGGCGGTGCAGACCGGAAACGGCCTGGGCGCGGTGCTGCGCACACTCGACAAGACATCGGGCGAAGTGATCGACGTGGAAATGGGTTTGGGTCAGACCATGGCCTATGGTCCCCTTCAGATCACGCTGCATGAATGCCGATATCCCGCGAACAACCCGTCGGGCGATGCCTTCGCCCTGATGCAGATCGTCGACGCCCGCGCGGTGACCGAATTGTTCAGCGGCTGGATGGTCGCTTCTTCCCCGGCGCTCAACGCGCTGGAACATCGGCGCTATGATGTCTGGGTTCTCAGGTGCAGGACGTCCGACAACTGAGGAATCGGCCCCGTTAGCCGGGCCGTCCGGTTCAACGCCACTTCCAGTTTCGCGCGATATTGTGCGCGCGGGATCTCGACTGCGCCGAGCGAGGCAAGGTGTTCGGTCAGGAATTGCGTATCGAACAGCATGAATCCCCGAGCGCGCAGCAAGGCTACCGAATAGGCCAACGCGACCTTCGACGCATCCCGGACCCTTGAAAACATCGATTCCCCGAAGAAGGCCGCGCCGAGCGTCACGCCATAGACGCCGCCGACAAGCGCGCCGCCCTGCCGGACCTCGACCGAATGGGCGAACCCGGCCAGATGCAATTCGTGGTAGAGGCGGGCGATCTCGGGGTTGATCCAGGTCTCCTGCCGGTCCGCGCAACCATCGAGGACGCCCATGAAATCCGCGTTCAGGGTGATATCGAACCGATCCTGACGGATGACCTTGGCAAGGCTCCGCGACAGGCGAAAACCATCAAGGGGCATGACGCCGCGCCGCTTGGGATCGACCCAGAAGATCTCCGGATCGTCCCGGCTTTCGGCCATGGGAAACACGCCCGAGGCATAGGCCATCAGAAGCGTTTCGGGCGTGATATCTGGCGTGTCGCGGGGCATGGCGGCAGTCTAGCGCCAAGGAGCAGGCCGGGGAAAGTGCCCCGTCAGCCCTGGGTCACCGGGATCGGGCGCGGCGGCAGGGGCCCGGGCACGGGTTCGCGCGGCGGGGCCGGGTCAAGCGGCCCGTCGCAGCGTTTTGCGACGGTCACCGCCTCGATCGCGGCCAGCCGCAGGTTGCCGGACGCGGTGACAAGCTGCGTCGCTTCCTGTCCGATGACCGAGGCGAGCGCGCCCGCCGGTCCGCCGATGATGGTGCCCGCCATGTTGGCGACGATCCCGGTGGTGGGCCGACGCTCCCGCGCCTGGGTCCGCAATGCGGCGCGCGACGCTTCGAGGCCGCGGCAATCCAGGGTCGTGAAGGCGTCCGCATAGGTGTCGAAGTTGCGCGCGTCGCGCCCGCTGGAAAACAGCGCATTGCCGGGGGGCACGCCGATCGCACCCGCCGCCACGCCCGGCTCCGGCTTGTCGCCGCAGGCCGCCAACAGGCCCGTCAGGCCAAGCACGAGGATGAGCGTTCTAGCCAAGATGCGTTTCCAACCATTTTTCGAGCCAATGGATCGTATAGTCGCCGGTCTGAACCGCCGGTTCGTCCAGCAAGGCCCGGAATAGCGGGATCGTGGTGTCCACGCCGTCCACGATCAACTCGCCAAGGGAGCGGCTGAGCCGGGCCAGAGCCTCGTCCCGGTCGCGACCGTGAACGATCAGCTTGCCGATCAGACTGTCGTAGTAGGGAGGGATCGAATAGCCGTCGTAGAGCGCGCTATCCATCCGCACCCCCAGACCGCCGGGCGCATGGTATTGCGTGATCCGACCGGGCGAGGGCGAGAAATTCGGCAGCTTCTCGGCGTTGATCCGAACCTCGATGGCGTGGCCGTTGATGTGCAGGTCTTCCTGCTGGAACGACATCGGATAGCCTGCGGCCACGCGGATCTGTTCGCGCACCAGATCGACGCCGAAAATGGCCTCGGTCACCGGATGCTCCACCTGAAGGCGGGTGTTCATCTCGATGAAATAGAATTCGCCGTTCTCGTAGAGGAACTCGATCGTGCCGGCGCCGGCATAGTTGATCTTGGCCACTGCCTCGGCGCAGGTCTTGCCGATGGCGGCGCGCTGCTCGGGGGTAATGGACGGGCCCGGGGCCTCTTCGAACACCTTCTGGTGACGCCGCTGAAGCGAACAGTCGCGCTCGCCCAGGTGGACGGCGCGGCCCTTGCCGTCGCCGAAGACCTGCACTTCGATGTGGCGCGGGGTGCCCAGGTATTTCTCGATATAGACTTCGTCGTTGCCGAAGGCCGCTTTGGATTCGCTGCGCGCGGTGCGGAAGGCGTTTTCCAGGTCCGCCGCCGTCTTGGCCAGCTTCATGCCGCGCCCGCCGCCGCCGGCGGTCGCCTTGATGATGACCGGATAGCCCATGTCGTCGGCCACCGCGCGCGCGTCTTCCAGCGTCGGCACACCGCCGTCGGAGCCGGGCACGCAGGGCACGCCCAGGTTCTTCATCGTGTCCTTGGCCGTGATCTTGTCGCCCATGATGCGGATGTGTTCCGCCGTGGGGCCGATGAAGGTGATCCCGTGATCCTCGAGCACCTGAACGAAGGCCGCGTTTTCCGACAGGAAGCCATAGCCGGGGTGGATCGCCTCCGCCCCCGAGATTTCGCAGGCCGAGATGATGGCCGGGATCGACAGATAGGACTGCGTGCCGGGGGCCGGGCCGATGCAGATGGATTCGTCTGCCATGCGCACATGCATCGCGTCCGCGTCGGCGGTCGAATGCACGGCGACGGTCGCCACGCCCATCTCGCGGGCGGCGCGGACCACGCGCAAGGCGATTTCGCCGCGGTTGGCGATGAGGATCTTCTTGAACATCAGGTCACCCCAGGATGACCAGAGGGGCACCATATTCAACCGGCGCGCCATCCTCGACCAGGATGCGCTTGATCTTGCCGGCGCGCGGGCTCGGGATCTGGTTCATGGTCTTCATCGCCTCGACGATCAGGATCGTCTGGCCTTCGGCGACGTTGTCTCCGACCTGGATGAAGTTGGCGGCCCCGGGTTCGGGGGCCAGATAGACGGTGCCGACCATGGGCGAGGTCACGGCGCCAGGATCCTGTGCCGGGTCGGTGGTCGTGGCGGCGGCAGGCGCAGAGGCAGCGGCCGATTGTGGCGCGGGTGCAGCGGCGACCGGGGCCGAGACCTGCATGGCAGCAGGAGCGGCCATCATCTGACGGGCGACGCGGACATCGAGGCTGTCATCTTCGCCATAGGACCGGCTGACTTCCAATTCAGTCAGATCGTTCTCCCGAAGGAGTTCGGCCAGTGCCTTGATGAAGGCGACGTCGCTGTCGTGGGGTTTGCTCATGCCATCCTCGCTGCCAGTTTTGCGCAGGCTTACCCGTTCCTGCGGGCGAGGGGAAGCACCCGCGACCAGCCGGGCCAGGCGCACCGGGTCCGGCTGGGTCGCGGCGGGTCAGGCGATGCGGCTGCTGTCGGCCTTGGTGGGGTCTGGCTTGGCGTCCTCACTCTTGCGTTCGGCCTCGGCCGTCAGCTTGGGCAGGGCGTCGGGGGCAACGGGAATCCGTGACAGGATTTCCTGGGCCACCAGACGGTCGCGGGCCGCCTCGACCTGTCGGCGCGCCTCGGCGCCCTCGGCTTCGGCGTTTCGCACACCGGCGAGGCGGGTCGCATCGCTGTCGGCGTCGATGGCACCGGCCGTCGTGTCCCGGCCATCGCCGCGACTGGCCGAAGGTGCCGGTGACGCGCGGGTCGGGGTCGGGGGCGGAACGGCGCGGGGCATGCCGCCGGCCTGAACGTTCTGGGCCGGGGCACCGCCGCGGGTTGCATCCGTGGATCCCTGTGCCGAAGGCTTGGCCTCGGCCTGGGACGGAACCTGCGCCGTGACGGAATGGCCCCCCGGCTTTGCAGCAGGGGGCAGGAGGGCGGACAAGGTGGACATCGAAAACTCCTTGGTCGTGTGGTGGAAGGAACCCCCGGAGCTCCAGTCTACCGCATCAAGACCCCTTTCCGGACTCAATTCCGCAAGATGAGTTAACGAAGTCTGAACAATTTCAGTAAGATGTTATCTGTTCATCCTGTTTTCGATCAGGTCGTCCACCACGCTCGGGTCCGCCAGGGTCGAGGTGTCACCCAGAGCCCCATAGTCGTTTTCCGCAATTTTCCGCAGGATCCGGCGCATGATCTTGCCCGATCGCGTCTTGGGCAGGCCCGGAGCCCATTGGATCAGGTCCGGCTTGGCAATCGGGCCGATCTCGCCACGGACCCAGACTTCCAGCTCCTTGCGCAGCTCTTCCGAAGGCTCTTCGCCGCCCATCAGGGTGACATAGGCATAGATGCCCTGACCCTTCACCGCGTGCGGATAGCCGACGACAGCCGATTCGGAGACTTTGGGATGCGCGACCAGCGCGCTTTCGACCTCCGCCGTGCCCATTCGGTGGCCCGAGACGTTGATGACATCATCGACCCGGCCCGTGATCCAGTAATAGCCGTCCGCGTCGCGGCGGCATCCGTCGCCGGTGAAGTAGTAGTTCTTGTAGTCCGAGAAATAGGTCTTCTCGAACCGCTCATGATCGCCCCAGACGGTCCGCATCTGGGCGGGCCAGCTGTCCTTGATGCAGAGCACGCCTTCGGCCACCGTCTCGTGGATTTCCGCGCCCGTCGTCGGCTCCAGAATGACGGGCTGCACGCCGAAGAACGGCAGAGTGGCCGACCCGGGCTTGGTCGCGGTCGCGCCGGGCAGGGGGGTCAGAAGATGACCGCCTGTTTCCGTTTGCCACCAGGTGTCGACGATGGGGCACCGGCCCTTGCCGACGATGTCGTTGTACCAGTTCCAGGCCTCGGGATTGATCGGCTCGCCCACTGTTCCCAGAACCTTCAGGCTGCCCAGGTCATAGGGTTCGACAAACTGGTTGCCCTGACCCATCAGCGCCCGGATCGCCGTGGGGGCGGTGTAGAACTGGTTGACCTTGTGCTTGTCGCAGACCGCCCAGAACCGGCCCGCATCGGGGTAGGTCGGCACCCCTTCGAACATCAGGGTGGTCGCGCCGTTGGCGAGCGGGCCATAGACGATATAGCTGTGCCCCGTGACCCAGCCGACATCCGCCGTGCACCAGAAGATGTCCCCGTCGTGATAGTCAAAGGTATATTTCTGCGTCATCGACGCAAAGACAAGATAGCCGCCCGTGGTGTGGACGACGCCCTTGGGCTGACCGGTCGATCCGGATGTATAGAGGATGAAGAGCGGATCCTCGGCGGCCATCTCTTCGGGGGGGCAATCGGCCGAAACCTTTTCCTCTTCCTCGTGCAGCCAAAAGTCGTTTGCGGAACGGAAGGCGATCTGCTGACCGGTGCGCCGCACGATCAGGCACTTCACGTCGTCGGTATCGTGAAGCAGGGCCTTGTTGACGTTGTCCTTCAGGTTGGTGATCCGGCCGCCGCGCGGCGCGCCGTCGGCGGTGATGACCACCTTGGCGTCGCACCCGTTGATCCGGGCGGCCAGCGCGTCGGCCGAAAAGCCGGCGAAGACGATCGAATGGATCGCGCCGATCCGGGCGGAGGCGAGCATGGCATAGGCCGCCTCGGGGATCATCGGCATGTAGAGGACGACGCGGTCGCCCTTGCCCACGCCCATGGACTTGAGGACGTTGGCGAATTTGCAGACGTTGCGGTGCAGCTCGCGGTAGGTGATGTGCAAGGCATCGTCATCGGGGCTGTCGGGTTCCCAGATGATGGCGGTCTGGTCGCCGCGCGTCTCCAGGTGGCGGTCGATGCAATTGGCCGCAACGTTCAGCGTGCCATCCTCGTACCACTTGATGCTGACGTTGCCGGGCGCGAACGAGGTGTCCTTGACCCTTGTATAGGGCTTGATCCAGTCGATGCGCTTGCCGTGTTCGGCCCAGAACGCCTCCGGGTCCTCGATCGATGCCTGATACATCGCGTCATAGGTCGCGCGGTCGGCATGGGCCTTGGCCGCGAAGGCGTCCGAAGGCGGATAGAGTTTCTCGTTGTCGTCAAGCATGTCGTGTTCCTTCTGCACCGCAGGGAAGTCATTCGGGGCGCGGGGCGGGCCACGCCCCCGGTGTCGTCGCGTCAGATCGCCAGGTATTCGGCGCGCAGGGCTTCGTCGCCCAGAACCTCGGCGGCCGATCCGTCAAAGACGACCCCGCCGGTGTCGAGGATGACGGCCCGGTCGGCCAGCTCCAGAGCCCGGACGGCGTTCTGTTCCACGAGGATCGTGGTGATGCCGAGTTTCTTGATCTCGATCAGCGTCTTCTCGATCTCGTCCACGATGACGGGTGCCAGACCCTCGTAGGGTTCATCGAGGAGCAGCAGCTTGAGATCCCGGCAAAGGGCGCGGGCGATGGACAGCATCTGCTGCTCGCCGCCCGAGAGTGTCGTGCCTTCCTGCGTGCGCCGCTCGCCCAGTCGTGGGAACAGCTCATAGACCCGCTCGATGGACCAGCCGATGGGCGGGGCGATCTGTGCCAGCTTCAGGTTCTCCTCGACCGTGAGGCCGGGGATGATCCGACGATCTTCGGGCACGAGGCCGAGGCCTGCCTGGCTTGCCTCGAAGGCCTTCATCAGGTGCAGCGGCTTGTGATCCAGCCAGATCTCGCCCTTCTTGAGCTCCGGATTGTCGAGCCGGGCGCAGGTCCGCAGGGTCGATGTCTTGCCCGCCCCGTTGCGTCCCAGAAGGGCCAGGATCTCGCCCTCGTGGACGTTGAAGCTGACGCCCTGCACGATGTAGCTTTCGCCGTAATAGGCATGGATGTCATGCACGCTGAAAAAGGCGGGCGCGGTGGCGGCCTGGTTGGCCTCGCGGGTGAAGTCGGGTTTGACGTTCATGGCGTGGCTCCCTCAGTGGCCCGAGGACTCACCCAGATACGCTTCGCGCACCTTGGGATGGCCCTTGATGTTGTCCGGTGTGTCCTCGACCAGGGGGGTGCCCTGGGCCAGGACCGTGATGCGCTCGGCCAGGCTGAAGACGACGTGCATGTCGTGTTCGATGATGGCGATGGTGATCGGGCGAGTCGCGCTGATGTGCTTGAGCAGGTCGATGGTGTTGTTGGTGTCGGCCCGCGCCATGCCGGCCGTCGGTTCGTCCAGCAGCAGAAGCCGCGGTTCCTGTGCCAGGCACATGCCGATTTCGAGCCGCCGCTTGTCACCGCGGGACATGGACGCCGCGTGCATGTCGCGCTTGTCGGCCATGTTCATGTCGTCGAGCATGTGCTCGGCCCGCTCGATGATCTCCTTGTCCTTCATCATCGACCCGTACGCGTTCAGCTCGAAGGCCCCGTCGCGCTTGGCGAAGCAGGGGATCATCATGTTCTCCATCACTGACAGGTCGCCGAAGATCTCGGGTGTCTGGAACACGCGCGAGATGCCCATCTGGTTGATCTCGTAGGGTTTGCGCCCCAGGACCGACTGACCCTCGAAGGTGACGGATCCGGTGTCGGGGATCAGCTTGCCCACAAGGCAGTTGAGCAGGGTCGACTTGCCGGCGCCGTTCGGCCCGATGATCGCATGGACCGACCCTTCGGCGACCGAGAGATTGACGTCGGACAGGGCCTGAAGACCTCCGAACCGCTTGCCGACGTTCTTGATTTCGAGAATGCCCATGATGGTTCCTCCTCACTCGGCCGGGGTTTGCGCTTTGGTGGATGCCTCAGCGGACTTCTTGCGACGGAACAGCCCCGCAATTTTCTGTCCGCCCTGCACCAGACCACCGGGCAGGAAGATCACGACCAGCATGAAGACGATGCCGAGCGTCAGGTTCCAGCCCTTGCCGATGAAGGGATAGATGAGGGCGACGACCGCGTCCTCCATCCCGTCGGGCAGGAAGGCAAACCAGCTGTGGAGCGTTGCCTCGTTGATCTTGGAGACGATGTTTTCCATGTACTTGATGAGACCCGCGCCAAGCACCGGCCCGATCAGCGTGCCGACGCCGCCCAGGATGGTCATCACGACCACTTCGCCCGAGGCCGTCCAGAACATCCGCTCCGCCCCCGCCAGCGGGTCCATCGCCGCCATCAAGCCACCGGCCAGACCGGCATACATGCCCGAGATCACGAAACAGGCCAGCATGTAGGGCTTGGTGTTAAGGCCGGTATAGTTCAGGCGCTGCTGGTTCGACTTGATCGCGCGCAGCATCATCCCGAAGGGCGACCGCGTGATACGGATCGACAGGTAGAAGGCGGCCAGCATGAAGGCGCCCGCAAGGTAGTAGCCGAGGTTCAGCGTGAAAGCCCAATCCCCGAACCGCATCGTGGTCGTGGCCCGCATTTCGTAGCCGAAGAGCGATGGCGCCGGGATGTTGCCCGCAACCGCCGCCGCCCCGTCGAGGATGCGCGGATCGGACAGCGCCGTCTGAAGCCCGGTCTCGCCCCCGGTGAGCGACGTGAGGACCGAAGCGGCGAGGGCAAAGGCCATCTGCGCGAAGGCCAGCGTCAGGATCGAGAAGTAGATGCCCGACCGGCGCAGCGACACGAAGCCGATGAGCAGGGCAAAGAGACCCGCCACGATCGTCGAGACAAGGATCGCCGGCAGCACGTTGATCGTCAGCAGCTTGAGCATCCAGACCGCGGCATACGACCCGGTGCCCAGGAAGGCGGCGTGACCGAAAGACAGATAGCCGGTCAGGCCAAACAGGATGTTGAAGCCGATGGCGAAGATCCCGAAGATCACGAAGCGCTGCATCAGGTCGGGATAACCCGCGTTGAACTGCGCCATGGCGCTGTCGACGGGGAAGGGGTTCAGGAATACCGGCGCGAAGACCACCAGGATGGTGACGAGCAGCAGAAGTCGAAAGTCCTTTGCGTTCAGACCAAGCATGGATCAATCCTCCATCACGCCCTTGCGGCCAAGCAGGCCACGCGGACGGGTAAGCAAAATGAGCACGGCGACCAGGTAGATCACGATGTTGTTGATGCCGGGGAAGAAGTCGGTGACGACGGTCATCGAGGCAAATGCCTCGAGGATGCCGAGCACGAAGCCCGCAAGCACGGCCCCCGGAAGCGACCCCATGCCACCCACCACGACCACCACGAAGGAGATCACGAGGAAGTCCATTCCCATGTGGTAATTGGGCGAGTTGATCGGGGCGTACATCACACCCGCAAGGCCCGCCACGGCAGCGGCGATGCCGAACATGATGGTGAACCGCTTGTCGATGTTGATGCCCAGAAGGCCCACGGTTTCACGGTCCGCCATGCCGGCCCGGACAACCATCCCGAAGGTGGTGAACTGAAGGAAGGCGAAGACGGCGCAGATGATGACCGCCGAGAACAGGAAATAGACCAGACGCCAGAGCGGATAGGTGATCGTGTTCGCATCGAACCCGAGCATGGCGCCGAAGTCGAACACACCGTCCAGCGCATCGGGCGCGGGGGCCGGGATCGGGTTCGCACCATAGAAATACTTGACGATCTCCTGCAGCACGATGGCCAGGCCGAACGTCACCAGGATCTGGTCCGCGTGCGGGCGCTTGTAGAAATGCTTGATGAGGCCGCGTTCCATTACCACGCCCAGGACGATCATGACCGGAATGGCCAGGATGATCGCCAGTGGCACGGACCAGTCGATGATCGCGTTGCCCGTCGATTCTCCGAACCATTCATAGATGTAGGGCACATCCACCTTCATCGGATTGCCCAGGAAGTCCGTGCGTGTCTCGTCGATCACCGTATGGCTGAGCGTCAGGATCTTCTGAAGCGTCACGGCGCAGAAGGCCCCGATCATGAACAGGGCCCCATGGGCGAAGTTCACCACGCCGAGCGTGCCGAAGATGAGTGTCAGACCGAGCGCGATGAGCGCGTATGCCGAGCCCTTGTCGAGCCCGTTGAGCGTCTGGAGGATGATTGCGTCCATTATCCCACCCCTTGCGGTTGGAATGCGTGTGCGTTGAGGCCCGCATCAGGCGGGCAATCGGGGAAGCGGGGGCGGCAGGCTGACCGGCCGCGAACCGTGGCGGGGGATGTCCCCGCCACGGATGCAGGCGTCAGGCGCCCGGGTTGCAGGTGCCCAGGGCACCGCCCGCGAACTGCGGGTGATCGGGGGCATAGGTGACCTGCTCGACCGGGGTGACCTCGACGATTTCGACCAGGTCGAACTCGTTCTCGGGGTTCTCCTTGCCGCGCACCACGAGGACGTCCTTGAAGCACTGGTGGTCATCGGCACGATAGAGCGTCGGGCCGTTGCCCATGCCGTCGAACTCGAAGCCTTCGAGGGCTTCGACCACGGCGCAGGGGTTGAACGACCCGGCCCGCGCCACGGCATCCGCATAGAGCAGCGTCTGGACATAGCAGGTGTGGGCCGCCTGCGAGGGCGGGAAGCCGAACTTGGTGCCGAACGACTGCACGAAGGCATTGGTGCCCGAATAACGCGCGCCCAACTGGTTCTCCAGCTTCCAGTCCCAGTTCTGCGAGCCGAGGATGCCGCCGATGTTGGCGCCTGCACCGCGTGCCATCAGCTCCGAGTAGAGCGGGACGACGATCTCGAACTGCTTGCCGTTGGCCTGCTGTGCGCGAAGGCCGAACTGCACGGCGTTGGTCAGCGAGTTGACCATGTTTCCGCCGTAGTGGTTCAGAACCAGAACATCCGCACCCGAAGACAGGACCGGCGCGATGTAGGACGAGAAGTCGGTCTGCGTCAGCGGCGTCTTCACGGCGGCGACGGTTTCCCAACCCAGGGCTTCGGTCGAGGTGCGGATCGCTTCCTCGGTCGTGTAGCCCCAGTTGTAGTCGGCGGTCAGGTGATAGGCCTTGCGGTCCGCGCCGTACTGCGCGGCCAAGATCGGCGCCAGCGCCGCACCGGACATGTAGGAGTTAAAGAAATGGCGGAAACCATTGGCCTTCTTGTCCTTGCCGGTGGTGTCGTTGGAGTGCGTCAGGCCGGCCATGAAGATGATGCCGGCTTCCTGGCAGAGGGCCTGTACGGCAACGGCCACGCCCGAGGACGAGCCGCCGGAAATCATCACGGCACCGTCTTTTTCGATCATGGACTTGGCAGCGGCGCGGGCGGCGTCGGGCTTGGTCTGTGTGTCGCCGGTCACGTACTCGACGCGACGGCCCAGGATGCCCGTGCCGTCCAGCGTCTTGGACGAGAAGGTCGACAGCATGCCGCCGTCACCTTCGCCGTTCAGATGCTCGACCGCCAGCTCGAATGCGCGCAGCTCGTCCGCGCCTTCGTCTGCGTAGGGGCCGGTCTGGGGGACGTTGAAGCCCAGGGTCACGGAGCCTTCGCCCGGCGCGTTGGTGAAGCCGGTGTGGCCATCGGACCAGGCGGCCCCGGTGAACAGCGTCGGAACGGCGAGACCGGCACCAGTGGCGGCGCCGGTTTTCATCACGCCACGGCGGGTGAAATTCGTCTTGGTCATGAAGACCCTCCCTAATTGGTGTGTCCCGTGGCATCCTCCCTCAAGGCCGCACGGGTCGGACCCGCCAATTGACGAGTCGTGCACACTATCGCGGCAATGAGGTGAAGACTTCAATAAGACTCCGAATTGCCATGGTTTTTCTGTAAAGAAAATGACATAAACGCTTTGGGTTTTGTAAATTCGTTCTCTCGCGATCGCAGAAGGCCCGCTTTTGCAATTGCAGCAAGTCCGCCGGATCAGGAGGTTGCATGCCCCGCTCCATGCCAACCGGAAGTCGGATTCGCGACCGCAGGCTTGAGCTTGCCATCAAACAAGGCGCTTTGGCGGCAAAAGTCGGGATCTCGCCCTCTTATCTGAATCTGATCGAGCACAACCGCCGCCCCATCGGTGGCAGCCTTTTGATCCGGCTGGCCGAGGCGCTCGGGGTCGACCGCGCCGCCCTGTCCGAAGATGGTGACAGCGGCCTCGTGAGCGCGGTGCAGGCGGCGGGTGCTGCGCGCGGCCTCGGGCCCGACAGCCTGGCGCAGGCCGCGGACCTGGCCCGGCGGCTCCCCGATTGGGCCCGGGTGATTCAGGCCCAGGCCCAGGCGCTTGCCGCGCAGGCTCGCACCATCGAGGCGATGTCGGACCGCCTGGCCCATGACCCGTCACTGGCCGAGGCGATGCATGAACTTCTTTCGACCGTCTCGGTTGTCCGGTCGACGGCGTCGATCCTGGCACAGACCCCCGAGATCGATCCGAACTGGTTGGCCCGATTTCACGCCAACCTCGATGAAGACAGCCGCCGCTTGGCCGAGGGGGCCGAGGCGGTTGTCGGGCTCTTCGACCGCAAGGCGACGGCGGGGGACGGGAACCTGTTGCCCTCCGAAGGCGTGGCCCGGTTCCTCGAGGCGCAGGACGATCTGGCCGGGGCGCTGGAAGGGCCGTCCGGCGGAGCAGCCGTCCCGGATCTCGTCGCCGGGATCGCCGACCCCGCCACACGCACGCTCGCCGCCGAAGTCCTGACCCGCGACGCCGCCGATGCCGCGCGCCTGCCGCGACCGCTGGTCGAGATGGCGCGGACACCCGACGATCTGATCGACGCGGCCCAGGGCGATATGGCGCTTGTCCTGCGGCGCATGGGTCTGGCGGTCCCGGGGCGGGGTCTGGTGATCTGCGACGCGGCCGGCGCGATGATCCGGCGCAAGCCCGTGGCCGGGTTTCCCCTGCCGGTGGTGGGGGCCGGCTGTCCGCTCTGGCCCGTCTATGCGGCGTTTCGGCAACCCGGTCGGGCGCTTGCCGCGCGGATCGAGACGCCCGACGGCGCGGGCTGGCAGGTTCATGCGGTCGCGGCCTCGGTCACGCCGCCCAAATTCGGGACGGAGCCTGTCCTGCAATCCACGATGCTCCTGACCCGCGCCGACACGCCGGGCCGGGCCGAGCCCGTGGGGCCAGGGTGCCGAACCTGTCCGCGCGCCGATTGCGCCGCGCGCAGGGAGCCGTCCGTCCTGTCCGAACCGGTCGCCCCGGGGGCCGCGGCCCTGCTCCCGGCGAGACCTTGACCGACTGGCGCGGCGCGCCCCGCCCTCTGGACAGATCGGACAGAAGCGAACACAGTCGCAGGGCCAGACGTGACCGGAGGGGAGGCCGGCCATGACCGCAGACCAATCGGCACCGCAGACAAGTCCGGGACGCGTCCTTCTGATCGAGGATGAGCCCAACATTGCCACGGCCATCGCGTTCATCCTGCAACGCGACGGCTGGCGCGTGTCGACGCATTCCGACGGGACGACGGCGCTCGAGGCGGTCGATCGGCACGCGCCGGATGTGGTGGTGCTGGATGTCATGCTTCCGGGAAAGTCGGGCTTCGACATCCTGGGCGCGATCCGGGACGGGGAGCGTTCGGCCCTTCCGGTGCTGATGCTGACGGCCAAGGGGCAGACCAAGGACCGGGAACGCGCCGAGGCCCTGGGGGTCAGCCGGTTCATGACGAAGCCGTTTTCCAACCGCGATTTGCTGGATGCCGTGCGCGAACTGGCGGGTGCACCGGACGGTACGGGGTGAGCGACCTGCTCGATCCCGCCGCGAATGCGGCGCAGCGGCGCGCCCGGATGCGCTCGCGGATCGCCGATGCGGCCCGCCTGCTGCCGTTCCTCGGCGGGGTTCTCTTCCTTGTCCCGGACCTCGTGCTGTCAGGCTCCGCGACCGAAGGGGCGACCGCGCCGTGGCTTGCCTATCTCTTTGTCGCCTGGGCCGCCCTGATCGGCTGCGCCTTCTGGATCGCCCGGCTGCATGCGCGGGCCCGGGACGACGACGGGGCGGCACCAGCGCCTGACTCCGCCCTATGAACCTCACGTTCAACCTGCTGGTCGCGGTCTGCCTGGCCTATGTCGCGTTCCTGTTCGTGATGGCCTTCGCCGGGGAGCGGCAGGCGGCGCGGGGCGGCGGCCTTCTGCGGGGGCCGGGCATCTATACCCTGTCGCTTTCGATCTATTGCACCGCCTGGACGTTTTATGGCGCGGTCGGCTACGCGGCGCGGTCCGGGCTGGAGTTCATGACGATCTATCTCGGCCCGACGCTGGTCTTCGTCGGCTGGTGGTGGGTCCTGCGCAAGCTGGTGCGGATTGGACGGGCCGAGCGGATCACTTCCATCGCCGACATTCTGTCCAGTCGCTACGGCAAGTCCAATCTGCTCGCCGTGATCGTGACCATCCTCGCGGTGATAGGGACGACGCCCTACATCTCGCTCCAGTTACAGTCGGTGACCCTGTCCTTCGGAGTGTTCGCCACCTCGGGCGATGCGGCGGGCCAGACATCGCTCGCCTTCTGGGTCGCGACGGGCCTTGCCGTCTTCACGATCCTCTTCGGCACCCGGAACCTCGACGCGAACGAGCGTCACGACGGGATCGTCACCGCCATCGCCGTCGAATCCATCGTCAAGCTGGTGGCGCTCCTCTCGGTCGGTATCTTCGTGGTCTGGGGCCTGAACGACGGTCTGTCGGGGGCGGCTGCGACCATCGCCGCCTCGCCGCTGGCCGACTGGACGGCGACGCCGGGCCGATGGGCGGGGCTGATCTTCGTATCTGCGGCGGCGATCATCTGCCTGCCGCGCATGTTCCAGGTGCTGGTGGTCGAGAACACCGATGAGCGGCATCTGGCGACCGCCTCCTGGGCGTTTCCGCTCTACCTGCTGGCGATGTGCCTTTTCGTGGTGCCGATTGCCGCCACAGGCCTCGCGCGGATGCCCGCGGGGGCCAACCCCGACCTCTATGTCCTGACCCTGCCGCTGGCCGAAGGGCGGGACGGGCTGGCGATGCTGGCGTTTCTGGGCGGCTTTTCGTCGGCCACGTCGATGGTGATCGTCGCTTCGGTCGCCCTGGCCACCATGTTGTCGAACCATATCGTCATGCCCCTGTGGCTGGCGTGGCAGGGGCAGGGGCGGGCTTCCATCTCGGGGGATGTACGGCGGGTTGTGCTGGGCGCGCGGCGGGCCTCCATCCTCGTGGTTCTCGCTATGGGCTATGCCTATTACGCTGTCAGCGGGGGCACTTCGGCCCTGGCGGCCATCGGGCTGATTTCCTTTGTGGGGATGGCGCAGGTCCTGCCCGCGCTGATGTTCGGCCTGTTCTGGACGGGGGCGACGCGGATCGGCGCCGCCTCGGGCATCGTGACGGGCTTTGCGATCTGGGCCTGGACGATGCTTCTGCCGGTTCTGATGGGGCCGGGATGGCTGCCGGAAGGTCCCTTCGGCATCGGGGCCCTGCGCCCCGAGGCGATGTTCGGCCTGGGCGGCGATCCGTTCCTGACCTCGCTTCTGCTGTCAATCGGGCTCAACGTCCTGGTCTTCTGTGCGGTGTCCCTTCTGACGGAGCCCACGCAGATGGAGCGCCTGCAGGCTCCGCGTTTCGTTCAGGTCTTCGACCGCGCCGCCCGTCCGCGCGGTCACCGGTCGGGCAGTGCGGGGGCAGAGGAACTGCTGGTCATGGCGCAGCGCATTCTGGGTGCCGCCGAGGCGCAGGCCCTGTTCGGGGCCGCGGCCCGGGGCGAAGGCCGGATCGGCGAGATGCCCCACGTCACACCCGCCCTGCTCGAAACCCTCGAACGTCGCCTTTCGGGGTCGGTCGGGGCCGCCACGGCCCATGCCATGGTCACAGGGATCACCGGCGACTCCATTGTCTCGGTCGAGGATCTGCTGGCCGTGGCCGACGAGACGGCGCAGATCATGGAATATTCCGCGATGCTCCAGTCCCAGTCCGACGAGTTGACCCATACCGCCGAACAGCTGCGCGAGGCGAATGCCAAGCTGACCGCGCTCGGCCGCCAGAAGGACGCCTTCCTGAGCCAGGTCAGCCACGAGCTGCGCACGCCGATGACCTCCATCCGCGCCTTTTCGGAAATCCTGCGGATGGACGGCCTCGAGGAGGAGGAGCGCGCGCGCTATGCCGGGATCATCCAGGACGAAAGCCAGCGCCTGACCCGCCTGCTGGACGATCTTCTGGACCTCAGCGTCCTCGAATCCGGGCAAGGCACGTTGAACCGCACCCGCGCCAGCCTTGCGGATATTCTGGACCGCGCGGTGACGGCCTCGGGCCAGACCGGGCTGGACGTGATCCGCAACCCGGACCAAGAGGATGTGGAGGTCGAGACCGACACCGACCGTCTGGCGCAGGTCTTCATCAACCTCATCACGAACGCCGCCAAGTATTGCGAGGCCGCTGCGCCCTCGCTTCGCATCCGGGTCGGTCTTCAGGGCGAGTCGGTGATGATCGACTTCATCGACAACGGCGCCGGGATCGCCCCACGGGACCGTGGCCTCATCTTCGAAAAATTCGCCCGGCTCAGCGATCAGGCGTCGGCGGGAAGCGCGGGCCTGGGGTTGGCGATCTGTCGCGAGGTGATGATGCGGCTCGACGGGACCATCGACTATCTGCCCGGTCAGGGCGGGGCGGCGTTCCGTGTCCGTCTGCCCCGTCCCGTGGATGCCGCGCGCGCCGCCGAATAGGCCGCATCCGGCGAAAGTTCGCTGCAAATGCAGGGGCCGCAAAGCCTTTGTTAACCCGTTTGGCCCAGACAGACGTCACAGATTCCCCACTGACGGATGTCATGCCGCCCGATTCTCCCTCTCCGACGCTACGCCGTATGGCCGGTGCCGCCCCGCCGGGCGCGGCCCCCGTCGTGCGTCCGGAGGCGCCCGAGCTGGCCCGTGCGCTCAGCACCGGATTGCTGCGTCTGGGCGACGGGATGGCCGGTCTGGGGCTGTCGACATCCGGCCGGATGGCCCGCCGTGTTCCCGGGGCCGAGGCGTTCGACGACATCGATGCGCAGGCGCTCTGCCTTCTGCTCGACCCTCCGGGCGTCGATCTGACCGGCCCGGCCCGTCCGGCGCCCGAGGCTTTGGCGGCGCAGACCGGGCTCATCGTCTTCGACCCGGCCACCACCGATGCCCTGATCGAGGTGCAGACCATCGGGCGCGTCGATGGCGCGGGCCGCCCGCCACGTCGCCCCACGCGGATCGATGCCGCCCTGGCCCAACCCTTTGCGCGCGCCCTGCTGGAGCAGGTGCACGGCATTCTGCCGCCTCGTCACGACGGGCCGATGCCCGGCCCCCTGCGCGCGGGCAGTTTCATTGCGGGCCCGGATTCGCTGGCGTTGGTTCTGACCGCGCCGCAGTTCCTGCGCATCGACATCGCGCTCGGGTTCGGCCACGGCGCACGGACCGGGCGGATCAGCGTCCTGTTGCCCGTCGACGCGGCGTCCCTGCCCGAAGATGGCAGCGCGCCTGACCCCGGTGCCGACTGGCACCGAACCCTGCAGGAAACGGCGATGGCCGCGCCTGTCCGGATCGAGGCGATGCTGCCGACGGTCACCATACCCTTGTCGCGCCTGATCGGGATGAAGGCAGGCGACCTGATCCCGCTGAGCGCATCAGCGCTGTCCAGGGTCACCCTGGTCGGGGGCTCCTCGGGCGTGACATCCCCCGGGCGCAAAACCCTGCCGCGCAACGCCACGTTGGTCGCGCGTCTGGGCCAACTCAATGGCCAGCGCGCCGTCAAGATCGCGGCCCTGCCCGGCGAGGCGGCGGACCCCGCAGCACAGCCGTCGAGCGGCGCGCATGGCACCGCCGTCGCAGGCCCTTCGTTCGGCGGTGACGGCTCGGCGGGGTCGGCCCTGTCGGTGCCGAATGCGGCAAAGTCCGGGGCCATGGCCACTGCCGCCACCGATCAGCTGATGTCCGAAATGCCGGATCTGGATCTCTCGTTCGATCCGGGCGAAGCCGAATTGCCCGATCTGCCGGATTTGCCGGACCTCCCCGATCTCCCCGATCTCCCGGAGCTTCCCTGATCCATCGCCATCGCGACGCGACTTGTGCGCGGCGACCCAAGCTGCAAGCAATTGCAGCGACGCAGATACGGAAGGGGCGCGGCAATGGATGATACGCACACACCAACGGGGCTTCGGGCCCTGATGAAGTCGGGCGCGCCGCTGGCGGGCACATTCATGAAGACGCCGAACCATGTGGTGATGGAAATCCTGATCCTGTCGGGTCTCGATTTTGTCTGCATCGACGCTGAACATGCCCCCTTCGATCGCGGTGCCATGGATGCTTGCATGGCCGTTGCCCGGGCGCGCGACTTTCCTGTCCTTGTCCGCATCGGCGACGGTAGCCCGGCACGCATCCTCGACGTGATGGACATGGGCGCCACCGGCATCGTCGTCCCCCATGTCGACAGCGTGGAGAAAGCGCACGACATCGCCCGCGCGGCCCGCTTCGGCCACGGCGGGCGCGGCTATGCCGGATCGACCCGATGGGCGGAATACACCACCTCCACAATGCCCGCCCTGCTGGCCCGCTCGCAGGCCGAAACCATCGTCATCGCCCAGATCGAGGAGCCGGAGGGGGTAGAGGCCGCCGCCGACATCGCTGCCGTCGAAGGGATCGACGGCCTCTTCACCGGGCCCGCCGACCTGACGGTGTCCTACGGCCACGAAACCCTCGACAATCCGGACCTGCGGGCGGCCATGGCCTCGGTCGGGAAGGTCTGCGCAGCGGCGGGGAAGACCTATGTGACCTGGGTCCCCGACGTCGCGACCGCCCAAGCCTGGCGGCCGAACGGGTTCACGATGTTCTTCGTCTCCTCGGAACATGGCTGGATGTTGCAGGGAGCTCGGGCAACAGCGCAGGGTATCAAGGCGTTGACCTAGCGGCATTTTGCGTCAGGTGCATGGGGGAATTGCTGCAACCGCATTGGTAGTTTGCGGCATCGCGGCATAAGTTGGGATCAACAGGAACAGGGGCGCCGCACGCACCCACCCAACCCGCCGGAGATACCGATATGACGACTGTTGATCTTGATACCATGGCCATCGAAGCCCGTGCCCGCGCCCTGCGCGCCGCCTATGTCCGCGAGATGTTCGCGAGTCTGTTTGCCCGCCTGCGCGGCACTGCCCGGACCGGTTCCGCCCACGCGTGAAGCTGCCGCGATATCGGCCCCGTGCCGATGACAAAGGCCCCCTCGTGGGGCCTTTCGCATGTCCGGCAGTCGGACTAGAGGGAGCCATGACCGAACATGACACCTCCTCCCGCCCGGTACTGCGCCTGAAGCCCAAGGCCGACGCGCGCCGCATCCGACATGGCTACCCTTGGGTCCACCGCGACGAGCTGGTGACCGACCGGCGCACCCAGGCGATTGCGCCGGGAACCATCGCCGTTCTGGAAGACGCCGAACGCCAGCCCCTCGGCACTGTCGCGGTCACCATCGAAAGCCGGATCGCCGCCCGCATGCTCGACCGTGACCCGCTGGCCGAGATCGACGGCACCTGGATCGCCGCCCGGCTCGAGATGGCGCTGGCGCACCGCGCCCGGGCCTTCGACGCGCCCTTCTACCGTCTGGTCCATGCCGAGGCGGACGGTCTGCCGGGTGTCGTCATCGACCGTTTCGGCGATGCCGCCGTCCTGCAACCCAACAGCGCCTGGGCAGATGCGCGGGCCGATCTGTTTGCGGACGCGCTGATCGCCCTTGGCCTGAGCCATGTGCTGCTCAATGCCTCGGGTCGGTCGCGCGATGCCGAGGGGCTTGACGACACCGCCCGCTGGCTGCGCGGCGGGCTGGACGATGCCGTCGCCGTGCCGATGAACGGGGCGACCTACATGGCCGACCTCATCGGCGGGCAGAAGACGGGTCTGTTCTATGACCAGCGGCCAAATCACGCCTTCGTTGCCGGCCTGGCGCGGGATGCCCGCGTTCTGGACGTCTTCAGCCATGTGGGCGGCTTCGGTCTGGCGGCTTTGGCGGCGGGGGCGACGTCGGCCCTGGCCGTCGACGGCTCTGCGCCTGCCCTAGCCCTGGCCGAGCGGGGGGCGGCTGCCATGGGTCGCGCCGATGACTTCGCGATCCGCCGGGGCGACGCCTTCGCCGTGATGGCCGACCTCGCGACAGAAGGTGCGACCTTCGACATCGTCGTGGCCGACCCTCCGGCCTTCGCACCCTCCAAACAGGCGCTGACCCAAGGTCTGCGCGCCTATGAAAAGGTCGCCCGCAATGCCGCGCCGCTGGTGGCGCCGGGCGGCTATCTGACGCTCTGTTCGTGTTCGCATGCCGCCGACCTGTCCAAGTTTCGCATGGCCTGCATCCGGGGAATCGGGCGCGCGGGGCGGTCGGGGCAGCTGGTCCACACCGGCTATGCCGGGGCCGATCATCCGGTGCATCCTCAGCTGACCGAAAGCGGATACCTCAAGGCGCTGACCTTCCGGCTGATGCCGTGAAAGCCTTCCTCGACGCCTGCGTTCTTTACCCGACGGTGTTGCGCGAAATTCTGGTCGGCTGCGCCGCCGCCGACCTCTATCGCCCCCTCTGGAGCCCGCGCGTCCTGGAGGAATGGGCCCGCGCGACCCGCAAGATCCCCGATGGGGAGGTCTTTGCCCGGGGCGAGATCGCCGCTCTTCGCGCCCGCTTTCCCAAGGCCGAAGTCCGGCCCGGAGAGGCGACGGAGGCGCGGATGTATCTGCCCGACCCGAACGATGTGCATGTCCTGGCCGCCGCGTCCGATGCGGGCGCGGATATCCTCGTGACGTTGAACATCCGTGACTTCCCGCGTGGCGACGTGGCGGCCGAGGGGATCTCCCTGTCGAACCCGGACGCCTTCCTGATGGACCTGTGGCTGGCACATTCGGACGCGGTGGCCGGGGTCGTGGCGGGGGTCCATGCGACCGCCTGCCGCCTGTCGGGCGAAGACCTTGACCGCCGCGCCATGATGAAACGTGCGCGGCTGCCCCGGTTGGGCAAGGCGCTGGACTAGTCGGCTTCGGGCAGCAACCGCGTGACACCCACGGCACCGGCCCGCGCCAATTGCGGGTCCAGCGTCATCGGGATGTATTCGCCCCGTCGCCACAGTTCGCCCAGATCGTCGTAGTGCCGCGACAGCGGGTGCCCCGATTGCCCGGTCGAGATGATGAACAGGCTGCTCTCGGGGTCCGAGAAGTCGTAGACGCCGCGATAGCTGCCGGCATGGACGTTGGCGAAGGGGTTGGGCATCTCGCCCCCCGTGCGCCCCCGGTTCAGCGTGTGATCGCCGCCCGAGGTGCTTTGCCGGATGTTGACGATGAACGACAGGCCGGGCTGTTCGCCCAGGACAGGATGATCCTGCATCGCCTCGTGCGCGTCGCCCCATCTCCAGGCTTCGACCCGTCCGCCATAGCGATCTTCGAGGAATTGCAGCGCATCGTCGAGCGCCAGGCGCGCCACGTCGGTGCAGCTTTCGACGGCGCTCGACTGGATGATGTCGCACCAGGCCTGCGCGCCATCGATGTTGCGATAGACCCGTTCGATGAACAGCGGCTCCATCCGGGGGTATTCGGCGGCGAGCGGTCCGAGGTCATCGCGGATCAGGCGTTGCTGCAACGCGCGCATCCAGGCGGCATAGATCAGCGGCTCGGGCAGGTGCTCTGACATCTCGCCGTTCCAGGCGGCCAGCAGTTCCAGCGCAACTTCGCGGCGCCGTTCGGGCGTGCCCGCCGGGGCCGCTTCGCCGGTGAACCACAGATCGCGCCCGATCAACGGCAGCAGCGACCGCGCGGCGGTGGAAATGATGTCGAGTTGCGCATCGACAAGGCTTTGCCGGGTGTGAACCTGTCGGTCCTGCATCAACCGCTCCATCCGCTGCACCCGCTGGCTGTCGCCCCAATAGTGGCTCAGGTGATCGGGGAAGGGCGTGTTGACGGTCTTGTTGTTGGTGTTGCCCAGAATGCCGCTGTCCGGGTCGGCCCAGACGGGGTTGGCGCTGGCGGGTTTCAGGCCGCGCCAACGGTTCTCGGGGATCCAGCCGGGGGCGGGAATGCGGCCTTCGGACTGGTGGCCCGGGTCGCGGTCGGGTTGCCGCCCCATCAGGGCCATGGCGATCCGCGTCCCGTCGGTCAGCATCAGGTTCTGGGCCGGGGCGATGAAATGTTCCGTCGCAGCCAGCCCATCATCCAGCGTTTGGGCCCGCATCAAGTCCAGCCCGGCGCGCAGCGAGGTGTCCTCGGTCGACAGGCCCGTCCAGGACAGGGCGGCCACATGACCGTCGGGCGTCACCGCCCCCAGATCGAACTGACTGCCGGTCAGGACGGGGCCATTGACGCTGCGCCGCAGGGTCAGGGTCACGGGTTCTGCATCCTTGATCGTCAGGATGCTGCGCTCCGTCTCGAAGTCTGCCCAACCGTCGGGCGTGCGGTATTGCGTGGGGTTTTCGGGGTTCAGCTGCTCGATCAGCACGTCCTGATCGTCGAGGTAACTGGACGTCAGACCCCAGGCCAGCCGCTCGCTTCGACCGACGAGGATCGTGGGCAAACCGGGCACCGTCGCACCGATCACCCCGCCCGAGGCAAGCTCCATCCGGGCCAGATACCAGAGCGCCGGGGCCTGAAGCCCGAGATGCGGATCGTTGGCCAGCAGGGCCGACCGCGCCGCCGCGCGGTCCGGCGCCACGGCGAAGGCGTTCGAAGCGCCGGCCAGGTCGCCGTCCGGCACGGGCCAGAGGAACGGTGTTTCGGCGGCGGCGTATTGCCTGGGCTCGAGCCCCGGGAACAGGTCGCCCGCCAGCTCGACCGTGCCCGCGCCGGGCAGGTCAGGGTGCAGGTCGCGCAACCGCTCGGCCGGCAGGACCAGCGAGGCGCGGGCCCGGCGCACCTCTTCGGTCACATGGCCAGAGAGTTGCAGGGCCATCAGCTTGACCACCGCGATGCTGTCGGCGGGTTGCCAGGGCGCGATCTGCGGCGAGAAGAGGAAGAACTCCGGCGCACCCCGGCCCGACGCCTCCCGGTTGACCACGGCGATGCGGGCGTTCACCCCCGCCGAATAGGCGCGCAGCATGGCCATCGTCTCTGGGTCCTGCGCCTCGACCGACGCCGTCGCCGCCTTGTAGAGCCCAAGGCGCCGCAGCAATTCGTCCGTGCGGGCGGTGCGACTTCCGAAGAGTTCCGACAACCGGCCCTGGGCCGTCCGCCGCATCAGCGTCATCTGCCACAGCCGGTCCTGCGCATGGGCATAGCCCAGGCCGAAGAACACATCCGCGTCCGTCTCGCCGAAGATGTGGGGCACATTGTGGGTGTTGCGCACGATCTCGACCGGGGCGGTCAGCCCGGCCACGGTCTCGGTCGCGTCATAGTCGGGCAACGACCGCGAGGCGAGCCAGAACACCAAGGCCAGTGACAGGCCGAACAGGATCAGCGACCCCGTCACGATGCGAAATGTCCAGCGGAACAGACGTTCCATGATGCCCCCGGTTGACCCCTGTCGGTTGGGCGGGTCTAACCGCGGAAAGGCATGGATGCAAAGGGAGGTCGGCATGGCGAAAGTGGCGTTTTTGGGGATGGGCGTGATGGGCGCTCCGATGGCCGGACATCTGGTCAAGGCGGGGCACGAGGTCTGCGTCTACAACCGGACGGCGGCCAAGGCCGAAAGCTGGGCCAATGTGCACGGCGGAGAGATGGCGGCGACCCCGCGCGAGGCGGCTGACGGGGCGGATATCGTGATGGCCTGCGTGGGCAACGACGATGACCTGCGGGGCGTGTGCCTGGGTAACGACGGGGCCTTTGCGGGCATGGCGGAGGGCGCGCTTTTCGTGGACCACACCACAGTCTCGGCGGAGGTCACGCGGGAGTTGGCCGCAGCCGCAAAAGCGTTGAAAATCAACTACGTGGACGCGCCTGTTTCGGGCGGCCAGGCGGGGGCGGAGAATGGGCAGATGGTGATCATGTGCGGGGGAAAACCCGAGGATTACCAGCGCGCGGAGCCGGTCATGGCGGCCTTTGCGAAGCTCAGCAAGCACATGGGCGACGTGGGCGCGGGGCAGCTGACGAAGATGGTCAACCAGATCTGCATCGCGGGGCTGTTGCAGGGTCTGTCGGAGGCGATGGTCTTTGCCCAGAAGGCGGGTCTGGACGGCGCGGCGGTGGTCGACGTGATCCAGGGCGGGGCGGCCGGAAGCTGGCAAATGGTCAATAGACACAAGACGATGCTGGCCGGGGAGTACAACCACGGGTTCGCCGTCGACTGGATGCGCAAGGACCTGGGCATCTGCCTCGCCGAGGCGGAGAACATCGGCGCGCCGCTGCCCGGAACGGCGCTGATCGACCAGTATTACAAGGACGTCCAGGCCATGGGCGGCGGCCGCTGGGACACGTCGAGCCTGATGGCGCGGCTGAAGAAACTGGCGGAATAATCCACAGCGGAGACGCGGGTGACCAACGGGTGATCCGCGTCGGACGTTGTCCGCGTTAACCTTTCGCTAACCGCTCCGCCCGAGGCTCCCCTTCGATGACACCGAAAGGGGACGACGATGACGACCAAGGCACAGCGCAACCAGACCTCCGAAATGCTGGCGATGATGATGCGGTTCGAATGGGACATGGCCCATGCCGCAACCCGCCGCGACCGCGTGCCGGAGGACTGGCGACAGATCTGGCAGAACCGCAGCCAGAAGAAACGCAAGGTGAGCCTGTACGTGGACGAGGACGTCTACAAACTCTTCCGCTCCATGGGGTCGGGCATGGGCCCGCGCATGAACACGGTCCTGAGCGCCTTCGTCCGCGCCCGGCTGGCAGGGCTGCTGGAAGGCGAGGATCTTGTGGAACAGGCGCGGGAAAACTGGATGGGCAAGGCGAAACCGACGGCAGCGGAGTGCTTTGCGTTGTTGGAGCGGGGGAGGGGAAGGGAGCAAGGATGAGGGGCTGTTCAAGTCGATGGGCGCGGGCATGGGACCGCGCATGACCCTCGTGCTCGGGGCGTTTGCCCGCGCCCGGCTGGCGGGGTTGCTGGAGGGGGACGATCTGGTCGAGGAAGCGCGGGGGGCGTGGATGGGACGGCCCAAGCCCTCGGTGGTGGAGATCATAGCGGTGTTGGAGCGGGGAAGAAGTGTGGGGCAACAATCAACTGCCGAGTTCTTTATTCTGGGCCGCTTTTCTACCAACTGCTCTTTCACCGGCCTCCGAAAGCTCCCGCAATAGCGTCGCCAAGTCCTGACTGCCTGGCTCTTCAAAGAAACCCGGAACGCCCAGACCGGCGCATACAAGTTCCATTACCATTAGGGTCGGAAATAAATATTTCTCGAAACCTTCATCGTCAAAAATATTTATTATTTCGTGGAAGGTATCAGGGTGATAGCCGAAGGGCGTTATCACTTCATCATAGATGCAAAAAGGCAAACCTTGTGTTTTAATATTGCAAAGTATCGTACTTGAGTCTAAAAAAGGTATACATTGGCGAACGCCTGATATTACGGTCTTGGCGAAGATTTTATTCTTTGGCGTGTTGTTCTTTTCCAAAAGTTGGATGTACCTGTTCATTATAGATATCAAGGTTTGCCATATCTGATTCAAATCTAGGATCTTCCCATCGGTAACTCGTGAAGACCGGAGTAATTCGTAAAATTCGGTAGTATTCTCGTATTTTTCGAATCCAACGATGTATGGGAGGTCGCCATGGGTGTAATAAAGGTTTAATGGTATCCATATTTCACTTTTTAAGCCAGGTCCGATAATCCACGTGAGGCCAAATTGAGAATGTTTTGACAAACTTGATGTTTGCCTTGCTATTAATCCTCGATTGGAGCGATAACAAGAATCAACGGGCGCGTATGGGCCACTATCTGGTTCGTTGAGGATGGTTGAAATCTCCTTGCTGGAGAAACGCCAAGACGCACCTTCCACGCTACGAAGGTCAGCGTCCAGTAGTATGCGGAGGTAAGGAATTTCAACATCACCTTCTGTAAGTTCGGGATGACGTTTTACCCAATCTTCATATTTTTGATTTACCTTTTCACCTCTTTCCCAGAGGTTATCTAATTGGTGACGATCGGTTTCTGATTTTGGCTCAGAGCTATCGGCTACTCGCCGAAATATACAGCCATTAGAATGAATGTGAGGAGTCGAGAAGCTCATCGGGACATGAATACAAATTACAGAACATATCTCGGAAAGCCCCATCTCGGAATTCGGCCCAGTAAGGATTTTAATTTCGAAGTGCGGAAGTGGGTTGAGGTGGGCAGATATACTCTGCCGAATGGTTTGAATCGATTCGTCTAACTGTTCATGATTGATGCCGGGGCAGCATTCAGCAGAATTATCTGCCCCAGACCTCTCTTTTATCCCGTAAAATATCCATCCGCCATAGGTGTTTGCAAAAGAAGAAACAGATTTCGCAATAGACTTCGAGTTTGGGATCTTCTCCTTATATTCTACATACCAGCCCTCTCTTACCTGCGAAAGATCGTTTAAATCTAAGGCGGTTAAGTTGCTAAGCTTGGTGTTCTTGAAAGGCGTGTAATCAGTCATAACGTGGTGCGCCCTTGGCTTGATTATGGAAAACGCTAAAGCCTAGTGTCCTGGAATTCGGGGTCTGGCGCAACGCCACAATCGGTCCCGTCCGGCTTGTGGCGCGCGAAGCGTAGGGGTGTGGCGGGGTGAACCCCGCCCTACGGGGATTGGTGTGAGGCGCGGGGGAGCGGGTCGAGCGCGAGGATGACGGAGGGCGGTGAGAAACGAAAAAGGGCACCCTGGGGGGTGCCCTTCGTCGTTGCAAAGCGCGGCGCTCAGTTCAGCGCGGCATCCGTGATCACGCTGGTCCACGCGCCTTCGGGCGCTGCCGAGATCACGGGGTCCGACCCACCGGCCAGCAGGGTGTCGACGGTGCGCTGGTAGTCGGCCTCGTCCAATGCGCCGTTGGAGCCGGCGGTGAGTTTGGCGATCTCTTCCATCATGCGCAGTTGCGCGGCCTCGGACTGGGCGCCGGTCTCGTCGTTCTCGATGATGATGGCGGCGGCCTCGGCCGGGTTTTCCTCGGCGTATTTCCAGCCCTGCATCGAGGCGCGCACGAAGCGGGTCATCTTGTCGACGAAGACCTCGTCCTCCAGGTTCTCTTCCAGAACCCAGATGCCGTCTTCCAGGGTGGCGACGCCCATGTCCTCGTACTTGAAGGTGACGAGTTCATCGGGCGAGACGCCGGCGTCCAGCACCTGACCGTATTCGTTGTAGGTCATGGTGGAGATGCAGTCGGCCTGGCGTTGCAGCAGGGGATCGACGTTGAAGCCCTGTTTCAGGACGGTCACGCCGTCTTCGCCGCCCTCGGTCGGGATGCCCTCCTGGCTCATCCAAGACAGGAAGGGGTATTCGTTGCCGAAGAACCAGACGCCGATGGTCTTGCCGCGGAAGTCCTGCGGGCCGGTGATGCCGGTGTCCTTCCAGCAGGTGAGCATGAGGCCCGACGTCTTGAAGGGCTGCGCGATGTTGACCACGGGCAGGCCCTTTTCGCGCGCGGCGAGGGCGGAGGGCATCCAGTTGAGCATGGCGTCGGCGCCGCCCCCCGCGAGGACCTGGGGCGGAGCGATGTCGGGGCCGCCGGGCAGGATGGTGACGTCGAGGCCCTCGGCCTCGTAGAAGCCCTTGTCGAGGGCGACGTAGTAGCCCGCGAACTGGGCCTGGGTGACCCATTGCAGTTGCAGGGTGACGGTATTGGCATGGCCGTCCGCGAAGGCGGGCGTGGCGAGCGCCAGGGTGGCGGCGGCGATCAGGTGTTTCATGGTTCTCTCCGTGTTGGGGGCGCTTTGGCCCGGGTTCCGGGACGGGTTCAGGCCCGTCCGCGTTGTGAAGGATGCCAGAAGGTCAGGCGTTTCTCGAGCAGGGCGATGGCCCCGTAGGACAGCGATCCGGCCAGCGCCGCGACCACGATAGAGGCCCAGACCATCGGAAGGTTCAAGCGGCCCACCTCGGTCGAGATGCGAAAGCCCATGCCGAGGGTCGGGCTGCCGAAGAATTCGGCGACGATGGCCCCGATGAGGGCGAGGGTTGTGGCGATCTTGAGGCCGTTGAAGATGAAGGGCAGGGCGGCCTGGAGCCGCAGGAAGCGGAGTTCCTGGCCCGCGCTGGCGCCGTAGGTGCGCATCAGGTCGCGCTGCATCGCGGTTGTGTCCGACAGGCCCGCGACGGTGTTCACGAGGACGGGGAAGAAGACCATGACGACGACGACCGCCGCCTTGCTCTCCCACCCGAAGCCGAACCACATCACCAGGATGGGCGCGGTGCCGACGATGGGAAGGGCGGCCATGAAGCTGCCCACCGGGAGGAGGCCGCGGCGCAGGAAATCGGACCGCGCCACCAGGAGGGCGGTCGCGATGGCGGCGGTGCAACCGATGATCCACCCGCCGAGCGCGCCCTTGAGGACGGTCTGCACGAAGTCGGCCCAGAGGGTGGGGAGGTTGGTGGCAAAGGCCGCGGCGATCTGGGTCGGAGCGGGCAGGATGACGGTCGGGATGGCGAACAGGCGGCAGGCCATTTCCCACAGGATCAGCAGGGTGAGGCCGAAGAGGATCGGAGAGGCAATTCTGGCCATCGGCGTTCTGGCGAGCCCGATGTTTGCGGCCCAGAGCCCCAGCCAGATCGCCAGAAGAAGCGAAACCTGCCAGAACAGGAGGGCCCCAAGCGAGATGACCGCCACCGCGCCGAGGAGCCAACGCAGAGCCTCCAGCCCCAGGATCCAATCGTTGATGCGACGGGTCCGATCTGCGGATGAACTCATGCCAAACCCATCCGTCTGAGGGTGAACCGTTCGACTGCGGCGATGACCGCCACCAGCAGGGCCGCCACGATGGCCGCCCCGAAAAGCGCGGACCAGATCTGCACCGTCTGGCCGTAGTAGCTGCCCGCGAGCAGGCGCGCGCCGAGACCCGAGACGGCGCCGGTCGGAAGCTCGCCCACGATGGCGCCCACGAGGGCCGCGGCCACGGCGATCTTGAGCGAGGCGAAAAGATAGGGCAGCGACATCGGCAGGCGCAGGGACAGCAGCGTCCGCAGGCCGCTGGCATTCCATGTCCGCATCAGGTCGAGATCGGAGGGCGAGGCGGCGCGCAGGCCCTTCACCATGCCCACGGTCACCGGAAAGAACGACAGATAGGCCGAGATGATGGCCTTGGGCAGCACGCCTTGGATGCCGATTGAATTCAGCACTACGATGATCATCGGCGCGATGGCGAGGATCGGAATGGTTTGGGAGGCGATGGCCCATGGCATGACGCTCAGGTCCATCACGCGGCTGTGGACGATGCCCACGGCCAGCGCGATGCCTGCGATCGACCCGATCAGGAACCCCAGAAGCGTGGGCGCAAGGGTGATTCCCGCATGCCAGACAAGGCTGCGCTTGGAGGTGATCTTCTGTCCGACGATCGTGTCCCAGAGTTCGGTCACCACCTGATGCGGGGTCGGCAGGCGCGGGCGGTCCTGATCGAAGGCGCGGGCCAGGGCCTGATCGGGGGTGGCGAAGGCAAGGGCGATGCCGCCGACATCGCGCCGCTCGGCCGCCGTGGCGGGGCTGACGGCGATGCCCTCGCGTTCGGCCAGCAGCAGGCTGTTCTGCGCGTTCATCGGGATGCAGGCGAGGTACCACAGCCCGATCAGCGCCGCGATCACGGTCACGACCGGGCCGAAGTTGCGGGCGAATTCACGCAGGCGGCGCGACGTCGCGCCCGGAGGTGTTGCGGCGAAGGTCGCATCGGTCATCGCCGCCACTCCATCAGGATTTCGGGGACGCCGTCGGCCCCTGTCAGGCCCCGTTCCACAACGCGGAAACCTTCCCGTTCATAGAACCGATGGGCGGCGGTGTTGGGCGCGTGACTGCGCAGGGTGATGCGGTCGCGGTCCGCCTTGACCCGGTCCAGCAGGGCGCGCCCGACACCTTGGCCCGGGGTGGCGACATAGAGGCCATAGATATGGTTTTCGTCGAAGGCGAAAGACAGATAGCCCAGAATGGCGTCGTCTTCGGTCGCGGCGACCCAGACCTCGCGCCGGGGGAAGCCGTCGCGCATGATGGCCTCCAACTGGTCGCGTGTCGGCGCATCGGGCATCCAGTCGGTCGCGCGAAGCCAATCGGCCACGATGGCGGCACAGGCGGGGGCATCGTCGGAGGTGGCGCGACGCAGGATCATGGTTTGCCCCGGTAGCGTCGCCAGATCCGCCACAGGGAGCTCGCGATGACGAAGAGGGCGATGGCGCTGAACGCAGGGCGTCCGGCCATGTCGGCGAAGGCGGCGGACGTGAGGAACCAGATCGCGATGACGATCACGAGGATGTCGGCGATGGTCTGGGCGGTGTCGCGGTTCATGCCATGACCCGATGGACGGCGCGGCCGAGAGGATGGAATTCGAGTATTTTCGGACCCGTGATGGAGGTGGTCGCGCGCATTATTCTTAACGGCGCGTTCATCATCATTGGTCCTGAAATACTCATGTCGCAACCGAAGGACCGGGGGCCTCGCTTAACGATTTCTTCACTTCGGTCGTGCAGGGATTGGGGCGCGGTACAGGCTGGAGAGCCGATGACCGTGACCAGTGATGCGAGGGGCCTTGTGCCCCTCGTCTCCATGCCCCGCGCGGCGATCATGCGGCTTCCATCCCGGTCCGCAGGCCTTCGCGGACGCGGTGGGCGACGGCCAGGAATTCCGGCGTGTCGCGGATGTCGAGGGGGCGGTCCTTTGGCAGGGGCGAGTCGATGATGTCGGTGATGCGGCCCGGGCGGGGGGACATGACGACGATCTTGGTCGACAGGTAGACCGCTTCGGGGATGGAGTGGGTGACGAAAAGCGTGGTCTTGTTGGTGCGCTTCCAGAGGGAGAGCAGTTCCTCGTTCAGGCGGTCGCGGACGATCTCGTCCAGTGCGCCGAAGGGTTCGTCCATCAGCAGGATCGGGGCGTCGAAGGCCAGCGCGCGGGCGATGGAGGCGCGTTGCTGCATCCCGCCCGAGAGTTGCCAGGGGTATTTGTTGGTGAAGTTGCCCAGTTCGACCAGTTCGAGAACGTCTTCCATCCGCTTGGTCCGGTCGGCCTTGGAGTAGCCCATGATTTCCAGCGGCAGGGTGACGTTCCGCCCGATGGTGCGCCAGGGGTAGAGGCCGGCGGCTTGGAACACGTAACCGTAAGCGCGCGCTTTCCGAGCGTCATCGGGGGCCATGCCGTTGACGGTGAGGGTGCCGCCGGTGGGGGTTTCGAGTGCTGCGACGCAGCGCAGGAAGGTGGTCTTGCCGCAGCCCGAGGGGCCGATGAAGGAGACGAATTCGCCTTCGTTTATGTCCAGCGAGATGTCGGAGAGCGCGTGGACGGGGCCGTCTGGGGACGGGAAGGTGAGGTCGAGGGATTGGGCGGAGATGGTGGTCATTTTATCGACTTCATTTTCTTGAAACTAACGTAAATTCGCACCAGTGGAGGCAAAAAGTCCATTGTCATATGATCGGATTGAGAACACCCGCATTCACCGTTCCGATGAAAAAGGATATACTGCAAAGAACCGGCCAACAGTGTCAATTAAATCTGCTAGACAATCTGCATCTAGAGCTAGTTCTGGATTATTGCGATCACGAAATACGAATTTACGAAATTTGAACTCGACATCGCCGTGGGCTATTGAATTACGCATATGCCTCAAAAATCGCTTTGGATCATCATTGATATCATATTTTTCAGACCAAATTTTCCATACCTTAAGGAATTTGATCGAAGAAATAGCATCATTTAACCACCGATCTTTTGGGAAAACTAAAATGAAATAAAGCACAGATAGGACACGAACCTGCGTGAAGTATCCATCTGAAAGAGTTCCCGGCACGTAACCTGCATTCTTTTCCACTTTACTAACGGCAGCTTTCCATTCTTCTGTCCCATATATCTCGGAAATTATAAAGTTTTCTACGACTGCAAGTCCTGCGGCATTTCTAAGATCACTGTTCATCAAACCCCCGCTGGAATGTTCATCGGGTCGCGCTCGATCTTGCGCGGGGTGTTGAGCGCTTTCCACTTCGACAGGGCCTGCGAGGCGCTGGCGAAGGGTGGGCGGCTGACGAAGCGGCCCCGGCCCGGTCGCGGTTGGGAGTTCTGGCCATGGGCCCAGATGACCTCGCCGCGCGACAGGGTGTAGCGGGGGGCGGCTTTCAGCTCCATGCCCTCGAAAACATTGTAATCGATGATCGACTTCTGGGTGGCGACCGAGACGGTGCGGTGGATGCCTGGGTCCCAGACCACCAGATCGGCGTGGCCGCCCCGCATGATGCCGCCCTTGAGGGGGTACATGTTCAGGATCTTGGCGATGTTGGTCGAGGTGACGGCGACGAACTCCTCGGGCGTCAGGCGGCCCGTCTCGACGCCCTTGGTCCAGAGCATCGCCATACGTTCCTCCAGCCCGCCGGTGCCGTTGGGGATGCGGGTGAAGTCGCCGACACCCATGCGCTTCTGTTCGTCGGAAAAGGCTGCGTGGTCGGTGGCGACGACGTGCAGCGACCCGGCGGCGAGGCCGGCCCAGAGGCTGTCCTGATGCATCTTGTTGCGGAAGGGCGGGGACATGACGCGGCGGGCGGCGTATTGCCAATCCTTGTTGAAATACTCGGTCTCGTCGAGTGTCAGGTGCTGGATCAGCGGCTCGCCATAGACACGCATCCCCTTCTGGCGGGCGCGGCGGATGGCTTCGTGCGCCTGTTCACACGAGACGTGGACGATGTAGAGCGGGCAGCCTGCGGCATCGGCGATCATGATGGCGCGGTTGGCGGCCTCGCCCTCCACCTCGGGCGGGCGGGAATAGGCGTGACCCTCGGGGCCGGTGACGCCCTCGGCCAGGTATTTCTGCTGCAACTCCTGCACGATGTCGCCGTTCTCGGCATGGACCAGCGGCAGCGCGCCCAGTTCGGCGCAGCGGCGGAAGGAGGCGAACATCTCGTCGTCCTCGACCATCAGCGCGCCCTTGTAGGCCATGAAATGCTTGAAGGTGTTGATGCCGCGCTTGTGCACGACCTCCTCCATCTCGGCAAATATCTTCTCGTTCCAGCCGGTGATCGCCATGTGATAGGAAATGTCGGTGCAGATCTGGTCCCGGCTCTTGCGGTCCCAGTCATCGATCGCATTGAGTAGCGACCCATCCTCGCCCGGAAGGACGAAATCCACCAGCATCGTGGTCCCGCCCGCCGCCGCCGCGAAGGTGCCGGACTCGAAGGTCTCGTGGGCGGTGGTGCCCATGAAGGGCATTTCCAGATGGGTATGCGGGTCGATGCCGCCGGGGATGACATAGGCGTCGGTGGCGTCGATGACCTCGTCGCCCGAAAGGTTTTCGCCGATCTGGGCGATATGCTCCCCCTCGATCAGGACATCGGCCTTCCACTGGAGGTCGGCGGTGACGATGGTGCCGTTCTTGATGACCTTGGACATTCATTGGCTCCTTGGCAGGGGGATGGCTTCGATGACGGATTCGGGGTCGCCTTCGCAGAAAGGCACGCCCCTCTCGCTGCTTGCGAAATCGAAGGGGCGGATGTCGCCGTGACGGTCGCGGTAATAGAAGCAGCCGTCGCGGACGAGCATGTCCTTGCGGGGGATGCTGGTGGGCCGCATCATGTCGACGGCCTGGGGCAGGTCGGCGGGGGCCGGGCCAAAGCCCGCCTCCTGTGCCGGAACGCAGCTGGCCCAGAGAACCGCCGCCGTGAATGTGCCGCCTGTTCGGATCACGCGGCCCTCGCTATCCCCACGGACCGGGGGCATGGCGCACCCGGCCGAAGGGTTCGTTGCGGGCCGTCACAGGCAATATTGCGTCCCCCGGGGGATCAGCACCGGATAGATCTGCCCCTGATATTGATAGCCATAGCAGTTGTCGGCGACGCGGACATCCTGGGCGGTGATCCCGCGCGGCAGAAGGCGCGTGACCGCGAAGGGGATGGGCGCGTCGGTGACGACATAGGTCTGCGGGTCACTGACCGGGCCGTCCGCCGTGGGCAGGCAGGCGGCAAGGGCGAGCGGCAGGGCGAGGAGGAGGGCGCGCGTCATTTCAGGCAATACTGGCTGCCGTCCGGGCGTTTGACCGGAAGGATCAGGCCGTCCTGCACATAGGCGTAGCAGAGGTCGTTTTCGCGCACGTCCAGCTTGGAGACACCGGGGGGCAAGGCGGCTTCGACCCCGCGCGGGACGTTGTGGTCCAGCTCCTTGTAGTCGGCCGGGTTGGCGACCGCCGGAGAGGCTTCGGGCCCGCCGATGGACACGCCCACGGGTCCGACCGAGGCATTGCACCCCGCTAGAACCATGGACAGGGGAAGGATCAGTCTGAACATCGGGTCACCTCGCGTGTTGTGTTGCCGCAGGGGGCGGGGCGACCGGATGATGCCCCGCCCCTGCGCTCGCGGCAGCATTCCGCAGGACGGGGGGCGGGCGCAAGTCGGAAGCGGCGCTGACCGGGTCGGTCACGCCACGACCCCGGCGGTTTCGATAACCGCATGAAGCAGGACATCGGCCCCCGCCTTGGCCCAGTCCTTGGTGATTTCCTCGGCCTCGTTGTGCGACAGGCCGTCGACGCAGGGGCACATGATCATGGCCGTTGGCGCCACGCGGTTGATCCAGCAGGCGTCGTGACCGGCACCCGAGATGATGTCCATGTGGGAATATCCCAGACGCTCCGCCGCCGATCGCACCGCCGTGACGCAGCCCTCGTCGAAGGTGACGGGATCGAAGCCGCCGACCTTTTCGAATTCGATCTGCATGTCCATGGCATCGGCGATGGCCTGCCCCTCGCTGCGCAGACGTGTTTCCATGTCCTCGATCACCGACAGGGTGGGCGACCGGAAGTCGACCGTGAACACCACCTTGCCCGGGATCACGTTGCGGGAATTGGGATAGACGTCGATGTGGCCCGCCGCGCCCACGGCGTGGGGCGCGTGCGACAGGGCGATCTCCTCGACCTTCTCCAGGATGCGCGCCATGGCCAGCCCCGCGTTCTTGCGCATCGGCATCGGGGTAGAGCCTGTGTGACTGTCCTTGCCGTGGATCGTCACCTGCGTCCAGGACAGGCCCTGACCGTGGGTTACCACGCCGATATCCTTGCCTTCGGCTTCCAGAATAGGGCCCTGTTCGATGTGCAGCTCGAACATGGCGTGCATCTTGCGCGCGCCCACCTCCTCCGTGCCGCGCCAGCCGATGCGGTCCAGCTCGTCACCGAACCGCTTGCCCTCGGCGTCGCGCTTGTCCTCGGCCCAGTCCTGGGTGTGAACCCCGGCAAAGACGCCCGAGGCGAGCATGGCGGGGGCAAAGCGCGTCCCCTCCTCATTCGTCCAGTTGGTCACGCAGATCGGGTGCTTCGTCTTGATGTTCAGGTCGTTGAGCGTGCGGATCAGTTCCAGCCCGCCCAAGACGCCCAGAACGCCGTCGTATTTGCCGCCCGTCGGCTGGGTGTCGAGGTGGCTGCCCACATAGACGGGCAGGGCGTCGGGGTCGGTGCCGGGGCGGGTGGCGAACATGTTGCCGATGGCATCGACACCCATGGTCATGCCCGCCGCCTCGCACCATTTCTGGAACAGGTGGCGGCCCTCGCTGTCGGCGTCGGTCAGGGTCTGGCGGTTGTTGCCACCCGCCACACCGGGTCCGATTTTCGCCATCTCCATCAGGCTGTCCCACAGCCGGTCGGGATCAATCGACAAGTTCTGTCCTGCGGCTGCCATGGTCCCCCCGGGTGTGGTCTTGCAGATTTGACCGCTTGGTCAAAGACAGGCTAACACGGGGGCAACGGCAGTCAACCGTTGCGACCGCGCCGCAGGGGGCGGGTGCGATGTGCCCATAGAACCGGCAGCCTGTCGCGCCGCCGCCCGAGGACTGAGCATGGCGAAAGACGAGGCCCCCACCCGGATCCAGCGCGACCGCCGTCGGCGCATCCGCGAGGCGGGGCTGGAGGTGTTCTCGGCCAAGGGATTTCGTGGTGCCACCGTGGACGAGATCGCGCAGGCGGCGGGGCTGTCGAAGCCCAACCTCCTCTATTATTTCGCCACCAAGGAAGCGATTTATACCGACCTTCTGGCGCGCCTGCTGAAAGCCTGGCTCGACCCGCTGCGCGCCCTCGATCCCGAGGGGGAGCCTATGGCGGAACTTCTCGCCTATGTGCGCCGCAAACTCCATCTCGCGCGGGATTTCCCCCGTGAAAGCCGCTTGTTCGCGGGCGAGATCCTGCGCGGCGCGCCCTTGATGGGGGCGGACCTGTCGGGCGACCTGCGCCGTCTGGTGGATGCCCGGGCCGGGGTCATCGCGGGATGGATGGCGACGGGCCGCCTCGCGCCGTCGGATCCCCATCACCTCATCTTCTCCATCTGGGCGCTGACGCAGCATTACGCCGACTTCGAGGTGCAGGTCCGCGCCGTCCTTGGCGACGTCCGCGACCCCTGGGCCGAGGCGGAGCGCCACCTTGTTACGCATTTCACCCGACTCCTGACCCCCTTGGTGGCCATCTGACGCCCGTCGCGACAGGTTCGCACGATACCGCTTGCGGATGCGGCGAATAGGTATACCTGCTGCGCCGTCATCCACTGGGCCGTCTGCCATGTCTGCGCCTGATTCCCATGCTCCGGCCGCGAAGGCGGGTCTCGCTCTCGGCTCTGTCGGTGTGGTCTACGGGGATATCGGAACCTCCCCGCTCTATGCGCTGCGCGAAGGTCTGGCCGCTGCCGCCGAGGGCGCGGCGCCCGACCCGGAGGCGGTGACGGGCATCGTGTCCTTGCTGCTCTGGATGCTGATCCTGATTGCGACATTGAAATACGTGCTGCTGATCCTGCGCGCCGACAACCGGGGCGAGGGCGGCACCCTGTCGCTTCTGGCGCTCTGCCAACGGGCCTTCGGCGGGCGCAAGATGGCGGTTCTGGGCCTCGGGATCGTGGGGACCGCGCTGTTCTTCGGGGACGCGATGATAACGCCCGCGATTTCGGTCCTCTCGGCGGTCGAGGGCGCGGTGCTGATCGCGCCGGCCGTCGAACCCTATGTCGTCCCGGCGACCATCGCGATCCTCTTCGCCCTGTTCTGGGTTCAAAGCCGGGGCACGGGCCGCATATCGCGGTTCTTCGGGCCGGTCATGCTGGTCTGGTTCCTGACCATGGGCGGCATGGGCCTGTGGCACATCATGGACGCGCCGCGCATTCTGGCGGCCTTCAACCCGATCCATGGCATCGGTTATCTGGTGTTGCACGGCACCACCGCGCTGCCGGTGCTGGCGGCGGTTTTCCTGGCGATCACGGGGGCCGAGGCGCTCTATGCCGACATGGGCCATTTCGGGCGCGAACCGATCCGGATGGCCTGGTTCGGACTGGTGTTCCCCTGCCTGGCACTCGCCTATCTGGGGCAGGGCGCGCTGGTCATCGCGCATCCCGAAACGGCGCGTGACCCGTTCTTTCTGATGGCGTCCGAGACGTTCCTGCCGCTGCTTGTCGCCATGGCCACGCTGGCTACGGTCATCGCCAGTCAGGCGGTCATCACCGGCGCGTTCTCGGTGGCGCGGCAGGCCGTGCAACTGGGCCTGCTGCCGCGCCTGACGGTTCTGCACACCTCGACGACGCAGGAAGGTCAGGTCTACCTGCCGCAGATCAACGGCATCCTTCTGGTGACGGTCGTAATGCTGGTGATGACGTTCCGGTCTTCTGCCAATCTGGCCACCGCCTATGGCATCGCTGTCACAGGCGAGATGATCGTGACGACCTTTCTGGCCGCTTTCGTGTTCCGCAAGGTCTGGGGCTGGTCGCCCGGGTTGATCGCGCTGGTGGTGATCCCGCTTCTGCTGATCGAGGGGGCGCTGTTCAGCGCGAACCTGACCAAATTCGCAAACGGAGGATACCTGCCGATCACGGTGGCCGCCGTGCTGGCGATCGTGATGTGGACATGGGTGCGCGGCACGGCGGCGGTAGAGACCCGTGCCCGCGAAAGGGCTGTCCCTCTGGAGGTGCTGGCGCGATCCCTCGCCGGATCAGACCGCCTCGCCCGTGCGCCCGGAACCGCAGTCTTCCTGAGCCAGGACCCGGTCGCCACCCCCTCGGCGCTGGCCCACAACCTCAAGCACAACCAGACGCTCCACGCCCAGAACCTCGTCGTGTCGGTGCGGATCGCGAACCGTCCGACGGTGGACGAAGCGGAGCGGGCGGTGGTCACGCCGCTGGACGAAAACTTCACCCGGATCCGCCTGACTTTCGGCTACATGGACGATCCGAACGTGCCGCGGGCGATCCGGGCCGTGGTGCCCTTCGACATCATGGCGACCTCGTTCTTTCTGAGCCGTCGCAGTTTTCGCGTGGGTGGGCGGGACGGCTGGCCCCTGTTGCAAAAGCGGCTGTATCGGACGCTGACGGCGGCTTCCTCCAGCGCGTTCGAATACTTCCACCTGCCCGCTGACCGGGTGGTCGAGGTCGGTCAGCAGAACATCCTCTAGGGCGCCCTGCCATGCCGCGACCCGTCCGAGGGTCCGCGGTCTAGTTCAACGTCACGGACGAACGGCGAACCTGGAACCCGTTCCCCGCGCTGTTGCCGCACCGGACGCCGTCGGTCGCCATGGCGCAGGTGTAGTCGGCCAACGACCATTCCGAGCCATAGCTGATTGCCCCCAGGGGTGCGGGCCAGAAGACGTCGCCGTGACAGGTCCACCGTGCCGTGGCGGGTTGACCGGGGCGTAGCAAGATGGTGCGCGTGCGGTCGAAGTCGCAGGTCGGGTCATCGTCGCCATAGTCCGGGGGCAGGTCCCACTCCGCCTCGAACACCAGACAGACGAGAGGCATTTCATCGAACGGCAGATCGGACAGCACGTCGAGATAGCACAGGATGTTCCCGCTCGGGCTGGTAAAGCCCGCCGCCCGCGCTTCGGCGCCGGCGCCGAAAAGAAGACCGAGCGCGACGGCAAGGGCGTGGGTCAGACGTGTCATGCGGTCTCTCCTGCGTCTTTCCGGGGCATCCAGGTCCCGACGGATCACTCCGCCGCGACTGCGCCCGGGTTGTTGGGGTGCGTCGTCCAGTCGGCGGGCTCCGCCTCGACCACCTTGCCGGTGCGCGCGTCGACCGTGCCGGGGGCCAGGCGCTCCATCGTGATGCAGTTCTCGACCGGGCAGACATCGACGCAGAGGTTGCAGGCGACGCATTCCGCGTCGATTACCTCGAAGGTGCGGTCGGCGGACATGCTGATCGCCTGATGCGACGTGTCCTCGCAGGCGGCATAGCAGCGCCCGCATTTGATGCAGTCATCCTGGCTGATCCGTGCCTTGGCGACATAGTTGAGGTTCAGATACTGCCAGTCGGTCACATTGGGCACGGCGCGGCCCACGACCTCGTCGACGCTGCGATAGCCCTTCTCGTCCATCCAGCGGCTCAGGCCCGCCGTCATCTCGTCCACGATCTTGAAGCCATAGGTCATCACGGCGGTGCAGACCTGCACGTTGCCCGCGCCGAGCGACATGAATTCGGCCGCATCGCGCCAGGTGGTGACCCCGCCGATCCCGCTGATGGGCATCCCGTGGGTTTCCGGGTCGCGGGCGATTTCGCTCACCATCGACAGGGCAATGGGCTTGACCGCCGGGCCGCAATAGCCGCCGTGGCTGCCCTTGCCGTCAATGGAGGGTTCGGGCGACATCGTGTCGAGGTTGACCGATGTGATCGAGTTGATCGTGTTGATCAGGCTGACGGCATCCGCGCCCCCACGTTTCGCCGCCGCCGCAGGCTTGCGCACGTCGGTGATGTTGGGGGTCAGCTTCACGATGACGGGCATGCGGGTGTATTGCTTGCACCAGCGGGTGACCATCTCGATGTATTCGGGCACCTGGCCCACGGCGGCACCCATACCGCGCTCGGACATGCCGTGTGGGCAGCCGAAGTTCAGCTCGATCCCGTCGGCACCGGTCTCCTCGACCCGGGGCAGGATCGCGCGCCAGGCGTCTTCCTCGCAGGGGACCATGATCGACACCACCATGGCGCGGTCGGGGAAGTCGCGCTTGACGGACTTGATCTCGTCCAGATTGGTCTGGAGCGGCCGGTCGGTGATCAGCTCGATGTTGTTGAGGCCCAGAAGGCGGCGGTCCGCCCCATAGATCGCGCCATATCGGGGCCCGTTCACGTTGACGACGGGCGGCCCTTCGGCCCCGAGCGTCTTCCAGACCACGCCGCCCCACCCGGCCTTGAAGGCACGGCGGACGTTGTATTCCTTGTCGGTCGGCGGCGCCGAGGCGAGCCAAAAGGGATTGGGCGATTTGATGCCTACGAACGTGGAAGTCAGGTCAGCCATGAGGTCCTCCGAAGGTGAAGAAGGGGAACGGTGCAGGCTTTGCCCGCGTCAGAAAAGCCAGGCCGCCAGTCGCCCGCCCAGCTCGCCCAGCTTGGGCGTCACATAGGCCCAGATGACGGACCCGGCGGCGGTGACCGGCAGAAAGCGTCGGATCGGCATTGCCGCCGCCCCGACCAGAAGGAACACCGGGCCACGCAAGGGCGCCAGGAAGTGTCCCACGAAGACGGCCCAGAGACCCCATTTGCGCAGGGCACGCCGGGCGCGGTCCAGTTCCTTCTGGCGATTGCGGAACGGTCTGGAGGCCAGCACCGGTTCGTGAAACCGCCAGCCCAGCCACCAGGCCGTGGTCGAGCCGCCGATCGCCCCGAAGGTCGCGCCGACGAACAGCGGCCAGAACGGGATCTCGCCCGTGGACACCAGCGCGCCCATCCCGACAAGGACCACCGTCGCGGGCACGAAGATCGCGATGACGACCATCGTCTCGGCAAATCCCATGGCGAAGGCGATCAGGATCAGCCAGTTCGGGTTGGCCGACAGGAAGGACAGGACGGCGTCGGCAAAGGCTTGCATCGGGGGCTCCGGGGCGGGGCGGGATCGGCGGATACTCGGTCATTCATCGCACCGCACAAAGAGGTTTGGCGGGCCTTCGTCAACGGATACGGCCAGCCGGTCGATCCCCCGCGCCGCGATCCGCAGGCTCACCGAGGGGGTCGGCATCTCGACTGTGTCGAAGGTGCCGTCGTCGCGGAACTCGATGACATAGACGTTCCGGCAATCGACGATCCCGCGCCAGGGGGTGGCCTGCCCGATATTCAGGGCCGGATCGGTCTCGCAGACCGTGTGTTCATTGAAGCCGAGCGTGCCGTCCCGCAGGTACATGGCCTCGCCGGCTGCGGCGTCACACCACACCCCGTCGAAGGCGCTCTGCGCCTGGGCCAATCCGGGCCCAAGGGCCAGGGCCGCACCCGCCAGAAGACCCGCCCGCCTCACGCCGACAGTGCTGCGTGGATGTCTTCGGCGGCGTCGCGCCCCTCGGCAACCGCCGTCACGGTCAGATCCTCGCCGCCCGCAGCACAATCACCCCCGGCCCAGACGCCAGGCAGCGACGTGCGGCCCGCCCCTGTCACGGCGATCTTGCCCCGTTCGGTCGCCAGCCCCTCGACCGCGATCAGCTTCTGGCCGATGGCGCGGAACAGTTGGTCAGCGGGCAGGCGCAGCGTCTCGCCCGTGGGGGCCATGTCGTCGCCGACATAGGCCAGCTCCACCTCGCGCAAGCGGTCGTCGCCGTGGATCGCATGGGGGATGACGCCGAACATCAGGCGCACGCCGTGGCTGGCGGCCAGGTCCTGCTCGTAGCGGCTGGCGGGCATCCGGTCGCGGCCACGGCGATAGGCGATGGTCACCGTCTCGGCCCCCAGAAGCTTCGACTGCACGGCGGCGTCCACGGCGGTCATGCCGCCCCCGATGACGACGACGTGCCGACCGATGGGCAGTTGGGTCAGATCGTCCTGCTGGCGCAGGGTGGCGATGAAATCGACGGCATTGGCCGTCCCGGCCAGATCCTCGCCCGCAAGGCCGAGCGCCCCGACACCGCCGAGGCCGATGCCCAGGAAAACAGCGTCATGGTCGGCACGCAGCTGATCGAGCGCCAAGCTGTCGCGCAGGGCGCGCCCCGTCTCGACCGTGATGCCGCCGATCTTGAGCAGCCAGTCGACCTCGGCCTGGGCATAGCCGCCGGGCGTCTTGTAGGCGGCGATGCCGTATTCATTCAGCCCGCCGGCCTTGGGACGCGCATCGAACAGCGTGACGCTGTGCCCATGCAGGGCGAGGCGATGCGCGCAGGCCAACCCGGCAGGGCCAGCCCCCACGACGGCGACCGATTTGCCGGTCTCGGGCGCGCGGGTGAAGGGGTGCTCGCCCGCCGCCATCATCGCATCGGTGGCAAAGCGTTGCAGACGACCGATCTCGACCGGCTTACCCTCGGCCACCTCGCGCACGCAGACCTCTTCGCACAGCGTCTCGGTCGGGCAGACGCGGGCGCACATGCCGCCCAGGATGTTCTGATCGAAGATCGTCTTGGCGGCAGTTTCCGGCATCCCGGTCTGGATCTGACGAATGAACATCGGGATATCGATGTCGGTCGGACAGGCGGTGATGCAGGGCGCGTCATGGCAGAAATAGCAGCGGTCGGCGGCCACCATCGCTTCGTGGGCGTCGAACGGCTCGTGCAAGTCGCTGAAATTGCGGGCCAGATCATCGGCTCCCAGCCGTCCGGCCCGGATTCCATCCAGGCGCATCGCTTCCGTCATGTCATACTCCGGGTGAAGATTTCTCTGGACCAGAGTGCCACGACCTGAAATTTTATCAACTGGTAAAAAATTGGCAGGAGATGAACGATGCCCAAGGCCTATTGGATCGCCCATGTCACGGTGTCAGAGCCGGACTCTTATGGGCTCTATGCCCAGGGCGCGACCGAAGTGTTTGAAAAATATGGGGCCAAGGTGCTGGCGCGGGGTGGGGCGGTTGTGGGTCTCGAAGGCGAAAGCCGCCCACGCAACGTCGTCATCGAATTCGAGAGCCTGGAGGCCGCGCAGGCCTGCTACGATTCGCCCGAATACCAGGCGGCGCGGAAATTTCGCATCGGGGCCGGGGACGCGCAGATCATGCTTCTGGAAGGCGTCTAGGCCGCCCCAGGGCGGAATAATCGCGCTTGCCGGGGGGGACGGGCCGCCCCTAGAAGGCGAGCATGGTCAAAGCCGATGAACCAAGTCTGATCCGCCTGGCCCGCGAAAGCGGTTCTCAGGTCAAGCCCGAGCCGTTGGACCTCGGTTCCCGGGTGCGCGAATTGCGCAAATCGCGCGGCTGGACGCTGGAACAGGCCGCGCAGCAGGCGGGTCTGGCGCGCTCGACGCTGTCCAAGATCGAGAATGGGCAGATGTCGCCCACCTTCGACGCGCTGAAAAAGCTGGCCACCGGCCTCGAAATCGGAGTGCCGCAGCTTTTCACCCCGCCCTCGAAGGACGCGATCATGGGTCGCCGCGACATCACCCGGTTGGGCGAGGGCGCGGCCCATGCGACGACGACGTATGAACATGAGCTGCTGGCCGGGCAGTTGACCAAAAAGGCGATGCTGCCCTACCGCGCACGGATCCGGGCGCGCCGGTTCGACGAATTCGACGGCTGGGTGCGCCACGACGGTGAAGAATTCCTGCTGGTTTTGACGGGCACGATCCGTCTGTTCACCGAATTTTACGAACCCGTCGACATGGCGCGCGGCGACAGCGCCTATTACGACGCCACGATGGGTCACAACGTCGTCAGCACCTCGCCCGAGGATGCGACGATCCTCTGGGTCACCAGCTTGGCGTAAGCCGCGGATCGTCGAGATCGGTCAGCTTGAATCCGTCGACCCGCATTCCGGGATAGGCAGCTGCCGTCGCGTGAAACGCATCGTGCCGCGCCCGCAGCGTTGCCCGCGCGACCGAAACGCCGTGACGCGACAGCTCGATCATCCGGTTGCGATAGGCGTTGGCATAAAACCAATACTGGTTCGGAGTCAGGGCCGCGGCGCCTTCCTGACCGTGAAACACGATGCGGATGCGCGCGTCCCCGGCGTCGGTCGTCTTCGGCGCGTCAAACCAAAGGACCGCCGGATCATAGCGATAGTCGTGCGCGGCGGCGGGCAGGGCCATCAACACCGCCAGCGCCGTGATCAATGCTCTCATGTCTTGCGTCCCACTGGGTTCTCGGCCTTGCCATCATCGCCGAAGCGCGCGTCGTCGGCCAGAGCATCTTCGCCCTCGGGAATATAGGCCCCGCTTTCGGCAACGGCGGCATCGTCATGGCTCGGGTCGGCATAGGCGTCGGCGGGCATCGGGCCGTCGAGAAACGCATGCAGGTCGCGCTGCGCATCGTCGGGGCCGACGCCTTGCTTGCGAGCGATCGTCCGGGCCAGCGCCGCCGTGGACCCGTCGGCTTCGGCCAGATCGCCGTCGGTCAGTTCGGGGTAGGTCGACAGAAGTGGATCGCGGAACGGAACCCAGTCTTCGGCGAATTGGTGGCGGCTCATGATGGCTCTCCTGCGTCAATGTATCTGGCGATAAACGCGGGCCCGGTGTCGCGGGTTCCGCCCCGCGCCGCCCGTCAGGCGAACATCTCGGTCAGGTTGACGCTGCTCGTCTCGCCGATGGCGTCGAAATCGCGGTCGAGGAAGGCCGTCGCCGCCGCATGGCCCGCCGCACGCAGCTGGTGGATCACCACCGGATTGGGCACCGACTTGGTGGCGACCGACAATTGCCGCATCAGCGCATCGTCCGAAATCATGTGGACCAGCACGTCCTTCATCGCCCCCTGTTCCAGCTTGCCGGACCGGATCAGGCGCTGCGCGAATTCGATGGCGCGCAATTCGCGCAGCAGCGAGGTGTTGAAACTGATCTCGTTGATGCGGTTCTGGATGTCGCGGGCGGTCACGGGCACCTCGGGCCGCTCCAGCGGGTTGATGTTCACGATCAGGATGTCGCGCGGCAATTTGGGATCGAACAGCGGGAAAAGCGCCGGGTTGCCGGTATAGCCGCCGTCCCAGTAGAACTCCCCCTCGATCTCGACCGCCGGAAAGATCGTCGGCAGGCAGGCGGACGCGAGGATGGCGTCGACCGTGATGGCGCCCCGGGTGAACAGCTTGATCTTGCCGGTGCGCACGTTGGTGGCACCGATGTGGAATTCTGGACCGTCGTCCGAACAGATGGATTTGAAGTTCATCCCCTCGACGATGCGCCGCAGGGCATTCTCGTTCATGCCACCGGTCAGATAGGGCGAGACGCTGCGCGTGAACATGTCGCCCATCTGATAGAGCGGCGACATCTCGACCGCCTGACTGACGGCGAGGGGCGAAAAGCTGTTGAGCCAGGGGGCGATCCGCTCATCGGTCAGCGCGCCGATCCGGGTCCAGACCTCCTCCAGCGTCTCGATGGCGAGGCTGCGCGATCCCCGGGCCAGCCCGCATTTCACCGCCGCCCCGTTGAGCGCGCCAGCAGAGGTGCCGGAAATTCCCGCGATTACGATCCGCTCGTCCGCCAGAATCGCGTCGAGCGCACCCCAGGTAAACGCGCCATGGGCACCGCCGCCTTGCAGCGCGAGATTGAGGGGTTTGTGGGTCATTCTTAGGGGGTGTCTTTCTGCTGCGCGGCATCCCAGGCGGCAACCATGTCGCTGAGCAGGATGCCGTCCAGCGTCGCACCCGTTATATTCACGCGGGTCAGCACGAGACCGCTGAGGTTGGCGAAGTCGATGGACGCGCCGCTGAGGTTCACGTCATGGAAGCGCACGTCCGACAGGTTCACATCGTCGAACGTCGTGCCGGTGGCGTTCACGTCCCGCACCTCGGCCTCCATCAGGTGGCTGTCGCAGATGACCGCGCCCTTCAGGCTGACCCGCTGAAAGGTGGAGCCGTCCAGAAAACTGTCCTCGATCTCGAGCTTGTCGCGCCCCGCCTCGGGACCGCTCACATCGCGGTCCAGCCGCCGTCGACGCTGATCGTGGTGCCGGTGATCTGGGCCGCATGGTCCGAACACAAGAACAGCGCGGTGCCCCCCAACTGGTCGGTGGTGGCGAATTCCTTGGACGGCTGACGGTCGAGCAGGACTTCCTTGATGGCCGTTTCCCGGTCCATGTCGTATTTCTTCATCGTGTCGGGGATCTGTTCCTCGACCAGCGGGGTCAGGACATAGCCCGGGCAGATGGCATTGGCCGTGATCGGCTCCTGAGCGGTTTCCAGCGCCACGACCTTGGTCATGCCGACGATGCCGTGCTTGGCCGCGACATAGGCCGACTTGTAGGGCGAGGCGCGCAATCCGTGGGCCGACGCGATGTTGATGACACGGCCCCATCCGGCCTTGCGCATCATCGGCAGGGCGGCGGCGGTGGTGTGAAAGGCCGACGACAGGTTGATCGCGATGATCGCATCCCATTTGGCGGTTGGGAATTCGTCGATGCCCGCCACATGCTGGATGCCCGCGTTGTTGACCAGGATATCGCAGGCCCCGGCCTCCTCGATCAGGTTGCGGGCTTCGTCGCCCTTGGCCAGGTCGGCCTTGATGTAGCGCACATCGACCCCGTGCGCCTTGGCCAGTTCCTCGGCCAGCGCATGGTCTTCCTTGCGGTCGGTATAGGAATTGAGCACGACGTTGAGCCCGGCGGCGGCGAAGCTGCGCGCGATACCCAGCCCGATGCCCGAGTTCGATCCGGTGATGACTGCGGTTTTTCCTGTCAGAGCCATGTCGGCCTCCTCGATGTTCGATTGAGGATGACCATAGATGCCGCGAGTGCGAAGGGAAGGGGCCAGGGCGACTCCGCTGCCGTCGCGTCCGCGCCGGGGTCGGGCAAGCCGACGCCTTTCATCCAAAATCCGGGGCCTGTCGGCGAAAGCCTGCGCAGAGATTCGTGCATCAGCGGGATCGTGCCCGGACTATGGCCAAAATGAGGCAAAACCCCGGTTTCCTTAGGGTAAAGCCAAAAAAAACGCCGACACAAGGCCGGCGCTAAGTCATTGAGGCAGGTTTCATACAGGCAAGAAACCTATCGAGCAGTGCCCCTGTTATAGACGCTCACGTCAGGGAGTCCAAGCAAATCTTTCGCAGGCATCCCGGGAGTGGTTAAGATAAAGGTCAAAGTGAACAGGGCTTTAGGGGCAGAGAAGACAATGCAACTCAATCGTTTCGCGCGAATCGGCTTTCTCAGAACACTCTTTTGCGCAGCTGTCGCCACATCTGCACTCGCCCCTAGCGTGTCCGCAGATGGCCATGGCATTGCCCTTTACGGTGCGCCAGCGCAGCCCGCCGATTACATCCACCTGCCTTATGTGAACCCCGACGCGCCGACCGGCGGTCGCTTCGTCGACGGGCAGGTCGGCAGCTTCGACAGCCTCAACCCGCACATCCTTCAGGGCAGCACCCCGTGGCAGCTCCGCTTCCTCGCCTACGAAAGCCTGCTGGGGCGAAGCTGGGACGAACCCTTCACGCTCTACGGACTGCTGGCGGAAAAGGTCGAGGTAAACGACGACAACACCGCCATCACCTATACCCTCAACCCCGATGCGCAGTTCTCGGACGGGACGCCCGTCACCGTGGCCGATGTCATCTGGTCATGGAACATCCTGGGGCAGGAGGGGGCCAGCGGTCGCTATCGCACCGCCTTCGCCAAGGTCACAAGCGTCGAGGATCTGGGCGAAGGCCAGGTCCGCTTCACCATCGACACCCCGGACCGCGAATTGCTGATGACCACCGGCTACCGGCCGATCATGAAGGCCGCGCAATACGCTGACGACGAAAGCGCCTTCTTCAAGTCGGGCATCGACAACCTGCCCATCAGCACCGCGCCCTATGTGGTGACCGATGTCGACGCCGGCCGCTACGTCGAGCTGACGCGCGACGCCGACTATTGGGGTGCCGACCTGCCGTTCCGCCGGGGCACCAACAATATCGACGTCATCCGGATGGAATTCTTCGGCGACGCCGCGGCGCATTTCGAGGCCTTCAAGGCGGGCGAGATCAGCACCATGCGCGAAACCAACGCCGCCAACTGGGCGCGCAACTACGCCTTTCCCGCCGTCGCCTCGGGCGAGGTGGTGCTGTCGGAAATCCCCCACCAGCGGCCCACCGGGATGACCGGGCTTGTGATGAACACCCGGCGCGCATTCTTCGATGACTGGCGCGTCCGCGAGGCGATGATCCAGGCCTTCAACTTCGAATACGTCAACGGCGTCATCAACGCGGGCGCACAACCGCGCATCCTGTCCTACTACGACAACTCCGTCCTGGGCATGCGCCCCGGCGCGGCCGAAGGGCGCGTGGCCGACCTTCTGGCACCCATGGCGGACGACCTTCTCCCGGGGACGATCGACGGCTACGCTCTGCCGGTCACGAACGGGCGGGAGGCGAACCGGGGCGGCATCCGCGTCGCGACCGACCTTCTGGCCGAAGCGGGTTACACGATCGAGGGCGGCGCTCTGACCGGCCCCGACGGCCCCGTGACCTTCGAGATCCTGGTCCAGACCGGATCGTCCGAGGTGCAGTCCATCGTCGACATCTATGTGGAGGCGCTCAAGCGTCTGGGCATCGAGGCGCGCGCCGTCGCCGTCGACAGCGCGCAGTATACCGAACGCACCAACGCCTATGACTTCGACATGACGTGGTATTCCTGGGGCCTGTCGCTCAGCCCCGGAAACGAGCAGTTCGCCTATTGGGGGCCCGACGGTGTCGACAACCCCGGCAGCCGCAATCTGATGGGCGCGGACGATCCGGCGATCTCCGCCATGATCGACGCCATGCTGAACTCGGAGACGCAGGACGACTATGTCGCCGCTGTCCGCGCGCTGGACCGTGTCCTGACCGCCGGGCGCTATGTCATCCCGACCTGGCACAATCCGGTCAGCTGGATCGCCCACGACGCGCGCCTGCTCTATCCGGCGGACAATCTGCCCATCTATGGCGACTGGATCGGATTTCAGCCCGACGTCTGGTGGTTCGCGGAGTGATCGAGGCCTACGTCATTTGACATGGCAGTTTGTGCCCGGCGGCTCAGGTCCAATGCGGCAGGTCTCCGCCGGGCAGGGCCGCCCGGGCCCGCAGCAGCGAATCGTAGGACAGGTTCTGCGCGTCGCAGATACCGCGCACCCAAGTGTCGTCCATCAACGCGAAATCGAGCACTGCTCCAAGAAATTCAGGGCTTTCCGCCGCCGCCCGGATGGCATCACGTTCGGCCCCGGTCGCGGACATGAAGGTGTCGAGGAGGTCTGCCTCGGCCAGCCATCCAAGGGCGCCCAGGGCGATAACTTCAGCGTGATCTTGCGTCATAGCGGGCCTTGGGGCATGTCTTCGAAACCTTTTGTTAACTTAATATTTGCATAACTTGTCTCACCGATGGGTAAAACATTGCGAGCACCTGTGCCATGACTGGCCGAATCCTGATCGTTGACGACGTTGCGACCAACCGGATCGTGATGAAGGTCAAACTGGCTGCTGCGCGCTACGACGTCATTCCGGCGTCGAGCGGGCAGGAGGCGATCGATCTGGCCAAAAGCGGCGGGATCGACCTGATCATCATGGACATGATGATGCCCGCGATGACCGGCGCCGAAGCCTGCCGCAGGTTGCGCGCCGATCCGGCGACGTCGACGATTCCGGTCATCCTGGTCACCGCCTCCGAAGACAAGCAATCGCGGATGGAGGGGCTTTCGGCCGGGGCCGACGACTTCCTGTCCAAACCCGTGGACGAGGTGGCCCTGCTGGCCCGGGTGCGCTCGCTCCTGCGCAGCCAGTCCGAAGAACGCGACTTCAGGGAACGCGGCGGTGCCGTTCTCGAAATGGCGCAGAGCAGCGGTCTGGACGGCTTCGCCGAGGCCGGTGGCCAGGCCCCCTTTCAGGCTTCGGCGCGCGCCACCGAAGGCAACATCGCCCTGGTGGGCGGCCCCGACGCGCGTTGGGTGCCGGTGCAGCGCGACCGCCTGCGCCCGCTCTTTCGCGAACAGGTCCGCGTCTTTGGCCGCGATACCGCCCTTGCCGTGACCGAACGCGACGCCCCCGACCTGTTCCTGATCGAGGCGGATCTGGCGCAACGCAACGAGGGTCTGCGCCTGATGTCCGAACTGCGGTCGCGGCCCGCCACGCGCCATGCGGCCTTCATCATCCTGCTGCCCAAGGGCGACAGCGAACGGGCGGCGACGGCGCTCGACCTCGGGGCCGCCGACGTCAGCTATCACCCGCTGGCGTCCGAGGAACTGGCGATGCGCGTGCGCACGCAGCTGGCCCGCAAGAAGCGCGCCGACCAGATGCGCACGACGCTCGACACGGGGCTCAAGCTTGCGGTCATCGACCCGCTGACCGGCCTGCACAACCGCCGCTATGCGCTGCATCACCTCAGCCAGGTCGCCACCCGTTGCCAGGCCCAGGGCATCCGCGCCGGGGTCGTCCTGATGGACATCGACCACTTCAAGAAGGTCAACGACACCCACGGCCACCCCGTTGGGGATCAGGTGCTGGCCCGCGTTGCGCAGCGCCTGAAGGACAGCTTGCGGACCGAGGATCTGGTCGCGCGCATCGGCGGCGAGGAATTCCTGGCCGTCCTGCCCGACACCGACCTCGACCACGTCCGCATGGTCGCCGAACGCCTGCGCGAAACGGTCGAGACATTGCCCATTCCGGCGCGCGACGGGGCCACCCTCTCGGTGACGTTGTCGCTTGGCGTCGGCATGCTGACCCCCGATGCGGGCGCGCCGGGCGACCTGCTCGAACGCGTCGACCGCGCGCTTTATGCGGCCAAGGACGGGGGCCGCAACCGGGTGCGTTTCGCCGATTCCGCCGCGGGCCCCTCTGCCTGAACTCAATCCCGGCGCGAACGCCGTTCTGCCCGCTCGCGGGCTTGCGTCGCCAGCCGCGCGCGATCTTCGGGGGACATCTCGGCCACGAAACCGACAAAGGCCGTGATGCCCGCCCGCGCCAGATCGTCCTGAACCTGCCGCCGGTCCGACAGGGCCGCCTCCAGGGCCGCGCTGTCGAACGGCTCGGCCTCCAGCGCGTCCAGAACCTCGGCCTGCACCCGCCCCATTCGCCCCCGGCCTTCGCGCAGACCCGGAACATCGCGCATCGCCTCCAGAAGGGCGCGGCGCTGCGGTCGGTCCAGACCCCGGATCAGGGCCGCGATTTCGGGCGGGCCGCGAAAATCACTGCCGTTGCCGCCGCGCGTCTCGGGCCGACCCTGGCTGAGCGCGCCGACGACCAGACCGGCGATCAGGACATTGACCAGCAGTGACGCGATCAGCGCCCACCGGGTCCAGTTGCGCCGGGGCCGGTCCTTGGGGGTGGGGGGCGGCGTCATAGGGTGTCTCCTTGCGTCCAGTCCGTGCCGAACAGGTCTTCGAGAAGGACCGTCTCCTCCTCGGCCAGCCCGCCATCCACCACCCCGCCGTCCGGCAGGATGCCATAGAACAGATCGGGCTGCGCCAGACCCAGCCACAGCCCCAGAACCGCAGCGCCGGGCACACCGACGATCCCCGCAAGCCAGCCGCGCAAACCGAAGCCACCGACGGGCCGGACGGGCGCGGTCACCCGCGCATGATCGGCCAGAACACGGGCTCGCAACCCTTGGGGCAGGGGCGCGTCATCGCCGCGCGCCGCCGTCAGCAGGGCGTCCAGATCGTCGGTGTCGGTCGGGTCTTGCATCGATCTCACTCCGGTTTCAGCGGCGCCAGCAACGCCGCCAGATGTCGTTTTCCCCGCGCCGTCAGGCTTTCGACGGCTTCGACACCACAGCCCATCATGGCCGCAATGTCCGGGTTCGAGTAGCCCTCGATATGGCGCAGCACCAAGGCCTGCCGCTGCCGCTCGGGCAACTGGGCCAATGCGGCGTCCAACGCCGTCAGCCCCTCCGCCCGGATCAGCCGCGCCACGGCCGAGGGCGCATCGTCGGCCAGCGGCATGTCGTCATCGAGCGGCGTCATCCGGGCCGACCGCCGTCGCGCGTCGATGGCCAGGTTGGCCGCCACGCGCCCCAGCCAGGTGGACATCTGCGCAGCGCCGCCCGCGTCCCATTCCGGGGCCTTCTGCCAAAGCCGCAGGAACGCTTCCTGCACAATATCCTCGGCCTGCGCCGTGTCGCCCCCCGTCATCCGCCGACAGAACGCCAGAAGCCGGGGCCCCAGCCGATCCAGCAGCGCCGCCGCGGCGGCCGCGTCCCCCTGACCGGCAAGGGTCAGAAGCGCTGCATCGGTCTGGCGGGTGTCGGTCATCAGGTCTCCGCAGCGCGTCGTGGTCGGGGGCGACCGCGCCGCCCCCGAAGTCATCATGCTCAGTTGCGGCCGCGCGGGCCACCCCGATGCTGGCCCAGTTGCGCCCATTCCTCGGCGCTCAGGCTGCCGCTGTCGTCGGCGTCGGCGCGCTCGAACATGCGCTCGAACCCGCCGCCGCGCCCCTGCCGGTCGCCGCGCTGCCCGCGGCCTTCGCGTGCGGCCTCCATCTCGGCCTGGCTCAGCGCACCGTCGCCGTCCGTATCCAGACGCTCCAGCATCCGCGTCACACGGCTTTCGGTGCGTCCCTGGGCGGCTGCGGTCAGCTCGGCTGCGCTCAGGCTGCCGTTGCCGTCCGTATCCGCCGCCTCAAAGCGCGCCGCGCCCCGGGTGGTGCGAAACGCTGTGATTTCCTCACGGGTCACCGCACCGTCGCCATTGGCGTCGATCTCTTCGAAGGCGGGATGTTCGCCCCGCCCGTGGCCACCGTCGCGGGCTTCGGCCATCGTCGACAGGGAGGCGCCGGCCGCAATGGCAAGCGCGAGGATTGCGATCTTCTTCATGGGAACTCCATTATGGTCTGATGCGCCATCGCCCTTTGCGATGCGCTCCCCTCTCCCACGGATGGGGCCGGACATTCCGTCGCAACTTTTTTGCAACCGCCGCGCCCCCCTTTCCGCGCGACCCCGTTCAGCCTAGATGAAGGGGGTAAGAAGGAACCCGCCATGTCCCAGACCGATGACCGCGAAATGCGCACCGCCATCTGGCGCGGCCTGCGCTGCAAATGTCCGAACTGCGGCGAGGGCGCGATGCTGCGCAACTATCTCAAGGTGCGCGATCACTGCGATACCTGTGGCGAGGCGTTGCACCATCACCGCGCTGACGACGGGCCGCCCTATCTGACGCTGCTGGTGGTCGGACACATCATCGGCCCGGCCATGCTGTTCTATTACACCGCCTACGAGCCGTCGCCGCTTGCCTTCATGGTGATCTTCATGGGGGCGGCAACCGTCCTGTCGCTGTGGTTCCTGCCGCGCTTCAAGGGGATGATCGTGGGGGTCCAATGGGCCGCGCGGATGCATGGCTTCGGCCATGGGGACGCCGCGGTTGACTGACGCCGCCCCGTCGGTGCGCGACGCGGCCACGGTCGTCGTGCTGCGGCGCGACGGGGCCGAGGGGCCGTCCGTCCTGATGGGACAACGCGGGGCCAAAGCCGCCTTCATGCCGTCGAAATACGTCTTTCCGGGCGGCGCGGTCGATGCGGGCGACGCGATGGTCCGCCTTGCCGCACCCCTGTCGGACGCGCTCCACGCGGGGCTGAGCGCCCGGTCCAGCCGCCCGCCCGAAGCCCTCGCCGCCGCCGCCCTTCGGGAGCTGGCCGAAGAGACGGGGCAGATCATCGCCGCCCCCGGCACCGGCTGCCCCTGGCCCGGGTTCGACGGCCTTTGCCCCGATCCCACGCCTTTGCGCTTCGTCTTCCGTGCCATCACCCCGCCCGCGCGGCCCCGCCGCTTCGACGCGCGCTTCCTGCTGGCCCCGGCCGAGGCGCTTTTGGGTGACCCCGACGATTTCAGCGCCGCCGAGGATGAGCTGAGCCACCTGCACTGGGTGCCCCTGCACCAGGCCCGCGCCCTTGACATGCCGTTCATCACCGAGGTCGTGCTGGCCGAAGTGCAGGCGATCGCCGAAGGTCAGGAAACCCCCGGCGTGCCGTTCTTCGACAATTCGGGCGAAACCTCGGTCTTTCACCGCCTCTAGGCGCGCAGCAGGATCAGGGCGATCACGCTGACACTGACCAGACAGATGCCACCGATCTCGCGGCGCGATTGTCGTTCGCCCAACACGAACCACGAAATCAGGATCGACAGGACCAATTCCACCTGACCCACGGCGTTCACATAGGCCGCCGTCTGGAGCGTGTAGGCCGTGAACCACCCCATCGACCCCGCCATCGACGTGGCCCCGACCAGCGATGTCGCCCGCCACCGCCGGAATACCGCGACCAGTCCGGCGCGGTCCCGCCACAGCATCCAAGCCGCCAGGATCGCCGTCTGGAACAGCGTCACAAGGCACAACGTCACCGCCGCGCGCACCAGCGCCGCCTCGCTGTCGACGGTCAGGGACGCGCCGCGATACCCCACGGCCGAGATCGAAAAGAACACCCCCGAAGCGAGGCCCAGGGCCGATCCGCGGTTCAGAACTTGCCAGCCGCCCTGTGCCGGCACCGACAGGATCAGCACGCCGACCAACCCCACGCCCATGGCCACAAGGTCCAGCAGGGTCACCGTCTCGCCCAGGACGATGAAGCCCGTGGCCACCGTGAGCAGGACCGTCACCTTGGAAAACGCGATGCCCACGGCGAAGTTGCGATAGGCGAACAGCGCCACGACACAAATCGTCGCCAGGATCTGGGCGACGCCGCCGGCCACCGCGAAAGGCCAGAACTCCGCGCCGATGGCGGGCAGGGCCGTGCCGCTGACCCCCATCCAGACCGCCAGACCAAGCGCGATGGCGGGCGGGGCATAGACGAAGCGCGCGAATGTGGCCGCCACGGGGGACAGACCGCCCACGGCAAGACGCTTTTGCAGCAGGAAGCGCAGGGCCTGAACCGAGGCGGCGAAAAGTGTGGCGAATATCCAGAGCGACATGGCGGCATCTCGCACCTCTGCATCCTCGAGAACCAGTGCAATTCGCCCCGATCGCGAAACGATCCGTTTCTTCCGGCCAAAACAGGTGTCGAATCGTGGACGTCCGCCGGGAGTCTGGCCATATTGATGTCCATAATCCGCTTTAAACCCGTCACTATGTTACCGGAGTTCCGCCATACTGCAGCCTTCAACACCGTCGCGCCGGACGTCTCTCTGGCGTCGTGCGCTGGTCCGGTTCGCTGCGGATATGTCCGGAGCGAGCAGACTGGAGACGGTGTGTATGATCCTTGGTCTTAGTGGAATGTCCCTCGCCCTTGGCGTGATGGTGGCTCAGGCAACGCTGGCTCCGGTGATCACCACCGAAGACGCGCTGCGCGAAGCGGTCAGCCAGGCAGGTTTCGACGCTTCGATCTGCCCCGACGGTTGGGCGGCCGATCATGCGGCGCTTCTGGATGTCGCCGAATCCGAGGTCACGGCCTGGTATCTGCAAGACGCGCTGACCCTGTCCGATCAGGACGTGATCGCCGCGGTCGGCTATTATGTGACCCACCCCAAGGATTTCCGCCGGATCGAGGGCATGGCCCTGACGCGCACGCAGATCATGCTCTGCATCGCCGAAAGCCGTCGCCTGACCACGCCGCTGCATGAATTGATCCCGCCCGAGTTGCGCACCGCCGAACTGGCTGCCGAGGCCTCCTAGGGCGCGGACAGCGTCGGGGAGCCGGGCAGGGTGACCTCCAGCAGCTCCAGATCGTCCGAACACGCCTCATAGATCACGTCCTCGCCCGGTGGCGTGACGAAGGCGTCCGCCGTCGCGACCGCATGCGTCGCGCCCCCGACGGTCAGGGTCATCTCGCCCGACAGCACAAAGGTGAAATGGATCTCCGCATCGTGCCGGAACGCGGCCGTGGGCCTACTGTCCGGGCGCAGAACGCGAACCCCCGCCACATCGCCGGTATGGGCGGCAATCGTCGTGTCCCGACAGGTAAAGCCCGCCTGCGCCGCCGGGCCCCAGGTGGCCTCCTCGGGCCGGTGGTGGACGAAGGTCTGGCCCTGAAACCGGCGCTCGGGGTTCACGGTGTCGTTCGGCAATTCCATCTCGTGATCGATGGTAGTGACATGGACGGCAGGCACCCCGATCTCGATCACCTCGATATTGTCGGACGCGAACAGAACCCGGTGCCGGATCTCGGGCGGCTGGATCACGCAGGACCCGGCGATCAGGCGAAACGGCGGCCCCTGATCCTCGTAGACCAGATCGACCCACCCCTTGTAGCAATGGATCAACTGGAACCCGATGGTGTGGAAATGCACCATGTCCGGCACCGGCCCGCCGTCGGGAATGCGGATATGGCTGGCGATGATCGCGCCGCCCAGACGATCGGGCACAAGATCGCGGTACTGCATCCCCGCCCGTCCGATGATCCAGGGCGCGCCCTCGGCCAAACGCCGTAACCCGAACCCCTGCTGCACCTTCGGCATCGCCCCCGACGGCACGCCGGGCCCGAAGATCACCGCATTGCCCGCCGGGCTGACCTCCTTCGTCCCGTCGCCCTCAAGGCGCAGCGTCACCGGCCCCTCGGCCGCCCGCTCCAGCCGCAGCCGCAGGCCCATCCCGCTCAGCCGCGCGACCTCCGGATCGTCGGCGGGCCAGATCGCGTCCAGCCGAAAGCCCCGTTTCGTCCAGAAGGCCAGCTCCGCCCCGAAATCGGGCGCGGGCAGGATGGTTTCGGCGCTTGGTGTCATGCTGTGCCCCATGTCATCAAAGCTCAGCACGGTCGCAGGCAAAGATCAAACACGCTCTGGCGGTCGAAATTCGTTTAATGTTAAACAATCGCGGAAATGCCCGCCGGAGACCGACATGAGCACCCCCCCGTCCGATGATCCTCAGGCCGTCCTGCGCAAGGCCGCGCTCGACTACCACCGCCATCCGCGCCCCGGCAAGCTGGAGATCCGGGCGACCAAGCCCCTCGCCAACGGGCGCGACCTGGCGTTGGCCTATTCGCCGGGCGTGGCCGAGGCCTCCATCGCCATCCGCGACAACGCCGACGCCGCCCGCGACTACACCGCGCGCGGCAACCTGGTGGCGGTGGTCACCAATGGCACCGCCGTTCTGGGCCTCGGCAACATCGGCGCGCTGGCCTCCAAGCCGGTGATGGAGGGCAAGGCCGTCCTCTTCAAGAAATTCGCAGGCATCGACTGCTTCGACATCGAACTGAACGAGGCTGACCCCGAGCGCCTGGCCGATATCGTCTGCGCGCTGGAGCCGACCTTCGGAGCCATCAACCTCGAGGATATCAAGGCCCCCGACTGCTTTGTGGTCGAAAAACTCTGCCGCGAGCGGATGAACATCCCCGTCTTCCACGACGATCAGCACGGCACCGCCATCGTGGTCGGGGCCGCCGCCCTCAATGCGCTCCGGCTCACCGGCCGCAAGTGGGAGGACATCAAGGTCGTCTCCACCGGCGGCGGCGCGGCGGGCATCGCCTGCCTCAACATGCTGCTCACCCTCGGGGTCAAGCGCGAGAACGTCTATCTCTGCGACCTGCACGGCCTCGTCCACGAAGGCCGCACCGAGGACATGACCCCGCAAAAGGCCGACTACGCCCAACCCGGCGGCCCGCGCACCCTGGCCGACGTGATCGACGGGGCCGACCTGTTCCTCGGCCTCTCCGGCCCCGGCGTCCTCAAGCCCGAGATGGTGGCAAGAATGGCTGCCAAGCCCATCATCTTTGCGCTGGCCAACCCCAACCCCGAAATCGCTTACGACCTCGCCAAGTCCACGGCCCCCGACGCCATCATCGCCACGGGCCGCAGCGACCATCCCAACCAGGTCAACAACGTCCTGTGCTTTCCCTTCATCTTCCGCGGCGCGCTCGACGTCGGCGCGACCGAGATCAACGAGGCGATGAAGGTCGGCTGCGTCGAAGGCATCGCGGCCCTCGCCCGCGCCACCACCTCCGCCGAGGCCGCCGCCGCCTATCAGGGCGAACAGCTGACCTTCGGCACCGACTACCTGATCCCCAAACCCTTCGACCCGCGCCTGATGGGTGTGGTGGCCAGCGCCGTGGCCCGTGCCGCGATGGAGTCGGGCGTGGCCACGCGCCCCATCACGGACATGAAGGCCTACAAGGCGCAGCTCGACGCCAGCGTGTTCAAATCCTCCATGATCATGCGCCCGGTCTTTTCCGCCGCGGCCCAAGTCGAACGCCGCATCGTCTTTGCCGAGGGCGAGGATGAGAGGGTGCTGCGCGCCGCCCAGGCCATCATGGAGGAGACGACCGACATCCCCATCCTCATCGGTCGCCCCGACGTCATCGCCACCCGCGCCGCCCGCGCGGGCCTGACCATCGAACCGGGCCGCAACGTGGAGATCGTGAACCCCGAATCCGACCCCCGCTACCGCGACTACTACGAAACCTATCACAGCCTCATGGCGCGGCGCGGCGTCGCCCCCGATCTGGCCCGCGCCGTCATGCGCACCAACACGACCGCCATCGGCGCCGTCATGGTGCAGCGCGGCGATGCCGACAGCCTGATCTGCGGCACCTTCGGTCAGTTCCTCTGGCACCTGCGCTACGTGACCGAGGTTCTGGGCCAGGACGGTCTGCACCCGGTCGGCGCGCTCAGCCTGATGATCCTCGAAGACGGGCCGCTCTTCATCGCCGACACCCATGTCCACGCACAGCCGAACCCCGATCAGCTTACCGAAACCGTGATCGCCGCCGCCCGCCACGTGCGCCGCTTCGGGGTGGAGCCGCGCATCGCGCTGTGTTCCGCGTCGCAATTCGGCAACCTCGATTCCGCCTCCGGTCGCACGATGCGATCCGTCATGGCCCGCCTCGATGCCATGACCCTCGACTTCCAGTACGAGGGCGAGATGAACGTCGACGCTGCCCTCGACCCGACCCTTCGCGCCCGTTTCCTGCCGCACTCGCGGATGGAGGGGGCGGCCAACGTCCTCGTCTTCGCCTCGACCGATGCGGCGGGGGCCACGCGCAACATCCTGAAGGCGCGGGCAGGCGGTCTCGAAGTCGGTCCGATCCTGATGGGCATGGGCAACAAGGCCCATATCGTGACGCCCTCCATCACCGCGCGCGGCCTTCTGAACATCAGCGCGCTGGCCGGCACGCCGGTCACGCATTACGGCTGACCTTCCGTCCCCGGCATCGCGCCGGGGACATCCGCCCCTTGAATTGACCGAACGCAAGGCGGCACCTGCCCGCTTCCCCTATCGTCGTTGCAAAAGCCGACGGAGGATGCATGGCCGCCACGACCAAAACCGAACTGCTTGACGTGATCCGCAAGGAATATGCCAAGCTCGACAGGCTGATCGACGGGATCGACGCGACCACGGCACTGGCCAAGCGCGATGAGGACACCTCCATCAAGGACGTGATCGCCCACAGGGCCCATTGGATCGACCTGTTTCTGGGATGGTATGCCGACGGCCTCGCCGGAAAGACGGTGCATTTCCCGGCCGAGGGGTACAGATGGAACGACCTGAAACGCTACAATGCGGAGCTGCGGAAACGTCAGGCCAATCTTGACTGGCCCGAGGCCGTCGCGACCTTCCGCGACCGCGTCCAAACCCTTCTGACCTTCATCGAAAGCCACTCCGACCCCGATCTCTACGGCGGCCCGATGAAAGGGGCGAACAATGCCTGGACCCCGGGCAGATGGGCCGAAGCGGCGGGCCCCAGCCACTTCCGCTCCGCCGCGAAATACATTCGCCAGACCCTAAGGGCCCGCTGACCCGAATGCCCTCAGGCGTCGAGTTCAAACCACGCATGCGCCGCCTTGATCGCCGCCATCCCCGCCGGGTCCAGCTTCGTGCCGGTCAGGGTCAGCTTGCGCAGCGCCCGCATCCGCGTGACCGGCCCGAGGTCCAGATCCGCACCGTCCACCGCCATCAGGGTCAGATCCTCGATCGGCAACCCGCTCAGCGGCGCCAGGCTCACGATCCGCTGCCCCGCGCCGTATCCGCCCTGCACGCTCAGACGTCGCAAATCCCTCAGACCGGCCACCGCCAACAGGTCCAACGGCTGCCCCAACTCCCGCAGGTCCAACGCCATCAGGCCCGGCGCCTGTTCGATCCCGTCCAGCGTCTTCACCTTCGACGAATGCCACAGCCGCAACGCCCGCAATCCGGGCGGCATCGGCACCACCGTCAGGTCAGACGCCGACAACCACCGAAGCGCCAGCGCTTCCAGCGGCAAAGCGTCCAGCCCGCGAAGCCGCTTCAGGTCGGCCTTGCGGATCGTGTTGACGCTCAGCTCCGTCACATGCCCGAGGGTCGACAGATCGAGCCGTTCCCCGTCGAATTGCCGCGCCGCCATCGGGCCCTCCTGTCGTGCCATCCATCCTGCGAACGGCACGGGGTATGACGCAAGGCCGTGGCGTCAATGTGGCGCTCAGGCCTTCTGCACCTCCGACGCGAGCTTCAGCACCCCGTCGCCGTCCTCCTGCTCGATATAAAGTGCCGGGTCATCCTCCGACCCGTTCCGCGTCACCTCCGACCCCTGAAGCTTACGGGTCACGCTGCGGGTATAGGTCTTCTCGACCTTGCCCTCGGCTGTGCCGTCACCCCAATCCCACTTCACCTTGTCGCCCACATCATAGCTGGCCATCGTCTTATCCTCCGTGCTTGTACACACGCCAAACCCGTCACACTGACGCGAGGTTCCCGTCTTTGCCATGGAAACTGCGGCAGGTTCCATCCGGCTTGGAACCGGCACGGAGTCCGGCGTTCGTGATGTCAGCCCATCGCCGGACAAAACACGCCTCGAAGGCCGACCTGCGCCAGGCGTCTGGCCCCCACGCCGATGTCGCGAGGGGCAGGGGGGGCATCCGAAGCCTCCTACCAGATCCGCGTCATGAGCGCGTCGAACGTACTCGTACCGGACGCCGACGCATCCTGGATGCGCCCCGTTTCCATGACAAGACAGCAGGGCCCATCACCGCGCGGTCCGGGCAAGTGTTGATGCCGCGTCGACCGGCGACCCCCGGTGCCACCCGAACGTGGGCGTCCTTTCTCTGCTTTCCAAATACTCCGGGGGTGCGGGGGCTGGCCCCCGCCGCCCGTCCCGCGCGCGCGTCGCCCCGAACATCGCGCCGTTGCGCGAAATGTCCTCGGCGGGCGCAGGGGGTGTACAGCTGTATGTACAGGGGGTGTACGCCGGGTGTACCGGGGGTGCCCCCCAAAAACCGCCCTGAAATCAGTGCAGTGCGCGCGCCCGAAGCTCTGCCCGCGCAACGGTCCGCAGATGCACCGAGTCCGGTCCGTCGACCAGGCGCAACGTGCGCAGATGCGCCCAGGTGCGCGCAAGATCGGTGTCCTGCGACACGCCCGCACCGCCGTGCATCTGGATGGCCTCGTCGCAGACCTGCAAGGCCACGCGCGGCACCATCACCTTGGCCTGGCTGATGAAGGGCGCGGCCCGTGTCATCGTTCCCGTCTCTGCTTCCGCCCGGTCCATCTCCCAGGCCGCCCGCAGGCACATCAGCCGCGCCGCATCCAGCGCAATCCGCGCCTCGGCCAGCTTGTCCATGTTGCCGCCAAGCGAAAGCAGGTCACCGCCGAAGGCCTGCCGCGCAACCCCGCGTTCCGCCAGCAATGTCAGACACTTCTCGGCCATGCCGACGGCGCGCATGCAGTGGTGGATACGCCCCGGCCCAAGTCGCCCCTGGGCGATCTCGAACCCGCGCCCGGGGCCCAGAAGCATCGCCTCGGACGGCACCCGCACATCGGTGTAGCGGATGTGCATATGCCCGTGCGGGGCCTCGTCGTCGCCGAACACCTGCATCCCGCGCAGCACCTCGATCCCCGGCGTGGCGCGCGGCACGACGACCATGGAATGCCGCTGGTGCCGGGGCGCGTCTGGGTCGGTCAGGCACATGACAATGTGGACGGCACAGCGCGGATCGCCCGCCCCCGTGGACCACCATTTCTCGCCGTTCAGAACCCACTCGTCCCCGTCCCGCACACACCGCATCGCGATGTTGGACGCATCCGAAGACGCCACATCCGGTTCCGTCATCAGGTATGCCGACCGGAGCTCCCCGGCCATAAGCGGCTCCAGCCATTGGGTTTTCATGGCGTCCGTTCCGTAGCGCAGAAAGACTTCCATGTTGCCCGTGTCCGGCGCATTGCAGTTGAACACCTCGGGGGCGAGCCAGCTTTTGCCCATCTCCTCGGCGATCCAGGCATAGTCGACGGTGGTGATGCCCGACCCTCCCCCGGCCAGATGCGTCTGCCAAAGGTTCCACAGCCCCGCCGCCCGCGCCCCGTCCTTCAGTGTCTTCAGGATCTCCGTCTGGCGCGGCGTATGCTCCCACCGGTTTCCGGTCCTGCCCGTCTCGGTGTGGAATTCCGCATCCAGCGGCGCGATCCGCGTCCTGACCATCTCGGCCACCGCGTCCCGCAACCCGCGCCCGTGCTCTGTCAGTCCAAGATCCATATCGCCTCCTCCGGCTGAGGTTGATCTTGTCACAGGCCGCGCGACGCGCAACCCTGCTTGCCATGGATGATGTGACCCCCGAACTTCTGACCTGGCTTTCCGTGCGCCTTCCCGGCCAGCCCCGGCTGACCGGCGCGCGCCGCTTCGGGACGGGGCAATCCAACCCGACCTGGGCCATCGAAAGCCCTGCCGGACCCCTTGTTCTTCGGGCCAAGCCGCCCGGTCGCCTGCTGCCCAAGGCGCATATGATCGATCGCGAATTCCGCGTGATGCAGGCCCTGTCGGACACCGCCGTGCCGGTCCCCCGGATGATCCTGCTGGTGGAGGAGGACAATCCGCTCGGACGCGATTTCTATGTGATGGAGCATCTCGACGGGCGCATCTTCTGGGACCCGGCCTTGCCTGACTGCACCGCCCCCGAGCGCGCCGCGATCTATGCCGCCATGGGCCGCCTTCTGGCCGATCTGGCGCGGATCGACCCGGGCGCGGTCGGTCTGGCCGACTTTGGCCGCGCCGAAGGGTTCTTTGCGCGACAGGTCGCCCTCTGGTCCCGGCAATACGCGGCCAGCGTGCCCGACCCCGACCCCGGGATGGTCGCGCTTGGCGACTGGCTTGCCGCAGAGCAGGTGGCGGACTTGGCCCCCGCGCTGGTCCACGGGGATTTTCGATTGGACAACATGATCTTCCATCCGACCGAGCCGCGCATCATCGGCCTTCTCGATTGGGAACTTTCGACCCTTGGCCATCCCACGGCGGACATCGCCTATCAGGTGATGCAGTGGCAGCTGGCCCATGGCGGCGCGCTGCGGGGTCTGGCGGGTGTGGATCGTGCGGCTTTGGGCCTGCCCGATGACGCGGCATATCTCGCCGCCTATCGCGCTGCCCTGGGCCTGACCGAGATCCCGGCCTGGCGGCCCTTCGTGGTGCTGGCCGCCTACCGTCTGGCGGCGATCCTGGCCGGTGTCGGCGCGCGGGCGGCGGCGGGGAATGCTGCCAACCCCGAACAGGGGGCAGCTTATGGCCGCCTCGTGCCCGAGCTGATCGAGCTGGGTCATCGTTTGCGATCAGAGGGTTAGCGGCGCATCCCCGGTCAGGTGGTGCATCCGGGCCATCACGTCGACGCCCATCTGTGCCATCAGGCCGATGGTGTCATTGGGCAGCCAGTTTTCGGCGATTTTGCCCTCGTCGTCGAAGCGGTAGAAATCCATCACCCGCATCCGCAGCGCACGGCCCGTCGCGGGAATACCCATGTAATCGGCCCCCGTATGCGTCAGCGCCACATCGCCCCCGGTCACGGCAAAGGGCCCGTCGGACAGTCGGACGAAATGGCCCGCGCCCTTGCGGTCGGGAAAGGCGCGCAGAAACGGGATCTGGTGGTGCGCCCGGAACCCGGACAGTCCGCGACAGGCCCCGATGTTGCCCGCGGCGTAATACATGAAATCCTCGGCCCAGGCGTCCATCGGCATCGATTCGATGCTGTGGCCGTCGAAGGCGTGCAGCGCGTCGTGCATGGCCAGAACGCGCGCAAGGCTGGCGCTGTCGTCGCCCGGTTCCAGCCGCAGGCCCGCGCCACCCTTGGGTCCGGGCCAGAGACCGGGGCGGCCAAGGGGTGCCGCCATCGGCCAGCACCCCGCTTGCATCATCAGTCCGGCGATATCCCACAGCAGGAACGACTGGCGCAGCTTGCCGTCCACTATGTGATGCGCCTCGCCATAGGTCAGGGTGACGACGCCCCCGGTCGGCGGAATACCGGCGAAGGGCGCGCGGAAGGTGCCGACATAGCTGCCGGTGGTGGCGACCATCACGGGCGCGCGGGGCCTTTGCCAGCGCGCGTCGTCATGGTTGCGACCGGCCAGCAGGATGTCGTCGCGGCGCTCCAGATCGGGCAGGGCGCGCTGCAGATCGGCAAAAAGGATCGCGATACCCCGTGCATCCAGCTGACCGAAAGGGGCCGCCGCATCCGCCGTTGCATCGGGCGCGATGACGGTCGTGTCGCCCCGGGCGAGGTCGGCCAGAAGGGTCAGGGCAGACCGACGAAAAGCGGTGTCGTCAGGGCGCATTCGGGGCTCCGATAGTCAGGCTTCGTACGATCCGTGATTGGTCGCGGATCGAGCGGGGCGCAAGAACATTCACGAATTCACCCCGTGTTTGAAATATAATATCAGGCTTGTTGACCTAACTATGTCAGTCATGCTGACGTAAATCATGGAACAGATCGCCCCCTACGCCCCCCGCATCGCCGCCCGAATGGCCGGTGTTCAAGCCTCCGAAATCCGCGAATTGCTCAAGATCGCGGACCAGCCCGGCGTCATCAGCTTCGGGGGCGGCATTCCCGACCCGGCACTTTTCCCGCGGGTCCGGATCGAGGCGGTCTATGCCGATATCCTGTCGGATCCGGCCCGCGCGGCGATGGCGTTGCAATATTCCACGAGCGAGGGCGACCCCGACTTGCGCGCGTTCATCGCCGAAGGGGTCCGGGCCGAGGGGTATGACTGTCGGCCCGACAACATCCTGATCACAAATGGCGCGCAGCAGGGCCTCGATTATCTGGGTCGGCTTCTGGTGGACGAGGGGGCGCATATCATGGCCGGATGGCCGACGTATCTGGGCGCGTTGCAGGCCTTTGCGCCGAACCGGCCCCGGTATCTGCCGCTGCGGTCCGGGCAGAACCGCGATGCCGAAGGCCTGCGCGATGCGGCGGGGTCGGGCGGGGTCGCCATGGCCTATGTCGTGCCCGAGTTCGCCAATCCGACGGGCGAGACGATGACCCTTGCCGACCGCGAGGGATTGCTTGCAATGGCCCGCGCGCTTGATTTCCCGGTGATCGAAGACAACCCCTACGGCGCCCTGCGGTTCGAAGGCACGGCCTTGCCCGCGCTTCAGGCGCTAGATGTGGGGCGGGTCGGGTCGCTCGATGCCTCGCGGGTGATCCGGCTCGGGTCTTTCTCCAAGGTGCTGACGCCCGGATTGCGGGTCGGTTGGGTCTGTGCCGCGCGGTCGGTCATCGACCGTCTGGTCCTGATGAAACAGGCGGGCGACCTGAACTGTGCCCGGTTGAACCAGATGGCCGTGCTGGACATCGCGCGCGGCGGCCTCGGGCCACAGATCGAACGGGTCCGCGACAGCTACCGCGCCAAGCGCGACGCGATGCTGGCCGCACTCGAGACGGCGATGCCGGCCGGTGTCGGTTGGACCCGGCCCGAGGGGGGCATGTTCCTGTGGCTGACCCTGCCCGAGGGGATGGACGCGGCCAGGACCCTGCCCGAGGCGATTGCGGCGGGCGTGGCCTATGTGCCGGGTGCCGCGTTCTTTCCCGACCGTGGGACGGCGAATTGCATGCGGCTGAGCTATTCGCTGGCCTCTGCCCCGGACATTGCCGAGGGGATCGACCGGCTGTCGCGCGTGCTTGCCCGGCACCTTCCGGGATGACAGGCCAGCGTGGCTGACCCCGGACCGGCCGCCGCAGCGACCTCGCGAAGACCTTGGATTGCGGGCCCGTCCGAGTCATTTCTACCGTAACGGGCCGTGATTTTCTGAACCGAAGCCGGTTTCTTGCGCTCCCAGTCCTGCGCGTCTACGTGGTTTGCGAGCGACCGGAAGGGCAGCCCCATGACCACTCTCAAACTCGCAATCGGCAGCATTCTGGTCGGTTTCGCGGTCCTGGGTCTCAAGGCTGCGGCCTATTGGATCACGGGATCGGTCGCGCTTTTGTCGGATGCCCTCGAAAGCACGGTCAACGTGGCGACGGCGTTTGCGGCGCTGATCGCCATCCGGATTGCCGCGAAACCCGCCGATGCGGATCATCCGTTCGGGCATCACAAGGCAGAGTTCTTCAGCGCGGTCATCGAAGGCGTGATGATCATCGTCGCGGCGCTTCTGATCTTTCGAGAGGCGTTCCAAGGATTTCTGGACCCGGTGCCGCTCGATGCGCCGGTCGAGGGTCTGGCTGTGAACATGGTGGCGACCGTCCTGAACGGTGTCTGGGCCTGGGTGCTGATCACCGGAGGGCGCAGACGGAAATCTCCGGCGCTGGTCGCGGACGGAAAGCATCTTGTGTCCGATGTGCTGACCTCTGTCGGGGTCGCCGTGGGAATCGTCCTTGCAGTCGTGACGGGATGGTGGGTTCTTGATCCGCTCATGGCAGCCGTTGTGGCGGTCAATATCCTCTGGTCCGGCTGGAAGATCGTCAAGGACTCCGTCGGCGGCCTGATGGACGAGGCCGTGTCAGAGCAGACGTTGACCGACATCCGCAAGACCATCGCGGCGGAGGCCGGCGGCGCGATGGAGGCGCACGACCTGCGGACGCGCCATGCCGGGGTGGCGACCTTCATCGATTTTCACCTGGTGGTCCCGGGCGACACGACGGTGTTTCAGGCCCATGAGATCTGCGACCGGATCGAGGCGGCCCTGAAAGAGCTTCTGGACGATGCCAAGGTGACGATCCACGTGGAGCCGGAACACAAACTGAAGCACGCGGGTGTCATCGTTCCTGATTGAGGTGCGGTCTGACCCCAAGGGGTGGATTTGCCGCCGGGAGCCAGCCCCCGCCGCGTTGGAGCGATGGCCGGAGCGGTCAGCCGAGGAGTATGCCCGTCACCACGGTCATCAGGCCCAGGGCCGAGATTGCGAGGGCGGCGAGGTTGAGGGCGACGAGGCGTTTCAGGCGGGCGGCCATGGCGTCACCCTCGAGGCCTTCGCGCTTGGCGCGGGCGGCGACGACGATGCAATAGAGCAGCCCGAGGATGCCCATCACGACAAGCCCTGCGCCGATCCAGATCAAAGCTTCCATTTCGGGCCGTCCTTCCGTTGCATCATGTCTGCCCCGGCGCTACCGAAGGCATCTGATCGATACAAGAGGAGCAGCGAAAATGGCCGACCTACATGTGGTGGACGATGGTCCCTCGGATACCTACCGCGTTACCGCCGACGAGCTGCGTCAGTTCATCGAACGGGTCGAGCGGCTGGAGCAGGAGAAGAAGGACCTGGCCGAACAGGTCAAGGAGGTCTTCGCCGAGGCCAAGGGCCGGGGCTATGACACCAAGGTGATGCGCAAGGTCATCGCGCTGCGCAAGCGCGAGCCCGACGACGTGGCCGAGGAAGAGGCCGTGCTGGAAATGTACAAGGAAGCGCTCGGAATGAGCTGAGGGGGTGGGGCCGCAAGGCCCCGTCCCAAAACCTCAGGGGGCGATGAAGGTGATGTCGCCCATGGCCTTCACCCGCGCCACATCCTGCTCATAGAGGTTCGACAGACCCGCGATCATCTCGTCGGTCCAGCCAGGTTGCGCGATCTCGGGGGCGACCTTGGAGTCGTCGGCGTATTTTCCCAAGAAGGCCGTGATGACCTTGCGCCGCGTCGCGGAATTGGCCGGTGGATTATCGGCCAGATAGGTCTTGAGCCGTGCGATGCCCGGGTCCGTCATGATCTGTTCCAGAATGGCGAGATCGCCGATCTTCGGCCCCTCGACCCCGGAAATCGCTTCGAGCACATCGGTCCAGATCATCGGCAGGTCTTCGTTGCACCAGACCGTCAGCGGCACTTCGGGGCAGGCGGCCCGGATGGCGGCAATGGGTTCGGACCATGTGATCGCCGACAGGTCGTGACCATTCACGAAGGCGCCGAAGTCGGTCACCGAAGAGGCCTCGAACAGGGCGGGGATCAGGGTGGCGGGGTTGCGCAGCGCAAGGAAGAACGACACCGCATGCCCGGGAAACAGATCGCGCAACATGGTGCAGCGCTGGCCCGCCGCGGGATACATCGATGGCCCCGACAGGACCGTGGCATAGGTGCCCAGAAAGCCCTCGTAGCTCAGGACCATCCGTGAGCCGTCATGTCCGTCGAGCAATTCGCCCACCAGCGGATTGCCCATGCCCGGCACCAGATTGCCGCCCGCTTGCAACGCCTTGCGCAGGGCCGGGCGGGCCTTGTTTGGCGCAGGCAGGGCCACGCCATTGCGCGCCATCAGGGGCGCGTTGTCGGCAAGGGTGCGCAGGATCAGATCCTCGTCGGTGCAATGCGCGCCGAGGTGAATGGCAATATCCAAGGTTTTCTGCCCATGTGGTGCGTTTCGCCGCACGATAGCGATGCCCCGCTGGACAGGCAAACGCCAATCCTCTAGCGCGGGTGTATGTCTGACGGAAACACTCGGATCAAGCCGGACCTGTGGTCGGCGGGGGCCGTGGCAATTGCCGCGCTGGTCCTTGTGCCGATTGTCGCAGTGTTCTGGCTGGCGGCCTTACCGACCCAGAATATCTGGCCGCATCTGATGGATACGGTCCTGCCGCGCTATATCGCGACAACGCTGATCCTGATGGCGGGGGTGGGCGCGCTGGCGGCGGTTCTGGGGACGGGGACGGCCTGGCTGGTGGCGATGCACGAGTTTCCGGGGCGGCGCTGGCTGGCCTCGGCGCTGCTGATGCCGCTGGCGATCCCGGCCTATGTCGGTGCCTATGCGCTGGTCGATTTCCTCGACTACGCGGGGCCGCTTCAGGTGGCGTTGCGGGCGACCTTCGACTGGTCGAGCGCCGCCGACTACAGCTTTCCCAAGATCCGGTCGCTGCCTTTCGCGGTGCTGGTGATCGGGCTGTCGCTCTATCCGTATGTCTATCTTCTGGCGCGCGCCGCCTTTTCCGAACAGTCGGGGGCCGGCTACGAAGTCGCTCGGGCCCTGGGCGCGGGGCCGTGGCAGAGGTTCCTGCGCGTCGGCCTGCCGCTCGCCCGGCCCGCCATCGCGGCAGGGACGGCGGTCGCCATGATGGAGGCGGTCAACGACTTCGGCACCGTCGATTTTTTCGGCGTCCAGACCCTGACCACGGGCATCTTCACGACCTGGCTGTCGGGGGGCAACGCGGGCGGCGCGGCGCAGATCGCCTGTGTGGTGCTGGTCCTGATCGCGGGCCTCGTCTGGATCGAGCGGCAATCGCGCGCGCGGCGCCGCTTCTGGCAGGCACCCCGGTCGCAGCGCCCCGTCACCCGCATGGTGCTGACGGGCCGCGCGGGGTGGGCCGCCTTCGCGGTGTGCCTGTTGCCGGTCCTGTTGGGCTTCGTCTTTCCGGCGTCGGTGATGCTTTGGCACGCGGTGGTGGCCGCTGACGGCTGGCTGGCCCCGGGGTTGGTACGGGCGATCCTGAACACGCTGGTGGTCGCGGGCGCGGCCTCGGTCCTCTGTGTCGGGCTTGCCCTGTTCATGACCTACGGCGTGCGGATGGCGGGGCGGACCCTGCCGCGCCTTTTGCTACCGGTGACGACCGTGGGATACGCTGCCCCCGGTGCGGTTCTGGGGCTGGGCGTGTTGATCCCGCTGGCGGCGTTCGACAACCGGGTGGCGGACGCGGTCCTGGCGCTGACCGGATGGGACCCGGGGCTGATCCTGACGGGTAGCTCGGCGGCACTGGTCTTTGCCTATGTCGTTCGGTTCTTCGCCATCGGTCAGGGGGCGGCGGACGCGGCCCTGGGTCGGATCCCGCCCTCGTTGCCCTTGGCCGCGCGGTCGCTCGGGCGCGGGCCGGGGGCCACGCTGCGGGCGATCCATCTGCCGCTGATGCGCAGCTCCATCGCCATGGCCCTGCTTCTGGTCTTCGTGGACAGCGTCAAGGAATTGCCCGCGACGCTTCTGCTGCGGCCCTTCGGGTTCGACACATTGGCGACCCGGGTCCACGATCAGGCGTCGCTGGAACGCCTGTCCCAAGCCGCCCCGGCGGCCCTGGTGATAACTTGCGTCGGATTGGTCGCAGTCCTCTTGCTGGCACGCGCCGACAAGGTTAAATGACCGGCAGTGCCCCTATAGCTCAGCTGGTAGAGCAACTGATTTGTAATCAGTAGGTCCGCGGTTCGAGTCCGTGTGGGGGCACCAAATAAATCACATAAAATACTGATTTATAACGGTAAGTCCTGAAATGGGTTGTGATCCATCCCCCTAATTATCCACCCTAGATGCTTTGATGCCTCTGCGGGTGGGCCTAGTCCATGCCATCAGCCAGGTTGCGCGTTTCGCGGCTCAGCGCGTTCGCCAGCTTGCGCAGGTTCACCATGTCGCCGCTGCGCCCGCCGTGTTTCCAGTTCGGATGCGCCGTGCCGGGCTTCGCGCTACCCCGCGCGCCGTGCATTCGACAAACGGTGCAGCCGCGAACGGCGGGGGCACGGCAGGGGTTGCCGGTGCGCTTCGATTTGGCGGTGCATCTGGGTGCGCCATGGGCGCTTTGCATGGGGTCAGCGTCAGCTTTCATCTTCGTCCCCCCCGGGTGTGTCACATCGCATAGCGTCCACCGTCCACCACCTGCGCCTGTCCCAGGGCGGTCAGGCTGTCCAGAAGCGGTTGCACTGTCGCGGCGCGGCCCCGCTTGAATTGGCGGGCGACCTGTTCGGGGGTGGCCTGGCCCAGATCGGAGAGCGCTTCGCGGACGGCGGCGATCTGGTCGGGCAGGGCCTTGGGGAAGGCGGGCTTGTCGGCGGCAGCCTTGGGGCCAAGGTCCATGTCGGCGGTCTTGCCCTTGGCCTCTGCCTGCGTGCCCGCCGGGTTCTGATACTCGGGGCGCAGCCAGCGGATGTGTCCCTGCGCTTCCTCGGCGGCGCGTTCGCGGTTGAGGTCCACAAGGCGGTGCAGGATGTCGTCGTCGGACAGATCGGCGGGCCAGCCGTAGGCGTCGGCCACGGCGGCGTCGATCCGGTCGTGGATGTCGCGCAGGATGCCGATCAGGCCCTGGTCGTAGGTTTCGCGGTCCTTTCCTTCGATGGTTTCGCCCGCGCGCAGCTTTTCAAGCACGTTATACATCTGCGTCAGGGTCAGCTTAGGGTGCTGCGCCTGTTGGGCCTTGCGATGGGCGTCGAGTTCTTCGCCCAAGGCGCGCAGGCGGGTACGCTGGGGGTCGGTGAGGTCGGGGAAGGGGAAGGGGTCGAAGCACTTTGATTTGTTGTATCGTGGGTCATTCCCGAATCCGAGACGCCCGCCAGCGGTCAGCGCCCATGCGACATGCACTCGCGACGATAAAATCGAAATCATAGCGGCGTCGTCGCTACCGATTGCGATCAGCATGTTGTCCGGCAGGGTGTTGGAACCAAGAAATTGGAACGTCCGGTGCTTGGTGGTCTCAACGGTGGCGATGTATCGCGGCAAGCCCTGCAGCGCCGGGCGCAACATTTGTCGTGGCTTCCCGTGGAGCCACCAGAGTCTTGCATATGCCGCACTATCTTTCGAGTTTTTCGCCCGTTCATCGCGCTCTGGTTTCACCCGGTCGAATACATGCTGATAGACTGCCGGGAACCGTTCGCGGACCTCTTTTTCAGACAGACCGAACAGGTCGATGACCATAACCCCGCGCGGGGTTGCGGTCAGGTCGCGGCCGTTGCGATAGTCGCGGATATGGTTTTCGAGGCCCGGCACGGTGCCCAGACCAAGCGCCCTTGCCTCGGCTGGCGTCACGATGAAGCCCGCGCCGTGCAGCTTCACGCCGGGTGAGGAAATTCCATCATTCGCCTTGAGTGGCTTGGCCCCCGCCACATCTGCCCCAATCCGCAGGTTGGCGAAAATCTTGCCCTTCTCGACGGACAGGGACACGGCGCGCCCTTCGGCCTCCGCCTCGCTCTTCTGTTCGCGGTCCACGGTCAACAACCGCCCCGGATGGTTGCCCAACCGCCCCACGGTCATGGCGATACGCACCGCCGCCCCATCGCCCGCATCCACCCAAGGGTGATCGGGAATGGCGTAGGTCAGGGACAGGGGCGTTTTCGGGTCGGCCATATGCGGGGCCAGCACCTTGCGGTTGAACGTCTGCCGCAGGGAATTGGTCGTGATCAGCCCCATGCGGCGGGTGCCCCTGGCTTTTGCCTTGGCGGTCGCCGGTTTCCACCCACGGGTCGCCAGCGCCGCCTTTTCCCACCAGAACATGACGAAATCCGCGCTTTGCGGCATCTTGGGATAGGCTTTCCACAACGCCTCCGCATAGCCGTCGCCAAGGGCGTCGCGCATCCGGCTGGCCCCGATGAACGGCGGATTGCCCACGATGAAATCGGCGCGCGGCCATTGCGCGGGTTTGGGCGCGGCATAGTCCAGCACCGGCACGCGGGCCTGGGGGTCGGGCACGTCCTCTCCGGTCACCGGGTGGCGCGTCTTGGTGACGCCATCCCACCGGGTCACGGGCGCGCCCGCCTCGTCCAGCCGGGGCGTGGTGCCGGTGTAGGTCAGCACGGCATCGCGGTTTTCGATATTGTGGAAATCGCGCAGCACAGGCTCCGACGGGCTGGCCGTGCCGTGGGTGCGGAAGTGCCATTGCAGATAGCCGATCCACAGCACCAGTTCGGCCACCGCCGCCGCCCAGGGGTTCAGTTCGATGCCCAGAAACTGGTGCGGGTCCACGGTGTAGCCCGCCAGCGACAGTGCGCTTTGATCTTCGCCCAGTTCGGCCAGCAGGGCCGTCACTTCCCCTTCCAGCCGCTTCATCAGTTCGAGGGCCACGTACAGGAAATTGCCCGATCCACAGGCCGGGTCCAGCACCGTGGTTTCGCAAAGCTGCCGGTGGAAATCGCGCACCACATCGCGCGCGGCGTCCTCCTTGCCCTGTTTGGCCAAGGTCAGGGCGGCGGCCTGCACATCGGCCCAATCGGCGCGCAAGGGTTCCATGATGGTGGGCACCACAAGCCGTTCGACATAGGCGCGCGGCGTGTAATGCGCGCCCAGCTTGTGGCGCTGTTTCTTGTCCAACGCGCGTTCCAGCAGGGTGCCGAAAATCGCGGGCTCCACCTCGCGCCAGTCGCATTGTGCCGCGTCGATCAGCAGGGACAGTTGCACGTTGGATAGGGGCAGGGCCTCAGCATCCTTGAACAGGCCGCCGTTGAATTTCTTGAGGTCGGTCGTCAGGACGGCGGAAAAGCCGCCGGTATTCATGGTCTCCCATAGCGCCTTGAGCGATGGGGCTGCATGTTCGGGGTGCCCTCGCAACTTGGTCAGCAGATCCGTGAAGCTGTCAGCCGGGATCAAGTCCACATCCTCGGCAAACATGGTGAACAGGCATCGCATCAGGAAGTTGGCAACGGTTTCGGGCGCATGACCCTGACCCTCGAAGGACCGGCCAAGGGCGGCCAGCCGGTCCGCTACCTCGCGCGTCACACGTGCCGCCGTCCGCGAAGGGTCCAGCGCCATGGGATCGGTCCAGATCATGCGGAGCAAGTCCCGCGTGGCTTCGTTCCGCAGATCGTCCATCGTGATGCGGTAGCGGCGACCATCGGGAAACTGTGTGTATCCTTGGCCTTGTCCCGAAAAGTCAGCGTAGAGTTCGATCACATGGCCTACGTCCACCACCATCAGGAAAGGTGGCCAGCCATCATCCCGTGACACGGCGCGGGCGTATCCATCCGCCTGGGCTTTCGCACCCATCATGGCCAGCGCCCATTGCTGGGTGCCGCGCTTGCCATGTCCGACACGGGTGGCGCGCGGCAGGTCGGGGATCAGTTCCGCCTGATCTGTTTTCGGGTTGGCCTTCCCATCGGTGCCTTGCTTGGCCTCCATCACGAAATGCCCGGCACGGTAGAGGTCGATAAAGCCGCGCGATTGACTGCCGGTGTGAATGAAAGTGACCGGGCGTTCGAAGCAGTAAGCATCGCTGGGCGCGTGCTGCGTGGCGGGATCGGGGCGTGGCACGCCCAATATCCCGCACAGTTCATTCGCGAAGGTCTGGAAATTGGCGCGCTCACTGCCACCGGATGCCGCCCAGCGCGTGATGAATTCTGCAACGTCCATAGTGTTTTGTGCATCAATCATCCCGACACCTTTGCCGCGTTGCGCGCGCACTTCAATCGTAAAACTGCAAAGGCTATGCCCAACTTTGCACCTCTCAATGTCCGCAAGCGCCTAGCCTGTTCTCCTGCACGCTCCCCCCGTCTCGACGTTCCCCACAATCGCTTGTCCGCCGCTCTCCACGTTGACACGTTCGACGCGAACAGTTTGCTGCCCCTTCGAGCGATACCGCTTTAAAGTTTCCATTTGCGCAGCGTAGGTGCGCGCCAGCTTGTTTAGCGCTCGTTCGGCGGCGTCTTGTTGCGGCAACGTCTCCGCATCGTTCCGGCGTCGCGCCAGCATCAACGTGGCCTGATGCGTTGCGGCCATCTGGGTTAGCAGCAAGGCCTCAGCTGCGTCTTGGGGAGCCATCGCATCCACGTAGCCCGTGACAAAGTTGGTCGCCTCTTGGTCCGTCCGCTTGCCCTGTGAACCAAGAATCGCCGCCTGTGCCATAAGACCATTGGACACCGATACATTGCCGGATGCCTTGAAGATGCGTGCCCAGTCGCCGCTAAGCGATAGGTTGAGAGTGTTATCGGGCCTCCAGTCCAGACCGACGCTGGGCGGCTTTCGTGCCCGCATTTTCGCGGCCCAATTGTCTTGTTTGTCGAGGTCATTCACCATTTTGCATCCTTTCTGTAATTTCTGCCTTCCAGCACGCGACATGCAGCTTTCGGCCATCAGGTTCTGTGAGGCTGACAGTCCAGTCAGCTACTCCGCACGTCGCACATGTGTTTGGGATACTGAGCAGATGGGACGGACCTGCGCCCCATCTGTTTATCGCCAGCGATTTAGGGGCGCGCGCTACATCCGCTACTTTTGCTACACCGGGGCGGAATGTAGCCGGTGTAGCGGGTGTAGCAGCAGCCAATACGTGGTCATAATGACCGCCGCCGAGTTCCGTCAGTGCAGCGGATGCGTCAAACCACGTAGCCGCCCCCCTTCACGATGTGCCACGCTTCGGCCCGCGCTGATCCGCGCACCACCGCGCCCGCGTCCAGTCGCACGAGCCAGCCATGTTTTTCTAGGATGCCCATAGCGGCGCCCGCCTTCGGAGTCTCACGCATGGCGTTTGGCCCCATTTGCACCACATCCCGCACCATCACGTCCGAATGCAGCCAACTGTTCAGCAACCATTTGCGCAGCGTCTCTGCCATGTCGATTTCCGCAGACATGGCCGCCGCACTGGCAAGCCGTGATGCTTCTGACAGATAGAATTGCGCCAAAGCAATCGCGTCAGCCATCACGTCGGCCTTGACCAGCGCCGCGTCCACATCCGCCCATAGAGTCAGGACGCCCCCAATGCGCGCGGCCTGTTCCGCAGCCTTTGATGCGGTGCCCGTGATATGCGCGAGGTCGCCCAGGGGGGCCTGCGCCGCCTCGATCGCATCCGAAAAGCCTGACAGCAACATGCGGGCGTCTGGGGCAAGGCGCAGGATGCGCGGCTGCAATTCGCGGGTGTCTTCGTCCATTGGCATGGAGGTGTCGAGGATGCTGCGCAGCCGGTCGGAAAAATCGGCCAAGGCCATATCGTCCTGCCGCGCGTTCGCCTGCATCCGAGTGCCGATTGCGCTGGGCGGTTCGCACATTAGGAAGCGGGGCAGAAAGCCGGTATCCGCCGCCAGTGGATCGGCCAGAAAGATGCGCGCCACGGTCGGTTGAACCATCAAATGCACTGCCAGCCGCCGCCCGAATAGCGTCGCATGTCCGTCGCCGGAGCACGTGCGCCGTATGGGGTTGCCCTGCCAGAGGTCATTGAGCGCGGCCAATGTCTTCTGCCTGTTTTCGCTGTTCATGGCGTGCCCGCCTAAAAACTGCCCGCCTTCGTCCGAGAAAAGGCCAAGGCTGGGCTGGCCGGTCGCAAAGAGTTTCGTGAGCCCCTCGAACGTCGGTTCGGACACCGTGCGGTCAGTCGATGGGGGCGCGCTGGGTTCTGTCCCCAGCGCATTAAGCTCGGCTTGCGCGGCTTCGCGCTTTTCGCCTTTGCCTTTTCTTGCTTCGGCAAGGATGCGGTCGCGCACGCCTTTCCAAAGGGCGTGCGCATTGGTCCAGCTTTGCATCTCATCGCGCTGAGTTTTCGCCTGTTTGCGTTCATGGTCCCGCAGCGCCGCCATCAATGGGGCGTCGCACGCCGATTTCCGTTCACCGCTGCACGCGATGGTCAGTGCATAGAGCGACACCGCACGCGGACCGCCCAGTGTTTCCACATCGGCAAAGCCCTGCACTGCAAGAGACGCGACCGCCAAGGCTGATTGCGCAGGAATTGCCATAGGGGCCTGGGTCATACCCTGCACGGCTTCCACGGCGGCGCGTAAAGGCCCCAGCGCCTCGACGGGATAGGTTTCACCTGGGGCGATGGTCCGCACCAAAGGTTGCGGTGGTTCCGGCTCAAACGGGATCGGTTGTGGCGCGTTCATCCGTTTTCCCCGCTCATCATAAGAATATCGTTCCAGTCGCGCCCGATGTGCGCGGGGAACAGGGAGACTTGCCAACCCAGAGCTTGCGCACGCCTTGCTAGTTCATTTACCGCTTCGCGGCCCGGCGTGTCGCCATCGGGCGCAATTGTCAGACGTCCCGTCGCGTGAGGAAGACGCAGCCCCCGGATGCCGGACGTCGATAGTGCTGCCCAGACAGTTGCAGGGCCGCGCAGCAGACCAGAGGCAAGGGTAAGGGCGGTTTCTATGCCCTCTGCTACCACCAGCGGCCCAGGCCCTTGATTGAGCCGGACAGCGCCCCCTGTGGTCGCGCCCAGCATCATCTTTGCCGGGGCGATATCGGCCTTTTCCATGCCATCGGCGCGCAAATAGGTCCGATGCACGGCCACGCCGTCGCTGCCCTCCACCAGCGCCACGAGCGCCGGATATTCATTTGCCGTTGGCCCATGCCAGCAAGAGCCGTGAAAGCGCAAAGTCTGGGGCAAGTCGCATGTGATGCCCCGAGCAGTTCGCAGATAGGTTTCCGCAAGCGTGCCCATGATGGGCTGCGCCTCTTTCCACTGGCGAGACGCCTGCAACGCCCGCTGCCGAATATCCGCCCGACGTTCCGCATCGCGTAGGGCCAGCGCTGCCGGTTCGGGGGGCGTGTAATCTCCCGAGCGCAGCCCTGCCGCTGCCAGAATGTCGAAAAAGGCGCAGCCGGTTTTTTTGCAGTCCAGCACCAGCCGCCCGGTGCGCCCATTGGCAATGGTTAGGGCGGTCTGGCCCTTTTTGCGCTGGGGCTGGCATACGGGGCAGGGTGCCGTCCCGTATCTATGATACCACTTGCCGCCCAGCGCCTGTGTCAGGTCGCAAGCATCGGTCATTGCTTGGCCCCCCATATCAGGACGGCCAGAGCGTGTGCCTGCGCCTCGGTCAGGCCGTGCGTTACACGTAGGCGCAGGATTTGGAGACGAGTCATACTGCACCCCCGTTCAAGTCGAAGGACGCGCCGGAGCGCAGCATAGTTTTGCCGATAGGCGTGCATCGCCGCGCACCTACGCGGCGTAGTTCTTCGACCGCCCAGCATTTGCGGCCCGCCGCCATGATGCGGAAAGTCTCGCCTGCGCTGGGTGTGATGCGATTAGACGTGCCGCTATTGTGGCGCTGGCGTATCGGGCGTGCTATTTTCTGGGTGTCCGCCGCTATCGCATGGCGATAATTCCGGCCCGGTTCCTGCGCCAACAGGTTCCGGGCCATTTCATTTGCGCCGCTCATATCAAGTGGCCTGTTGGTTCAAGTCGCGCAGGTGCGCATCAATATCGCCTTCCGGCCAATAGATGCGGCCCCCCAGCTTGATCGGCTGGGGCAAGCGACCCGCAGCGAGGTCAGCATAGATTGCGCTGCGTGAGCGATTGCCGAGCTTTCTGCGCAATTCCGTGAGGGTGAGATAGGTTTGCATGTCGCATCCATCCTTTCGTGGTTTGGATGATGCGATGATGTCGGGAAACGTTCGCCTGCTCTAAGCCGGGCTTTGGTGATGCCGCGTCACCTTCTTTGTGCCAGCGCCTCGCGGAGCCATTTTGCGTTTGCCTCTGGCGTGTCGCCAGTGTGAATTTCTAGCAGTTCAATCAGCTTTTCGAATCCGGTTAAGTCAGCGTGACTTGGGTTGGCCTGGCTTAACGTCCAACCGTTTGAAAGATTCGCACCAGCGCTTTCCAAAGCCGCAAAAACATCGCGCGCTAGTTCCCTTCGGCTATCAGCTTCCGAGGGTATTTCACGGCTCAAAGGTTCAGCGCGCTCGATAACTGTTAAAATGTTCGTAAGTTCATCATGAACGCTTTCTAACCTCCGACGCAGATCGTAAGAATGCGCGTTTCCGCCTGTCGCCATCGAGTAGAGTTCATCTGCCTCATCTAGAAATTCGCGGTTTATGGCGGCACAACCTTTTAGTGCAGCGTTCAATTCCGTGACGGCCTTTCTCTTCCGCCTGCCCCAACCCCGTGTGTCGTTGGGGTTTTTATTGTCTCGCGTTCCTTCCAAGTCTTGCAATCTAAAGGCGTGCTTAACATAGGCGGAGCGGATTATCGACCAAGCTTCTGTGGATATCTCAGCGCCAAATTCTGTCCCTGCCGCTTCACGTGAGATTGGCGGTTCAGTCTCTCCAGCCCATAGCGCGTTGCCGCCAATCGCCGCTGCACGCTTCATCAGACTGCCTCCACCAGCTTCACGGCCTGCGCAGAGCCACCGGTCATGTAATCCGCTCAGCGCTCTGCCATCTTTGCGCGCTGCTCAAGGTAATCGGTGCGCCGACAGGCCCGGACCACGCTTCCATCCACCACGTGCGCCAGCATCCCTTCGGCCACTTCGTGCGGCGCGTCTGTCGCTTCGGCCAGCCATGTGCGAAGGCTTGCCCTAAAGCCGTGTGGGCGCGCTTCCAAGCCGCGCCGTTCCATATGCCGCGAAAGGGTCATGTCGCTAATCACGCCGCCGCGAGTGTTGGGAAACAAAAACCCGTTTCGGGCATGCGGTCGTGCCAGATCAATGACGCGCTGCGCCTCCGACGAAAGCGGCACGCGATAAGCAGGCGTTCTGCCCTTGCGGCCTTTCATGTCTTCGCCGGGCACCGTCCATACGTCGCCGTAGATTTGATCGAGGTTGATATGGGCAGCGGTTTCGAGCGCACGCCGGGATTGAGAATGAGCAAGCGCATGGCGAGGTGCGTTAGCGTCGGCTCTTCAAGGCTGGAATAGAAGTTTGGCACATCCTGCCAAGCCATTGACGGGTTGTTCTTCGGTACGTGACGCGATTTGCCAAGAAGAGCCTTCGCCTTTTCGGTTGCCTGCAAATCCACATCTAGGCCCAGCGCCGCCGCGTGGCGCAGCACCAGAGATAGCCGGTTGAGCGCCTTGCGCGCCGTGTCGGCCTTGGTGTGCCAAATGGGGGCTAACGTGTCGCGAATATCGCGTTGATCGAGGTCCGTCACTGGCACGCGCCCGAGCTTCGGCAGAACGTGAATGTTCAACGGCGAAAGCCACCGCCCCGCCGTTCCATCTCCCTTGAGTTCCGCCTTGCGCGCCTCGAACGCATCGGTGGTCAAGATAGCAAGCGTGATATCTTCACGCCGTGCAGCCCGCTGGGCCGCTTCACGTTCCTAAATCGGGTCGCGGCCCGCCGCCGCCATCTTACGCCAGCGGTCGGACAGCTTGCGCGCCTCTGCCAGAGACAGCAAAGGAAAGCCGCCCAGGCCCATTTCGCGCCGTCTGCCGTGGACGGTAACGCGCAGCACCCACTGCGCCCCACCATCGTCTCGCTTGATCAGCCAAAGCCCCGCCCCATCGCAGTGCTTCCCCACGGGCGCGGATTTGAGAAATTGTGAGGAAAGCCTGTTCCTCGCCCGCATTCTGTATCCCCCTAAATATCCACCCTAGCTTAGTAGATGCGGGCGGACAGGGGAAGACGGAACAGGACACGAAGCGCAATAATTATGGGGGGATAGGGGGTAGAGTGAGGCGGTGAAAAACAAATAAATACAGTATCTTGGTTCCGTGTGGGGGCACCAGAAATCCTGGATAAGATCTGACCTGAGACCCGACTTCCCTCCAGCCTTTGGGAGAATCCGTCGATTGATTTCTGGCCTCATGCGGCCTGGGTTTCCAGTCTCGATTTCGTTGCAAATGCCTCGGGCGTCAGGTTGCCGAGGGATGAGTGGGGTCTTTGACGGTTGTAGTCCTCCTTCCAGGCTGTGATTTTCTCGCGGGCCTCAGCCAGCGACGAGAACAGCATTTCGTTGAGAAGCTCATCGCGGAAGCTGCCATTGAAGCTCTCAATAAAACCGTTCTACATCGGTTTGCCCCCTCTCGGGATCACGCTTCGCATGACCCTGCCGGGCAGTGGGACGCGATATAGTGCCAGTCGATGCGGGTCTCTCGGCACCATCGGAGCACGGCCATACTGGTCAGTTCCGTGCCACTGTCGCTGACAATCGTTCTGGGCCGTCCTCTCCGCGCCATGACCGCTGTCAGTTCGCGTGTGACACGGCGCCCCGAGAGAGACGTATCCGCGACCAGTGCCAGGCATTCCCGGCTGAAGTCATCCACGATGGCCCGCACCCGGAACCTGCGCCCGTCGGTGAAGGCGTCCGAGACGAAATCGAGGCTCCAGCGCTCGTTGGGCCGCTCGGGCACCAGCATCGGTCGCCGTGTCCCCAGAGCGCGCTTCCGGCCGCCACGCTTCCTCACCTGTAGCTTCTCCTCGCGATAGAGCCGCCGTAACTTCTTCTGGTTCACCTGCCAGCCCTGCCGTTCCAGCATCACATGCACGCGCCGATAGCCGAACCGACGGCGCTCTGCCGCCACGGCCTCCCGCATGGCCGCGGGCGTCACCATTTTTTCGCTGCAACGTCTCGCAGCATCGCGTTGTCCAACATCTGCTAGGCCAACAGCTTCTTCAGCTTTGCGTTCTCATCCTCGAGCGCCTTCAGCCTACGGGCATCCGAGACTTCGAGCCCGCCGAACTTCGCCTTCCACTTGTAGAACGTCGCCGAGTTGATCCCGTGCTCGCGGCACAGCTCCGCCGTCGCAACGCCGCGCTCCTGCTGCATCAGGATCGAGATGATCTGCTCTTCGCTGAAACGGCTTCTCTTCATCGTCGGTCTCCTCTGTCGGAGAACAGGCTCACCTCAAACCGGGGGCTTTTCAGGGGAGCAGGTCAAGGCAAATGTGCATGTTTATGTCAGCAATGCAGATGCAGTAATTGATAGAGCGATCAATGCAGGCGCACAAATCGTGCAGGAGATGACACGGTCGGGCGATGGCGACTACCGTGGTGGCGTCGCAGATGGCAACGGCACTATATGGTGGATTTCGATCCAAGAAAGCTATCAGGAGTGAGCGATGCGATGGCTGGATGTTGTCGAGATTGCGCTGAAGTGGCCCGAAGTTGCAGAAGACATCTCGTATGGCGAGCCGTCACTCAAGGTTCGTAAGCGACTATTGACCCGGACTAGAATAGAAGACGACACTATCGTCTTTCTGGATGTTCCATCAGAGGAACGCGAAATGCTGATTGAGGCGTCACCACAAACATTCTTTGTCGAAGATCACTATAGAGACTACGACATCGTGCTGGCACGCCTGGACGCGATTTCTCCATCGGAAGCTGAAGCTCTATTGGAAAGAAGGTGGTGAAACACTGCATCTATGCGGGCAATCACCAAGTTTGATCGGGGCTTGCGTTAGAAGCAGATGCCAGAGAACGGACATTGGCATTTGCTTATCAAACGGCGGCTTTGTCCGCACAACGGGCATCCACGCATATTGCAGCGAAGGTGCGTTTTCCGCCTTCAGTGATCTTTACCATTCGAGTGGTCTACGGTGCTGAACATGGAGGAAGCCACGCGTTCCTGCCTGTGATTGTTGAGGTCTTTACGCTGCCGGGATCGGTAGGGAAGTCCGACGCCCGATCGATACAAAGGGCCGCAATAGCTTTCACAAGGCGCTTTGGCAGTCATCCCGAACCCCTTTTTTGACCGGGTGCGTGCGCCGGGGCAGAGAGCCTTACCCATCTGGCCGCCAAGGTGGCAGGGCGACCTGTCAGGCGGCAAGTGATGAAACCTGCTGGCCTGTTTTCAGAAGGTTGCGTTGCAATGACGACTTTGCGGCATTGGTCGAAACTGCTCTTCAATGCCGCGTGGGTGCACCATCAATACCAGGGTTTGGTTTGTGGCGATCCGCGTTGGCGCGACGGGTCCAGGTGTCGGCATAGCGGCGAAGGTCAGTCGCATCGTCTGCCGGGGCGATGGTGTCGGGGAGCGTCAGGGCCTTTGCGCCGCCGAACAGCAGGGCCGCGCCGATGCTGGTGCCGGTGGTGGATTGGCTGCGAAGGACGGGTCTGCCTGCCGCTGCCGACAGCATGGCGAGGTAGTGCGGGTTCCGCGCGAAAGGGCCTTCGACGATGGTCGGGCCGGTGGCACCTGTCAGCGTCAGGCATTCGCGCGTCATCAGTGCCAGATACCACGACAGGGCGACGGCGCGGGGGCCTGACCCGGCGGCGGGCTCCGGCCCGTGCCAGCGCATGGGCTGGCCCTGAAAGGGACCGGTCGACGGCTCGACCGCAGGGAGCAGCATCACCTCGCCCGCCAGAACCGCCTGCGCGTCCTCCGGTCGGGCCGCAAAGGGATGGCCTCCCTGGATCACCTCGAACTCCCGCCCTCCCATGAACCGGGCCGAGGGGACGGGGTCGCCTAGGGCGTTGACGTTGATCAGGGTATCGCGCGCCGGATCGAGCGAGACCTCCGCCCCCGGCATGGTCATCACGATCACCCAGGTCCCGGTCGAGACGACGGAGAACGGCCCCTGCTGCATCATCAGATGCGGATAGAGCGAGGCATTGGAATCGTGGATGCCGCACACGACCGGCGTGGCGGTGGACAGGCCTGTGGTCCCGGCGATGTCGGGCCGCAGCGTGCCCAGGATATCGCCGGATTTGCGGACCGGGGCGATCTTGTCGGCCACGCCAAGGCGGGCGGGCAGGGTCGAAAGGTGACCCGACCGCGGCTCCCACAGGTCGGTGTGGCTCCCGATGGAGGTCACGTCGTTTGCCGCCACTCCGGTCAGGCGATGGCCCCAGTATTGCGGATAGCCGACGATATGCGCGGTGCGGGCGCGCAGGTCGGCGACTTGGGCGAACTGGTAGTGAAGCTGCGCGCCGACATTGAGCCCGCCTGCCAGTCGCGGCGACCCGGTCCGGTCGAAGGCCGGGCGAAGGGCGTCATAGGCGGCGGCGATCTCCGGGGGGATCGGATGCTCGTAATCGAGGATCGGCGCGGCCAGATCGCCATGATGGTCCAGCAGCGCGACGCTCGCCCCGTGGGTCGTCACCGAGATGGCATCGACGCCGTATTCGCGGTGAAAGGTCTTGAGCGCATCAAGGAGGAAGGCCCAATGCCCTTCGGTATCGAAATGCGGCCAGGGCGGACCGGGCAGGACCGTGTTGGGCCGGGTGACCACGGCGATTTCCGTCAGCGTGGCCATGTCGACCAGGGCCAGCTTGGCATTGGTCTTGCCGATGTCGATGACGGCGACGTGGCGCAGGTCGGTCATGGCATGTGGAACAGACGGGGGAGCGGCACGGCGACCGGGGCGTTGTCGGGGCCGGTCTCCATGATGTCGGCCATATGCGCCCACCATTTCTGCATCACGGGATGGTCGGGCAGGCTGTCCATGCGGTGATCCTCGGTCCGCTCCAGCACGCCGATCAACAGGCCGGTTTCGGTGTCGAGGTGGATGCTGTAGTCGCTGACCCCCGCCTCCTGCAGCAGGGTCACCAACTCGGGCCAGATGGCATCGTGACGGCGCCGGTATTCATCGGCCATGCCGTCGTTCAGGCGCATCCGAAAGACGTGGCGCGATGTCATGCGGACCTCCGGTTGGCGACCATCGTCCAGAGACGGGGCAGGGCGATGACCCCGATCAGCAGCAGGCCGATGAAGATCGACATGACGATGCCGGGCACGTTCAACAGGCCCAGGCCGAAGGTGACCAGCCCCATGACAAAGGCCGCGATGACGACCCCGGGGATCGACCCCGATCCGCCCAGGATGTTGACGCCGCCCAGGACGACCATCGTCACCACCTCGAGCTCCATGCCGGTGGCGATACTGGGGCGGGTGGAGCCCAGGCGCGACGTCAGGCAGATCGCCGCGACCCCCGACATCAGGCCCGTCAGCAGGAACAGGATGAACTTGACCCGCTGCACGCGGATCCCGCTGAAGAGCGCGCCGGTCGGGTTGTTGCCGATGGCATAGACCGCGCGTCCGAAGTTCGTCTTGTGCAGAAGCACCCCGTAGATCACGGCGATCAGGGCGAAGAGCGCCATTTCGACCGTGAAGACCCACCAGATGTAGCCCTGTCCGAACCAGGAGAAACTGGCGGGATAGCCGCGGAAGGCATCATCGCCCAGGATGATGAAGCTGATGCCGCGAAACAGGCTCATGGTGCCGATGGTCACCACGATGGACGGCAGGCCGAGGACGGTGACGAAGACCGCGTTGAAGGCCCCGCACAGCAGGCCGACCATCAGCCCGATAACGACCAGTTCCGGGGTGCCCGCCCCATATTGCACGGCAAGGCCCATGGCGGTGCTGGCCAGCGCGATGATCGAGGCGACCGACAGGTCGATCTCTCCGGCGATGATCAGGAGCGCCATGGCGAAGGCGATCATGGCCTTTTCGGTGAAGTTGAAGGTCGCGTCGCTCAGGTTCCAGGCATTCAGGAAATAGGGCGAGGCGAAGCTGTTGACCACGAAGATGGCGATGGCCACGGCCAGAAGCAGCGCCTCCCAACTGCGGAACACGCGGGTGGCGCGGCTCTGCAGGCGGTCGGGCACATGGCGGTGCGGGGCGGCGGTGTCGGTCATGAAGAGGCCTCGGCGGATTTGAGGATGATCCGTCCCTTGGAGCGGCCGGCCCGGGCGTTGAACGCGACCGCGATCAGGATCGCGCTGCCCGAGATGGCCAGCTGCCAGAAGGGCGAGATGTTGATGACCGGCAGGGCGTTCTTGACCACCCCAAGGAAGATCGCGCCCAGAACCGCGCCTCCGACCGATCCGATGCCCCCCGCGATGGAGATGCCGCCGATGACGCAGGCGGCCACGACCTCAAGCTCGAACCCGCCCGCGATGTCGACGTAGGCCACGGCATAGCGCGCCACCCAGAGGTATCCGGTCAGCCCGGCAAGCGCGCCCGAGATCACGAAGGCCAGAAACTGCGTCCGGCCCACGTCGATGCCGGTATAGACGGCGGCATGAGGATTGCCGCCCACGGCAAAGATCGACCGCCCGAGCGGGGTGCGCGCCATCATCAGCGCGAAGACGATCACCGTGACGATGGCCGCCCAGGACAGGACGGGAAGGCCCAGGATCACAGCGCGCGGAAAGGCGGTGAAGGCGGGGCTCATCTCGTGGCTGTTCACCCATTTGCCGTCGGAGATCAGGAAGATGATGCCCCGGAAGATCGTCATGGTGCCCAAGGTGACGACGATGGGCGGAATGGCGAGTTTCCACACGAGGATGCCGTTGATCGCCCCCATCAGCGCGCCGAGGGTCACGGCAATCGCCAGGATCACCGGGATCGGCAGGTCCGGCATGGCGACATTGATCATCGCCACCACCATGCCGGTCAGCGCCAGGTTCGCGGCCACCGACAGGTCGATGCAGCGGGTCAGGATCACCACCATCTGCCCCAGGGCCAGGATGATGAGCGGGGCGGTATCGTTTAACACATTGGCCAGGTTGCCGGGGGCCACGAAGCCCGGGAAGCGGGATGCGACAAGGACCAGCAGAAGGCCGATGGCCCCCGCCAGGATGGTTTCGCGAACGGGAATGAAGCGGGCCATGACCTAGGCCTCCTGCAATTCGGGGGCGGCGGTGATGCCCGCGGCGTGCCGGACCAGCGTTTCGGGGGTCAAGGCGTCGCCCGAAAGCTCTGCCGCGATGCGTCCATCCCGCATGACGATGACGCGGTCGGACATGCCGATGACCTCGGGGATTTCCGAGCTGACCATGATGACCGACAGGCCCTGCGCCGCCAGTTCGGCCATGAAGTCATGGACGGCGGCCTTGGACCCGATGTCGATGCCCTTGGTCGGCTCGTCCAGGATGATGACCTGCGGCTGCGTGGCCAGCCACTTGGCGATTACCACCTTCTGCTGGTTGCCGCCCGACAAGTTCCCCACGTCCTGATCCAGCGACGCCGCCCGCAGGTCGAGGCGTTCGGCGTATTCGCGGGCCAGCCTGAATTCTTCGGCCAGCTTCAGGAACCCTGACCGCGACGTGCGGCCAAGAGACGGGAGGGTGATGTTCTGGAAGATCGGCAGGCCGATGATCGCCCCCTGCTTGCCCCGGTCCTCGGGGACATAGACGATCCCGGCGGCCACGGCGTCGGCGGGGGAGCGGATGACGCTGATCCGACCATTGATCTTGCAGACGCCCTTGCTCGGCTTGGTGATCCCGAACAGCGACTGCATGAATTCCGACCGGCCCGCGCCGACAAGGCCGTAGAACCCCAGGATTTCGCCGCGCCGAAGGGTGAAGCCGATGTCGGCGAATTCGGTCGGGTGATCATAGCCCACGACCTGCAACACGTCCTCGCCCACGAGGGCGCTGCGCGCGGGAAAGATCTGGTTCACGGACCGGCCCACCATCATGGAAACCAGCGCATCTTCGGTGATGTCGGCGATCATGCCGTCGGCCACGAAGGCCCCGTCGCGGAACACGGTGAAGCGGTCGGCGATGCGGAAGATCTCGTCGAACTTGTGACTGATGAAGAGGATGGCCTTGCCTTGCGACTTCAGTGTCTCGACCAGCTCATAGAGCTCCTCGATCTCCTTGTGGGACAGGGCCGCCGTCGGCTCGTCCATGATGACGACGCGGGCATCGACGGACAGGGCGCGGGCAATCGCCACAAGGTGCTTGTTGGCGATGCCGAGGTCGCGCAGCGGGGTATGGGTGCCGAAGGGGGCGCCGATCTCGGCCAGAAGGGCGGCGGCATCGCGGTGCATCGCGGCCCGGTCGATCAGGCCCAGGCGGGTGCGGGGCGCATGGCCGATGAAGATGTTCTCGGCCACCGAAAGCTCGTCGAACAGGACGGTTTCCTGATGAATCGCCGTGATACCCGCGGCCGAGGCGTCATTTGGCCCGGCGAAGGTGACGGGCGCATCGTCGATCCGGATCGTGCCACCATCGGGGTGGTAGATGCCGGTCAGGATCTTGACCGTTGTGGATTTGCCCGCGCCATTCTCGCCCACGAGGGCGGTCACCTGGCCGGGATAGAGGTCGAGCCGCACCTGGTCGAGCGCCCGGACCCCCGGAAACGTCTTGGTGATCGCGTCCATGGAGACCACGGGGGCTATGGCGGGCGGTGCACGCTCGGACATCATCGGGCTCATCTTGCAGGGGCGCGAAGGGTCTGTCCCGATGCGGCGTCGCACCGGGACAAGGGCTCATGGCTCAGAAGATCGACTTGAATTCGTCGATGTTGCTGGCGTCATAGACGAAGGGGTCGGCCATCGCGCCCTCGTTGTTGTCGTCCAACGTCAGCGTGCCCATGCGGCCCATGGGGATTTCCGCGCCGGGTGCGGCTTCGATGCCGTTCTGGCTCAGCTCATAGGCCAGCATCGTCGCGGAATAGCCCAGATCGATCGGGTTCCAGATGGCGAAGGACTGCGAGGCACCGCTCTCGATGGCGCCGGCCATCTCGGAGGGCAGGCCCAGACCGGTCACGTTCACCTGACCGACCTTGCCCGCGTCGACCACGGCCTGCGCCGCCGCGACGATGCCGACCGAGGTCGGGGCAATGATGGCGTCGAGGTCGGGATAGGACTGCATCAGGCCCGTCGCCTCGCGATAGGATTTGTCGGCAAGGTCATCGCCATAGACCGTGGCGACCACCTCGATGCCCGGATAGTTGCCCATCACCTTGTTCATTTCCTCGATCCAGATGTTCTGGTTCGTCGAGGTGGTCGTGGCCGACAGCAGAGCGACCTGGCCGCCATCGGGCAGATGGTCGGCGGCCAGCTTGATGATCATGTTGCCGATCAGCGGGTTGGACGACGGGTTGAGGTGCATCTGACGGCCCTCGGGGGCGACGCCGGAATCCCAGCTGATGACGGTGATGCCGCGATCCATCGCCCGCTTGAGCGCGGGGACCAGGGCGTCGGTGTCATTGGCCGACACCGCGATGGCATCGACGTTCTGGGCGATCAGGGCATTGATGACCTCGATCTGGCCTTCGGCGGTGGTGTCGGTCGGGCCGGTATAGATGATCTCCACGTTGCCCAATTCGGCGGCGGCCTCTTCGGCACCGCGCGCGGCGGCCTCGAAAAAGCCGATGCCGAGCGCCTTGACGACAAGGGCGATGCGCACGTCGTCCTGCGCGAAGACCGGACTTGCCAGCGTAGCACCCGCGACGGCGACCGACGCGATCAGTTTCTTGAATACACTCATGGTTTCCTCCCTGAAGAGCGTTTTCGAAAGGCCGCTAGGACGCGACCCCCTCTTTCTGCGCGGCACCCGAGGGCACCACGATCAGTTTCACACCCGCCGCCTCCAGCATTGCCGCGTTGCGGTCGTCCATGCCGTCATCGGTGACGATCGTGTCGATCCGGTCCAGCGGGCAGAGCACAAGACTGGACCGGTTCGCGAATTTCGAGCTGTCGACGAGGACGATCAGTTCATCCGCCTGACCGATCAGCTTCTCTTCGGCCTGCACGATCAGCGGATCCTGCTCCATCAGCCCGAGCGGGCCGATGCCCTGCGCCCCCATGAACATCCGCTTGGCATAGAAATTGCGGGTCACGTCATTGTCGAACGGCGACAGGATGATGTTCTGCTCGCGGTAGATGATGCCGCCCGACAGCATGACGGTGTTGCGCGTGTTCTTGAGCAGGTGTTCGGCGATCGGGAAGGAGTTGGTGAAGACCTGCATCCGCCGCGACGCCAGCGGGTGAACCATCTGGAATGTCGTGGTGCCGCCGTTGATGATGATCGGCTCGCCATCCTCGCACAGGTCCACCGCGGCGGCGGCGATGGCCTGCTTTTCGGCGCTGTGCATCGTCGCGTTGACGGAAAACGGCCGCCCGGCCAGACCGACGAAGGGCTTGCTGGTCAGGGCCTCGGCCCCGCCGCGCACCCGGCGCAGGCGCTTCTGTGTGTCGAGCGTGTTGATGTCGCGGCGCACCGTCGCCTCGGACGCGCCGGTCAGGGCACAAAGGTCGACAACCGTCACCAGCGACCGATCCTGAACGGCGGACAGAATGACGCGATGGCGGTCCTTCTCGTGCATGGTTCTCCCTCTTCCCTGGGGTCAGCGTGGAGCGACTCACCCGTCACTGTCAATCACGAATTATCATTATCAATCATTCTGCGGTGCAGCATGATTGATCTTGACGGATACTGATTGACTTGACCCTTTGATCCGGTCAGCTTTCCCGCAAGAGGCGCGACGCTTCGTGCCGCCCAGGGAGACGACGATGACCACTGCATCCGCCGATGAACGCCTTGAAAACAAATGGGACGAGGCGAAGGCGCAGGCGATGAGCGAGCCCGAAAAGCTGCTCTATCGCTCCAACCTTCTGGGGTCCGACAAGAGAATCACGAACTACGGCGGCGGGAACACCTCGGCCAAGGTGACCCAGAAAGACCCGCTGACCGGCCAGATGGTCGAGGTGCTCTGGGTCAAGGGGTCGGGCGGCGATGTCGGGTCCATCAAGATGGACGGCTTTTCGACCCTCTACATGGACAAGCTGAACGCCCTGCGCGACCTCTATCGGGGGGTGGACTACGAAGACGAGATGGTCGGCTATCTGCCCCATTGCACCTTCAACCTGAACCCGCGCGCGGCCAGCATCGACACGCCCCTGCACGCCTATGTGCCCGCCAGGCACGTCGATCACATGCACCCCGACGCGATCATCGCGATTGCGGCGGCCAAGGACAGCAAGGCCCTGACGCAGCAGATTTTCGGCGACAGCATCGGCTGGCTGCCGTGGAAGAAGCCGGGCTATGAACTGGGTCTGTGGCTGTCGGATTTCTGCGCCAAGAACCCCGAGGCGAAGGGCGTCGTTCTGGAAAGTCACGGGCTGTTCACCTGGGCCGACGATGCGCGGGACTGCTATGATCTGACGCTGCGCACGATCCAGACGGCGATGGACTGGTTCGCCGATCAGACCGCCGGCAAACCGGCCTTCGGTGGCGCGAAGCACCAGAGCCTGCCCGCAGATCAGCGCCGCGCCACCGCCGCCCGCCTGATGCCCGCGATCCGCGGCATGGTGTCGGGCCAGCAGCATATGGTCGGCCATTTCACCGACGCGCCCGCCGTTCTGGAATTCGTGAACGCCAAGGACATGGAGCGTCTGGCCGCGCTTGGCACGTCCTGTCCCGATCATTTCCTGCGCACCAAGATCCGGCCGCTGGTGGTCGATTTCGACCCGGCCAATCCGGATGTGGACGCGACCCTTGCCGGGCTGACCGATTCGGTCGCCACCTACCGCGAGGGGTACCAAGCCTACTACGACCGCTGCAAACGCGACGACAGCCCGGCGATCCGCGACCCCAATGCCGTGGTCTATCTGGTGCCCGGCGTCGGCATGATCACCTTTGCCAAGGACAAGGCGACGGCGCGCATCTCGGGCGAGTTCTATGTCAACGCGATCAACGTGATGCGCGGAGCGGATTCCGTGTCTGAATACCGGGGCCTGCCCGAGCAGGAGGCCTTCGACATCGAATACTGGCTTCTGGAAGAGGCCAAGTTGCAGCGTATGCCCGCGCCCAAGTCGATGGCGGGCCGCGTGGCCCTCGTCACTGGCGGGGCGGGCGGCATCGGGTCGGCCACCGCAGAGCGCTACCTGCGGGAAGGGGCCTGCGTGATGCTGGCCGACATCGACGATGCCGCCTTGGCCGAAACCGCCGAAGCGCTGAGCGCGCGTCATTCCGCGGACGTCGTGCGGACCGTCAACATGAACGTGACCGACGAGGCGGCGGTCGCGGCGGCCTATGCGTATATCGCCGTCGAATTCGGCGGGGTCGACATCCTGGTCTCCAACGCGGGCATCGCCAGTTCCGCCCCGGTCGAGGAGACAACCCTCGCCATGTGGGACCGCAACATGGCGATCCTATCCACGGGCTATTTCCTGGTCAGTCGCGAGGCGTTCAAGCTGTTCCGGGTGCAGGACATGGGCGGGGCCATCGTTTTCGTCGCCTCAAAGAACGGGCTGGCCGCGTCGCCCAATGCCTCGGCCTATTGCACCGCGAAGGCGTCGGAAATCCACCTGGCCCGGTGCCTCGCGCTGGAGGGCGCGCCGATGGGCGTGCGCGTTAACGTGGTCAATCCCGATGCTGTGCTTCGGGGGTCGAAGATCTGGCAGGGTGAGTGGCTGGACCAGCGGGCCGGAACCTATGGCACCGACAAGGAGGGGCTGGAGGCGATGTACCGCGACCGCTCGATGCTCAAACGCTCGGTCCTGCCCGAAGATATCGCCGAAGCCGCTTATTTCCTGGCCTCGGACCTGTCTGCCAAATCGACGGGAAACATCCTGAATGTCGATGCGGGCAACGTTCAGGCATTCACACGGTAAGGGGGCGGGCATGATCACAGCGGACATCATCGAACAGTCGAACGCCAGGGCCGAAGCCCGGCTTCGCGCCGACTACGCGGCCCTTGGCGAACACCTTGACCGCCGCGGCATCGACATCGCGGCGATCAAGGCCAGGGTCGCGGCCTACGGCGTGGCCGTTCCCAGTTGGGGCGTCGGCACCGGCGGCACAAGGTTCGCGCGCTTCCCCGGTCCGGGCGAGCCGCGGCACATCTTCGACAAGCTGGAGGATTGCGGCGTGATCCAGCAGCTGACCCGCGCCACGCCCTCGGTCTCGCTGCATATCCCTTGGGATGCACAGCCCGCTGCCGATTTGAACGCCAAGGCCGAAGAAGTCGGGCTGACCTTCGACGCGATGAATTCGAACACCTTCCAGGACCAGCCGGATCAGGCGCACAGCTACAAGTTCGGCTCCCTCTCGCACACCGACGCGGCCACGCGGCAACAGGCGGTCGAGCACAACATCGCCTGCATCGATCTGGGCGCGCAGATCGGGTCCAGGGCGCTGACCATCTGGGTCGGCGATGGCTCCAACTTCCCGGGACAGGCCAACTTCACCCGCCAGTTCGAGCGGTATCTGGACGCCGCCGGGCAGGTCTATGCCGCGCTGCCCGACGATTGGACCCTGCTGACCGAGCACAAGATGTACGAGCCTGCATTCTATTCGACCGTGGTGCAGGACTGGGGCACCAACCTTCTGATCGCGCAGCAATTGGGGGCCAAGGCCAAGTGTCTGGTCGACCTCGGCCACCACGCGCCGAATGTGAACATCGAGATGATCGTCGCCCGCCTGCGCCAGTTCGGCAAACTCGGCGGCTTCCATTTCAACGACAGCAAATACGGCGACGACGATCTGGATACCGGCAGCATCGACCCCTACCGCCTGTTCCTTGTCTTCAACGAGTTGGTCGAGGCCGAGGCGGACCCCGGTTTCGCCCCGATGCACATGCTGGACCAAAGCCACAACGTGACCGATCCCATCGAAAGCCTGATGGTCTCTGCGACCGAGGTGCAGCGCGCCTATGCGCAGGCGCTGCTCGTCGACCGCAAGGCGCTCGACGGCTATCAGGAAGACAACGACGCGCTGATGGCCACGACGACCCTCAAGGCCGGGTTCCGCACCGACGTGGAGCCGATCCTGGCCATGGCGCGGCTCGAGGCCGGGGGCGCGGTCGATCCGGTCGCGGTCTACCGTGCTTCAGGCTACCGGGCTCAGGTCGCGGCCATCCGTCCGGCGGTCAGCGGGGCAGGCGGCGGCATCGTCTGACCCGTCGGTCGGGCAGGCGACACCCGCCCCTGTGCGTCGCGCACGTTGTAGTGCTCCACTAACTTGCCGTAAGCGTGACGGCAAATTCGGAGACCAGAGATGACGCCAGAGACGACAGCATTGCCGGTCAAGGATCGCTTCGACCTACCCCCGGGGATGGTCTATCTCGATGGCAATTCCCTTGGCCCCCTGCCCAGGGCGGTGCCCGCCCGGCTTGCCGAGATGGTGCGGGACGAATGGGGCGCGCATCTGATCAAGGGCTGGAATGTCGACGACTGGATGGGCCAGCCCGCCCGCGTGGGCGACCGGGTCGGACGCCTGATCGGCGCACCCGCGGGGTCGGTCACCATGGGCGATACCCTGTCCGTCAAGGTCTATCAGGCCCTGTCGGCGGCGCTTCAGATGCGACCGGATCGCAAGGTGATCCTGACCGACAGCGGCAATTTCCCGTCGGACATCTACATGGCCGAGGGTCTGATCCGACACCTCGGGGCCGGTCACGCGTTGCGGATCGTCGCCCCCGAAGAGGTCGCGCAAGCGATGACCGATGAGGTGGCGGTCGCGATGATCACGCAGGTCGATTACCGCTCGGGTCGGATGCACGACATGGGCGACGTCACCGCGGCGGCGCAGGCGGCGGGCGTAGTGATGCTCTGGGATCTTGCGCATAGCGCCGGGGCGGTGCCCGTCGATCTGGCCGGGTCGGGCTGCGAATTCGCCGTGGGCTGCACTTACAAATACCTCAACGGCGGTCCGGGCGCGCCTGCCTTCATCTATGTGCGGCCCGATCTGGTCGACACCATCGACCCCGTCCTGTCCGGATGGCTGGGCCACGAGCGGCCCTTTGACTTCGACCTGTCCTACACCCCCGCGCCCGGGGTGGAGCGGATGCGCGTCGGCACGCCGCCCGTGTTGCAGCTGACGGCGCTCGACGCGGCACTCGACGTCTGGGACGGCGTGGACATGGCCGATCTGCGCCGTCGGTCCATCGCCCTGTCCGAACTGTTCATCGCGCAGGTCGAGGTACGCTGCCCGGGTCTGCGGCTGGCCAGTCCGCGTGACCCGGCGGCACGGGGCACTCAGGTCTCCTTCGCGTCTGACAACAGCTATGCGATGATGCAGGCGTTGATCGCGCGCGACGTCGTCGGCGATTTCCGCGCGCCCGACCTCATGCGGTTCGGCTTCACGCCGCTTTATCTGGACGAGGGCGACATTCACCGCGCCGTCGATGTGCTGACCGATGTGATCGACAATCGGCTGTGGGATGACCCGGCCTATCTCCAGAAGAGCCGGGTCACCTGATCTGTCAGTAGGTCGCCCGACCGCCCGACAGATCGAAGACCGCCGCCGTGGTGAAGCTGTTGGCCGGCGAGACGGCCCAGACGATCATCTCGGCTGCTTCCTCCACCTCGAGGAACCGTGCGCGCGGGATCTTCGAGAGCATGTAGGCGATATGCTCCTCGCTCATCTGGTCGAAGATCGGTGTGCGCGCGGCGGCCGGGGTCACGCAATTGACGGCGATGTCGTGGCCTGCCAATTCCTTGCCGAGCGATTTGGTCAGACCGATCACCCCCGCCTTGGATGCCGAATAGGCCGAGGCGTTCGGATTGCCCTCCTTGCCCGCCACCGATGCGATGTTGAGGATGCGGCCATAGCCCGCCGCGACCATTCCCGGCACCACGGCGCGGTTCACGTGGAAGGTGCCCGTCAGGTTGACTTCGATGATCTGGGCCCAGTCACGCAAGGGATATTCCGCCACCGGCATGTTCGGCCCGGCGATACCTGCCGAATTGACCACGATTGCGGGCGTCCCGAGGGCGTCGACCGTCTGCGCCAGCGCCGCCTCGACCGACGCGTAATCGGCCACGTCGCAGGCGAAGGTGCTGGCCCCGGCCGCCTTGGCCGCCGGTTGATCGGTCTGCCGGTCCCAGCTGGCCACCCGAGCGCCCGCCGCCATCAGGCGCAGCACCACCGCCAGGCCGATGCCCTGCGCACCGCCCGTGACCACGGCCACCTGTCCCTTGAGTTCCTGTGTCATGTTCTTGTCTCCCCCATGTGCCGTCAGCCTAGCCGTGCGAATTGCCGCAGGGAACCCGGATCGGTGTTGGCGCGTTTGCAGAAATGATGAATGAACATGACGCCCTGCTCGATAACCTTGACCGCCTCGCTGTCGCGATGGACAGTCGCTTCCGGCTGCCCGGGACGAATATCCGTTTCGGATGGGACGCCATCCTGGGTTTGGTGCCCGGTCTGGGCGATATCGCGGCACTGGCCCCGGCCGGTTTCATCCTTCTGTCTGCGCATCGGATGGGAGCGCCGTTGTCAGTGAAGGGCCGCATGGTCTGGAACATCGGCCTCGATCTCGTCGTCGGGTCGGTTCCGCTCATTGGTGACCTTCTGGATGTCACGCTGAAGGCGAACCGCCGCAATGTGCGGTTGCTGCGCGCCTGGCATGCGGAGCAGAACGGTGCGGTCCAATCGGCCCGGGCCTCATCCGGAATCCTGGCATGAGCGCCGACGCACGTCGTCTCGAGACGACTGAAGAGATCGCCGCGCGCGAACCGGGCCGAGGCCGTGATGCGGCCCGGCCCTTGGCTATTCCGGCGCGGGGCTGGAAGGACATCTTCTGGCGCGTCAAAGAGGAAGTGGCGCATGACCACGTCGCACTGACCGCGGCCGGCGTCGCGTTTTACGGCCTGCTCGCCGTCTTCCCCGCCATCACCGCGCTCATGTCGCTTGCTGGTCTGCTCTATGACCCCGAACAGGTCGTGGACGTGTTGCAAGGTCTGACTGGACTGGTACCCCCCGATGTCGCGCAGATCCTGATGGATCAGGCGACGGAAGTCGCGGGAAGTCAGGGAAGCGGACTGACCTTGGGATTCATCCTCGGGTTGTCGCTGGCGCTCTGGTCGGCGTCGACGGGTGTGGGCAGCCTGATCGAAGGCCTCAACATCGCCTATGACGAAGTCGAAAGCCGCAATTTCCTCCACGTCAAACTGCTGACGATAGCCTTCACACTTGCGATGATGATCGGTCTGCTGATCGCGGTCCTGCTGATTGTCGTCCTGCCGCTGGCGCTGTCGTTCATGGCCTTCGCCCCCGGGTTCGAGCGGGGCATCCGCCTTGTGGCCTATGTGCCCCTGATCCTTCTGTTCGTGGGCGGGCTGGCGCTTTTCTATCGTTGGGGACCGGACCGCGCGCCCGCGCGGCTCAAGTGGTTGTCGCCGGGGACGCTGTTCGCCGTTGTCCTTTGGCTCGCGGCCTCGGTCGGTTTTTCGATCTACGTGCAATCCTTCGGAAGCTATAATCAGACATTCGGCTCGCTCGCCGGTGTGGTGGTGCTCCTCCTCTGGCTTTGGCTCACGGCTTTTGTCATCCTTCTGGGCGGAGAACTGAACGCCGAGATCGAGGCTCAGACCGCCCGCGACACGACCACCGGCCCGCGCGAGCCGATGGGACATCGAAACGCTGTGAAGGCTGACACACTTGGACCCGCACAATAACGAAAGCGTCCGAAAGGCGCGCCATCCCCTTCAGGTTCCGGTGACCGGGATATTCGTGCTGCTTTGCATTCAGGCGCTGATCACCGCTGCGGATTTCCTGATACCCGTGACCGCGGCCCTTCTTGGATATTTCATCCTGAATGCGCCGCGCCGCGGGCTGGAACGGCTCGGCGTTCCCGCCCCGGTTTCGGCGGCGCTCTTCACGGTCTCCATCGGCGTTTTTCTCTTTTTCGGCGGCTTCATCCTGAGCGAGCCGGTCGGCGATTTCGTCAGCGATTTCCCGCGTCTTCTGGCCGAGGCCCGTGCGACACTCACCGCGCCCGGCGGTATGCTGGAGCCCTTTGCGCGCGCGTCGCAGGCCGCCAACGACACGATGAGCTCCTCTGGTCCGGGTGCCCCCGTGAAGGTCGAGATCGTCGATGACATGGGCTTGGCAAGTTCGGTCGCCACTTTCGCACCGGGCCTTCTGGGGCAGATCGTCTTTGCCATCTGCCTGCTGTTCTTCCTTGTCGCGTCCGGCGATCTCTTCATCCAGAAGGCCGTTCAGGTGGTGGATCGGTTTTCGGACAAGAAGACGACCGTCGCGACGATCCGCACGATCGAGGCGCGTCTGGGCAATTACCTGGGGGCGATCACCCTGATCAACATCGGCCTCGGGCTGTGCATCGGGGCTGCGATGTGGTGGCTGAAAATGCCGTCTCCCTGGCTGATCGGCCTGATGGCGACCGCGCTGAATTTCGTCCCCTTCGTGGGGGCCGTGGTGGGGGCTCTGGTGTCTGCGGTCATCGCCTTCGTCGCCTTCGGATCGCCTTGGGCCGCCCTTGTGGTGATGGGCACCTACTACGGTCTGACCGCCTTCGAAGGTCAGTTCGTCACGCCCACGCTTGTGGGCCAGCGCCTGCGCCTGAACATAACGATGGTCTTTCTGTCGGTCGCCTTCTTTGCCTGGATCTGGTCGGTGATGGGCATGGTCGTCGCCGTCCCGATGCTCATCGTGGTCAAGGTGGTCTGCGACGCGGTGCCCCGGCTGGCCAAGGTCGGGCTGTTTCTGGGCGATGCCGAAGGCTTCGGAACCGAGGCGGCGCAACAGCTTGCTGGACGCGAGGACAAAGCGCTGTAGTGTCGCGGCATGTCCGCCCAAGCGCCCGACGGTCCCCTTGCCGGGATCACCATTCTCGATCTGACCAATGTGCTGGCCGGGCCGTTTGCCTGTCACCAGCTGGCCCATCTGGGCGCGACCGTCACCAAAGTCGAGATGCCGGAGGGCGGTGACCTTGCCCGTCAACTCGGCCAGGACGAGGCGCTGAGCGCGCGGGGCATGGGCATCAGTTTCCTGGCCCCCAATGCGGGAAAACGGTCGCTGACGCTGAACCTGAAGACGGCCGAGGGGCGCGCCGTGCTGCTCCGGCTTGTCCGGAAGGCCGATGTTCTGGTCGAGAATTTCCGCCCCGGCGTGATGGACCGTCTGGGGGTCGGGGCAGACGTGCTGCGCGCGGCCAACCCGGCCCTGATCTACTGCGCGATTTCGGGGTTCGGACAGTCGGGGCCGCTGGCGGACCGGCCCGCCTATGACCAGATCGTGCAGGGGATGTCGGGCGCGATGGCGATCACCGGCGACGCGGCCTGTGCCCCGCAGCGCGCGGGCTGGCCGGTCAGCGATACTGTCGGCGGACTGACGGCGGCGATGGCGATCTCGGCGGCGTTGAACCAACGGCCCCGGGGCTGCGTCATCGACGTGTCGATGCTGGACAGCCTGCTGGCCACGATGGGATGGGCCGTTTCGAACTGGCTGGTGGGCGGGGTGCGCCCGGTGCCCGCAGGCAATGAAAACCTGACCTCGGCCCCCTCGGCGGCCTATGCCTGCGCCGACGGGCCCCTGAACATCGCCGCCAACAAACAGGACCAGTGGGAGGCCCTGGCGCGTCACCTCGGGCTGGCCACGTTGATCGACGATCCGCGCTTCGTCACCCGGGCTGACCGCAAGGCCAACCGGTCGGCCCTGAACGCAGCCTTGGGGGCGGTTCTGGCGACCCGCCCGGCCGAGACCTGGGAGACGGAGCTGAACGCCATCGGCGTGCCCGCGGGCCGAATCCTGAGCGTCGAGGCGGCGCTGGACCATCCGCAGGTGAAGGGCCGCGACCAGATCGCGACCTATGCGCTGGAGGACGGGCGCGAAATCCGCGCCTTCCGCACCGGCCTGCATATCGACGGGGCCGCGCCGCGCGTGACCGCCCCGCCCCCCGAACTGGGCGCCGATACCGACGCGATCCTGCGCGAGGCGGGCTATACGCCCGAAGACATCGCCGACCTGCGCCGGTCGGGCGCGATCTGAGGCGTCACGGCTGGCGGACGGCTTCGGTCCATTCGCGCAGGAACCGGCCCCGGACGAGCGGATCCACGTAAACCAGAAGCCCGGCATCCAGACGGATCGGGCGCAGATGCGGCGCCCGGGTCAGTGCATCCGCATCGATGGGCGGAAGGCCGGTCGCGGCGACGGCGGCCTGCCCCTCGGGCGACAACAGGAAGCGCAGGAACGCGCGGCCCAGATCGGGGGCAGGGGCCGAGCGGGGCACAAGCGCGGTGCGCAGCAGGACATGGGTGAAATCCAGCATCTCGACCCCCGCGAACCCGTCCGCCGTCGCATAGGACCCCAGAAGGTTGTAGGCGACCAGGATGCGCCCCTCGCGCAGGTCTCGCAGCATCGCCGCCGTCGAGGCATAGAGGCGCGGATCGAGGCCGCCCATCACCTCGGCCAGCCGCCAGGACGTGTCCGATTGCCGGGCGTCCTGCGTCGCGAACAGGTATCCCGCCCCCGACCGGTTTGGATCATAGGTGCCGACCTTGCCCTGAAACCGCTCCGGGTCCCGGCGCAGGGCGTCGATCAGGTCGGACCGGGTGCGGGGCAGCATCCCCTCGAAGGCCCGGGGCGCGAAGGCGGCGACAACGGGTTCCTGCGCGAAGGCCCAGACCTCGTCGCGCCACCGCGCCAGTCGCGGCCAGTCGGCGGGGCCAGGGGCGGGCAGGGCCAGTCCGTCATTGGCGAGCTTCATCTGCAAATCCATCGCCGATGAAATCGCCAGATCGAAAGCCGCGCCGCTTTCGACCGCGCGGTGCACTTCGGTCGTGGCGGCGGTCGTGTAGTGGACGTCGATCTCCGGATTGGCGGCCTGGAACGCGGTGACGATCGGGGCGAACAGGTCGGTATCCGTGGTCGAGACGATGCGCACGACAGCGGTGCCCGGCGCGTCGAACAGGCGCTCCTCCTCGATCTCGAAGGCGGACTGCGCCGCCGCCGCAGCGGACCAGAGGATCAGGAGGGCAGAGAGAGCGTGGCGCATGTGCCGCCTCCGTCGCGGGGGGTCAGGGTCAGGGTGCCGCCGAGGGCGGCGGCGGCGGTCTCCACGATGGACAGGCCCAGTCCGGTACCCAGAACGTCGCCCGCATTCGCCCCGCGCGCAAAGCGGCGCATCAGGGCTTCGGGCGGATCGCTCAGGCCCCGGCCCCGGTCCTCGACCGTCAGGGTCGCGCCGGGGCGCAGCGTCACATGCACCTCGCTTTCATCGGGCGAATACTTCACCGCGTTGTCGATCAGGTTGCGCAGCGCCGCCTCGAGCGGGACACGGTCGCCGTGCAGGATGACGGGCCCCGGTACATCCAGCGTCAGGCGGATGTCGCGCAATTCGGCCAGGGGCCGGGCCGCGCGCACCACGTCGTCGGCCAGGCGCGCCAGGTCGATCTCGGCGCTGCCACCCCGCTGGTCCGAGCGGTGGACGACCGCGGCATGGTCGAGAAGCTGCCCCGCCGTCCGTGCCGTCCCGTCGGTCAGGCGCAGGATGTCGCGCAGATGGGCGCGCGTCGCCTCATCCGCGCCGCGCAGGGCGATCTCGGCCCGGGCGCGCAGGGCCGACAGCGGCGTGCGGATGTGGTGGGCGGCCTCGGCGATGAAGGTCTCGGTCCGGTCGGCCCCGGCGTCGAGGCGGGCCATGAACCCGTTGAGCGCCGCCACGAGGGGGGCGAGTTCCGTCGGCACCGGACGATCCACCGGGCGCAGATCGTCCGGCCCCCGCCGCGCCACCGAATCCGCGAGGTGCCGCACGGGCCGCGTCACGCTGCGCGCGGTCAGCACCGCCAGCGCCGCCGCCATCAGGAAAAAGCCGAAGCCGACCACGGCGGCCCGGTTCGACAGACGCGCGGCGAGGGCGTCGCGGCTGCGGTTGCCTTGCGCCAATGCCACGCGGACCGGCACACTGCGCCCGCCCGCCAACAGGGTCCGGTCGATGACGGCGACGCGCACCGCCTCGCCCCGGAAGGGCGTCGACAGGAAGCGCGGGGCAAGGGTGGCCGCGTCGTCGGGCAGGGGCAGATCGCCGTATCCGGTCACCGTCTCGCCCCCCACGGTGACGCGATAGAATATCCGGTCTTCGCCAGCGGCCCCGAGAATCGAGAAAGCCATGAAGGGGATGTCGATCTCGACCCCCTCGACCCCGCCCCGCATCTCATCGGCGACGGCACGGGTGGCGGCCCCGAGGATGCCGTCCTGGGTTTCCTGCGCCGCGCGTTCCACCACGTCGCGCACCAGAAGCCAGCCGATCAGCGACAGCGCCGCCGCCCCCGCCAGCAGGAGCAGCGTCAGGCGACGGCGGATCGACATCGTGCCGCGCATTCCGTCAGGCCAGCCGATAGCCGACGCCGCGCAAGGTCTCGATCCGCACGGAGGAGCCTTCCATCTTGCGGCGCAGGCGGGCGACATAGACCTCGATCGCGTTCTCGCTCACCTCGTCGGCGGCGGCGAACAGGCGGTCGGTCAGCTGCGCCTTTGAATGGACGCGGTCGGGGGCCGAGAGCAGGATCTCCAGCAGCCGCATTTCGCGGTTCCGCAATTCGCGCGGGCGGTCGTCCCCGGCCAGCGACAGGGTTGCGGCAAAAGGGTCGAAGGTCAGGTCGCCGTGGCGAATCACGGGACTGGCTCGCCCACCCCGACGGCGCAGGACGGCGCGGATGCGCGCCTCCAGCTCCATGGTGTCGAAGGGTTTGGTCACATAGTCGTCGGCCCCCGAATCCAGGAGTGCGATGCGATCCGCCACATCCGACCGGGCGGTCATCACGATGACGGGCGTATCCCCCGCGGGACCGGCCCGATGCGCCGCCAGAAAGTCGCGGCCATCTCCGTCGGGCAGCATGATATCGAGCAGGATCAGGTCGTAAGGCGTGACGGCAAGGAAGTCCGCCGCCTCGGCCAGAGTGGCCGCGTGATCCACGCCATGGCCATCCAGAGCCAGCCGCTCGGTGACGGTCTGGGCCAGTTGGGCATGGTCTTCGATCAGCAGGAACCGCATGGAAAAACTTCGGACGTGACAGGTTGGTGTCAGGTTGCGGGGCTTTAGTCCCGCTTGCAAGGGCACCCGGGAGGGGGTGCCCGGTCTCTGGGAGGATACCATGACCAATACGTTTCGCGCCCTGCTGACGGGTGCTGCCATTTTCGTGGCCGGTGCCGCGACGGCTGCCGAATGCATCGCACCTGCGAACCCCGGCGGCGGCTGGGATTTCACCTGCCGCCAGATCGGCAAGATTCTCTATGACATCGGCCAGGTCGATCAGCCCGTTCAGGTCACCAACATGGCCGGTGGCGGCGGCGGTCTGGCGTTCCAGACGGTCGTGAACGAGCGCAATGACGACCCCGATCTGATCGTGGCCGCCTCGGTCGCGACGCAGACGCGCCTGGCGCAGAACGCCTTCGGTGGTGCGACTGCGGACCAGGTTCGCTTTGTCGGGGCCATCGGGGCCGACCCGGGTGTCATCGTCGTCGCCGCCGACAGCCCGTTCCAGTCGCTGACCGAGATGATGGACGCGATGAAGGCTGATCCCGGCTCTGTCGCATTTGCCGGCGGTTCGGCCGCGGGTGGCTTCGACCACCTGAAGGTGCTGCAACTCGCCAAGGCCTATGGCATCGAGGATGTGCGCACGATCAAGTACATCGGTGTCGATGGCGGCGCGGATGCGATCACCCAGACCATCGGTGGTTTCACCCAGGGCATGACCGGCGACATGTCGGAAATCGTGGGCTTCGTCCAGTCGGGTGACGTGCGCGTGCTGGCCGTTCTGACCGAAGAGCGGGTGCCCGGTTTCGACGACATCCCGACCGCGCGCGAGCAGGGGATCGACATCGTGGCCGTGAACTGGCGCGGGCTCTATGTGCCCAAGGGCATCTCGGACGAGCGTTTCCAGGAATGGGCCGACCGTCTGCAGGCCGTGGCCGACAGCGACGAGTGGAAAGAGGCGATGGCCGCCAACGGTCTGGCTCCGTTCACCCGGGTGGGCAACGATTTCCAGGCCTTCGTCGATCAGTCGATCGAGGAATCGGCGGCCCTGAGCCGCGAAATCGGCATCATCCAGTGATCTCCGGCGACCGTCTCTTCGGGGCGGTCGTGGTTCTGGGGGCGGGGGCCTATGCGGCCGCCGCCCTTCAGCTCCAGACCGGCTTCATGTCCGACCCTGTCGGCTCCAAGACCTTTCCCCTTCTGGTGGCGGGCGTATCCGTGATCTGCGGTCTGGTCATGGTGATCCGGCCGGACGATGACCCGGAATGGCCGACACTGCGCACCCTTGGCGCGCTTGCCGTCGCTGTGGCCGTTCTTGCGGCCTATGCCTATACGCTCAAGCCCTTGGGCTTCCTGATCCCGACGGCCATCGCCGCCGGTGTCCTCAGCTATCAGATCAATCCGCGACCGATGTTCGCGGTGCTGGCCGGACTTGGCCTGTCGGTCGGTCTTTTCAGTCTGTTCAAATTCGTCCTGGGCCTCGGCCTCGTGGCGCTGCCGGGGGGCTGACATGGACATTCTCTCCAATCTTGCCCTGGGTTTTTCGGTCGCGTTGTCGCCCTGGACCCTGATGCTGGCTATTCTGGGCTGCTTCATCGGCACCATCGTGGGCGCGCTTCCGGGCCTTGGGCCGTCGAATGGCGTGGCCCTTCTGATCCCGATCACCTTCTCGATGGGCCTCGACGCGACCGCCGCCCTCGTACTGCTGACCTCGGTCTATTACGGCGCGATGTATGGCGGGCGGATCAGTTCGATCCTGCTGAACATTCCGGGCGACGAGCCTGCGATGATGACCTGCCTCGACGGCTATCCCATGGCAAAGAACGGACGCGCGGGCGATGCGCTCGTCATTTCGGGCGTGGCGTCCTTTGTGGGGGCGCTTCTGGCGACGGTCGCGCTGATGCTGATTGCGCCGATGCTGGCGCAGGCGGCCTATCTCTTCGGGCCCGCCGAATATTTCGCCCTCTACCTTCTGGCCTTCTCGACCCTGGGCGGCATCGCGTCCAAGAACCAGGCCAAGGCGGCGCTGGCATCCGCCATCGGCCTTGGCATCGCGATGATCGGTCTCGACAACCAGACCGGCCTGCCGCGCTTTACCGGCGGCAACCTGCACCTGATGGACGGAATCGACTTTCTTGTCGCCATCGTCGGTCTCTTTGCCGTGTCCGAGGTCTTCGTCTTCATCGAAAGCCACGGCAAGGGCAGCGCCCTGGGCGTGAAGCTGGGCAAGATCACCGTGCCCTGGCGCGACATCTGGGAGACGAAGTGGACGATGCTGCGGTCGTCGATCCTGGGCTTCATCGCGGGCATCCTGCCGGGGGCCGGCGCGTCGCTCGGGTCGTTCCTGACCTACATGATGGAAAAATCCATCGCGGGCGAGAAGGGCAAGTTCGGCACCGGCGTCGTCAAGGGCGTGGCCGCGCCCGAGGCGGGCAACAACTCGGCGGCCGGCGGGGCGCTTGTGCCCATGCTGACGCTCGGGGTGCCGGGGTCGGGGACGACTGCCGTCCTGCTCGCGGTGCTCATGACCCTGAACATCACACCGGGGCCCACGCTGTTCGCGGACCGGCCCGAGGTCGTTTGGGGCCTGATCGCCTCGCTGCTCATTGCCAACGTCGTGCTCCTGCTGATGAACGTGCCGATGGTGAAGATCTTCGTGAAGATCCTGATGGTGCCGCCCGCGCTTCTGTTGCCGGGGGTCATGATGGTCAGCTTCGTGGGGATCTATTCGCTGACCGGGTCCTACTTCGACCTTCTGCTGATGATCGCCTTCGGGGTCATGGGCTGGCTGTTCCGCAAGCTCGACATCCCGACGGTGCCCGTCATCCTCGGCATCCTTCTGGGCAACGCGATGGAGGACAACCTGCGCCGCGCCATGATCCTGTCGGATGGCGATGCGATGTTCCTCTTCTCCTCGCCGATTTCCATCGGTCTGTGGGTGGCGGCGATTTTGGGGTTCGTCGCGCCGATCTTCCTGCGGCGGATCATCAAGAAACCGACGGTGCCCGATCATGCCAAACCCGTCGACTAGGGTCCTTGTGCCGGCCGGGGCGCTTGGCCTCGGCTGGGATGACGCCGCACTGGAAGCAGGGTTGGCGCGGGGCCCCGACCTCATCGCCATCGATGGCGGCTCCACCGACAGCGGGCCGTCCTACCTAGGGCGGGGGGTCAGCAAATACTCCCGCGCACAGACCAAGGCGGAATGGGCCACGCTGATCGACGCGGCCCGGCGGGCGGGTTGTCCGCTTGTCATCGGGACGGCAGGCACCTGCGGCGCGGGGTCGGCGGTCGACTGGCTTCTGGCAATCACGCGCGAGGTTCTGGCCGAGACGGGGCAGGGCGCCCGGATCGCCACGCTCTACTGTGACCGCCCGGGCCTTGCCGCCGAATGGGACCGTGTCACGCCCCTGCCGGGCGCGCCCGACGTCACGGCGGAGGCCTTGGCCCAATGCACCAACATCGTGGCGCTGGCCGGGGTGGAGCAGGTGCAGGCCGCGCTGGCCACCGGGGCCGACATCGTCATCTGCGGGCGGACCACCGACACCGCCATCCTTGCCGCCCTGCCGATTGCCCGCGGCGCGCATCCGGGCGGGGCCTGGCACGGGGCCAAGGTCGGGGAATGCGGCGCGCTCTGCTGTACGCATCCCGATGCCGGCGTGATCGAGATCCTGTTCGACGACAGGGGCTTCACCGTCACGCCGATGGCCGAAGCGTCGGTCGCCACCCCGCGGACCGTTGCCGCCCATCTGCTTTATGAAAACTCCGATCCGATCATCCTGCATGAGCCGGGCGGGCACCTCGACGTGACGGGGGCCAGCTATGTGGCGCAGGGCAAATCGGTCCGGGTCGAGGGGGCAGAGTGGGTGCCCGCCCCCTACACCGTCAAGCTGGAGGCGGCGCGGGTGGCCGGTCACGGGATCATGTCGCTCGTTCTGGTGCGCGACCCGCGGTACGTGGCGCAGATCGACGATTGGTGCGCCTCGCTTGTGGCGCGGGCGAAGGCGCGGATCGCGGCCCGGATGGGCGACGTCGACTATGTGCTGGAACTGCGCCGCATCGGTGTGGACGCGACCCTGGGCGCGTTGGAGCCGGGCACGGCGGTCCCGAACGAGGTCGGCGTGTTGGCGCAGGTGACCGCGCCCGACCCGGCGGTCGCCGCCGAAGTGGCCAAGGCCGTGAACGCCCTCCTGCTGCATCACCCGCTGACAGCCGAGGAACCGATGCCGACCTTCGCCTTCCCCTATTCCCCGCCCGAGGTGGACCTGGGGCCGCAATATGAATTCGTCCTGCACCATGTCCTGTCGCTGGACGATCCGATGGACGGGTTCCGGCTGGAGGTGGTCGATGTCTGAGCTTGGCGCCCTTGCCCGGGTCCGGTCCAAGAATGCCGGGCCGTTCTGGATCACAATCGATATCTTCTGCGAGGCAGAGACCTACGGGACGGTCGCGGCCACACCGACCGGGGTCTTCGCGGCCCGCCTGGGCGTCGCCGAGCTGAAGCGGTTCGACCTGCCCGACCTGCGGGCCATCAAGCTGAGCCTGCCGCGCCCGCAGGTGCAAGGGGCCGCCGCCGACCGCGACATGCATGGCGCGGGTCTGGCCCATGCGTTGACCGGGATGCAGATCGGTCCGGCGCGCGGCTGACACCCGCGCCGGGCCGATGGCTCAGAAGGTTTCGAGCCGCAACTGCGCGTCGCAGTATTCCCCATCCGCCGTTCCGACCCAGATGTCGAGAACACCCGATGACGGCGCGGTCAGGTCGATGCGCGCATCGAGGTTCCCGTTGTCATCATCGTCGTAATACCAATTGCCCGCAGGCGTATTGATCAGCAGGGCCGAGTCACAGTCGCTGACCACCGAGATCACCAGCGTGAAGCCGGCCAGCCCCGGCGTCTCCAGCGTGAAATCGGGACGGACAGGAAAGAACCCCTCGCCCCGCTCGGACCGCAGGGCGTTGTAGATGCCCTTGCACCGTGCGCGGATCGGGAAATCGCCGCCGGCGGTGACGCTGAAGAATTTGGCCTCATAGAGCTGTTGCCCGGTGAAGCGACCATAGGCGCCGTTCTGGCTGACGTCCGGACAGGCCAGCGCGGCACCCGCCAGACAGGACAGCGCAAGGCCAAGGGCCGTCGCGGTCAGAGTATGTGCAAACATTGAAGTCCCCCCTTCCAAGTGGCCTTACGTTAGCATGGGCGCACCCTCTGCGAAGTCCTTTTCCACGGAAAATGGCTCGAATTCGAGAGGTCCGGGGTGGGAGCGCGCCGCAGGTGGCGCTGACGGTTGAAAGGGCTATCCTTGCCCGAAGGGTCGCGGCCCGGTCAGCGCGGAGGACACATGGAACTCAACAGCGATTTCTCGGCGCGTGTCGTCGTCCAGTCCGACCGGATGCCGTGGCAGGCCTCTCCGATGGCGGGGGTCGACCGGCGCATGCTCGACCGGATCGGCGGGGAGGTGGCGCGGGCCACCAGCATCGTGCGCTATGCCCCCGGAAGCCACTTCTCCGCCCATACCCATACCGGTGGCGAGGAGTTCATCGTCCTCGACGGGGTGTTTCAGGACGAGCATGGGGATTATCCCACGGGCACCTACGTGCGGAACCCGCCGACGTCGGCCCATACTCCGGGGTCGGCCGAGGGGTGCACGATCTTCGTCAAGCTCTGGCAGTTCGACCCGGACGACCGCACCCAGTTCCGCCGCGACATGGCCGAGGGGTTGGCGCCCGCGGGTGACGGGCTTGCCCGGACCGTCCTGCACCGCGACGCGTTCGAGGAGGTGACGTTCACCGTGGCCGAGGCGGGGGCGACCATCCTGTCGGATGCGCCGGGCGGGATCGAGGTTCTGGTAATCGACGGCGCCATCGCGGAAGGCGGCGAGACGCTGTCGCGCGGCGGCTGGCTGCGCCTGCCCGATGGGATGCCGCTCCGGGCGCAGGCGAGGGCCGGGGGCACAAGGATCTGGATGAAGACGGGTCACCTGATCCACGCCCGCGCACCCTGCGACTGACAGCACCGCTCACGCCACGGCGGACACCGCATTCGTGTCGAGCAGATATTGCGACAGGATCGGGCCGGATGCCGCGCCGATGGCACGGGCGTTCCCCCCCACGGTTCCGGCCTCGATCCGGGGCGGGATCAGGCCGCGCGTGTCCTGATGGACGATATAGCGGCGGACCCGATCGACCAGATCTTCGCGGATCGCGGCGGGGAAGGCCCCGTCGATGACGATCGCCTCAAAATCGATGACCGAGCAGGCGGACAGGGCCGCCTTGGCCAGATCCTGCGCGGTCTGGCCCAGCCATGGCTCCACATACCGTGAAATCCCGCTCCAGTCCTGCGGGACCTGCCAGAGCAGGGCGGGGTCGATCTCTACCTCGCGCAGACGCGACTCCAGACGGTGGATCGAAGCCAGGTCCACCAGCTGCATGCTCTCGCCGTTCGGACTGATGCTCGGGAGAGAGCCGAGCGCGCCCGCGTTGCCCTGCCGCCCCTGGAACACCGAGTTGTTCAGCACGATGCCGCCGCCGGTGAAGGCCCCAATGAAGAAATAAGCGTAGTCCTGGAACTCCTTGCCGCGCCCATAGACGTGCTCGGCCTGACAGGCGGCGGTTGCGTCGTTCAGGATGCCGACAGGTAGGGCCGAAAACCCGGCGATCACCTCGCGGATGTCGATGTCGCGCCACAGGGCGAAACTCTGCTCAGAACCCTGGTCGCCACTTTGGTATCCGGCCCTCCACATCTCGAAGGGCATGGCGACGCCGATGCCGCAGATGCGTACCGCTTCGACGCGGGGCAGGGAGGCGGTGATCTCGGACAGGCCGTGCGCCAGAAAGGCGAAGACCGCCTCGGGGTCGGGGCTTGGATAGACGATCTGGCGCTGGTGGCGGATCACGCCGGTGATATCCATCAGGAGGAGGTCCGCCGATCGTCGACCGATCTTGAGGCCGAACGACAGGACGCCGCCCCCGGCCAGGCGCATCGGGATCGACGGCTTGCCGACCCGCCCGCGAGTCGGTGTCCCCCGCTCCAGCAGGCCGTCTCCTTCCAACCGTCGCAGGATGCCCGACACCGTGGGCGGCGACAGGCCGGACAGGCGGGCCAGATCGCTGCCGGGCCGTTCCCCGTGCCTTTGCAGCAACGACAGCAGAAGGCGTTCGTTGTGGTCACGAACACCCTTCTGGCTCAGGCCCGAGCTGATTGATCTGACTTCGGCGTCCTTCATTCCCGCGCACCATAGGTGACTCGTCTGCCGTCCGTAATAGCGCAGGCGGGTTAATAAGAAAAGTTAACTAATTAATTGACAGGCTCAGCCGAATCGCGCCATGAAGGGGGCGTTCGGGTCGCCGAAGACGACTTGCACGAGGCCGGGCCGAGGGGCGTCAGGCCTTTGTTTTTTGGGAGGAAACCATGAAGAATCTTTTGATCGGAACCCTGCTTGCGTCGGGTACCATGACAATCGCCATGTCCGGTGCGGCGCTGGCCGATGCCCATGGGACGTCGGCCTGTCTCATCACCAAGACCGACACCAACCCGTTCTTCGTGAAGATGCGCGAAGGTGCCGAAGCCGCCGCCGCCGAAGCCGGGATCACCCTGCGCTCCTATGCGGGCAAGATCGACGGCGACCACGAGACCCAGGTTGCCGCCATCGAGACCTGCATCGCCGACGGCGCCTCGGGCATCCTGCTGACCGCCTCGGACACCTCGTCCATCGTGGGGGCCGTCACCCAGGCCCGCGACGCAGGCCTGCTGGTCATCGCGCTCGACACGCCGCTCGACCCGATTGATGCGGCCGATGCGACCTTTGCCACCGACAACTTCCTGGCCGGTGAGCTGATCGGCCAATGGGCCGCCGCCACCTTGGGTGACGAGGCCGCCAATGCCCGCATCGCGATGCTCGACCTCGCCGTCAGCCAGCCGACCGTCGGCGTACTGCGCGATCAGGGCTTCCTGACCGGCTTCGGCATCGACGTGAAGGACCCGAGCAAGTGGGGCGACGAGGATGACCCCCGCATCGTCGGCAACGACGTGACCGCCGGCAACGAAGAGGGGGGCCGCAAGGCGATGGAAAACCTTCTGGCCGTCGATCCGACGATCAACGTGGTCTACACCATCAACGAGCCTGCCGCCGCCGGTGCCTATGAGGCGCTCAAGTCCATCGGCCGCGAGGGTGAGGTTCTGATCGTCTCCGTCGACGGCGGTTGCCCCGGCGTCCAGAACGTCGCGGACGGTGTGATCGGGGCCACGTCGCAGCAGTATCCGCTGCTCATGGCCGCCAAGGGGATCGAGGCGATTGCCGCCTATGCCGCCGACGGCACCAAGCCCGAGAACACGCCCGGCAAGGACTTCTTCGATACCGGCGTCGCCCTTGTGACGGACCAGCCCGCCGAAGGCGTCGAGAGCATCTCGGTCGAGGAAGGCAAGGCGCTCTGCTGGGGCTGAGACCCTGACAGGCTAGATCAAAAGGCAGGGGGCGTGCGGTGACATGCCCCCTGCGACACACGCGAGGGAGGGAACGCAGGTGTCCGACAAGACCGACGATTACGAGGCCGTCGTCCAGGCGAGCCGGGGCGAAGCCGTAGCGGATTTCTCCAAGGCGCGCGCCAGCGCGTTGGACCGGGTGCAGCACGCGCTCCACGTGAACCCGGCGCTGGTGCCTCTGGTGGTTCTGTTGGGGTCCATCATCACCTTCGGCCTGCTTCTGGGGACGAAATTCTTCTCGCCCTTCGCACTGACGCTGATCCTGCAACAGGTGCAGATCGTGGGCATCGTCGCCGCCGCGCAATCGCTGGTCATCCTGACGGCGGGCATCGACCTGTCGGTCGGCGCGATCGCGGTCATCAGCTCGGTCATCATGGGCCAGTTCACCTTCCGCTACGGCGTGCCGGTGGAAATCTCGGTCGCCATCGGCCTGCTGGCGGGCACGGCCATCGGCTGTGTCAACGGCTGGCTCGTGGCGGTCATGAAGCTGCCGCCCTTCATCGTGACCCTTGGCATGTGGCAGATCGTGCTGGCGGCCAACTTCCTTTATTCAGCCAACGAAACCATCCGCAGCCAGGAGATCGAGACCGAAGCGCCGCTTTTGCAATTCCTCGGCACGACGTTCAAGATCGGCGCCGATGCCGACGGGCGGGGTGGGGCGACCTTCACCTATGGCGTCATCTTCATGGTCTTGGTGGTGGTGTTCCTCGCCTATGCGCTGCGTCACACGGCCTGGGGGCGGCACGTCTATGCGACGGGCGACGACCCCGAGGCGGCACAGCTTTCGGGTGTCAACGTCAAGCGCACGCTGATTTCGGTCTATGGCGTGGCGGGCCTGATCTGCGCCTTCGCCGGTTGGGCCCTGATCGGGCGCATCGGATCGGTGTCGCCCACCTCCGGGCAACTGCTCAACATCGAAAGCATCACGGCCGTGGTCATCGGCGGGATCAGCCTGTTTGGCGGACGCGGGTCGATCATGGGCACGTTCTTCGGCGCATTGATCGTCGGCGTGTTCACTCTGGGCCTGCGCCTTCTGGGGGCGGATGCGCAATGGACCTATCTGCTGATCGGCGTGCTCATCATCGCCGCAGTGGCCGTGGACCAATGGATCAGAAAGGTGGCTGCGTGATGGAACCCATTCTCAAGGCCCGCGGGCTGGTCAAGCGCTATGGCAAGGTCACGGCCCTCGACAATTGCGACTTCGACCTTAACCCCGGCGAGATCGTCGCGGTGATCGGCGACAACGGGGCGGGGAAGTCGTCGCTCATAAAGGTGCTGTCAGGGGCGGTCATTCCCGACGCGGGCCACGTCCTGCTGGAGGGGCGAAAGGTGCGCTTCTCCTCGCCGAACGATGCGCGCGCCGAAGGGATCGAAACAGTCTATCAGACCCTCGCCATGTCGCCCGCCCTGTCGATTGCCGACAACATGTTCATGGGGCGCGAGCTGCGCAAACCCGGGGTCATGGGGTCGGTCTTTCGTCAACTCGACCGTGCCCGAATGGAGAAGATCGCCCGCGACAAGCTGTCGGAACTGGGGCTGATGACGATCCAGAACATCAATCAGGCGGTCGAGACGCTGTCGGGCGGTCAGCGGCAGGGCGTGGCCGTGGCACGGGCGGCGGCTTTCGGGTCGAAGGTCATCATTCTCGATGAACCCACGGCGGCCCTTGGCGTCAAGGAAAGCCGCCGGGTGCTGGAGCTGATCCTGGATGTGCGGTCCCGAGGCATTCCGATCATCCTGATCAGCCACAACATGCCCCATGTCTTCGAGGTGGCCGACCGCATCCATGTCCACCGTCTGGGCAAGCGTCTGTGCGTGATCGACCCCAAGGATTACACCATGTCCGACGCCGTCGCCTTCATGACCGGCGCCAAGGAGGCCCCCGCCGCCTGACCCTGCGGCCTGTCCGTCGAATTCGGGATGTCTGCAACCTTCCAGCGCTGGAAGGTTGTTGAGCCCCTGAAACGGAACGGAAAGGGCAAGCAATGCAGGACGACACTCGGGGCACATCCTATCTGAGGTTCTTCGCCATGGTGGGCACATCGACGGCCATCATGTTCGGACTGATGTATCTCAATACCGATGAGACCGGGCATGTCTTCTTCAGCGAGACGCGCGTCTACATGACCGTCATCATGGGGGCCGTCATGGCCGTGGTGATGCTGACCTTCATGCTTGGCATGTATCGTAACAAGGCAATGAATCTCGCCCTTTACGGCGGATCCGGGGTGGTGTTCGCCACCGCGCTCTGGCTCGTGCGGTCGCAGGAAACGGTGCAGGACGTCAGCTGGATGAAGGCCATGATCCCGCACCATTCCATCGCCATCCTGACCAGCGAGCGGGCCGAACTGAGCGACCCGCGGGTGCAGGAACTGGCGCGTGGCATCATCGAGGCACAGCGGCGGGAAATCGACGAGATGGTCGCCCTTATCGACGCGCTGGAAGCGGGCGGAACCTGAACGGCCACCGTCGCGAAACCTGGCCTTGACCTTCCCCCGACTGGAAGGGATACGCCTTGCCCGGCATGACAAAGGGATGGCGCGCATGAAATCCATCATCTTGATCGCATTGGGAGTTTCGGGGCTCATCGGCGGGTATGTTTTCCTGTCCCGGCCCGATGCGCCCCCGTCGACACCTGTCGCAGCGGAGGTTCCCGATGGCGCGTTGGTCAGCGTGACCCTCCCCGAAAACCTGTCCGAAGCGGCCACGGTCGGGAAGGCGCTGTTCGAGGGAGAGTGTGCGGTCTGTCATGGGGTGAATGCGGCGGGGCGGGTCGGGGTGGCGCCGCCCTTGGTGCATCGCATCTATGAACCCGGGCACCACGGCGACGAGAGTTTCCAGCGCGCGGTGGCCCTGGGCGTGCAGGCGCATCACTGGCCCTTTGGGGACATGCCAGCGGTCGAAGGGGTGACGCGGGCCGATGTCGAGATGATCGTCGCCTATGTCCGCGAATTGCAGCGCGCCAACGGAATTCAATGATTTCAGGTGCTTGAAGTCTTGACAGCGGGCCCCCCTGGGGGCGGATCCGGTCATCGGCATCTTGGGTAGAATGGTGGGCGACCCTGGAATCGAACCAGGCGTGAGTCGCCTCGAGGGAGTTACAGTCCCCTGCCACACCTTGCGGCCTGTCGCCCACTGGCGGCGGTCCTAGCGGGCCGGGCAGACGGGGTCAAGCGGTGTTCTGGCCTCGGGGACGGACGGGTGATAAGCGGGTGATCCATGGGTGATCTGCGGGTGACGGGAATGGCACAAAAGCCGAAATGGGTGGTCGACAAGGAACGGGACAGGCGCGCGTCTGCACAGGCGACGGTCTGGCTGTTCGGGCTGCATGCGGTGCGCGATGCGTTGCAGAATCCGATGCGCGACCGCCTGCGGCTGGTGCTGACCAAGAATGCCGCCGACCGCCTGGGCGAGGTGGTGCCCGCGTCGGGGATGGAGCCCGAGATCGCGGACCCGCGCCGCTTTCCCGTGCCGCTCGACCCCGGGTCGGTGCATCAGGGCGCGGCGCTGGAGGTCAAGGCGCTGGACTGGGGCAAGCTCGACGATCTGGCGCGACCGGGGCAGGGGGCGCCGCTGCTGGTCCTGCTCGACCGGGTCACGGACCCGCACAATGCGGGCGCGATCCTGCGGTCGGCCGAGGTTTTCGGCGCGCGGGCCGTGATCGCCCCCTCGCGCCATGCCGCCCCCGAGACGGGGGCGCTGGCCAAGACGGCTTCGGGCGCGCTGGAGCGGCAACCCTATCTGCGGGTGGGGAACCTGGGCGATGCGATGGAGCGGCTGAAGGATCTGGGCTATACCCTTGTCGGCATGGATGGCGAGGCGGAGGAGACGCTGAGCGCGGTTGCTGCCAATCTGGTCACGGTGCCCACGGCCATCGTCCTCGGGGCCGAAGGGCCGGGTCTGCGCGAGCGGACCAAGGAGCTGTGCGACCGGATGGTGCGGATCGACCCGGCGGGGGCCTTCGGATCGCTCAACGTGTCGAATGCGGCGGCGGTCGCGCTGTTCGCCCTGCGGGAAGGCCGGGATGGTTGAGCGGCTGGCAACCTGTTGCTATTGCGGGCGGCGGACGGCCCTGCGCGACGTGGATCATCACCTGGTTTGCGGGTCCTGTGCGGCCCCTTTGACGAATATGAAGCCCCTCAAGCTGCGACAGGCTGCCGCTGTGGCCAGCCATGCGCCGACCAAGGTCGCGCGCCCGATGAAATCGAAAAAGCGCAAGAAATCCAAGAGTCTGTGGCGGAAAGTGGCGGGCGAGGCCTTTGATCTGATCGAGGATATCTTTGACTGACGGCAAAGGCCCGTCGTTGAATTCTCCGTGATGGGAACTTTTTTCGGCCACAGTGGTTACCCATATGTCTGAGGAAGGCGAAACTGGAACCTTCGTCTTCTGTTCACTGTCCCTCGTTCCACACCTCGGGCCCGCCGCACCCTGTTGCAGCGGGCCCTTTTTTATCGTCCAGTCGGGGGATGACCACGACACCGACCGATGACTTCCTGCGCGATGTGCTGACCCGGGCGAAGACATTCGCCTGTGTGGGCGTGTCGCCAAACCCGATCCGGCCCAGTCATTTCGTGGGCCGCTACCTGTCGGTGCGGGGCTATCGCGTCATCGGGGTGAACCCGGGTCATGCGGGGACAGAGTTGTTCGGTCAGACGGTCGTGCCCGATCTGGCGTCGATCACCGAGCCGGTCCACGTCCTCGACATCTTTCGCCGCCCCGAGGCGGTGCCCGCCATCGTGGAGGAGGGTCTGGCCCGCTTTCCGGACCTGATCTGCGTCTGGCTGCAAGTGGGCATCGTCAGCCCGGAGGCCGAGGCGATGTGCGACGCCGCCGGGGTGCCCATCGTGCAGGACCGTTGCCCCAAGATCGAATACCAGCGGCTGTTCGGGGAATTGCGCAAGGGCGGGTTCAACACCGGGATCATCTCGTCCCGGCTGTGACTCGGGGCGCCGGGCGCGAAAAGGCCCGCGAAGCCGGGGGCTGCGCGGGCCTGTCGTGTTGATCCGTCAGGTCAGCCTTCGTAGGCGGGCATCGCTTCGAGGTCTTCCTGGGTCGCGTTCACGTCAACGCGCATCGCCGTCGGGCTCTCGAGGATCAGGAGGCGCCCGATCGGCACCGCAACCGGCTTTTCCCCAAGACCCAGAAAGCCGCCCACATCGACCACAACGTCGGTCAGCAGCCCGTCATCCGAGCGGACGAGGGATGCGACTTCGCCGATCCGTTCATCGCCCAGACCGAAGACCGGCACGCCGACCATGTCTTCGTCGACGAGCGCGTCATAGCCGAGAACCGTGTAGCCGTCGGGCACGATCATCTCGGAGGTGGTGTCGCTGCCCGGCTCGATGATCGGGCTGGGGGAGATGGCGTCGGTGTCGGGGATCTGCGGTTCGCCTTCGACGATGTTGCCGGCCCCCGATTGCGTGGTAAGACCGGTGCCCGTCCGTTCCACGTCTGCCGTCTCCTCCACCCGATCGGGAACGGTGGTGGCGGGGTCGGCGGCGTGGCTGTCGGCATATGCCGGGACCGCAAGGGCCAGTGCCGTGGCCGTAGACGCGAAAAGGAATTTCATCGTAATCTCCTCGGTGTTGCGGATCGACCGGATTGCAGGTCGGTCGAAGACGTAACACGCAAGGCGGTGCTCGGGTTCCGTACCCAGAGTGCCGTCTTGCACCTTTCGGGGCCATCCGCAGTGGAAGGTGGCGTCAGTCCTTGCGCGACGCCTTTTCGGCAAGGCCTGAGGTGCCGCCGCGCCGGTCCAGTTCCGCCAGCACATCCGCCAAGGGCACGTCGCGGGCCGCCAGCATGATGCAGAGGTGGTACAGGACATCCGCCGCCTCGGAGGTCAGCCGGTCGCGGTCGCCCTTGACGGCCTCGATGATGGCTTCGACGGCTTCCTCACCGAACTTCTCGGCGCATTTCTCCGGGCCCTTGGCCAGCAGGCGGGCCGTCCAGCTGTCGTCGGGGTCGGCGCTGCGGCGGGCGTCGATGGTGGCCCAGAGGCGGTCGAGACTGTGCATGGCTCACTCCATCCGCATGGGAATACCGGCGGCGGCCATATGCGTCTTGGCCTGGCCGATGGTGTAGGTGCCGAAGTGGAAGATCGACGCGGCGAGCACGGCGCTGGCCCCGCCGATCGTCACGCCCTCGACCAAATGGTCGAGCGTGCCGACGCCGCCGCTGGCGATCACGGGGATGGTGACCGCGTTCGACACGGCGCGGGTCAGCGGCAGGTTGAAGCCCGCCTTGGTGCCGTCGCGGTCCATGGAGGTGAGCAGGATTTCTCCGGCGCCCCTGTCCATGGCGGTGCGGGCGAATTCCACGGCGTCGATGCCGGTGGGTTTGCGGCCCCCGTGGGTGAAGATCTCCCATTTGCCGGGGCTGACGGTCTTGGCGTCGATGGCGCAGACGATGCACTGGCTGCCGAACCTGTCGGCGGCGCGCGACAGCACATCGGGGTCGGCCACGGCGGCGGAGTTGAAGCTGACCTTGTCGGCGCCCGCAAGCAGCAGGTTGCGCACATCGTCGACCGTGCGCACGCCGCCGCCGATGGTCAGCGGCATGAAGCACGCCTCGGCGGTGCGGGTGGCGAGGTCGTACATGGTGCCGCGGTTTTCGTGGGTGGCGTGGATGTCGAGAAAGCACAGCTCGTCCGCGCCCGCCGCGTCGTAGGCGCGGGCAGATTCCACCGGGTCGCCCGCGTCGATCAGGTCGACGAAGTTGACGCCCTTGACCACGCGGCCATCGGCCACGTCCAGACAGGGGATGATGCGTGTCTTCAGCATGGGGCCGGTTTGGCGCGGAATGGCGCAGGGGGCAAGGCTTCACGCAGAAGTGTGGGGCCGGGGCCACCGATGCGGTAGTAAGGTCGGCACATAGCCAGAGGAGAGATCATGTTTCGCCCCATCCTTTTGACCGCAGCGCTTGTCGCCGCAAGCCCGAGTTTCGCCGAAATGATTACCAAGCCGTCCCCCCATTCCGTCACCGAGACCGCCGACCGTCTGGCCGCCGCCATCGAGGGTGCGGGCGCCACCCTTGTCGCCCGTGTGCCCCATTCGGCCGCCGCCGCGTCGGTGGATATGGAACTGCCCGAGTCGATCCTGATGATCTTCGGAAACCCCAAGGTCGGCACGCCGGTGATGCAGCAGGATCTACGCGCGGGCCTGACGCTGCCGCTTCGGGTCCTGGTCCATGCCGATGGCGACGGGGCCGCCGTGACCTATCAGACCGCCGATGATCTGTTCGCGGGAATGGATGTCGATCTGGGGTCCGAGGCCGCGATGACGATCAACGGCGCGCTCGGCAAGCTGACGGATGCGGCGGTGGCCGAATAGTCAGGGTCGGTCCAGCGCCCGAACGAGGAGGATGATCGCCCCCACCAGGGCGGCGCCTCCTCCGATGACGGCCAGGATCTGCAGGCCGACGCCGCGGGCGATGCCTGCGCCGATGTTGTGGGTCACCTGGCCATAGCGGTGATCGATCCAGGGGATCGACGCCACGGCGACCCCCAGGACGATGGCGATGATCGGGCCTGTCAGTTTCATGTCGGGGCCTTTCGAGGCGGGCTGCCCTTATCCCCTTTATCAGAAGTCCGCGAGGAATGCGCCCTGCCCGGGGGGTGCGCCGTTCAGTCCCTCAGGGCCGAGAGCGCCGCGCCGAGGTCGATCGCCCCGTCATAAAGCGCGCGCCCCGAGATCGCGCCGGCAATCGTGCCCTTGTCCCTCAGCGCCTGAAGGTCGGCCAGCGATGAGACGCCGCCCGATGCGATGACCGGAATGGATACCGCACGGGCCAGCGCGTCCGTCGCCTCGACGTTCGGGCCGCCCATTGCGCCGTCGCGGTCGATGTCGGTGTAGATGATGGCGGCGACGCCCGCGTCCTCGAACCGGCGGGCGAGGTCGGTGGCCATGACGTCCGTCTCTTCCGCCCATCCGCGTGTCGCGACGCGGCCGCCCCGCGCGTCGATCCCCACGGCGACCTTGCCCGGGAAGGCGCGGGCCGCTTCGCGGACCAGATCCGGGTTTTCGACGGCGACGGTGCCCAGGATCACCCGGGCCAGACCCTTCGACAGCCAGGCCTCGATGGTCGCCAGGTCGCGGATGCCGCCGCCCAATTGGCAGGGGACGGTGACGGTGGCCAAAATCGCCTCGACCGCCGCGCCGTTAACCGGTTGGCCCGCGAAGGCCCCGTTAAGGTCGACCAGATGCACCCATTCGCAGCCCGCATCCTGAAACGCGCGGGCCTGGGCGGCGGGGTTGTCGTTGAAGACCGTCGCACTCTCCATCGCGCCATGAACAAGGCGCACGGCCTGGCCGTCTTTGAGGTCGATGGCGGGATAGAGTATCATGGCGCGGCTCCGGCAGGTCGTTCGCCCGCGCTTTTGGCGCAAAGTGACGAAAGGGGGAAGCCCGTGCCGAAACGTCACGCTTGCCAGAACGGCCAATCTCGCGACAGGCTGTCGGCGATATCTAGGGAGGATACGACATGAACCGCTTCTTTCTGACGCTTGTGGCCAGCCTTGGCCTTGCCACGATGGCCAGCGCCGACCCCATCGAGGGCGTCTGGCAGACCGAGGTCGACGACGGCGCCTATGCCCACGTCACCATCGCGCCCTGCGGGCCGAATTACTGCGGCGTGATCAGCAAGACCTTCAACACGGGTGGCGAATACCAGTCCCCGAATCTGGGTCGGCAGATCGTCCGCAACATGGCCGCACAGGGCGGCGGCGAATACGAGGGGCAGGTCTGGCGCCCGTCCAACGACAAGGTCTATCTGGGCAAGATCGCCCTGAACGGCAATCAGATGGCGCTGCGCGGGTGCGTTGCCGGCGGTCTGATCTGTGCCCGTCAGAACTGGGTCAAGATCCGCTAAAACGGCTTCTCTGCTTCACAAATACTCAAACGAACGGCCCGCATCCCCGCGGGCCGTTTGCCGTTTCAGGGGGTCCAGCCCAGGAAATTCGCGATCAGGCGCAAGCCCGTGGCCTGGCTTTTTTCGGGGTGGAATTGCGTGCCCACCACGTTGTCGCGCGCGATGATGGCGGTGACGTCGCCGCCGTAATCCACATGGGCCAGCCGGTCCGACGTGTCGCCCATGACCATCTGGTAGGAATGGACGAAATAGGCGTGATCACCCGTCGCCACCCCGGCCATGACCGGGTGCGTGCCCGTCACGATCAGGTCGTTCCAGCCCATGTGCGGCACCTTGAGGCCCGGGGTGTCGGGCACGATCCGTTCGATTGCACCGGGGATGACGTCGAAGCCGACGACATCCTCGTATTCGCGCCCGACGGTGGCCAGCATCTGCATCCCTACGCAGATGCCCATGAAGGGCCGCGCGCGCGGGCCGATGGCCTCGAGCACGGCCTCCTCCAGCCCGTCGAAATCACGCAGGCCACGGCGGCAGGCGGGAAAGGCTCCGTCACCCGGCAGCACGACCCGGTCGGCGCGGGCCACGTCTTCGGGGCGCTGCGACACCAGAATGTCGCCGCCCCCGCTTTCGCGGGCCATCCGCTCGAACGCCTTCTGCGCCGAATGCAGGTTGCCGCTGTCGTAGTCGACAAGAACCGTCAGCATGGACTTACAGTGTTCCCTTGGTCGAGGGGATCGCGTCGGCCTTGCGCGGATCGACTTCCAGAGCGTCGCGCAGGGCGCGGGCGACGGCTTTGAAGGCGGCTTCGGCGATGTGGTGTGAATTGACGCCGCGCAGCCCGTCGACGTGCAGGGTGATGCCCCCATGGGTTGACAGCGCCTGGAAGAATTCGCGCACCAGTTCGGTGTCGAATGTCTTGATCTGGGGGGCGGTCATCAGCACCTCCCAGGCCAACCAGGGCCGCCCCGACAGGTCGAGTGCCGCGCGCACCAGCGCATCGTCCATCGGCAGCAGGCAGGCGCCATAGCGCCGGATCCCGCGCTTGTCGCCCATGGCCTTGGTCAGGGCCTGCCCCAGGGCGATGCCGACATCTTCGACCGTGTGGTGGTCGTCGATGTGAAGGTCGCCAGAGCAGCGTATTTCCATGTCGATCAGCGCATGACGGGCCAGTTGATCCAGCATGTGGTCAAAGAATCCCACGCCGGTCCGGTTGTCATAGGTTCCTGTTCCGTCAAGATTTATCGTGACGGAGATATCCGTCTCGGCGGTCTTGCGGGTGAGTGTTGCCGTACGCATGGCCTTGTCCCTCAGGCGGGTTCCGTTGGACGTCCCATAGCCGCAAGACGGGACGACGAAAAGGCCACAAGGCCGGAGCGGTCGTCGCGATTGGTGATGACCCGCAAATGTCACGCGGGGAGAATACCCCGAAATCGACACAATTTGATCGAAATTTTCTGCGATTTCTCCGTATGCGCGCCCGCAGAAGGCGCGAGGTTTCTTGTTGTCAGGATCGAGCGTGCCCGTTTTCAATCTTCGTCTCTATGCCGCCAATCCGACTGGTATCCTCAGCCAGAACATCGGTGGTTTCTCGACCTGGACCGGCCCCGGTCAGGCGACCGGGACGGCCGTCGTCACCGACAACGTGATCGGCCCGAACGGGGCGACGCTCGAAGATGAATACACGGGCGAGACCGCCGTCGCGAATGTGACGGTCGGCGGGTTCTCGGCCACCAACGCCAATGTGGAATCCGAGGAATCCTGGTTGATCCGGGACACTGTAACCGGCGAGGAAATCCGCGTCGTCCAGTTCAACGTCAACGAAGGCGGCGCGCGCTTCACGCTGACGTCTTCGCCGCTGGTCCAGGGCCGGGTCTACGAAACGGTGGCCTTCGACTCCTCGGTGACCGAGGGCGAGGGCGTATCGTTCAACTATGCCGATTTCAACGACGGCATCGTGCAGGGCACTTCGGGGGACGATGTGATCGACCGGGCTTATACCGGCGACCCGAACGGCGACCGCGTCGATGCCAATGACCAATACACCAGCCAGACGACCCAGGGCACGTTCAACTGGAGCGTTTACGGCGACAACGCAGCGATCACCTCCACGTCCTCGCCCACGCAGAGCGAGGGTGGCGTCGACGTCACGGTCACCTCGAACGTCCCGACCGGATCGACCTTCATCGCCAACTACGAGGACAACAACGCGGGCACCGACGAGTCGGTCCATGTTCCCGCGGGGTCAGGGTTCTCGGCCACATCGAACGCCCGCATCTTTGCCGGGGGCATCCAGACCGATACGGTCATCAACGTCGATTTCAACCCGACAAGCGGGGCCGGAACTTCGACCGAGGTTCACAACGTCCAGTTCGTGATCAGCGACATCGACGGTGTCATCAACAGCGCCAACAACTTCACCGATGTGGTGACGATCCGCGCCTATGACGTGGACGGCAACCAGATCGAGGTCCAGATCCGGGTTCTGGGCAACGACAGCCTGTCGGGAAACACCGTCACCGCGTTGGTGGACAGTGACGAGCCGAGCCAAGCGGACGGCGCCATCCTCGTCACGATCCCGGGGCCGGTCGATCGGTTCGAAATCATCTATGACAACGTTCCCGCCAACGGGAACCCGCTGACGCAGCAGGCGATTTTCCTCTCCGATATTCGCTATGACGCGATCTCGACCCAAGGCAACGCCGACAGCATCGAGGCGGGTGCGGGCAACGACTCGGTCTTTGCCGGCTCCGACAACGACACGGTCGACGGGGGGTCGGGCAACGACACCATCGACGGCGGTTCGGGGAATGACAGTCTCTTTGGGGGGACGGGCAACGACAGAATCCTGGGCGGAACCGGCAATGACACGCTGGACGGCGGGTCTGGCAACGATACCCTTTTGGGGGGTGCCGGCGCGGATCTCCTCGACGGTGGACAGAACAACGACAGCCTTGATGGCGGTGCGGGCAACGACACGCTTCTGGGCGGAGACGGGGCCGATACGCTGCTTGGCGGTGCCGATAACGACAGCCTCGACGGTGGTGCGGGCAACGACAGTCTGAATGGCGGGACGGGCAATGACGTCCTGATTGGCGGTACGGGGAACGACACGCTTCTTGGCGGGGACGGCAACGACACGCTGGACGGTGGCGAGAACAACGACAGCCTCGATGGCGGCGCGGGCTTCGATATCCTGAGCGGTGGATCGGGTCGCGATACGCTCGTCTCGGGCACGGGTGGGGGTGTTCTGGACGGCGGCAGCGGGGCGGACATCCTTGTCGGGGGATCGGGCAACGAAACCCTTCTCGGCGGCAGCGGCAACGATACCATCACCGGCGGGGCCGGAAACGACTTCATCGACGGCGGAAGCAACAACGACGAGCTGTCGGGCGGCGACGACAACGACACGCTGCTCGGCGACATCGGCAACGACACCCTGAACGGCGATGCGGGCGACGACAGCCTCGACGGCGGAGCCGGCGCCGACAGCCTGTCGGGTGGCACGGGCAACGACACCCTTTCGGGGGGCGATGACGACGACACGCTTTCGGGCGGCGACGGCTCTGACACCCTGTTCGGGGATGCGGGCGACGACAGCCTCGACGGTGGGTCGGGCGCAGACAGCCTGTCGGGTGGCATCGGCAACGACACGCTTTCGGGTGGCGATGACAACGACACGCTTTCAGGCGGCGTCGGCTCTGACACCCTGTTCGGGGATGCGGGCGACGACAGCCTTGACGGTGGGTCGGGCGCGGACAGCCTGTCGGGTGGCATCGGCAACGACACGCTTTCGGGGGGCGATGACAACGACACGCTGTTCGGGGATGCGGGCGACGACAGCCTCGACGGAGGGTCAGGCGCGGATAGCCTGTCAGGTGGCACGGGCAACGACACCCTGGTCGTGGGCGGCGGCGATACCGCAGAGGGCGGCGACGGCGACGACTACTTCGTCATCGACGGCACCCAGACCAACGGCGGCGCAATCACCATTGTGGGCGGCGAAGGCAACGAGAGCACCGATGCGGCCGGCAATGTCGTGGGCGACACGCTCGACTTCAACGGACAGCTGGTCCGGGGCTCCATTGTCTATACCAACACCGACGACGACGCGGGCGGGTTCAGCGGCACGGCGACCCTGATCGACGGCACGATCGTCACGTTCAGCGAGATCGAAACGATCATCTGTTTCGCCGAAGGCACGCAGATCGACACGCCCTTCGGGCCCCGTTCGGTCGAGGATCTGATCGAGGGCGATCTGGTCCGCACCCGCGACGACGGGATGCAGACGCTCGAATGGATCGGCCGCAAGCGCGGCATGACGACCGCCGACACCGCCCCCGTGTGCTTTGCGCGCGGAACCATCGGCAACGACCGGCCCCTGCGCGTCTCGCCGCAGCACCGCATGATGGTGCGCGGCTGGCGGGCGCAGTTGATGTTCGGTCAGGAAGAGGTCCTGGTGCCCGCAAAGGCGTTGATCGATGGTCAGGGCATCGTGCAGGAGGCACCGGGTTTCATGACCTACATCCACCTGATGACGCCGCGCCACCAGCTCATCTTCGCGGAAGGGGCCGAGACCGAGACGTTCCTGCCCGCTGCTTACGGTCTGGACGGGATCGACGAGGCCGACCGCGCCCGGCTGTTTGTCACTCGGCCTGATCTGCGGGCGGATCTGAATGCTTATGGCCAGGCCGCGCGCTATATGCCCAAGGCGCGACAGGCGATGTTGCTGACCGCCTGAACCGACCTCCGAACGTTCGCCGCAACACGACCGCCCTCAGGGCGCGTGATCTTGTGCATGTTGATGTCCCGACAAACAAAAGAAAAACCCCCGGCCGCTAAACCGGGGGTTTTTTTCCTGAACCGAAATGGAGCGGGCGAGGCGATTCGAACGCCCGACCCTAACCTTGGCAAGCGGCGATTTGAGTGTAACCCTAACACTCGTCTGATAACCTAAAGCCCTGCAAACGCTGGGCTGAGAATACTTCTGGCGAACGCTGGGTAACATGCGGTAGCGTGGGTTTACGGGTCAACTGTTACCCCGCTTGTTACCCGCCGACCCGAAACCATTCCCGGAATCCGCCATGCCCAAGCAGAATCTGACCGCCGCCTTCGTGGATAAAGTGAAGCCGCCCGAGACGGGTCGCACCGAATACTGGGACGGGCTGTTGCCGGGGTTCGGCCTGCGCGTTGCCAGCGGCGGGGCGAAGTCGTGGTGCCTGATCTACCGGGTGAATGGCAAACAGGTGCGGGAAACTCTGGAAGCCCGATACCCTGCACTGGGGCTTGCCGACGCCCGAAAGATAGCCCGCGACAAGATGGAAACCGTGCAGCGTGGGGTGGACCCGCGCAGGCCGACCGCCGCCCGGACGACCACCGTTGCGGACCTCGCGAGCGCCTTCGTGGAACAGCACTGCAAGCCGAACAACAAGACGTGGCGGGCGCAGGAGTCGCAGCTACAGATGCACGTCGTCGCGCGCTGGGGCACCCGGCGGCCCGACAGGGTCAGCAAGCTGGACGTGACGCAGATGCTGCAAGAGGTTGCGGTCAAGCGCGGCGACAAGTCCGGCGGCAAGGGCCGGGGCGGTGTGGCCACGGGCGGGCCAGTGGCGGCGGAGAATGTGCTGAAGGTGCTGCGCGCGATGTACAACTGGGCGATGGACCACGACATTGTGGAAGCCAACCCGGCCATGCGCGCCAAGCCCCCGGTGCGCCCTGTATCGCGCGACCGGGTGCTGTCAGACGACGAGGTGCGGGCGGTGTGGCGCGCGGCGCTGGACCTCGGCTACCCCTTCGGCCACTGGGCACGCCTGCTGCTGGCCACGGGGCAACGGCGGACGGAAGTTGCCGCCATGACGTGGGACGAGGTGGAAGGCGATACTTGGGTGATGCCCAAGGAGCGGACCAAGGCGGCGCGGGCGCATGTGGTGCCACTCAGCGAGATCGCTCTGGCGATTCTCTCTGAGTGCCCCCGCCAGTCTGGCCCCCACGTCTTTTCCACCAGCGCCGGAGCGAACCACATTCGGGGATACAGCAAGGCCAAGGTAGAGTTCGACGCGGCGGTGGGCTTCGGTGACTGGCGCTACCACGACCTGCGCCGTACCTGCGCCACCGGTATGGCGGCCCTCGGCGTGGTGGACGACATTATCGGCAGGGTGCTGAACCACGCCCCGCGCGGCGTGACCGCCCGATATAATCGGTACACCTACATCGAGGAAAAGAAGGCGGCGCTGGCGGCGTGGGGCGAACGGCTGGGGGAGATTGTTGATGGATGACCTAGCGGCCAGACTGGAAGCGCAGGCACTAGAACACGATGTCCCCTATATGATGCTCGCGGAAGCGGTCGCCCCTTGCGTCTTACACATCGGTGAGGACGGCCCCGCCCTAAGCAAGCGCGACCGGGCGCAGACCATAGCCGATCTGAACAAGAGTCTGGCTCGCATAACGGACGGAGAGTTTCGCGCGATGGTCGCAGCTTCTCGCTGGAAGGGTGAGGAAGCGATAAATCGGGTAAGCGACCTCATGGGCGCGGTGGAAGACCTCGTGGCACTGCTGGCGATAACGAAAGCGCCGCGCCAGCGTCCCAAGGCGCGGGAGGCCGACCTCGCGCGGCAACTGCTGGCGCTATGGTGCGAACTCGACCGGGAACCCGCATTCACTTGGCCGGACGTGCATGAACCGGGCGGCCCCTTCGCGCGATTTATCTATGGCGTGACCTTGACTGTATTTGGCCATTCCGCCGCCGGTTCTGCGCGCGAACAACTTAGATTATTATTGGCGAACAAGCCGATATAGTTTCGCTGCAATCTGCGCGGCAAAACTGGCACTGCCTCGTTCGGGGTATAACAGCGCACAACCGGGGCACCCTTATACACAGGAGTGCCCGAAATGGCCGACCTCTTCGACAAACAGACTTCCAAGATTCCCCGCCTGCTGTCCTGCGACGAAGTCGGCAGGGCCGTGGGTTATTCCCGCGTCCACATCTATCGCCTGATGGACCGGGGCGAATTTCCCAAGCGCGTGCAGATCGGGCGCAACCGCGTCGGCTGGCTCGAAAGTGAAGTGGCCGAATGGCTGAACGCACGCATCGAAGCGCGGTGATCCGGCGGGCGGTGCGCGCGCCGCCGCTGACCTCTAGGACGAGCGGGACAGAATATGACGGATAGAGAAGATATGCGGGCAACCGGCCTGCCGGGGGTGGCCGATGCCCCTAGCCAATAAAGACAAGGGCGGTATCGACGTCGGCGCGTTCGTGGACGTGTTCGCCTGCGACCAGAACGTACATGCCACCGGGCAGGCGACGGGCGAGGTTGGCGACAATGGCAAGGTCGAGTTCGCCTTTACCACTCAGCACCGTGCCCCCGATAAGGCTGATTATCGGCGGCACCTGAACGGTTCGGTGGCGCTGGCGGTGTGCCCATTCGTGGACGGCAAGAGCAAGGTGCTATGGGCCTGCATCGACGTCGATCACTACGGTGAACCGGGCCTAGCCATGCGGCTAGAGGCGCAGGTGCGCAAGCTGGTCTGGCCCTGTCTCGTGTCGGAGTCCAAGTCGAGCGGGGCTTACCTCTGGTTCTTCTTTCAGAAGCCGACGCCGATGGCGCAGGTGCAGCCGGTGCTATTCGCCTTCGCCGCCGCGTTGCGTCTGCCGGGGAAGTATGAACTTTTCCCCGCCACCGATAAGAAGGTGGGCGGTGGCCGCACCGTGACCCTACCGTGCAGCGGCAACACCCGCCGCGGCATCTGGCAGGGCGAGTACATCGACCCGGCGACCTTCTGCCGGATGGCGACAGACATGCGGACCACCGTGGACGCCCTGCGCGCGCTGGAGACGGACGCAGGCCCATACGCCGACTGGCAACCCTGCATCGAGCGACTGATGGAACAGGGCGTGCCGCAGGGCCAACGCGACGACACGATGCTGCAATTCGCAATCAACGCCAAGCGAGTGAACGCTGACCCCGACGCCGTGGCCGAATTGGTCAGGGACGCCAACGAAGAATCCTTCGACCCGCCGCTGCCGGAAAAGCAGGTGCGCGAGAAGCTGATGGCCGTAATGCGAAATGACTATCCGCCCGCCTGCAACGGCGACGTTCTGAAACCGTTCTGCAATCGGGCGGAGTGCCTGCGCCGTAGATACGGCATCGCCGCTGGGCGTGTGAGGGGGCCGATGGAGTCGCTCCGAAAGATCAATTACCGGCCCAACCCGATGTGGTTCGCGCTGATGGCAGACGGGCGCGAATTAGAAATCAGCGACCCCGGTGCTCTGCTGAAACAGGCGGACTTCGCAAGATTGTGCATCACTCAGTTGGACCTGTTCCACGACCAGATGAAGTCGGGCGACTGGAATGACCATATTCGACAACTGCTGGACACCATCGTCGTCGTCGAGCCTGAGGGTGATTCCGACGCCTTCGGCCAGCTGATGACGTTCTTCATGGAATACGTTCGCAGCCGCAAGACCGACATATTCGAGGGACTTCTTACGGGGCAGGTACATACCTTCGCGGTCGATGGCGGCACACACATGCAATTCCGGCTTCATCACTTTCTGGCGTACCTCAAGAGGCAAGGCTTTCGCGATCTGAGGTCGGAGCGGGTTCATCACTTCCTGCACTCGCTGGGTGCCCGCGCCGAAACGCTCGAAATAAAGGGCACCAAGATCGACACGCTGGCGATGCCCTATCCCGAACATGACAAGGAAGCACCCGAGCGCGACGTGCCCGACTATGAAAACCAAGATGGAGCCTACTGATGCCCGCCAAACGCACCCGGACAGAGGCCGTTCGGCCCGAAACCATCGCCGCGATCAAGGCGCACTTCGGCACAGTCGCAAGGGCGTACGAGGCCCTCGCCATGCAGGATACCGTGAGCCAGCCGGAGTTCTACCGCGTGATGCAGGGCGGCGAGTGCGCCCCCGCCGTGGCCGCCGACATAGCATTGGCGTGGGGTATGCGCGCCGTGTCGCCAGAGCGGCTGGGGGCCGCCGTAGAAGCCTTTAAGCGCAAGCTGGGTACCAACCCCTCGGATGCCGAAGCCGCCAGCGCCATGCGGGCGTGGTTGCAAAAGCAGGGGGCCGGGTAATGCCCTATAACGCGGGGGGATCTAATCTAATAATAAATAGCCTATTTATTATTTCCTTTAATCTACCCGTGTATAGGGTGCCCGCCGAATTGAAGCTATCCCGCTGCGCGGACGGCAAAAATGCTCTCTGGCGTCGGCAGATCGCAATTCCCGATTTTCTTCGGTGGCCCATCGGGACTTCATCTTTCGTTCCCGGCCAAACCTGCCGTAATGGCGGCATGTCTCGTTCGTCCTCTCCATACCTGCACAAGCAGCGACCCCTGACCACGCTCTCCGACGCGCGGTTGGAGGTCGCACGCCTGTACCATGCGATGATGCGCGGGACGCTGGACAAGAAGACCTACTACGCGGGCATCCACGGCCTCAAGGCTTGGTCCGCGCTCTACGAGCAGGACGTGCTGGAACGGAATCAGCGGCGCATCATGGAGCGCGCCGGTCTGGAACCGGCCATGGACGAACCCTTTCCCGACGAGGCCCGCACAACCCACTAGGTCGCCTGCCTCCGGTTCTGGCGATCGCTTAACCTACAAAGGACGAACCAGATGGCAGACACATTCGACACAATCCCGCTGACCGTGAACTTTCTCGGGGCCAGCATCTTCCTCGGCAAGGCCGCCGCGATCCCGCACGGGGGCGTGGCCAGCACCCCGGCCTACAAGCTGGGCACCATCCTGTCGGGACTGCATGACGCCCTGACCGTGGCCGACGCCAAGGCGGTGGAAGTCGCCGCCAACCCCGACCTGAACAACGAGGCCCGCAAGCGCAAGATCGCCGGTATGGCCAAGGCGCTGCACTCCGACGCCAAGGCGATGCTGGCCGACGCCGACGCCGAGGCCGCCGCGATGGACCGGAGCGAGCGCGCCCTGTTCCCCGCCATGCCCGACGACGCCGCCACGGCGGTGAAGGCGGGCGAGGTGCGGGCCTACATGCGCAGCCTGCCCGAGAACGATCGGCGCGACTTCCTGACCGAACAGGCGAAGGCGGGCAACCTGCTGCCCCTGCAAGCCGCCGCCGACCCCGGCGTCGGGATGCTGGCGGGTGCCGACCCAGAGGTCGTTTCTGGCGCTCTGCGGGCCTATGCCAAGGCCCACCGGCCCGAGGAATGGGGGCGCATCGCCAACGGGCGGGACATGCACCGCCTGCTGAACCGCGCGCTGGAACAGGTGTTGCCGCTGACCGAGCGGATGGCCGCCCCCGATGTGGAGAAACCCAGCCACGTCCTGTCGCTTGCCATGACGCGCAAGCAGGCGGGCGACAGCATGATCCTGGCCGACAATCTGCGCATCCGCGTGCCTGCATGAGCATCCGTTCGATGGCCCGCCAGTTGCGGCGGGCCGCCGCGCGCATAACGCCCCCGGCGCGCCCCGTGGTTTGGGCACCAGCCTATCGGTTCGGCCAGCGGTGCCCCGCGCCTCCGCCGGGACGGCTGGTGAAGCTGGGGGCGATCATGGGGCCGCCCGACGACCCCGCATTGGAGGAAGAATATGAACGCCGACGACTGCGAGTTCGTCCTTAAGGACGATGTGACCTACACGAACCGCGTGCCCTTCGGCGCGATGCACGAAGACGTGGTTCTGTGGGTCGATCATCTGGCCCACCGCATCCGCGACCTGCCCGAGGCCGATACTGCACTCAGGTTCTATCGCACCTTCGATAGTATGACTGCCATTCTGGACGGCGAGAAGGCGATGCACCGGCGGGCGTGGTATCGCAACTTCCGATACATGCAGTTCGCCGCGATGTACGTCTTCGTCGGCAAGGCGCTGGCCATGCTAAACGATCTGCCGTTCCCTCTGACCGAGGCTTTCGGCTTCGCCGCGCTCGACGCCGCCAGCGAAGGCAAGGCGCTGCTGATGACTCCCGATCTGATGCGCGGGATATTCATCGAGTGGAACGCAGACGGAGTGAACAAAAATCTGATGTTTCAGGACTTTCTCTAGAACGCTCATTTCGCCGCGAGAGACCTCCTGCCAACTTGAATGCACCGGGGCGCAGTGCCCCAGCACACAGGAGAACAACAGATGGACAACATTTCCGCCGCGCAACTGGTCGAGCGCATCAACGCCGTCCGCAAGATCAAGGGCATGGAGCCGGTCGAATACCCCGGCGTCGCCAAGGCCAAGCTGATCGCCACCCTGAACGAGTTGCGCGCAGACCTGCCCGAACCCACCGAGGCGGACGTGATGCAGGCCCTGTCGCTGGGCAAGTATCGCAGCGCCGCGCAGGTGGCCGACGCCCACGCCGCGCCCGTGGAGGCGGTGCAGACGATGCTGGACGGTCTGAAAGAGGCGGGCAAGGTGGTGGCGCGGCGCAGCCGCACGATGCAGTGCTTGAAGTACAAAGCGGCATGAACGCCCTCGCACGCCCCGGCGGCGACGTCGTCGCGCTGGACGAGGCCGCCCGTCGCTATCGCACGACCAGCGGCTACGCCCCCCAAGACCCTGCGAGAATATACCCGCTGGTTCCGCCGCTTCACGGACTTCTGCGCCCCCGCCGATGTGTGGAAGGCGGACCACCGCGACGTGCGCCGCTGGTTCGTCTTCCTCGCGCAGACGGTGAAGCCGCAATCGGTCGAGGTGGCCTGCGCCGCCCTGACCGCCACGTTCGAGACGCTGGGGAAGGGCAACGCGCATGGCGAGCCGGGGCTTGGCACTAGGCCCAGCCCCGCCCGCCACCCAGAGGTGCAGCGCGTGTTGCGCGGCATCCGGGCCGAACACGGGGCGGAGCCGGTGCGCAAGCGGCCCCTGCTGATCGCCAGCCTCGACACCTACATCGCGGCCTCGCCGGAAACGGTGAGGGCGATCCGCGACGCCGCGATCCTCTGCGTCGGCGTGTACGGGTGCCGCCGCCGGTCGGAAATCGTGGGGCTGGACTTCGGCCCCGGCGGATCGGGGTCCGGCTACGCGACGATCACTAACGAAGGCTTATTGATCAAGCTGCGCAGGTCCAAGACCAGCCGCGCGGGCGACGAGGAATTGCCCTACGCGATCCCGTACCGGCGCAGCGCCCCGCGCTTCTGCCCCGTGCTGGCGGTGGAACGGTGGATCGCCGCCGCTGGCATCGCGCAGGGCGAGGCCCTGTTCCGGGGCGTGGACCGCCACGGCAACGTGCGCGCGGGCCGCCTGCGCGGCGGTGCCGTGGGCCGGGTGGTGAAGCGCGCGGCGACGGAACTGGGCATGGACCCGGCCTGCATGGGCGGCCACTCCCTGCGCGCCGGGGGCATCACGTCGCTGGCCAAGGACGGCCTGAGCCTGCCGGATATTCAGGTGCAGTCGGGCCACAAGTCGCTGGGCACGCTGGCGACTTATGTGCGGTTGGAACGCAGCTTTGAGGATAGTCCGCTGCTAAGGTTGGGGGCATATCGCTAAACGTATTTTGCGATCCTAGCGAAAGCCGCTTCAAAACGGTCAAGCGTATCGTTCACGGCCTTCGTATTTGCATCCAATAATTCGGGATGGGTCAAAAGGTGGTAAGCAGGGTCATAGTGACTAAACATTGGTACGGTGTCAGGTAGAACGCGGAAGTACGCTTCTGCCTTCTTGACCAAACGAGCAGTACCTTCCTCCGCATCGGCGAGCTTCTTGGCGGTCAACTTGTTTTTACCTGCCAAACTGTAGGCGTGATTAACCAAATCTGCGAAGAACTCGGTCGTAAAAAAATCTTCAATGTCGGCTTCGTCTTGGTCGGCTATTTCCGTGGCTAGAATGATCCGCTCATCTTCGAGCAATTCCGCTTTATAAAGATCATCGAGTTTGCGCTTCTGCCCTCTATCAAAGTCGGTCAATACTACGACGTTAAGTTTGTTGCCGTAGAACAGCTTTACGAATGGCAGAACCTTGTCGATCCCACCAGAAGGACAGATGGCCCACTTTAGGTCCAAATGGGTTCGTCCGAGCATCTGCAATTTTTTGGAAACAGCCTGTAGATAAAGAATGTCACTCGGCCCCTCTACTAACAAGGTATCAGGGGCGATGATGAGTCCCTGCGTTACCTCGAAACCCATAGCGCCGAAAATCGGGAAGTTAGTCTGCGGATCGGTGGTTAGAACATCGGGCCGAATTTTAGTGCCTTCTGAATATGCACGGTCGCGTTTGTCGCGCTTCACAACATCTTCCACAGTACGCACGCTGGCCAAATCGTCAGCCGGTACCATGAAGGGCGAGTGGGTCGAAAAGATGAGTTGATGCTTCGGTTCTAGCTGTTCCCGGAAATATCTTAGCAAGTCTTTCTGTGCAGTGCCGTGCAACGTCAGGCCCGGTTCGTCTAAGAGAATGATTACATTACCTTGGCGTTTCTTGATTTGGGCAAATTTGACCAAGAAAGAAAAGAACCAGATGAAACCGGCGGATCGCTCCGAAAACGGCACAGTGACCCGGTGCAGGTTGTTCTTTACTCGGGCGCGGGCGACCGGCCCAGAGTTGAATGGCGGCTTGTCTTCTGGCTTGCCTTCATCCAGACGGACCTCAATTTCGAGCTGATCGTTTTGAGTCCAATACTCGAATATCTGATCGGTGATGCGGTTGGCCGCCGCCTCACATTTGGCGTTCATCTCCTCGAACCGCGTTGCGCCAGTTAAGTCTTCGAGAGTGGTCCCGGCGTACTCAAGGAAGTCTAGAAAAACCTGATCGCCGTCTTTGATGCCGCCCTGCGCCTTGTCCTTGGCGAGTTGATTGATCGAAATCTCACCCGCCATTCGGTCATAGTGTGAGAAGTACAAAAACTTTGGTACGTGAGGTTCTAGTAACGCTCGGGCCTTGGTGCAGGCATTATTCTTAGGATACTTGGAAAGGGCGGCAAGCAACTCTTGTTGCGATTCTGACTTTTCTTCCAGCTTTTCAAGTCTATGGCCTGCCAGCCAAGTGCTTCGGCAATTTTCCAATGGCACCTTGTCGGAATCCGATAAAGCAAAGCGATCAATCAGCTTTTTCAGAAGAGCAGCATCATCTATTGGAAGTATCCAACTCGTGCTTTCCTGTTCATACGACTTTTTTATCGTGAGGGACGTCCCAGAAACCACGCCATCACCAAATTCCTCTGAAAGTAATTCGACATCAACTGGGTCTAATTCCCATACCGTTTCGATTACTAACGCTTCATCACCTTCGTGCTTTTCAGCATAATCAGCTAAAAAACGGCGGGGATAGTTTTCAGTTTTGCCGTATTTCGTATAATCTGGATCAACCGAGTTCAGTCCCTCAAGGGCCTTGAGAAAAGCCGTTTTGCCAGCTTCATTTTTTCCCACGAGGCAAGTTGATCCGCCTATTGCCACGGGATTTGAATCTAAAACGCTGCGGAAATTAGTAACGTGTGCGGTAAGCAGTTTCATTTGTGGCTTAACTCCTACGGGACGTACTCAGGATATGGTAGTTGCCCCATTCAAATCAACCGAATATGGCGGTTAGCGTGCGCTAGGCGCGTTCCACGCAGCGGCTTACCAGTTGAAGAATCTTGGAAAGACAGGTCTTGTTCCTGAAACAAGGATCACAACTGATGCCGACCAAGGTACTAGAGTTTCACGGTTTCCCGCCATTGTCCGCAGAAAGCAAGGCTTTCGCAGCGCGCAAGTGGTGCCCGTTTGTGGACCAGAAGTGCAAGAAGGCGCAGAGCGGTGGTGCTTGCGCATTGCAGGCCCCGACCACGTCGCCAGTCATAATCTGCCCGAACCGCCTCTATGGAAATGAGTTTGCAGTGATCGGGAGGATCGCTCGCGAAACCTTCGGTGACGACTGCGACTTGGTCACAGACGTGGAAGCCGAGACACGGCGACGTGACGGATCACTGAATGGGCGCGAGGTCGTCGTGTTCGGGCAGGGGTACAGCGGAGAGGTGGGAATCAAAGCCCCTGCCGCCGACGGTGAGACCGGATCGTTCAAGGTTGATTTTTTGCTGTCGCAGGTTGGTCCTGACTTGGAGCCGTTGTCTATCGTGGCGGTTGAGGTGCAGACAATCGACACGACGAACAGCTACAAGAAGGCGTCCACCAGCTACTATGCCGAGAAACCACACCCTAGCCAGTGGGGCGAGGGCGGCACGAACGCCGGGTTTAACTGGGAGAACGTCACCAAGCGCATCCTTCCTCAAATCATCTATAAAGGGCACGCACTGCGCCGTGAAAAGCTGGCGATGCACGGGCTGTTCTTTGTCTTGCCCGATCCTGTGTTGCAGAAGATCAGGACTAGGATTGGCAGCGCACTTTTGGAATATCCCAAAGGACCGGGCACGATAACCTTCCACTCGTATCAACTCGCTGACGAATGGGAGGGTGCAGAAAGACCGCTGGTGCCTGTGACGGAGTTCACGACGACGGTAGAGCAGATCGCATTTGCGTTTGTCTCACCGCAAAATTTGCCGCCGTTGGGTATCTATCAGGACACGCTCACCGCCAAACTAGGCGCATTGAGCCGCAAGAAAAACCTCTAGGCCATTTCGCGAAAATTGTTGTTAGGCGGTGGCGACTGCCAACTGGGGCTCGTGGTCTTGCTCCTCGACAGCACTTAGCAGCGCGAGGCCAATGCACTTTCCAAGCATGGGTGGGACGGCATTCCCGACCTGCACAAACTGTTCGGTCCGAGGCCCGGTGAAGTGGAACCAGTCCGGAAAGGACTGGATGCGCGCGGCTTCCCGAACCGTGATGCTGCGATCCTGCTCGGGATGAATATACGCACCCCAGTGAATGTCGCACTTGGTCAAGACAGTGCAGGACAACCCGTCCCACCGCATCCGACCGTATCGCTTGGTGTGATCGCTACGTTTCGCGCGCTTCATGCCTGCGGGGAGTAGATCATGCGGTACGTCGCGCCAGCTTCCGCCCTGCGGAATGTGCTGCATACGCGCGATGTTTATTGCTCCTAGCTTCGAGGCGGAATGATTGTGGACTGACTTGGACCCTTGCCGCAGTTCGCGCTGGAAATCAGAAGCAGGCGACGTCCGGTAGGTCGTTATGCCCTTGTCCTCACCATTGGCGAGCGCAGGAAGATCGCTCAGGGCATCTCTAATAGTTGTGAAAGGCAAAAGACCATCGCCATGGGTCTTGGCGGGCCAGATGATAGGCGCACCAATGCGGTTGCCGATGAACACTACACGGCGACGCTCTTGCGGGACACCGTAGTCCTCAGCCCGCAGGATCTTGGCTTCGACTTTGTACCCAAGCCCTCTGATACCGGCCAATACCGCTTGGAACGCTTCGCCTTCTCCAGCGGACATGATGCCCGTCACATTTTCCATCACCAGCCACTTGGGCATGAGGCCCTTAACGATGCGCAAATACTCTTTGAACAAATGGCTGCGCTCGTCGTGCATACCCCGCTGGTGGTTATAAACTGAATATCCCTGACAGGGAGGTCCGCCTGCAAGACAGTCGAGCTGACCCTTTTCCAGGCCGGTTGCATCAAGGAAGTCTTGCGGTGTCAGTTCGTAGATCGAACCGGGGAGAAACTTTGCATCGGGGTGGGTGGCTGCGAAGGTCGCGCCAGCGTGGAGGTCGATGTCATTGCCTGCACGAATATCGAAACCGGCTTGGCGCAGGCCCTCTGACAGTCCGCCCGCGCCACAAAACAAATCGATAACGGTTGGCCGACTCACAACGGCGCACCCGGTTGATCATTGCCTTCGACAGTTCTGCTCCGACTCTGCATCTTGTCCGCCCTTTTTTCCTTCATACAACCCGTTGTGGTTTTTCAAATCAAGTTAGGATTCACTTTGCACGCATGTTCTTAATTCGTTCTTACCGGCAAAGCCCGATTCCGGCAAGCCCGACCGGGTAGCGTTCTGTTACCCGGTTGTTACCCCAAGCCCACAAAGCAGAAAGGCCACCCGAAGGTGGCCTTTGCTAACCTGCTGGGTTTGCAGGACCAAATTGGAGCGGGCGAGGCGATTCGAACGCCCGACCCTAACCTTGGCAAGGTTATGCTCTACCCCTGAGCTACGCCCGCCCGTTTCGGTGTCGGTGAGATAGGAAAAGCCGTGTCCGGGCGCAAGGGAAAAACCGGCCCGGGCAGCGGTTTTTTTACGTGTCAGCCGGCGGTCGCGCTACGGGACGAATCGCGCAGACCGCGCACTGTGAAGTTGTCCAGCGCGAGGCTTTCGTCGTTCACACCCTGATCCGTCGTCGAACCGATGCCGAAGCTGATGGTGTCGAAATCGCCTTCGGCGGGTCGATCCACGGCGATCTGGATCGTTGTCCGGCTGTCGGTAAAGCCCGCGTTCGTGCTGACGCCGCCCAGATCAACGTTGTTGTCGACAACCGAGCCACGGATCGTGATGCCGCTATTTGCGAGGCCTTCGGCGGCGGTAAAGGTCGTGCTGCCGCGGTGATCGCTGGTGACGCGGCCGACTTCGTAACCATTCAGGAACACGATGCCGGATTCACCGTCCCAGCTGTCGAGGCTCAGCAAGTCGAATTCGAACTGCACCTGGTCCGCGTCGGGATCGATGTCGAAGTCACGCGTGATCCCGGGATAGCCGCCGGTTCCACCAAGCGGCCCCAGAACATTGCCGACACCGTTGATCTCGGTGACGCTCGCGCCGCTCCAGCCGTTCGATCCATGATCAAACCCGTCCGAATATGTGAGACCGGCAACCTGCTCCACCGGATCGCCGCGAAGCTCGCCCTGAACCGTTCCGGCGAGGGCGAGGAAACCGCGTTCGATAACCCCGGTCGAGGCGAGCCCGACCATGGTCACGAGACTGGCGAGCATGACCCATTCAACGGTCGTGGCCCCGGCTTCATCCTCGCGGAATTTCTTAAATTTTTTCTCGAAAGCGAACATGGCGGCACCTGTTATCCAAAGGACAGTTTCACCATGGTTACCTTTCGCTTCTGGCAAACTCAGGAAGATTTCAAGGCTCCAATGGGGCCAATTGCCGTTGTTTTAGCCAACAGATCGGGGGCGTGCGTGCGACTGTTTCCACAAGCCCCCGATTCTTGTCATTCCGCCAGTTCGACCAGCAGGTCCTTGGCGTCAATTTGGGCCCCCGGTGTCACATGAATTGCCGCAATTGTGGCATCGCGGTCCGCATGTAGCCCGGTTTCCATCTTCATTGCCTCGATCGTGAGCAGCAGATCGCCTTTCTTGACCGCGGCACCGGTCTGAACCGCGACGCTGGCCACGACGCCGGGCATGGGCGCTCCGATGTGGTTTGCGTTCCCGGCCTCGGCCTTGGCCATCTTGGCCGAGATTCCCACGACGCGACGGTCCGGAACCCTGACGGTCCGGGGCTGGCCATTGAGTTCGAAGAAGATCCGCGCCTCGCCGTCCTCGTTCGTCTCGCCGCGGGCGACGAAACGGATTTCCAGGGTCTTGCCCGGGTCGATCTCGGCCTCGATCTCGTCCCCCGGCTCCATCCCGTAGAAGAAGACGGGCGTCGGCAGGGTGCGCACGGGGCCATAGGTCTGATGGCGGCCCATGTAATCCATGAAGACCTTGGGATACATCAGGTAGCCATTCAGATCCTCGTCATCCACGGTCATCCCGTCCAGCTGCGCCGACACATCCGCGCGCACCGCCTCAAGGTCGACCGCGGGCAGATGCTTGCCCGGACGTTCGGAGCTGGCCTTCTCGCCCTTGAGGACCTTCTTCTGCACGGCCTTGGGCCAGCCGCCCGGGGGTTGGCCCAGATTGCCGCGCATCATGTCGACGACGCTGTCGGGGAAGGAGACCTCGGACTTCGGGTCCAGAACCTGTTCGACGGTCAGGCCCTGGGCCACCATCATCAGGGCCATGTCGCCCACGACCTTGGACGACGGCGTCACCTTGACGATATCGCCGAACATCTGGTTCACGTCCGCATACATCTGCGCCACTTCGTGCCAGCGCTCCTCCAGCCCCATGGACCGGGCCTGGGCCTTGAGGTTGGTGAACTGGCCGCCGGGCATCTCGTGCAGATAGACCTCGGACGACGGCGCCTGCATCCCGCTCTCGAAGGCGAGGTATTGCGCACGCACCGCATCCCAGTAGTCGTCGATGCGGCGCACGGCGGCCATGTCGATGCCGGTATCGCGCTTGTCGCCCTTGAGCGCCGAGACGATGGTGCCGAAGGTCGCCTGGCTGGTGTTGCCCGAAAAGCTGTCCATGGCCACATCGGCAGCATCCACGCCCGCTTCGGTCGCGGCCAGGATTGTGGCGCAGGCGATGCCGGCGGTGTCATGGGTGTGGAAGTGGACCGGAATACCGACCTCCTCCTTCAGGGCCTTGATGAGAACGCGGGCGGCGGCGGGTTTCAGAAGGCCTGCCATGTCCTTGAGGCCCAGGACATGCGCGCCCGCCGCCTCCAGCTCCTTGGCCATGCCGACGTAATACTTCAGGTCATACTTGGACCGCGCCGGGTCCAGCAGGTCGCCGGTATAGCAGACGGTGCCTTCGCAGACCTTGCCGCTGTCGATCACCGCATCCATGGCGACGCGCATGTTCTCGACCCAGTTGAGGCTGTCGAAGACGCGGAAGACGTCGATGCCCGTCTCGGCGGCCTGCTTGACGAAGGCCTGCACGACGTTGTCGGGATAGTTGGTATAGCCGACACCGTTCGACGCGCGCAGCAGCATCTGGGTCAGAAGGTTCGGCATGGCCGCGCGCAGGTCGCGCAGGCGCTGCCACGGGCATTCCTGCAGGAAGCGGTAGGCGACGTCGAAGGTCGCCCCACCCCAACATTCCACCGAAAACAGCTGATGCAGGTTGGTGGAATAGGCCGGGGCCGCGCGCACCATGTCGATGGACCGCATCCGCGTCGCCAGAAGCGATTGATGCCCGTCGCGCATGGTCGTGTCGGTCAGCAGAAGCTGTTTCTGCGCCAGCATCCAATCGGCGAGGCCCTTGGCCCCCTCGCGCTCCAGGATCTGCCGGGTGCCGTCGGGCGCGACTTCCAGCAACCGTTCCGGCGCGCGGGGGGCGCGGATGTCGGCGGCGGGGCGGGGGCGGCCCTCGGTCTCGGGGTGCCCGTTGACGCTGATGTCGGCGATATAGGTCAGGATCTTGGTGGCCCGGTCGCGCCGCGCCTTGAAGTCGAACAGGCCCGGCGTGTTGTCGATGAACTTGGTTGTGTATTCGTTCGACAGGAACGTCGGGTGCTTGAGCAGATTTTCCACGAAGGCGATATTGGTGCTGACCCCCCGGATGCGGAATTCACGCAACGCGCGGTCCATGCGGGCGATCGCGGCCTCGGGCGTCGGGGCCCAGGCGGTCACCTTGGTCAGCAGGCTGTCGTAATAGCGGGTGATGACGGCGCCGGAATAGGCGGTGCCTTCGTCCAGGCGCAGGCCCATACCGGTCGCGGCGCGGTAGGTGGTGATGCGGCCGTAGTCGGGGATGAAGTTGTTCTGCGGATCCTCGGTCGTCACGCGGGTCTGGAGCGCATGGCCATCCAGCTTGACGTCGTATTGGCTGGCGGTGCCGGTCGCTTCCATCAGGCTCTTGCCTTCGGCGATCAGGATCTGGGCGCGGACGATGTCGATGCCGGTGACTTCCTCGGTGACGGTATGCTCGACCTGAACGCGGGGGTTCACCTCGATGAAGTAGAATTTGCCCGAATCCATATCCATCAGGAATTCGACCGTGCCCGCGCATTCATAGTTCACATGGGCGCAGATCTTCTTGCCGAGCGCGCAGATCTGTTCGCGTTGCGTGCCCGACAGATAGGGGGCAGGCGCGCGCTCCACGACCTTCTGGTTGCGGCGCTGGACCGAGCAGTCGCGCTCGTAGAGGTGATAGATGTTGCCGTGGCTGTCGCCCAGGATCTGCACCTCGACGTGACGGGCGCGCTGGATCATCTTTTCCAGATAGCCCTCTCCGTTGCCGAAGGCGGCCTCGGCCTCGCGGCGGCCCTCCAGCACCTTCTCCTCCAGCTCGTCCTCGGAAAAGATCGGCCGCATGCCGCGCCCGCCGCCGCCCCAGGACGCCTTGAGCATCAGGGGATAGCCGACCTCGGCCGCTTCCTTCTTGATGGCCTTCATGTCGTCGCCGAGGACTTCGGTCGCGGGGATGACAGGCACGCCCGCCTCGATCGCCACTCTTCGGGCGCTCGCCTTGTCGCCGAGCTTGCGCATCGTTTCGGCGCGCGGGCCGATGAACTTGATCCCGGCTTCCTCGCAGGCATCGACGAACTCGGGGTTTTCGGACAGCAGGCCATAGCCCGGGTGAATGGCGTCGGCGCCGCTGGCCTTGGCGACGCGGATGATCTCGGGGATGGACAGATAGGCCGCGACCGGGCCCAGGCCCTCGCCGATGCGGTAGGCCTCGTCCGCCTTGAAGCGGTGCAGGCCCAGTTTGTCCTCTTCGGCATAGACGGCGACCGTCTTCTTGCCCATCTCGTTGGCCGCGCGCATCACGCGGATGGCGATTTCACCCCGATTGGCGATCAGGATCTTGTTGAAGTCGGCCATTGGTTCGTCCCCCGGGGCGTTGCACGTAACGATTTGGTAACGACAACGCCGCAGCGCGGCAACACCGGGTTAGTGGGTAGACCTGCGGGCGCATCAACTGCCTTGGCGTCGACGCAGGACCGCCGCCGCGCCGAAGGCCAGGGCCGATGCCAGCAACGTCAGCCCCGCCTGCCAGAAGCCGGGTGGGTCGGACGGGCCGCCGAATTCGGTCGCCACCACGTGATCTGGCCAGACGAAGAGCGTGGTTGCGGTCACACCCGGCAGTTGGGTCCCCAAAGACCGAAATATGTCGTGGTCCCCCTGCGGCAGCAGGGTCACCAGCATCGCATCCGGGTCCGGCTGATCCGCCAGCTCGTCCAGATAGGTGCGCACCGCGGGATTGACCGTCTCGCGCGTCAGACCGGTCACGGTGGGCGAGGCGATGAAGACCGCGACGTCGCCGTCGGGCGACGTGTCGGAATTTGTGATCGGCGTGAAGAAAACGCCGCTGCGGCCAAGTCGCCCTTCCAGGGTCGCATTGCCGATGGGCAGGAGATAGATCGACGTCGCCGCCCCGTGCACCATGCCCATCAGCATCGCCTGACGGTCGCGGTTGGTAAAATCATCCTCGGTCACGGCGTCGGCGGCAAAGGTGTCTGGGCTGCCGACAAGACCGAGGATCGGGACCACGAGGAGCAGCGCGCCGATCACCCCAAGGATGTATCCGAGCATCCGCAATCCGCGCGCCCAGTCTTTGGATGGCAGCCCTGCATCATCGCGCATCGTATCGGTCCTTTCGCCTTGTGTGTTCCGGACACTCGGGGCCGTTGCCGGGCCTCTCAACCGCTAGGATCGAGGTCCTGTTGTGAATGGACAAGGAGCGTCAGCATCAGGAACCGCGCCCCGCAGTGCAGCGTCGACCACGAGATCTGTCGCCCGTCACGGGTCACGGCGACCCAGTGGTGCGGCGACGCCCGCGTCACATGGCAAATCTTGTCGACGGGGATGCGATGCCGATTGGGCCACAGGGTCAGCAATCGCTCGGGCCCTTCGACGGACGTGTCGTCCCAGACCACGCTGTAGCGGTCGTCGGTCGCCTGTCCCAGGAAGATGGCCGGCACGAGGAACATGGAGGCCGTGACGTAGCAGAAAATGGTGCCGGTCAGGTCGGGACTGCGCCATCCCCACCACATCATGGCAGAGCCGGACACCATCAGAGCGAACGCAACGCCGAGGCAGACACCGCCGTGAGGCCGCGACATGCAGGTCAACGCCCCGAGGTCGATCGGCGCGGATCGGCGCAGGACCGATGCGCAGAGCTGGCCCAGGCCCGTCGTCACGATCGCGACCGCGGCCGCCCTGACAAGCTCCCACGAAAACAGGATGGATGCTACGAATTCAAGGATCGCGTCGAACGTGCTCATTGCCTTGCGATGCCGGGCCACCTTGGCGGATTTATGACCGGCGCATTCCTCGGGTTCACCAACTTATGAACAGATCATGAACACGCTCTTTCCTCGCGGGCCGGGTCGTTCTATCTGTCATGCATGACTCAGTTCGACGAATCCGACGCCTTCGAGGGGGCCAGCCTGTCGGCCCGCGCCATGTCCGCCCGGCCCGCGCCCTATCTCGACGGGTTGAACCCGGCGCAGTTGCAGGCCGTCCAGACGGTGGACGGGCCGGTCCTGATGCTGGCGGGGGCGGGGACCGGCAAGACCCGCGCCCTGACCGCCCGGATCGCGCATCTGATGGCGCAGGGCAAGGCGCGTCCGAACGAAATTCTGGCCGTGACCTTCACCAACAAGGCCGCGCGCGAAATGCGCGACCGTGTGGGGGCCATGATGGGCGAGGTGGCCGAGGGGATGCCCTGGCTCGGCACCTTCCATTCGGTCTGCGTGAAACTGCTGCGCCGTCACGCCGAACTGGTGGGCCGCACGGTGCCCGACCCGCTTCTGGAAGGCGGGAGCCGCGAGCTGTTCCTCAAATCCAACTTCACCATCCTCGATACCGACGACCAGAACCGCCTTCTTCGGCAGTTGATCGTCGCCGCCGACATGGACGAGAAGAAGTGGCCGCCCCGGATGCTGGCGGGCATCATCGACCACTGGAAGAACCGCGCCTGGACCCCCGACAAGATCCCAGCGGCCGAGGCGCAGGCCTTCGACGGGCAGGGGGTGGCGCTCTATCGTCAGTATCAGGACCGGCTTCTGACGCTGAACGCGGTCGATTTCGGGGACCTGTTGATGCATGTCATCGGCATCTTCCAGACCCATGACGACATCCTGCAAAAGTACCGCAATTGGTTCCGCTATATCCTGGTGGACGAATACCAGGATACCAACGTCGCCCAATATCTCTGGCTGCGACTGTTGGCGGGCGGGCATCGCAACATCTGCTGCGTGGGCGACGACGATCAGTCGATCTACGGCTGGCGCGGGGCCGAGGTGGGCAACATCCTGCGCTTCGAGAAGGATTTCGAGGGGGCGGAGATCATCCGGCTGGAGCAGAATTACCGCTCCACCCCGCACATCCTGGCCGCCGCATCCGCAGTGATCGCGGGCAACAAGGGACGTCTGGGCAAGACCCTGTGGACCGAGGCCGAGGAGGGCGAGAAAGTCCGCCTGATCGGTCATTGGGACGGTGACGAGGAAGCGCGCTGGATCGGCGAAGAGGCCGAGAGCCTGCAACGCGGGACCCGTGGCCTCGACCCGAAATCGCTAGATGACATGGCCATCCTCGTCCGCGCCTCGCATCAGATGCGCGCCTTCGAGGATCGGTTCCTGACCATCGGGCTGCCGTACCGCGTGATCGGGGGGCCGCGCTTCTATGAGCGTTTGGAAATCCGCGACGCCATGGCCTATTTCCGCGTCGTGGTCAGCCCCGACGACGATCTGGCCTTCGAGCGGATCGTGAACACACCCAAGCGCGGTCTTGGCGACAAGGCGCAGCAGACCATTCAGGTCATGGCCCGGTCGAACGGCATTTCCCTGCTGGAAGGGGCCAAGCTCTGTGTCGCGACCAAGACGATCGGCGGCAAGGGCGGCGCGGCGCTCAAGGAACTCTGCGACGGGTTCGACCGCTGGCGGGCGGAATTGCTGGATGGGCGCGATCATATCCGCTTGGCCGAGGAAATCCTGGACGAATCCGGCTACACGACCTTCTGGCAGAACGAAAAGACGCCCGAGGCGCCGGGTCGGCTGGAAAACCTCAAGGAACTGGTCAAGGCGCTGGAGGGGTTCGAGAACCTTCAGGGTTTCCTCGAACATGTCTCGCTCATCATGGACAACGAGCAGTCGCAGGACGAACCCATGGTCACCCTGATGACGCTGCACGGGGCCAAGGGGCTGGAGTTTCCGGTGGTCTTCCTGCCCGGATGGGAGGACGGCCTGTTCCCGTCGCAGCGGTCGATGGACGAGAGCGGCGTCAAGGGCCTCGAGGAGGAGCGGCGGCTGGCCTATGTCGGCATCACCCGCGCCGAGGAAATCTGCACCATCAGTTTCGCGGCCAACCGGCGGGTCTACGGCCAGTGGCAGTCGGCCCTGCCGTCGCGGTTCATCGATGAATTGCCCGAGGCGCATGTGGAGGTTCTGACCCCGCCCGGCCTTTATGGTGGCGGGTTCGGCGCGATCGGGATGGCGGCGGCGCAACATGCGGCGATGTCGGGTGGCGTCACGTCCAACCTTCAGGAACAGGCCGCCAAGGCGGATGTCTACAACTCCCCCGGCTGGCGACGGCTGCAATCGAACGCCACGCGCCCCCTGCGCCAGCCGAGCGAGGCGCGCAACCTGACCATCGACGCCACGGCGGTGTCGGCCTTCACCGAAGGTGATCGGGTGTTCCACACCAAGTTCGGCTATGGCGAGGTCATCGCCATCGAGGGCGACAAGCTGGATGTGGAATTCGACAAGGCCGGGTCCAAGAAGATCGTGGGCCGGTTTCTGCTGCCTGCGGAGCAGGCGGGAGACGTGCCCTTCTAGGCACCGGACCAAGTCCGATGTGCGGGGCGCAGCGGAAAGAGACGCGGATACATTCAAGGTATTTCTGTTGTCTGATGCTGACGTCGGCGGCCGTGCCCGCCCTTGCGCAACAGACATCCGAGATCAGATCTGGGCACCGGACACATACCCTGCCGGTTCCGGATGGGCATTTCGTCAAGGCGCGCGACAGTGGTCAGCCGCCCCATGTTCTGGTGATTGAAACGGCGCGTGTAGAGCCTTGGGAGCAGGCGAGTGAAGTCTATCAGGAAATCCTCGCCGTTGCGATGCAGACGGATTTCACCGACCCTGCCGATCTCGACGCGCGGGCATCGGCCTTGTTCGACCTTTCGGTCGACGCCGCCGGAGCCAGCCGCGATGGCCGGGACATCCGCCTGACCGACGCCCTGGTCCTGAGGCCAGTGTTTCATTTCCTTTTGACGCGATCCGGCGCCGAGGTCGCACAGAGTGTGGATGTCACGGCGAATGCAGCCGGGACGCGCGGGGTGATCATGAGCACGGCCTTCGTCATGCCCGACGTGACGACCTCTCCCATCCTGACCGAAGTTTCGTTTGTATCCGTTGGAAGTGATCTCATCATCTTCATCGCGCAGCGCGTGAACGTGGACAGTGGCGTCGAACTCGGACTGCGGCGGGTTGGAGCGGTCCTGCGCGAGCGCACTGGGCGCTGAACCGCCTTGCGGTCCGTTGCGGCGCGAGGATGATTTTCGATGCTCAAACAAAAAACGGCGGTGCCCAAGGGAGGATGGGCACCGCCGTCTCTGTCTTTGGAAGGCCGACCCAAGGGAGGGAGGAGGGCGGTCTTCCGGTCCGAGCGTGGCTGATCGGGAGGAGGGCCACGCATCGAATTCAGTTGGGAACGCCGGAAAGGCCGAACGGTTCCCGAGATTTGTCGAAGGGCCCCGGTCGCGCCCAAGGGAGGAGGAGAGCGCGACCGGTCCTTCACGGTGCCCGACCCTCAGGGGAGGAGGAGAGGGTCAGGCGATCCCCGGGCCCAAAGGGAGGAGGAGGGCCGGGAAAAAGTTGCGACGACAACCAAGGGAGGAGGAGGCTCCCGTCGCATTTACCCTACTGCCAAAGGGAGGAGATGGCAGGACGGGAATTCCTTACTTGCCGTACGCGGCTTCCAGGGCGACCGAACGGATCATCGACCGGCTCAGGCCGAGGTCGTTGAGATCGCGGTTGGACAGAGCGGAAAGTTCGCTCAGGGTGGTGCGGTAGATCCGGCGCTTGGCTGCTGCCTCGCGGATTGCGTCAAAGCGTGCCGCGATGCGGTCCCGCAGGGAGGTGGAGGCTGCGGCCGAATTGCCATAGGTTGTGTAAGCCATTGTCATTTCCTTTGATGCGGGCCTTCTGGCCCTATGCGTCCCGGCCCCATTGCCGTTCGACGCCGTGTTTCGTTGAGAGGAAGATGACAACGATGCTGCACCCGCACAATCCCCGGGACATTCAATGCCGCTATGCAGCATTTGCATGGCCAGGGGGGTTGAAACGGCTCCACGGGTTGAAAGCGGCGAATTTTGGGTCAAGTCGCTCTTTTTCGGGGCATTTTTGTAATGGTTTCATGACAGCATGAGCGCGCTCTCCCATATCGGCTTCCGTGCCTACTTCTTTGCGGCGGTCCCACTTGTGCAGGCACTCTGGGCGCAACGGGTCACCCTTGGGTGGCTCGCCTGGGAGGTATCGGCCTCGCCGGCCTTCGTGGGGTTGATCGCCGCCCTGGGGCTGGCGCCGATGATTTTCGCGGGCCCCGTGTTCGGGGTTCTGGTGGACCGCGCCGATATCCGCCGGGCCATTTTCTCGACCTCGGCCACGATGGCGGTACTGCTGGCGGTCGCGGCCTTGATCGCGGGTGGCCCGGGCCTCGGCAAAGGCGCATTGATCGTGCTGTCGCTGGCCATCGGTCTGGTCACGGCGGCGCATCATCCGGTGCGCATGTCGCTCGGCCCGCGCCTTGTGCCGAACTCGGATGTTCCAAACGTCGTCGCCCTTTCCGCGCTGAATTTCAATCTGGCGCGGATGATTGCCCCGGTGCTGACCGGTCTGGCCCTTGCCTCGGTCGGGGCGGTCGCGACGCTGTGGCTTTCGGCACTGCTCTATCTGCCGATGCTCTTTGCCGTGCGCTGGATGGATCCTCGGGCCTTGCCGGGGTCGGCGCGCACCTCGATCCTGGGCGGCATTCGTCAAGGCGTCTCCTATATCCTGAGCACGCCCATGGCGCGGCAGGCCATGGGGCTGACGGCGGTGATGGCGATCCTGGTGCGCGGCTATCTGGAGCTGTTGCCGGTGATGGCCGAAGGCGTGCACGGGCGCGGGGCAGAGGGTCTGGGCCTGCTGACGGCGACGGCGGGCGGCGGGGCCCTGGTCGCTGCACTGGCCAAGGCGGCGGGCGCGGGGCAGGGCGGCATTCCCACCCTGACGCGCGTCATCCTGGTCGCGGGCATCGCGGCGCTGGCGGCGCTTGGGCTGTCCTCGGGCTGGATCGCGGCCCTGTGCTGGACGGCGGTCCTCGGCTTTGCGTCCACCTTCTGCGGCGTCAGCCTCCAGGCCGCGATGCAGGAAGTGCTGCCGGACGATCTGCGCGGCCGGGTCATGTCGCTCTGGGTCGTGGTGGGGATCGGCGCGGTCGCCTTCGGGTCCGGCCTTCTGGGGTGGGGGGCCGCTCTGGTCGATCTGCCCAAGGTTCTGTTCTGGTCGGGCCTTGGCGGCACATTGGTTGCCGCCATCCTGGTCTTGCCTTCGCGCGCGCAAGCCATCAGGTGAAGGCAACGCTCGAAAGGGACCGACATGCCGATCACCAAAGACGCCGTTACCGCCGCGCTCGCCGAAATCCGGACACCGGACGACGGCAATATCGTCAGCCGTGACATGGTGCGCGCCCTGATGGTCGAGGGCGACAGCGTGCGCTTCGTGCTCGAAGCCCCGTCGACCGAGATCGCCAAGGTGATGGAGCCGATGCGCGCCGCCGCCGAGGCCGCCGTCGCGGCCCTGCCCGGCGTGGCCCGGGTGCAGGCCGTCCTGACCGCGCCCACGGTGGACAAGGCGCCGCCGTCTCTCAAGATCGGCGGGCATCCCAAACCGCAGGAGGGGCCGATGCGCGTGCCGGGCGTGCGGCAGGTCATCGCCATCGCATCGGGCAAGGGCGGCGTGGGCAAATCCACCGTGTCGGCCAACCTGGCCGTCGCCCTGGCGCGTCAGGGCAAGAAGGTCGGCCTGCTCGACGCCGACATCTATGGGCCGAGCCAGCCGCGGATGATGGGCGTGAACAAGCGGCCCGCGTCGCCCGACGGCAAGACGATCCTGCCGCTTCAGGCGCATGGCGTCACCGTCATGTCGATCGGTCTGATGCTGGCCGAGGACAAGGCCGTGGTCTGGCGCGGCCCGATGCTCATGGGCGCCTTGCAGCAGATGTTGGGCCAGGTCGACTGGACCCATCACGCGGGCGGCCCGCTCGACGTGCTGATCGTCGATCTGCCTCCAGGGACGGGGGATGTGCAGCTGACACTTTGCACCAAGACGCTGCTTGCGGGGGCCATCGTGGTTTGCACCCCACAGGATGTGGCCCTTCTGGATGCGCGCAAGGCCCTCGACATGTTCGCCACGCTCAAGACGCCGGTGATCGGCCTGATCGAGAACATGTCGACGTTCCATTGCCCCAACTGCGGGCATGAGGCGCATATCTTCGGCCATGGTGGCGTGGCAGCGGAAGCGTCGCGTCTTGGCCTGCCGTTCCTGGGCGCCTTGCCGATTGATCTGGACACCCGTCTGGCGGGCGACGGCGGGGTGCCGATCGCAGCGGGCGAGGGTCCGATGGCCGATGCGTTCACCGAACTCGCCCTCAGGTTGATCGGCGACGGCCTCGCATAGGCTCAACGTAGAGCGGGGCATCCATCCCACTTCATGCCCCAAACGTCCGACTCGAATCGGATTCGAAATCGGTGACATTCGGCCGACTCGGACCTTACGATTCGGCAAAAGTATTAATTTCCCGTTAACACCTTGAAATCAATGAAATGAGACGTGAATGGATGCCTGCGCCATTCTGGGGTTGTCTGTAAATGCCCATTTTTTCCATGAGAGGATGGGCGCTCACTTTGTGTAGATTTGGCAACGCTCCGCCGAAGTCAGGCCGTTTTTCGGCCACTTGAAGGGCAACAAGACCTTCCTCTGTATCAATTCTGAAACACAATATGTTGTGGATTTCGGTCAAGTTGCAGCTTTTACCCACAGGGTGTGGATAATAAAAGTGGCATGAGGTGGGAAAAAGTGGGGTGACAGGCAGAAGCCCGCATGGCATCAAGCTTCCACAGAGCACGGGGAGGAAAGAGACGAAGATCTCAGACCCCTAAAAACCAAAACGAGGCAGGTCAAAAACAGGCAACCCCCCAAAGATAGTCTCTGGACTACGAAAGATCCGACGCGCGCCGTGAGCAGACATCCCCCCAGGTGACAGCGCGCCGACGACGCCCTGACCAGGCCCTCCATTGGGTCCGGCACGGGGAACATAGGGCGGATCGGGTTTTGGCAGACACCCGATCCGCCCGCTTCAGTTTCAGGGGATAACACAACTGGCGGTTGAAATCGCCCAGGTATTTAGGACAGGCGGGTTGGAGCAACGCTTCCGGGGCACCGGCACCCACAAGGTGGACGCGAAGGGCAGGGTCTCGATCCCGGCCGATTTTCGTCGCGTGCTCGACGCCTGCGATCCCGACCGCGAACCCGGCACAAACCCCCGCGTCACGCTGTGCTTCGGCGATGACCGCGTGCCCTTCTTCACGTGCTACACGATGGATGGCGTGGCCGAGATGGGCGAGATGATCGAGGACATGGACGAGGGCGATCCGCAGCGCGAGGCGCTGGAGGATTACTTCTATACCTTCGCCGAAACCATCTCGGTCGATGATTCCGGTCGCCTGCTTCTCAATGCGGCACTGCGCGCCCAGATCGGCGTCACCGATACGTTGGTCTTTGCGGGCAAGGGCAAGACGTTCCGCGTGCATTCGCCCGAGGCGCCCGTCACGGCGACAAGCCGTCTGCGCGCCGTCCTGTCCGATCTGCCCGAGGGCACGCCCGTCACAAGCCTTCTGCCGCGCAAGCGCCGAGCGGCGGAATGAAGGTGGGTCATGGCCAAACGTCCGGCGAAATCTGAGTCTTCCGCGCCACACGTTCCCGTTCTTCTTGGCGCGATTCTCGAAAATCTGGCCCCCGTCAGGGGCGTGTGGTTGGATGGCACCATGGGCGCCGGGGGATACACCCGGGGGCTGCTGGAGGCGGGCGCGGACCGGGTAATCGGTCTGGACCGCGATCCCTTGGCTCACCAAATGGCGCAAGACTGGGCAGACGGGCGAGTGACTTTGGTAAAGAACGTGTTCTCCAAGATGGATGAGGCGGCAGCGGAGCTTGGCGTCGACCTGGATGGCATCGTGCTCGACCTCGGGGTCAGTTCGATGCAGCTGGACCGCGCCGACCGGGGCTTTTCGTTCATGCGCGACGGGCCGCTTGATATGCGCATGGGGGACGAAGGGCCGACGGCGGCCGACCTGGTGAACGAACTTCCCGAAGGCACGCTGGCCGACATCCTCTATCGTTACGGCGAAGAGCGCGCCTCGCGCCGGATCGCCAAATCCATCGTGGCGCGGCGCGACGAGGCCCCGTTCGAGACGACGCTGGACCTGGCCGAAACGGTTTCGGCCAACCTGCCGCGTCAGCGTCCCGGGCAAAGCCACCCGGCCACGCGCAGTTTTCAGGCCATCCGCATCGCGGTGAACGACGAATTCGGGGAGCTGGCCGAGGGTCTGCAAGCCGCCGAGCGGGCGTTGCAGCCGGGCGGCTGGCTGGCCGTGGTCAGTTTCCATTCGGTCGAGGACCGGGCCGTCAAGCGCTTCCTGGCCGACCGCTCCGACACAGGCGGCGGCGGCAGTCGCCATGCGCCTGCCCGCGAAGATCGCGAGCCGGCCTTTACCGTCAAGCACAAGGCGATCTCTCCGACCGACGAAGAGGTGGCGCAGAACCCGAGGGCCCGGTCCGCGCGTCTTCGGCTGGCACAACGCACCGACGCGCCTGCGGGTCGGGTCGACCGTCGCGCCCTTGGCCTCCCCGAGGCCGTCAACCTGGGGAAACGATGATGCGCAGTCTCGTCTATGCCCTCTGCATCGCGGCCGTGGTCGGCCTGGCCTTCTGGGCCTACGGCGAGGGCTATGAGACGCGCGCGACCGAACGCGAGGTCGCGCAGCTTGAGCGCGAAATCGGCGCGCGCCATCAGGAGCTGTCGATGTTGCGCGCGGAATGGGCCTATCTCAACCGCCCCGACCGCCTGCACGCGCTGGCCGAGATGAATTTCGAGCGTCTGGGCCTGATGCCCTTGGCCCCCGACCATTTCGCGCTGGCCGATCAGGTCGCCTATCCGCCGCCGCAGATCGTCCTGCCGATCCGGCCCCGGGTGAATGCCGAGGTGCTGGAGCAGGAAATCGACGGCATTGTCGTCATGAACCACGTCTTCGGCGCCGATGCCGAGCCGCGCATGATCGCCCCGCCCACCTTGGCCGACGACGGGGAGCAATTGCCATGATGGCCTGGCTCCGGTCTCCGCGCCGCCGCAAAACCGTGCCGACCGATCCTTTCGTTCCGGTCCGCTCGACGGAGCCCCGTCCGCCCGTGCAGGCGCCGGTGATGGTCATGCCGCGCGAGAATCCCGAAAAGGTGCGCCTGCGGGCCGAACGGCGGCTCAAGGTCACGGCGGCCTGTTTCGTCTTCGGGTTCGCTCTGGTCGGCGTGAAGATGGGCGCGATTTCGGCCTCTGAGGCGCGGGAGCCGGTGACCGGCGGCCTGTCGGGGGCCAGTATCGTATCGGCCCGCGCCGACATCACCGACCGCGAAGGTCGCGTACTGGCGACCAACGTCATGGCGACCGCGCTCTATGCGCAGCCGCACCTGATGGTCGATTCCGATGCCGCCGCCGAAGGGCTGGCCCGGATCTTTCCGGACATGGAGGCCGAAACCTGGAAGCGCCGCTTCAAATCTGGCTCCAAGTTCTTCTGGCTCAAGGGAAATATCTCTCCCGAGCAGCAGCAGGCGGTTTTCGATCTGGGTGAACCCGGTCTGCTGTTCGGTCAGCGCGAGATGCGGGTCTATCCCAACGGGCCCATCGGGGCGCATGTCCTGGGCGGGGCGCAATACGGCGCGCAGGACGTTCGCGCCGCCGAGATCAAGGGCATCGCGGGCATCGAGGCGGTGTTCAACGACTTCCTCTCGGACCCGGTTCACGAAGGCGCGCCGCTGCGCCTGTCGCTCGACCTGTCGGTGCAGACCACGGTTGAACGTGTGCTCGACTCCGGCATGCGGTTGATGGGGGCCAAGGGGGCCGCCGCGATCCTGATGGATGTCCACACCGGCGAAATCGTATCGATGGCGTCCTTGCCCGATTTCGACCCGAACGACCGGCCCCGCGTGGCCGTGTCCGGCGATCAGGCGGATAGCCCGCTGTTCAACCGGGCGGTGCAGGGGGTCTATGAGCTTGGCTCGACCTTCAAGATTTTCACGGTGGCGCAGAGCCTCGACCTCGGCCTGACCAACGCCGGAACGATGATCGACACCCAGGGGCCGCTGCGCTTCGGGCGGCACCGGATCCGCGACTTCCACAACTACGGGCCGCGCCTGTCGGTGACAGATGTGATCGTGAAATCGTCCAACGTGGGCACGGCGCGCATGGCGATCGAGATCGGCGGCGCGCGGCAGAAGGCCTTCCTGGGCTCGCTCGGCTTCTTCGAGCCGACGCCGGTCGAGTTGACCGAAGCGCCGGGCGCACGCCCCATCGTCCCGGCCCGCTGGACCGAAATCTCCACCATGACGATCAGCTATGGCCACGGATTGTCGGCCTCGCCGCTGCATCTGGCGACGGCCTATGCGTCGCTTCTGAACGGGGGCACCCGCGTCACGCCGACCCTTCTGGCGCGTCAGGGGGGCACCCCGCCCGGCCCGCGCGTCGTCAGTGCGCGCGTCTCTGCCGAAGCCCGCCACATGCTGCGCCAGGTCGTCACGCGCGGCACCGCGTCGCTGGCCGAAGTCGAAGGCTATCAACTGGGCGGCAAGACCGGCACGGCGGACAAGCCGTCGCCCACGGGCGGCTATTTCGATGACAAGACCATCACCACCTTCTCTGGCGTGTTTCCCTCGCAGGACCCGCGTTACGTGATCATCGTCACCCTGGACGAACCGCAGGTCGAGGCCGCCGGGGAAGATCGCCGCACCGCCGGCTGGACAGCTGTGCCGATTGCCGCCGAAATCGTGCGCAGGGCTGCGCCGCTTTTGGGGATGCGCCCGGATTTCCGGGCCGAGGTCGATACCTTCGGTGCATATCTGACACAGGCCAACGCGCGGCCGTGATCGCGCCCGATGGACGGCGCGGGCCGCCCGCGCTAGGGCAAGGGCGTCGGGGGTAGGCACGATGCAGAAGACACTTTCGGAACTGGGTTTGACGGGCCTGACGCAGGTGCCGGCGGGGCTGTCGGTCAGCGGCCTTGCCGTCGACAACCGCAAGGTGCGGCCCGGCGATCTGTTTGCGGCGCTGCCCGGCGCTACCACCCATGGCGCGCGGTTCGCGGGCGATGCCCTGTCGCGCGGGGCCGTGGTCGTGCTGACCGATCCGGCGGGCGCGGCGCTTTTGCCCGAAGGGGCGCCCTCGGTCGTGACCGAAGACCCGCGTGCGGCCCTTGCCTTTGCCGCCGCCCTCTTTGCCGGAAGCCAGCCCGAAACGATGGTCGCGGTGACCGGCACCAACGGCAAGACCAGCGTGGCCAGCTTTGCCCGCCAGCTTTGGGATGCGCTTGGCCTGACGGCGGCCAACATCGGGACCACGGGGGTCGAGGGGGCCTTCCACGCGCCCTCTGCCCACACCACGCCCGAGCCGATCACCCTGCACCAATTGCTGGCCGAAATGGCGGCTTTCGGCGTGACCCATGCCGCCATGGAAGCGTCGAGCCACGGTCTGGATCAGCGGCGACTGGAGGCGGTGCGCCTGTCGGCGGCGGGGTTCACGAACCTGACCCAGGATCACCTCGACTACCACGGCACGATGGAGGCCTATCTCGCGGCGAAGGCAGGTCTTTTCGACCGGCTGCTGCCCGGCGACGGCGTGGCGGTCATCAACCTCGACGACCCCGCGGGGCCGGAGCTTGCGGCCGCCTGCGAAGCGCGGGGGCAGGAGGTCATCGGCGTGGGCCGCAACGTCGCCGCGCGACTGCGCCTGACCGGGCAACGCTTCGATGCCACGGGCCAGGAGGTGCTGTTTCAATGGCAGGGCCGTGCCACATCGGTGCGCCTCGGGCTTATCGGCGGCTTTCAGGCGGCCAATGCCCTTTTGGCGGCGGGTCTGGTCATCGGCGGGGGCGAAGAGCCCGAGGCGGTCTTTGCCGCCCTTCCCAAACTGGTGGGCGTGCGCGGGCGGATGGAGTTGGCCGCGACGCGCGACAACGGTGCGTCGGTCTTCGTCGACTACGCCCATACCCCTGATGCCATCGCCACCGCCATTCAGGCGCTGCGCCCCCATGTCATGGGCCGGATCATCGCGCTGATCGGCGCCGGCGGCGACCGTGACCGGGGCAAGCGCCCCCTGATGGGGCAGGCCGCCGCCGCTCATGCGGACGTGGTGATCGTGACCGACGACAACCCCCGCTCCGAAGTGCCCGCAACGATCCGCGCCGCCGTGCTCGAGGGCGCGCCAGCCGCGATGGAAGTCGGTGACCGGGCCGAGGCGATCCTGCGCGGGGCAAGCCTCCTCGAGGCTGGCGATGCCCTGCTGGTGATGGGTAAGGGACATGAGAGCGGGCAGACGGTCGGCGACATGGTCCTGCCCTTCGACGATGTGGAACAGGCGTCGATGTCGGTGGCCGCGCTCGAGGGTCGCGAGGCATGACGCTCTGGACCGCCTCCGACGCTGCCGCCGCGACGGGCGGGCGGGCCATCGGCGACTGGTCGGTGACCGGCTTCGGCATCGACAGCCGCGGGATCGTTCCGGGGCAGATGTTCGTCGCCCTGAAGGCCGCGCGCGACGGGCATGACTTCGTCGCCGCGGCACTGGACGCCGGGGCAGGAGCCGCACTGGTCAGCCGCATACCCGACGGGTGCGACGGGCGCGCCCTGTTGCTGGTCGACGACGTGCAGACCGCGCTCGAGGCCTTGGGCCGCGCCGGTCGGGCGCGGACGCGCGCGCGCGTCGTCGGGGTGACCGGCAGCGTCGGCAAGACCTCCACCAAGGAAATGCTGCGTCACGTCCTGTCGGCACAGGGCAAGACCCATGCGGCGATCAAATCCTATAACAACCACTGGGGCGTGCCGCTGACGCTGGCCGCGATACCGCCGGACGCGGATTTCGCGGTGATCGAGATCGGGATGAACCATCCCGGCGAAATCGCCCCTCTTGCGGCCATGGCCCGACCCCATGTGGCCATGGTGACGAACGTCGGCCCCGTGCATCTGGAGGCCTTCGACGACGGCGTGCCGGGGATCGCCCGCGAAAAGGCGTCGATCTTCAGGGGGCTAGAGTCGGGCGGGGCGGCGATCTGGAACGCCGACCTCGACGTGTCGGACATTCTGGCGACCCATGGCACCACGTCATTCGGACAGACCGAAGGCGCCGACTGGCATCTGACCGAGGTGCGGGCCGGGGGCGACAGCACGACCTGTGCTGCGACGACGCCGATGGGCCCGGTCCTGTTCCGCATCGGCGCGCCGGGGGTGCATTTCGCGATGAACGCGCTGGCGGTTCTGGCCGCGACCCATGCCCTGGGCGGCGATGTCGCCCGTGCGGCCCTGTCGCTTGCCGACTGGACACCGCCCGACGGGCGCGGGGCGCGGCACCGGGTCCGGTTGCATCCCGATGGGCCGCCGGTCGACCTGATCGACGATGCCTATAATGCGAACCCTTCTTCGGTCGGCGCGGCGCTGGCCCTGCTGGCGGCGACCGAGGTGCCCGGCAAGGGGCGCCGCATCGCGATCCTGGGCGACATGAAGGAACTGGGACCGACCGGCCCCGACCTGCACGCGGGCCTTGCGGCGCATCCGGCCATGGCAGACATCCACCTGGTCCATACGGTTGGCCCCCTCATGGCGTCGCTGCACGACGCGTTGCCCGCCGACCGGCGCGGAGAACACACGGACGACAGCGAGGCCATGTCGGCGCATCTACGCGACATGATCCGGCCCGGTGACGCGGTTCTGGTCAAAGGCTCCCTCTCGATGAAAATGGCCCGGCTGGTGGACGGCCTCAAGGCGCTCGGCGAAACCGGGCCGAAGGAATAGGAACGAAGATGCTGTATTGGCTTACCAAATTCTCGGATGGCGGCGACGTCTTCAACCTGTTCAGCTATATCACCGTGCGCGCGGGCGGGGCGTTCTTCACCGCGCTGATCTTCGGGTTCATCTTCGGGCGACCTCTCATCAACCTGCTTCGCCGTCGTCAGGGCAAGGGCCAGCCGATCCGCGAAGACGGTCCAGCGACGCATTTCGCCAAGGCGGGCACGCCCACCATGGGCGGGGTCCTGATCCTGGGGGCCGTCACGGTCGCGACCCTGCTCTTTGGACGGCTCGACAATCCCTATGTCTGGCTGGTTCTGGGCGTCACGATCAGCTTCGGGGCCATCGGGTTCGTGGACGACTACGCCAAGGTCAGCGCGGGCAACACCAAGGGCGTGCCGGGCCGCGTGCGTCTGGCCCTCGGCTTCGCCATTGCCCTGATCGCGGGTCTGGTCGCGGTCTGGGCCCACCCGGAGGAGCTTCAAAGCCAGATGGCCTTCCCGGTGTTCAAGGACGTGCTGTGGAACATGGGGCTGCTCTACCTGCCCTTCGTGATGCTGGTGATCGTGGGGTCCGCCAATGCGGTGAACCTGACCGATGGTCTGGACGGGCTGGCCATCATGCCGGTGATGATCGCGGCGGGCACCCTGGGTGTCATCGCCTATGCCGTGGGACGGGTCGATTTCACCGACTACCTGGATGTGCATTACGTGCCGGGCACCGGAGAGTTGCTCATCTTTGCCGCCGGGTTGATCGGCGGGGGCCTTGGCTTTCTGTGGTACAACGCGCCCCCGGCGGCCGTCTTCATGGGCGACACCGGCTCGCTGGCCCTGGGCGGCGCATTGGGCACCATCGCCGTCGTCACCAAGCACGAACTGGTCTGGGCGATCATCGGCGGCCTCTTCGTGGTCGAGGCGCTGAGCGTCATCATCCAGGTCCTCTACTTCAAGGCGACGGGCAAGCGCGTCTTCCTGATGGCCCCGATCCATCACCACTTCGAAAAGAAGGGATGGGCCGAACCGCAGGTCGTGATCCGCTTCTGGATCATCGCGCTGATCCTCGCGCTGATCGGGCTGGCGACGTTGAAGGTGCGGTGATGACCCGGGCCCGAGCCGTGACGAGGAAGGGCGCCTCGGCAAATGTGCCGAAGCGCCCCTTTGCTGTGCCGTCGGGGTCAGCCCATCTTCTCGATGGCCCGCTCCAGCTGCTTGGCGGCGTCGAGGTGCCGGGCCAGGGCGGCCTTGGCGGCGGCGCGGCGCGGCTTGATGTCCTTGAGCGCGGTCATGAGGCTTGGCTGCGGCGAGGGGTCGCCCAGGTTCACGTCGATCATCTCGAGGACGAGGTCTTCGGCAAATCCGCGGTCATAAGGCAGCGGATCGGGTCCGGGCTGTGGCCAGGGAAGGGGCCAGGGGAACGGCAGCGGCCAGGGACGCGGGAAGGGGCGTGGCCAGGGAAACGGGATCGGCCAGGGCGGGAACGGCCCGTCCGGGTTCGGTGTCAGCTTGATCTCGGGCGCGCCGAAACGCGCCATGTACTGCAGATCCCAGAAGGCGGCGATGATCTCCTTCTGGCGGGCGGCATCCGCTCCGGGATAGGACGCGAGAATGTCGCGCGCAGCCTGTTTGGCAAAGTCGGCAATCATGAGGGTCTCCAATCAAATGATATTATGGAAAAGTCCGGTCACGATACGCCCCGGCACGCCCGTGCCCTAGTGTCAGAAACCTTACTTGTGCGGCTTGGATCATGACGCCCCGCAATCCATTGGCCCTGTCGACGAAGGCGGCGCGCTATGGTGCAGTGGCCCTGCTGGTCGGGGCTGCGATCCTGGTCTGGCCGGTCTGGCAGGGGATGGAGGCCGCCCGTGCGGGCGCGCCGGAGCCGCGGGCCGGGACCCCTTGGGAAGAATTGCAGGTCTTCGGCTGGCAATTGGTGCAGGAAGAGACGCGGTGACCGCCGCCGTCTCAGATTTCGAGGTTTCAAGATGATCCCCGTCCGTGGTTTCGAAAATGCGACCGTCGCCGTTCTGGGGCTTGGCCGCTCTGGCCTGACGGCGGCGCGGGCCCTGCACGCCGGGGGCGCGCATGTGGTGGTCTGGGACGACGGGGCAAAGGGGCGCGAGGGGGGCGAGGCCGAGGGGTTCGAGGTGCGGGACCTGACGCGCGAGGGCGCGCTTGACGGTGTTGCCACGCTGGTCACGTCACCCGGCATTCCGCACCTCTACCCCGCGCCGCACCCCGCGATCCGCGCCGCCTGGGAGGCGGGTGTCGCGGTGGACAACGACATCGGCCTGTTCTTCCGCTCGCTCGGCCATGATGGCGAGGCGCCGCGCGTCGTCTGCATCACCGGATCGAACGGCAAATCCACGACCTCGGCGCTGCTTCATCACGTGCTGGCGCAGGCCGGGCGGCAGGCCCATCTGGCCGGGAATATCGGGCGCGGTGTCCTCGACCTCGATCCCCTGGGCGAGGCGGATATCGTGGTTCTGGAACTCAGCAGCTATCAGACCGATCTCGCACGCAGCCTGACGCCGGACGTCTGCGTCTTCACCAATCTGTCGCCCGACCATCTGGACCGGCACGGCGGCCCGGGCGGCTATTTCGCGGCGAAGCGTCGGCTGTTCGCCGAGGGCGGGCCGGAGCGGGCGGTGATCGGCGTGGACGAGAACGAGGGGCGTTATCTGGCCAATCAGATGTCCGAAGCGCCCGGCGATGATCGCGTCATCCGCGTCTCCCTTGGCAAGCTCAGCGGGCCGGGCTGGCAGGTGACGGCGCGCAAGGGTTGGCTGGCCGAGATGCGCAAGGGACGGCAGGTCGCCAGCGTCGATCTGCGCGACATTCCCGGCCTGCCCGGTCGGCACAACCATCAGAACGCCTGTTGTGCCTGGGCCGCCGCGCGGACCCTTGGCCTTGCCCCGCGCGAGATCGAGGCGGGGCTGCGCAGCTATCCGGGCCTGCCGCACCGCTCGCAGCGGATTGCGGAGCGGGCGGGCGTGACCTTCGTCAACGACAGCAAGGCGACGAACGTGGATGCCGCCGCACAGGCCTTGCAGGCCTTCAAGCGCATCCGCTGGATCTGTGGCGGGCTGATGAAGGAGGGCGGGCTGGAGTCCTTGCAGCCGCATTTCGGCACTGTCGCCAAAGCCTATGTTATCGGGCGCGAAGCGGCGGCCTTTGCCGTGGCGCTTGGCCCCGATATCGAGGCGGAGGTCTGCACCGACATGGCCGTCGCGGTGGCCCGCGCGGCCTCCGAAGCGGAGGCGGGGGACGTCGTTCTGCTGGCCCCGGCGGCGGCCAGCTTCGATCAATACGACAACTTCGAAAAGCGGGGCGAGGATTTCGCCGCCTGTGTCACCGCGCTCGACATCTGACCGGAGCGGTCAGCGCCCGGCCAGTTCCAGCAGCATCGGGTTGGCGAACATCCAGTCCCACAGCACCGGGGCATAGTTCGCGATCTCTGCGTGAAACTGCGCGCCGACAATGAAACCGGCCGTCGTGGCGTAAACGCCCAGTTGGGAGGACGGCAACAATCGGTCCAATGCAAACGACAGGACGAGGGCCGCGCCAAAGCCGCCCTTGCTCAGCGTGATCCAGCCGTCAAAGGTTATGTCAGGGTTGCCAAGGACATAGACGTCGATACCCTTGCCGATCAGGATGCTGAGGAACCCCAGGGCAAAGCAGATCGGAATGGCCAGCAAGGTCCAGACCGGAGACTCCTCATCCGAATGGGACGCGGCCACGGCCTGACGGTGCTGCGCGGGTTCCTCTTGCTGCATGTTCTGCTGGGACGCGGCTTCGATCCGGGCGATCCGGGCGGCGAATGTTTCGTCCATGTGCTGTCCTTCCCGCATCAACGGCGTTCGGGTCAGCATCACGGGCGGTTCTGGCACCGAAGTGGCGCAAATCGGAAGAAGTCGGGGCGACTTTCGTTATTCCACGACGGTCGCACCCTGGGGCGCGTTCTCGGGATCCTTGGAGCCGGGATAGACCAGACCCGCCGAGATGACGAGCTTGGCCGCATCCTCCACCGACATGTCGAGGATGATGACATCATCTTCGGGCAGGAACAGAAGGAACCCGGATGTCGGGTTGGGCGTGGTCGGAAGGAAGACGGACACCATCGGGATGCCGGCCCGGGCCGCAACCTCGCCCTTGGCACTGGTCGACACGAAGCCGAGCGCCCAGATCCCCTTGCGCGGGTATTCGATCAGGCAGGCCGTCTCGAAGCTGGATTGATCCTGCGCCAGAATGGTTTCCGCGATCTGCTTGAGGCCGCTGTAGACCGAGCGAACGACCGGCATCGTCTGAACCAGATTTTCCGCATAACGCAGAATCGACCGCCCGATCAGACCCTTGGCAAGCATACCCACGAGCAGGGTGAACAGCAGGAAGATGCCCACGCCGATCCCGCGAATGTCGAGATCAAGGCCGAAACGTTGCAACAGCCAGATGTCGGGCCGATAGCTGAGCGGGATGAAGGGCAGCACCCATCCATCGAACCAGCCGATCACCGACCAGATCAGCCAGAACGTGAGACCGATCGGGGCGATCACGATCAGACCGGTCAGAAAATTGTTCCTCAGCCGTGCCAGCAGCCCTGGGCGCGCCGGGCGCGGTGGAATGTCGTCGCCAAGTTGCATCAAGCGCGCCTGTTCCTTGTTTCTTCCCTTCACATAGGCCGAGGCGTCGACAGGAACAAGCGACCGACCGCTGAGGGGCCCGGAGCCCGGCTGCGTCATTCGTCTTCTGCCGGAAAATCTGCCAACTGCGCGGCTTTGGTGATCGCCGACTGACCAATTCTCACAAACAGAGAAAACTGCCGCCATCCACCATATTTTCGCCAATCTTTCTGACAATACAACGGGTGAAGATCTTAAATTCGATATGGTTAGAGGCGAATGATTGTCTATTCACACCGGTTCCAAGGTGTCCTTCAGCAGGTCGTGATCGAGCTTGGGCTCACCCTGACGCTGTCGGATGCGAACTCTCCCGTATCGCTTGCGGACAATGAGCAGATGCTGACCGACCTGTCGGCCATGATGAACATCAACCTCAGCAAGGGCGTCGTCGACGGCGTCCAGCACTTCAGGTTTGCAAAGAAAGCTTAGCGGTGAGTACAGAACGAGTAGCAAAGTGTGAGTGTTAGCTATGCCTAAGAAGAACAACACAGAAGAAGGCGTTGGTGTAAGCGCCCGTGGTGGTGTCCATTCGTCGCGCGCGCGACGCTTGTCGGATCGGGTCGAACAGAACAGCGGCTCCAAGGGGTTTGGCGCGGTCCCCCTGAGCCTGGGCGCCGTGATCGTGGCCATCGGCGCAGTGTCCTTCCTTTCGCTCCGCTCCGACCCGGCGGTCGATAGCGCCGCAGATACGCCCATTGCCGCCGTGTCCATCGAGACACCGGCCCTGGATGCCACACCGTCCCCCGTCGCTGAAATCGAGATCGAGGCGCCGACGCAGGACGTGGCCTTGATCGAGGCATCCCCCGACACGCCTGCGGCAAGCGACGATCCGGTCGAAGTTGTCGCAACGGCAAGCGTGACCGAAGCGACGCCGGAGGCCGCGCCGCTGCGCAATTTCACCACGTCGACCATCGCCTGTGTCGCTGCGGTCGAATTCAACCTGATGGCGATGGAGCGGGGGCGCAGCACCGCCACGGTCTCGGCGGATTGGTCGTCGCGGCAACAGCAGGTCACCGATCTGGTCCAGAAGGTCCTCGATTGCCCGCAAGCCGGGTTCCAGGTTGTCGGAAGCCTGCAATTGCTCGAGGTCGGTCTGGCCGATCTGGAAGTGATCTGGGACCGTGACACCGCACAACTCGAACTCAGGACCGTCGCGCGGGCCTCTCTCGATCCGGCGCGACCGACGCAGGATCCAGCCGAAACCGGGGCCGACGCCGATGCGCTGCCCTGGACCAACTTTACGATGCGCTAACGAAAGGCTTCGGACATGACCATGACACTCGTTCTCGATTTCGCCTCGGATTTGGCGAACGTCTCCCTTCCGATCCCCGATGCGGGGTTGGTTCTGGCCGCGGTTGCAGCGGTCCTCCTGGTGCGAATGGTCGACAGCAATCGGCAGCGCAAGGCCGTCGAAAACGTATCGGACGCCTATGTCGCAGAGCTGGCCAGGTCCAACCGCCAGCGCAACGCCGCCGAGGCCAAGCTGGCCCGCGCCCGTTCCGAGCTTGAGCGCGCCCGCCGTCGCAGCCGCAGCCCCGCTCGCGCCTGACCCGGCGGGGGACACTCCTCGAAAGATCAGACATTCGGACAGAAGAACGCCCCGCCCGAGATGATCGGGACGGGGCGTTTTCTTGTGCCGGTGACCCCGCAGGGCCGGGGGTCAGCCCAGTTCGGCCGACAGATCCTGAAGGACGTCCAGCAGGCTTTCCTGACTGACCGTTTCCGGGTTCACGATATTGCTGGCGAAGTAGCGCAGGAAGATGTTCTTGGTCTTCTCGTCCATGCCCTCGTGCAGGCCCATGGACCAGGTCGGGAACATCCGCTCGCGCACGTCGGAGCAATGGATCAGGATGATGTTGATGTGCCGGGGGTCGGCGGCGATGCGGTGATAGATGGAGCTGACTTCGGCGCGGCCCCCCTCCAGCACCTGAAGAAAGGCGTTCCCGTTGTAGTGCAGGATGCCGGTCACGTTCATCGCGGAGTTGTTGCGATGACATGTCTCCATCAGTTCGGGCATCTTGAGGCTGAGCGACGGGTTACGCTGGCTGTAGTACACGAGGCGCGTAAGGTTCATGTTCGGAATCCCATGTCGGTTTTTGCCCGTGGTCGGGCAAAGGTCACTTGATATGATGGTATATTCCCAGAGGAACGTGGCGAAATAATGCAGATGTGAAGGGTTTTTCTGCACCGCCGCGACCATTTGCCTCCCTGTCCGGGCAACCGTCTCCGACCCTTGGCGTCAGTCTGCCAAATCGGTGATCTTACGAATGGCGAAGTTGCCATTCGGGTCGGCGAAAGACCGACGCCGCACGGCTGGATGCGGGGCTAGTAGGTATCCCCCGAGACATAGGTCGCCGCCGCCTCGGACGCGCGGGTCAAGGCGGTATCGGGGTCGGCGCCCTCGACTTCGGCGGCGATATGGGCGGCCATGAAAGTGTCGCCCGCGCCGGTGACCCGGGTCACCATGACTTGACGCGGCGCGCAGGTGACGACACCGCCTGGATGTGCGCAGGCCGCCGCCCGCGGGCCGTCGGTGACCACGGCACGGTGCAGGCCGCGGGACCGAAGCGCGTTGGCCGCGCTGGCGGCATCGGGTTGCGCGGCATGCAGGATCAGACCCGCCTCTTCCAGGTTCACATAGAGCGTGGCCGACGGGTGGGTCAGGAACGGGATCAGACGCTCGGCCTTGCCGGGCGAAGCGGGGGCGATCCGCAGGTCGGCACTGGCAAAGGCCGTATCGGCGGCAATCTGCGACAGCAGGTCCAGCGTAAGATTTCCATCGAGTGCGATCGGCCCTGACCAGTCGGGCATCTCCGCCAGTGGGGCCAAAATCTTGTCCCCCGCCTTTTCCAGCGAATGCGCATCGGCAATCGCCGCGATCAGGCCGTTGCCCCCCTCGACCGCCATGTAGACGTCGGTGCGCAGGTCGTCCGACCGATAGACCGTCTCGGTCACCAGCCCCAGACGGTCACAGGCGGCGATCAACTCGTCCCCCTCGGCATCGCGGCCGACGACCGACAGGAGGGCGGGCGTCATGCCATATGCCTTGGCCGCCATGGCGATGTTCAACGCCACGCCGCCCGGAATGCGCACGATGTGGCCCGGCACGTCCGACCCGCGCTCCATGTGAGAGTTCGACCGGCCGATGATGTCCCACAGGACCGCGCCGATGCAGAGGATGTCAGCTTTCATACCGCGTCTGTGCCGGATCGGCAGCGGCGGGTAAAGCCAGATGGACGGTGTCGTTCCCGCCCGGCACGCGAATATCCCAGGCGAGGTTCAGGGCGGCCAGACCCCGGATCAGCCACCACCCCGGGTCGATCTGGCTCGCGTCATGCCCCATCCGGGCCGAGCGGGGGAAGGCGTGGTGATTGTTGTGCCAGCTTTCGCCGCACGTCAGCAGGCCGAAGGGCGCCGGCAGATTGCGCCCGTCGACGGCCAGACCGGGTTGCGCGAATGGGCGTTGCCCCACGGTATGCGCGAAATGGACGGTGATCCAATGACCGGCGAGCGACACGGCCACCCGCAGGCAGACGCCCCAGAGGACAAGACCGATGCCGCCCGAGGCAAGAAGAAGCAGGGCGAGGGGCAGTTGCTGCCATCGCCACGTGGCCTCCAGCCAGCGATAGAAAGGGTCCCCGGTCACCCGCGCCTCTATGGTCAGATCTGGGGGATGGGTCAGCACCTGCTCGTAGTGCATCTGCCAGAGGGCATCGCGCCAGAAGCCACGGTCATGCTTGGCGAAGGAATGGCAATCGGGCTGCTGCTGCTGCCAGTCGCGGATCTCGTGGATGTGGAACATGCCGATGGGCCCGGCCATGCCGACCAGCGTTCCCAACCAGACCAGCAGGTATTCCAGCCAGCGCGGCGTCTCGAACGACCGATGGATCAGCAGACGGTGCATCCCGACCGAATGCCCAAGCCAGAGGGTCAGAAACATCAGCACCAGCGTGACGATCAGGTTGGTCCAGCTGGCGAAGAAGACCACGCCGACAATCCCGCCCAGGGCCATTGCCGTGAACCACGCGGATTTGGGAGCGGACCACACGATGGCGGCGTCGGTCGCGCTACTGTCAGGGCGCGGGGTCACGCGGTCTGTGGTGGTCAGGGTCAAGGGCGCCTCCGGTCACGGGGTACGGTGCCGGTTCGCGCCCTTCGGGGCAAGGCTCAGGTGATGCGCCATTTCGCCTCGTTCGCCTCGATCGCGGTGATGCGGTCGTCGGTGCTCGGGTGGCTCATCAGCCAGGCGGGCGCGCCGCGTCCCTTCATCCCCGACAGCTTGGCCAACTTGCGGAACAGGTCCTTTTGCGGCGCGGTCCCGAGGCCCGCCTTGACCATCAGCGCGCTGGCATAGGCGTCGGCCTCGTACTCGTCCTGACGTGACAGCCTCGCGGCCACGATGGATGCCAGCATGTTCGCCACATAGGGTCCGACGCCCGGCAGGAACCGCCCCAAAACCCCGGCCAGCACTACGCGGATCGCGTTCTGGCCCGAAAAGTCGATCAGCCGCCGGCGCGCATGGCCCAGGGCGACATGACCCAACTCATGGGCGATGACGCTGGCCAATTCGTCGGGCGTCACCTCGCCCGCGTCCAGCTTGTTCAGGAACCCGCGTGTCAGGAAGATGCGCCCGTCCGCCATGGCCATGCCGTTGATCGGCTCCACCTCGTGGACATGGACCTTGATCCGTTCGACATCGAGCGCCGTCGCCATGGCGGCCAACGCCGGATCAAGCGCCGGGACATCCAGCGGTGTCGCCGTCGCGTCCATCTGCCGCTTGAGCCGCCAGGACGAGAACAGCCACACGACGAGGCCGTAGCCGATGGCGAGAAGGAGTGCGGGCGCCTTGATCATGGCCCTTGATATGGGGCGACCAGGTAAGAAAGGGAACTGCGACTCGTCGTCTGCGTTGTCCGGCGGGGTGCCGATGCCGGACTGGATGACATATTTCGTGGATGCGGCCGTTCTGGTGCCGGTGATGGTCCTTTTGGTGCGACTGGCGGGACTGCGCGCCTTCTCCAAGATGACGTCGTTCGATTTTGCGGTGACCGTATCGTTTGGCTCGGTCCTCGCAGCGACGGTCCTCAGCCCGTCAACGACGGTGGTTCAGGGCATCCTGGCCCTTGTGGCCCTGTTCGCCGTGCAATGGGCGATCGGGACGGCCCGTGCCCGGTTTGCGCCGGTGAAGGCTCTGTCGGACAATGCGCCGATCCTGCTGATGCGGGACGGCCAGATCCTGGAGGCGAACATGGCGGCGACGGGCGTTGCGCGAAGCGATCTTGTGGCCAAGCTGCGCGAGGCGAATGTCATGGATTTCTCGGAGGTGCGCGCCGTCGTCCTGGAGACCACGGGCGACGTCAGCGTTCTGCACGGGACAGACCTGGACGAAGGTCTTCTGGACGGCGTCTCGACAACGCCCTGACATCAGCCGATCGACGTCACCGGGTCAGCAGCTTCATCCCCGCCGACAGCCCCTCAAGGGTCATCGGCACCATCCGGTCTTCGAAGATGTCACGGATCAGGCGCACCGAATGCGTGTGATCCCAATGACTTCGGGGCAGGGGATTGATCCAGAGGTTCGATGTCCATTTGGCACGCGCCCGCTCCAGCCAGACCTGCCCCGGCTCTTCGTTCCAATGTTCGTTGGCGCCCCCGGCATAGGCGATCTCATAGGGCGACATCGACGCATCGCCCACGAAGATGCAGCGATAGTCGGGCCCATAGGTATTGAGCACCTCCATCGTCGGCGTCACGGCGTTCCAGCGGCGGCGATTGTCCTTCCAGACCCCTTCGTAAAGGCAGTTGTGGAAGTAGAAATGCTCCAGCGTGCGCAATTCGGACCGCGCCGCCGAGAATAGTTCCTCCACCACCTTCACATGCGGGTCCATGGAGCCGCCGACGTCGAGGAACAGCAGGACCTTGACCGCATTGCGCCGCTCGGGCCGGGTCTTCACGTCAAGGTATCCCGCCTTGGCCGTGGAGCGGATCGTGCCATCCAGATCCAGCTCCTCGTGCGCGCCGTCGCGGGCCCAGGACCGCAGGCGTTTCAGGGCGACCTTGATGTTGCGGGTACCCAGTTCGACGCTGTCGTCGAGGTTGCGGAATTCGCGCTTGTCCCAGACCTTGACCGCGCGCTGATGGCGGCTTTCGTCCTGGCCGATGCGCACGCCTTCGGGGTTGTAGCCATAGGCACCGAAGGGGCTGGTCCCGGCGGTGCCGATCCACTTGGACCCGCCCTGATGGCGGCCCTGCTGTTCGCGCAGACGTTCCTTGAGGGTTTCCATCAGCTTGTCGAAGCCGCCCAGGGCCTCGATCTCGGCGCGTTCTTCGGGTGTCAGGAATTTCTCGGCCTGCTTTTCCAGCCAGTCGGCGGGCAGGTCGATCGCCTCCAGCACGTCCTGCGTGCTGATGCCCGAAAGGCCCTGAAAGGCCTGGGCGAAGGCGCGGTCGAAGCGGTCGATATGCCGCTCGTCTTTCACCAGCGCGGTGCGGGCCAGATAATAGAACGCTTCGACATCATGGGTCACCAGACCCGCCGACAGCCCTTCGAGAAGGGCCAGATGTTCGCGCAGCGATACCGGGACGCCAGCCTGCCGGAGCGTCTCGAAGAAGCGCAGCAGCATCTAGAGCCGCGTCAGGACGATGATCGCCAGGACACCCACAAGCCCGCCCATGACGGCCCAGACCGCCGCCCATTGCGCGACGTCGAAACCGTTCCCCTTGCGGCGGTAGGCGGTGAAGGCACCGAGCGCGGCCCCGGCGATGGCGGTGAAGATCGGAAGCATGTCCGGGCTTTACGCTCCCGGACGCAAACCCGCAACCTCCGCCGACCGCAAGGCCAAAACCCGGTCGCCCCAGGCATAGCGGCCCCAGGCCAGCGCTTCGCGGCGAATGCGTCCGGCTTCGGCGTCGGCACCGCGCAATTGGGTCGCCTCGGCCCGCAACAGCAGGAGCGTGGCCAGAAGGGATGCGTTCTGCGCCCCGTCGGCCGCCGGAATGGCCCGGTCGAGCAGGGTGATCGCCCCCTCGGCCTGTCCGGACGACAGGGCCAGCGCGGCCAGTTGCACCGTGATCTGCGCCGTCTGCACCCCGTCGCCGTCGAGCCTGCGATAGATCGACGCCGACTCGAGGAAGGCCGCGATGGCAAGGTCGCCGTCGACGGCCAGTGCGGCACGGCCCAGGGCCAGATGCGACAGGGCCAGCCGTGCATCGGTCAGCCCCTCGGCCTGGGCCAGCGTGACGGCGTTCTTGGCATGGGTCAGCCGCACCTCGTCGGACCCACGCGGGTCGAGCGCGCCCTGAAGCGACCGCGACCAGCGCAGCGAGGATTCGCGCACCGGGGCGCGGTCGGCGCGGCGGCCCCGTGGATTGATATTGGCAAAGATGGCCGGAAGGCGTTCCGCGACCTGCTGCTGCGTCATCCCCGATTTCAGGCCGTCGTGATAGGTCGCGCGCAGGATCAGCATGTCATAGGACGTCAGGACGGCGTGGGTGTTGTCGTCGTTGAAGACCGAATACGGCAGCCGGTAGAGATCGTTGAGCGGTCCCAGGGCCTGGGCCACTTCCTCGTGCAGGCAATCGCGGATTTCCTGCGGGCTCACGTCCGACGGAAGGAAGACGCTGGCCCGGCTGCGGGTCGTCAGGGTCGTCCAGTCGGTCGCGGGGCCGAACCGCTTGGCCAGGTAGTCCTGCCAGCCGCTGACGCGCGGGACGACGAAACAGGCGGCACCGGGCACCACTCGTTGTAGGGTCGCACGGGGCAGGGCGGTGATGGTGATCGATCCCATCTCGCCTCGGCCCGCGCGGCTGATGTCGATGCCCGCCTCGTCCCGCAGGCGCGTGATCAGATCGTCGAGGTCGGGGCCGAGGGTCGGTGGCATGTCACCTTCGACGGCGACGGTGATCGGCCCCTCGAAGCGGGTGAAGGTGTCGATGCCGCGCCCGGTTTCCAACTGGAAGCTGAGCGCCATGAAGTCGCGCGCCAATTGCCCGTTCGGCTGCACCGGAACGGCGATCCGGGGCGCGCCGGTAAAACGGCGCAGGGGCGGCAGGGCTTCGGGGATGGACGCGACGGTGGCGCGCGTGGCCTGCGGGCTCATCCCCGCGGGGGCGCAGGCGGCAAGGGTCATGATGGACAGGGCGGCGATTGTCTTGAACATCAGAGGACCCGATCATAGCGGATGAAAGGGGATTTGCGCGCGATGCGGTCATAGAGCATCCGGCCCGCGTAGTTTTCCTCGTGGGTCAGCCAATAGACGCGGGGCGTGCCGCGCGCGTCGCCATCGGCATAGACCGCCTCGATCAGTTTGCGTGCGACACCCTTGCCGCGCGCCGTCGGGGCGGTGAACAGATCCTGAAGGTAGAGGACGCCTTCGGGCCGCCACATGTGCGGATGATGCACCCAATGGACAAGGCCGAGCGGTGTCTGGTTGTCCCAGGCGATCAGCCCCTGAAAGGTGCCGGGCGCGTCGGACAAGAGACGCTCGAACGCGATTTCGCGCGCCGCGCCCTCGACCGATGTGCCATAGAACTCGAGATATCCGGTCCAGAGCGCGTCCCAGGCGGTGCGATCGTCTGCCCCGATCGCCCGGAGGGTAAGTGTTTCCAATGCCATGTCTGCCCGCGCCGTTTCTCGGTCTTTGTGGCGAGGCTAGACAGGCAATGGGGCCGAAATGGGGCAGCGTGCGGCGGCGGCCATGCAGATGTGCCACAGGTCATCCCCGGGCCGTGTCCCCGTCGAGGTCGGCAAAATCGACCACCCGGGCATAGCTGCCCGACAGGGCGGCCATGATCGTGGCATGGACGTCCGCCGCGCTGACGTCGCGGCCCCGGAAGGTCGCGGCGCGGGCGGCGCAGGCGTCCTGAACGACGGTCACGGTCAGGCCCCTGTCGCTGGCCGCGCGGGCGGTCGCGTCGATACACATCTGCGACATGGCACCGGCAAGCGTGACGTCGGTGATGCCCGCCGCCTCCAGCCGTGCGCCAAGGTCGGTGCCCAGAAAGCTGTTGGGCCGGTGCTTGAGAATGACGGCCTCGCCCGTGATCGGGGCCACCTCCGCATGGATGTCGGCCCCGGTGCTGCCGGGCCGAAAGAAGGGCGCGTCGGGTGCCAGGATTTCGTGGCGAACGTGCAAAATGGCCTGCCCGGTCGCCCGGGCGCGATGCAGCAGGCTCGCGGCGATGCGGGTGGCCCCGGCCATCCCCGCGACCGGCCAGAGGCCGCCTTCGAAGTAGTCGTTCTGGATATCGATCAGGATGAGCGCGGTCTGTGTCATGGGTCTGCCTGTCTTGGAGATGCGGATGACCTGTCTTTAAATCGGGTGTGCCGCGTGCCACACCGGCAGATATGACAAATCATCTGCAGAATCTGCCAAACGCCAGCGTCTCCATCGCGATCCTCGCCTACGAAGGGGTCCAGATGTCCGCGGTCCTGGGGCTGGAGGACCTGTTTCTCATCGCCAACCGCCATGCGGCGCGGACCGGATCGGTCCTCCTGCGGGTCGAGACACTGGCGGCGGACCAGCTGCGGGGGACCTTCGCCGTGGTCATCGTGCCGCCGAACCTGAGCGGCGCCCGGGGCGACGGCGATGCGCAGGTTCACGCCTTCCTGCGGGCAGAGCATCGGGCGGGGGCGACGATCTGTTCGGCCTGTGCGGGGATCTTCTGGCTTGCCGGGGCGGGTCTTCTGCGCGGACGCGAGGTCACGACGCATTGGGCCTTGGAGGCGGAGTTCGCCGCGCGCTGCCCCGAGGCCGCATTGCAGACCGACCGCATCCTGATCGACGACGACGATATCGTGACGGCGGGCGGCATGATGGCCTGGATCGACCTGGGCCTTTTCGTCGTGGAGCGGTTCGGCGGACCCGAGGCGATGACCTTCGTCGCGCGCCACCTTCTGGTCGATCCGCGCGGTCGGCAGCAGTCGAATTACCGCACTTTCCGCCCGGCGGTCGCCCACGACGACGCGGCCGTCCTGACCCTGCAGCACTGGATGGAGGGGCATGTGGACGCCGATCTGTCGGTGCGCGCGCTGGCGCTGCGGGCCGGATGTTCGGAGCGCACGTTCATCCGCCGCTTCAAGGCCGCGACCGGCCTGCCGCCGAACCGCTATGTGCAGACGCTGCGCATCGAGACGGCGCGCAGCCTGCTGGAGCAATCTGGCCGCACGATCCAGGATATCGGGTGGAGCGTGGGCTATCAGGACATCTCGGCCTTCGGACGGGTGTTCAAGTCGGTCACGGGCACGACACCGGGGGATTATCGCACCCGGTTCGGCCTTGCGGCCCCGCGCTGAGCCAGGATCAAGGTTCGACGTGGGTGACGAGGCGCAGGCCCAAATGCGCCGGCGGCGTGCCGACCGCACATCCGCCGCGCGCCGGGTCGCGTTCAAGCCAGGCCATGACGGCGAAATGCGCGCCCCCCACGACATAGGCAGAGCAGCGATCGAGGGAGGCGGGCCCCGCCGTCCCCGCATGGCAATCGCGCGTCCATTCCCAGACGGACCCGTCCAGATCGGCCACCCCTTCGGGCGAGACCGAGAAGGCGCCCGAGGGCATGAGGGCCCGGGATTTCCGGGCATCCAGAAGATAGGCGGAGGCCCAGTCCAGCTCGGGCTGATCGAAAATCGGGTCCGCGCCAAATCTGACGACATCGCGCGCCATGGCGGACCATTCGGCCATGTCGGGCAGGAGGTAGGGGTGGTGGGTCCGCGCAGAGATCCATTCCACGTATTGCATCGCCTCGGGGTGGTTGACCCCGGTGGCGGGCGTGCTGACCGCGTCCATGCCTCTGGGTGCGTTCAGCGCGCGGTCGCAGGCCCCGGCCTTGGCGCAGCGGTTCCAGTCTGCGACCGTCACCTCATGGCGTTGGACCCAAAGCGGCCCGGTGAAGGACACTGCGACCATGTCGGGACGCGGCAGCCTGTCCGGCCCGCGCCACGTCAGCGCGACCCCGATGCCGAGCGCCGCCGCCAGCCCGAGTATCGCCCCGAGGATCGTCCGGGTCGGCAGTCTGGGATTGGCGGCGGCAAGGGCCATGGCATCGGTTTCCGGGCCTAGATTTCGAACGTCCGGGGGGCCACGACCTGCTCCATCAGGGCATTGTCCCAATCGCCCTCGACGACGAAGTGGGCCGTGGCGCCAAGCAGGGCCGCCTCGATCAGGTTGTGGTTGACGTAGGCATAGACGCCCGGCTGCTCGAAGGTATACATCGCCGCCCCGGCGCTGCCCCCGCGAATGAACCAGGATTCAAGCCCGGTCTGCGGCGCGTCGCTGAACGACCCCGCCTCCCAGACGAAGTTGCCGTGCCCGCCGATCAGGTGGGGCCGCGTGTCGCGGTTCGCCTGATTGTGGATCATCAGCACGGTCTCCCCGACATTGGCGCGCAGGGCGGCATCGCCCGTCAAGGCGCCGACGGCACCGTTGAACACCGAATGGGTCGGGGTGAGGGTGCGCATCGCGTCGAGACTGTCGGGATAGTCGTCGCCCGCCGCCTCATAGGTCTTGAAGTCGCCATTCTCGTCGCGGGGCAGGTAGTAATCCTGCTCGCCGATATAGGCGATGCTGTCATAGGTCAGCGGGTTGCCCTGTCCGTCCTTCAGCCCGTCGCGGGGCAGCACCATGACCGTGCCGTTCATGCCGTGGCAGACGTGATAGGGGATCATCGCGCCGCCGGGGGCGCAGTGATAGGTGAAGACGCCGGGTTTGGTGGCCTTCCAGCGCAGCACCGCCTCTTCGCCGGGGAAGACATGGGTCAGGCCGCCGCCGCCGAGCGCCCCGGTCGAGGCGTGGAAATCGACGTTGTGCTCCATCACGCTGTCTTGCGGATTGCGCAGCGTGATCTCGACGTAATCACCCTGGTGCACGATGATCAGGGGACCGGGAACCGATCCGTTGTAGGTCAGGGCCCAGACGCTTGCGCCCGTGTCCTCGTCGACGACCATCAGGCGTTCCTGCGTCTCGAGCGTGACTTCGACGATCTTGGGGTCGCCGGTCGCCACCTGTTCGTGGACGGGGGCGAAGGGTGGGGCGACCATCTCCTGCTTGACGCGGACATAGCCGGACAGGTCGGGCGACGGCGCGCGGGCCTGGGCGTCGGCCTGCGCCTGGATGATCTGCGCGCCCGGCATCCGCGGGGTTGGCGCGGGCACATGCTTGGGCATGGCGGCGGCGCTGGTGGCAAAGCCCCCGGTAACGGCGGCCGCACCGGCCAGGACAGAGCCGCGCAGGACGTTGCGGCGGCTGGTAGGCACGAGGCCCGGGTTCACGAAGCGGGTCATGGAAGTTCTCCTTGGTCATCGAGCCTTGCGGCGGTGTCGCCGACCGGGCTGGGCGGTCGCGCGGAAATTCGGGTCAGAGACCGGCGAGCTGATCGGCGAAGCGATCCTTGGCCCGGGGCGGCACACGCCCTTCGAGAAAGCCATCAGGCACCTCTGCGACGTCACCCACGGCTATGATCATCACCATGCCCATGGCGAAATGCGGGGTGCATTTGACGGCGTAGAGGCCGTCCACATCCAGCGTCACCTCGATCTCTTCGTTGATCTTGCCCTTGAAGAGCGTGGCCCCGTCCGGGACCATGCCGTCGATCGCCTCGGCGTTGTGACCCCGGTCGGTGGCGATGAACTTGACGGTGTCACCGGGGGCCACGCGCAGGAAGGCAGGCTCGAACACCATGTTGCCCGCGTCGCCACGGTTGAGCATCCGGACCTCCAGGATGTCGGCCAGGGCCGGTGCCGCGAGGGCGGTTGCGAGGACGGTTGCCGTGATAAGTGTGCGAAACATCCGGGATGTCCTTTCTCGACTTCGGTGATGCGTCGGTATGGACACAGGGGCCGCCTCGCGACTTTGCGCCCGGGCAAACTTCGGGGCGGTTCCTGCGGTTGGCATGGCGGGACGCCTGCATTCGTGCTTCAACGGCTGAATGATGGACGCCATGCGCAAACGGAGCCCCGGGCTCGATGAGAGCCTGCTGACGCATCTGCCGCCGTTCTCGCGGCTGGAGCGGCACCAGATCCGCGCGATCCTGGATCAGGCGACGTCGCGGCGGCACGACGTCGGGGTTCATATCTTCGACGAGGGGGCAGAGGCCGACCGCTTCTACCTGCTGCTCGACGGCTATATCCGCGTGGTGCGGATCACCCCGACCGGCGATCAGGTCGTGGCGCTGCATATCCCGCCGGGTCAGTTGTTCGGCATCGCGCAGGCGCTCGGGCGGGACCGCTATCCGGCGACGGCGATCACCGCGGCCGAAGCGCTGACCCTGTCCTGGCCCATGCGGCTCTGGACGCCGTTCGTTTCCGAATACGACGGGTTCGCCAGCGAAACCTATGCGACAGTCGGCAACCGGATCGGCGAGATGAATACGCGACTGGTCGAAATGGCGACGCAGGCGGTGGAGCAGCGGGTCGCCAATGCCCTGTTGCGATTGGTCAACCAGACGGGTCGCCGGGTCGACGACGGGATCGAGATCGACTTTCCGATCACGCGCCAGGACCTGTCGGAGATGACGGGCACGACGCTGCACACGGTCAGCCGCCTTCTGAGCGCATGGGAGCGGGATGGCCTTGTCCGCAGCGCCCGAAAGCGGATCACCGTGACCGATGCACATGCGCTGGTCTTGCGGTCGCAGGGCAGCGCGGCTCCGGACGACACCGTCACGCCCCCGCGCTAGGTCGGGCGGGGCGCGGACGGATCGTCGTCTTGCACCGCCTCCCGCAGCGCCCGCAGAAACGTCTCTTCGTCCAGACCGTATTCCGCACAGGCATCCGACAGACTGTGGAACGGACGGATGAGACATCCGACACAGAGCATCCGGTGACGCAGGAAGACCGGAATCGTCGCAGGCCAGATGTCCATGATGTCGCCGATCGCGAGGTCGGGGTTTTCAAGTTGCGGTCTCACGGGGGACGGCTCCGATCCGGGATGAGCCGTTCATGCCCGCGCGATCCGTTTCGCACGTTGCGCTGGCGCAAAGTCCCGTGGCATCCTGCCATGGAGTGGTCTGGTTCAAGTTCACGTGCATCGTCGGCATCTGGTCCATCGGGACGATGGTTTCCGGCGCGGGTGGACGGCAGCCCAAAGCGCTATGCGGCTTGACGGTGTTGTCGTGAACGCGACATTGCTCGATCAGGATTTGGGCCTCGCGTAGGGTATAGAACTGCTCTCCCTTGAGACGTTCATCCCGGAACCGAGCATGAAGTGACCTGCCCCCCTTCGGGTCCCTCGATCATGTGAGAGTCTGCGGGTTTGAGATTGGTAGGCTGAGCGGTCGCTCTGGGCAAGCGCGCCGGGTCCGGAGCCCTCAAGTTGCTCAAGCGTCCGGCGCGCTTCGAGCGGTGTCTGGCTTCCCAGCGACGAGTGCGGTCTGAAGGCGTCGTAGTCGTAGCGCCAGAGCGCCAGCTTGCGCCGGGCGTCGTCCAGGTCGTCGAAGACTCCTCGTTCAAGAGCTCGTCGCGCAGGCTACCCTTGAAGCTTTCGATGAAGGCGTTCTGCTGGGGCTTGCCCGGGTCGATGTAATGCCAGGGCACCCCGTTCTTGTCGGCCCACTTCAGGATGGCGCGGCTGGTGAACTCGGTGCGGTTGTCGCTGATGATGCAAGCGGGCTTTCCGTAAATCCGCACTAGCGCATCCAGCTCGCGGGCGGTCGCCATTGATCGCGCCATTGGTCCAAGCGACAATGGCGACGGCGCCCGAGATGCTGGTGTCGGCGGTCAGGCAGAGGTTCTCCCGGCAGCAATCGTCGATCACCGCCAGGATGCGGAACTTGCGCGCGGTGCCGAAGCTGTCGGCCAGGAAGTCGAGCGACCAGCGGGCATTGCGATGCGCCGCGTCCGGCATCGGCTTGCGTGACCCTCGGGCCCGCTTGCGCCCGCGCCTTCGTTTCACCGACTGAGGTGCCCCTAGTTTACGAGACACCTGCCTGGTTCAGTTTGCGCTGTCTGTTCTCATCGTCAACGGGCGACAGCATGCCATTGTTCGTGTGCTTGCGTTTTGGGTTGTAGAACAGCTCGATATATTCGACCACGTCCCGCCTGGCATCGTTGCGCGTCGGGTAGGTGCGCCGCCTGATCCGTTCGCGTTTCAGAAGCTGGAAGAAGCTTTCGGCGACGGCGTTATCGTGACAATTGCCACGTCGGTTCATGCTGGGTTCGAGATCGTGCTGGCGGAGAAACGTCTGCCGTTCCCGGCTGGTGAATTGGGAACCTTGATCGGAATGTACCATGATCTTTCCATCAGGTTTTCGACGCCAGACGGCCATTGGCAAAGCTTGCAGGGCGAGGTCGGTCGTCATCCGTGACTGGGCGGACCATCCGACCACCCGGCGCGAGAACAGGTCGATGACGACGCACAGGTTCAGCCAGCCCTCATGGGTCTTGATGTAGGTGATGTCGGTCACCCAGACCTGATCCGGTGCAGACGCCTGGAACTGCTGTTCCAGCCTGTTCTCAGCCACGATGGCAGGCTTGCCGCCGTGCCAGGCTTCGGCAACGGCTCCCCGAACAGCTTCAACCATTTGTACAGTGAATGCGTGCTGACCCCCAAACGCCGGGAAACCTCCCGCACCGGATAGCCCCGTGCCGTGATCTCCCTTACGGGACACCACTGCGTGATGCCCTGCCGGGCAGTGGATGCACCGCGTCCCGCTTGAACTCATCGCTGTAACCGCTTGTCCCCATCTCGGCCTCCTTGCCTCATGGTAAGGGAGCAAAGCGTCTACCAATCTTGGGGCACCTCACAAATGCACTTGCTGGTTTCGCTGTCACAGGCACTCCGCAAGGTTTGTAGCGAGATTGCGGATAAGTTGGGGATAGAGCGCAGGGCCAGGCTCCAGGTCGGAACCGAGAGGGTCGAGAATACCGGTTCCGGCTTCGGTTCCGTCAAGAACTGTTGCCACTAGACCAGCGTTGAACTGCGGCTCTGCCAGAACGCAATCGATGCCTTCGTCCGCAATCCTTGCGCGGATTTCAGCGATCCGGGCCGGGCCAGGGTCGGAGGCGTCGCTGATCGAAATTGCTCCGGCAGCGGGAAAGTCGAAAGCGGCTTCGAAATACTGATAAGCGTCGTGAAAGACGATAAACCGCGCACCACGCAAAGGGTCCAGCACGGCGTTGACGTCAGCGGTCAGTGCATCGATCTCGGCCCGGCCTGCAGCGGCATTTGCGAAGTAGGCACCGGCATTCTCGGGATCGGCGACGGAAAGCTGACTGGCGATCACGTTGAGCCATGTCGAAGCATTCTGCGGTGAGAGCCAAGCGTGCGGGTCATGTTCGCCGTGGTCGTGGTCCTCATGGCCAGCCTTCTCCTCAGCATGCTCGCCTCCGGCATGGTCCTCATGCGCACCCTCTTCGTGCTCATCCTGGCCATGTTCGTCATGCGCTTCGAACAGTGCACCTTCCCTGAATTCAAGCTCGATTGTCCCGTCGGCTTCCAGCAGCTCTGTTACCGAAGCATCCGTCGCCAGTGTCTCAATCGCGTCGTCCAGCCACGGCGTCAGATCAGGGCCGATCCAGAACACGATATCCGCCTTCTGCAAGGCGGTGGCCTCGGACGGGCGCAACGAATACTCGTGCGGACTGGCACCGGACTGGACGATCAGGTCAGGTGTCCCGACGCCGTCCATGACACGCGCAACCAGCGAATGGATCGGTGCAATGTCAACTGCAACACGGGGCACCTCCGCAAAGGCGGCCCCCCCCATCAGTGCGGCGTTGATCGAAAGGGACAGCAGAATTCTGGACATCGCGTCTTCCGTGTGATTATATAACGTTTCATCCGCCATATCGGAAACGTGATAACATGACAAGTGAGTCCTCATCCTCGAATGATCTGGAAGGCGCTACAACTCCGGTAGGGTTCGCGCATCACGATCACGACACCTGTGTTGCCGAGGGGCTGGCGGCTGCGGAGACGCGTTGTGAAGAGGACAGTCTGCGGTTCACGCCGGTGCGCCGCAAGGTGCTGGAAATCCTGTTGCAGGAGCATCGGGCGCTTGGTGCGTATTCGATTTTGGATCGCCTGCGCGAAGAGGGCTTCGGATCACAACCGCCCGTCGCCTACCGTGCACTCGAATTTCTTGTCGCGCATGGTCTCGTTCACAAGATCGAGCGGTTGAACGCTTTCATCGCTTGCGCCCACCCCGGAGAGAAGCACGCGCCGGCTTTCATGATCTGTCGCATGTGCGAGTGCGTGGCCGAGGCGCAATCGGCCCCGGCACGGGGTGCCTTGGGCGCCGCCGCCCGCGCGACCGGGTTCCGGATCGAGCGCACGGTCGTCGAAGCCGAAGGTGTTTGTCCGACCTGCGCGGACAAGGTGACCAAGGAGGTCCCCGCATGAGCCTTGTGAACGTCGAGAACCTGAGCGTCAGCTACGGCGCGAAAACGGTGTTGGCCCACGTCTCGCTTGCCATTGAGCCCGGCGAGATCGTGACGATCGTGGGCCCCAACGGTTCCGGCAAGACCAGCCTTCTGCGGTCGATCATCGGAGCAGTGAAGCCGTCACGGGGCCGGGTGACTCATGGCCCCGACTTGCGGGTGGGATACGTTCCGCAGCGACTGCATATCGATCCGACGCTGCCGATGACCGTGGCACGGTTCCTGCGTCTGCCGGGCGGGGTCGCACCAGCGGGCATTGACGATGCACTGACACAGGCCGGTGTGCCGGACCTTTCGACCGCGCAGATGTCGCAGCTTTCGGGCGGGCAATTTCAGCGCGTTCTGCTGGCGCGCGCTCTCATTGGCAAACCGAACCTCCTGTTGCTTGATGAGGCGACGCAGGGATTGGACCAGCCCGGCTCCGCCGCCTTTTACCGCCAGATCGAGACGGTGCGGCGTGACACCGGCTGTGCCGTCCTGATGATAAGCCACGAGTTGCACGTCGTCATGAGCGCGTCCGACCGGGTGATCTGCCTCAACGGTCATGTGTGTTGCGAGGGCACGCCAGAGGTGGTCGCGTCGGCTCCGGAATACCGGGCGCTTTTCGGGTCGGGCACGATGGGGGCCTTGGCGCTATATCGTCACGACCATGATCATGCGCATGACCACGATCATCGACACGAACATACGGAAGCCGCCGAATGATCCTGGATGATTTCATGATGCGGGCAACCCTTGCCGGGATCGGTGTGGCGTTGGCCGCAGCGCCACTCGGTTGCTTTGTCGTCTGGCGACGCATGGCCTATTTCGGCGATGCAACGGCGCATGCCGCGATCCTTGGGGTTGCCCTGTCGCTGGCCTTGTCAATCTCGGTCTTTGCCGGGGCGATGGTAATCGCCCTTCTGATGGCGCTGACCGTGAACCTGCTCACGGGGCGGGGCTATGCGATGGATACGCTACTGGGTGTGCTGGCTCACTCTGCGCTGGCTTTCGGTCTGGTGGCGGTGTCGTTTCTGTCCGGCATCCGGATCGACCTTATGGCTTATCTGTTTGGCGACATCCTCGCCGTGTCACGCATGGATCTTGCGGTGATCTGGGGCGGCGCGGCGCTTGTCGTGGCGTTGATCTGCTGGCGCTGGTCGGCCCTGTTGACCGCAACGCTGAATGAGGACCTGGCGCACGCCAGCGGCATCGACCCCAAGCGCGAACAACTGGTCCTGACGCTGGCATTGGCCATAACCGTCGCCGTCGCCATCAAGGTCGTCGGTGTCCTGCTGATCGCCGCGATGCTGATCATCCCCGCCGCCGCCGCCAGACCCCTGAGCCGCACACCTGAAAGCATGGCATTGGTCGCCGCAGGCATCGGGAGTGTCTCGGCCCTGATAGGGCTGCGGGCGGCCTATATTTTCGACACGCCTGCCGGGCCTTCGATTGTCTGCGTTGCCGCCCTGATCTTTGCCGGGCTGAGCATCGTGGGAAGTCTTCGAACATCCGGCCCATGATCGCCTCGAAACGCACCCTTCAAACGGAGACAACATGATCAACAAGACGGCTTTGGTGATGGCACTTGTGATGCCGTCCATGCTTTTCGCGCAGGAAGCCCGGGAGCTTGGCGCTCACCAACATGGGCACTCTGCGTTGAATATCGCCATCGAAGGGACGCGGATCGCATTGGAGCTGGAAGCGCCCGGTGCCGATATCGTCGGCTTTGAGTATGAGGCACAAACCGCCGAGGATCGCGCCAAACTCGACGTGGCGGTTGCAGAGCTGTCAAAGCCGCTGGCGCTGTTTGTCCTGCCGGACGCGGCTGGCTGCACGGTCGTCTCATCAAGCGCAGGGCTGGTCGACGGGCACCATGAAGAAGGCGAAGACCATGCGCATGACGATCACGCGGAAAAAGAGGGCGCGCAACATACCGAATTCCACGCGGAATACTTGCTGGATTGCGCGGATCCGACCGCCATTGACCGTATCGAATTCGCCTTCTTCGAGGTCTTCCCGAATGCACAGGAGGTCGAGGTGCAGATGATCTCGGAGACAGGATCGCAAGCCTTCGAAGTTGAGCGTGCAGACCCCGTTCTTGACCTGTCGGGACTGATCTGACGGGGACGCTGGTGATCGACACTGACACTCCATTCGCCCTGGCCCTGGATCAGGTAGAGTTTCACTGGGCCGGGCGCGATGCGTTCGGCTTGCGCGTTTCCGGTTTTCGCATCGGGCGGGGCGAGCGGGTCCTTTTGCTGGGCGAAAGCGGATCGGGCAAGTCCACCCTTCTCTCGCTGATCTGTGGGATCAATGCACCGGCACGCGGGTCGATCCGCGTAGACGGGACCGAGATGGTGAGTATGCCCGCCGCCGCGCGGGACCGCTTCCGGGCCGAGAAGATCGGGATCGTGTTCCAGCAATTCAATTTGCTGCCTTACGCCTCGCCCGTGGACAACATCCTGTTGCCGCTGTGTTTCGCGCCTGACCGCCGGGCGCGCGCGGGGGATGGGCGCACCGCCGCACTGGCCCTGACTGATGCGCTTGGCCTTGCACGTCATACGATGGCGTCCCCCACCGCCGATCGCCTGAGCGTCGGCCAGCAGCAGCGTGTGGCAGTGGCCCGCGCCCTGATCGGCGCACCGTCGCTCATCATTGCCGATGAACCCACGTCCGCGCTCGATGCCGGATCGCAGGCCAATTTCCTCGACCTGCTGTTCGCGCAATGCTCGGCTGCCGGCTCGACGCTCTTGATGGTCAGCCACGACGAACGGCTTGCCCCCCGCTTTGATCGCAGCGTCCGAATGGAAGACATCGCCACCCTGACGCGCGAGGCGGCCGCATGATCCTGCTGCGCCTTGCCCTGCGCAGTCTGATCGCGCGCCGTCTGACGGTCGGCTTGACGATCTTTGCCGTTGCCCTGTCAGTTGCGCTGTTCCTGGGTGTGGAAAAGGTGCGGACAGGTGCAAAGGCCAGCTTCGGCGACACGATTTCGGACACCGACCTGATTGTTGGCGCGCGGTCGGGATCGGTGCAACTGCTCCTCTATTCGGTGTTCCGCATCGGGAACGCCACCAACAACGTCACTTGGGAAAGCTATCAGGACATCGCCGCGCGACCAGAAGTCGACTGGATCGTCCCGATTTCGCTGGGGGACTCGCACCGGCAATTTCGCGTCATGGGCACGACGGCGGAATATTTCGAACGCTACAAGTATCGTAGTGGAAGGGCATTGGGGTTCGCCGAAGGCCGCGCCTTTGATGATCTGTTCGATGCGGTGATCGGGGCGGACGTTGCTGCGGCACTTGGCTATGCCGTCGATGATCCGCTGGTCGTGGCACACGGGCTTGCGTCGTTCACCAATCATGAAAATCAACCATTCCGCGTCGCCGGGATCCTTGCAAAGACCGGAACCCCGGTCGACCGCACCGTCATTGTCAGCCTTGAGGCGATCGAAGCCATTCACGTGGATTGGCAGGGCGGAGCGCGGATTCCCGGTCAGGCAACATCGCCGGATGAAATCCGGCAGATGGACCTGACCCCCAGTGCGGTGACCGCGGCCATGATCGGCGTGAAATCCCGTCTCCAGATTTTTGAGCTGCAACGCAGCATAAACCAGTACCCCGAAGAGCCCCTCCTGGCCGTTCTGCCCGGCGTGGCCTTGCAGGAGTTGTGGGGCATTGTCGGCATTGCGGAAACGGCGCTGATCGCCGTTTCTGGCATGGTGGTGGCCACGGCCCTTCTGGGTATGGCGGCGATGATCTTTTCGGGCCTGAACGAGAGACGACGCGAAATGGCGATCCTGCGCGCGGTCGGCGCGCGACCGCTGACCATCGTGGGGCTATTGATGCTGGAAGCCGTCCTGATGGCGCTGATCGCCGTCCTGCTGGGCATCGCCTTGCTCTACACGGGTTTGTGGGCACTGCGGCCTTACGTCGATGCGGCATTCGGTCTATATCTGCCGATAGACACATTGTCGTCGCGCGAAGGACTTGTTGCAATCGGTGTGATCCTTGCCGCCGCCGTGACCAGCCTGTTCCCCGCAGTTCGCGCATACAGGCTTTCATTGTCGGACGGTATGATCGTCAGAAGCTGAAAAAAGGAGGAGTCCACATGCATACATCCCGCCGTACAGCCCTCCTTGGCCTTGCAAGTGCATCGCTCCTCTATTCACCACATCCGGCCCTTGCCGCTCCGGTTCGGGAAATCACCTGGGATGATCTCATTCCGCCGGGCGTTCCCTATTCCGAAATCGTCGGCGAAGGCGAGTATGATGAACAGAACGACACCTGGTTGCCAAAGTTCGATCAGAACGCCTTCAAGTTCGCCGAGGCCTTGAATGGCGTCACGATAAAGATGCCCGGTTACATGCTGCCACTCGAAACCGGCGGCAACGGCGTGACCGAGTTCATCCTGACGCCCTATGTCGGGGCCTGCATCCACGTGCCGCCGCCCCCACCCAATCAATTGGTTTTCGTGACGTCCGCACGACCCTGGCCAGCTGAGTCGATGTTCGAAGCGGTGTGGGTGACAGGAACGATCCGGGTCAATCCTATCCGCACCAGCCTTGCCGAGATCGGCTATGACATGACGGCGAACGCGATCGAGGTTTACGAATGGGAGTGATCTCCTGACGTCCAACCCCGTTCGACAGGCGCCGATTTCTGAGGGCCGTCATTGCCGCGTGCGGGGTTTCGACATCAATCGCGGCCAGCGCAAACAAGCTGAACCTGCGGCGTCTGCCGGGTCATGCAACAGACCCCCCCTTGACGGTGATGCCATCAGAATGGACAAGCGCACGCAGCGGTTTCGCTGCGAAGAGGTATCAATTCTGCCCACGCGGGTGTGATGCATCGAGAACCGTTTTCGTCATCTCCCGGAGTTAGATATGAAGTTTCGCTTTCCGATCGTCATCATCGACGAAGACTTCCAGTCAGAGAACTCCTCTGGCCTGGGGATCCGCGCCGTCGCCGAGGCGATCGAAAACCAGGGTTTCGAGGTCCTGGGGACGACCAGCTATGGTGACCTTTCGCAGTTTGCACAGCAGCAATCGCGCGCCAGTGCCTTTGTTCTATCGATCGACGACGAAGAATTCACACCGGGTCCCGACCTTGATCCGGCCGTCCTCAACTTGCGGAAATTCATCGAGGAGGTCCGCTGGAAGAACGAGGATGTTCCGATCTACATCTACGGCGAAACCAAGACCAGTCGCCATCTGCCCAACGACATCCTGCGCGAACTGCATGGTTTCATTCACATGTTCGAGGACACCCCGGATTTCGTGGCTCGCCACATTGTCCGGGATGCCAAGACCTATCTTGAAAGCATCCAGCCGCCGTTTTTCAAAGCGCTGCTTGACTACGCCGAAGACGGGTCGTTCTCCTGGCACTGCCCCGGACATTCTGGCGGCGTCGCTTTCCTCAAAAGCCCCATCGGCCAGATGTATCACCAGTTCTACGGTGAAAACATGCTGCGCGCGGATGTCTGCAACTCGGTGGAAGAGCTTGGCCAGCTACTCGACCACAATGGCGCCATCGGTGCCTCCGAGCGCAATGCGGCACGGATTTTCAATGCCGATCATTGCTTTTTCGTAACCAACGGTACCAGCACCTCCAACAAGATCGTCTGGCATCATACGGTCGCCCCCGGCGATGTCGTCGTTGTGGACCGCAACTGCCACAAGTCCGTCCTGCACAGCATCATCATGACCGGGGCCATCCCGGTATTTCTCAAGCCGACGCGCAATCACTACGGGATCATCGGACCCATTCAGAAGTCGGAGTTCGAGATTGATGCGATCCGGGACAAGATCCGGGCCAACCCGCTGCTGAGCCATGTCGATGCCGACACCGTCAAACCGCGTATCGTCACCCTGACGCAATCGACATACGATGGTGTGCTGTACAACACGGAGACCATCAAGGAGATGCTCGACGGCCATGTGGACAACCTGCATTTCGATGAAGCCTGGTTGCCGCATGCTGCGTTCCATCCTTTTTACGGCGTCTTTCATGCGATGGGTCATAAACGCGAACGGCCAAGACATTCGGTCACCTACGCGACCCAATCCATCCACAAGCTGCTGGCCGGGATATCCCAGGCAAGCCACGTTCTGGTGCAGAACAGTCAGGACACGAAACTGGACCGGCACCTGTTCAACGAAGCTTACCTGATGCACACGTCAACCAGTCCACAGTACAGCATCATCGCAAGTTGCGATGTGGCAGCGGCGATGATGGAACCGCCGGGCGGTCGTGCACTGGTCGAGGAAAGTATCCTCGAATCCCTCGATTTCCGTCGCGCGATGCGCAAGGTGGACGACGAATACGGCCCCGAGGATTGGTGGTTTCAGGTATGGGGCCCAGACGAACTGGAGGACGAAGGCGTCGATCACCCCAAGGATTGGGTGCTGCGCAGGACGGATGCCGAAGGCGTTCAGGAAGCCGACGGCAAGGACAGCTGGCACGGCTTTGGTGACATGGCGCGCGGGTTCAACCTGCTTGATCCGATCAAGGCAACGATCATCACGCCCGGCCTCAACATGGATGGACGTTTCGAGGAAACCGGCATCCCCGCATCGATCGTCACCAAATTCTTGGCGGAACACGGCGTTGTTGTTGAAAAAACAGGACTTTACAGCTTTTTCGTGATGTTCACGATCGGGATCACGAAGGGTCGGTGGAACTCGCTTCTGACCGAGCTGCAGCAGTTCAAGGACGACTACGACAAGAACCAGCCGCTTTGGCGTTCCATGCCGGAGTTCTGCGCCAAGCAGCCGGCCTATGAGAATTTCGGACTGCGGGATCTGTGCCAGCATGTGCATTCGCTTTACGCAAAATACGACATCGCCGTTCTGTCGACCGAAATGTACCTGAGCGATCTGACGCCCGCGATGAAGCCTTCGGACGCGTTCTCGCATATCGCAGCGCGCACGACGGAACGGGTGCCGATCGAAGATCTCGAAGGACGGATCACCACCAGCCTGATCACGCCATATCCTCCCGGTATTCCGCTGTTGATCCCCGGCGAGGTGTTCAACAAGACGATCGTTGAGTATCTCAAGTTCAACAGAACCTTTGCGAAGGAATGCCCGGGTTTCGAGACAGATATCCACGGGCTGGTGCAGGAGACGGGCGAGAACGGTACCGTCGAGTACTTCGCCGATTGCGTGTCGGAACAGTAGTTGGCCGCCTTCATTGCCGCATTGTCGCAGGACCTCCTGGCCCCTGCGCAATGCCTCGCCCATTCAGTTCGGCGGTGCTGCAGGGTAGGCGCGAGAACGACCGGCTGACTTTGGTCCCCCAGGTTTGCGATGTTGCGAGCCGCCGAAATCAGCCATTCGTGTCGATGCCGTCCCGGGCTGCTTTGTCCGCGACCTGAACCTTGAGCGTTTCGTTCTCGCGGCGCGATGTATGAACGACCGGTCTTCACGCCGCGTCGAAATGCAGACTTCCTAGCCGTTGCAGCATAATCCGTGCTGCAAGCGCTAGCAGCGCGGATTGTGTTTGTCTCCTGTCGGCTCGAGCCGGACGTTCACTGCGCATTGAGCCAGAGCTCACTTGGCCCGATCTGGGCGTGATTTGGGTCAGTTCTCTGCCACAAGAGCCAGATACGGCTGATTCTGCCGGCCGGGTGTTGACCTGCTCTTTGACAGGCTGTGGAGCACCTGGCCGGACAGGGCGCGCAACGGGGTCTGTCATCGACCGCGACAAGGGGCGGGCGGCAGAGTGGCGGGCAGGGGCAGACGATCATTTTCCGTTGCCACCCGCGGCGGGCGGCAACGCGTGGCCCGAACGTCGAGCAGGCCGTGATGTTCGAAGCGGACCCCCTGCCTCTCGTGGACACCTGCGCTGCCTTGCGGACCGGTTGTGCCAGGGGTCAGACAGGGACGTGAGCAACCTCCCGCGCGAGAAAGTCCCGGACGATTGCAGCAACCTGCTCAGGGTTTTCGACCACGGAAATGTGTTTCCCATCCACGGGCGCGAAGTGACCTCTCGGGGCCAGTGAGGCAGCTTCCTTCTGTCTGGCGACAGGATACATCTTGTCGCCTTTGCCGGCGATCACCAGCGTAGGCGCAGAGATGTCTCGCATGCGCGGAAGAAGAGGCGATCCGCGCAGGATCACGGACCGTATGGCTTTGGCAAGACGAGATGGATCGGCACTTTTCAGCATCGTGTGAAAAGTCTGCGCATAGACCGGATTCTGATCCAGGACCGTTGGTGTGAAGAAACTTCTGGCGACGCCATTGCGGAACATGCTTGACCGAAGCATCCAGCGCGCACCGGTTGATATGAAGCGGGCTTTCAGTCCAGGTCTGCGACCGTCGATCTCCATCGGCGTGTTCATCAGCAGCACCGCCTTTGCTCTGTCGGGAGCGATCAGGGCGAGATGTGCGGCCGCAAGCCCACCCCAGGACGTGCCGCCAACAATCGCACGTTCCAGCCCGAAGTCATCCATAACCTGTTTCATCGCTTCTGCGCAGGCTCCCATTGTGAACTCGCGCTCTGCGCCCGCGCTTTGCCCGTGGGCGGGGCCGTCGATCAACAGGAACCGATACGCATCCCCCATTTGGGCTACGAGACCGTGATATATCCGGTGATCGGTGAAAATGGACGGCCAAAGAACGATTGTCTCGGACCCGGTCCCGGTGTCGACAACATGCAACCGCCCCAGATCGGTGTCGACCATATGAGAAGCGGACGCTTGGAAGGCGGCTTGTGTCATGGCACTCATCGAGCGTCTCCACGTGTAATCAATGATTACTTACGCCGCCTTGCGGCGCATGTAAACACTGATTACAACAACGCCATGAACCAGGCTAAAGACCGCGACACCCATCACCACGGAAATCTCAAGGAAGCCTTTGTTTCCTATGCGATTGCTGCCGCTGATCGTGGTGCGCTCGCCGAGCTTTCCGTGCGCCAGGCCGCCCGCGATCTTGGGGTTTCGCCGGGCGCGGCCTACCGCCACTTTCCAGACAAGGATGCCCTGATGCGTGCCGTCGCCGAACGAGGGTTCGACGCTTTGGCCGAAGTCTTCGAAAGGACCGTTCCCTTTGCCAGCACCGCCCGCGACGCAGACCATGCACGCGCGAGGTTCGAAGCCTTGGCCAAAGCCTATGTTGGCTTCGCGCACGATCGAACCGAATTGTGGCGTTTGATGTTCGGCCCTTTGGGACTTGTCCCCGGCTCGAACGAAAACAGACCGACGACTTACGGATGGTTGGCAAAGTGCCTTGGCGAGCTGGCCACCTTTGCCGTGATTGCACCACCGCGCCCGGAGCACCAATTCTTTGCATGGTCCGCCATTCATGGACTTTCGGACCTGCAAAACTCACCTGCAAGCAGAGGACAACCGCGCGGCGAGGTCGTCAGGCAACACTGCGCGCTTATCACCGCAGCCCTCGCTGCGCGGCCTGTCGGTTAGGCCACCGGCACGGGTCCATTCCCGATATACGTGCATCTCGCAAAACTGGTGTGGAGGCTCTTTGCGGGCCGTTGATGCGCAGAATACGACCGGTCGCATGGCCCAATCCGGGCATGATTTGGGTCACTCTTCTTCTGTCACAAGAGCTCGATTTGGCTGACATCTGACAGCCGGGACTTGCCGGGCCTGCGGCTTGACTGGAGAGCATCGGGGCAGGCGGGGCGCGCGACAGGGCATTTTCGCGGTGACACGCTGGAGGACAGGCCTGGATCCGGCAAGCAGTGTCTAGGCTATTGCGGAGCGACAGGTCGGCCCCGGATGGCGGGTTGCCGAGGCGTCGAGGGACGTCACGCGTCAGGCGGCGAAAGACGGTTGGGGTCTGTCATCGACCCCGACAAGGCGCGGACGTCGGCGGCCAGCCACGCGAAGGCGAAGGCTCGGATGTCTGGGTCTCGGACCGTCGCGCCGGTCAGGAAGCGCAGTATTAGCGCGCCGATCCGCGTCGGACGTGCGCAGAACGCACGGTATCGGTCGACGGCCTCGCTATGCTGGGATCGTAGGGCCGGGACTTGTCGTGCCCCTTGGTAGGCAGTGAAGCAGCGGGCCGAATGTGCCACTTCGATCATCTGTCGCCGTTGGAGCTGCCAGACGAGGGCGGCGATATCGTCTTGTGCGGTCTTCACCGCCCGCCGCGGGCCATGAAGGCGAGGCGTTCGAAGAGGTGGACGTCCTGTTCGTTCTTCAGGAGCGCGCCGTGCAGGCGGGGGAGGGCGGATTTGGGGTCGGCGGCGAGGTCTTCGGGGCTCAGATCCTCGGCCAGCAGCAGCTTGAGCCAGTCGAGCATTTCGGAGGTCGACGGCTTCTTCTTGAGGCCCTGCTGATCGCGGACGGCGAAGAATTGGGTCAGGGCGGCGGCCAGAAGGGTCTGCTTGATGCCGGGGAAGTGGACCTCGACGATGGCGCGCAGCGTATCCATGTCGGGAAAACGGATGTAGTGGAAGAAGCAGCGGCGCAGGAAGGCGTCCGGCAGCTCCTTTTCGTTGTTCGAGGTGATGATGACGATGGGGCGGTGTTTTGCCGCAATGGTCTCGCCCGTCTCGTAGACGTGGAATTCCATGCGGTCCAACTCCTGCAGCAGGTCGTTGGGAAATTCGATGTCGGCCTTGTCGATCTCGTCGATCAGCAGGACGACGCGCTCCTCGGCCTCGAAGGCCTGCCAGAGCTTGCCCTTGCGGATGTAATTGGTGATGTCGTGGACACGCTCGTCGCCCAACTGGCTGTCGCGGAGGCGGGAGACGGCGTCGTATTCATAGAGACCCTGTTGCGCGCGGGTGGTCGATTTCACCGCCCATTCGAGCATGGGAACACCCAGGGCAAGCGAGACCTGACGCGCCAGTTCGGTCTTGCCCGTCCCCGGCTCGCCCTTGACCAAAAGCGGGCGTTGCAGCGTGATCGCCGCGTTGACGGCCACCGACAGGTCGTCGGTCGCCACATAGTCCCTGGTGCCTTCGAACCGCATTACCGTCTCGCTTTCGTCATCAATTCGGGCCGCACCCTAGCAGTCGTCCGCAGTTGCGCAAGCAATCGGGCAAATCCGCGTGAGCAGGGCGTGACAAGCTACATAACGTCATGTAAGCGCGGCGCCAGAGGCCCCGAAGACCGGCCCCCGTTGGGGCATTTGTCGCACGGGACCAAGGGCGAGGGAGCATAAGATGAAAGCCGAGACCTTTCTTCCGAACGATTACACGCCAGCCGAGGACGAGCCTTTCATGAACGAGCGGCAGGTGGAGTATTTCCGCCGCAAGCTGCTGTCCTGGAAGGCCGAACTCGTGGGCGAGACCGAACGCACGATCGAGGGCCTGCAGGGGGCCGCCCGCAACATCCCCGACATCACCGACCGCGCCTCGGAGGAGACCGACCGGGCGCTGGAACTGCGGACCCGGGATCGTCAGCGCAAGCTCATCTCCAAGATCGAGGCGGCGCTGCGCCGGATCGACGAGGGCGAATACGGTTACTGCGAAAAGACCGGAGAGCCGATTTCGCTCAAGCGTCTGGATGCGCGCCCGATCGCCACGATGACCGTCGAGGCGCAGGAGCGTCACGAGCGGCGCGAAAAGGTTCACCGCGACGATTGATCCCGTGGGGCCGGATGTCACCGTTCTGGGGGCCGGGATCGCCGGGCTGGCCTGTGCCATCGCCTGCGCGCAGCGGGGCCGGTCGGTCGAGGTGATCGAACAGGCCCCGCGCCTGACCGAAGTCGGCGCCGGACTGCAGATTGCCCCGAACGGCTGGCGCGTATTGCAGGCCCTTGGCGTCATGCCCCGGTCGCGGGAAAGCCGCGCCGTCCATCTGATCGACGGGCCGACGGGGCGGTCGGTGATCCGGATGCCGCTTGGCCCGTCCTTCCATCTGATGCACCGCGCCGACCTGATCGAGGCGCTGGCCGCACGGGCGACCGAGCTTGGGGTGGTGCTTCATCTGGGCAAGCGGGTGACGGCGATAAGGGACGAGGGACGGTCGGTCATATTCGCGGGCGGGGGGGAATGCGCGGCCCGCCGACTGATCGGGGCCGATGGGGCGCGGGGCGCCTCGCGCGGCTTCGTGGCCCCTGACCATCGCGGCACCTTCACCGGACAGGTTGCCTGGCGCGCCATCGTGCCGGTGCAGGATTGGCCGGACGAGGCGCAGGTCCACATGGGGCCGGGGCGACATCTGGTGTGCTATCCGCTTCGCGACGGTCGGAGCCTGAACATCGTGGCGGTCGAGGAGCGCGCGGCCTGGGTCGACGCGGGTTGGTCCCATCAGGACGACCCCGACCATCTGCGCGCGGCCTTCGCGGGTTTTGCGCCGTCTGTGCGGGACCTTTTGGCCCGGGTGACGGCGGTCAACCTCTGGGGATTGATGGACCATGGGGCGACGCCCGACTGGCATCGTGGTATCTGCACGTTGATCGGGGACGCGGCGCATCCGACGCTGCCGTTTCTGGCGCAGGGGGCGAACCTGGGCCTTGAGGATGCGTTCACGCTGGCCGGGTCGCTCGATGATGGGGCGGGATGGCAGGGGTCGCGCAGGCCCCGGGTGACCCGGGCGCTGGCCGCGGCGGCGGGCAATGCGCGCAACTATCACCTGTCGGGGCTGCGGCGGGTGGTCGGGCAGGGCGCCTTGCGCACCCTGGGCCGTGTGGCGCCGACCGCGCCGCTGCGGGCGTTCGGCTGGCTTTACGATCACGATGTGACGGCGGCGTCCTGACCTGCGGCGATGGCAAGGCCGTCGGTCACCGCCGTAAAGACATTCGACATGGCATGCTGCGCGCCCGGGAGGAGGTCGGCCATGGTGCCCGTCACCATCGACATCAGGCTGGAGCCGCCAACATAGATCACGCGCTGCACCTGCGACGGGGTGACATGCGCCATCGCCAGCGTCTCCTGCGCGGCTTGGCGCAGATCGTCGGCGTGCAGGGCCAGGATATCGCGCAGATGGCTGGCCGACAGGGGGGCGAACAGCCCGCGCTCCACGTCGCCAAGGTCGATGCGGGCCTGTGCCTCCGGGCCGTTGGCCGCAATCTTGCCGCGTTCGACGGCAAAGGCGATGTCGTGCCCCAACTCGTCGGTCAGGACCGTGGCGAGGCGGCCAAGGCGACCCGGTGCTTCGGACAGTTTGAGCATGTCCTGCACCGCGCGTCGGTTTTGCGCGGTGTAGAGGAAGGGGATCTTCTCCCATGTGGCCAGATCGTTGAGGATGGCGTTCGGGGTCGGCAGCAGGCCCGCGCCGATCTCCTTGCGCAACTCGGTGCCCTTGCCCAGTAGCGGCATGACGCGGTCGATGCTGATCGCACGGTCGAAATCGGTGCCGCCGATGCGGATGCCGTGATTGGCCAGCACGTCGACGCCCCGGTCCGTCGCGCGGAAGAGCGAGAAATCCGACGTGCCGCCGCCGATATCGACGATCAGGCCCAGTTCGCCCGAGGTATCCGTGGTCCCGCTGGCGATGGCGGCGGCCTGGGGTTCGGCCATGAATTCGACTGCCTTGAAGCCGGCGGCAAGGTAGCAGGCCCGCAAGTCCGCCTCGGCCTGCGCCTCGCGCGGGTCGCCGGGGCCGTGAAAGACGACGGGCCTGCCCGACAGGACGCGGTCGAAGGTCAGGCCCGTCTCGGCCTCGGCCCGGGTTTTGATCTGGGCCAGAAAGCGGGCGATGATCTCGACGAATGTGACCCGTTCGTTCAGGATCTGGCGCTTTTCGTGCATCAAAGGGGTGCCCAGAACCCGTTTGAGCGCGCGCATGAACCGCCCGTCCGCCCCGTCGAGCATCGCCTGATTGGCAGGCTCGCCGATCAGCGTCCGGCGGGTGTCGAAGTCGAAGAAGAAGGTGGTGGGCAGGCTGGTCTTGCCCGGCGACATCTCGATCAGATGCGGCCGCCCGTCGCGCAGATACCCGGCTGCTGAGTTTGACGTACCGAAATCGACGCCAAGGGTCGGACCAAGCTGTGTCATCGGCCCTCTCCGGCGCGGCGCTGAACCCCGGGGATAGTGAAGCACCGGGGCCGCGGTCAAGCTGGCGCTTGTGGTTTTGTCGGCGGGGAGATGGTGCTGTGAGAGAGGATTGAACTCTCGACCTCACCCTTACCAAGGGTGTGCTCTACCACTGAGCTACCACAGCATCTCTGGTTCCGTGTTGTCACGGCGGGGCCGAACTGCACCGGCCTCGTGGCGGGCGGATTAGACCGAACCGGACGGTGCTGCAACCCCCCAATGCGCGCCGGTCGCTGGACCAGGGCGGGTGCCCCGGCTATGTGGACCCAAGGCAACAGGGCCGATGGCCCGCAGACCCGGTGAAGACGGCATGGCGCAAAAAGGGGCATCCACTCGCGAAGATCGGCTGAAGGCTGCGCTCAAGGCGAACATGTCGCGTCGCAAGGCGCAGAAGCGCGCGCGATCAGACGAAGATGCAACGCCCGACCGTCCCGCACCGACCCCGACCGCCAAGACCAAGGAAGACTGACCCGATGACCGACCGACCCCAGGACGCACGTTTCGCCGATGCCGATGGCCGCCCTCTGCGCCTTTGGGCCACGGAGGCGGGCGATTTGCAGGTCATTTCGGCCCTGTGCCAGGACGCCGTCTTGCCCGGCACCCAGATGCAGTGGATGCAGCGGCGCAGGCAGGTTGTGTTGCTTTTGAACCGGTTCCGGTGGGAAGTGGCCCTGCGTCCGCCGCAGCGCACCCAGAGCATGTTGATCATCGGCGATGCAACCGCGGTGCGCGGGCAGGGCGTTGTGCCGGGCGATGCCGATACGGTGCTGTCGCTGCTGTCGCTCGAATGGGAGGCGGGCGCGGATGCCGAGGGCAAGCTGAGGCTCATATTCGCGGGCGACGGGTTGGTGGAGGTGGAGTGCGAATGCCTCGACGTGACGTTGCGCGACGTGACGCGATCCTATGACGCCATTTCGGGCAAGGTGCCCGAACACCCCGAATGACGCGCGTTCGCCCGCTCGACCCCGGCGATGCCGCCGCCTGGTTCACGCTTATGTGTGAGGGGACCCAGGCGCATCCGGAGGCGTTTCTTCTGTCGTTCGACGAGGTGGCGGAAATGACGCCGGAGCGGGTCGAGTCGGCCCTGGCACGGGGCAATACCTATGGTCTTTTCACGGACGAGGGCGCGTTGATCGGCCATGCGGGGCTGCATCTATGGGATCTGGAGCGCTTGCGCCACAGGGCGGATATCGGGCCGTTCTACCTGACCGCATCGGCGCGCGGCACCGGGGCGGCCAAGGTCTTTCTCGATGCGCTGGCGGAAGCGGCGGCTCTGGCGGGCGTCGTCTGGCTGGACCTCTGGGTCGATGGCGAAAACCGGCGGGCCCGGGCCTTTTATGCGCGCGAGGGGTTTGTCGAGATCGGCCGCCGCCAGGACGCCATCCGGGTCGAGGGGGTCAGCCGTGACGATGTGCTCATGACACGGCGTCTTGAGGCCCCGGGCGCGGGCGACTAGTCAGGCGAAACCCATTCGCCGCCCGAGAGTCCGATGCCGCAGTTCCTGAATGCCACCGATGCCGATTTCGAGGCCCGTTTCGCGGCCCTCCTGACCATGAAGCGGGAGGATGCGCCCGACGTGGACGAGGCAGTGGCGGCGATCATCGCCGATGTCCGGGCGCGGGGGGATGCGGCGATCTGCGATCTGACGTCGCGGTTTGACCGGCTGGACCTGACGCCTGAGACGATGCGGTTTTCGGCAGACGAGATTGCGGATTACGCGGGGCAGGTGTCGGCCGAGGATCGCGCGGCGCTGGAGTTGGCCGCCGCCCGCATCCGTGCCTATCACGACCGGCAGATGCCCCGCGACGAAAGCTGGGTCGACGAGACGGGCGCGACCCTGGGCTGGCGCTGGACGCCGGTGTCGGCGGCGGGGCTTTATGTGCCGGGCGGATTGGCCAGCTATCCTTCGTCTGTCCTGATGAACGCCGTGCCCGCGCGCGTGGCCGGGGTCGAGCGGTTGGTGATGTGCGTGCCGACGCCCGACGGGGTGGTCAATCCGCTCGTCCTGCTGGCGGCGCAGATTTCCGGCGTGACCGAGATCTATCGCATCGGCGGGGCGCAGGCGGTGGCGGCCATGGCCTATGGCACCGACACCATCGCGCCGGTGGACAAGATCACCGGACCGGGCAACGCCTTTGTCGCCGCGGCCAAGCGGCGCGTGTTCGGGCGGGTCGGGATCGACATGATCGCGGGGCCGTCCGAGATTCTGGTGATTGCGGATGCGCAGAACGACCCCGACTGGATCGCCGTCGACCTGCTGAGCCAGGCTGAACACGACGAGAGCGCGCAGAGCATCCTGATCACCGATGATGCCGCGTTCGGCGCGGCGGTGGCGCGGGCGGTGGACAAGCGGCTGGAGACGTTGGAGCGGCGGGCCATCGCCGGGGCAAGCTGGCGCGATTTCGGCGCCGTCGTTGTGGTGCGGGATCTGGCGCAGGCGGCAGAGCTGTCGAACCGGATTGCACCCGAACACCTGGAGCTGGCCGTGGCCGACCCCGATGCGCTGGCCGCGAAGATCACCCATGCGGGCGCGATTTTCCTCGGCCAATGGACGCCAGAGGCCATCGGCGACTACATCGGCGGCCCGAACCACGTGCTGCCCACGGCCCGGTCGGCGCGGTTTTCGTCGGGCTTGTCGGTGATGGACTTCATCAAGCGGACGACGATGGCCCGGATGACGCCCGAGAGCCTGCACGCGATCGGCCCGGCGGCGGTCCGGCTGGCGACGTCCGAATCGCTGGAGGCCCATGGGTTGAGCGTTCAGGCCCGGCTGGACCGGTTGAACCGGTGACGCGTGGCCGCTCGCTGGAGCTCTATTTTGCGGATGGCACACCCGACGGCATTCTGACGGCGGAAGTGTTCGGCTGGACCGGGCATGTTCTGCGCATTCCACGGCTGCGACTGGCGGATGGGTTGCGGCGGCCGGAAGCGGGGTTCACCGGCGCCTACCTCCTTCTTGGGGAGCAGGACGGCAGGCCCCGCGCCTATGTCGGAGAGGCGGAAAGCGTCGTCGCGCGCATCCGGAGCCACGACGCGCAGAAGGATTGGTGGAGCGAGGCGCTGATCCTGACCACATCCGCCGACAACCTGCACAAGGCGCATGTCCGGTATATCGAGGCTCGGCTGGTGCAGTTGGCGCGCGCCGCCGGGAACGCCGATCTGGACAACGGCAACGATCCGTTGCCCGCCTCGCTGACCGAGGCGCAGCGCGCGAACATGGAAGAGTTCCTCGACATGCTGCGGATGGTGTTGCCGGCCCTCGGGGTCACGCTGCTCGACTCCGCGCGTCGCCCCGCGCAGGACGTCGCGCCGACCGACCCGGCCCCGATGTTCGTGCTGCAAAGCGCGCGGATCGGTGTGGATTGTCGCGCGCGGCTGGACGGTGCGCGTCTGACGGTACTGGAGGGATCGGTGGCGCGACGCGACTGGGTGGGCCTCGGGGAACATGACTATGGCTACAAGGCGCTTCGGGCCCGGTTGATCGATGAAGGCGTGTTGCGGACGGGGGAAAGTCACGCCATGTTCACCCAGGATTACGCGTTCAACTCTCCCTCTGCCGCCGCCGCCGTGGTGACCGGGCGCGCGGCAAACGGGCGGGTGGAATGGCGTGCCGAACCGGGCGGACAGACATTGGCCGACTGGGAAGCCGAACAACTGAAAGATCTGCCCGAGTGACAGCCCGCATCGCAAATATCCGCATCGACGACGCCAACCTGCCGACGCCCACGCCCGAGATCGAGCAGGAGCGGGCGGTTGCGGTTTTCGACCTTCTTGAAGACAACAGCTTCGTGCCGCTGGCCGATGGCGCGCCGCAAGGGCCCTATGACCTGATGCTGGCCATCCGGGAGCGGCGGCTGGTCTTCGACATCTCGACCGAGGCGGGCAAGGCGGGGGAGTTTCACCTGTCGCTCGGGCCGTTCCGGCAGGTGGTCAAGGACTACTGGCAGATCTGCGAGGCCTATTTCGACGCGGTCAAGAAGCTGCCCCCCAGTCAGATCGAAGCCATCGACATGGCCCGGCGCGGCATCCACAACGAGGGCGCGCGCATCCTGCAGGAACGGCTGGAGGGCAAGGCAGAGGTGGATACCGACACCGCGCGCCGCCTCTTCACCTTGATCTGCGTCCTGCATTTCGGCAGCTGAGAATGGGAGACCTGCCACAATCCGTCCTCTTCTGCTGCGATCACAATGCCGTCCGGTCCCCCATGGCCGAGGGGCTGATGAAGCAGCTGCATGGCATGGACATCTACGTCCAATCGGCGGGGGTGAAGAACGACATCGACGTCGACGGGTTCGCCATCGCCGTGTGCAAGGAAATCGGTGTCGAACTGTCGCGCCACCGCACCCGCAGCTTCGACGAGATGCGCCAATGGGGCGACGACCTTGAGGGGTTCGACCTGATCGTGGCGCTGTCGCCCGCGTCGCAGAGACAGGCGCTCGAACTGGCCCGCCACGCCCATATCGACGTCGAATACTGGCCCATCATGGACCCGACCGGTCTGGGCGAGGGCCGCGAGCAGAAACTGGGCAGCTACCGCATGACGCGCGACCAGATTCTGAAGCGGCTGAAGGAACGGTTCGGCTAGGCAAACCACCCCGCAGCGACGGCCTCCACGCAAGAACGCGCGCGACCTTCCGTGCGGGGCATCGAACGGGGCCGCGACGACCGCCTCCTGACCTCTGACAGACCCGGCGATCACGACATGCGGCGGGCCAAGGGATCCGCGGCGTGACGGTCGAGACCGAAGCCCGGACGCGACGTTGCCCGCGTGAGCCGGGGAACGGGTTTCGCGCGGGTGCTGCGTCGGTACATGGCCGCCACCGGGTCACGGCGGTTTGCCTCTTGAAGTTTTCCACGATTCCCCCCATCTAGCCGCATCCGCCGCCCTGCAAGGCGGCTCACTTCAGGAGAGAACATGGCCAAGGAAGAAATGCTCGAATTCCCCGGTGTCGTGCGTGAACTCTTGCCGAACGCGACATTCCGGGTCGAACTCGAGAATGGCCATGAGATCATCGCTCATACCGCGGGCAAGATGCGCAAGAACCGTATCCGCGTGCTGGCAGGCGACAAGGTACAGGTCGAGATGACCCCCTACGACCTGACCAAGGGACGGATCAATTACCGTTTCAAGTAAGGTGCTTGTCCTCGGATCGGGCTCCCCCCGGCGGCTGGAGCTGCTCGGGCAGTTAGGTCTAGTGCCTGATGTCGTGCGCGCCCCCGACGTGGACGAGACACCGCTGCCCGCCGAATTGCCACGCGCCTATTGCGAGCGGATCACGGCGGCCAAGCTGGCCGCGGTCGAGGCGGGACCGGACGATGTGGTCCTCTGTGCCGATACGACGGTGGCCGTCGGGCGCCGCATTCTGGGCAAACCCGCTGACGCTGGCGAAGCGGCGCAATTCCTCCATCTGCTGTCCGGTCGCCGTCACAAGGTCATCACCGCCATCGGCGTGCGCCGGAGCGAGGCGACATGGGCCAGGACCTCTGTCACATCGGTGAAGTTCAAACGCCTGTCGGACGTCGAGGTGAACGGCTATCTTGCGACCGACGATTGGCGGGGCAAGGCGGGCGGCTATGCCATCCAGGGGCCCGCCGCCGCCTTCGTGTCGTGGATCGAGGGCAGTTTCAGCGGCGTGGTCGGGTTGCCGCTGCATGAGACGGCGAACATGTTGCAAGCCGCAGGGCTGGAGGTCTGGCGATGAAGGGCACACAGGTCATTCTGGGCCACCACGACGGGCGGCCCGCCGCCGCGCGGATGGTGGACGGCATTCTGGACGATCTGCTGATCGACGGGGCCGATGATCGCCCGCCGCTCGGCACCGTGTTCCGCGCGGTCTGCGACCGGCCGGTCAAGGGGCAGGGCGGCATGTTTCTGCGCCTGGGCGACGGTTTGACCGGGTGGCACCGCAATGCCAAGGGGATGGCCCCGGGGCAGGTCCTGCTGGTGCAGGTCACGGGCCATGCGGAGGCGGGCAAGGCCGTGCCCGTGACCGACCGCGTGCTTTTCAAGTCGCGCTATTGCATCGTCACGCCTGGCGCGCCGGGGGTGAATGTCGCGCGGTCGCTGGCCGATGACGAAGAGCGGGATCGGCTGCTGGAGATCGCCCACGAGACACTGCCGGAGCGGGGGGACCACGGCATCATCCTGCGGACCGCCTGCGAGGGCGTCGATGCGGCTACGCTGGCCGAGGATCTGGCGCAGACCTGGGCCCTGGCCGATCAGGTTCTGTCCGATTGGGGCGACGGGCCCGAGCGTCTGATCGACGGCCCTGACGCCCATCTTCTGGCCTGGCGCGACTGGCAGGCCGACGACGTGTCCGAAGACTGGGAGCAGGCCGCCGACCAGATCGAGGCGCTGCGCGTGCCCGACGTGCCGCTGGGCGTCGCCACCGCCTATATCGAGACGACGCGCGCCCTGATCGCGGTCGACGTCAATACGCCCGAAGGCGGGGCGGGTGGCCTGAAGGCGAACCTGGCCCTGGCCCGCGAACTGCCGCGCCAGTTGCGCCTGCGCGGGCTTGGCGGGCAGATCGTGCTGGACCTGGCCCCGATGCCCAAGAAGGAACGCCGGATCTTCGAGAGCGCCCTGCGGCAAGCCTTCAAGACCGACGTCGTCGAGACATCGCTGATCGGCTGGACCCCTCTCGGCCATTTCGAACTGACCCGCCGCCGCGAACGTCGCCCGTTGGAGGAGCTGTTGTGACCTGTCCGATCTGCGACAAACCGGCCGAGGCCAAGTACCGCCCGTTTTGCTCGGCCCGCTGTGCTGATGTGGATCTGGGGCGCTGGCTGACGGGGGCCTATGCGCTGCCCTCGACCGACCCCGACGACGCCGAGGAAGCCCTTGAGAAGACCATGGAAGAGTTGGAGCGGAGGGCCCGCCCCAACTGACGCGAGGCGACGGTGTTTTTCATCTGGACACCCCTAGTCCTCTGACTTAGACGGACGACACCCGACGGAGGCCCGGCAATCGCCACCCTCCGACACCCGGTGCCTGGGTAGCTCAGGGGTAGAGCAGTGGATTGAAAATCCTCGTGTCGGTGGTTCGATTCCGCCCCCGGGCACCACTAATACAAATAAATTGCAGTATATTGCCGTAGGTCACATAAAGCCTATCCACACCTCAGTTTGCCTTGTGCTTGGGCGGAGCGAGTTCGATGAGGTCGCTTGGGTCGTAGGATGAAGACAGGTGTGGTTGAGATGCAGCCGCGCACCCGGCGCTCGAGATACCGCCCTGAGCGGACGCTCGCCGGACCCCCCGGATGCCGCAGCGCAACTTCCGTCAAGCGGACCTTCACGTCGCTGGCGGCATGACGCAAACCGCCTCAATCTCAACGCCGAGGAGCGCGCCGTCGTCCTCGCCGTCACCCGTCAACAGCCCGGCCGTGACCGCACGCTGTGCTGGATGCCGCATTTCGACGGACGTCGGCCATCCGAGCGCCTCGGGATCACTCCGGTGTGGGTGGATCTATCGGGGGGATGATCATCGCCCGCAAGCTCAAGAACCGCAGGGAGGCAGCGGTCCCGCAAGTGCGCCCAAATACCGAACTGGCAGATCGTCAAGCGTGCCGTGATCGAGGCCGGGCAGCCTGACGCGCCGTGGCGCAGCCCCAAGGGGCTGCGCCACGGGTTTGGGGTCAATGCCGCTGTTACTGGCACGCCGCTCGACTTATTCGGGACGTCGCTCGGACATGCCAGATCAGCACCACGGCACTTCGTGTCGATGCCGTGGGCAAGGAGGAGACGGACATCGACGTCAGTATCTGGGGCGTTGATCGATACCCATCATGGCGGCAACCGATTTGACTAGCGGCACTCTATGAGTTGGCTTTGCAACTCGCAGATGTCGGCTGCGCGGTCGTCGGTCACAGCCGACTGGACCGACAGGTTGCCGAGCCCGTCGAGCGCTTCTTCGGCGCGACCTGCCCCCGAGTCCGAACCGAGCGCGCCCGAGTCGATATCGATCTGACGATCCCCGTTCGAAACACTCATCGAAAGCGACGGCGTGCCGCCATCGGTGGAGCTCTGAATGCTGACGGAAGAGTTGTCGCCCGTCGCATCCCCGACCGAGATATGTGCATCCGCAAAGGCAGCGCCCCCGGTTGCCATAGCGGCGATCATTCCGAGCGCGATCTTCATCCGGTTTTGTGTCATGGTCTTTCTCCCATGGTTTCGAGTTTCAGAATGCGGGCCCTCCGGGTCCGCTACGGGTAGGCACAGCTGGTCTGGCCTCCGTCCCAAGTCGCGGTGAGCCGGGCGGTCACGGTGGTGGCGGATCCGCTAGAGACGCCGACGCGCCCCACGATCGCCTGGCCGTCCGCCGCATCAATCGCGAAAGATGCTCTCTGCGTATTCGAGGAGCGGCCACCCGCCCCGCGCGAGTCCACGCTCAGCGAGGCCGTGCCGCGGAGCGGGCGGGCGCTGGCGACGATGGCTGTCAGGTAGGTGATCCCGCCTGTCCCGGACGCCTCGATGCGACATTCCGTCGGATGATCTGACATGGTCTCTCCCTCTGAAATCGTGGCGACGGCAGCGCCGAGGATCAACGCGACAGCGATCAGACATCCTTTGTCCGGCCAGTCTGCGGCCACCGCGCCGGTCATCGCCAACCGCTCGCGCGGCTCCACGCGCTCCTATGTCCGACCCCGATGCTGACCGAGAGGCTGCTGCGGGATACGCTGCGGACCGTCTGGGAACCCGCCCCGTCGCCGACCTGCTGGACGACGGCATAGGAACCGGTCCCGGACTGTTCGATTTCGGCGTTGAAGTTGCTGCCGACCTGCACCGCAATTCCGGTGTTTCCGGTCCCGCTCTGGCTGATCGAGGCGGTGTTTCCGGTGCCGACCTGAACGGTCGTGGCCCGGTTGGCGAAGCCGTCCTGCGCCGTAACGGCGAAATTGCCGCTGCCGATCTGGACGACGTCCGCCTGGTTCGCCTGCGCCAGGGAAGGCACGGCGTGAAGGGACGTGGCCCCGGCGAGCAGGATTGCCGATATGTATGTGATGTAACGATGCATGACGAACCCCTGATCCTGAAATTTCTGCAGATGGTGTCCGGGTCGCGGCGGCCCTCTCCTGGAGGACAGACCGGACCCGGACAGACAGCCGATCAATCCGACTGGCTGGTGATCGAGACGTTACCCACGCCGACCTGGGTGGTCGTTGCGCTGTGGGCGAGACCCGTCTGGATCGTTCCCGACGCGTTCAGCGCGCCGAGCTGGGTGGTCGACGATCCGTTGAGGACGCCCACCTGAGCCGTGGCGGACAGGTTCGCGATGCCGACCTGGTCGGTGATCGACAGGTTCGCGGCGCCGACCTGACCCGTGCCGGAGACGTTGAAAGCCCCGTCCTGGAAGGTGCCCTGGACGTTGCCCAGGCCAAGCTGACCCACGGTCGAGACGTTGGCCTGCGCGAAGACGGGCGCGGCTGCGAGAGACAGGATGGCGGCAATGATGATCTTTTTCATGAAAATAGCTCCTTTGTTGATCCCCGGCGAAACGGCCAATCCGCAACTTTCCGGGACCCCCCAAGGCTAGCCGGGATGCGCTTTCCATGCCCGTGACCATGCATCAGGCCCCTCCGGTGCGGTCGCGCCCCCCGCATGAACCGGATGCGCGTGCTACGTCGTATGGACGGACCCCATCGAGCGACAGGCGACCCCCGGGTCTGGTGCAAATGCACCATGATCGCGTGATGGATGACGCGCCGCCGCCGGTGTCACGTCGCAACGAAAACGGCCGCGATCCGGTCGCGGCCGTGGGTCAGGCTGATGCGGAGGAGTTCAGACGGTCAGCGCAATGCGCGTCAGCCGTCCGATCAGTTCGGACTGCCGATGGGTTCCCGTCTTGTGCATGATCGAGCAGAGCTGGTTGCGCACGGTATAGCGCGACACGCAGCGCGATCGCGCGTAGTCGGCCAGCGTGGCCCCATTCAGCATGAAGCACGACAGGTCGGCTTCCGTCGCCGTCAGTCCGAAGGCGTCCGAGAGGACTTGGGGATCAAGGCGCAGCCGCGCGCTGGTATCGTGGATCGCCAGAGCGACGAGTTTGCCGTCCTGGAAGGTGAAGTTGCCGAACTCCATGTCAATCCGCTGATGCGGGGCGGGGAAGGCTGAGACGACATAATGCCCCGCGGGGGTTTCAGTGGATCGCTTTTCGATCAGGATCGGGGTGGCGGGGCGGCACCGCGTGGCCGCATCGGCGATCGCCTGTCCCAGCTTGGCGTCCGCGCAGCGGTCGTGGGCCCGCAGCTCGCGGTTCGCGCCCAGCAGTAGACCGTCGTTGCGCAGAAGGATCGCATCCGCCTCCTCGTTGACCATACGGGTCTTGCGGTGACCGTCGACGATGACCAACGGCATCGGCAGCGTTCCGAGACACCCTTCTGATATCTCGGCCCGCTCGCGCTCGATGGTCGAGCGGCACCACAAGCCGAAAGCCTGCTGGATATGCGGTCCGACCTCCCGCAAGAGATCATCCGCCCCCTGCCGCATCGACTCGGACCTGTGGGAGTAATTCGTCAAGATGGCGCAGTTGCGGTTGAGCGTGCGCGACAGGACAATGGCGGACCCGGCGGCGTAGTCGCCCTGCGGCCTGAGCCAGTCGTTCCAGAACTCGCTGCGCAGAAGCATCTCTTCCGGGACGATGTCGTCGGTATGGAGGAGCAGTCCGGCAGGGCTTCGCTCCAGGCCGGTGAGCCAGGGGTTCACGTTCATGTAATGTTCGACATAGTCGGGGAAGGCCGCGGCATCGAACCCGGTTTCGACGACGCCGACGTTGTTCAGTTCGCCCATCTGGTGCAGGTGCAGCGCGACCCCCATTCCCGGCACCGCCTCGCGCATCTGCAAACACAGGCTATGCCAGTCCGCGAGGCCGAGAGCGCAATTGTATATCGTTTCGATGAGGGTTTCTGTCGTAGGCACGCCGCGCATTGAAATGTTCCACCCGAAATACGTCTCGGTCGCCATCCGCGACCACAGTGCGGGGAGAAGGATCATGGTCGGATTTCGCGGGGCAGCGGTCCACGCTGCCGCAACAATCGTTCATACCCCGAGCACTCACATTAGCATAAAACCGCCTGTTCCGCATCAATGCTCACCGGAAATCCGCGCATCCACACTGCTGGAATACCCCCGTTTACAGGCACTCCGTAGTGCGAACACACTACGGGGAATTGATTCGTTCGGCAGCCAAATTCCGAATTTCCCATGCATTCATCCAAGATCCAAAGCCGTGCGAATCAGGTGGTAGACGAGCATCGACGACTACAGATCGGTCAGCCGACAGACCGTATGCCACGCCCGTCCGACTGTCCGAGATCCGCGCAGCGGTGACGGCGATCGCCAGGGAGCGGCGTCGGTTCGGCTATCCGCTGCCAGGCAGGGTGATGCGGAGCATGATCCCGAGAAGGGCCGGATCGGTATCCTGCTTGAGCGCCAGGGCATGACCACGAACCAGAAGACGTTGTATCGGCTCTAGAGGGAGGAAGGGTGATCGGTCATGCGACGGCGCGGACGCAGGCGAGCCCGTCGATTACGCACTGCGATGCCGGAGGCATCAAGCCCCCAATGCGCGCCACCTTTCATCGTTTGCGAAGCAAACGACTGACGCGGAGCGGGATCGCTCGAAATCCTGGCAGACAGCTTGAAAGACGCCCGCCGGAAGCTACCGAACTTCCGCGGTCCGTCCACCCGATACTTCGGAACATGGCCCCGTTGCCCGCCGCCTCGCGCGGATGACGAGACGCTTACTTCGGGCAGCCCGCACCGACGCAGTCGACGCCCCGCGCATTCACGCGGATATTGCCCAGGAGACGGTCGTTCACAAAGAACGTGTCGCCGTCGTATTCCAGCAGATCGCCGCTCAACTTCATCTGGCCGTTGGTCAGTTCCACGAACATGTCCTGATCCGCGCTGTGGGACCCGGCGGGACAACTCTCGCCCGCGCAATTGACCAGCGCGCGTGAAATGCGCTGGTCCCCGACGGCGGTCACGATCAGATACTCATCAGCCGTCACATCGACGAGTTGCCCGGACAGCGACACCGACCCATCCTTCGACGTCAGGACGACAAGTGTCGAAACCGCCGGGCGCGTCGACTCCGGACATGGATCGCCGACGCAGGTCACACCGTCGGTCGGAATGACCACCAGACCGATAGACGCCTGCATGAAGAACTTGCCGTCCTTATAGTCTGTCAGCGTCCCGGAAATCGTGTCCTGACCGTTCGCGAATTGAAGCGTGACGTCGCCGGGCTCCAATGCCGCGGCAACGGGGGACATGGCAAGCGACAGCACGGCAGACATCATGAGCGTGCTGAGAGTCTTTCGGGCCGTCATGGCGTTGTGCTTTTTCATTTTCAAACCGTTTGGTTGAGAAGAGGACCGGAACACAAAAAGGTAAAAGTACGCGCCGAAACTCGGACTGGTGAGAGGCGGGGGAACGGCCCCCGCCCCTTGCCGGATGCCTAGTTGTCGACAGTCTCCAGAATGCCGGACCGAACGATCTCGAACCATTCTCCGGACAACCGAAGGTCTTCAAGACCTGCATTGACGATCTGCAGCGCTTCGTTGGCAAAGACGTTATCCTTGGCGACAAATACGTGCATCGTCTGCTTTGACGCAAGCGCCTCGATATTCGCGACCTGATCTTCCAGGCCCAACTCGCGATAGTCCTCTTCCGCCGGAAGCGCATCGAGGGTCACGATGTCCACCTCACCGTCGAGCAGGAGTTGCCAGCAACCGTCCTGCGGAACGGGGCGAACCAGTTCCACGTTCGGCGGCATCAACTGCTCGGCTTCCAGGTCGAAGGTAAACCAGGCTTCCGGGCGACAGATGCGCGCGCCCATGATGTCTTGATAGGTGGTCGCATCCGCATAGGCGCTGCCGTTGAGCGTGTAGTATCCGACCAGTGCATCATAGAGCGGCTCGGAATGGTTGAAGCCCGTGCAACGGTAGGCGCTAGCCTCTGACAGGAATTCCACCTTGGAGCAATCCGGCTTGAACCACGGGAAGGTCATGTCGATCGCCCCGCTCGGCACCAGACTATCGAGGTGCGCGCCCCAGTCGTTCACAAAGCTGATGCTGAACTCCTGATCCGGGTTCCCTTCCGCAACTGCACGCCTGACCATCTTGGTCAGCGCACCGCCATCCGCCATGTCCTCATCGGTGAACGGAGCATAGCCGCTGCCCGTGGCGATGCGCAGCGGGCGGCTCGGGGTCGAGGTGACCGGAACCGGCGTCGGCGCCGCAGCGGCCGCGCTTTCCTGTGCGGCAGCTGCATTGGGCAAGGATCCGTCCCGGCATGGAATTTGAAGGACTTGACCGACCTGCACGATGTTGGGGTTGTCCAGAGTGTTCGAATTGGCGCTGAAGATGGCCTGGAACCCACCCGCCACGTTGCCGCGTTTTGCGATCAGGCTGAGCGTGTCGCCTCGCACGACCGTATAGGACGTGCATTCTTCCTGAGCCGCTGCGGGCGTCGTCGCAAGAACCGAGGCGGACAATGCCACCCCACCCAGGAGTTGTGCCAGAACAAGGCATCCGCGTGCGTTCAGGCCGAATTGTTTCTGCATGGTACAGGACCTCTGTGTTTGCGTGTTTCTGACCCCCAGAATCCCCGAAAAACTGGTTAAAATGTGTCGAAAGCCTGTGATTTGTTCGACTAGTATCCCAAAGATTACACCACCCGGTCACCGTCGGATGCACGTCGGCGAGACGGCAGCTGTGCAGCGTCGTCATGCCGAACGCCCATTGGAACAAAGCGTTAGGGCTCTGTGGACGATCCCTGGATCGAGGAACTCCAGGCTCACTGGCAGACCCGGACATTTATTGTTGCCCAAACGTCAACAAATCGACATCTCCCCCGTTCGCCATCGGCATGGCGCGCGACGTGAATGACTGCGGGCCGTTCGGGGCAGCATCAGGCGTAACGCCTCCTACCCCAGAACACCCCCCGTTGCGCCTCCGCCGGACGACCGCGCGCAGGGGGTGTACGCGCGTCTGTACAGAGGGTGTACGGAGGCTGTACCGGGGGTGACACGGATTTTCCCTATGAAAACAGAGGGCCGAGGTGCGGATGCGCGCTTGGAATGCTTCCTCGGCTACGAAGGTCAGCGTGTTGGTATTTCGGGCTGCCTCACGTCTGAGCCGCTCTCGCTCTTTGATTGGATCAGTGCCGACCGAGACCTCAGCGCGCCAGCGTTTGGCAAGGTCTCGCGCCTCTTTCAGCGACACAATGCTGGCTTTGCCCAGCCCTATCTCCCCGCGTCTGGCGTGGGTGGTGATCCGCAAGAACCACTGACCGCCGCCGTCGGCCAGCCCATGAGTCCAAAGCCCCGGCCATCCGAGTATTTGCCCCGACTGGCGTTCTTGACTGTCTTGGCCGTGAGCTTGTGCAGCGCAAGCATCTATCTCCACCTCTGGAACCACCCCTACATCGAGCAAGAGCTGCGACACTGCGAGACGCACTGATATCGAAGAAACGATATAACCTAAAAGTTTAACATGCGTATGAGACGGCGCGAAGCATCATTCAGTCGGTATCGCAGGCCCCCGGGCACCATCTGTTCCCTTACCATCCGGTCCCCGCTCTTTCGCCGCAGGCGATGTCGTGCGGATGATGTCACCCCATTGGCAAGCGGCGGCAATCAGGCGACGATGGTGCCACATGAGCACCGGAGCCCGCATGACCAACCGCAGCTATTTCGCCCCGACCGGCGGCCACCCGCCGCAGACCGATCTTCTGACGGATCGGGCTGTCTTCACCGAGGCCTATGCCGTCATCCCCAAGGGCACGATGCGGGATATCGTGACCAGTTTCCTGCCCCATTGGACGGGAACGCGGCTCTGGGTTCTGGCGCGACCGCTCAGCGGTTTTGCCGAGACGTTTTCGCAATACATCATGGAAGTGCAGCCGGGCGGCGGGTCTGACCATCCCGAGGCGGACGCGGGTGCCGAGGCGGGCATCTTCGTGGTCGAGGGCGGGATCACGATCACCCTCGACGGCGCGACGCAGACCCTTGCCGAAGGGGGCTATGCCTGGCTGCCGCCCGGGTCGGGCTGGACCCTGCACAACACCGGCGACGCGGTGGCGCGGTTCCACTGGATCCGCAAGCGCTATCAGGCTGTCGACGGAATTGCGGTCCCGGCGGCAGTCTTTACTTCGGACGCAGAGGTCGCACCGACGGTCATGCCCGATACGAACGGGGCCTGGGCCACGACGCGGTTTGTCGACCCGAACGACCTGGGGCACGACATGCATGTCACCATCGTGACCTTCCAGCCGGGCGGGGTGATCCCCTTCCTCGAGACGCATGTGATGGAGCATGGGCTCTATGTGCTGGAGGGGAAGGCCGTCTATCGCCTGAACTCCGATTGGGTCGAGGTGGAGGCGGGCGATTTCATGTGGCTGCGCGCCTTCTGCCCCCAGGCCTGCTATGCCGGGGGGCCGGGGCCGTTCCGCTATCTGCTCTACAAGGACGTCAATCGTCACGCGGCGCTCTAGGCCGCGCGCCAAGCCGTTGTGACAGGGTTTCGGCTGCGTCGATGACTTGGCGCGCGAAGTCGGCGACCCGGTCCGGTGCGACGCGACTGGTCGGGCCGGAGACCGAGATGCCGGCCACCACCTCGCCGTGCAGGTTGCGCACCGGGGCCGCGATACACCGCATGCCGGTGTTCTTTTCCTCGTCGTCGACCGAATAGCCGCGCGCGGCGATCCGCGTCAGATCTGCGGCCAGGGCCTCGGGGTCGGATAGCGTGGCGTCGGTATAGCGCGGCAGGGGCGACGGCAGGATGGCCGCGCGCCGCTCCGGCTCCATCGCCGACAGCAGGACCTTGCCGATGCCCGACGCATGCAGGTCGCCGCGGGTGCCGGGTGGAAAGAACGCGCGGATCGGTGCATGTGTCTCGATCTGGCTGACGAAGAGGACATCGCCGCCCGACCGGATGCCGAGGTTCGCGGTCTCGCCCGTCGCCTCCATCAGGTCGCGCATGGGTTCCCGGGCCCGTTCGATCAGGGACGTGCGACGCAGGAAGACGGACCCGATCTGAAACGCGCCGGGGCCGACATGCCAGGTCTGGTCGGAGGTATCGAGTTCCACGATGTCATGCGCCTGAAGCGTCACCAGGATGCGGTAAACGCTGGCCGCCGGGTCGCCCGTCGTCTGGGCCAATGTCGTAAGCGTCGCATTTTCCAGCTCAGACAGGCTCCGCAGCACATGCATCGCCCGGTCCAGCGCCTTGATGGTGTTCTGGTCGGTCTTGTCGTTGAAGGCCTTTGGACGGCCCCTGAGGCGCGCCGATTCCGGTTTCGGGGTGTTCATAAACTGCTCCGCATTTGGGCAACGCGCCGAAGTGAAAAATACAACTAGCTGATAAGGCACCCATAATCCGACCCGTCGCAAAATGAAAACTGTTTTCAAAAAAATTGCCCGGCGGGGTTCCGTTGCGTAAATGGAGACCGTGCCCAATCTTCGGAGATCGCCATGACCTCGCAGAACCCCGTCTTCATCCCGGGTCCGACCAATATGCCCGAGGCCGTTCGCCTGGCCTGTCACATGCCGACGATGGACCACCGGTCCCCGGCTTTCGCCGACATCCTGCATCCCTGCCTTGATGGGGTGCGCCGGGTTCTGAAGTCGACCGAGGTGGAGGTGTTCATCTTCCCGTCCACCGGCACCGGCGGGTGGGAGACGGCGATCTCGAACACCCTGTCCCCCGGCGACCGCGTCCTGGTGGCGCGCAACGGGATGTTCAGCCATCGCTGGATCGACATGTGCCAGCGTCACGGTCTGGATGTGCAGATCGTCGAGACCCCTTGGGGTCATGGCATTCCCGTCTCAACCTACGAAGAAATCCTGCGCGCCGACACGGGCCACGCGATCAAGGCGGTTCTGGCCACCCACAACGAGACGGCGACCGGCGTCAAATCCGACATCGCGGGCGTGCGCCGCGCGATGGAGGCGGCTGGCCACCCCGCGCTTCTGATGGTCGACGGGGTCAGCTCCATCGGGTCGATGGATTTCCGCTTCGACGAATGGGGCGTCGATATCGCCGTCACCGGGTCGCAGAAGGGGTTTATGCTGCCCGCCGGGCTCGCCATCCTGGGCTTCTCGCCCCGTGCCATGGCCGCGACGAAGACGGCAAAGCTGCACCGGACTTTCTTTGATGTGGCCGATATGGCCAAGGGTTATGCCAACAACGCCTTCCCCTACACGCCGCCGGTCGGGTTAATGAACGGCCTGAAACTCGCCTGCGACATGCTCTTGTCCGAGGGTCTGGAAAATGTCTTCGCCCGCCACCACCGCATGGCCGAAGGGGTGCGCCGGGCGGTCGACGCCTGGGACCTGAAGCTCTGCGCGGCGTCGCCCGACGTCTGGTCGGACAGCGTCTCGGCCATCTGCACCCCGGCCGGATTCAACGCCACCGACGTCGTGACGGTCGCTGCGCGGGACTACGACATGGCCTTTGGCGTGGGTCTGGGCGAGGTTGCGGGCAAGGTTTTCCGCATCGGCCACCTTGGCATGCTGACGGATGCGATGATGCTGTCGGGCCTTGCCGTGGCCGAAATGGCGATGGTCGACCTGGGCCTGCCGATCAAGCTCGGCTCGGGCGTCGCGGCGGCGCAGGATTATTATCGTCACGGCAACACGCAGCAGAAGGCAGCCGCAGAATGAAGGACGTGAACGGGTTGGACATCCCCACCTTTGACGACGTCATCGCCGCGCAGGACCGGATCAGGCCTTACATCCACCGCACACCGATCCTGACGTCGTCGTTCCTGAATGAGATGGCGGGCTGCGAGATGTTCTTCAAATGCGAGAACTTCCAGAAGGCCGGCGCCTTCAAGGTGCGCGGTGCCACCAATGCCGTCTTCGGCCTGTCCGACGAGATGGCGGCCCGGGGTGTGGCGACACACAGTTCGGGCAATCACGCGCTGTCGCTGTCCTATGCGGCGGGTCGGCGAGGCATTCCGTGCCACGTCGTCATGCCGCGCGCGGCCCCGCAGGCCAAGAAGGACGCGGTGCGCGGCTATGGCGGCATCATCACGGAATGCGAACCCTCCACGACCAGCCGTGAAGAGGTCTTTGCCCGGGTCGAGGCCGAGACGGGCGCCGATTTCGTCCACCCCTACAACGACCCGCGGGTGATCGCGGGGCAGGGGACCTGTAGCCTCGAATTCATGGAGCAGATGGAGGAGCATGGCGCGCCGGTCGAAATGATGGTTGCGCCCATCGGGGGCGGCGGCATGATCTCGGGCACCTGCCTGACGCTCAGCCATATCGCCCCCAAGGTGCAGATCATCGCGGCGGAGCCTGAGCAGGCGGACGATGCCGCGCGGTCCTTCCGCGCCGGACACATCATTGCCGACGATGCGCCGGTAACGGTGGCGGATGGTCTCAAGGTCCCGCTCAAGGAGCGGACCTGGCATTTCGTCAGCAACCACGTCACCGACATCCTGACCGCGAGCGAGCAGGAAATCATCGACGCCATGCGCCTGACCTGGGCGCGCATGAAGATCGTGATGGAGCCGTCCTGCGCCGTGCCGCTGGCCGTGATCCTCAGGAACAGGGACGTCTTCGCGGGCAAACGCGTGGGCGTCGTCGTCACCGGCGGAAACGTCGATCTGGATAAACTGCCCTGGATGCAGGGCTGAGGAGGCCACCATGAAAGACCTGAACTACGCAAACCTCGAAGTCGGCTATGATGTGCCCGCCGTGCCCGGCATGGACGAAGCCGACATCCAGACGCCCTGCCTGATCCTCGATCTGGACGCGCTGGAACGGAACATCCGCAAGATGGGCGATTTCGCCAAATCCCACGGCATGCGCCACCGCAGCCACGGCAAGATGCACAAATCCGTCGACGTGCAGCACCTGCAACAGGACATGGGTGGCGCCTGCGGTGTCTGCTGCCAGAAGGTGTCGGAGGCCGAGGTTTTCGCCCGCGGCGGCATCAAGGACGTGCTGGTCAGCAACCAGGTGACCCAACCCGAAAAGATCAAGCGCCTGGCCAACCTGCCGAAACTGGGCGCGCGGACCATCTGCTGCGTGGATGATCTGGCCAATGTCGCGGACCTGTCGAAAGGCGCGACCGAGGCGGGGACGCAGATCGAATGCCTGGTGGAGATCGACTGTGGCGCGGGTCGCTGCGGTGTCACCACGACGCCCGAAGTCGTCGCCCTGGCCAAGGCCATCGACGCGGCCCCGGGGCTGAAGTTCACCGGGATCCAGGCCTACCAGGGCGCGATGCAGCACCTCGACGACTACGCCGAGCGGCAGAGCAAGACCCAGATCGCGATCGAGATGGTGCGCGACGCGGTCGATGCACTGAAAGCCGAAGGGCTGCATTGCGACATCGTCGGGGGCGGCGGCACCGGGTCGTATTATTTCGAGGGGGCCTCGGGCGTCTACAACGAGTTGCAGTGCGGATCCTACGCTTTCATGGACGCCGATTACGGTCGCATCCTCGACAAGGACGGCAAGCGCATCGACGATGGCGAATGGGAGAACGCCCTGTTCATCCTGACCTCGGTCATGTCCCACGCCAAGGCCGACAAGGCCATCGTCGACGCGGGCCTAAAGGCGCAGTCTGTCGACTCGGGCCTGCCGACGGTCTTTGGCCGGACGGATGTGAAATACGTCAAATGCTCCGATGAGCATGGCGTGGTCGCAGACCCCGACGGTGTGCTGAAAGTCAATGACAAGCTGAAGCTGGTGCCGGGGCATTGCGACCCGACCTGCAACGTCCACGACTGGTACGTCGGGGTCCGCGGCGGCAAGGTCGAGACGCTCTGGCCGGTATCGGCACGCGGCAAGGCCTATTGACCGAGCGGTGCGTGGACACCACGCACCCTACACCGTCGCTTTGAATACGTAGGGTGCGTGCTCGTCACGCACCCTTTCCACACATCGAGGTCCCCATGATCATCGTTCCCGAATCCGCCATCGCCAACCTGATGACCGCAGACGATGCGTTCAAAGCGGTCGAGGCCGTCTTTGCCGCCATGTCGCGCGGCGATGCCTACAACTTCCCTGTCATCCGCGAAGCGATCGGCCATGCCGACGCGCTCTATGGGTTCAAGTCGGGGTTCGACCGTGCGGGGCTGAACCTTGGGCTGAAATCCGGCGGCTACTGGCCGGGCAATGCCGACAAGGGCCTGACCAACCACCAATCCACGGTGTTCCTTTTCGACGCGGACACCGGCAAATGTCGCGCCGTGGTCGGAGGCAACCTGCTGACCGCCTTGCGCACCGCCGCCGCCGCCGCCGTGTCGACGGCCCATCTGGCGCGCGAGGATGCGAGGGTTCTCGGCATCGTCGGCGCGGGGCATCAATCGACGTTCCAACTGCGCCAGGTCGCCGCCACCCGCGATTTCGAACGGGTCGTCGCCTGGAACCGGTCGCCCGAGAAGCTGGACCGTCTGGCCAAGGTGGCCGCAGAGCTCGGCTTGCCGTTCGAGGCCGTGTCGCTGGAAACCCTGGGTGCGCAGGCGGATGTCATTGTGACCATCGTGTCGGCCCAGGCGCCGACGCTTCTGGATGCGCATGTGCGCCCGGGCACCCACATCGCCTGCATGGGCACCGACACCAAGGGCAAGCAGGAGGTCGAAGCCGCGATCCTGGCCCGCGCCACCGTCTTTACCGACGAGGTGGCGCAATCGGTGACCATCGGCGAGGCGCAGCATGCCGTGGGGCAGGGCCTGATCGCCAAAGGCGACGTCAACGAACTGGGCGCGGTCATCAACGGCACGCATCCGGGGCGCCGGTCGGGGGACGAGATCACAGTCTTTGACGGGACCGGCGTGGGGCTTCAGGATCTGGCAGTCGCCGCCTCGGTCGTCGAGCGGGCCATTGCCGAAGGGGTCGCGGTCGAGGTCGATTTCTGATCCACCTCGCGCCTTGGAACGAGAGAGGCCCCCGCCGTTTGCAGCGGGGGCCTTTTTGATGTCCGAATGGTCGGCGTTCAGCGCTGCGAGGCGTCCCTGGCCCCGAACGTCCCATTGCCGGCCATCCCACCCGAGACTTCCTCGGTCGCCTCACCGGCCAGCTCTTCGGGCAGGATCAGGTTCAGCACGATGGCGATCACAGCCGCAGGCAGCAGGCCCGACGTCATCAGGATGCGCACGGTCTCGGGCAGGTACTGAACCGCCTGCGGGTCCAGTTGCAGGCCCAGACCGACCGACAGCGCGATGGCGAAGATAACCATGTTCCGGCGGTTCCAGTTCACGTCCGACAGCATCGAGATGCCCGCCGCCACGACCATGCCGAACATGACGATGACGCCGCCGCCCAGAACCTCGATCGGGATGGTGCGGATCACCGCGCCGACCTTGGGGACCAACCCGCAAATGATCAGGAAGATCGCGCCGATGGTCACCACGTGGCGCGACATCACGCCGGTCATGGCGATCAATCCGACGTTCTGGCTGAAGGAGGTGTTGGGGAAGCCGCCGAAGACGCCTGCCACCGCCGTGCCCAGACCGTCGGCATAGGTCGCACCGGTGATTTCCTTTTCGGTGGCTTCGCGTCCGGCCCCGCCCTTGGTGATGCCCGAGACGTCGCCCACGGTCTCCACCGCCGAGACGAAGGCCATCAGGCAAAAGCCGACGATGGCGGCAAAGCTCATCTCGAAGCCGTATTTGAACGGGATCGGGAAGGACACGGCGGCGGCGCGGCTCCAGCTTGTGGTGATGCTCTCCAGCGTGACCATGCCCATGGCCATGGCATAGAAATACCCGACGAAAATGCCGATCACGACCGCCGAGACCGCCAGCATGCCCTTGGCATAGAACTTGAGCGCCAGCGTCACGAAGATGACCACAAGCGCTGCGGACCAGTTCAGCAGGCTGCCGTATTCCGGCAGGTCGGCCGCCTTGGCGGGCACGCCCCCGGCGGCGTATTCGATGCCGACCTTGACCAGCGCGAGGCCGATCATCGTGACCACGAGGCCGGTCACCAGTGGCGGCAGGGCAAAGCGGATCTTGCCGATGAACGTGGCGATCAGCGTGTGGAACAGGCCGCCGATGACGACGCCGCCGAAGAGCGCAGGAAGTGCCTCGATGCCCTTGCCCGCGACCAGCGGGATCATGATCGGGATGAACGCGAATGAGGTGCCCTGAACGATGGGCAACCGCGCGCCCACGGGGCCGAACCCGATGGTCTGGAACAGGGTTGCGGTGCCCGCGAACAGCATCGACATCTGGATCAGATAGGTCATGTCCGGAAAGCCCTGCGCGCCCGCATCCGACCCGAAGCCGAAGCCTGCGGCCCCGGCGATGATGATCGCAGGGGTGACGTTGCTGACGAACATCGCCAGCACATGCTGGATGCCGAGCGGCACCGCCTTGGCCAGCGGTGGTGTGTAGTCCGGGTCGCGCAATTGCGCCGCCGTGCCTATGGACGTGTCGGCCATCTGTGGTTCTCTCCCTGTTGTGTCACCGGCCCTAGGGGCCCGCGGCGCCCCCCAATTCGATGCGATAGGGGGCTTCGAGCCTGTGCTCCTGAAGGTTCGCGCCGTCCCCGATGCGGTCGATCACGGCGAAGAGGCCGGGCGCGTGAAGCGGCGTCAGAACGCCATGCCAGGTGCCCCGGTGAAAGTTGACCGCCTGACCCGCGCCGACGATGAAGGCCAGCGGCGTGCCGGGTGCGCCGCCCGCGTCCGGGGCCACGGTGACCAGCCAGTCGTTGCCATGCATGGGCACGAAGCACTGGCTTCCGTCCGGGTGCCGCTCCAGCAGGTCGAGCGTGTAGGGCAGGGCGCGGGGTACGGCATCAAAGATGCTGATCCCCGCGCGCCCGTCCGCAAAGTCGAGTCGGGCGCGGTCGTGATAGCGCCCGCAAAGGCCTGCGTTGATCAGCTTGTCGGGCGCGCCCGCCACCTCCAGCACATCGCCGAAGGGGGCGAAGGCCGTGGCCGACAGCGGTGCGGTGCGGATGACCCGGCTCATGGCAACAGGTCCGCAAGGCGAAGCCGGGCGATGCGTTCCACCTGCCGACAGGCTTCGGCGAACTCGACCGTGCGGTCGTTGCCGATGCGCCGGTCCATCGCGGCAAGGATGCCCGCCTTGTCATGGTCGCGCACGGCGATGATGAAGGGAAATCCGTGCTTTGCGACGTATCGGGCGTTTCTGTCCTGAAACGTCGCCCGCTCCGCGTCGGTCAACGTGTCCAGCCCCGCGCCCGCCTGTTCCGCCGTGCTATCCGCCGTCAGCCGTCCGGCGGCGGCCAGCTTTCCGGCCAGATCGGGGTGCGCGGTCAGAACGCCCAGACGTTCGTCCTCGGTGGAAGACCGGAACATTCGGGCCAGCGCATTGTGCAGACCCGCCGCGGTGTCATGGGCTGGCCCAAGGTTCAGGTCGAAGGCGCGTTCGGCGATCCAGGGGCTATGCTCGAAGATCGATCCGTAAGCCGATACGAACGTTTTGCGGTCCATCTGCGACGGGCGGATGCGGCGAACATGGGGGTGGGTTTCGGCCCAATGTTCGGCGATTTGCAGCCGCGTGGCGAACCACACGCCCGCGTGCCCCTGGGCGTAGTCGATGAAACGGCGCAGCGCCTCGGCCCGACCGGGACGCCCCGCCAGACGGCAATGAAGGCCGACCGACATCATGCGACCGCCTTCGCGGTAAAGGCAGTCGAAACTGTCGCGCAGATAGGTCTCCCACGAGGCCCCGTCGGCGTGGCCCGCCTGAATGGCAAAGCGCATGTCATTGGCGTCGAGCGTATAGGGCACGATCAACTGATCCCGGTCACCCACCTCGGCCCAATAGGGCAGATCGTCGGCATAGCTGTCGGCGACATAAGCGAATTGCCCGGTCTCGGCGGCCAGCCGGATCGTGTTTCCCGACGAGCGCCCGCAATAGAAGCCACGCGGGGCCGTCCCCGTCACCTCGGTGTGCAGGCGGATGGCCTCTGCGATGGCGGCGCGTTCGTCGCCTTCGGCCATGTCCTTGTGTTCGACCCATTTGAGGCCATGGGACGCGATTTCCCAACCGGCCTGGGTCATTGCCTCGACCTGACCGGGACCGCGCGCCAGCGCCGAGGCAACGCCATAGACCGTGATCGGCAGATCGCGCAGCATCCGGTGCAGCCGCCAGAACCCGGCGCGGGCCCCGTATTCATAGATCGATTCCATGTTGGCGTGCCGCATTCCGGGCCAGGGCTGTGCGCCGGTGATCTCGGACAGGAACGCCTCGGAGGCGCCATCGCCGTGCAGGATGTTGTTTTCCCCGCCTTCTTCGTAGTTCAGGACCAGGTTGACGGCGATCCGGGCGCCCCCGGGCCACTGGGCCTCGGGCGGGGTTGCGCCATATCCATGCATGTCACGGGGATAACGTTGCATGCTCACTCCTTCAGGGTTGGTGCGACAATACGCCATAAAGTGACGCGGAATTTTCAAAAACCGTTTGACAGTCTCTCGCGTGAAGGGCGGTTTCGATCCGCCCGTCTTGCGGTATTCTGACCGCCAAAACCCGATTGGAGAAGTGCGATGGCCGGATATCTGACGACCCATGTTCTCGACACCGCACGGGGCTGCCCGGCGGACGGCCTGCGCATCGCATTGTTCCGGCTGGACGGCGAGGCGCGCGCGAAACTGGCCGAGATGACGACGAATGCCGACGGGCGGACCGACGCTCCGATCCTGCCCAAGGATCAGTTCGCGACCGGCACCTATGAGCTGGTGTTTCACTGCGGCGACTACCTGACCCGCGCCGGGGTCGCCCCCGAAAGCCCGCGGTTCCTCGACGTGGTGCCCCTGCGGTTCGGGATGTCCGAGGCGGCGCATTACCATGTGCCGCTCTTGCTCAGCCCGTTCGGCTATTCGACCTATCGCGGGTCCTGAGCCGCGGCGAGGTCGGCCTGAAGCCGTTCGATCATGAAATCCATGAACAGGCGCGCCTTCGGGTCCTGATGGCGGCGGTGCCGATAGAGCACCGACACCTGCGCGGGCAGGGGGGGCGTGCGCTTGCACACTTCGATCAGCGCGCCCGAGGCAAGGTGGTCGGCCACCTCGAACACCGGCTTCAGAACGATCCCGTGCCCGGCCAGCGCCCAGTCGGTCAGCACGTCGCCGTCGTCGCATTCGAACGGACCGCTGACCTCAAAGGTGTCGGGCCCGTCGGGACCAAGCAGCGTCCAGCGGAATTCGGTCGCCCCCGGAAACCGCAGGTTCAGGCAATCATGGGCCCCGCGCGCCAATTGGTCGCCCGTCTCGGGCGCGCCGCGCGCCGCGATATAGGCGGGGGCGGCACAGAGAAGGCGGCGACACTCCGCGATCTTGCGGATGCGCAGGTCGCTGTCGGCGGGGCGTCCCACGTGAAAGGCCAGGTCCAGCCCCTCGGCCGTCATGTCGAGCCGCCGATCGCTCAGCCGCAACCGCACCCGGATCAGCGGGTAGACCTCGCGAAACGCGGGCATGTGCCCCGCAAGCAGGGTGCGACCCAACCACAGCGGTGCCGCCACCAGAAGATCCCCGCGCGGGTTCGCCGTCACCTCGCCCACGGAGCCCTCTGCCTCGTCGACCGCATCCAGAACCCGGCAGGCTCCGGCATAGAACAGCCGCCCCTGTTCCGTCGCCGACAGGCTGCGCGTGGTGCGCTGGAACAGGCGGACATGCAGATGCGATTCGAGCTGCGACAACCGGGCCGAGGCCACGGCGGGGGAAATGCGCTGATCCCGGGCGGCGGCAGACATGCTGCCCAGTTCGAAAATCCGCACGAAGGTCCGAAGGTTGTCGAAATAGGACATTCTTCGTGATTATTTGAAACTCTATGCCCGGTCCATCGGATACTGGAACAATGAGCGCCGTCATAGACTGCCCGCACACCCCGAAGGAGAGACGCGATGTATGATCTGGCAATCATGTGGGATTGGCTGGCCTTTGCCGTTCGCTGGCTGCACGTCATCACCGGGATTGCCTGGATCGGGGCCAGTTTCTATTTCATCGCGCTCGACCTGGGGCTGCGCAAGGCCGCCGACCTGCCCGAGGGCGCCTACGGCGAGGAGTGGGAGGTGCATGGGGGCGGCTTCTATCACACGACGAAATACCTGGTCGCGCCCGAACGCCTGCCCGAGCATCTCACCTGGCACAAATGGCAGGCCTATTCGACCTGGCTGTCGGGTGCGGCGTTGCTGGCCATTGTCTATTGGGCCGGGGCCGAGCTGTTCCTGATCGACCCGGCCAAGGCGGACCTGGCCACCTGGCAGGCCATCGCGATCTCGGCCGCCTTCATCGCCGTCGGGTGGATCGGCTATGATCTTCTGTGCAAGTCGCCGCTGAAATCGCGGCCCACGGCGGTGATGCTGGTGCTGTTCGCAGGGATCGTCGCGGCATCCTGGGCGCTCAACCAGATCTTCACGGGGCGCGCGGCCTTGCTGCATCTGGGGGCGATGACGGCGACGATCATGACGGCCAACGTGTTCTTCGTCATCATGCCCAATCAGCGCATCGTGGTGAAGGACCTGCAGGAGGGGCGGGTGCCTGACGCGCGCTATGGCGCCATCGCCAAGCTGCGCTCGACCCACAACAACTACCTGACGCTGCCGGTGTTGTTCCTGATGCTGTCGAACCACTATCCGCTGGCCTTCGGGACGCAATACGCCTGGATCATCGCCTGCCTCGTCTTCCTGACCGGCGTGACGATCCGACATTATTTCAACACCCTGCATGCCACGGGCCAGGGTCCGGCCTGGACCTGGGGCGCGACGGCGGTCCTCTTCGTGATCATGGCGTGGCTGTCGACCGCGTCGAGCTGGGATGGCGACTACGAGGCGCTTGATGCGCGGCAGCTGAGCGAAAAAGAGACCCGCTATGTCGCCGCTGCCGGCTTCGAGGAGGTGGAGAGCATTGTCCTCGGTCGCTGCTCCATGTGCCACGCGCGAGAGCCCAATTGGGACGGCATCCGGTGGGCCCCGAAGGGTGTGCATCTGGAAACCCGCGTCGACATCGCGGGGGCGGCGCGCCAGATCTATCTGCAATCGGGGGTCAGCCACGCCATGCCGCCGGCCAATCTGACCGGCATCACCGAAGCCGAGCGTCGGCAGATCGTCGCCTGGTTCAACGCCGCGACCAGAAACGGACTGGCGGCGCTGACCGACTGACGCTTTGCCCATTGCCACCGCCTGCGCCCGGTGCGACCTTCCGGACGCATCGCCGGGAGGGGCTTGGATGGAACTCAAAGACGAAATCATCATCAACGCACCGCGCCAGGTGGTCTATGACGCGCTCAATGATCCGGAGATCCTGAAGGACTGCATTCCCGGCTGCGAAGAGTTGACCAAGACCTCCGACACCGAGCTGGAGGCGCAGGTCGTCCTCAAGATCGGTCCGGTTAAGGCCAAGTTCGCGGGCAAGGTGCATCTGGACCCGATCGCCCCGCCCGAACGCTTTGCCCTGACCGGCGAAGGGGCCGGGGGCGCGGCGGGCTTTGCCAAGGGCGGGGCCGACGTCACGCTGGAAGATCATCCCGAGGGCACCCTGCTGCGCTACGAGGCCAAGGCCGATGTCGGCGGCAAGATCGCCCAACTGGGCAGCCGACTGATCGTCAGCACCTCGAAAAAGCTGGCGGGCAAGTTCTTTGCGGCTTTCGCCGAACGTGTCGGCGGCACCGGCTGACCCCATGCCCTTGCCCCCGATCACCTATGCCGAACAGGCCGAGGATGTTCTGGCCCGGGCCTGCGACCTGCTGGACGCGGGGACGCCCTTTGCCCTGGTCGTGTCGGTCCGCATCGAAGGCGGGTCCGCGCGGGAGGTCGGGTCGCTCGCCGTGGTGTCCCGGGATGGCGACATGGTCGGTTACATGTCGAACGGGTGCATCGACCGCGACCTGATCCTGCAGGCGCAGGAGGCCTTGGCCGAAGGCGCGGTGCGCAGCCCGACCTATGGCGCGGGGTCACCGTTCATGGACCTGCGATTGCCCTGCGGCGGGACTCTCGGGCTGGTCATCGACCCCGCCCCCGATGCGGCGGCCCTGCGCGCCGCCCATGGGGATCTGGTGGCGCGACGGCCCGCGCGCCTGTCGGTCGGGCCGACCACGGGGGTCGCCGGGCCCGAGGGGGCCGCTGCCGATGCCATCGTGATCCGCTATGCGCCCAAGCCGCGGCTGGTGCTGGCGGGCCGGGGTGCGGTGTTCCGGGCGACGGCGGCGCTGACGGCCCATGCCGGCATGGGGCTCTGCCTCGCTTCGCCCGAAGAGGACGACCTGGTCGCGCTTGCCGACCTGCCGACGGTGGCGGTGCAGCGCCTGACCGCGCCGGATCAGGGGCTGACGCTGCCGCTCGACGCGCATACGTCGCTGCTGACCCTGTTTCATGACCACGAATGGGAGCCTGCGATCCTGGCGACCGCCGCCCGGTCCGAGGCGCGGTTCATCGGGGCCATGGGCAGCCGCCGGACCCACGAGATGCGCTTGCAGGAACTGACGTTGCTTGGTCTCACGGCCGCGGAAAGAGCGCGGGTGACCGGCCCCATCGGCCTCGTCCCGTCGCTGCGCAATGCCTCGCTCATCGCGGTGTCGGCTTTGGCGCAGGTTGCTGCCGTCCTGCCGCCCGCTCAGGTCGTCGAGGTCACCCCGAACTGATCGGCGCGCGCCACGATCTGCGGCCATTCGAGCACCTCCTCGCCCCGCCCCGTGCCCAGTGCGGTGGCGGCGATGGCCTGGCCCAGGCGGTCCACCGCGATCCCCCGAAACCGGCGAAGCGGCCCACGCAGCAGCGGCGTCAGGCGCGGCCAGATGGCAAGCGTCAGCGCCTGGCTCAGGCCATAGCGATTCTCGGGCGTCAGGATCATGGACGGATGGAACAGGCTGAGCCGGTCGAAGGCCAGCGCCCGCAACCCGTCTTCGAGCTGGCCCTTGGTGCGCAGAAAGAAACTGGGCGAGGCGGCGTTCGCCCCCACGGACGACAGCAACAGGAAATGGCCCACGCCCGCCGCCCGCGCCGCCGTCGCAAAGCCTAGCGGGATGTCGTGGTCGATCCGGCGGAATTCGTCGCGCGTGACCTTCGATGGCTCGCCGACCCCAAGACAGCAGATCGCCACCGACTGCCCCGCCAGATGGGCGGCATAGCTCGGCGGATCGGCCAGATCGACCACATGTTGCGCCGCATCGATCCCCGTCGCGACCCGTCGCCCCAGGCTGGTGAGTTGACCCCGACCCGACACCGCGCGGGCGCAGTGCCCGCCGACCGCGCCAGTCGCGCCGATCATCACGACCGAGGTCACGAATGCTCCTCGGCTGCCGTGGCGGCCAGGGCGCGGTTGTAGACCCGCAGCGCATCGACATGCAGCAGAACGCCCAGAACCTCCGGCGCCTGATCGCTTTCGCCAAAGCGCACCACGGCCAGGAAATCGGAATTCGACCGCTCGAACAGGGGCATCGCCTTTTCCAGCGTGTCGCCGGGTGCGACGAACAGGGCTTCGTTCAGGGCGCGGCGGACGCGGTCTTCGGGCGGGGCGCGGGGGTGGTCGGGCGATTTCATCACGCCGGACACCTTGAACATCGCCAACAGATAGGCCTGTGGCCCGGCGGCCAGATGGATGCCCCGCCGCTCCAGCTGGGTCAGGAAGAAAGACCGGTCCACCAGCCGCGACGACAGGGCCGAGGCGATGGAGACGGCGACCATCACCGCCAACCCCGTCTGCCAGTCGCCCGTCAGTTCGAACACGATCAGCGTCGTCGAGATCGGCGCGCCCAGAACGGCGGCCCCCACGGCGCCCATGCCCGCCAATGCATAAAGCGTCTCGGACCCTGAATTGTTCGGGAACATCGCCGTGGCGATCAGCCCGAAGGCGAGACCGGTCAGCGCGCCGGTCATCAACGCCGGGCTGAAGATGCCGCCGCCCATGCGGCCGCCCATGGTGATGGACACGGCCAGCACCTTGAGGACGGCGAAGACGATCGCCTCCTGCAGGATCAGGTCGCCCGACAGGGCCGCCGAGGTCGTCTCGTACCCGACGCCGATGATATGCGGAAAGAAGATCGCGATCCCGCCCAGCATCAACCCCGACAGCGCCGGGCGCAGCATCGCCGGAAGGCGCAGCAGGCCCTGCATCCGATTGGCGAAATCCTCGGCCAGGAAGACCGACCGCATCAACGTCACGCCGACCAATCCGCAGACCAGCCCCAGGATCAGGAAGGCCGGAAGTTCGGTGTAGAAGGCCAGCATCCCCGCCTCGGGCAGGGTGAATTCGGTGACGTCGCCAAAGTGCGTCCGGCTGATGACGCTGCCCGACACGGCGGCGATCGTGATCGGCGCGAAGGCGTGCACCGAGAAGTGGCGCAGCACCACTTCCATCGCAAAGAGCGCGCCCGCCAGCGGCGCGTTGAAGCTGGCCGCCACACCCGCAGCCACGGCGCAGCCCAGAAGGTCGCGGCCCGTGATGCCGTCGGCGTTGATCCGGTTCGACACCCATCCGGCGATCATACCGACCATGTGGACCACGGGCCCCTCGCGCCCCGATGACCCGCCCGACGACAGGGTGATGAGCGACGCGGCGATGGAGGCGAGGCCCGCGCGCGGCTCGACCCGGCCCTCCTTCATGGCGCTGGCCTCGATCACCTCTGCGGGGCCGCGCACCCGTCCGTCGGGGGTGAAGCGGGTCAGGATATACCCCACGATCAGCCCGCCGACCGCAGGCAGCAGCAGGACCCAATACCAGGGTAGGGTCGCGGCAAAGCTGTGCAACCGGTTCGGATCGTCGATGCCGTAGAGCGCCGTCTGGAGCAGTTCGATCCCCGTCATGAAGGCCACGGCGGCATATCCCGACGCCACCCCGATGGCGAGCGCGATGAACCAGAACTGGATCTTGGACGGCCCCTTTTGCAGGATCACGTCCCAACTGTGCCGACACAGGTCCAAGCCCCGGGGGATGAGGGAGCCGTTCGTCACGGTTGTCCTTTCGGCCTGTCGCCGCTAGCGAGTCCGAAACGACGGGGAGGGGACGCAATGATCCCGAGCGACGTACTGGACGAGTTGCGCTTGATGCTAGGCGAAGGTCTGAGCACGGGAAAGAGCGATCTGTCCCTTCACGGCCAATCCGAGACGTGGCACGCCGAGATGCCGCCCGATGCCGTCGCCTATCCGCGCGACACGGGTCAGGTCGCGGCCATCGTCGCGATCTGTGCGCGCCACGGCATCCCGGTGATCGGATGGGGGGCCGGCACCGCGCTCGAAGGGCACGGATCGGCGCCGCGCGGCGGCGTCACCGTCGATTTCCGGCACATGAATGCGGTGCTGGAGGTGCGGGCCGAGGATATGCTGGTGCGGGTGCAACCCGGCTGCACGCGCGAGGATCTGAACCGCGAATTGCGCGCCTCGGGCCTGATGTTTCCGGTTGATCCCGGGGCCAATGCGTCGCTTGGCGGCATGGCCTCGACCCGGGCGTCGGGGACGACGGCGCTGCGCTATGGGACGATGCGCGACCAGGTGCGCGGACTCGAGGTGGTGCTGGCCGACGGGCGGATCATTCGCACCGGGACGCAGGCGCGCAAATCCTCGGCCGGCTATGATCTGACCGCACTGTTCGTCGGCTCCGAAGGGACGCTTGGCCTGATCACCGAGCTGACGCTGCGCCTGCACGGCCAGCCCGAGGCGGTGTCTGCGGCGGTCTGCGGCTTCGAGACGACCGAGGGGGCCATCGACGCGGTGATCCTGGCCACGCAGATGGGCCTGACGCCCGCGCGGATGGAGTATGTCGACACCGCGACTGTCCGCATCCTGAACGCCGCCGACGGCGCCGACCTGCCCGAGACGCCGCATCTCTTGCTGGAGTTCCACGGCTCGGACACCGCGGTCGCCGAAGACGCCGCCCGGTTCGGCGAGATCGCGGGCGATCTGGGGGGCAGTGGCTATGCCTGGGCCACCCGTCCCGAAGACCGCACCCGCCTGTGGTCGATGCGCCACCGCGCCTATCACACCATTCTGGCGACGCGCCCCGGGGCCACGGCGATTGTCACCGATGTCTGCGTTCCCATTTCCCGTCTGGGCGAGGCGATTGCCCGGGCATCGGCGGATATCGACGCCTCGCCCCTCGACGGGCCGATCTTGGGGCACGTGGGCGACGGGAATTACCACGCGATTTTGATGGTCGACCGCGCGAGTCCTGCGGAAATCACCGAGGCCAAGCGCCTGTCGGATGCCATGGTCGCCCACGCCCTCGACCTGGGCGGCACGGCGACGGGGGAGCATGGCGTGGGTCTGGGCAAGCTGCACCTGATGGAGGCGGAACATGGGGCCGCCTGGGACGTGATGGGCGCAATCAAGCGCGCGCTGGACCCGGACGGCGTGATGAACCCGGGCAAGCTGGTCCGGCAGAACTGAGGGGCCCCACGATGTGAACGAGGCGACATCGACCCCCGTCATCTATTTCTACGCCCAGACCGACCCCTATTGGGAGTTCTCCAATTTCGCACCCTTCGGCGTCGCCCTGGATGGTGCCTGGTGGCCAACAGTCGAGCACTTCTTTCAGGCCATGAAATTCGACGATGCCGCCTACCGTGAAACGATCCGGGCCAGCCGCAAGCCGAAGGATGCCAAGGCCCTGGGCATGACCCGAAAGCTGCCTCTACGCGCCGATTGGGAGGCGGTGAAAGACGGCGTCATGCTGCGGGCCGTGCGCCGCAAGTTCCAGACCCACGCAGCCCCGCGCGCGCTGCTTCTGTCGATCGGGCATGCCCCGATTGTCGAGAACGCGCCTATGGACGCCTATTGGGGTTGCGGTCCGGACGGGCGGGGACAGAACCGGCTTGGCCAAATCCTGATGCAGGTCCGTGCCGAGCTTGCGGGAGAATGAAACCGGGGCGCGACCCTCAGATCTGTTCGACGGTAACCTTGCCCGCGTAAAACGCCATATAGCCTTCGATGGCCTTGGCGTCCGGATTGGTCACCTTTTCATAGGTCCAGGCGACGTCGGGGATCGAGGACGACTGGCCCACATAGCTGTAATAGGACGCCACGCCCTTGTGGGGGCAGGTGGTTTTCGACTCCGTCCGCTCGAACAGGGCCATGGCGATGTCTTCGCGCGGGAAATAGATGACAAAGGGCCGGTCGCCTTCGACCAGCGACAGGGCGTTCCTGCTTTCGACGATGACGCCGTCTTCGCTGCGAACCGTCCAGGTGCCTGCGGCGGGGGTCACTTTGATCGTGGTCATGGCGGCACTCCTTTGGGGTAGACGATACGTCTAGCGGTCTATCGGGTCAGTTGAAAGGTCAGAGCGGCGCGCACATCGCGTCAAGCCAGGCCCGGTCGTCGGTATCCAGACGGGGACCGATCTTTTCCTGCACCTCGGCATGATAGCCGTCGATCCAACGCCGCTCATCCGGTGACAAAAGATCGTTCAGGATCAGGCGGCGGTCAATGGGCACGTAAGTCAGGGTCGAAAAGGCCAGCATGTCGCGGTCGTCGCCACCTTCCGGGCGGACCGCCTCCTCGACGACGATCAGGTTCTCGATCCGGATGCCGTATTCGCCCTCGCGGTAATACCCCGGCTCGTTCGACAGGATCATGCCGGGCGCCAGCGGCAGGGTCGAGATGCGGCTGATCCGCACCGGCCCTTCGTGGACGCCCAGATAGACGCCGACCCCGTGGCCCGTCCCGTGGTCATAGTCGCGGTGCTCGGCCCAGAGCGGTGCGCGGGCCAATGCGTCCAGATGCGCGCCGGCCACCCCGATGGGAAAGCGCGCGCGGCTGACGGCGATCATGCCCTGCAAGACCCGGGTAAAGGCATGGGCGATGTGGCGGGGCGGCTGACCCAGGGGCACAGTTCGGGTGACGTCGGTGGTGCCGTCGACGTATTGGCCGCCCGAATCCACCAGCAGGACCGTGTCGGTGTCCAGCGTCCGGTTCGTCTCGGTATTGACGCGGTAGTGGACGATGGCCCCGTTCGGACCCGAGCCGGAAATGGTCTCGAAGCTGATCTCGCGCAGGGCGTTGGTGTCGCGGCGGAACCCTTCGAGGGCGCGGACGACGTCGATCTCGGTCGTCTCCGGCGTGCGGTCGCGGTCCAGCCAGCGCAGGAACCGCACCATCGCCGCGCCGTCCCGCAAATGGGCCTCGCGGGTGGCGGCGATCTCGGCGGCGGATTTGCGGGCCTGCGGCAGGGCGATCGGGTTGGTGATCGCCACGCCCTCGCCAAGGGCCTGAACCAGTGCGACGGCGCAGGTCGCCTCGTCATAGCCGACCTTGCCCGACAAGCCCGCCATATGGTCGATCAGCACTTCGGTAGGCAGGATGCGAACGCCTGCCCCCAGATGCCCCGCGACCGGGGCCGCCTTGGCCGGATCGCAGATCAGGTCGACCTGTCCATCGGCGTGGATCACCGCAAAGGCCTGTGCCACGGGCGTGCGCGGAATGTCGTTGCCCCGGATGTTGAGCAACCAGGCAATCGCTTCGGGCTGGCTGGTCACGAAACTGTCCACGCCCTCGGCGGTCAGGGCCCTGGCAATTTCCGCGCGCTTGTCGGCAGCGGAGCGACCGGCCAGATCGTCGGGATAGGCGAACATCGGTGCGACCGGCGGAGGGGGGCGGTCGTCCCAGATGGCATCGACGCCGTTCGCCACGGGCACCAGCTCGATCCCCGTCAACTTGCGCAGGGGGGCCAGATCCCGCTCGGTATGGAGCATGGGGTCGAAGCCGACACGCCCGCCGTCAGGCAACGCCCCGGGCAGCCAGTCGGCCAGCCCGGTAGAGGGCCAGTTCACCGTCTCGAACATCTGCGGGTCGGTCTGGGTCCGAACTTGCAACTTGTAGCGCCCGTCGGTGAAGACGGCGGCCCGCGCGGCCAGGATCACCGCGAATCCGGCGGACCCGGTGAAGCCGCTGATATAGGCCAGCCTTTCGTCGCAGGGGGCGACGTATTCGCCCTGATGCGCGTCGGCCCGGGGCACCAGATAGGCATCCAGCGCCTCGCCCGCCATCCACGCGCGCAGGCGGGCCACACGGGGGGCGGCCGCGTCGGGTCGGGCGGAGACGTCGAAGCTCTGGAACATGAGGGGCCTTCCGGGCTGCTGCGGGGCGCAATCCCCCGGCACGTCATGGATATTGGCAATTTTGGGCCAACGGAAACGGATTTTTGCGGCGGATGCGGGTCGCGGATCAGGACGCGCGGCGCATGCCCATCACCCGGGCGCGGGCCCGCGGATCGCTGTCAAAGAGCGCGGCCAGCTGTTCGGTCATGGCACCCGCCAATTGCTCCACATCCGTGATGGTCACGGCGCGGTCGTAATAACGCGTCACGTCATGGCCGATCCCGATCGCCAGCAATTCGACCGCCCGCCGCTTTTCGACCATGGCGATCACGTCGCGCAGGTGCTTTTCCAGGAAGTTGGCCGGGTTCACCGACAGGGTGCTGTCGTCCACCGGCGCGCCATCCGAGATCACCATCAGGATCTTGCGCGCCTCGGGGCGGGCGACCATCCGGCGGTGCGCCCATTCCAGCGCCTCGCCGTCGATGTTCTCCTTCAGCAGGCCTTCCTTCATCATCAGCCCCAGGTTGGGACGGACCCGACGCCAGGGCGCGTCGGCGGATTTGTAGATGATGTGCCGCAGGTCGTTCAGGCGACCGGGGGCGGCGGGACGGCCATCCTTCAGCCAGGCCTCGCGGGCCAGCCCGCCCTTCCACGCACGGGTGGTGAAGCCCAGGATCTCGACCTTGACGCCGCACCGTTCCAGCGTGCGGGCCAGAACATCGGCACAGATGGCGGCGATGGAGATCGGGCGACCCCGCATCGAGCCGGAGTTGTCGAGCAGCAGCGTCACGCAGGTGTCGCGGAATTCGGTGTCCCGCTCCATCTTGAACGACAGGGGTGTCGTGGGGTTGGCGACGACACGGGCCAGCCGACCGGCGTCCAGAATGCCTTCCTCCAGGTCGAATTCCCAGGACCGGTTCTGCTGCGCCTGCAGGCGGCGCTGCAACTTGTTGGCCAGCCGCGATACCGCGCCCTTGAGCGGCTCCAACTGCTGGTCGAGATAGGCGCGCAGGCGTTCCAGCTCGGCGGGTTCGGCCAGCTCTTCAGCCCCGACCACTTCGTCGTCCTTGTCGGAATAGATGGTGTAATTCGGATCCGCGTCCGACACGGGCTGCGGCGCGGGCGGTTCCATGTCCGACTGGGCGTCGGGCATATCCGCCTCTTCCCCGGCCTCCTGATCGGCCATGTCGTCCATCGAGACCTGCGCCTGCGACGGATCGTCCTGCTGCTCCTGCGACTGCTCGGGCGAGGCGTCGGCCTCGTCCTCCTGATCGTCCTGACCGGTGCTGTCGGGCTCTTCGTCCTCGTCCTCGGGCTGACCCTCGTCTTCCTGATCCTCGTCCTCCAGGTCGGGGTCGTCGCCCAGTTGGTCGCCGTAGCCGAGGTCGGCAATCAGGTCGCGCGCCATGCGGGCAAAGGCGGTCTGGTCGGCCAGCACGCCCTGCAACGACGCGATGCGGTCGCCGGTCGATTCCTCGATGAAGCCGCGCCACAGGTCGAGCGCATGTTCCGCCCCCTTGGGCAGCGGTCGCCCCGTCGCCATCTGACGGATCCAGTAACCGGCCGCCACGGCCAGCGGGATCTGCGCCTTGTCGGTGACGTCGCCGTACCCCTTGCGCGTCGCCTCCACGTTGATCTTGGCGTCGATGTTGCCCGCGGTGCCCGGCATGGCCCGCGTGCCCACGGCCTCGCAGCGGGCGGTCTCCATCGCGTCATAAAGTTCGCGCGCCATGTTGCCCTGCGGCAGGTAGCGGGCGTTGACACCGTTGTCGTGGTGGCGGTGGCGCAGGGCGAAGGCATCCGCCGTGCCGCGCGCGAACATCACCTCGTCCCGCGTCATGCGGCGGCTGATCTGCGGCAGGCGCACCGAGTCGTTCGACTGGCCCGGCGGGTCCACCGAATAGCTGACAGACAGGTCCGGGTCGTCGGCCATCGTTTTGGTGGCTTCGGCGAGGGCCTTCTTGAAGGGATCGGCGGGATTGTCGCTCGGTTTGGTCATACCGCCCTAGATGATGCAGAGGGGGCGTCAGGGCAAGCCCCGCGCCCTCTTGCCGTGGCGGTCAATAGAGGCGCGTGCCCGGCGCCCAGACCCGGTCGCACGAGAGGGGGTATTGACGCCCCCGCCAGGTGGAATTTCCTTCAAGTCTGTTTGCCAGCGTGATCTGATGAGTGGGCGTGGTGATGAAATCGCGACCGCCAAAATGCCATTCGTTCCCATCGGGATGGCGGAGGGTCGCGCCGGTATAGCCCGGGCTCACATTCATCATTTGAACCGAGGGACCATTCGCACCCGATCCGTCCCAACCGTGGTCGCGGAAGAAGATCTTCGGGGTGTGATACCGCACGCTGATCGAGCAAACATTCGGCTGATCGACCTGACAGGTCGTCCGCTTTTCAGCGGGCTGGATGATCCTCAGCGAGGCTCCCCGTCCGTCCAGCGTGCACTCCCAATCCCCGAGGTAGGTTTGCATGTTCTTGACGTCGACGACATGCGGATACCGCTTGGTGTATTGCTCGAACACATTTGAAAGCCCAATCGCGGTGGTGGTTGTTTGCTGTGCTTGTGATTGAAGCGGGGCGACTAGAAGGCTGAGCGCAACGAAGGCAGCAACTGACTTGAGAGGCGTAAACATCATGATTTCCAATCATCTAAGGTTTCTATGACCGAAGGATGACGGAGCTTTGCTTGGCGGCTGTCACTCATTTGGGTGAGGCGCCCGGCTTTTGTACCCTACATCAGGACAAGGCCCGCGCAATGGGCCAGTTCGACCTCGGCCCGGCGGGCGGCGCGGGCCGCTTCCTCGGGGTCCGGGGCGAAGGCCGCGCGTTGCAGGAGGGATGCATGGGCGAATTTCGCCGCGATCCGCATGTCGAGCACCCGTTCCGGCGGCAGCGACCAATCCAGGCTGAACAGAAGGGCAACCATGGCGTTTCGCCGGGCCTCTGCCTCTTCGGCGGGTTCGCCCATGAGCCAGCGATGCTCCATGTCCGCCGACATCCGCCCCGCGCAATGGGCAAAGGTCCTCTCCAGAGGTTCGCCCGCCTGTGCAGTCCCTGCGGTCGTCAGAAGGGCGATGACGACCAGACTTTTCATTCTGCTCATGAAAGCAGCGTTGACTGCTTCTGGGCGCCTGTCAAACGGGCAATATGTAAAAGCGAGTCGAGTGAGGCCTTCCAGTCCAGTGGTCGGGCGGGTCCGGCCCGTCTATTCGGCCTCGTCCTCGAAGGTGACCATCGCGTTCGGATCGACGTCAAAGGGTGTCGCCGTCAGCTCGTGCAGGTTGGTCATCTCGGCCAGCCCCGGCAGCGCCGCGCCCTCGGCATTCACGAAGGCCAGGCGCGGAAAGAACGTCTTGCCCCCGATCTCGATCTCGCCCTCGTCGAACAGATACGACAGTTCCGTCACGATCGCCTCGACGTTGGCGCGGGCCATGTCTTCGGACATGTTCTCGGCAAAGAGCGGTAGCAGCGTGCGGGCCAGCATGGTTCCGGCAACGGCGGCCAGGTCTTCGTGGGTCGGCTCGTATCCGTCGGGCAATTCGGCCCCGATCTTCATCTTCATCGTATGGTTCCCAAGGTTTCAGGGGCCCGAGGGCCTGATCTGTGACGCAAACACAGGGTCGGGGCAAAAAATGGACCTGTCAAAGGCATGGCGGGCGTTTTTCATGCCCTGCGGTCGCGCAGTCGCAGTGACGTGCCGTCAACGGCCGCCGTGGCCCCCGATGCGATGTCGCTTGCCGCGTCGCGATCCGAGGCGTAAAATCGAACCCATGCCTGCCGCCGTATCCGCGCGGCAGGCCGGGATCATCGCCCCTGACCGCGCAGGTCCGGGCAACCCTGGTTCATCGCAACATCATCTCACGCAACGCACGGCCAGGCCGGCGTCGCGCCGAAAGGACAGACCATGGGCCGCAATGACAACAAGAAGGGCAACAAGGAAGCCAAGAAGCCGAAGAAGGAAGTCGTGAAGACGATCCAGGCCGCGCCGCCGCGCGCCGAAATCGTCGTGGCGGGCAAGAAGGTCAAATAAGCAAAAGGCCGCCTCGACGTCGCGATGACGATCGGGGCGGCCCTTTGGCCAGACTAGCCGAGCGACATGCTCGCGGCGCTTTCCGGCAATTCCTCGTCGAAGCAGCGCTGATAGAACTCGGCGACGGTCTGGCGCTCCAGCTCGTCGCATTTGTTCAGGAACGACAGCCGGAAGGCATAGCCGACATCGCGGAAGATTTCCGCATTCTGCGCCCAGGCCAGCACCGTGCGCGGCGACATTACCGTGGACAGATCACCGTTCATGAAGGCCGTCCGGGTCAGGTCGGCGACGGTCACCATCCGGCTGATGGTCTGGCGACCCTTCTCGGTGTTGTAGTGGCTGTTCTTGGCCAGCACGATGGCCGTCTCGGCATCGTGGCTAAGGTAGTTGAGCGTCGCCACGAGGGACCAACGGTCCATCTGCGCCTGGTTGATCTGCTGCGTGCCGTGGTAAAGGCCGGTCGTGTCCCCGAGGCCGACCGTGTTTGCGGTGGCGAACAGGCGGAAGGACGGGTGCGGCTCGATGATGGTGTTCTGGTCCATCAGGGTCAGCTTGCCGTCATGCTCCAGCACGCGCTGGATCACGAACATCACGTCGGCGCGGCCCGCGTCATATTCATCGAACACGATGGCAACGGGGTTGCGCAGCGCCCAGGGCAGGATGCCTTCGTGGAATTCGGTGACCTGGACGCCGTCCTTCAGGCGGATCGCGTCCTTACCGATCAGGTCGATCCGGCTGATGTGGCTGTCGAGGTTTACGCGGACACAGGGCCAATTCAGGCGGGCGGCGACCTGCTCGATGTGCGTCGATTTGCCGGTGCCATGATAGCCCTGGATCATCACCCGGCGGTTCCAGCCAAAGCCCGCCAGGATCGCCAGCGTGGTGTCGGGGTCGAACTTGTAGGTGCTGTCGATCTCGGGGACGCGGTCGGCTCGGTCTTCGAAACCCTTGACGGTCATGTTGCTGTCGATGCCGAACACATCACGGACCGAGATATCCCGGGTTGGTTTCACGTTTGCATTCATGTCCATGTGTCCGTCCGCCATCGCGTGGGTCTCCCATCTCAGCCGCCTTCGCGGATGCAACATATGCCGGTGAAGGACAAGGGGAAGGGGCGCGGATCGGCTGGACGGACCGCAAATTTCGTGGCAGCCGGAGGCATGGCGACGCAACGGACCCTCGAGACCTGGCTGGTGGAAATAGGTGATGGCGACCGTGCCGCGCTGGCGCGCCTCTATGAGGCGACCGCGCCGCGGCTGTTCGGCGTCTGTCTGCGACTCTTGGGCAATCGGGGCGCGGCCGAGGCGGCGCTTGAGGATATCCTTGTCCGGATCGGGCGCGATCCGGTGCAGTTTCGGGCTGTCGGGCTCGACCCGTTGCTCTGGATGCTGACCGTGGCGCGCAATCATTGCACCGACCTGTTGCGCGGGCGCCGTGCCGCCGCAAGGGCCGGGCGTGCAGAGGCCGATGACGCCCTGTCCAGCCTGCCGCCCGGCCCTGCGGGCAACCGTCTGGCGCGCCACCATGCCGCAGCCATCCTGGACAGTCTGGACGGGCTGGACCCCGTCCACTCCGAAGCCCTGCGCCGCGCCTATCTGGAGGGCGAGACGCTGCGCGAGCTTTCGGCCCGCTTCGATCTGTCGCCGGATGTGTTGGGCGACGGTCTGCGTGACGCGATCCTGTGGCTGCGTGCGGACTTGCACGGATGAGGGAAACCCACGGCCCCGTGCCCGAAGACGAAGATCGCACCACGATCGCCGACGAGGTCATCGCCGCCGAGTTCGTCCTTGGCCTGCTGTCCCCGGCCGAGGCCGCCCTCTTTGCGCGCCGTCTGAAACAGCACCCTGTCCTCGCGACCCTGCATGCCGAATGGGTCGCCGATCTGGTCCCCCTGACGGCGGGCCGCGATGTGGTGCCTCCCGATCACGTCCTGAGCGCCGCCGAAGCCCGGATCTTCCCACGCGACCGTGCCTTTTCACAAAGGGCGGGCTGGCTGCGCTGGACTGCCCTGATCGTCCTGCCGCTCGCCGCCTTCGCCATTTCCCTGGTGCTCTTGCAGCGCTGACCGCGTCGGTTTTCTGTCGGTCTTTGGGGCCTGTTGTGGCAAGCTGCCCCTACGTCAGTCATGGGGGAGCCGATGAAACGTATCGTCATCTTGTGCGACGGAACCTGGAACCGGCCCGAGTCGGACCATCCCACGAATGTGGTGCGCCTGGGTCAGGCGCTGATGCCCGTCGACAGCGACGACATCCCGCAGGTGCCCCTTTATATCGAAGGGGTGGGGACGGGGCGTCGCGGCGTCACGCGGTTTTCGCGGGGCGTCGACCGGGTTCTGGGCGGGGCTCTGGGCCTGGGCCTGATGGACAACATGGTCGAGGCCTATCGCCATCTCGTCTTCCTGCACGAACCGGGGGACGAGGTCTTTGTCTTCGGATTTTCGCGCGGGGCCTTCACGGCCCGCTCCCTTGTCGGGTTCATCCGGTTCAGCGGTCTTCTGGCCCGGTCCGATCTGGCCAGCCTGCCCGAGGCGGTGGCCCGCTACACCGAGCGCCGCTTCGAAACAGCCGAGCGCCGCCAGCGTCGCAATGCCGAATGGCGGGCGATCCATTCGCCGCATCTGATGACCGACCCGGATGACGCCGATGTCTATGCCGAGTTCGGGGCCGACCTGGCCGAGCCGTTTCGCCTGGCCTATCTGGGAGTGTGGGACACGGTGGGGGCCCTGGGCGTGCCGGGCCACCTGACGGCGGCCCCGATCTTCAACAAGCGCTATTCCTTCCACGATACCGACCTCAGCCCGATGGTCCGCGCCGCGCGCCATGCCGTCGCCCTGGACGAGCGGCGCAAGGCGTTCCGCCCGACACTCTGGACGAACCTTGCCGAACTGAACGCGGGACGGCCCGAACGCCCCTACCGCGAGGAGTATTTCGCGGGCGACCACGGGTCGGTCGGGGGCGGCGGGGATATCACGGGGCTGAGTGCGATGACCCTTGATTGGCTGATGGAGGGGGCGCGCGAGCTTGGCCTGTCCTTCGACGGTCTGGCCGAATCCCGGCTTCGGGCCGAATTCGACCCCATTGCCCCGCTCCACAATCACTCGAAACCTTCGGGCGGGACCTTTGCACAGCTGATGCGCCGCTTCGGCGCCTCGCGCGATCCGGTCCCCGATTTGACAGCTGTCAGCATCCCGGCCCGGACCCGATGGGCCTTCGAGGCCAAGGGCGCGGGCTTCCGCCCCTACCGACCCGACCCCTTGCATGGGCTTCGGGACCAGTTGCAGGATTGGAAGGACCGCAGCGGCGATGCCTGAGCGGCGGGCCTACTTGAAGTTCCGGCTGTCCTTCAGCTGATCCCAGGCCCAGACGACTTCGCTCAGTTGCTCTTCCTGGCTGCGGTCGCCGCCGTTCATGTCGGGATGCAGCACCTTGATGAGCGATTTGTATGACTTGCGGATCGCCGCCTTGTCCCAATCGTCCTTGGCCTCGAGGATATCCAGCGCCTTGCGTTCGGTCGGGGGCAGCTTGCGCCCGATTACGCCGCGACCCGGATTGCGGGTGGCATTGCCGCCCAGAACCTGATGGGCATCCTCGACGCCCAGACGGGCCCAGGCGCGTTCCTCGACCGTCTTGCGGAACGGTCGGGTCGGCGACTGGTCCGCCGCTTCCTGTTTGGCTAGTTCCGCCTCGGTCGCGCCGTCGAAAAAGTTCCACTTCAGATTGTATTCGCGCACATGGTCCTTGCAGAACCAGTAGAAGTCATCCTTGGAGTCGCGGCTCTTGGGGGCGCGGTACTTCCCGCCCTCCTGACAGCCTTCGTGTTCGCACAGGCGTGTCGATGTCTCGACCGCGCCCGACATGCCGCGTTTGCCGCGCGGATTGCGCTTCTTGGCGGTGGAAACACGCATGTCGAAATTGAACGGATCACTTTTGGTCATGCGTTGCCCTTCCAGCCTGAGGCGACAGAGTTTAGTCATTGCCACGGCAGAGGGAAGGCCTCGGGAGGAAAAATCATGCAGATGCAGTCAATCCTGGAAGATCGTCTGAAGAAGGCCTTGAATCCCAGTCACTTGGAGGTTCGCAACGAAAGCGCGAAACATGCCGGTCACGCCGGGGACGACGGCACGGGCGAAAGCCACTGGCATGTCGTCATCGTGTCGGAGCGGTTTGCGGGTCAGTCGCGGCTGGCGCGGCATCGGGCTGTGCATGCGGCCCTGGGCGATGCCATGGGTCGAATCCATGCGCTGTCGATGGAATTGTCCGACGGGGCCTGAGGTTATTCGGCGGCGAGCGGGCGTTTGCGGGCGGTCAGGATGTCGATGACCTGAGCGTCCATCACGTCCTGATCCTCGAATCCCTGCCATTCGGGCAGGGGGGCCGACAGGCGCAGGGGGGCCTTGGGGGCCTCGATGACCTGCTGGATGATCTGCGGGGCGACGGGGGCAGTGGCGCGGCGGAAGACGAGCAGCGCGTGGTAGCGCAATTCCGTCCCGGTCAGCCCGACACGTTCCTCGGACGGCAAGGTGTCGGCCCGCACGAACTCCCACCCCTGGGCGCCCATGTGATTGAAAAGGCGGGACATGGCGAGGGCGAAGCGCGCCTCGCCGGAGCGCACGCCCTTGGCCTTCTCGCCTTTGCGGGGCGCAGGCACGACCCTGTATTCAAAGGTCTGATGCGGCGGAGGGTCAGGCGTCTCGTCCATGATGGGAACAGTCTATCGCGCTGTGGCGGGATTGTCCCTGTGGATAGCGGAAACGCCCTGTTGCCGAGCGGGAAACAGGATTTTGTGGTTTATTCGTGGCGGGCGCGGGGAAATTCCGGGGAGTTTTCCGCGCCCGTGAAGGTCACCAATCGGACGGCAGGTTCACCGTTCCGGGGGCCAGGGTCGGCTCGGTCAGGAGGAGCGGCTTGGCTTCGGGTTTGGGCGTGTTGGGGGCCGCGGCGCGGGGCGCCGGCGCGATCTCGGGCACGGCTTCATAGGTCAGGGGGCGGCGAAAGATCAGAATTGTCTGGCTTTTCTCGGCCGTTCCGGTGACGTCGGTCCAGCTTTCGGTGCTGAAGGTGTCGGAGCGGATATAATCCCATCCGTCTTCGGCCATGATGTTCAGGATCTCCGACAGGGCAAAGGCGAGACGCTCGCCGTCGGTCTTGAGACCGGGACGCCGTTCGGCTTTGGTGGGGGCGGGGACGGCCTCGTATTCGTAGGCCACGTCAGAGGGAAAAGCAGCGTGTTTCATGCCCTCTGTGTCCCGAGTCGAGATGGCCGAAATGTGGACGGGCAGGGACGGGGATGTGTCGGACCTGCGGAATTTTAACTATTCCTGACAGGGTGTGAACAATGGCCCGAAACCGACCGCATTGCCCTTGATTTTATGGTTAAAACGCAGGTCACCCCGCGTACACCCCCTGTACACCCCCCGTACATACTTTCTGACGCCGGGCGGGGGTGAAGGGGGAACAGGTTAACGCGGGGGGAGGGCGTCGAGTCGGGTTTTGATGGCGTCGCGCAGGCGGGTGGCTTCGGTGTGGTTGAAGGACATGTTGACCGGGTCGAAGACGGTGAGCGCGGCCTCCACGGCGGCGAGTGCCTCGGTCAGGTCCGGGCGGGGGTCGGTGGTCGTGTCGTGGTCGGCGCGGGACAGGAGGGCGAGGGCGAGGTTGTGGTGGGTCCCGGCCCAGTCCGCTGGATGGTCCGCGCGCGTGCGGACCTCGAGGGCGGCCCGACAGGCGGTGACGGCCTCGGCCAGCAGGTCCGCGCCTGCTGGGCCTTCGGTGCGGTTGCCTTGGTCACTCAGCGCGTTGGCGAGGTTGTTCTGCGTCTGGGCCCATTGCACGGGATGGTTCGCGCGGGTCCGGACCTCAAGGGCGGCGCGAAAAGCGGCCACGGCTTCAGCCAGCAGCTCCGCGCCTGCGAGCCCGTCGGTGCGGATACCTTGGTTGCGGAGGGAGATGGCGAGATTGTTCTGGGTCATGGCCCATTCCACGGGATGGTCCGTGCGGGTGTAGACCTCCAAGGCGGCGCGACAGGCAGTTACGGCCTCGGCCAGCAGCTTTGCGCCTGCTGGGCCTTCGGTGCGGGTACCTTGGGATTGGAGTGCACCGGCGAGGTTGTTTTGGGTCACGGCCCATTCCACGGGATGGTCCGTGCGGGTGGAGACCTCGAGGGCGGCGCGATAGGCGGTGACGGCGTCTGCAAGCAGCTCCGCGCCTGCGAGCCCGTCGGTGCGGATACCTTGGTTGCGGAGGGAGATGGCGAGGTTGTTTTGGGTCACGGCCCATTCCACGGGATGGTCCATGCGGGTGCAGACATCAAAGCTCGCGCGAAAGGCGGTTACGGCCTCGGCCAGCAGCTTCGCGCCTTCTGGGCCTTCGGTGCGGGTACCTTTGGTCTGGAGGGCATTGGCAAGGTCATTCTGAGCCATTGCCTCGAGATATGGCGTTGGCGCGATGTCGATGCAGCGACGTGCAAGGCCGATGGCGGCGTTGAGCACGAAAGGGACACCGGTTCGCAGCCCCTCGTTGTAGCGTCTAAGCACCTCATGGCGGAGCCGCTTGAACTGATCCTCCCGGGACGGGCCGTCCAATTGAATGCGTCGGAGGGTCCGGTCGGCCAACGCATCGGCGTCGGCCTGATAGATCGCCTGTGCGATGGCCTTGTCGATGATCCGGCTCTGCACGGCCTTGCGTTCTTCGATTTCGGCATCGAGGCGGTTCATTTCCGCGCGCAGCAGATCGTCAGCGGCTGCCATCTGGTCTTGGTCGTTGAGGTCGTCCACCTTGGCGATAACGCTGTCCACGGCTTCCCCCAGATTTGAGGGCAAGGCGTTGCGGGCCTGTTGCCTCGCGGCCGTTTCCAGGGCCAGTTGGAGACCCGCGAGGGCGCTTTCGAAATCCGAGGCGTTTTGGGCATAGTTGCGCGCCAATCCGATCAGCATGCCCTCCTTGATGTGAAGGTCGCGGGCGACCTGTTCCTTTTCCGCGATCAGGCGGTCTATCTTGGCCGTCATGTCGGCCTGAAGCTCCCGAACACGTTGGTTCGTGTCGGTGGTGGTTTCGTCGATCCGGTTGCCGGTTTGCAGGACTTCGGCCCAGAGGGCGGGTTCGATGTCGGCGATGACGTCCCTGTTGCCGAGCATGGCCGTTAGCGTCGGGGTGACGAGATCGCGGAAAAGGTCCGGCATGGGCGCGCGGAGGTGTTCCGGGTCGGTCAGTTTCCCGAGCATGGCGTCGCAGGCCGTCGCCGGATCGAGTTTGGCTTTGGCGAGGGCCGGGGCGTCGGGCAGGGTCGCCTCGACCATTTGCGAGAACAGCGCGGCGGCGTCCGGAGGCGTGTCGGGAAAATCGGCAAAGAGGGTTTCGGCGGCGTGCGTCAGGTCGCCCGCGAGGGCGGTCAGCCTCTTGGGCTTGGCCTTCAGCAGCTTCGTCGCGGCGTCGTAGACGGAATGGCCGGATTTGAGGCCGGGGGCCTCCGCGAAAGCAAGAGCCGCGGCAAGGAGTTTGACCGAAGCGGCCACGAGGGGAACAGAGATTGCGGGCATCGGGCCTTTGGGTCGGGGAGGGTTTCCCCGACCTTAGGGGCGGTCGATGCCGTGGGGCAACGGGTGAATTGTGCGCGGATGGCGGGGTGAACCCCGCCCTACGGGTGGGGCGGACAGGGGCGGCGGGGTGAACGCCGCCCGAAGGTCAGCTTGCCAGTTTCGCCGCCACGATATCGTTGATGGCCTTGGGGTTGCCCTTGCCGCCCATGGCTTTCATCGTCTGGCCCACGAACCAGCCGGCCAGTTTGGGGTTGGCCTTGGCCTTTTCCACCTGGTCGGGGTTGGCGGCGATGATGGCGTCGACGGCGGCCTCGATCGCGGCGGTGTCGGTCACCTGTTTCATGCCGCGCTCCTCGACCAGAACGGCGGGGTCGCCGCCTTCGGCATAGACGATGTCGAACAGGTCCTTGGCGATCTTGCCCGAGATGTCGCCCGCGTCGATCAGGCGGATGATGCCGCCCAGTTGCGCCGGGGAGACGGGGCTGTCGGAGATGTCCTTTTCGTCTTCCTTGAGCTTGCCGAAGAGGTTGTTGATGACCCAGTTGGCCGAGGCCTTGCCGTTGGCGGAGGCGGCGGCCACGGCCTCGAAATAGGTGGCGGCCTCGGTGTCGGCGGTCAGGACCGATGCGTCATAGTCCGACAGGCCGAAGTCGGCGATGAAGCGGGCCTTCTTGGCGTCGGGGAGTTCGGGGAGCGTGGCGGCGATGCCGTCGACCCAGGCCTGCTCGATCTCCAGCGGCAGAAGGTCGGGATCGGGGAAATAGCGGTAGTCATGGGCCTCTTCCTTGGAGCGCATGGAGCGGGTTTCGCCCTTGTCGGGGTCGTAGAGGCGGGTTTCCTGGGTGACGCTGCCGCCGGATTCGAGGATGGCGATCTGGCGGCGGGCCTCGACCTCGATGGCGGCTTGGATGAAGCGCAGGGAGTTCATGTTCTTGATCTCGCAGCGGATGCCGAGATGGCCGAAATCCTGCGTTTCCTGGTATTTCTCGTATTGGCCGGGGCGGCAGACCGAGACGTTGACGTCGGCGCGCAGGTTGCCCGACTGCATGTTGCCGTCGCAGGTGCCGAGGTAGCGCATGATCTGGCGCAGCTTGGTGACGTAAGCGGCGGCTTCTTCGGGGCCGCGGATGTCGGGGCGGGAGACGATCTCCATCAGGGCGACGCCGGTGCGGTTGAGGTCGACGAAGGACATCGACGGGTCCATGTCGTGGATCGACTTGCCCGCGTCCTGTTCTAGGTGGATGCGTTCGATGCGGACCACGCGCGCGGTGCCGTCGCCCAGTTCGACCAGCACCTCGCCCTCGCCCACGATGGGGTGGTAGAGCTGGCTGATCTGGTAGCCCTGCGGCAGGTCAGGATAGAAGTAGTTCTTGCGGTCGAAGGCGGACGTCAGGTGGATTTCGGCGTTGAGGCCGAGGCCGGTGCGCACCGCCTGTTCCACGCAGAATTCGTTGATGACGGGCAGCATCCCGGGCATGCCCGCGTCCACGAAGGCCACGTTGGAATTGGGTTCGGCCCCAAAGGCGGTGGAGGCACCCGAGAAGAGCTTGGCTTTTGAGGCGACCTGGGCGTGGACCTCCATCCCGATGACGAGTTCCCAGTCTTGCTTTTCGCCCGCGATGACGCGCGGTTTCGGGGTGGGTGCGGTCACGTCGAGCATGGGGCCTCCGGGCGTGCAAACGGTGTTGGCCAGCGGTTTACGGCGCGGGCGGGGCGGGGGCAAGCATAGGGTGGCGCAGGGCGGCGGCGTTTTAGATGAGCTATACGCACGTTAAAGCCAATTCCTATTCGTTATGCTTGGGGATGCAGCGCGGGTAATGTCGAGAGGCGATGAAGGGATCCCGCCGGAGCCCCGCGCCGCCGCAAACCCGGGGGCCGTCGCCCCCCGGCGGGTCGACGTGCAACGCGACGCGGACGAAAGTGAGCAACGCCATGAACCTGAATGCAAAAAACGTCGTCGCAGCCCTGATTCTGGCGACATTCGCCCTGGGTGGCTGCTCGGCCGGGCAGGTGATCGACAATACCGTGGACGTGACGGGAACGGTCGTGAAGACGGGCGCCAAGGGCGTCGTGGGTGCCGGCCGATTGGTCGGGCGCGCGGTGTCGGGCGGCGACGACGCGCAATGACATCGGCAGGCACGCCGAAAGACCCATGGCCCAAGGCCGCAGCCCCGCGCTGCGGCCTTTTTCGTTGAGGGGGCGCCCGTTTGTGTTGCCCGGCCCCGCGACCCGGCGCATAGATCCGTCATGGACATCACGCTTATCCGCACATTCCTCGAAGTTTCGGCCACGGGGTCGTTCGTTTCGGCGTCCGCGCGCCTTTTCGTGACGCAATCCGCCGTCAGCCTGCGGGTGCAGCGACTGGAGGAGGCGCTGGGCCATCCGTTGTTCACGCGCTCGAAGGCCGGTGCGGAGTTGACGCCCGCCGGCAAGGAGTTCGAGCGGTATGCGCTGAGCATGGTGAAGATCTGGGCCGAGGCGCGTCAGCAGATCGCCATTCCCGACGGGTTCTCCCGCAGCCTGACCATCGGGGCGCAATACTCGCTCTGGCCGCGCCTGGGATTTCGGTGGATCGACGCCCTGCGCCGCGACGTGCCGGACCTCAGCCTGCATGCCGAGATCGGGATGCCCGACCGCCTGACGCGGTTCCTGGTTGAGGGGGTGGTGCAGACGGCGCTGATGTACACGCCGCAGATGCGTCCGGGTTTGCGGGTGGAAGAACTGCTGGCAGACGAGCTGATCCTGGTGGCGGGATGGGCGCGGCCCGAGATGGCGCAGGTCGCGGCGCGTTACGTCTATGTCGACTGGGGGGCCGAGTTCACGCAGGCCCACGCGATCAAACTGCCGGACTTGTGCAACTCCGGCGTGTCGCTGACGCTGGGCGCGCTGGCGGCGGATTTCATCGCCAACCGGGGGCTGGCCGGCTATGTGCCCGCGCGCTACGCCAAGCGCGCGCTCGATGCCGGGGTCCTGCACTTGGTGGCGGATGCGCCGACGTTCCACTATCCGGCCTGGGTGGTGTGGCGCGAGGACGTGGACGAGACGCTGGCGGCACAGGCGGCGGCCGCGCTGACCACGGTCGTGGCTGAAATAGACCGGTCGCAAAGTGATGTCCTGAGCGAGTTGGCGCTGATCAGCGAGGATCACGAGGTGGAAACCTTTGGATCCAGTCACTTGATCTTTCATAAGTGAAACTCACGCCATACCGCGTTATTTTGAATTTCTCTTTTGGATGATCGCTCCCTATCTGCTGGCTCAGCAGAGATGCTCCCGACCGCGCTTCGTGGACGGAACACCTTATGGGAGAGGAATTCCCCGTGAAAAAGATCATGACCCTGGCCGCCGTTCTGGCCACCACCGTTGCCCTGCCGGTCTTCGCGCAGGACGGTTTGATCGGCATCGACCGCCTTGACGACCGCATCGACGACATCACCGACGACGCCCGCGACGACCTGGCCCGTGGCGACGACAGCGAGCGCTTCAGCCCCAACGGCGTCGTGCAGGGCCTTCGCGGTTCCGCCGCGCTGACCGCGTCCGGCGCGTCGGGCAACACCGATACCGGCGAGTTGTCGTTCGCGGGCCGCCTGACCTATGGCGTCGGCGACTGGAACCACCTGATCGGGTTCGCCGGCGAATACGGCGAAGCCAATGGCGTGCAGAACGAGGAAGAGTTCTTCGCGATCTACGAGGGCAGCCGCTATTTCAACCAGCAGCTCTATGCCTTCGGCACCGGCCGGTTCGAATACGACGGTTTCGATACCAACGAACGTGACGCCTTCCTGGGCGGCGGTCTGGGCTACCGCATCGTGAACACCAGCCAGATGGCCTGGCGCGTTCAGGCGGGCCCCGGTGTTCGCTACATCGAGGACCAGCTCGGCAACGACGAGACGGAAGCCGCCGGGATCGCGTCGTCGCGCTTCTTCTACGGCATCAACGACACCGTCTCGCTGACCAATGACACCGACATCCTGTCGTCTTCGGCCGATACGGTCGTGACCAACGATTTCGGCGTCAACTTCAAGATGTCGGATACGTTCTCGACCCGGATCAGCTATCGGACCGACTATTCGTCCGACCCGCTGCCGGGCCTGCGGTCCACCGACAACACCGTCGGCGTCTCGCTCGTCGTCGGCTTCTGATCCGGACGCATCCAGAGGTCCGCGCGGGCGACGTACCTCGTGTCGCGGGGACCCGGATGCAGGATCGGGGGGGGCAGGGAAACCTGCCCCCCTTATTGTCTCCGACCCCTGTTTTCATTGCACTTTCCGCCGATTTGCGCTCTGACGCTGGCCGAATCCCGCCCATTCCGGGGGGGTGCGGTTTGAGATTTGCGCCCGGTCTGGTACCACGCCGCAGGTTGTGACGCCCGGGCTGCCACCCGGACCGTAAGATGCAACCTACCATTTGTGGGGTTACCGGGGGGACCTGGCCACCACTTATGGCGTTTTTGAAGAGTTCTGCTGAAGACCCCGGGGGGTATGCTAAATGACGAATCGGTTGCTCCGCCGGGCCCGCGCCGCGGCATTGGCCGCGGTTTGCACAGTGATGGGAACGGCGCCAATTCTGGCCGAAACCGCCGCTCCGACCCTGACGACCGTACCCAGTTCGATGACCCTGGAGCAGCCCGCCCCGCTGACCTTTGCGCCCGTCGCATCGGTGCGCCCGACCGCGCGTCCGCGGGTCGAACCGCTGCCCGATCTTCGGTGGGACCACGTTCGCGGATCGACCCGCTGGACCCGCGCTGCGATGCAGGCCCTTGAAAGCCACGGCCAGCGCCTGATCGACACGGAGCCGCGCGACATCGGTGAGTGGTGCCCGGCCTATGTCGGCGGCTCGGACTGGGAGCGTAAGGCGTTCTGGGCCGGCCTTCTGTCGACGCTGGCCAAGCACGAGAGCACCTATCGGCCCAATGCCGTCGGCGGCGGTGGCCTGTGGTACGGTCTGGTCCAGATCCTGCCCGCGACTGCCCGGGGTTATGGCTGCCAGGCGCGCACGGGCGATGCGCTCAAGGACGGGGCGCTCAACATGTCTTGCGCGGTGCGGATCTTGAACGTGACGGTTCCGCGCGACGGTGTCGTGTCACAGGGGATGCGCGGTGTCGCCGCCGACTGGGGGCCGTTCCATTCTGGCCGCAAGCGCGAGGATATGCGCCGATGGGTCCGCAGTCAGCCGTTCTGCAACGGTCTGCACACTTCGATGCGCCCGGTCGCGCGGCCCGAAGGGATGGGTGGCGAGACCTATGCAGAGGATGACGTGTCGGCCGCCCCCGAGGGCGAGATCGTGCCATTGTTCGTGTCTTGGGAACTCGACAAGGATTTTCTGGCGCGCAAGCCGGCCTGGCCCGCGACGGTCGCACGGGTGGACGACGACATGGCCTTTGCCGACATCGACGGCTGAGCGCGGCGGCAACAGGTCACCCGTCCTGCGCCTGCGCCCCCTTGATCGACACGGTCGCGCCTGACATCCGTTCTGGCGGGGGATGCCGATTGAACGGGGCATCTGATGCGACTGGCCGAGGCGTCCGAAGGGCGCGACAACAACCTGAACCTGCTGCGTTTCGTGGCGGCCTTTGCCGTTCTGGTGAGCCATGCCTGGCCGCTGGCGTCGGGGCGCGGCACGATGGAGCCGCTCGAAGGTCTGATCGGGCACAGTCTGGGCGCGGTTGCGGTCACCGTGTTTTTCGTGGCCTCGGGGTTCCTGATCACCGGCAGTTGGGTGCGCAGGCCGCAGGTGGCCGATTTTGTCGCCGCGCGCGTGCTGCGCCTGTTTCCGGCACTTCTGGTCGTGTTGCTGGCCACGGTGGTGATCCTCGGGCCTTGGCTGACCGACCTGTCGCCCCGCGCCTACGTGGCGGACCCTCTGACCTGGACCTATCTGCCGCGCAACCTGTCTCTGGCCCTTCTGCAATATGACCTGCCGGGCGTGTTCCGGACCGCGCCCTATCCCGAGGCGATCAACGGCTCGCTCTGGACCCTGTTTCACGAGGCGGCCTGTTATGCGCTGGTCCTTGCCCTCGGGGTCGCGGGGTGGATCACGGGGCGGATGGGGGCGGTCTTTGCCGCCTACGCGGTGTTCTATCTGGGCGGTGCAGCGGTCGGATTTGACGGCAGGCTTGGCCTGTTTCACGGGCTGTCGCTGCCCTTTGTCCTGGGCATGGCCGGGTGGGTCTGGCGTGACCGGATCGTGCTGATCTGGCCGGTCGGGCTGGCCTTGCTGGCTTTGGCGCTGGTGTCGCGCGACATGCCCTGGGCGGCCGAGATGCTCGTGCTGGCGCTGGCCTATTGGACGGCCCTTCTGGCCTATCGACCGGGCGGGATGCTGCGCCGGTGGAACCGGATGGGCGACTATTCCTATGGCATCTATATCTGGGCATTTCCGGTGCAGCAGGTCGTGGTCCACGCCTTCGGCCCGATGACACCCCTGGCCAATATCGCGCTGTCGGCGGGGCCGGTCCTGATCCTGGCGGTCCTGTCCTGGCATCTGGTGGAGCGGCCCGCTCTGGCTGCGCGCCCCCGGCTGGTCGCACGGCTCAGAGCAACAGAAGCCAGCCCGATACGGTGAAGACCGAGGCCGCCGTGCCGATCAGGACGGAGGAGGCGCTGATCCGCACCGCCTTGCCGTGCATCGCCGCGAAAAGATACGAGTTCACCCCCGGCGCCATGGCCGCGGTCAGGACGGCGGCGCGGAACGGGCCTTCCTCCAGTCCCAGCAGGCGGCCCATGCCCCAGGTCCAGGCCGGATGCAGGATGAGCGCGATGGCGCAGCACAGGAAGATGCCGCGCGCGTCGCCCTCGGGCTTGTATTGCACCAGAACGCCGCCCAGACCGAACAGCGCCGCAGGCAGGGCCGCGCTGGCGATCAGGCGGATCGCCTCGTCCGCCGGGCCGGGCAGGGGCAGGCCCGACAGGTTGACCGCGATCCCCGCCGCCACGCCAAGCATCAGCGAATTGCGCGACATCGACCGGGCGACCGTGGTCACGCCCCGCAGGAACCCGCCGCCGCCCGCGCGCACCAGCTCCATCGCCGTGATCCCGGTCAGATAGCAGAAGGCCGCATTCAGCGCGATGATCGCATAGTTCGGAGTCAGGGAGTCGGCCCCGAAGGCCCGCTCCGCAATCGGCAGGCCCAGAAGCACGGTGTTGGCGAACATGGCGGCAAAGCCCACGGCCACCGCGTCTTCGGCCCCGCGTCTGAGCCAGAAGAGCGTGCCCAGGATGCCCGCCACGAAACAGGCCATCGCACCCGAATAATACGACACCAGCAGCCGCCAGTCGAACCCCTGCGCCAGATCCAGCGTCGAGACGGCGAGGAACAGAAGGCAGGGGATGGCAAAGCGTTGCGTGAAGACCATCAGGCCATCGACCTGCCCCTGGCTGAAGAGCCCCCGCCAGACGGCCAGATAGCCCGCCCCGATAATGAGGAAGACGGGAACGGTGACCGCCAGAACGTCTAGCATCCCTGTGCCCTTCTTCTCGGCTCAAATATCCCGGGGGGTCTGGGGGGCTGGCCCCCCACGCCCTCAGTCATCGGCAAGCTCGATCACCATGCCGTCCCAGGCGGGGGTGACGTGGTCCGGCGTCTCGGCGTTCACCGTCTCCCAATCGAGGTCGACGTGCATGTTGGTCAGGACCCCGCGCTCGGGCGTCATCCGTTCGAACCAGGCCAGCGCCTCGGGCAGCGACAGGTGCGAGGGGTGGGGCGTGCGGCGCAGCGCGTCGAGGATCCAGACCTTCAACCCGGAAATCAGCCATTCGGATTCGGGCGGGATGGTGTTGATGTCGGGCATGTAGACCAGATCGCCGATGCGCAGACCAAGCGCGTCCATGTCGCCGTGTCCGACCGGAACCGGGTTGAAGGTGATTGCGCCACCCGCCCCGGTGATCGTCGCGGGCCCGTCCAGCGGGTTGCGGTTCAGAATGGGCGGATAGGACGATCCCTCGGGCGTCTCGAAGACATAGCCGAAGCGCGCGTCCAGGGCCGCCTGTGTCGGCCCGTCGGCCCAGACATCGAGGCGCGCGCGCTGGTTGAAGACGATCATCCGCAGGTCGTCGATGCCGTGGACGTGGTCGGCGTGGGCATGGGTCCAGACAACGCCGTCCAGATTGCCGACACCCGCGTCCAGCAATTGCTCGCGCAGGTCGGGCGAGGTGTCGACCAGAACCCGCGTGGTGCCCGCCTCCACCACCCGCTCCACCAGCAGAGAGCAGCGGCGGCGTCGGTTCCTGGGGTTCGACGGGTCGCAATCGCCCCAATGGCCGCCCAGGCGGGGCACACCGCCGGAGGAGCCGCAGCCGAGGATGGTAAACCGCAATACGCCCATGCCGCCTTCATGCGCGGGCCGGGCGGCGGGGGCAAGGGCGGTCGGGGGCCAAGTTGACTTCCGCCCCGCTGACGGTACCGCTTGGGCTGGCGGGATCGTGCAAGGGGTAATCGGAATGGTGCGCAACGGGGATGTTTGGGTCAGTGATGTTTTTTCGTCAGTCATCCGGTACGAGTTTCAAACAGAAATGTTCGACACCGAGCCCCAGACGATGCTGAAGCTGATCGACGATCTGCGAAACGGGACGGATGTTGAATCCGATCCGTTTCCGCCGGAAATGCAAAGCAACTCGCCCAAGCAAGATCGAAAGAAGCTGCCGCATATGTTTCGAGCGAACAGTTTGGATGCGGTCTCTGCCGAGGTGGCGGAGGTCTTGCGACATCATGACATCGGACGGACGAAGCTCTATCCCGCGCGCTTGCTGAAGAAGAACGGAGACCTTCACGAAGGTGAGTTCTTTTTCCTGAACATTCGTGAGTTGAAGCGGGGGTTTGACCCGGAGCATTCCACCAACGTACGGCCGGGGCCCAATCCGAACGCTGGGGATAGGGGTATGATGCCCTTCATCCTCGATCACGACCAAGTTGCCGTCACGTCCGACGTACTGGAAGGTCCCGACCTTTGGCTGGACCCGACCCTTTTCCGATCACTTTTCTTCAAAGGCGCGTTGGCCAAAGAGCTGATCGCCAAGAAACTGATCCCCGGCACGGGTACCGAAAGCCGCGCCATCGCGCGCTGCGTCGTCGTGCCGCCCGCCTGACCGGCCTGCCTACAGCGGCCAGAAGAACAGGATCGCGGGCACGCCCGTCGCGATCACGATGATCTCCAGCGGCAGGCCCATGCGCCAGTAGTCTCCGAATTTGTAGCCTCCGGGGCCGAGGATCAGGGTGTTGTTCTTGTGCCCGATGGGGGTGAGGAAGGCGCAGCTGGCGGCGACGGCGACGGCCATCAGGAAAGGGTCGGGGTTCACGTTCAGGGTCAGGGCCATCTGGATGCCCACGGGGGCCGCGACGATGGCCGTGGCCGTGTTGTTGAGAACATCCGACAGGGTCATCGTCACCACCATCAGCACCAGCAGCGCGACCCAGGCCGGTTGCCCCGCCGTGAGATCGGTCAGCGCCCCCGCGATGAGCTGCGTGCCGCCCGACGTCTCGAGGGCTGCGCCAAGCGGGATCATGGAGCCGAGGAGGACGACAACGGGCCATTCGATGTGGGTATAGAGTTCCTGCAGCGGGACGATCTTGGTCAGAACATATCCCACAACCACCACGCCCAGGGCCACGGTCAGATCGATGAGGCCGAGGCTCGCCAGGATGACCGCCCCGGCGAAAAGGCCCGCGGCGGGCAGGATCTTCTTGTTCTCGGTCACCGCAAGGCCGCGGTCGGCCAGGGGCAGCACGCCGAGCCAGGACACCAGATCCTCGACCGTTTCGGTGGGGGCGAGCAGCAGCAGGATGTCCCCGGTCTTGACGGTTTCGCGGCGCAGGCGGTTGGTGATGCGCGTGCCTTTGCGCGAGATGCCCATCAGCACCGTGCGCATCCGCCAGGCCATGCCGATGGATTGGGACGTGCGACCGGTGATGCGGCTGTTTTCGGGCACGACGACCTCGACCAGCGACAGGCCCTGTTCGGCGGCCTCCAGAAGGGTCATGCGGCGGTTGTCGGAGAACTCGAAGGCTTCGCTCGCGCGGAATTCGTCAAGGGCGTCCGGCTCGGCCTCGAGGAGGATGGTGTCGCCCGCCTCGAGGTCGATATGGCGCGCGCTGCCGAACATGCGGCGGCCGTCGCGGATCAGGCCGATGACGTTGACGCCGGTCTCGTCTGCGCTGTCGTAGAGGGCGTTGACCTTCGTTCCGATGCGCTTGTTCCCCTCGGGGACGGTCAGTTCGGCCACGTAATATGTCACCTCCCCCTCGGGCGAGCCGCCCTGCGTGTCGCCGCCCACGCCGGGGATCAGGCGCCAGCCGACCACTGCCACAAAGAGAAGGCCGACGAGGGCCACGACAAGGCCGACGGGCGCGAAGTCGAACATGGAGAACGATTCGCCCAGTTGGTCCCGCCGGATGCCCGCGATGATGATGTTGGGGGGCGTGCCGATCAGGGTGATCATGCCGCCCAGGATCGTCGCGAAGGACAGCGGCATCAGCGTCGCGCCGGGCAGGCGCCCCGCCTTTCGCGCCGTCGCGATATCCACCGGCATCAGCAGGGCGAGGGCCGCGACGTTGTTCATGAAGGCCGACAGGATCGCGCCGATGCCGCCCATGATCGCGATATGGCCAAAGAGCGCGCGGCTGCTGTCGACCAGCGTCCGGGTGATCAGAAGGACCGCCCCCGACCGCACGAGGCCCGCCGACACCACGAGGACGAGCGCCACCACCAACGTGGCGGGGTGGCCGAAGCCCGAGAAGGCGTCTTCCTTGGGGATGACGCCCAGGATCACGCCCAGAAGCAGGGCCGAGAAGGCGACGATGTCATAGCGGAACCGTCCCCACAGCAGCATGACGAAGACGCCGCCGAACAGCGAGAACAGGATGATCTGGTCGGTGGTCATGGCGGCTCCGATGTCGCGTGGTGCGGTTCGGTCTATGCCGACGGGGGGCAACGCGCAAACGGGTGTTTTGGTTGCCGATCTTCGGTCGAAGGGCGTCCGTGGCTGCGGCGTGCCGCGCGCGGGGCCACAATTTCGTCCAACGGGTCGCCTAGCTTGCCCCGTCATGACGGCTAGATCGCCCCACACCCAGACCGACGCAAAGACGCTGCCGCAGGCGATCCGCCCCGCGGTCCGGCGCCGCAATAGTCGGGCCGTTGCGCTGGCGGTCAGCCTCTTGGTGCCCTGTGCCGGTCTGGCCCAGGGCGGCCTCACCCCGCCGGCCGAGGTGACGCCCGAGATCATCGCCCTCCGGGGCTGTGTCGAAGGGGTGAGCCATCCTTCGGGGCAGCCCCTTTCGGTCGAGGATCAGGGCGCGGCCTGCGACGATCATGTGGCCCTTGCCGAGGACGCGATCGGCGCGATCTTTTTTCGCGGGCTGCATTTCTTCGACCACGGCATTACCGACGCGCACCGGGCGCAGGCCTTTGACGACTTCAGCCGGGTGATCGATGCGGGCGGCGATGTGCCCTCTGCGGCCTATGCCAATCGCGCCTGGCTTCACGTCCGTCATCTGGGCGACGCGGATGCCGCACTGGCCGACATCGACAACGCCATCGCACTTGCGGCGGAAACCCCGCGCAGCGGACATTTCGAACGGCGCGCCTATATCCTGACGGCAAAGGCGCAGCGCGACAACGAGCCCGCCCTGATCGGCCTGGCTCTGGATGACCTCGACCGGGCGCTGGCCTTGCGGCCCGACAGCCGGACCGCCCTGAGGATGCGCGACGCCCTGACCGGCTATCTGCGCGACCTGCGCTAGCCGTCCCGGCTGCCGATCCCGGGCCCTGCGCCGGGATTGCGGAGACCGCTGAGAGGGCGCTATACGGCGCGCACAACCGACAGGACGGAGACGAACCCATGGCAGGCCATTCCAAATGGGCGAACATTCAGCACCGCAAGGGGCGGCAGGACAAGATCCGGGCCAAGCTGTTCTCCAAGATGGCAAAGGAAATCACCGTCGCCGCCAAGATGGGCGACCCTGATCCCGACAAGAACCCGCGCCTGCGCCTCGCTGTGAAGGAGGCCAAGTCCTCCTCGGTCCCGAAGGACGTGATCCAGCGCGCCATCGACAAGGCGTCTGGCGGCGATACCGAGAATTACGACGAGATCCGCTACGAAGGTTACGGCCCCGGCGGCGTCGCCGTCATCGTCGAGGCGATGACGGACAACCGCAACCGCACCGCTTCGACCGTGCGTTCGACGTTTTCGAAGAACGGCGGAAATCTGGGTGAGACCGGGTCCGTCGGCTTCATGTTCGACCGCAAGGGGCAGGTGGTCTATCCCGCCTCGGCCGGGGATGCCGACACCGTCTTCGAAGCTGCGATCGAGGCGGGGGCCGAGGACGTGGAATCCGACGAGGAGTCGCATGTGATCTGGTGCGCCGACACCGACCTTTCCGCCGTTTCGAACGCACTGGAAGAGTCCTTGGGCGAAAGCGACTCGACCAAGCTGGTCTGGCGGCCGACGACCACGACCGAGCTGGATCTGGAGGGGATGCAGTCCCTGATGAAGCTGCTCGATGCGTTGGAAGACGATGACGACATCCAGAGCGTCACAGCCAACTTCGAGGCTAGCGACGAGGTCATGGCCCAACTGGGCGAGTGACGGTCGGGGGGCAGGGCGCGGGGGAACCCGCGCGACGACCGACGGGTTGGGACCGGGTAACAACACCGAAGGTCCCATGCCCGAAACCGTCCACGACATACCTGCCGACCCCGGTGACCCGCTACCGGAACACCCCCACATCCTGACCGGGCTGGCCTGGATCGCGCTGGCGGGCCCGGTCATTTTCACCATCGCCATCCTGATCGCCGATGTCGTCGTCCCCGACCACGACTGGATTTCCGACACGATCAGCGATCTAGGCGCGGGCCGCTACGAATTCATCGTGGATATCGGGATCTATGCCTATGCCGCGTCGCTGATCGCCCTGTCGGTCGGGTCGGCCCATGCGCATCTGGGCGGGCGGGGGTGGACCGTGGGCATCTTTGGCCTGATCGCGACCGGCCTGGTGGTCTTCCTGATCGGGGCGCGCAACGAATACGGCGATGGCGATAGCGACGGTTGGGTCATCCATTCCTATCTGGTCTGGGGCCTTGGGCTGGCCTTCGCCGTCATCCCCTGGTCGATGTCGGCGGGCATGGGGACCATCCGGCCGGTGCTGCGCAAGATCGCGCGCGGGGTCACGGTGGTCTGGATCCCGTTCTCGCCGGTGTTCTTCCTGATGGGGACCGAGTTCGACGGCCTTTACGAGCGGGGCCTCGGCCTCATCACCTTCGTCTTCACCTATGCACTGGCCTTCGCCCTTCTGGGGCGGTCGCGGGCGTTGGCGCGTCGACTGGCCGAGGGGAACTAGATCAACGCGCGGCGGGCCGCTTGCCGGATGGCGCGGGTGACGGGGGCCAGCACCGACTGCATGGTGCGGCTGACTTGCCAGTGGAGCAGGGTGTCGAGCGATGTGTCCGGGATCAATTCCCGCAATCGCCCCGCCGCAAGATCCTCCGCGATCAGCGTCTCGGGGTTCAGGCCCCACCCCAACCCTTCCCGCGTTGCCTGGACGAAGGGGCCGGGCGCGGCCAGGTGGTGCGCGGGCGGGTCGATGGCCTGCCCGGTTTCGCGCTCGATCCACCGCGTCTGAAGCGTGTCGAGGCCGGTGAACCGCAGGGTCGGCGCGCGGGCGAGGCTGTCCGCCGTCACCCCTTCCGCAAAGTGTTCCGCATGAAAGGCGGGCGTGCAGCAAGCCCGGTAGCGCAGCGCGCCCAGGGCATGGACATCGCACCCCGGCAGGGCGCGCCCCTCGGCGGTAATGGCGGCGCTGACTTCGCCCCGGCGGAGGGCCGCGGCGCTGTGATCCTGATCGACAATGCGGATGTCAAAGCGGAACCCCGGGCAGGCGGCGAGCGGCGGGATGGCCCAGACCTCCAGACTGTCGGCGTTGATCGCCACGGCCACCGGGCGCGGCCCGCCGTCGCGGCCCAGATCGGCGGCAAGGTCGGCCTGCAACGCCGCCACGTCCCGCGCATGCCGCAGCAGCCGCTGGCCCAGATCGGTCGGGCGCGCGGGTTGCAGTTGGGCAAAGATCGGACCGCCCGCCGCCTCGGAAAGGGCGCGCATCCGCTGGCTCACGGCCGGGGGCGTCACACCCAGACGCGCGGCGGCCAGATCGAAGCTGCCGGTGTCGGTGACGGCGATGAGGGTCTGAAGATGGGCGGGCACAAACATAAGGATCACTTATCCAAGGGCAGAAATCCTAAGTTGCCCTTTCCGCCCGTCCCGGTCCATCCCCCGCGGCATGATCGCCTCCCTCCTCTCCGGCTTCGGCCTCGGCCTGTCCCTGATCCTCGCCATCGGCGCGCAGAATGCCTTTGTCCTGCGCCAGGGCCTGCGCGGCGAGCATGTGCTCGCCGTCGTCCTGACCTGCGCCTTGTCCGAGACGATTCTGGTGACATCGGGCGTTCTGGGCTTCGGCGCACTGGTCGAGGCCGCGCCCTGGATCGTGCCGGTCTTCCGCTATGGCGGCGCGGCCTTCCTGATCGGCTATGGCGTGCGGGCCGCGTGGTCGGCGTGGAAGGGTGGCGCGGCGCTGACGGCGGCGGGGCAGGACGGCGGGTTGCGGCGCGCGGTGCTCACCTGCCTGGCCATCACCTGGCTGAACCCGCATGTCTATCTGGACACGGTGATCCTGCTCGGCTCCATCTCGACCCAGGCGGCGGTGCCTTTGGCCTTCGGGGCCGGGGCGGTGACGGCGGCCTGGGTCTTCTTTGCGAGCCTCGGATTTGGCGCGGCACTCCTGCGGCCGGTTTTCGCGCGGCCCGCCGCCTGGCAGGTCCTCGACGCGGTGATCGCCGTGTTCATGTGGGCCATCGCGGCGAAACTCCTCATCGACTGAGGGACTTGCGGCCCGCGGCCCATGGGCGCAAGGGTAGCCCATGCAAAGCCCGTCCCGCCCCCTGCAAGGTATCCTCTGGATGGCAACGACGGGTCTGTGCTTCATCGCCGTGACCGCCGTTGTCAAACATGCGGCCCAGGACCTGCCCGCCGCCGAAGCGGCCTTCCTGCGCTATCTTCTGGGCCTCGTCTTCCTGCTGCCGGTGGCGCGGACGCTGCTGGCCACGCGCATTCCGGCGCGGGACATGGCGTTTTTCGCCGGGCGCGGCGTCGTCCACACGCTGGCCGTGATCCTGTGGTTCTATGCGATGACCCAGATCCCGATCGCCGAAGTGACGGCGATGAACTATCTCAACCCGGTCTATGTCACTCTGGGCGCTGCGATTTTCCTGGGGGAGCGTCTGGCGCTGCGCCGCATTCTGGCGGTGGTCTTGGCGCTGATAGGCGTGGTCATCATCCTGCGCCCAGGGTTCCGCGCTGTCGAATCGGGGCATCTGGCGATGCTGGCAACGGCGGTCCTGTTCGGCGCGTCATATCTTTTCGCCAAGCCTCTGTCAGGGCGGCATTCGGCGTCCATGGTGGTGGCGATGCTGTCGATCACGGTGACGGTCGGGCTGGCTCCCTTCGCCTTCGCGGTCTGGGTCACGCCGACGCTGGTCGATCTGGGGTGGATGTTCCTGGTCGCGGCCTTCGCGACGGCGGGCCATTACACCATGACCCGGGCCTTTGCGGCGGCCCCGGTGTCGGTGACGCAGCCGGTAACCTTCCTGCAAATGGTCTGGGCGGTCCTTCTGGGATGGGCCCTTTTCGACGAGCCGCCGGACGCCTTCGTCATCCTGGGCGCCCTGCTCATCATCGCCTCGGTCAGCTTCATCGCCTGGCGTGAGGCGAGATTGCGGCGAACTGTGACGCCGCCGTCACCCGCGACCAAGATCTGACGCGCACGTCAACGATCCTTCCGGATTCAGCCTTGTTTTGCCGGGACATGGGCCACATCTCGGGTTCATGTTCAGACTTTGTTCACTTCTGTTACTCATTGCTTTCCCGGTCGGGGCGCAAACGCTCACCGGCACGATCCGGGTGGTGGACGCCGATACCATCGATATCGGGGCGGCCGCCAACATCCGCCTGATCGGCATCGACGCGGCCGAGGGCGACCAGACGTGTCGCGATACGGACGGCACGATCCTGCCCTGCGGTTCCTTCGCGACCGAAGCCGCGCGCCGGATGTACGAGGGGCGCATCGCCCGGTGCGAGGTGGACAGCACCGACCGCTATGGCCGCGCATTGGCCACCTGTTTCGTGGACGGGGTCGACATGAACGGCGAACTCGTCCGTCTCGGGATCGCCCGCCGCTACCGCGAGGGGCCTGCCTATTTCGACGAGGAGAAGGAGGCGCGGGTTCTGGCGCGCGGTCTCTGGGCTTACGAGATGGTCGACCCCGCCGTCTGGCGCGCCGAAGGCCGCGCGCGCCGCGCTGCCGCCAATGCGCCCGCCGGGGATTGCACGATCAAGGGCAACATTTCCGACAGCGGGCGCATCTATCACCTGTCGGGCAGCCGCGCCTATGGCGCGACACGGATAGACGAGAACCGGGGCGAACGCTGGTTCTGTTCCGAGGCCGAGGCTCGTGCCGCAGGATGGCGACCCGTTCGATAACAGCGGGTTGCGCGCCGAACTTCATGTGATTTCACAGGTCGTAGGGCAACACCCCCCGGTCGTTGGGGTCGATCGTCAGCGGGCGCTCCAGCGGTGGCACCGCGCGTTGGTGGCAATTGACCCGCTCGCAGATCCGGCAGGACACCCCGATAGGCTCGAACCGGCCCGACAGGTCCAGCCCGTCGGCATAGACCACGCGGGGCGCGTGCCGCACCTCGCAGCCCAAGGCCATCGCATGCCGCCGGACCGGCGCGTCGAACGACCCGCCCGGCGCCGAGATGTCGCGCGCAAGACAGAGGTAGCGGACCCCGTCCGGCGTCTCCGCCAGTTGGCGCAGGAACTGGCCCGGCGTCGCAAAGGCCGCATGGACGTTCCAGAGCGGACAGGCCCCGCCGAACCGCGCGAATTGCAGGCGGGTCGCGGAGTGGCGCTTGGTGATCTGTCCGGCCTGATCCACGCGGACGAAAAAGAACGGAAGTCCTTTTGCGCCCGTGCGTTGCAACGTACTGAGCCGATGCGCCACCTGCTCCAGTGAAGCGCCGAACCGGCGGGCCAGACGCTCCAGATCGTGGCGCGTGTCTTCGGCGGCGGTCCGGAACGCTTCGTAGGGCATGAGGACTGCGCCCGCGAAGTAATTGGCAAGCCCGGTGCGCGCGATGGCCCGGGCGTCGCTGGACGAAAAGCGCGCAAGGTCCAGCGTCGCATCCAGAAGGTCGGCGTGGGAGTTGAGCGCGACCTGATGCAGCTGCTGAAACCGGTTCGTCGCCGCCGAGGCGCGGGACGACAGGACCAGCGTGCCCGCCTTGAGGTCGTGCTGACGCAGGCGCGGGCTGTCGGCCAGGGTGACGCGGGTGTTGCGGTTGTCCCAATAGCGGGCCAGACCTGCGTCGATGTCGCCTTTCATCCGCGCCGCGAGCATTTCCGCGGCTCGATCCACCGCATCCACGTAATTGTCGCAATAGTGAAAGAAGTCCCGCACTTCCTCCCAGGGGGATGGCGCAGATAGTCCGGATTGCCCAAGTGCTGCATCGAGGGATGCAAGCCGTTCCGCCCCATCCCGATAGGCGCGGTGCAGCCCGAGGAAGGCGCGGGCCAGGGCGGGTGCATTGGCCCCCACCAGCCGCAGATCGGCGAGCGGCACGGCATCGGAAAAGACCGGATCGGCCAGCGCCTCGCGCATGTCGGAGACCAGACGTTCGTCATCGCCGGCTCCCAGTTCGGTCACGTCGAACCCGAACTCCCGCGCCAGCGCCAGCAGGACGGTCGTGCTGACCGGTCGGTTGTTGTTCTCCATCTGGTTGAGATAGGGCAACGACATGCCGAGGCGGGCCGCGAAATCGGTCTGGGTCAGGCCGACGCGGGTCCGAACCTCGCGCAGTTTCGCCCCGGCATAGAGTTTGCGAGTCGCCATGGTGCCCCCTTTGCAAAGGGGCTTAGCAGGTTTTGCAGGCCGCTGTCAGCCGATCGCCATGCGCCGGTTGCGCCGGATCGTCAGCGCAATGGCGACGACCGCCGATGCGCCCGATCCGACCATCAGCACCACGAGGGGCAGCGCCCCGCCGCCGAACCCCAGAAGCCAGCCCGCGACCGCCGACAGCGCCGCGCCGCCGCCGATCATCATCGCGCCGCCGAGGCCGCTGGCCGTGCCTGCCAGATGCGGGCGGACCGACAGCATGCCCGCGGTGGCATTGGGAATGACCATGCCGTTGCCGAGGCCGACGAAGGTCATGAAGCCGAAGAAGACGTATTCCGAGGTGAAGCCCAAAAGGATCAGGACCGCGAGCAGGGACAGGCCGCTGACCTGCACGACCGCGCCGAACAGGACCATCCGGTCGACGCCGAGCCGTTGCGAAAAGCCGCCCGAAATCGCGTTGCCGATGAAGTAGCCCAAGGCGGGCGCGCCAAGGAACATGCCAAGGGTCGCGGGGTTCATCCCGAAGACCACGGTGCCAACGTAGGGTGCGCCGCCGAGGTAGGCGAAGAACGCGCCCGACGCGAAGGCCGAGGCCAGGCAATAGCCCCAGAAGCGGGGCGAGGTCAGAAGTTCCGGGTATTGCCGGACCTGATCGCGAAAGGAGCCGCCGGTCATCGGGGCCGTCTCGCCCACGTCCGTATACGTCAGCGCCAGAAGAGCCACGCCGCCGACGAACATCAGCCAAAAATTCGCGTGCCAGCCGAAGGCGTCCTGAAGCAGGCCGCCGAAAAAGGGGCCGATCATCGGGACGACCGACATGCCCATGGTGACCCAGCCCAACATCGAGGCGGCCTTGTCCTGCGCATAGAGGTCGCGGACGATGGCGCGGCTGAGGACCATGCCGACCACGATTGCCGCCTGCGCCATGCGGAAGGTCAGGAAGATCTCGATGGTCGGGGCCCAGAGACAGCCGAGTGTGGCGAGAAGGAACAGCACCAGCCCGGTCAGGATCACCGGACGGCGGCCGTAGCGGTCGGAGATGGGGCCGACGAAAAGCTGCAAGACGGCATTCATCGCGAGATATAGGCCGACCGACAGCTGGATCAGCGTGTAATCGGCGCTGAAATACTCGGCCATCGCGGGCAGCGACGGCAGAAAGACGTTCATCGACAGGGTCGAGAGGCTAACCAGCGCGACGAGCGTCAGGATGTGCGGCGGCGAGCGACGCGCGGCAGAGGGTGAGATGGGCACCATGATTGAGCGCTACGCCTTTCGGTCCGGGCTGTCCAACCCTCCCGAACGCACAGGGGCTTGTGCAGGGTTCCGCAAATTTGCAGATTTGCAATTCTCATCGGTCGCGCCCCGCGTAATTTGCAAATATTCCAGATCGCACTTTCGGTGCCGCGACGCAGCGTCTATCCCTGAGGTCAAGCGGGAGGCTTGCGATGAAAGACATACTCGACCAACTGGAGGCGCGTCGCGAACAGGCGCGCAAGGGCGGCGGCGACCGGCGGATCGCGGCGCAGCACGCCAAGGGCAAGCTGACAGCTCGGGAGCGGATCGACCTGCTGCTCGACGAGGGGTCGTTCGAGGAGTTCGACATGTTCGTCGCGCACCGCGCCACGGATTTCGGCATGGCCGACGACCGGCCCGCGGGCGACGGCGTGGTGACCGGATGGGGCACGGTGAACGGGCGGCTGGTCTATGTCTTCAGCCAGGATTTCACCGTCTTCGGCGGGTCGCTGTCGGAAACCCACGCGCAGAAGATCTGCAAGATCCAGGACATGGCGATCCAGAACGGCGCGCCGGTCATCGGTCTGAACGATTCCGGTGGCGCGCGCATCCAGGAGGGCGTCGCCTCGCTCGCCGGCTATGCCGAGGTGTTCCAGCGCAACATCGACGCCAGCGGGGTCATCCCGCAGATCAGCGTCATCATGGGGCCCTGTGCCGGGGGCGCGGTCTATTCGCCCGCCATGACCGACTTCATCTTCATGGTGCGCGATTCGTCCTACATGTTCGTGACCGGGCCCGACGTGGTGAAGACGGTGACCAACGAAGTCGTCACCGCCGAGGAGTTGGGCGGGGCCGCGACCCACACGCGCAAGTCCGGCGTGGCCGATTGCGCCTTCGAGAACGATGTGGAGGCGCTGGCCGAGACGCGCCGCCTGATCGATTTCCTGCCGCTCTCGAACCGCGAAAAGCCGCCCGTGCGACCCTTCTTCGACAGCCCGGACCGGGTCGAGGCGAGCCTTGATACGCTGATCCCCGACAACCCAAATTCGCCCTATGACATGGCCGAGCTGATCACCAAGCTGGCCGACGAGGGCGATTTCTTCGAGATTCAGCCCGATTTCGCCAAGAACATCCTGACCGGGTTCATCCGGATCGAGGGGCGGACCGTGGGCGTCGTCGCCAATCAGCCGATGGTGCTGGCCGGCTGTCTCGACATCGACTCGTCGCGCAAGGCGGCCAAGTTCGTGCGGTTCTGCGATGCCTTCGAAATTCCGCTGCTGACGCTGGTGGATGTGCCGGGCTTCCTGCCGGGAACGTCACAGGAATACGGCGGGGTCATCAAGCACGGGGCGAAGCTGCTCTTTGCCTACGGCGAGGCGACGGTGCCGAAGGTCACGCTGATCACGCGGAAGGCTTATGGCGGGGCCTATGACGTGATGGCGTCCAAGCATCTGAAGGGCGATTTCAACTATGCCTGGCCCACGGCAGAGATCGCGGTGATGGGGGCCAAGGGCGCGGTCGAGATTCTGTATCGCTCCGAATTGGGCGACAAGGACCGGATCGCGGAGCGCACCAAGGATTACGAGGATCGCTTTGCCAACCCCTTCGTGGCGGCGGAAAAGGGCTTCATCGACGAGGTCATCAAGCCGAGCCTGTCGCGCAAGCGGATCGCGCGGGCCTTTGCCTCGCTGCGCCAGAAGCGGCAAGAGCGGCCGTGGCGCAAGCATGACACCATCCCGCTGTGATCGAAGGACAATGGGCATGGGACAGGCGCGGATGGCATGTGTGGGACGACGGCGTGACTCTGACGATCGCGCGGAGAGTGCCGGTGGTCTGGGATCTGTCGGGGCGGGTGCGCCTTCCGGACATGGGGCGGCGCAGGCTGGCCCATGCGGTGCGTCAGGACCTGTGGCGCGCGTTGCAGCGGTTGCGCGGCTTTGCCCCGGTGGTGGCGGTGACGCGGGACGGGCAGGGGGTGACCTTGCGTGCGGGCGGGGCGGTTTCGGGCGCAGTGCCCGGCGCGGCGCGGGCCCGGCTGGACGACATGCTGTCCGATCCGGTGCGGCATGCGGCCTGGCTGCGCGCGGCGCGGCACCGGCAATGCACCGGAGGCTGACATGATGCGGATCGCGGCCCTGATCGCCTGTCTTGCGGGACCGGCGCTGGCGCAGGACAGCTGGCCCTCGGGTCAGCCGCTGGTCTTGTGGGAGATCGTCTGGGAGCGGGTCGACGGTGGCGGCACGCAGGCCGTCCTGCGGTTCATCGCCCCCGAAATCGCGCGCGACGGCGGATCGGTCGATGCCGCGATGGCGCAGACCGATCTTGACTGGCTGTGCACGACACATGCCCTGCCGGTGGCGGGCCTGACCGCCGCAAGATCGGATTCGGTCGTCATCACATTGATGGACCGCCCCGTGCCCCGCGGGACCAGCGACCCCGATGCAACGCAGTATTTCGGCCTCTACCGGGTCGGAAACGGCGAATGTTTGCCTGAGGACTACTGATGCGAATGGTTATTGTGCACTTCCCCTTGCGGGAACCAACGGGGGGCGTCATGGCTTTTGTCCAAGGGGATGGAGAACGATTCTGCAAACCGTCCCCATGCATTGATAGGAGAGTGACATGCAAAAACTCGTTAAAGCCTTCGCCGTTCTCGGTGTTACCGCAACGCTCGTCGCCTGTGGCGCGCCCGCTGAAGAAGAAGTCATCTTCACGCCGGTCCAGCCCGAGCCCGTGTCCACCAAGTTCTGAGCTGACGCTCGATCGCGACCGGTCGGGGCGGGCTGCAATACGCACCGCCCCGACCGAAATCGCCGCCCCCAAGCGCGCGGCACGATCCCCGAAATTTGAGCCGATTGTCGCCAATGGTGCGACAGCGCCACAAGCCCTTGATCCAACTTGGGCATTTCTGGGGCAGCCGTATCCACAGCCCTTTCCCTATGTTAGGTTCTCCACAGACCGTCACTCGGCGGTCCTCATCGCGAGCGGTGTCCGGGCTGAACCCCAGGCGCCGCTCTTTTATGTCAGGAGACCTGGATGTCGAAAGTCATCAAAGCTGTCGCCGCTCTCGGCGTTCTGTCGGCCCTCTCGGGCTGCTTCCTGCCGGATCCGGCACCGGAAGAGATCGTCATCGTCGAGCCCGCACCCGTTGTGGTCGAGCCCGTCAGCGGCAAGTTCTGAGATCGTTTCGGGGCGGAGGGTTGCCTTCGCCCCGACACACCCCCACCGGTGCTGTGCCCCGATCCCGGGGGGCCAGACATGCTGAAGCACCGCGGCTTTCCCGGCCGCCTGTCGGGCAGCGATTTCCAGTTCGTCATCCGGCGCGCCAACCCCAAGGGTGTGACGCCGATCACCCGGCGTGAGCGCTACCGCGACCGCAAGGCCGTCGACCGTCGGGCCGATGCCGCCTTCCTTGCCGCATTGATCGAGCATTTCGGGGACGAACCCTTCGAGCGGGGCAATCTGGACGCGGGGCGCCTGTCGTGGCTTTTCGGTCGCGAGGTTCTGCCCGCCGAAGACCCGTTCAACCCCAAGGATTACGCGGCGCTGCTGCGCGTGGACCTGGCCGCCGCCGAGGCGGCGTTTCCCGACATCTTTGCCAGCAACGATGCCGGGTCCGATGACGATTGGGACGACGAGGATTGGGCGTGAATCTGCCGACCTGCCTTCCCTATGGGCAATCTCGCGCCGATCGGGCGGGGCTGCGGACTTCTCGCTATGCGGATCGGCGAAACGGACGGACAGTGTCTGTGTTCTCGGCGTCGGCATTCCACTTGGACATCCGGTGCGAGAGCGAGTGGAACCGTACCCCTTCCCCTCCCGAACGATGGTGTGACGCAGTTTTCATGCCATCGTTCGGACCCTTTTACCGGGTCACCCGACAGGCATCGGTGGCAGGATGGGGGGACGTCGAAGCAAACAATAAAAACAAGGGGCAAGAAGGAGCAGTTCCATGTCCACTTCCATTCTTCGGGTCACCGGCCTTGTCGCCGCGTTGGCCCTTTCGGCTTGTGTCGGAAACGATTTCGAACGGGCCGCTGGCGGGGCCGTTGTCGGCGGTCTCGCGGCCAAGGCGCTTGATGGCAATGTCGCGGGCGGGGTCCTCATCGGGGCCGCGGCCGGCGCCCTTGCGGACGACGTCGCAGGCTACTAGGTCAAAATATGTCCGCGCAGGCGGCGGTCGGCGGGAACCCCCGCGCGGGGGAACGGCGTTAGGCCGATACAATCATTTCGGAGACGATCAATGCATCGCAAGTTCATCCTTCCCGCTCTTTTCGTGGTCGGCGCCCTGTCTGGCTGCGTCACCCAAGGTGACCTCGTACGGGGCGGCGTCGGGGCGGGCCTCGGCTGTGTGGCCGGTGAAATCATCGAAGATGGCCGCTGCGTCGAAGGCGCGGTCGTCGGCGGTGGCGCGGCTGTCATCGGCGGTCGCCTCTGAGCCTGCGGGCGTCACGGCACCATCCATATCCATGAATTCTGATGAAGGGCTGTCCGGTGCGAACCGGGCGGCCCTTTCTTTTGTCCGACCGGCGCAAGACCGGTAAAGGGGGACCGATGTTCAAGAAAATCCTGATCGCCAACCGGGGCGAGATTGCCTGCCGGGTCATCAAGACTGCGCAGCGCATGGGAATCGCGACCGTCGCGGTCTATTCGGATGCCGACCGCAACGCCCTGCACGTCAAGATGGCGGATGAGGCGGTGCACATCGGGCCGCCGCAGGCCAACCAATCCTATATCGTGATCGACAAGATCATGGACGCCATCCGCCAGACCGGGGCAGAGGCCGTGCATCCCGGCTATGGCTTCCTGTCCGAGAACCCGAAGTTCGCCGAGGCGCTGGAGGCGGCGGGCGTCGCCTTCATCGGGCCGCCCAAGGGCGCCATCGAGTCGATGGGCGACAAGATCACCTCCAAGAAGATCGCGCAGGAGGCGGGCGTCAGCACGGTGCCCGGCCACATGGGCCTGATCGAGGACGCCGACGAGGCCATCCGGATTTCCGGCCAGATCGGCTATCCGGTGATGCTCAAGGCCAGCGCCGGCGGCGGCGGCAAGGGCATGCGCATCGCCTGGGACGAAAGCGAGGTGCGCGAGGGGTTCCAGGCGTCGAAGAACGAGGCGGCCAGCAGTTTCGGCGACGACCGCATGTTTATCGAGAAATTCGTCACACAGCCACGCCACATCGAAATTCAGGTGCTTTGCGACCAGCACGGCAACGGCGTCTATCTGGGCGAGCGGGAATGCTCGATCCAGCGGCGCAACCAGAAGGTCATCGAGGAGGCGCCGTCGCCCTTCCTCGACGAGGCGACGCGCCGCGCCATGGGGGAGCAGTCGCTCGCCCTGGCCCATGCCGTGGGATACGCCAGTGCGGGCACGGTCGAGTTCATCGTGGACGGGGATCGCAACTTCTATTTCCTGGAAATGAACACCCGGCTTCAGGTCGAACACCCGGTGACCGAGTTGATCACCGGCGTCGATCTGGTCGAACAGATGATCCGCGTGGCCCACGGCGAAAAGCTGGCCCTGACACAGGACGACATCAAGCTGAACGGGTGGGCGATGGAGAGCCGCCTTTACGCCGAAGACCCGTATCGCGGCTTCCTGCCGTCCATCGGGCGGCTGACCCGCTATCGCCCGCCGACCGAGACGCCCGACTACCTGCCGGGTGTGACCCCGGCCGCGCCGGTCGTGCGCAACGACACCGGCGTCTACGAGGGCGGCGAGATCAGCATGTATTATGACCCGATGATCGCCAAGCTCTGCACCTGGGGGCCGGACCGTGCGGCGGCCATCGCGGGAATGCGCGACGCGCTCGACGGGTTCGAGGTGGAGGGGATCGGGCACAACCTGCCGTTCCTGTCGGCGGTGATGGACCATCCGCGTTTCGTGTCGGGCGACATCACCACGGCCTTCGTCGCCGAGGAATACGAGGGCGGATTCGTCGGGGTCGACCTGCCGCAGGATCACCTGCGCCGCATCGCCGCCGCCTGTGCCGCCATGCACCGGGTCGCCGAGATCCGCCGCACCCGCGTGTCGGGGCGCATGGACAACCACGAGCGCAAGGTGGGCACCGATTGGGTCGTCACCCTGGGCGATGCCCGGTTCGAGGTGCAGATCGAGGCGGACCGCGACGGGGCCGATGTGACCATCGACGGCGCGACCCTGCGTGTCGAAAGCGACTGGACCCCGGGCAACCAGCTTGCCCGTGTGTCGGTCGGCGGCGAGTCGGTGGTGATGAAGGTCGGCAAGATCTCGGGCGGGTTCCGCATCCGCACCCGAGGCGCGGACCTCAAGGTCCATGTGCGCACCCCGCGCCAGGCCGAACTTGCGGCGCTGATGCCCGAGAAGCTGCCGCCCGATACCTCGAAACTGCTGCTCTGCCCGATGCCCGGCCTGATCGTGCGCATCGACGTGGCCGAGGGCGACGAGGTGCAGGAGGGGCAGACGCTGGCGGTGGTCGAGGCGATGAAGATGGAGAACATCCTGCGCGCCGAAAAGAAGGGCGTTGTGTCCAAGGTCAATGCGGCGGCGGGCGACAGTCTGGCCGTCGACGATGTGATCCTGGAGTTCGAATAGCGCCGTGGGCGGCCCCATGGGCATAGGTCCGGTCGGCGCGGGGGCGTTGATCGCCGTTCTGGCGGCGGGCCTCTGGGCGTCGCTCTATCTGGGTCCGAATGCGTCAGTGTCGCGCCGGGTCATCCTGCCCTTCGTGTTGCGGGTCGCCTTTCCGATGGCCGTGCTGCTTGGCGTGCCGCTTCTGGTGGTGGGACAGGTCGTGGACCTGGAGGACCGGCTCTGGCAGGCGCTGATCGCGGGCGGGGTGATCGCCACCGGATGGCTGGCCACCGCCGTCTTCGGCGAGATCGAGCGTGCCACCCGCAAGGCCGAACGGACGCGCGATTTCCACAAGGCGCTCTATGCCGAGGTCCTCAACACCCTGGAGGCGATCTGGGGCAAGGGCGAGGCCGAGGCGCAGGGTCAGGCCCTGCTGGAGCGGATGGAGGAAGAGCCGGATTTCGTGCCGTTCATTCCGCGCGAACACCACGACCGGGTCTTCGTGGCGCAACTGGACGATATCGACGTGCTGCCCCGGCAGACGATCGACGCCGTCGTCGCCTATTACAGCCAGGTCGCGGCGATTGCGGCGCTGGTCGAGGACATGCGCGGCGACAGGTTCCAGCATCTGAGCCAGCCGCGCCGCATCGCCATGGTCGCCGACTATCTGGACCTGCGGCGCAGGACGTTCGTAATGGGGAAAAGCGTTTTACGCCTGATCCACGCCTATGCCGAAGGCGGACCGGCCAAGGCCGAAGCCCTAGCGAAAACCCTCAGTAGCCCGGGCGCGGACCCGAGCGGCCCGGCATACCGGGATAAGGGTTGAACGGGATGTCGTCGTCGCGGTCCATCATGCACCCTCTGGTTGCCACTGACCCCAATATGGAGTGTCGCAGTCGGTTGCGCAACTATCGTCCTTCGCGCATCTCGCGCTGGCGCATGGGCATCTTGTCGATGGTCCGGCTGATTTCGCGCACCGTCCAGGGCAGGGGCTTGCGCTGGTTGACCTGTCCGTCCTTGCCGATCAGCACGAGCATGAACCCGCGCGGTCGCAGTTGCAGCCGCAGATCGGACTGGCCCGCCGGGTCGGTGTCGATGATGATGATCACGTCGCGTTCGACCAGACGGTCAACGCCCGCCACGATTTCCTCCATCTGCTCGATGAAGGCCGGGTCGCGGGGCGAATTGGCGAAGACCACGACGGGGCGGGCGATCCATTGCAGATCGTCCAGGCTCACCTCCGAGGCGGCGAAGGCCTGGGTCGGGTCCTCGGTCCAGCGGGCGATGATATCGGCGTCTTCGGCCCCCGCCACCGAGGGCAGCAGAAAGGCGATCGTTGTCATCAGGGTCGTCAGGGCGTGCATGTCAGTGTTCCGTACCGTTTGGGCAGATATAGGTGTTTGCTGCGCCGGGGCGAAGGCTTTGGCACAATTTGTTGCAAATCCGTCAGTTAACCGAGTGTCAGTGGGCATCGGGGCAGGAAGGGCAGGATGATGTTCCCCCACCTGACCGAAGGCCTCGACGATATGGCGAAATTGACCCGAATCCCGCCCGTGACATTGCACCTGGGGGCCCATCGGACGGGCACCACGACTCTGCAAAGGCTCATGACGCGCAACGCTGCCTTGCTTGCACGGGCCGACGTGCGGGTCTGGGGCCCCGAACGGACGCGCGACGGGATGCTGGCGGGGGTGGTCGGCGATCCGGGGCGGGTGCATCCGCGCCGCGATGTGCTGGCCCATCGTGCGGCCGGGCGGGTCGCGATGCTGCGCTCCGAGATGTCGCGGCAGGGGGTGTCGCGCCTGATCCTGACGGACGAGAATTTTCTGGGCGGCCTGCGCGAGAACCTGTTGATGGGACGGCTCTATCCGACGGCGGGGCCGCGGCTCGACCGGCTGGCGCTGGCGCTTCCCGGGGTGGACCGCGTCGTCCTGTCGATCCGTAGTCTCGACACCTGGTGGGCCAGTTGCTTTGCCTTCCTGATAACGCGCGGATTCGCCCCGCCCGATGCCACCACGATCGAGGCGGTGCTGCGCGCCCGGCGCAGCTGGCGCGACGTGATCACAGACGTGGCGGCGGTCTTTCCCGCCGCCCGCCTGACCGTCTGGCAGCACGAGGAGATGGCGGCCGCCCCGCTGCGCGCCTGTGCCGACCTGAGCCGCGTCGCCCCGGCCGCGTGGGACGGCAAGGTCCTGAATGCCTCGCGCCCGCTGGACGAACTTGAGCGGCGGTTGCACGATGAGGGCTGCCCCACCACGCTGCCGCAGCTGGCGGGCCACTACGCGCCCTTCACCCCCGACCAGCGCGCGACCCTGCGCGCAAGATACGACGAAGATCTGGCCTGGCTGTCCGATGGCGCAGGCGGCCTGATCCCCGCACCGAACAGACCCCCGGCAGAGGGGCATATCCACGACAGGAGACCCGGACATGGCAGACCACCGCAGCAGATGGACGCAACGGGCTGAGGCCGAACTCAGGGGGCGCCCGGTCGACGACTTGACCTGGCACACGCTGGAGGGGATCGCGGTCCAGCCGATCTATGGCCCCGACGATCTGGACGGCGTCGCCCATCTGGGCAGCCTGCCGGGCGAGGCGCCGTTCACCCGGGGCGTCAAGGCCACGATGTATGCGGGCCGCCCCTGGACGATCCGGCAATATGCCGGGTTCTCCACCGCCGAGGAATCGAACGCCTTCTATCGCAAGGCCCTCGCCGCCGGGCAGCAGGGGGTCAGCGTCGCCTTCGACCTGGCCACGCACCGCGGTTACGACAGCGATCATCCGCGCGTCGTGGGCGATGTGGGCAAGGCCGGGGTGGCTATCGACTCGGTCGAGGACATGAAGATTCTGTTCGACGGCATCCCGCTCGACAAGGTGTCGGTGTCGATGACAATGAACGGCGCGGTGATCCCGATCCTGGCCAATTTCATCGTCGCTGGTGAGGAGCAGGGCGTCGACCGCGCCGCCCTGTCGGGGACGATCCAGAATGACATCCTCAAGGAATTCATGGTGCGGAACACCTATATCTATCCGCCCGAACCCTCGATGCGGATCATCGCGGACATCATCGAATACACCTCGGACGAGATGCCGAAGTTCAACTCCATCTCGATCTCGGGCTATCACATGCAGGAGGCGGGGGCGAACCTGGTGCAGGAATTGGCCTTCACCCTGGCCGACGGGCGTGAATACGTGCGCACCGCCATCGCGCGGGGCATGGATGTGGACAAGTTCGCGGGGCGGCTGTCGTTTTTCTTTGCCATCGGGATGAATTTCTTCATGGAGGCGGCCAAGCTGCGCGCCGCGCGCCTGCTCTGGCACCGCATCATGGCCGAGTTCGAGCCGAAGAATCCCAAGTCGTCGATGCTGCGCACCCATTGCCAGACGAGCGGGGTCAGTCTGCAGGAGCAGGACCCCTACAACAACGTCGTGCGCACCGCCTACGAGGCGATGGCCGCCGTTCTGGGTGGCACGCAATCGCTGCACACCAATTCCTTCGACGAGGCGATTGCCCTGCCGACCGAGAATTCCAGCCGCATCGCGCGCAACACGCAGCTGATCCTGCAGGAAGAGACGGGGGTGACCCGGGTCGTCGATCCGCTGGCAGGGTCATATTACGTCGAAAAGCTGACCCATGACTTGGCCGAGGCGGCCTGGACGCTGATCGAGGAAGTCGAGGAGATGGGCGGCATGACCAAGGCCGTGGCGTCCGGCATGCCAAAGCTGCGGATCGAGGAATCGGCGGCGACCCGTCAGGCCCTGATCGACAAGGGCGACGAAGTGATCGTGGGCGTGAACAAATATCGCCGCGACACGCAGGACCCGGTCGATATCCTCAACATCGACAACGACGCCGTCCGCGAAAGTCAGGTCGCGCGGCTGGCCCGCATCCGGGCATCGCGCGATGACAAAGCCTGCACGCAGGCATTGGAAGAGCTGTCCCGCCGGGCGCGGGACGGGGGAAACCTGCTTGAGGCAGCAGTCGAGGCGGCGCGGGCGCGTGCCTCAGTGGGGGAAATCAGCATGGCGATGGAAAAGGTTTTCGGCCGCCACAGGGCCGAGGTGAAGACTCTGGCCGGTGTCTATGGCGCGGCCTATGCGGGCGACGCGGGCTTTGCCGCGATCCAGAAGGACGTGGAGGCCTTTGCCGAGGAAGAGGGACGCCGTCCCCGCATGCTCGTCGTCAAGATGGGCCAGGACGGGCACGACCGGGGAGCCAAGGTCATCGCCACCGCCTTTGCCGATATCGGGTTCGACGTCGATGTCGGTCCCCTGTTCCAGACCCCCGAAGAGGCGGCGCAGGATGCCATCGACAACGATGTCCATGTGGTCGGGATCAGCAGTCAGGCGGCGGGCCACAAGACGCTGGCCCCCAAGCTGATCGCGGCCCTGCGCGTGGCGGGCGCGGGCGAGATCATCGTGATCTGCGGTGGCGTCATCCCGCAGCAGGACTATGCCTTCCTGCGAGATGCTGGCGTCGCGGCCATCTTCGGGCCGGGCACCAATATCCCCGAGGCGGCGCAGGATATCCTGCGTCTGATCCGCGCCGCCCGGGATTGACCGTGATCAGGCGGCGCGGTCGGCGGACCGCGCCTCCAGCGCCGCGACCAGCAGCTTGGCCACCGCTTCGGAGGAGGTGGGGTTCTGGCCGGTCACCAGACGCCCGTCGCGTACGGCATGGGACGTGAAGTCATCGCCTTTCTCAAACAGCGCGCCCTTGGCGCGCAACTCCTGCTCCAGGAGGTATGGGACGGAGTCGGTCAGGCCCGCGGCGTCTTCCTCGCTGTCGGTGAAACCGCTGACCTTGCGACCCTTCACGATCGGGTCGCCACTGGCGTCCCGCGCCTCGATCAGGCCCGAGGGACCGTGACAGACCGCGCCGACAACCGCGCCGTTGTCCCAGGCCTTGCCGATCACGTCGGCCAGCGCCGGGGTCTGGCGGAAATCGAACATGGTGCCGTGGCCGCCGGGCAGGAAGATCAGGTCGAAACTCGTGGGGTCGATGCTGTCGACGGGCAGCGTTGCCTTCAGCTGCGCCATCACGTCGGGGTCGCCCAACACGCGTTGCACCGGTTCGGGATTGTCGCCGTCGTCCTCCATCGAATTGGGGTCGATGGGGGCCTCGCCGCCCTTGATCGAGGCGAAGGTGATGTCCACGCCCGCATCGGTCAGGGCTGCCCAGGGGGCGGCCATCTCGTCGATGTAATAGCCGGTCTTGCGGCCCGCGGCGGGGCCGCCATCGGCGGGAAATTCGGATGTGGACGTCAGGATGAAAAGGGCCTTGGTCATGGGAGTCTCCTTAGAAGGGTTCTTGGACCAACGCCCATCGGGGGGCATCGGGTTCCTTCCCCGGGGCCATGTTTCAGCCGCGATCGCGACCTCTTCAAAACGTCCGATTTTTCCCTTGCGGCCCCGGTCCCGCTCCATTATCCCACGCCGCACTGTTGGGGTGTAGCCAAGCGGTAAGGCATCGGTTTTTGGTACCGTGTATCGTAGGTTCGAATCCTACCACCCCAGCCACTTTTCCCGGAAAATCCAATGGTGTGGCGTCAGGTTTCTACTGCGCGAACCTGACCCAATTGGGCAGGCGCACGGCGCCGCCGCGCCCGTCGAGCAGCGTCCAATAGGCGTGGTCGTCGCGTTCGCAGAACTGCACCTCCATCGTCTCGGCCACCCCTTGCAGGAAGTCGCCCGTTACATTGGCGCGCCAGCACGCGGCCCCGAGCGCCTCCAGGGTGGCCGGTTTCAGGTGGTTGGTGCTGAGGATCTGGCTGTCGAAGACGAAGGAATACGACAGGGTCCTGGCGTCGCCGTCTTCGGTCACGATCACACTTCCGGCAAAGCGATCCGGGTCATGGGTCTCCGCCTCCCATTGGGTCGATGTCGGCCCTTCGGCCGTTGCGTCAAGGGTCCAGAGACCGAGGCAGGCGATGACCGCGAGGGCGGCCTTAATAGTCGGTAAATTCATTCGCACGATTTAACCATCCGTTAATGAACCTCTGCTGGCTCGGGTTGCGGGCGACGATTTCGCGGAACCGGGCGATCCGCTGTTCGCGGTAGGCGACATAGAGTGCGGCGGCATGGCCGCATTCGATGATCCGGTTCGCCTGTTTCAAGGTGTTCGCGCCCATGCCGCCATCGACGGTCGTGGTCCAGTTGGCCTTGCCCTGGGCGTTCGCCACGACGTTGATCGCCCGTTGCAGCACCTCGACGCCGCCCCCGTTGAAACAGGTGTCGAGGAACTGGATGGCGATCGGACAATTGTTGATCCGGTCGCACCAGAATTGCCGCCAGTAGCCTTCGAGCGTGATTTCATAGACCTGCGCTTCGGTGATGTTGCGCAGGGTGTCGACGGTTCCGGGAATGCCGAACAGGCGTTGCGAGAAACGCTGCCAGGTCGCGATGGTGATGCCCATGTTCGTGGCGCCGCCCCGATCAACCGGATCGTTGACGAAGCCGCCCTCGAGATTGAGCAGGTGCCCATAGATGAAGTCGCGCGGGTTGCAGTAGTGGATCCACCGCAGGTCGACCCGGTGTGGCTGGCTCGACGGCGCGCATGGCATGACGAACGCCGCGCTGGCCCATTGGGCCGCGCCCACGGTGCGGGTGTCGTGAACCCGCAGATGCTGATCCACGGTGTCGGACAGGGGCAGGGGGGTCGTGAAGGGCCGCCGCCCGGTCACCGGGTCGGCGATGATGCGTCGTCCTGCGTGGGCTGCCGTCAGGGCCGGGTCGCTGGTCGCATCCGATTGCTGGATCGGCGTCGGCAGGATCACGTATTTGCGCGCGTTGTCCGGGTTGTCGCGCGGGCGCAGTTTCAGGCGGTAGAACTGCCCGGCCTCATAGCCTTCGTCGCCGCCAAGCAGGATCCGGCAATTGCCGTTGATCAGCGCCCCCGCCACGGGCGAGGCCGGGTCGAGCCGTTCCCCCGCCTCTGCCGAATAGTGCAGGGTTTGCGTGTCGACCAGCTCGGTCTGTTCGTCCGGGTGATCGCGGGTGCCGCCGACGATGCGGTGGACCGTGATCTCGGCGCTCACCCCCAGGTCGTTGACGTGCCAGTAGCGGCTGTCGAGCTCGACCCAACCCCGGCACCCCTGCTCAGTCGCTTCCACCGCGCCGTCGGAGCCCTGGGCGTCTGCGGCGGCCTCGGCCGGGCCGGTCACCCCTTGCCCGGCAGCGGGGTCTAGGTCCTGGGCCATGCGCCCTCCTGCGACAGGGGCGGAACGGCGAGTGCAGCGTTCCGAAGGGTCGTTGTGCGGTCCGGTCGCCCGTTGGTTGTGTGAAGCGCCGTGCCAAGGGCGGCAAGCGTCGGATCATCGGCGTAGCGATGGCCGAACCGCAACAGAAGCAGCGTGTGCAGGACAAGGGCCGTGCCGTCCAGCATCCGGCGACCCCGGTCCGCATCGACGATCGCGGCCAGCGCGGGCCAGGATGTCTGGGGCATCTGTCGTGTTCCAGCGGGCCAAATGGCATCGGCGACCTGCAGTGCCTGCGCGCCCGTCAGGCCTGCGCTGGCATCCGCGGCCTTGATGGCCGCCAGCCAATCCGGGCCTTCGGGCCGCACCTCCGCATGCCAATGGTCGACGGCGCGCAGAAGCGGCGGCAGCGGCAGATAGATGTGCGCCCGCCCCGCTGCATTCAGCCAGCCGCAGGCGGCCAACCGGTGACCCAGCCGGGGATCGGTGCCGAAGTCCGCCCCCCAGTGGACGGCGGCGATCAGGAATTTCAGGTGGTCGCGTTCGCTGCGCAGGCCGATGGATCCCCCGGCGCGATAGGCCGTCTGGACGAAGGCCAGTCCATTCGCATCGCTGACATCGTAAAAACGCCCGGGAAATTCGGTGCGGCAGAAGGCCAGGGCCTTGCGGTAATAGCGTTGGCGGCGCTCTTCCCGGAACGGCTCCATCCCGCTGCTGTCGAGGATGTCTTCGTAGGCGATCATGCCGCGCTCGGGTATTCGGGCGGCATGTCGAAGACATGCAGCACATCACCATTGTCGGGCACGATCACGCGTCCGAACGGAGCCAGGAATTCCTGCCGCGCTTCGGGCCGCAGCCCCATCACGATGGTGCGCATCACGAGAGGCTCCTGAAAGCGGAAGAAATGCCAATTGCCGTCCCGGTCGCGGATCCGGGTGAAGCGCCGGAAATGCGCGACGAGGTCGGGCAGGGACGCCCGCGACTGGAACAGGACGCAGGCTTCGCGCCCCCAGAGGTCCCAGGGCGCGGGGCCGCGGGTGAAGAGATCACGGCAAAGGCGGCTGTCGGGGGCGAGGGCCACCAGCCAGGGTGACACGGCTCCAAGAGAGTCACGTGATGGCCCGCTGACCAGGCAGTCGAAGGCCACGCCTTCGGTCTCCAGCCGTTCAGGCAGGCCCTCGACCCGCCCTGCATCGAAAAGCGCATAGGTTCGCAAGGATGGGTCCGCGCTGGATGTGGCGAAGACGAAATCGGCGGCCTCAGGCGGAATGCTGAGCGCGGGATGAACACCGAACTGGCCGTCGAGAGGGCCAACCGCGACAAGCCTGTGCTGGATGTTTTCCGTCAAAACGGCCTCGACTTCGGTCATGCTCAAACGTTAACAGGTCGGCGGCACCGCGCAAGGGCATCGGCAGGGCCCGGACTGACGGGGTCAGGTCGAATTGCTCCGAATGTTCGATGCGATGGCCGAAGGGCCGGGGGTCGTCGGCCCCCGCGATCCGGTCGCGCGGTTCCACCTGGGCAACGGGGCGACGATCCAAGATGTCCACGCCGGGGCCGATCTGTCGCCCACGGGGCTTGCCCGGTCGCGGGGTGCGGTGGTCAATTACCTCTATGATCCCGACCGTATCGGGCGGAACCTCGAAGACTTGACCCAAGGACGCGTTCCGGCCACCCGGTTCGTGCAATTCCTGGCCCGCGCGGCCCAGATCCCGGAAACGACGCAATGACCAACCCGCTGCACGACACGCTTTTCGCCCCGCAGGAGGGCCGCGAGGAGGCCTTCCTCCACTTGCCCGGCGGCGACGTGATGACCCATGCCGCCTTTGCCGCGCGGGCCGCGAAGATGGCCGGGGCGCTGGTTGGCGCGGGGCTGAAACCCGGCGAGAGGCTGGCTTGCCAGATCGCCAAATCGGCGGATGCGCTGGCGCTCTATGCCGCCTGTGCCCGGGTCGGCGTGGTGCTGTTGCCGCTCAACACCGCCTATACCGCGCCCGAAATCGCCTATTTCGTGCAGGATGCCGAGGCTGCCCTTCTGGTCTGCGGCCCCGGCGACGCGGACGTCCTCGGGCCCGTGGCCGACTCGGCGGGCGCGCGCCTGATGACCCTGGGACCGGACGGCGACGGCACGCTGGCGCAGGCGACCGATGCCGCGAGCCCTGCGTCGCCGGTCGCGCGGGACGGCTCTGACCTCGCGGCGTTCCTCTATACTTCGGGCACCACGGGCCGCTCCAAAGGCGCGATGCTGAGCCAGGACAACCTGCTGTCGAACGCCCACACCCTCGCCGACGCCTGGCGGTTCACCCGCGACGACACGCTGATCCATGCGCTGCCGATCTTTCACACCCACGGTCTCTTCGTGGCGGTCAACGTGACGCTGACTGCGGGCGGTTCGACGATCTGGCTGCCCAAATTCGACGCCGCCGCCGTGATGGCGGCGATGTCCAAGGCGACCGCCATGATGGGCGTGCCGACGTTCTATACCCGCCTGCTGGCCGAAGACGGGCTGACCCGCGACGCGACACGGCACATGCGGCTGTTCGTCTCCGGCTCGGCCCCCATGCTGCCCGAGACGCACCGCCAATGGACCGACCGCACCGGCCACCGCATTCTGGAACGCTACGGGATGACGGAAACGAACATGAACACATCGAACCCCCACGACGGCGACCGACGGCCCGGCACCGTGGGCCTGCCCCTGCCGGGGGTGGAGCTGCGCATCTGCACCCCGGGCACCGCCGATCCGGTCCCTCTGGGCGAGACGGGAATGATCGAGGTGCGCGGACCCAATGTATTCCGGGGCTATTGGCGGATGCCCGAAAAGACCGCCGCCGAACTGCGCCCTAACGGCTGGTTCATCACCGGTGATCTGGGGCGACAGGACGCGGACGGTTATGTCACCATCGTCGGCCGCGACAAGGATCTGGTGATCTCGGGCGGATTCAACATCTATCCCCGCGAGGTGGAGGAGGTTCTGGACGGCCTGCCCGGCGTGCTGGAATCGGCGGTCATCGGCGTGCCCCATCCCGACATGGGCGAGGGCATCGTCGCCGTCATCGTGCCCGATGGCACCCCCCCGGACGAGGATACCCTGCGCGAGGCCGTGGCCGGGCGTCTGGCCCGGTTCAAACAGCCGCGCGTCTATGTCGTCGTCTCCGAATTGCCGCGCAACACCATGGGCAAGGTGCAGAAGGCCGAGTTGCGCAAGGTCCACGCGGGGGCCTTCGCGTCCTGACATCGATCGACCGCGCGATTCTGCGTTCGACCCGTTGTCATTGCCGATCCGATCCCCAAGAGTGGCGCCGACCAGAGGGGAGCCTGCCATGACCTGCGTGTTCGTTCAGATCAGATGCCGCCCGTCGACCGCCTATTCGGTGGCCGACGCCATCGCCCTGCGCGAAATCCACTCGGAGCTCTATTCCACCAGCGGGGAATACGACCTTCTGCTCAAGCTCTACATCCCGGCGGGCGCGGATGTGGGTAAATACATCAATGACAATCTGCTCGACATCGACGGGATCGAGCGGACGCTGACCACCCTGACCTTCAGGGCGTTCTGAGCCAGCCGTCGACACCAAGGGGGGACTTCCATGAAACTGAAATCACTGATCGCCGCATCGATCCTCGGCCTCACGGCGGGCGGGGCGCTGGCCGACGGACACGGCGGCATCAAGGTCGGCATGATCACGACGCTGTCGGGTGGCGGCGCGGGTCTGGGCATCGACGTGCGCGACGGCTTCATGCTGGCCATCGCGCAATCGGGCCGCACCGACATCGACGTCATCATCGAGGACGACCAGCAGAAGCCCGATGTGGCCGTGCAGCTGGCCGACAAGATGATCCAGTCCGACCAGGTCGACGTGATGACCGGGATCATCTGGTCCAACCTGGCAATGGCGGTGGTGCCGTCGGCGGTGGCGCAGGGCAAATTCTACCTGTCGCCCAATGCGGGGCCAAGCCAGCTTGCCGGTGCGGGCTGCCACCAGAACTACTTCAACGTGGCCTGGCAGAACGACAACCTGCACGAGGCGGCGGGCGCCTATGCCAATACGGCGGGCTATGCCAATTCCTTCATCCTCGCCCCGAACTATCCCGCCGGGCAGGACGCGCTGACCGGCTACAAGCGGATGTACGAGGGCGAACTGGCCGGTGAGATCTTCACCGAACTGGGCCAGACCGACTATGCCGCCGAGATCGCGCAGATCCGGGCCTCCGGCGCGGATTCGGTGTTCTTCTTCCTGCCGGGCGGCATGGGGATTTCCTTCCTCAAGCAATACGCCGACAGCGGCGTCGACCTGCCCGTCGTGGGGCCCGCCTTCAGCTTCGATCAGGGCATCCTGCAGGCCGTGGGCGCCGCCGCCCTGGGCGTGGTGAACACCTCGCAATGGTCCAAGGACATCGACAACCCGACCAACGCGGCCTTCGTCGAGAGCTTTCAGGCCGAATACGGACGCCTTCCGTCGCTCTATGCGTCGCAGGGGTTCGACACGGCCAACCTTTTGATCTCGGCCCTCGAGGTTGCCGCGCCCGCCGATGCCGACGCCTTCCGCGCCGCGCTCAAGGCGGCCGATTTCGACAGCACGCGGGGCGATTTCGCCTTCGGGCCGAACAACCACCCGATCCAGGACATCTATGCCCGCGAGGTCATCCAGGAAGGCGACATCTTCACCAACCGGATCATCGGCGTGGCACTTGAGGATCACGGCGACGTCTATGCCGCCGACTGCAAGATGTAAGGCAGACGCCCGGGCAGGGGTGACCTTGCCCGGGCGATCGGAGACACCATGGACATTCTGACAAGCCTGCCGCTGATCCTTGGGACGGCGCTGATCGCCTCTGCCTCGCCGGGGCCTGCGACGCTGGCCATCGCGGCGACTTCCATGGCGCATGGGGCAGGGGCCGGCGTCCGGCTGGCGCTCGGCGTTCTGACCGGGTCGATGATTTGGTCGACGGCGGCTGCGGCGGGTCTCGCCGCGTTGATGCTGCGCCACGGGTGGGCAGTCGAGTTCATCCGCTACGCCGGGGCGGTCTATTTGTTTTGGCTGGCCTTCAAGTCGGCACGGGCGGTTTGGCGGGGCGGGCAAGGGGCGGGCCTGACGGTGGCCCGTCGCCCCTATCTGCGCGGCCTGGCACTGCATCTGACCAACCCCAAGGCGATCTTCTTCTTTGGCGCGCTTTATGCCGTCATCCTGACGCCGGGCCAGACCCCCGCCGCGCTGGCCCTTGTGGTGCTGGCAATCGCCGTGCAAAGCGCGATCGTCTTTCTGGGCTATGCGCTGCTCTTTTCGCGGGCCGGACCGATGGCCGTCTATGCCCGTAGCGCGCGCTGGATCAACGGGCTGTCCTCGGTCGTCTTCGCGGGTTTCGGGGTCAAGCTGCTGACGACCCGTCTGGGATGAGCGCCATCCTGATCATCGAGCAGATCCTGAACGGTCTGCAATTCGGCGTCATGCTGTTCCTGATGGCGGCGGGTCTGACGTTGATCTTCGGGGTCATGGGCCTGATCAATCTGGCGCATGGGTCGCTCTACATGATCGGGGCCTTCGCGGCGGCGGCGGTGGCGGGGCTGACCGGATCGTTCCTGCTGGCGCTTGTGGCGGCGATGGCGGCGGCGGCCGTCGCGGGGGTGCTGGTCGAAGTTGTGGTGATCCGGCGGCTCTATGCGACCGACCATCTGGATCAGGTGCTGGCCACCTTCGCGCTGATCCTGATCTTCTCGGAAGGGACGCGGTGGATGTTCGGGTCGTTCCCGCTGTTCCTCGACATTCCCGACTATCTGTCGGGGCCCGTGACGTTGCCCGGCGGCATCCAGTACCCGCTCTACCGGCTGGTCCTGATCGGAGCGGGGCTGGCGGTGGCGGCGGGGCTTGGCCTTTTGATCACCCGCACGCGGATCGGTATCCAGATCCGCGCAGGCGAGAATGACCGCGAGATGATTGCCGCACTCGGTGTCGACATATCAAGGCTTTACACGCTGATCTTCATGTTGGGCGCGGCGTTGGCGGGGCTGGCCGGTGCGCTTGTCGGCGCGATCCAGTCGGTGCAGGTCGGCATGGGCGAGCCTGTGCTGATCCTCGCCTTCGTCGTCATCGTCATCGGCGGCATCGGGTCGATCAAGGGCGCGTTGGTCGGCGCGCTTCTGGTGGGCCTGACCGACACCCTTGGCGGCATCTTCCTGCCGGAACTCTTCAAGCTGTTCACCGACCCCGCGACGGCGACCGCTGCGGGGGCGTCGCTTGCCTCCATGGCCATCTATATCCTGATGGGCGCGGTCCTGATCTGGCGGCCGACCGGCCTGTTCGGGGCGCGCGCATGATCCGCGAGGCCTATGTCAACATGGCCGTTCTGGCGCTGCTGCTGATCGTGCCGGTCTGGGCGCAGATGACGGGTGAGCCTTTCACCATCACCCTGGCCACCCGTGCGGTGATCTTCGCGCTGGCCGCCGTGGGGCTGAACGTCGCCCTTGGCCTCGGCGGAATGGTCAGCCTGGGGCACGCGGTCTTCTTCGGGATCGGCGGCTATGCCATGGGCATCCTTGCCTTTCACGCCCAGACCTTCACCCCGGTGATGACCTGGCCCGCAGACGTGCCGGGGACCAAATCCATGCCGATCATCTGGCTGGTGGCAATGCTGACCTCGGGCCTTGCCGCGCTGGCCATCGGCGCGCTGTCGCTGCGGACGGCAGGGGTCTATTTCATCATGATCACGCTCGCCTTCGGGCAGATGGCCTATTTCTTCACGATCAGCTGGCCCACGTATGGCGGTGAGGACGGGCTTTCGATCTATGTGCGCAACGGTTTTCCGGGGCTGAACACGCTGGCCCCGATGCCGTTCTTCGCGATCTGTTTCACCTTGCTCTGCCTTGTGCTTCTGTTCGTGGCGCTGCTGGCCCGGTCGCCCTTTGGCCTGGCGCTGAACGCCGCGCGCCAGTCGCCCGCGCGGGTGCAGACCGTCGGCCTCGATCCGCAGCGGCTGAAACTGGTGGCCTTCGTCATCTCGGGCGTGATCACGGGGCTGGCCGGCGCGCTCTTTGCCGACCTCAACCGCTTCGTCAGCCCCACGATGTTCAGCTGGCAGATGTCGGGCGAGATCATGGTCTTCGTCATTCTGGGCGGTGTCGCGCGCCTCTGCGGGCCAGTGGTCGGCGCGGTCGTCTTCGTCGCGCTGGAACATATCCTGGGCGACCTCAGCGACTATTGGCACATCTGGCTTGGCGCGCTTCTGCTGGTGATCGTTCTGTTTGCGCGCGGCGGGATCGTGGGCCTTCTGGCGGGGCGGGCGCGTGCGCATGACTGACGCGGTGCTGGCGACCCACGGGCTGTCGCGGTCCTTCGGCGCGCTTCGGGCGACGAACGAGGTGTCGATCGACCTGCGCCCTGGTGAAATCCACGCCATCATCGGGCCGAACGGGGCGGGCAAATCCACTCTCATCGCGCAGATCTGCGGCGGGCTGGCCCCCGATGCGGGCCGGGTGGAGTTCCTGGGCCGCGACGTGACCGGATGGGACGTGGCGGCGCGGGCGCGGGCGGGCCTTGCGCGCACGTTTCAGGTGTCGGCGCTGGCGACCGAGGACAGCGTCCTGCAGAACGTCCTTCTGGGCGCACTTGGCGCGGGGGGCAGCCCCTGGCGGTTCTTGCGCCCCGCCCTGTCCGACCGCGACCTGCGCGACCGGGCCGAAGCGGCGCTGACCCGCGTCGGCCTCCAGGATCAGGCGGCGTTGCGGGTATCGGAGCTCAGCCACGGGCAGCGCCGCCAGCTGGAGGTCGCGGTCGCTCTGACCCTGTCGCCCCGCGCCTTCGTCATGGACGAGCCGATGGCCGGGCTTGGCGCCGAGGGGTCGGCGCAACTCACGGCCTTCCTCGACGGGTTGCGGGCCGAAGCGCCGATCCTGCTGGTGGAACACGACATGGACGCGGTCTTTGCCCTGGCCGACCGGATCACTGTGCTGGTCTATGGCCGGATCATCGAGACGGGAACCGTCGACGAAATCCGCGCCAGCCCCGCCGTGCGCGACGCCTATCTGGGCGGTGCCGCATGAGCCTTCTGTCGCTGCACGCCCTTCGCGCGTTCTATGGCCCGGCCCAAGCCCTATTCGATGTGAGCCTCGATCTGGCCGAGGGCGAGGCGATGGCTCTGATGGGGCGCAACGGCATGGGCAAGACGACGACGGTCAAGGCGATCTGCCGGATGCTGCCCGCCAGCGGCGGGTTGCATTTCGCGGGCCACGACCTGACGCGGCTGCCCAGTCACCGGGCCGCCCGCCTCGGCATCGGGCTGGTCCCCGAGGGGCGGCGCTGTTTCGCGGGCCTGACCGTGCGCGAGAACCTGATCGCGGCCGCCCGCCCCGGCCCCTGGGACATGGGCCGGGTCACCGCGCTGTTCCCGCGTCTGGCCGAACGGGCGAGCCAGCGGGCCGCGACCCTGTCAGGGGGCGAGCAGCAGATGCTGGCCATCGGGCGCGCCCTGATGACCAATCCGCGCCTTCTGATCCTGGACGAGGCGACCGAGGGGCTGGCCCCGCTCATCCGTCAGGAAATCTGGGCGGCCATCGCCCGGCTCAAGGCAGAAAGCGGAATGGCCCTTCTGGTGATCGACAAATCGCCCGCCGAACTGGCGCAGGTCTGCGACAGGGCGACCATCCTGGAACGGGGTGCGACCGTCTGGTCCGGGTCCATGGCCGATCTGACACCGGACCTGAGCGCCCGGTGGATCGGCGTCTGACGGGGCATGACAGGGCGCCGATCGGCCCCTAGGGTCGGCGCAAAGGGGAGGGACGCGATGAGTGACGACTGGGTGGCCCTTCTGGGCGTCAAGGGCGGGCCCGCGATCCGGCCCGGATCGAACATGCCGACGTCCATCCTGGTGCGCATAGGCGGTCGGACGGTGCTGGTCGATGCGGGCCTGGGCGTGGCGCGCGGCGTCTGCGATCAAGGGGTGCCGCTGACCGGGATCGACCTGATCGTGGTGACGCATCTGCATTCCGATCACTATCTGGAGCTTGGGCCGCTCCTCCATACCGCCTGGACCGCAGGGCTGACCCGGCCCGTGCCGATCATCGGACCTGCGGGTTTGGACGACTACTGGCGGCATTTCCTCAGCTCCATGGCCTTCGACATCGACCTGCGCATCGCGGACGAGGGGCGGGTGCCGCTGGCCCCGCTGGCGCAGATCGCGACGCTGAACGACGGCGTTGTTTTCAACGAGGACGGTCTGAAGATCGAGGCGATCCGCAATCATCATCCGCCCATCGAGGACAGTTTTGCCCTGCGCCTGAGGGCGGGCGGCAAATGCCTTGTCCTGTCGGGCGATACCGCGCCCTTCGACGGGTGGGACGCGGCGGTGGCCGGGGCCGACCTTCTGGTGCATGAGGCGATGCTGACGGCGGGGGTCGACGCGGTCATCGCCGGGCTGGCCCACCCCGACCCGCGCCTGCGCGACCATATCCTGCGCGCCCATACCGACGCCGCCGACCTGGGGCACATGGCGACGCGGGCGGGGGTCAAGGCCCTGGCGCTCAACCATTTCGTGCCTGACGGGATGGCGCAATTCACCGAAAGCCACTGGACCGATGCCGTGCGACAGGGATGGTCCGGGCCGCTCACCATCGGGCGTGACGGCCAGCGGATTTCGTTTTGATGGGGGCTCCACGATGACCAACGCCTTCACCCGGAACGGGCTCTTTGGTGACCTTCTGGTCGATCCCGAACTGGCCGAAGTGTTCGACGCCGAACAGATCCTCGGCCACATGCTGGATTTCGAGGCCGCCTGGAGCAGGTCGCTGGCCGATCTGGGCGCGATCCCGGACGACATCGCGACACGCGCCATCGCCGTGATCGAGGCGGCCCGCCCGGATATCGCCGCCCTGGGTCTGGGCAGCGAGGCGGATGGCCTGCCGGTTCCGGCCCTCGTCGCGGCGTTGCGGGCGGGGCAACCGGCGGATGTGGCGCAGGCGATCCATTCGGGCGCGACAAGCCAGGACGTCATCGACAGCGCGCTGGCGCTGGCCGGTCTTGCGACGCTGGAGCGGTTGGAGGCACGGATCGAAGGCGTCGTGGCGATGCTCGACGATCTGACCGACCGCTTCGGTGACGCCCCGCTGATGGGTCGGACGCGGATGCAGGCGGCCCTGCCGATCACGGTGGGGCACCGTCTGGGAACCTGGGGCGCGGCCATGGCGGGGCATCTGGACCGGTTGTCCGCGCTGCGTGTCGAGGTGGGGCGGGTGCAGGTCGGCGGGCCGGTCGGCCTGCGCGATGTGCCGCCGGATCAGGGGGACGCCATGGCGGGGATGGTCGCCCGGCATCTGGGCCTGGCCGAGGGGCCGGTCTGGCACAACGACCGCAGCGGCGTGGTCAGCCTTGGCCATTGGCTGACGCTGGTCGCGGGCACCTGCGGCAAGATCGGGACAGACCTTGCCCTGATGGCACAGCAGGGCATCGGGGAGGTGACGCTGACGGGCGGCGGCGGCAGCTCGGCCATGCCGCACAAGGTGAACCCCGTTCTGGCCGAAGTCACCGTCGCGCTTGCCCGCCAGGTCGCCGCGCAGCAGGGCGCGCTGGCGCAGGCGGTGATTCACGAACAGGAGCGGTCGGGCGTGGCCTGGACGCTGGAATGGCTGATCCTGCCCGCCATGGCCGAGGCGACGGGCACGGCGCTGCGCCACACGGCGAGCCTGTTGCGGTCGATCGAGCGGATCGGGACGCCGGAGCCGCGCGGTCAGTAGGAGCGCGGCAGGCCCAGGACGTGTTCGGCCAGATAGGACAGGATCAGGTTGGTCGAGATCGGGGCGACCTGATAGAGCCGGGTCTCGCGGAACTTGCGCTCCACGTCGAAATCTTCGGCAAAGCCGAACCCGCCATGCGTCTGGATGCAGACATTCGCGGCCTCGTTCGACGCATCGGCGGCCAGCATCTTGGCCATGTTCGCCTCGGCCCCCGGGTTTTCGCCCGCCTCGTAGAGGCGCAGCGCCTCGCGCACCATCAATTCGGCGGCGCGCATGTTGGCATAGGCGCGGGCAATGGGGAATTGCACGCCCTGGTTCTGACCGATCTGGCGACCGAAGACCTGGCGCGTGCCCGCATAGTCGGTGGCCCGCTCGATGAACCACTTGGCGTCGCCCACGCATTCGGCGGCGATCAGGATGCGTTCGGCGTTCATGCCAGACAGGATGTAGCGGAACCCCTTGCCCTCCTCGCCGATCAGGTTGGCGGCAGGCACGCGCAGGTTGTCGAAGAAGACCTCGGTCGTGGCGTGGTTCATCATCGTGCGGATCGGCCGGATTGTCAGCCCGTTGCCCCGCGCCTCGCGCATGTCGACCAGCAGGACAGACAGGCCCTGCGTCGGTTTCAGGCCCGGGGTCGCGGGTGTCGTGCGCGCGAGCAGGATCATCAGGTCGGAATGTTCGGCCCGGCTGGTCCAGATCTTCTGGCCGTTGACCACATAGACGTCGCCGTCGCGCCGGGCAGTCGTGCGCAGGGCGCCCGTGTCGGTGCCGGAGGTGGGTTCGGTCACGCCGAACGCCTGAAGGCGCAAGCGGCCCGCCGCGATTTCGGGCAGGTAGCGGGTCTTCTGCGCGTCCGAGCCGTGCCTGAGGAGCGTGCCCATGGTGTACATCTGCGCGTGGCAGGCGCCGGCATTGCCGCCCGAGCGGTGAATCTCCTCGAGGATGGCGGCCCCGGCCGACAGGGGCAGGCCTGCGCCGCCGAAGTCTTCGGGGATGAGGGCGGCAAGCCACCCCGCCTCGGTCAGAGCGGCGACGAAGTCGGTGGGATAGGCCATCTCCCGGTCCAGCTTGCGCCAATAGGCCCCGGGGAAGCGTGTGCAGAGCCTGGCCACGGCGTCGCGGATGTCGCGGTGCGGGTCCATCCGGGCGTCAGACGGCGTGGCGCCGTGATCTGCGGCTGTCCTGTCTGCCATATCGTGCCCCCTGTTGCGCCGGACCTTGCTAGCCGCCAGCCTGCGGGGTTGCAAAGGCCGAAGCGCTCAACAGCGGGTGACGGGCAGGAAGATCGCGATCTCCTCCAGGTCGTTCAGGTCGCGGCGTTGCGCCACATGGCCCCCGTAAAGCGCCGCGATGCGCCCCATGCGGGGCAGGTCCGGCAGGATCTCGTCAGGTGCGGGGCGGCGCGTGACGGTCAACAGGACGCCAAGGGGCGTGGCAAAGGTCCGGACCGTTGCCAGCACCCGATCAGGGGTCAGATCGGCCAGCAGCGAGTCCAGATGCGCCCGCTCGATCGGCAGGCGATCGACGATGCTGGTCGGATCGATGACCAGGGTGGTTCCGACGGTTTTCAGCGTTGCCCGCAGCGAGGTGACCGGGTGGGGGGGCGTCCGCCGCAGATGGGTCTGCGACGACAGGTCGAGTAGCATCCGTTGAAACAGGTCAAGGCCAGGGGGCACAACCTGCCCCGCGATTTGCCGCGTCGCCACCGGAACCGGGCGACCAAAGCCGGTCATGAGGGCCCGCAGCAGGCGCAGCGGGGTCAGGACATCCTGACCGATACGATGAAGCGTCAAACCCAGAGCCATGTCCCACCTTTGCCATTGGCATGGGTCGGCTTTTGGCAAAAATGACTTAACGTTCCCCTAATCCGGGGCACATGATCAGACGATTTCCTCGGGGATGCCCGGCAGGTTGCGTCCGAAACGGCGGGCCGGTCCGGAACTGTAGGGCAAGAGATAGCCGTCGCGGTCTTCGGGCGCGCGGCGGGCATTCGACTTGGCCCGTTCGCGCCAGGCCCCGAGGACCGTGGCAGGGTCGGTGAATTCCGGCGCGACCTCGCCGCCCAACCAATGGGCAAAGCACCGGTCGCGCAAATGGGTGACATCGGCCGGATCATCAAGGGAAATCCCCGCTTCGGTGTCCCACTGCATGCTCCGCCCGTTCAGGTTGGCGGACGATACGATGGCCCGCCCATTCGATTGCCCTGGATCGATGATGGACACCTTGGCGTGCAGATAGATCAGCGGGGCGCCATAGGTGGTGGCGCGACCATCCGGCGGGGCGGAGCGGCGCTGTGCGGGGGCCCCGAGGAACACGCGCTGGCCGAAGGCTTGCTGAAGTTTCTTGACGCATTTGGCTTGCAGGTATTCGCCGTAGCGCGCGTCCCGGCCCTTGTTCTTGTCGAAGGCCACGTCGTCGGGCGCGGCCGGCAGGATGACGATCAAACCGAGGTCCGGATTGCGGTGCGCGGCCTTGACCAGTTGCCTGGTCAGTTGCGAGTCGCGCAGAAACTGCGTCTCGAGGTAGATGAGCTGCCTCGCGGCCGCGATGGCCTCGCGGTGGTCCCGGGCCAGTTCGGTCAGGGTCACGCGGGGCGACAGGTACAGCGCATCAAATCCGCGTTTGCGCGACAGGGTGCGCAGCAGATGGGGCAGGGGCGGGGGCGTGGATTTCCCCTCGACCGCCTTGAGAAAACTGTCGAGATGCGTCTCGGCCTCTTTGGCGACCGGGCTTTCGACAAGGACCTGGGCATCATGCCAGGTTTGCGCCGCAGGTTGCGAATGCTGGAGCGTATCGAAACGGCGTTCGTTCAGGTCGAGCCCGCCGATATAGAGATGCGTGCCGTCGGCCACGGCGAGTTTCTGGTGATGGGTGACGGGCGTCAGGCGGGGCATCTTCCAGGACCGCAACGACACCCCGTCCGGCGTGATGTCGAGGTAGGGGCGCACGCCGGGCATCTCGGCCAGGGCGCGGGCGCGGGCGGCGGGAGCCATGGCATTGAGCCGTGTCACGGTCTGGAGAAGGTATCCGCGCGCCTTGGGCCAGAGTGCAAGGCTCGGGATCCAGCCGACGCGTGCGGGATGCAAGGCCACTTGCGCGTCGAGCAGGTCCGGGCGCCCCGAGACCTCTGCCGCGGCGATGGCCATGCGCAGGCACCGCAGCGCGCGTTGATGGTAGTCGGGCCGCACGATGGCGTCGAAGTCGCTGATGATCAGGCGGATTTTCACGCCGCGCGCCAGCGTATGCGCCAGCAGATCGAACCAATCGGTCCCGATGGCGCGCCCTTCGGGCGAATGGAGCGAGGTGGCCGGGTCGAAGATGCGAAAGCCAAGGCTGATGCGGGATTTGGCGTTCAGGAAAAGACGTTCGAACGCGGGAAATGCCTCGGACGCGGTCAGCAGAACCTCTGCGCCGCTCTCGCGCTGGTCTTCCATCAGTAGGTTCCCGGAGCGGGCGCGAATTCCGAAGCCTGAAAGGTAAGCTCGATCACGAAGCGGTTTTCGGAGGTTGAGGTCCGCACCTTGCCGCCAAGCTGCGTGGCGAAGGCCTTGATCAAGGTTTTTCCGATGCCCGATCCACGGCCCTTCGGAGCGCTTTCGACGCGATCCGAGATGTCGGTGTTGGACATGCGGAAGTGGCAATCGCGATCCCCATCCTGCGACAGCGACAGCGAGAGTTCGCAGGGATCGCAATCCGCGGGCATGTGCTTGATGGCGTTCATCGCCGCTTCGGCGGCCAACAACGACAGGGGCACGGCCTGATCCGGGAACAGCCAGACATCCTCTATCTGGAGGTCAAGGTTGACGCGCCCGGCAATCGCGCTGCCTTCGGTCGACTTGGTGACGACCTCCTCCAGAAGGGGGCCGACATTCACCAGACCCTTTTCATTCGTCTGATAGAGATCGCGATGGATCGTCGCCATGCTCAGAACCCGGTCCTGCACGAGACGCAGGGCGTTGCGTGTCTCGGGGGTGTCGGCGGCGCGGCTCTGCAGGCTGATGATGGACGAGATCATCTGGAGGTTGTTCTTCACCCGGTGATGGATTTCCTTCACCAGAACGCTCTTTTCGCGGATCGCGTTTTCCTGCCGCGCTTCGTCCTGGATCAATGCTTCGGTCATCGACAGGAACGAGGCCTGAATCCTCTGTATTTCGGTCGGCGCGTCCTTGAACGGCTCGGTCGATGGCAGGCGACGGGCGGCGGCGAACATCCCCATCTGTTGGGCGAGGCGTTGCAGATGACGGGTGACCAGCCGGTGCGTCGCAAGCAGGGCCACGACAAGGCTGACAATCCACATGACCCCGGGCAGCAGGCTGGTCAGAAGGCGTCCGTCCCCGGATCCGGCGATCCCGCCATAGGGATCCCAGATCCCCAAGGCATAGACCAGGCCCGAGTCGATGGAACTGACCGTATAGATCCGCTCGCGCCCGTCGGCGTCGTCAAAGGTGATGGCCGAGGCGTTCAGTTCGACCAGGCTTCGCAGAGACACGCCTGCCGGAAGATTGGCGGTGGCATCGGCCAGACCATTGCGCGACGTCAGAATATCGCCCGCCCTGTTGAAGGTAATCAGGTCGACGAGGGCGGTGTCGGACGAGGGTTCGGTTTCGGCATCCAAGGTCGAATGGGGAATGGAAATCGATAGGTACCCCAGATGCTGACCCGTATCGGGCTCGAACACCGGGCGCGAGACAGCGATAACCGACGTTCCGCTGAGCGGCGCGTCTACGTTGACGGAAATGCGCGATTCCGGAACCGCCATCATCTCGTCGAAGTCCGGATAGTCCGAGAAATCGAAAGGCACATCAGCGGAGGAGCACGTCATGAGGCCGTCGCGGGGCAGAAAGCCCGCAAAACTGAACCTGTCCACCCGGTCGATGAACCCGCGCAAACGTTCGGAACATTCGACAGGGTCATCCATCAGGGAGACGACACTTTCGGCAAGTCCGTCAGCGGCCCCGATGGCGCGTCGGATCACCAGCCGTTCGCTGGTCGCCGCCTTTTCGGTCATCGCCAGCAACGCCAGTTCCGCGTTCAGCCGCGCCTGTTTGGCCACGGCGTTCGTTTGCAGCACCGCGACTACGCCAAGCGGCAGCAGCGCCACCGACATCATCGTCGCCAGTCGGAAGCGCAGCGATTTGTACCACGGGTCGGGAAGTTGGCCGGACGGGATCAGCGCAGAACTCCCCCGCCGCCCGCGACGACCGCCATCGTGGCGTTGTCCGTCATCTCGAGCGGGCTGTCGCCGTCGAGGTGCAGAAGCTCTGCCAATTTAGCACGACCGCGATTTGCCCGGCTCTTGATCGTGCCGACGGCGGCCCCGCACATCTCGGCGGCTTCCTCATAACTGAATCCGCTGGCCCCCACGAGGATGAGCGCCTCGCGTTGTTCATCGGGCAGGGTCACGAATGCCTTGTGGAAATCGGTCAGGTTCATGCGCCCGTCATGGTCGGGCTTGACCGACAGCGACGCCGTGAATGTGCCCTCGGGGTCCGACACTTCGCGGTTCAATTTGCGGCGGCTGGAATAATAGGTGTTGCGCAGGATCGTGAACAACCACGCCCGCATATTCGTGCCGACCTTGAACTTGTCCATGTTCGTCCAGGCCTTGACGACCGTGTCCTGAACCATGTCATCGGCTGTGGCGCCGTTGCGTGTCAGGCTGAGGGCGAAAGCGCGGAGCGCGGGGAGGTGTTCAAGCAACTCCTCGCGGGGATCGGCCGCGCTCATGAACTGGCTCCCTTGTCGGCATCCTGCGCCTTCAGGACGGCCAACAGATCCTTGAAGCGGTCGGGCAGTTCTTCGCGAACCAGATCGGAGTAGACCAGCTTGAGATTCTGGTCGATCATGGCAACGACATGCGGAGCGGGTCCGTCCATATCATCCTCTTCCGGCTCATCCTTGGATCGATTTTTCATGGTCTGAGTGGTCCTGCACACTAGTTTCTTTTGGACGTTGCGGAACCAACAACGGCATTGCGCGTTCGGTTCCGACAAAAATAGGGACAAGGGCAAAAAATACATGTCTGCACAAACAGCCTCACCGGACCTGTCGGATCAGATCGCACAGGACCTGCCATATCTGCGACGCTACGCACGCGCCCTCACGGGCAGCCAGGCATCCGGGGATCGTTACGCAATCGCCACCCTCGAGGCCATCTTGCAGGACCGAAGCCTGTTCGAGGGGGAGCTGAAGCCGCGCGTTGCGCTCTATCGGTGTTTCCACGCCATCTGGTCCAGCAGCGGCGCGACCATGTCCGAGGGTTCGGGCGACGGCAACCGCCGTGCGCAGGCCCTCCTTGCGGCGCTTCAGCCGAACACACGCGAAGCGCTCCTTCTGTCGACGGTCGAGGAGTTCGGGATCGAGGATATCTCCAACATCATGGACACGGATCGCGACGACGTCCGCCACTTGATCGCCACCGCCCGCAAGGACATGGAGTCCAATACCAGGGGCCGTGTCATGGTGATCGAGGATGAGCCGATCATCGCAGCCGACATCTCGGCCATCGTCGAGGATCTGGGCCACGACATCATTGGCGTTGCCCGCACCCGGACCGAAGCCGTCGAGATGGGGGCGAGCGAGCGCCCCGACCTCATTCTGGCCGACATTCAGCTGGCCGACAATTCGTCGGGTATCGATGCGGTGAATGACCTTCTGGCCTCCATGCCCGACATTCCCGTGATCTTCATCACGGCCTTCCCCGAGCGGTTATTGACGGGGGACCGGCCCGAGCCTGCTTTCCTGATTTCCAAGCCCTACCGCGAAGAGCAGGTTCAGTCGGCGGTCAGTCAGGCGATGTTCTTCGCCTCGACCGAGACACTGCGCGCCTGACGCGCCGGCATCGGCGTGAGTCTGGCCCCGCCGACCCGGCGGGGCCGCACACCGCCTTGCCATGCCCGCCGTTCCACCGAGACAGGAGAGCCGAGCCATGGCCACGAAATGCGAGAATTGCCCCCTTCGCCGACGCAAGGTCTTTGCCGAGACGACCGCCGAAGGGCTGGAATTCATGCAGAAATTCAAGGTCGGTGAGCTTGTGGTGGACGCGGGCACGACGATCCTGATGGAGGGGTCGAATTCCCCGCAGCTCTTCACTGCGCTGCATGGGATGGGGCTGCGCTACAAGACGCTCGACTCGGATGCCCGTCAGGTCATCAATTTCGTTTTTCCGGGCGATTTCCTCGGTCTGCAAGCCGGTGTGATGCGCGAGATGGGCCATTCGGTCGAGGCGGTGACCAAGATGACGCTCTGCGTTTTCGACCGGCGCGAAATCTGGACCCTGTTCAAGTCCTATCCCGAAATGGCCTTCGATCTGGTCTGGCTGACCTCCGCCGAAGAGCGGTTCCTGGGCGAGGCCTTGGCCACTGTCGGTCAGCGCACCGCGCTTGAATCGGTCGCTTGGGCGCTCTTGAAACTCTACCAGCGGGCCGATGCATTGAACCTGGCCGAGGATGACGGGATGCCGCTGCCGATCCGGCAACAGGACCTCGCCGATGCCCTGGGCTTGTCGCTGGTCCATACCAACAAGACGCTGGCCAAGATCCGCGATCTGCAACTGGCTTCCTGGTCCGATGGGTTGCTGACGATTGCGGACATGGAGGGTCTGGCCGCCCTTGCGGGGACGGACCTGAGCCCGGTGCGCACGCGTCCGCTGATCTAGCGGCGGCGCAGCATCGCATAGGTCAGCGCGGCGAATCCGAACCCGCCGATGGCCGCCACGTCGCGGCTGATGACGGTCAGCGCCATGGCAACGACCACCCCGCCGTTCATCGAAACGATTGCCGCCCGACCGCGCCCTGGCCGCAGGAACAAGGCTCCGAACACCGCGGGCAGAAAGACGGACAGCGAACTGAACGCCGCGATGACCGACGACAGCAGCGCGCCGAAGATCAGGCTGACGGCGATCACGGTCGCGAACAGCCCGGCAATCATCGCCCGCAACTGTCCGAGGCTTGGCCGGGCGGGGCCGGTGCCCACGACAAGCGGCATCACGAAAGTGTCGATGGACGACATGATCGCCGTGACGAACAGAAGATCTGCCAGCCAGGGGGCCGAAACAGGCATCAGGCCCCGGAACGTCTCGAACACATCCCCACCCGGCAGGGCATGTCCGATCCAGGCAATGGCCGCGAAGATCGCACCACAGACCGGCGTCGCGATCAGGAAGGCGCGCCGCGCGGTGGCGGTATCTTCGGCCAGGGTGATCCTCTGCCAGTTGTCGACCGCCAGCACCGCGCTGAACGGCACGAAGGCCCAGATCCCCACCAGAAGCGCCGGACCGTAAGGGCCAAGGTCCAGGAACGCGGGGCCGTCTGCGGGGGCGGCGGGCAGGTTGATCCAGATCAGCACCATCAGGGCCACGATGACCACGGCCTGCGCCACGTCCGTCTCGACCGCCGCGCGATAGCCGCCGATGGCCGTGTAGAGTGCGACGACGATGCCCGACCCGATCAGGGCGGGCCCCATGCCCAGACCCGTGGCCCCCTGAACCAGCAAGGCAAGCGCCGTCAGCTGGACCGAAGCCCGAAGCAGGAAGATCGCGGCCACCGGCACCCAGAGGGGCAGGGGCGAGGTCAGGCCGTGGCTCTGCGCCAGCAGCGACACGAGGCTGACCGTCCCGCCCGCGCGCGCCCGGATGCGCGGCACGAGCAGTGCGCAGATCACCAGCCCCGAGGTATAGGCCGCCGCGACCGACGCGCCGATCACCGGGCTGGCCCCGCCGAACAGGTAGAGCGCCACGAAAGACCCCACGCCGACATTGCCACAGACGACGCCCGCGACGGTCCGGCCAAGGGTATTGCGCCCGGCGTTTGTCAGCAGGGCGTCGACGTCACCCGCCCGCCCGGCCCGCGCCGAGATCACAACCGGCAGCAGCATCAACGCGCCAAGGCAGATGGCGAAAACCACAGCCGTTCCCTTCCGTTCCCGCCTCTGCAGTAGCCAGAGGGGACGGAAGGGGCAATCGCCCCGTTGGAAAATGCCGCCAGATGCGACACTTGGCCTGAAATTCAGGTCAGGCGCGTCAGGGCAGTTTGGCCTCGAACCGGGCGGTGATGTGGACGTTCCGGGTCTGCTCGCCCGGTCTGCGGCTAAAGCCCTCGGCCCGGAAGGGGCCCGACAGTTCGATCACCAGATGATCGCGGCGCAACTCGACCACGCGCACCCGGGTCGGACCCGAGGGCCGTGCCCCCAGAACGCGGTCCGGGCCGCCGAAATCCTCAAGAAAATAAGTCAGCAGACTTTCGGAAAAGTCCCCGACCCGCATTTCGTCGCCATCCGCTTTGGCCAGAAGCGGACCCGGCGCCGCGAACATCATCTGCGTGCCGAGATATTTTGCGGAGGTGCCCCCGGTCAGCAGATGACAGGCCGGACCGAAGGGCGTCTCGTTTTCCGTCATGATGAGGTCGAGGACAAAGGGCTGCTCGACCGTGGTCTGATAGTCGCCCGAAATCTTGAGCGTAATCTGACCGCTGACGCCGAAAATCTCCCATCCGGGCACGGCGGGCAGCCAGGCGGTCATGTTGCCCATGGTCACCCGACCGCCATCGGCGCCAATCCGACCTGTCGGCAACAAGGGTCCGCCGCCGCCAGCGTCTGTGACGAGGCCCGGGTCGAATCGCGCCGCGCCGCAGGTGCAATCGGCGCGGATCCGGACCTGTCCCTTCCACGCATTACGCCCGACACCGCGCGCGGAAATGGTGACGTAGTCGTCGCGCCGGGTGCTGGTCACCAACCCGGTGCCGTCGATGTCGATGCCCCGCGTGTCGGTGCGGAACACCAGATCGCGGGCCGGGACCGGATCGCCCGTGCGGGCATCGAAAGCATAGATCTGCATGCTGCCGCCCGGATTGACGCAGTTGCGCGACGGCACCAGCCACAGCTCTCCGGCCTGGATCACGAAGCTGGCGAACCGGTTTGGCGCGTCGCTTTCGGGCAGGAAATCACCCGTTGGCGCGGCCTGTGCGCGCAGCGGATAGTGGTCGATGTTGCGCGACGAATAGATCGCGGCACTCATGTTCCCATAGGTGACGTCGTGGCGGACGATGCCCGGCGTCTCGAACGTCCAGTCGAGCGTCGTGGCCGAGGAGGCCGCCCCCTCCAGCCCCGCCACCAGAACCGCGCCTTCGCCCGGCTGGATCGCACCGGGCGACTCCACCCGAACGGCGCGCAGCAGCGGCACGGTCAGGACCTGCCGGAAGACCGGCAGGGGTTTGCCGCTCCAACGATCGCCCTCGGCGCGCGGCTCCACGATCAAGACGGCGCGTCCCGATTTCAGGGGCCGCCAGAGGTTCTCCTCGACCCGCTCATAGACCAGGTTCGGGTCCTCCAGCCGCACCGTGGCCCATTCCGGGACCGGCAACTCGGTCCTGCAGGTCACCGGCGGGATGGTGCGCCAGTCGGCTTCGCCCTCGGTGCTCCTGTTGTAGGCCTCGCCGACCAGCGTGTTGTCGACCTCCCCAAGGATTGCCCCCGCCGTTCCGCGTGTCAGCGTTGCCGCCGCGTCGGCAAAGGCCGGATGGCGCGAGATGAGGTCGAAGACCATTTCCTGCGTCTCGGCCGCGGGTTTCCCGACGAGCCGCGAAAAGGCCCGGTTGCCGATCTGCTGGCGCGCGGCGGCCGTGACGGCATCGTCGGCGATGTCGCCGACCCGTCCGGCGGCGCCTTTCTGGCCCAGGGCCCCGGCGATGGCGATGGCCGCATCCAGCGCCGCCTTGCGCGAATCCCACCCCTTGGATTTGGACGTGATCTGCACCCGTTCGAGGTAGACCCGAAGGTTGGGCTCATCCTCGTGGATGACGGGGTTCCAGATATCCGCGTCCAGAGAGGGAAGGCTGCTCGGAAGCATGCCCTTGAGATAGTCGAGGTGGATCGAATAGGCGGCATAGGCAAGGCCCACAGCCGCCGAGGCGGTCTGGCGCGCCTTCTTGTTGTTGGAGACGCTCGCCACGAAAAGCTCTGCCGACGCGCTCGCCGCGACCGAGGACGCGGTCAGCAACCCCTTGCCCAGACCGGCCGTCCCGAATTCGGCGGCGAACTGCATCCGAATCCAGCGGTTCAGCTCTTCCGCGTCGACGGGACAGCTGCGTTCATAGGCCGCGGTGTCGAAAGTGGAGAATTCCGTCGTGCCCTGCGCCGGCAGGACCCGGAACGAAAACGGGTCATCGGGGTTCAGAAGCCAGCCGCCATCGACCGGCTGGCGGCTGCGCAGATCGGCCATCACGTCGCGCGTGCGCCAGGCCTGCGTGGCCCCATCGAGGCCTGTCCGGGTCAAGGCATGGGCCATCGCATCCAGCGCCCGGCGGCTGGCGGGGTCGGCCTCGGCATAGGCCGTCTCGAGGTCGCCGATCGTGGCCGCCATATCCGTCTGATACGCGTCCGAAAACACGGGCCCCGTCTCAAGCACCCCCGACAGGGCGTTGGTCGTCAGGACAAGCTCCGCCATCCCCGCCAGAAGTGCGGCATGGGCCCCGGCGGGCGCCTCGGGCGGGGTCAGTTCGATGACGCGCAAAGCGCAGCGCCGGGTGATATCGCGCGCCCCGTCCGCGAACATCAGCACAAGGCCCGCCGGTCCGCCGCCATCGCTTCCGACTTCGGGGGCCATCGGCAGGAAGATCCGGGCCGAGGTGGCCGAGACGCGCTCGACCGGGACGTCCTGCATCATCGTATCGGTCACCATCCAGACGGTCAGTGCCCCGTCGCCGTGCAGATCCTCCGGCAGGTCGAACTCCGTGTAGTTCAACGCGGGCATCCGGGTCGGAAGGCTGCCGCCGTCGCAGGTCATCGGGTCGCCGATCAGCCGAGCTGGCGGCGTTGCGGGCGTGCTGCGCGGTTCGGGCAACATGGCGCGTTGGTCGGGCGACAGCCGGTTGCGCAGTTCCGTCAGAAGGGCGGGCTGCGTCTCGCGGGTGACGCGCGGGTGCATGATCACGGCGATCACAGCGGCGTCGAGGCCCTTTTGCCCCGGCGCGATCCCGTTCGGCAGGATGTCGTCCAGCGTGACATCGCCGGTGGTCCCCGTGTCGGTCGGGGCCAGCGCCGGGCCGGACAGGTCAAGCTCTGGGCTTTGACCCCGGCTGGCCAGCACAGACGCGCGGGTCACGGCTTCGGCGTCACTGCGGACCTGGGCGGCAATCCCCTCGGGCGGCAGAAACGCGCCTTCGGTCAGGGCAATGGCGCGGGCAAGGCGAAGGGGCGTGACCTCCGCCCGTTCGGCCAGCCCCGCGCAACCGGTCGGGTCGCGGGCATCGGTCCAGGCGTCACAGAACGTGGCCAGTGCCATCTTGGGATCGTCGAGGGCGCAGGCCGCCAACGCCCCGGACTCGCAGGCACGCTCCTCGGGGGCGATGTCCGACAACGGCTCGACCTCCTGCGGTTGCGATAGGGCGGCGTCCCGGCCCGCCGCGATCTGTGCCGCGATCTCGGCCCGCGCGGCGAGCTCGGGGTCGGCGGTCACGTCGGGGAAGAACTGGCCCCGCGCGACCCCCGGCATCGTCAGCGTCGCGGCGGCAAGGCAAAGGGACAGGGCAAGGTGCATGATGGCTCCGGGACAGGCGGTTCCCGAGCCTTGCATCGGCGCGCGGCGAGGCGTGTCCCCCAAATGGGTGACCCGGTGGTGCGCCTGCGCGGGCTAGCGTAATGCAACGCCCTTCAATCCCGGACCCGTTCCATGCGCCTTGCCCTTGCCTGTCTGACCCTGCTGTCCGCCGCTCCCGCATTGGCGCAGGACGAACCCTTCGCCGCCGACACCGGCTATTTCCACGACAAGTTGCTGCCCCCCGATCTGGCCTGCCCGACCTCGGGCTGGTTTCTGGCGGGCGACGGTCAGTTCCTGAGCCGGGACATGGGCCTTTCCGGGGTCACCACGACCGGCGGATACCTCTGCGATTGGGCGAGTGCGGATCACGCGATGTGCCGGATCGGCACCGTTGAGGACGGGGGGCTGGCCGTGCCCGCGACCGACGGCAAGCGCGACATCAAGCGGCTGACTTTCCTTCCCGACGGAGAGCTGGCGCTGACCCGCGAAGATGGGGGCGGGCGGCCCACGTTGCTGCGCCGCTGCCCCGCGACGTTCGAGGTGATGATGCCGGGCGCCACGCCCGAAGCCTTCGCCGCCACTCCGCCGCCGGTGCGGCAGGCCGATCCGCAGGAAGGCCCCTGGAGCGATGTCACGCAGGAGGCGCTTCCCGTAACCGGCGTCTATGCGATCTTCCCGCGCACCGCGCAAAGCCGCCAGATGCTTGAGATGTTCTCCAACCTTCCGCCCGAAGCGCTGGCCATGGCGGCGGCCGAAGACGGGCTCGACCCTGACGAAGTGACGCCGGAAACGATCGTGGGCCTTGTGGAGACCGAGACCTGCCGCCGCTCTCCCTATGTGGTCACCGAAAGCGGGCAACTGCTGGAGCTGCGGCTGAATGACGATGCAACGGAGGCACGGATCAACACGGTCAGCAGTTGCACGCTCGACGGGGATCGTCTGACCTGTACCCGCGCCGACAAGAGCGGGCAGGGGTTCATCCCCGGTACCCGGAACCAGACCAGCTGGCTGTGGGATCTGCCCGAGACGGGCGGCCCGATCCTGTGCAACCCCGACCTTGGCCGCGACCATCCCAACAGTTGTTCGCAATTGATCGCCTGCCCTGCCGAGGTGCTGGCCGTTCCGGTCCGGGACGGCGGCGATGTGGGAGGCCTGACAACCTGGTGGCCGGGAAATTGACCCGGGTCACCCATCCGGGTGACGGGCGCGCGCCGCGCCCCTGCCAGACCATCCCCTGATTTCAAGAAACGAGATTTGCCATGCTTCGCCACCTGTCCGCCGCCTGCCTTGCCCTTGCGACCCTGGTCGCGCCCGCCCAAGCGGCGGATGACCTGATGATCGTCTTCGACGGCTCCGGGTCGATGTGGGGTCAGATCGAGGGGCGCACGAAGATCGAGATCGCGCGCGAAACCCTTAGCTCCGTCCTGTCCGAGGCCGCGCCCGAGCAATCCATCGGCTTCATGGCCTACGGTCACCGCGAGCGGGGCAATTGCGGCGACATCGAAACCATCGTGCCATCGGGTCCCGCCACACAGACCGTGCCCGCCATCCTGTCGGCGGCGGCGGGGGTGACGCCGCGCGGCAAGACGCCGCTGACCGATGCCGTCCGCATGGCCGCCGAGGGGCTGCGCTACACCGAAGAGGCGGCGACAGTCGTCCTGCTGACCGACGGGGTGGAAACCTGCGAGGCCGACCCCTGCGCCCTGGGCGCCGAGTTGGAGACGGCGGGCATCGACTTTACCGCCCATGTCGTCGGTTTCGACCTTGCGGCGGAAGACGAAGTCGCCCTGCGCTGCCTGGCCGAGGGGACGGGCGGTCTCTATCTGTCGGCGGCCAATGCGGGCCAGTTGCGGGACGCCCTGAACCAGGTGGTCAACGTGGCACCTCCGCCCCCGGCCCCCGCGCCGCAACCCGTCTCGACCGAACGCGACGTGACGCTGATCCTGCGGGATGTGGAGGGCGGGCCAGTGCTGAACGCCCGCGACATTGCCGTCACCTCGGTGGATGCGGAGCGCTTCGATCTGGCCCAGAACTATGGACGCGAGATTTCCCTGACCGGGCGTTTTCCGCCCGGGGTCCATGCGCTGGAGCTTCGCCGAAACTCGCAGCAGGACTATCCGATCCGCATGACCTTCGAGGTGCCCGACGGGCCCGGGCCGCATGTGATCGAACGTGTTCTGGCCGGGCGGCTGGCTATCGACGTTATGGTGAACGCGTCCCAACCCTACGACTATGCCGCCAGACCGCCATCCTCCGTCAGACCGACGGCCTCGGTCTATATCGACATCTTCCCTGTCGCGAACGGCGTCGCGGACGAAAGCGCGCCCTTCCTCAAGACGCCCGCCGCCGTCGACACGGCCATCCCGCCTGGTCGCTATCTGCTGCGCGGCACGATCGACCGCACGACGACGGTCGAGCAGGAGGTGGAGGTTCTGGCGGGGACGCCGACGCGTGTGACACTCGATTTCGACGCGACGCAGGTCTTCCTCCAGGCGCTCTCGCCCGAGGGGCAGCCGGTCGACCGCCCCTCGGTCTTTGTCTACGACGGTGAACCCCGGGGCCGGACCTATTGGCGGCGCGGAACCGGCGTCGGGGCCGAGCCGCGGCCCTTCTACCTTCCGACCGGCATCTGGGGCGTCAATCTGGGCCGGGAGGGCGGCGGTGCCACGCGCAGCGCCATCGTCGTGACGGTGCCGGGCGATCACCAGCCGATCCGCCGGGTCGTACCCGCTGCCACCACGGACGATTTCGCCCCGCTGACCGATCCCGCGCGGCAGGGTTGCCTCGCGATGGTCGGGGCGGGCCACACCGGTTGCCTGGCCGAGGCGCGCCGCACGCTGGCCTCGGTCGACCAGCCGACCTTGCCCGGCGCGGGGCCCGCTGCCTCGGATTTCGCGGCGTCGGGCGGCGGGTCGGGCACCGGCCTTGCCCCCTCGGCCGACGACTTCGCCCCCGCCGCAGGCGCGGTCCCGTCGACGGGCGGCAATCGGGAGTCGGGGGTGATCCCCGTCGGCCTCTTCGCGATCTTCCCCGAGCCGCAGGTCCCCGTCGCACGATCCCAGTTGGGCGAAGACATCTGCCGCACGCAACCGACCGCCATGTTCCCGGACGGCTTGATGGTGATGCGGCGCGCGTCGCCCGTCGACGAAAGCTGGACCACCACGGGCCATGGCAATTGCCGCGCGGGCGACAACGACACCACCATCTGCGAAATGGCCACGGGCTATCCCGACGCGCCGACCGATCCGCGCGAAACCCGCCTGATGACCTTCGATGCGGCGGGCGGCGATGATGTGCTGATGTGCGACGGCGCGGGACAGAATTGCCTTCTGTTCTATGCCTGCGTGCGGCCCGGTGCGGGTCTGCGGCCCATCGAGACCCGCAAGATGATCCAGCGGAGCATCGCGGGCCCGAACTTTTCCTATGCCGATGACGGCACCCTGACCTCTGACTGACGAAAGGACGCGATGATGTTGCGATCCATATTCTCCTTCCTTGCTGGTCTGATCCTGTTGTCGGGAGTCGCCACGGCGCAGGATTGGTCCGGCAACTGGGACAGCTCTTTCGGCCAGCTTCGTCTGGTGCAGGACGGCGGGCGTGTCTGGGGCGACTATGCCGACCGCGGCGTGATCGAGGCGCGCGTCTCGGCAGACAACAGCCGGGTCCGGGGTGTCTTTGTCTATACCGACGGTCGGTGGGGTCTTCTCGAATTCCGCCACGATGGCGACCGCAAGTTCGACGGCAATTGGAGTTGGGGGGTCGAGATCTTTGACCCCTCGCGCAGATGGGCCGCCACCCGCGACACCGAAACCCCCGATGGGCTGCGTTTTGCCAACGGCGCCGAGGGCTGGCCCACGCAAGCGACGGGGTCCGAACAGGCCATGATCCGCCAGTTCGCCTTCTTCGAGGCGGAGGGCGGGATCCTGCCGGAAATCAACTGGGAGCCGAACCCCTTTGCCGACCCCGAGCCGTCCGAATTGGGGTTCTGGTACGGCAGCTATGAGCTGACCGGCCTTGATGGTTTCGCGTCGATCACGCTCGATATCGATCACCTTGATGGCGGCACCACGGGTCTCGTGAACATGCAGATGCAGGTTCTCGGATTGTCGGAGTGTCCCGAGGTCATGCATGTCGATCTTTGCGCGGAAATCCTGACCTATGCGGGGCAGGGCACGGTCATCCTGGAGGTCGAGGGCGTTCTCTTCGAAACCTCGACCGGAGAGGAAGGTTTCGTCGCCTTCCGCCTTCCCAACAGCCAGGACACGCATATCCTGCGCATGGGCTTCGGCGGCGGGAAGGATGCCTATTTCGCCGGGTTGGTCCACCCGCGTCGGGGCGTCGATTATCAGGGCTACCTCACCCGCTCGCCCCATGTCTGTGACGTCGCCGCCTGCCAGGGCGGGCGCTTCGGCCCCCTCATCGCCAGCCCCGAGGAATGGCGCGGCGTGTTCGACCGGGCAGGCTTCCTCGACCCCTACAACCCCGACCTCGACAACCGCGACGTGGCACGGCGCAGGCCCGGCGCCGCGCCGGAAGCGGCCCCGATGCGGAACGGCGACAGCTGGCTTGCGGAAACCTGGGCTATCCACGACGAGACGAGCTATCCCGTCGGCGTCATCGAATTTGCGCGCGACGCCAGCGGGAAACTGACTGCGACGGGCGAAATGGACACCGGGGCTTTCACGAGTGCCGTGGCCGAAACCTTCTACATGGTCCGCGCCGAGACACAGGCGACGCTCGAAATTGCGGTGACGCTGTTCGCCGATGGCTCCTCTGAACAGGCCCTCGGGCGGATGGTCGTCGCCAACCCGGGCACGGCGGCCGAAAACCCGACGGGGACACTGTCCCTGGCCGGTGACATCATCGACGTGACACTCGTGCCTGTCGGCGACGGCGACTGGCGCGCGGGGGATGTGCCGGCCTTCGGCGTCTACGGCACGACCTTCGCACTGCACAATATCCCGGCGGGCAGCGATCTGGTCCTGCGCTCCGCGCCCGAGGTGGCGGCCCCCGCCACGGGTCAGATCGACCGTCTGGCGCGGGGTCTGCTGATCAACAATTGCCAGCCCGACGTCGACAACATCGGGTTCGAGACCGGCGACGTTTCCGTAAAGCTCTCCATCTTGGCCGCGACCTGGTGTCAGATCGACGCGGGCGCGGCGGGCACCGGATGGGTGAAGGGGGTATTTCTCTATCCCGAGGGTTGATCCCCCCAGTTGGGGGGATGCCGCGTCCGGCACGGCACCCATTCCATTCACTTCGGCGTAATTCATTGACTTCAGGGCTTTTCATCCCCGGGTCACCGTTGCAATCTGTCCTCCGCCCATTGCCCATGGGCGGGACGGGGTTGTGTCGTGTCGGAAATCGCCAGCAAGACAGTCGTGTCGCGGGATGGAACGCCCCTGATGCACCGTGCCTTGCCGGGCGCGGGCGACGGCGTGGCCTTCGTCGGGCACAGCCAGCCCACTCATTCCGGCAACATGCTGCCCTTTGCGCAAGGCCTGACGAATCGTGGCTGGACCACCCATCTGGGCGACTTCCGGGGGCACGGGCGGTCGACGGGGCGGGGCTGTGCCCTGGGCCATCTGGAGCCGGGCAGCGGATGGGAGGGGATGCGCGACGATCTGGCCGCCCATCTGGACGCGACCTTCGACGGGGTGCCCTGGGACAAACGCCTGATCGTGGCGCCGAACATCTCGGCCCTGCTGACGCTCGATTTGCTGCACCTTCGGCCTGACCTTGCCCGGCGCATCGTCCTGATTTCACCGCCCCCGAACCAGCGGGCGATTCACGTTCTGGCGCGCAGCTATGTCAAGGCGCGGATGATGCTGCACGCGCCCGACCGACCGGACGAAAAGACGCTGCACACGGTCTATTCCTTTCTGGGTGCGCAATTGAAGACGCGCGGCGGCCTGACGGCGGCGGTCACCGGCGACCCGAAGGTGGCCGAGGCGCTGGCCGCCGACCATCTGGCCTGGCCCGTCCCGACCCTGGGCTACTGGCACGAGATTTTCCGCGGCTACGAGGCCGCCTGGACCCGGCTGCGCCAGGCCCGCATCGCGCCGGGGACCGAGATCCTGCTCTTGTCGGGCGGCAACGATCCGATGGTGTCCAACGGTCGCTTCATCGCCCCCATGCTGGCCGAATTGCGCGCGGCGGGGGCGTCCAGCGTGTCGGTCGACAGGGTCGAGGGCGGGCGGTCCGGCTTTTTCCTGGAGGAGGCGCGGCTGAACGTCGCCGCACGAGTCGACGCCTGGGCACGGGGCGAGGCGGGCGACAGCGCTCCGGTGGACGAGGGCGACATGGCCAGCGTCGCCTCGGACGTGCTGATGACCGTTGGTGGGCGCGACGGCCCGATCGAAGCCGATGAACTGGTGGAGCTTTGCTATACCGCCATCGACGACGAATCCCGGTGGGTCGAGATGCTCTACCGTCTGGTCCACGGCCTGTCGGGGCCCGAGGACGAGGGCAACCCCGACCAGCTGGAAAAGCTGCTGACGGCGCTGATGCCCCATTGGGACCGGTCCTATCGTCTGAACCGACAGATCATGCAGACGGCGGCCATCGGGTCGGTCATGCAGAACGTGCTGGAGCGGTTCGATCTGGGGCTGGCCGTGGTCGATGACGCCTTCGAGATCAGCTATCGCAACGACAGCTTCGCCCGTGCCGCGACCCGGCTTTTCGGGGATGTGCCGCTTCGTGACGCCTTGCCGCGCGCGTTCCGCGACCAGACGCGCGAGGGGCGCCGCGAGGCGGTGTTGATGATCGACGGGCGACCGGCGGGGTTCTATTTCCGGCCCCGTGCGCTGCGCCAGACGGCGTTGCAGCGGGGCGGGGCCTCGGGCGTGCTGGCCCTGTCGTCCGGGCAGGGGTTGCAGGCGGATACCCGGGCCGAGCGGCTGGACCTTGTGGCCTTCGCCCTGGGCCTGACCCAGAAAGAGGCCGAGGTCGCGACCCTTCTGGCCGACGGCCTGCCCACCTCCGACGTGGCCGAGGCGCTCGGCATCTCGATCAACACGCTGCGCACGCATCTCAAGCGGATCTTCGAGAAACTCGACGTCACCAGTCAGGTCGAACTGGTGTCTCTCATGCGCTCCTCCGTCCTTGATTGGGCGCGGGCTCAGCCGGAATAGCGTGGCAGGATCGCGGGCGGCATCGGCCCCTTGTTTCGCCCGCCCTGTTCGGTCTGCTCCCAGGCATGGGCCAGCAATCCGACCGACCGGCTGAGCGCGAAGAGCCCGCGCGACAACGGCGCCGGGAAGCCCAACTCACAGAAGATCACCGCCGTCGCCCCGTCGATGTTCATCGCAATCGGCGTGCCCCGGTCGGCCCCGATCTGGCGTTGCACGGCCTGACCGATCCGGGCGAAATCGCCGCTGACGGTGCCCTCGGCTGCGGCCGCCTCGACCAGGGCCATCAGGCGGGGCGCGCGCGGGTCGACGGGCTTGTGAAAGCGGTGGCCGAAACCGGGGATCATCTTGCCGTGGGTGGCGCGCCACTCGGCCAGACCGGCCTTGACCGCCGCATCCATCGGCCCCGCGCGCTCCGCGATATCATACATCAGCGCGGCACATTGCGCGCCCGCGCCGCCATGCACATCGCCCAGCATGTTGAGGCCGGTCGCCATGGCCGATTGCAGCCCGACCCCGCAGGTGGCCGCCATTCGCGCGGCGGCAATCGACGGGGCCTGCGGGCCATGGTCGACGGCGGCCACCAAAGCGGCCTCGAACAGGTGGGCCTGAGCCGCGTCGGGCAGGTCGCCGCGCACCATCAGCCAGATCATCTGGGGAAAGGTCACGTTGCCGATCAGGTCCTGCACGGGGTGGCCGCGAAAGGCGATCCGGCCTGGTTCCATGTCGATGATGGCGGTCTTCCACCAGTCGCGCAGCGCATCTTCGGTCATGGGGTCTCTCCAGCGGTCGAGAGGCGCAGATCTGGCGTGATCGAGTCGCGCAACACCCGGCGCGCATTGGGCAGGTCGTTGCCCTCGGCCTTGGCCAGGGCAGCGTCGGGGGCAAAGCCGTGGCCTGTCCAGCGGTCGATCAGGCGGTCCCGCAGCGTGGCCTCGGAGACGTCGATCATCACCGACAGGTCCCACATCGGATGCAGATCGCGCCAGGGGTCTTCGTCCAGCAGCAGGTAGTTCCCCTCGACCAGCGCGATGTCGGCGGCGAACTGTCCGCCGTCGGGCACCGTCGCATCCGCCGCCCGGTCGAAGGTCGGATAGGCAACGGCGCCGCCCGCCCGCAACGCGGCGACCAGACGGATCAATCCCGCGGCGTCGAAGGTTTCCGGGGCCCCCTTTCGGGCGCGCAGCCCAAGCGCGTCCAGCGCGGCATTGTCCAGATGAAACCCGTCCATCGGCACCACTTGCGCGGGGCGCCCGAGTTCGGTGACCGACCGGGCCAACGCCTCGGCCGTGGTGGATTTCCCGGCGGCCGGCGGCCCGGCCAGCGCCACGACCCGGCGACCGGCGGGCAGGGCGGCGATGCACCCCGCAAGCGTGGCCAGGTCGATGGTCACCGCGCCAGCCAACGCAGGGCGGCGGCATAGCCCTCGGTCCCCAGACCCGCGATCACGGCATTCGCGCGGGCAGAGACATAGGAGTGGTGCCGGAACGCCTCCCGCTTGTGGATGTTGGAGATATGGACCTCGACCACCCGCCCTTCGAATGCGTTGAGGGCGTCCAGAATGGCGATGGACGTGTGGCTGTAGGCCCCGGGGTTGATGACGATGGCATCGCGTGTGCCCCGGGCCTCCTGGATCCAGTCGACCAGCTGGCCCTCGTGGTTGGATTGCCGAAACGTCAGGTCGCCCAGGTTCAGCGCGCGACAGGCGGCTTCCACATCGGCCAGGGTTTCGGAGCCGTAGATTTCCGGCTCGCGCTTGCCCAGAAGGTTCAGGTTGGGGCCGTTCAGGACAAGAATATCGGGCAAGAAGGGCCTCCGGAGATTGCTGTGACGGATATCTGGACAGCGAATGCCTAGCCCGGGGCAGGGTCCATTCCAAGCGTCATGGCATCTGGACCTAGGTCGGCCACGAATCCTATGGCCAGAAAGCCGCGCCCCCTTGATCGAAAGTCGGGGGTGGCGGACGCTTCGCCCATCAGGACCCCGCACCCGGAACCCGGAAGCGCCCCACGTGGTGTCCCGATGTCACGGCCCGAACGGGCCACCGCTGTGGAGGCAGTCCGTATGAGCATTCCCGACAGGACCAGGGTCGTCATCATCGGCGGGGGCGCGGTCGGCGTCTCCTCCCTCTATCACCTTGCGCTGGCCGGCTGGACCGATTGCGTCCTGCTGGAGCGCAACGAGCTGACGGCCGGGTCGACATGGCACGCGGCGGGCAATTGCCCGAACTTCGCGACGTCCTGGGCGGTGATGAACATTCAAAGCTATTCCACCGCCCTCTATCGCGGGCTGGCCGAAGCGGTCGACTATCCCATCAACTACCACGTGTCGGGGGCGCTGCGGCTGGCCCACAGCGCGGCGCGGATGCAGGAATTCGAGCATGTGCGCGCCATGGGCGTGGCACAGGGTCTGCGGATGGAGATGGTCAACAACGACCGCATGCGGGCGCTGCACCCGCTGGTTCAGACCCATGACCTTGTCGGCGGTCAATGGGACCCGGAGGACGGGGACATCGACCCCGCCCAACTGACCCAGGCGCTGGCCCGGGGGGCGCGCAATCTGGGCGCGACGATCCTGCGCCACACGCCCGCAACCGGCGTGAGCCGCGACGGCGACGGATGGATCGTCCAGACAGACAAGGGCGATATCGCCTGCGACGTCGTGGTGAATGCCGCCGGATATTACGCCGCGCGGGTGGCCGAATGGTTCGAACCCTTTGGGCGGCCCCCGCTGCCCATGGCGGTGATGTCGCATCAGTACCTTCTGACCGAGCCGATCCCCGCGATCGAGGAGGACGCTCGAACCCGTGACGGCAAGCTGCCGCTTCTGCGCGATCCGGACGTGTCCTATTACCTGCGGCAGGAGAAGACCGGCCTGAACCTCGGCCCCTATGAGCGCGACTGCGTCTCCATGTGGACGATCGGCGACATGCCCGAGGATTTCAGCTTTCAGCTCTGGCAGGACGACCTCGACCGGCTGGAGGATTACATCGCCGACGCGATGGCGCGGGTGCCCGCCCTGGCGACCGCCGGGGTGAGCAGCGTCATCAACGGGCCGATCCCCTATACGCCCGACGGCCTGCCCCTGATCGGGCCGATGCCGGGGGTGCGGAATGCCTTTGACGCCAATGTCTTCACCTTCGGCATCGCGCAAGCCGGGGGCGCAGGCAAGGTGTTGGCCGATTGGGTCACCAGGGGCGCGACCGACTGGGATTGCTGGGATGTCGATCCGCGCCGCTTCGGTCGGTTCGCGTCGAACCCGGCCTATGCCAGGGCCAAGGCCGAGGAGGTTTACGGCCACGAATACGCGATGCACTTCCCGCACATGCGCTGGCCCGCCGGGGCTGGTCAGCTGACCTCGCCGATCCATGACCGCCTGATCGAAATGGGCGCCGTCATGGGCAGCTATGGCGGGTGGGAACGGGCGAACTGGTTCGCCAAACCCGGCGACGACCTGTCGTTCGAGGCGACGCAGACCTGGCGGCGCGACGGGCCGTGGCAGGCGCGGGTGGCCGAAGAGGTCGCCGCCGTAACGCAGGGTTGCGGTGTCCTCGACCTTTGCGGGTTTTCGCGCTTCGATCTGTCGGGGACGGCGGCGGCCGATTGGTTGGGCAATCTGATCGCGGGCAGACTGCCGCCCGTGGGCCGCATGACGCTCGCCTATTTCGAGGGGCCGACGGGTCGCTTCAAGACCGAGATGTCGGTGGCCAGATGGGGCGCGGATGACATCACGCTGGTGACCGCCGCCATCGCCCGCGACCACGACCTCGACCTGCTCCGGCACCAACTGCCGCCGGGCCTGATCCTGACCGACCGGAGCGAGGATATGTCCTGCCTGCTGGTCACGGGGCCCCGCGCGCGCGACGTGCTGGCCCCGCTGACCGACGGCGACCTGACCTTGCCGTGGTTGTCGGTGCAGCGCGCGTCGATGCCGGGCCATGACATCTGTCTGCAGCGGGTCAGCTTTGCTGGCGAACTCGGGTGGGAAATCCACGCGCCCGTGGCGGCGATCCCGGCGATCCACGCGGGCCTTCTGGCCGCCGGGGCGGCGCCTTTCGGGATGTGGGCGCTCGACTCCATGCGGATCGAAAAGGCCTATCGGGCCTGGGGCAGCGACCTGTCGCCCGGCTATACCCTGCGCGAGGTCGGGGCCGACCGTTTCATCTGGGCGGAACGTCGGGGCGACGATCCGGCCCGGGCGCTGGCCGTGCTGACGCTGGAGGATACGGAATACGACCCCCGGCCCATGTCCAACGTCTGGCTGGGCGATGTCCGGGTGGGCGAAATAACATCCGCCGCCTTCGGATGCCGCGTGGGCAAGCCCGTGGCCCTGGCCATGCTCGACCGTGCCAAGGCCCCGCCGGGAACGTCGGTGGAGGTCGATATCTTTGGCCGTCGCGTCCCGGCACTGGTTCACCCCGACCGCCCCCTCTGGGACGCGGCCAACGATCGGATCCGCGCATGACGCAGGCCATTCCCGCGAGCGCCCGCGCCGTCATCATCGGCGGCGGGGTCATTGGCTGTTCGGTGGCCTACCATCTGACGAGACTGGGCTGGACCGATGTCGTCCTGCTGGAGCGCAAACGGCTGACCTCGGGCACGACGTGGCACGCGGCGGGGCTGATCGCGCAACTGCGGTCCTCGGCGACGGCCACGCGATTGGCCAAGTATTCCGCCGATCTGTATGCCCGGCTCGAGGCCGAGACTGGCGTGGCGACCGGCCTGCGGCAATGCGGCTCCGTCTCGGTCGCGCTGACGGCGGCGCGGCAGGAGGAGTTGCTGCGCAATGCCTCCATGGCGCGGGCCTTCGGGGTGGAGGTGGCAGAGTTGTCGCCCGCCGAGGTGGCCGAGAAATATCCGGCCCTGAACCTCGATGGGGTGCAGGGCGGCGTCTGGCTGCCGCTGGACGGGCAAGGCGATCCGGCCAACATCGCGCTGGCGCTGGCCCGGGGCGCGCGTCAACGGGGCGCGCAGATCATCGAAGGCATCCGCGTCACCGGCATCGATGTTGCGAGCCGCACCGCCCGCGCCGTGACCTGGCAGGCAGAGACGGGCGAGGCGGGTCGGATCGACGCCGATCACGTCATCAATTGCGCAGGCATGTGGGCGCACGAGGTGGGCCGGATGGCGGGCGTCAACGTGCCGCTTCATGCCTGCGAACACTTCTATATCGTGACCGAGGCCATTCCCGGCCTGACCCGCCTACCGGTGCTGCGGGTGCCGGACGAATGCGCCTATTACAAGGAAGACGCAGGGAAAATCCTTCTGGGCGCGTTCGAACCCCGCGCCAAACCCTGGGGCATGGACGGCATCCCCGAGACCTTCGAATTCGACCAGCTGCCCGAGGACTTCGACCATTTCGAACCGATCCTGGCCAAGGCAATCGAACGGGTGCCCATGCTGGCCGAGGCGGGCATCCACACCTTTTTCAATGGCCCCGAAAGCTTTACCCCCGACGATGCCTATCACCTTGGTCCGTCACCCGAGGTGCCGAACCTCTGGGTTGCGGCCGGGTTCAATTCCATCGGCATCCAGTCGGCCGGCGGGGCGGGCATGGCGCTGGCCCAGTGGATGGACGACGCGGAGATGCCGTTCGACCTGATGGACGTGGACATCGCCCGCAACCAGACGTTCCAGCGCAACCGCCGCTACCTGAGGGAGCGTGCGACCGAAAGCCTGGGCCTGCTCTATGCCGACCACTGGCCCTTCCGACAGAAGGAGACGGCGCGCGGCATCCGGCGGTCGCCGTTCCACGACCAGCTTGCTGATCTTGGCGCGGTCTTCGGCGAGCTGGCGGGATGGGAACGGGCCAATTGGTTCGCCGCCGACGACCAGCCCCGCGCCTATGACGACACCTGGGGCAAACCCAATTGGTTTGCCAATGCGGCCCGGGAACACGCCCATATCCGCGAAGGCTGCGGCTTCTACGACATGTCGTCCTTCGGCAAGATCAAGATCGACGGACGGCAGGCCGAGGCCTTCCTGAACCGGCTCTGCGGCGGCAACCTGTCGGTCGAGACGGGGCGGATCGTCTATACCCAGATGCTCAATTCCCGCGGCGGGGTCGAGGCGGATGTGACCGTCACGCGTCTGTCGGAACACAGCTTCCTGATGGTGACACCCGCCGCGACACCGGTCCGGGACATGGCCTGGCTGCGCCGCCACATGGAGCCGGACGAGGCGATCTTCCTGACCGATGTGACGGCGGGCGAGGCGGTTCTGGCCGTCATGGGCCCGGGGTCGCGCGCCGCCCTGCGGGCGATCAGCCCGGCGGACTTCAGCAACGACGCCTTCCCCTTCGGCACGGCGCGCGACATCGACATCGGAATGGGCATCGCGCGGGCGCACCGCGTGTCTTACGTGGGGGAACTGGGGTGGGAGGTCTATGTCCCGTCCGACATGGCGGCCCATGTGCTCGACACGCTGATCTGGGCCGATACCGGGGCGCGCCCCGTCGGCCTGCACACGATGGATAGCTGCCGGATCGAGCGGGCGTTCCGCCACATGGGCCACGACATCACCCCCGCCGATCACGTGCTGGAGGCGGGTCTGGGCTTTGCCGTCAAGACCGACGCGCCCGGCGATTTCATCGGGCGCGAGGCCGTCCTGCGTCGCCGCGAAGAGGGGCTGCGGCGACGTCTGTTCCAGTTCCGGCTGCACGATCCAGACGCGATGCTCTATCATAACGAGCCGATCTTGCGGGACGGCCATATCGTCGGGCACATCTGTTCGGGCGCCTATGGTCATAGTCTGGGGGCGGCCATCGGCCTTGGCTATGTGCCCTGCGCGGGGGAAAGCGTGGGCGACTGCCTCGCCTCGACCTATCAGATCGAGGTGGCGGGGCGGCGGATCGGGGCGGATGTGTCGTTCCGCCCGATGTATGACCCGACGGGCGCGCGGCTCAGGATGTGAGCGCGCGCGCCCGCCGGTGGCCCGCTACATCTGGCCGTATTTTCGCAGCCGGACGTCGGCGGCGCGGGCGTGACCTTCCATTCCCTCTATCCGGCTGATCCGGGCGCTGGCTTCGGCCACGGGCCGCGCGCCGTCGCGGGTCGCGCGTTGCCAGGTGACGATCTTGAGGAACTTGTGCACCGACAGCCCGCCGGTATAGCGCGCCGCGCCGCTGGTCGGCAGCACGTGGTTGGTGCCGCTGGCCTTGTCGCCATAGGTGACGGTCACTTCCTCGCCCAGGAACAGGCTTCCGTAGCAGGTCAGCCGCTCAAGCCACCAACCCAGATCATTGGCCTGAACGGTCAGGTGTTCGGGCGCGTAACTGTCGGATATCGCGGCCATTTCCTCGCGGTCATCACAGAGGATCACCTCGCCGAAGTCCCGCCACGCGGCTTCGGCGCTTTCGCGATTGGGCGAGGGCAGGTCGGCGATCAGCGCATCCATCCGGTCCATCACGGCGCGGGCCAAGGCTTCGTCGTCGGTGACAAGCCAGACCGGAGAGTTCCAGCCATGCTCGGCCTGGCTGACCAGATCGACGGCCACGACTTCGGCATCCGCCGTGCCATCGGCCAGGATCAGGCTGTCGGTCGGACCGGCCACCATGTCGATGCCCACCCGTCCAAAGAGCAGGCGCTTGGCTTCGGCGACGAACTGGTTGCCCGGCCCGACCAGAACCGCCGCCTCGGGCGTGTCGAACAGGCCGAAGGTCATGGCCGCGATCCCCTGAACGCCGCCCATGGCCAGGATGGTGTCGGCGCCGCAGATATCGGCGGCATAGGCGATGGCCGGGTCGATCCCGCCGCCCTTGCGCGGGGGCGAGGCGACGGTGATATGCGACACGCCCGCGACCTTGGCGGTCGTCACGGTCATGATCGCGCTGGCCACATGGGCATAGCGCCCGCCCGGCACATAGGCGCCGGCCGCGCTGACCGGGATGACCTTCTGGCCTGCGACAAGGCCCGGTACGACTTCCAGCTCCATCTGGGACAGGGTAGCGCGCTGCGCTTCGGCAAAGCGGCGGACGTTATCGCGGGCGAAGGCGATGTCGCGGCGCGTCTCATCGCTCAACTGGGCCGAGGCGGCGTCGATCTGGGCGCGCGTCAGCACCGGATGCCCAGTGGTGCCGTCCAGCTTTTCGGACCAGGCGAGGGCCGCCGCGTCCCCGCCCGCCTCGATCTCGGCCAGCATTGCCGACACGGTCTGGCTGACGTCGGCCGCCGCCGTCTCTGCGGTCTGGGTCGCCTTTTTCAGATAGGTTGCCATCGTCGTCCTCCCTCACATTGCCCATGTCTTAGCGCGCCCGGTTGGCCGTCCGAGGTTGATTTGCGACACGTCCCGGTCGGGTTCGGGCGCGGATCTAGTCGCCCGCCGTCCAGTTCATCGCGATCCGGGCGGTGCAGTCGTCGAGGCCCGACAATGCCATACCCCGCGCCGCCAAAAGCGCGCCGACATACATCTCGATCTCGCTCTCGATACGGTCGGGGCCTCTGATGCCCATGGTCACATCGGCCAGCGTCGTGCCCATTTCGGCCGGCGCCAGAAGGCCGGTCCAATCGGTGTCGGTCACTTGCGTCCAGACGATCCCGTCACCGGAATTTCCGGGCAAGGTGTTCGGATCGAACGTGCCGTCCCACACGATCTGGTGTTCCTCCGTCTGGTCGAAGGCCGCCGACATCTGGTCGAGGATCGGCTGGATTTCGTCGGGGCAGGCGTCGGAAAACCCGGTCACCTCGGCCGTGGACGTCCAGGTGCCATCCTGGGGCACGATCCCTTGGGCCAGAACGGGCGAGGGCAGGATCAGGGCGGTGGCAATCAGGAAATGGCGCATGGTCTCTCGGGTCGTTGTGTGGACCCAGAGTGCCGCAGGGCCGCGGCAGTGGCCAGCCCCCGAGGGCGACAAAAGACGCCCTTTGCCGCCGCCCGCCCCGCTATTCCACGATGATCGTGATCACATCGGACGCCACCGGCGTCGCATGAACCACATGGTTGAGATCGCCCAGAACCAGTTGCAGCGTATGCTCGCCCGGCGGCAGGTCCAGCGTCGTCTCGGTCTGGCCACCGCCGAAATGCACGTGGTTGTCGTCGGCAGGGATGCCGAAGTCCAACTCCTCGGGATCCTCCGATCCGAAGGCGGGCCGGTCGATAAGCAGGTGATGGTGTCCAGTGTTCTCCTTTTCCGTTCCGGCGGGGGCCACGCCCATGCCCGACAGGCCGAAGATCACCGTCACGGGCGACGTCACGGTCGCGCCATCCTCCAGGTTGACGAAATAGACCATCGCGCCTTCGGGCGCGGGCGTGTCCTGGGCCCATCCGGGCAATGCAAGGCTGACGGCGAACGCCGTGGCCAGAATTCTCGGGGTCATGTCCGGTCTCCCTTTGGGTGCTGAGGCCGCCGCAGGGGCGGGCCAGCACAGGATAGGCCCATTCGGTGAATTCTCCGAGTCACATGATTGGGACCGGTCCGGCACAGGCGACCGCACACGGGAATGCGAAACGGGCGCCCCAAGGGACGCCCGCTTCTGGTGTTTTCGATCCGGGCGTCTGGCCCGGGCCTGCCTCAGCAGGAGTAGTACATCTGGTACTCGATCGGGTGGGGCGTATGCTCGTAGGCGTAAACCTCATTCCACTTGAGCGCCATGTAGCCCTCGATCTGGTCCTTGGTGAACACGTCGCCGGCCAGCAGGAACTCGTGATCCTTCTCCAGCTCGTCCAGTGCTTCGCGCAGCGAACCGCAGACCGTCGGGATCGCGGCCAGCTCTTCGGCGGGCAGGTCGTAGAGATCCTTGTCCGACGGCTCGCCGGGGTGGGTCTTGTTCTTGATCCCGTCCAGGCCGGCCATCAGCAGGGCGGCAAAGCACAGGTAGGGGTTCGCCGACGGATCGGGGAAACGGGCCTCGACGCGCTTGGCCTTGGGCGATTCCGTCCATGGGATCCGGACGCAGCCCGAGCGGTTGCGGGCCGAATAGGCGCGCAAAACGGGGGCTTCGAAACCGGGGATCAGGCGCTTGTAGCTGTTGGTCCCGGGGTTCGTGAAGGCGTTGAGCGCCTTGGCGTGCTTGAGGATGCCGCCGATGAAATACAGCGCTTCCAACGACAGATCGGCGTATTGGTCGCCCGCGAACAGCGGCTTGCCGTCCTTCCAGATCGACATGTTCACGTGCATCCCGGTGCCATTGTCGCCCGCAATGGGCTTGGGCATGAAGGTGGCCGACTTGCCGTAGGCATGGGCCACGTTGTGGATGACGTATTTGTATTTCTGGATCTCGTCGGCCTGCTTGGTCAGCGTGCCGAAGATCAGGCCCAGTTCGTGCTGGCAGGACGCGACCTCGTGGTGGTGCTTGTCGACCTTCATGCCCATGCGCTTCATGGTCGAGAGCATCTCGGACCGCAGGTCCTGGGCGGCGTCGGTCGGGTTCACGGGGAAGTAGCCGCCCTTGACGCCCGGACGGTGGCCCATGTTGCCCATTTCGTACTCGGTGCCCGAGTTCCAGGCGGCGTCGGCCGCGTCGACCTCGAAGCTGACCTTGTTCATGGTGTTCGAATAGCGGACGTCGTCGAAGATGAAGAATTCCGCTTCGGGACCGCAATAGAACGCGTCGCCGATACCCGAGGATTTCAGATAGGCCTCGGCCTTCACGGCGGTGCCGCGCGGATCACGCTCATAGCTTTCGCCGGTGTCCGGCTCGACCACGTTGCAATGCACGCAGACGGTCTTTTCGGCATAGAAGGGGTCGATGTAGGCGCTGTCGACATCGAGCATCAGCTTCATGTCCGAGGCTTCGATGGACTTCCAGCCGGCGATCGACGAGCCGTCGAACATGAAGCCTTCCTCGATGAAGTCCTCGTCCACCAGGTCGGCGACGACGGTCACGTGCTGCAACTTGCCGCGCGGGTCGGTGAAGCGGATGTCGACGTATTCGACTTCCTCGTCCTTGATGAGCTTGGTCAGGGCGTTTGCCATGAAGATCCCTTTCGTTTGATATGCTTGTCTTGGGTTTTCGGGGGGGAGGGTCAGATCGCGTCTTCGCCCATCTCGCCGGTCCGGATGCGGATGGCTTGATCGACGGAGGAGACGAAAATCTTTCCGTCGCCGATCTTGTCGGTCCGGGCGGCGGCGATGATGGCTTCGACGGCTGTGTCGACCATATCGTCGGCCAGAACGACTTCGATTTTCACTTTCGGGAGGAAGTCGACGACGTATTCCGCGCCGCGGTAGAGTTCGGTGTGGCCCTTCTGCCGTCCGAAGCCCTTGACCTCGGTCACGGACAGGCCCTGGATCCCGATCTCCTGAAGCGCTTCTTTCACTTCGTCCAGTTTGAACGGCTTGATGATAGCCTCGATCTTCTTCATTCGACTGCTCCTCCCGGCGACGTTGTGGTCACTTCGCAGTCTGGACGGGGGCGGACAATCGCATAGGCTGTATCCGGTGGGATGCCGCGCCCTGAATCCGGGGCGAGCGGCTAAATTTTAGTCGCAGAGATTAAAAAAAAGGCGATTGGAAAAGATATGAGCAATCTGCTGCTGACAGCCGCCCAGATGCGGGCCCTTGAGCAGGCCGCAATCGACTCTGGCAGGGTCACCGGACTGGAGCTGATGGAGCGCGCAGGCGTGGGTGCGGTGGACGCCATCTTCGCGGAATGGCCCGAAATGGCCGCCGCGCCGGGACGCGCCGTGGTGCTCTGCGGGCCGGGCAACAATGGCGGCGACGGCTTCGTCGTGGCGCGGGTGTTGGCGGGCAAGGGTTGGGACGTGGAGGTGTTTCTCTATGGGGATGCCGAGCGGCTGCCCCCGGACGCACGGGTGAATTACGAGCGGTGGTGCGAGTTGGGGAAGGTGCTGCCGCTTGGGGACGCACCGGATGCGATAGAACGTTTTCCGGATTTGACGATCGATGCAGTTTTTGGCAGCGGCCTTTCGCGTCCCCTTGAGGCATCTCTGTTTCGGACATTGAGCTGCTTTTCACAGCAGTTCGTTGTCTCGCTTGATGCGCCGAGTGGCTGTGATCTGGACAGTGGCAGAGTCCTTGGGGAAGACGGGCAAGCATTCCATCCTGCCCTTGTCATCGCATTCGGGCACCGAAAGGTCGGACATGCATGTGGTGATCTGGAACGGGCATCAAAAGTTGTCGTCGTCGACCTTCAGCTCTCCCGAGAAATTGCCGGACGTGCAGGGTTCTTCGCCGAACGCGAAATCGTCCATGCGGTGCAGGTTCGCGCGCTGAGCCCAATATTCTCGAAACGGAACGACGGCCACAAATACGACCACGGCCACGCCCTGATCCTGACCGGCGGCATGGGTCGCACCGGAGCGGCGCGGCTTGCGGCCCGCGCGGCGCTGCGGATCGGGGCAGGGCTGGTGACCTGCGCGGCGCCCGGCGCGGCGATGATGGAATGCGCGGCGCAGTTGACGGCGGTGATGCTGCGGCGGTACGACAACGCCGAAGCCTTGGCAGCCATGCTGGAGGATGACCGCATCAATGCCTTGTGCCTTGGCCCCGGCATGGGCGTCTCGGCACGCGTCTCCGCGCTTCTCGACGTGGCTTTGGCGTCGGGGCGACAGGTCGTTCTGGACGCCGACGCGCTGACGGTTCTCGCGGGGCGGGACGATCCCTTTTCCTTGCTGCATTCCAAGTGCGTGCTCACCCCTCATGGCGGCGAATTCGCACGGCTTTTTCCCGACATCGCAGCGCGTCTGAAGGCCCCGGCGATGTCCGGCCCCGCCTATTCCAAGGTCGATGCGACCCGCGATGCGGCGGCGCGGGCGGGATGCACCGTTCTGTTCAAGGGACCGGATACGGTGATCGCTGACCCGAATGGCAAGGCAGCCGTCAATTCCGCCGCCTATGATCGTGCGGCCCCTTGGCTGGCGACGGCAGGGTCGGGCGATGTGTTGGCGGGGATCATCACCGGGCTTCTGTCGCGGGGCGTCCCCCCGTATCACGCCGCGTCATCGGCCGCCTGGCTGCATCTGGAGGCAGCGTTTGCCTTCGGTCCGGGATTGATCGCCGAAGACCTGCCAGAAGCCTTGCCCGCCGTCCTGCGCAGGCTGGCGAGCGATCAGGCGGCGTTCGAGGCAGTCACCACTTCGAGGCCATCGACGTAGATCGCCGAAGGGCGGTCCAGGATCAGCGACCAGATCGACCCCGCAGGGGCGGCCACCTGCCGGATGATGGCCCCATCGACCAGACGCACCGCCGCCACCCGCGCTTCGCGTGCACCGAAGAGGGACCGGGCGCGCCAGTCGCGCAGGACGATGGGTTGATCGAGCGGCAGCAGGATATTGCGTTCGGGGCGACCCCATCCCATGCTGCCCGCCGGGAACAGCACCATGGTCGACCCCGCCGGCGCTACCCCCCGGATCACGCGACGCAGGGGGACGATACCGTAGTCGCGGGTGATGACCCGGTCGCCCGGCACCAACGCCTCGACCAGAGTCTCGCCGCGTGCGGTCAGGACATGGCTGCCGGAAGGCAGCGCGTGGCGGAGGCTATGGTCACGCAGGACCGGCACGCCCAAAGGCGCGGAGGGAGGGGAGACGACTGTCATGTCACTGCTCGTGCGATTGTTCGCTTCTTGTGCCATCCAGCCTAGCCCCCGGTCATTCGTCTGGCACGGAGAATCGTGCCGAGGCCCATCATTGCCACACAGGGTGTTGCAGACCCGTTAATCGTCCCGAACCGGACCGTCGAAATGAGCGAAGGCCCGTCCTTTTACGGGGCGGGCCTTCGGTCGTTCGAAACCAAGCAAAAATCTTTTGGGTCAAATGTCGGCGGTCAGGTCGATCAGGTCCTTCTCGGTGCGACCCGTCGGGGTTTCCAGACCGTTGGCGTAAATCGTCAGGGGGGCGCCGAGGTTCAGCTGATAGGCGAGCGTCTCGCCGAAAACGGCGATCTGCTTGCCATCGGCCAGGCGTGCGGCGGGCACGAGGGCGGACTGGACGCCGAAGAGGGCATCGGCGCGCCAGTCGCGGATGGCGACATGCTGATCGGCGGCGACGGTGATGTCCCGCTCGGGCCGGGCGAGGCCCAGGCTGTCGGCGCGGATGGTGCAGGCGGGCGAGGTCACGGTCGTGATCGCGCGCAGGGTCGCCATTCCGCGTTCGCGGGTGATGATCCGGTCACCGACCCGAAGGTCCTCGACGGCGACTTCGCCGCGTGCGGTCAGGATGATCGAGCCCAGGGCGACGCCACCCTTGATGGCGAAACCAGCCAGATCGACAGGGACGGCGTCGGTTGCGGCAAGCGTATCGGCGTTTTTGCGAAGCTGGACGGTCATGGCAGTGATCCTGTCTCTCTATGTCTTTTCTCTGACACTTTGGTGGCGTCCAAATGGGGCAAGAACGGGGCGGGCACGGGGACTCTTGGTGGCCCTTTCGGGTTGAATGTTAGAATGCTATGGCGAGCGAATGCGGGTGTGGCGGAATTGGTAGACGCACCAGATTTAGGTTCTGGCGCCGCGAGGCGTGGGGGTTCGAGTCCCTTCACCCGCACCATTTCCCCCTTGAAACGCGCGGGCCGGGCGCGCAAATCCCGGCTGGATTTCACGTATGATGCACGGGTGATCCACGTCGGATCTGCGTCGGACGTTTTTCGACCGCTTGACAGGGCGCACATGGGACGCAGGACTGCGGGCCAGAGAGCGGGGGCTGCCACATGCGCGACGGGTTGACGGACATCTTCATGGCGGGCGTGCGGCGGGCCGACCCCGGACGCGCGGTCGACGGCGCGCTACCGGGGATCGCGCGGCCCGACCTCATCGTGTCGATCGGCAAGGCGGGGGTCGCGATGGCGCGGGCCGCGCTGGCGGCCTTTCCGGGTGTCCCCTGTCTGATCGTGACCAACCCCGAGAACGCCGAGGATGTGGCGGGCGCGAACGTGCTGGTGGGCGGGCATCCGGTGCCCGATGCGGGATCCTTGGCCGCCGGTGAGGCGGTGCTGGAGGCCGTGGGGGCCCTCGGGGCCGGGCAGACCTGCCTTGCGCTGATCTCGGGCGGGGGGTCGGCGCTGGCCGCGGCCCCGGTCGCGGGCGTGAGCCTCGCCGACAAGGCGGAGGTGTCGCGCCTTCTGCTGGCGGCGGGGCTGGATATCCGGGCGATGAACCTTGTGCGACAGAACCTGAGCCGCCTGAAGGGGGGCGGGCTGGCCCGCGCGGCGGCCCCGGCGACGGTCACGTCCCTGATCCTGTCGGATGTGGTGGGCGACGATCTGTCGGCCATCGCCTCGGGTCCGACGGTCGCACCTCTGGGTGGACCGGGGGCGGCGGTGGAGCTGTTGCGCAAGTCCGACCTGTGGGAGCGGATTCCGGAGAGTTGCCGCCTGGCACTGGGTCAGGCGGGTGGGGCGGTGACGCCCCTTGGCGAGACGCGGCTGATCGGGTCGAACCGCCTTTCGGCAGAGGCGATGCTGGCAGCGGCACCGGGCGCCACGCTCGACCCCGTGCCGCTGGAGGGCGACGTGGCGGACGCCGCCGCACGGGTCGCAGCGGTGGCGCGGCGCGGCCCGGGCCTGACGCTCTGGGGCGGGGAGACGACGGTGATCCTGCGCGGCGACGGGCGGGGCGGTCGCAATCAGGAGCTGGCGTTGCGCGTTGCGCTGGCGCTTGGCGATCTGGGTCGGCCTTGGGCCTTTCTGTCGGGGGGCACGGACGGGCGCGACGGGCCGACCGATGCGGCGGGGGCCCTGGTCGATGACGGCACGCTGAGCCGGATCGCGGCGGCGGGACTGGACGCAGAGGCCGCGCTGGCGCGCAACGATAGCTATCCGGTGCTGGCGGCGGCGGGCGACCTGTTGATGACGGGAGGCACGGGGACCAATGTCGCCGACCTTCAAGTGCTGCGGGTCGGAGGGTCGCGGGGCAAAGATCGCGTGACAGGCGACGCAGGCCCGCTAGATAGGACAACATGATGAAACGAACGCTCTTGCTTGCGGCGCTTGCCGCCGCCATTGCCGGGATGGGATACGTCCGGCTGGCCCCCATGGATGCCGCCGAATGGCACGTCGACCCCGAGGGGGCCGAACGCACCGGCAAGCCCAATGACTACATGATCGGGCCCGGCGGCGACCGGGATGCGGTCGTCTTGGACGGAACCACGGAGGACGTGATGGCCCGCCTCGACGCCGTCGCCATGGCCGAGCCGGGAACGACAAGGCTGGCCGGATCGCCGGATGAAGGCTGGGTGACCTATGTGCAGCGCAGCCGGCTGATGGGCTATCCCGATGCGATCACGGTCAAGGCCGTCCCGACCGGAGAGCGGACGGGCCTGATCCTGTGGAGCCGGTCTCGCTATGGCCAGTCGGACCTGGGAGTGAACAGGGCGCGGCTGGAACGGTGGTTGACGGCCCTCGGGGCATGACAGAGTTCGGGGCGGTCCCCGATGCGCGCCTGATCGCGCCGCTGGAGCGTCTGATCGAAACGCCTGGGCTGACCGCGCTGTTTCTGGCGGGCAGTCACGGGCGCGGTGCCGCCGATGCCTTCAGCGATATCGACTTGCTTGCCGTGGCGGAGGCAGATGCGCTGGCCGATGTGGGCAGCGCCTGGCAGGCGGCGCTTGGGGCGGCGCTGCCCATCGTGCATTGGGATCGGCGCGATTGGGGTGGTACGCTGGTCAATGCGATCACCGAAGATTGGCTGCGCGTGGATCTGTTCGTCGTGCCGGGGCTTGATCGGCGGGCGCGGGATTTGCTGGTGCCGTTGCATGATCCGGCGGATCTGTGGTCGGCGATGCCCGCCAGTTTGCCGGCGGCCGAACCCGACCCCGCCAGGGTCGCCCGTCTGAGCCGCGAGATCATCCGCATCATCGGCCTGCTGCCGCTCGGCGCCGGGCGGAAGGAGGTGGTGACGCTCCTCTGGGGGTTGAACCTGCTGCGCGATGCGGCGACCCAGTTGATGCAGGAGGAGTGCCCGCTGGCCGACCGGGGCGGCGTTCTGCATCTGTCGCGGCTGATCCGGCCCGACCGGATGGCGGTGCTTCTGGCTCTGCCGCAGCCGCCCGCGCGCCTGCCCGAAGTCACGGAGGCCTATATGGCCTATGCGGCGATCCTGCTGCCGCTGGCGCGCGAGATGTCGGAGCGGCTGGCGCTGGACTGGCCCGAGGCGTTCGAGGCGGCGACCCGTGCGCATCTGCGCAAGGCGATGGACCTGGACCTGCCGTCGTCGACCCCCGCCGGTCAGTAGGGCAGGGGATAGCTGCGGTTCGCGTCGTCGATGGCAGTGACCAATTCGTCGGACAGGGTCATGTCCTGCGCCTTGAGCGCGTGCTCCAATTGGGCCGTCGTGGTCGCGCCAAGGATGGCGGAACAGGCGAAGGGCCGGGTTTGCAGCCAGGCCAGCGCCATATGCACCGGGTCGACCCCATGTTCGGCGGCAAGGTCGAGGTAGAGCGCCACCGCCCCCTCCACCCGGTCGGACCAGCGCCCGCCCAGGTTGCCGTTGATCGCCCGCCGCGACCCGTCGGGCAGCGCGCCGTTCTGGTACTTGCCGGTCAGCAGGCCCGTGGCCAGCGGCGAAAAGGCCAGCATCGTCACCTGTTCATAGGCCATCAGCTCGGCCAGGTCGGTATCGGCCAGACGGCAGAGCAGCGAATATTCGTTCTGGATCGAGACCGGGCGGGCGGGGCCATCGCCGCCGTCGTCCCCGCTGGCCAGGGTCAGCCATTGGTCCATGCCCCAGGTCGATTCGTTGGACAGGCCGAAGGCGCGGATCTTGCCGCTGGCGCTCGCGTCTTCGAGCGCGCCCATGCAATCGGCCATGTTCTGCAGGATCGCGTCGCGGCCGCCCTTGGGCCGGTAGGTCCAGTTCTGGCGGAAGTGGAAGCTGCCGCGATTGGGCCAGTGGAGTTGGTAGAGGTCGATGGTCTCGGCCCGGAGTCGCGTCAGGCTGTCGTCGATACAGGTGGCGATGGTTTCGGCGGTGATCTGGCCGCCGGGGAGATAGCCGCCGGCGCCCAGGTGCTTGGTCGCGACCCGCATCTTGCCCGAGTTGCCCTTGGCCAGCCAGCGGCCCACGATCTGTTCGGTCAGCCCCAGGGTTTCGGAGCTGATCGGATTGACCGGGTAGAGATGCGCGGTGTCGACCCAGGTCACGCCGGCATCGACGGCCATGTCCATCTGGCGGTGCGCGTCGTCTTCGGGGGTCTGGGTGCCGTAGGTCATGGTGCCGAGCATGATCTCAGAAATCGTGTCGGTCTGGCCAAGGGGGACGTGGCGCATCGGGAGTGCTCGCATCTGACTGTGATTGCGGCCTTTGTGGGGGGCCGGGCGGCGGACGTCCAGTGCGGATGGCTGGATTTTCGCGCTCAGGCCCCGTCGCGGAAGGCGTCGGCATAGTCGCGCACGCCGACGCCGAGTTGTCGCTGGAAAGCGCGGCGCATGCGTTGCAGGTCGCCGAAGCCCGCGTCGACGGCCACCCGTTTGGCGGCAAGCCCCCCGAGCAGCAGGCCCCGGGCATGGTCGACGCGGGTCCGTTCGACGAAGCCGACGGGGGTCATGTCCATCGCCTGCCGGAAGCGGCGCGACAGGGTGCGCGGGTTCATTCCCGCCTCGGCCCCGAGCGTGTCGAGCGTCCAGTCGCGGGCGGGCGCGGCCAGCACCGCCTCGATGAGCCGGGTCAGGGCGTCGTCGTCGGTGAATTGCCCGGCCAGATGCATGGCGTATTGGCTCTGCCCGCCCGTGCGCCGCAGTTGCACCACCAGTTCGCGCGCCACCGCCAGCGCCGCCGCCTTGCCGCAGTCGGCGCGGATGATGTGCAGCGCGAGGTCGATGCCCGTCGTCACCCCGGCCGAGGTCCAGACCCGCCCGTCGCCCGCCATGATCCGGTCGAGATCCCACCGGACGTCCGGGTGCCGCGCGATGTCGCGCTGCCGCGACCAATGGGTCGTCGCCACCCGCCCGTCGAGCACGCCCGCCGCCGCCAGCGCCAGCGCGCCCGAACAGACGGAGATGACGCGCGCATCGCCGGGTGCGGCGAGCGTGGCGCGGATCGCGGCCCGCAGCGCGGGGAAGGCGGCCACATCGTCGATGTCCCCGCCCGGGATCAGGAGGTCGGCCCCGGGCGCCCGCTCGGCCAGACCGCCCGCCACCCCGAGGGTCAGTCCGCAATTGGCCCGCACCGCCCGTCCCGTGATCGACAGGTAGCGGTGACGATAGACCGGGCGGCCATCGAAGCGCGCGGTGTCGAAGGCCTGCACCGGTCCGGCGACATCCAGCAGATTGACCCCATCAAACAGCAGGACGTCGAGGGTGCGGGCAGTCGGGACTTTGTCCATTTTTGACGCCAGTCTGACATTTCAGACATTCCATGTCGCAGGTAAGCAGGGGGGCGTCCATCCCTTGCGTCCGGAGCCTTCATGACCGCCCCCCGATCCACGACTGCCTACCTCGGCCTTCTGACGGCCAACACGATCCTCGCGTCAGCCATGCCGATGCTCATTATCCTGGGCGGGCTGGCGGGGCTGATGCTGGCCCCGTCGCCTTTCCTCGCCACGATGCCGCCGGCGGTGCAAACCCTGGCCGGGCTGATCGCTGCGGGTCCGTTTTCGCTCTTGATGGGGCGGGTCGGTCGGCGGGCCGGGTTCCTGGTGGGGGCGGGGTGCGCCGCATTGGGGGGCGTCGTCGGGGTCTGGGCCCTGATGACGGGGAGTTTCGCGCTGCTCTGTGCCGCGCATCTGATGCTTGGGGCGGCGCTGGCCTGCTATCAGTATTTCCGCTTTGCCGCCGCCGAAGTGGTGCCGCCCCGGTGGCAGCCGGTGGCGATTTCGCTGATGCTGACCTCGGGGCTGGTCGCGGCCTTTGCGGGGCCGCAGATCTTCATCTGGACGCGTGACGGCCTCTTTGATGTGCCGCTGGCCGGGGCCTACGCGGCGATCAGCGTCATCAGCCTTGTCGGGCTTCTTCCGCTTCTGGCGCTGCGTCTGGGTCCGCCGCCGATGTCGCAACCCCTGGGCCGGATTGCCGCCCTCGCCATCCTGCGCCGCCCCGACGTCCTGTCGGCCGTGGCCCTGGGGGCCGTCGCGCAGGGGACGATGGTCTTCCTGATGGCGCCCACGCCGCTGGCCATGATCGGGCAGGGCCTGTCCGAGGCGATGGCGGGCGACGTGATCCGCTGGCATGTGGTCGCCATGTTCGCCCCGAGCTTCATCACCGGCTTCGTGATCCAGCGTCTGGGGGCGCGCCCCGTGGCAGGGGCGGGGCTGGCCCTGCTGCTGGTGTCGGCGGGGGTCGCGGCGAGCGGCCTGACGGGCGCGCATTTCTATGGGTCGCTCGTCCTGCTCGGGCTCGGCTGGAACTTCGGGTTCATCGGCGCGACCTCGATGCTTGCCGCCGCCGCCCCGCCCGAGGATCGCGCGGTGGCGCAGGGGGCGAATGACACCGTCATCGCTCTGGCCGCGACGGTCTGCGCCTTTGCGTCGGGGGCCATCGTGACGGGGCCGGGCTGGACCGTGCTGGCGTTGATCGCGGTGGCGATCCTTCTGGGGGCGCTTGCCCTGCTGTGGCGGCGTCCGGTGCCTGCCTAGGGGCTATCGCAGATTGGGCAGGCGACCGATCTCATGGAATCGGTCCACCCAGACCCCGGCCTCCTCGTCGGACAGGCCGAGGTTTTTCGCCACCTTCCGCGTCAGGGAATAGCGCGTCCGGTTGGGCTGCATTTCGTCGAGCATGGAGATATGCCGCTGACGCGCCTGCTCGAAGCTATCGAAGAAGGCACCGAGGCCCTGCATGTCAGCGCGCCCGAAGTGATGGCAGAGCGCCTTGCGCATCCACATCTCCTCATGCCCGAGCGCCTCCAGTCGGCGGCATTAGTCCACGTCGCTTTCCCCGGCGTGCGGCGGTATCTCGGTGTAGGGTCCGGCCTCCATCGGCGCGGCCCTAGAGGTCGAGGTCCAGCCAGACCGGCACATGGTCCGACGGCTTGTCGCGGCCCCGCATGTCGGTCTGGATGGTGCAGTCGGTCATTCGGTCGGCAATCGCGGGCGACAGCAGGAAATGGTCGATGCGGATGCCGTCGTTCCGGTTCCACGCCCCGGCCTGATAGTCCCAGAAGCTGTAGTGCCCGGCGGCGGGCTGGCGCGTGCGGAAGGCCTCGGTCAGCCCGAGGTTCAGAAGCCGCCGCCAGGCCGCGCGGGTCTGGGGCAGGCCCAAGGCGTCCTTTTCCCACGCCTCCGGCCGGGCCGCATCGCGGGCATCGGGGATCACGTTGTAGTCGCCGGTCATCAGAAAGGGCGTCTCCTCGGCCAGAAGGGCGCGGGCCCGCGCCTCCAGCCGGGCCATCCACGCGAGCTTGTAGTCGTACTTCGGCCCCGGCGCGGGGTTCCCGTTGGGCAGGTAGAGACCGCAGATCCGCACCGCGCCCTTGTCCCCGATCACCGTGCCCTCGATATACCGCGCCTGTTCGTCGCTGTCGTCGCCCGGCAGGCCACGGGTCACATCCTCGATAGGCAGCTTCGACGCGATGGCGACCCCGTTGAAGCCCTTCTGCCCGTGGGTGTGGAGGGTATAGCCCGCATCTTCGGCCACCTCGCGGGGGAAGGCCTCGTCGACCGACTTGATCTCCTGCAGGACGGCCACGTCGGGCGCGTCGTCGCGCAGCCAGCCGGAGACCGTCTCGTAGCGGGCCTTGATGCCGTTGATGTTGAATGTGGCGATCTTCATGGCGGCCCCTCCGGTGTTGCACCGGGTGTAGGCCAGCCGTGTCGGCGTGTCACGGGGGCCGCGCGGCCTATTGGTAGCGAGGGTTCAGGATTTCGAGCTGCTGATCCACGATGCGGGAGTTGAGCCAGTCCATGTGGGCCTGGATCAGGGTCGGGGCCTCGCAGAGCATGGAGCGGTCGAATTGGTATTCCGCAGAAATCCAGTCGTTGTACTGCAATGAGACCTTGCAGACCGTGTTGCATTCCGCGGCCCATTCGTAACTCAGCCCGTCCTCTGCGGGCCAGCCGAAGAACCGGCCGCGATCGAAGGGATAGGGGACGTCGTCCGGGGTCGGAACGGTCAGGTCCATCACATCGTTCGTGCGGTGCCAGGGCCTTGGTGTGATCTTTTCGAAGACGTCAAAACCGCAGTGTTCGATGTCAATGTCGTAAAGGTCGCCTTCGCGCGACACGCTCTGAGCGCCGGGCGCATACCCCGGAAACGGGTCAGACGTCTCCTTGGCGTAGAGCATCAACCTGTTCAGTCTTTTTGAAGAAGACCCAAGCAATGCGTTGAGCGTCACATAAACATTTGGAGGCTCCAAGATCGCTCTGCCTGTGTCCATAGGCTCGCCTGGACGGGGCTTTTTCGGGCCAAAACCAGGCGTCCCACCGATGTTTGGCAAGTATGCTTGATTGAGGTTGACCACGGTCGCGGGTCCGTCGGGCCATGTCCAGAGCGGATGCAAGTGACTCATCTGAAACTCGAATGTGACGAAGCGGCCCGAAGTGATTTCGTTCAACTGCCAGTCATGCAGCTCAAACGTGATTTTTCGTTCAAGCTCAAACGGGGAGATTACCGGCACCCGCTGGATCGGCACATAGAACGGATCGTCCTCTTCCTGCGCCCAGGCAACAACTCCGACTGCCGCCGCCGCCGCCAGCACTGCGCCCGCTGTCCATCGCTTGTTCCTGAACATCGCGCGCTCCTCTCCGCTCCGGGCGGCTTCCGGCCATATAATCCGTGCGAGACGGCAAAAACATGGCGATCCGTGACCGGATTGCCCCCCGCAATGGTCCGTCGCACAGGCGCCGTGGTCGCTTGAAGTCGGCGCTTATGTCGCTTGTCGCAAGGCCAGTGTCCGCGCCTCGAAGCCGGGGGCAAAACCCCTTGGGACGGCAAATCCGGTTCGCAATCGCGCAGTTCCGGATTTTCCGCGCGCAGGAGGGCCAGGCGAAGCTCGGCTTCTTCTCGGGTTGCGGGGCTGACGGGGACGCGATCATCATCAAGAGGATAGCCACTGCAAATCTGATGATCTGAGGCTCTCATCCGCTCGGGGGCTGCAAAAGTGGCCGAAGCTGACCGCGACCTGATTGGATTTTACACCTGGGTCAGGGGCGGGCGCGTGTCACCGGGGCAGGGCGGTGATGCGGGTCAGGCGGCTGGTGCCCTGGGCCGGGTCCTCGTCGGGCGCGTCGAGCAGTTCGACCGACCAGGCGGTCGGCGCGGTGCCGGGTGGCAGGATCAGGTACTCCTCCCGCGTCCAGCCGCAGGTCATGCGCGCGTCCGGGCGGATGAATTCGAATTGCAGGAGCAGCGTTCGTTCGGCCCCGGGGTCGTCCGCGACCGGCAGCAACAGGGTGAGCGGGCGACCTTCGGGCACGGGTCCGTCGTGGAACCGGGTCAGATCGCCCGTGTCCTCGTCGAAGGCAGAGGCGATCAGGATGTCGCCGGGCCGCGTGGCAAAGGGAAACTGCAGGTCAAGCACGACCTCTCGCAGGGGGCCGGGCGGGACCTCGGTCAGGCCGCGCTCGTAGCTGGCGACCGAGGCGGCGAAATCGGCGTCGTCCTCGACAAAGCAGATGGACATGTTGGTCGGGTCGGACATGAGGCGGGCTCCGAAAAGCAGGGCCGCGACGGCAAGCGCGGCGAGGATCAGGATCGAAAGGCGGGCCCGCGTCACGTGCCCGCCGGGGTCAGGGTGAAAAAGCCGGTCGGCTGGCCCGCTGGTGACGTGCCTTCGACGGGCAGGGCGCGCGCGCCGTTCTTGCGCCAGAGCGCGTAGTTGTTGATGCCTTCGGATTGGCCGCCGTCCTCGATCCCTGGCCAGAATCCATCGCTGAGGCCCGGGTGGGGATAGGCTTCGTGATCGGGGGGGAGGGGGATGCGCTGCCCTTCCTTGCCGACACGCGCGGCCTTCAGGTCCGTGGCAAGGCGTTCGTGTTCGGACCGCAGGCGGATGCAGGAGCCGTAGTTCGTGCGTCGCTTGTAGGCCCGCACGGTGATGTCGAAGCGGTTCGCGAGCCGCTGCCCGAGAGAGGTCTGCGGCCCGCGCGCGCCCACGTTCATGGCCGTCCGGCAGGCATAGGAGAACAGCTTGCCATCCGGGGCGAAGGCATTTGTCGGGACGGCGGCGAAGTTGCCGTAGAAGACATTCATATCCGATCCGGGGCCGGAGTAATTCAGCGCAAAATAGCTGGGAAAACCGTGGCAGAACATGACGAGGTTGCGAATGACATGGCGATCGGCCCCTGTTCCCCGGTTGGCGAGCAGATTGATGAAGGAATTGCTGCTGCCGATCGTCCGGATGCGAACCCCCGCGTGGTCGCGCAGGTAGTCGAGGTTCAGCAATTCCCACCGGGTATAGCCCTTGTCGACATAGGCGATGGTGGTGCGATCCGCCCGGGTGTAGCCGGGGGGCCGCAGGGTGCCTTGCGCCACGCCGTAACCGCAGCCGAGGAACATGCATTTCAGTTGAAAGCCTGACCGCAGGTATTCGAATTCGGACCCGATCACGATGATGTTCTCGGTCTTTGGCGGACAGTCGGCGCAGTCGGCTCCGGCCGCCGCACGGGATGAGAACGCGGGGTTTGCCATGTCAGATCTCCGGGGAAGTGCCTGCCCGCGCGCGCAGCAGAAGCTGCCGGGCGGCGGCGAGGTTGTCGTCGGGGAGCGGGCCGCGGTCCAACAGGTCCCCCAGGGTGCGCCCCGTCGCGCGGGTCAGCAGGGCGGCGCGGACCACATCCCAGATCGCCGCCTCGCTCTGGTAGCCGGCGGCGCGGGCCTCGTCACAAAGGGCGGTGGCAACCGGGGCCGGGGTGTCGCCGAGCGGTGGTGGTTCGAGGCGGAGCGCGGACAGGACCCGCATCTGAAAGGCGCGCCAGCAGGCGTCACGGAACAGCGGGCGGTACCTGTCGATGACGCCTCCGGGGGGTGCGCGGTCGGGGAGCGCGGCCTCGCAAGTGAGCGTCGTCAACCGGTCGCCGTCGGGGAAGACAACGGCTTCGATGACCGACCCATAGCGCCAGGCGACCTCGTCCGGTTCCGTGGCGAAGGCCCCCCAGAAGGCGCGTGCGGTCGCCACCTCCCAGAAGCGCAGGAAATACCATTGGCCCGCGGCATCGCGCAGGCGGGTCATCTTGCGCAAGTGGCTTCGCAAGGCTTCGGCCGTGACATCGGCGCGGGCCCGCAGGATCAGACCCGGCCATGCTCCCCAAAGCTGCCAGGGGACGTTTGCGTCCGGGGCACCGGCAAAAAGCGACCGGGTCAGGCGTGAGGCGGACGACAAGCGGATAAGCCACGGTGCCAGATGGGCCATGTCGCGCGCGGCATTGCCCTGCCACAGGCAGGCGGCATCTTCGGCATGGGCGTCGATCAGTTCGGGCAGAAGGGGAAAGGCTGCGGCATCGAGAACGGCGAAACACTGCCCGGTGTCGATCTGCAGGAAGGTCAGGAGGGGGTCGGGCAAGGCTTCGGTTTCGGACGCCAGCGGCTCGACCGGCACGGATCGGTCTTCACGTAGCAGATGCGTCGTCACGTCTGACATGCGGTCTTGCTCAGGGGTTTACCAAGTTTTGTTAGCCCGGTGACCGACATCAGACAAGTGGATCTGGCGCCGGTGACCCGCGCCCGCACGCGTTAGTGATCCGCGGCGCAGGCGTCGTGGTCGCCAAGCGCCTCCAGCACCCGGCAGGGGCCGGTGCCGCCGCCCCCGGCGCAGCTTCCGACGATGCGGGCCAGTTCCGACTCGAGCCGGGCCAGCCGCGCCATCCGGTCGCGCACATCGCGCAACTGGCGTTCGGCGATGGCATGGGCGTCGCCGTGGCCTTCGATGTCCAGAAGGGCGCGAATGTCCTCCAGCCCGAACCCAAGAGCGCGGGCATGGCGGATGAACCCCAGACGATCCAGTGCGGCCCGGTCATAGCGGCGCTGGCCCCCCGCCGTCCGCTCGGCTTCGGGCAGAAGGCCGATGCCCTCGTAATAGCGGACGGTCGGCACCTTGGTGCCGGTGCGGGCGGCGATCTGACCGATGGTGAACATCCGGGAACTCCCTCTTGAAGCTCTAGTCACTAGAGGGATTATATCCCTGGTCGACAAGAAGGAAAGGACATCCGATGTCGGCAAGTTGCGGCCATTCGCATGATTTCGACGGCACCTCGCGGGCCTATCGCCGCCGCCTCTGGGCGGTGATCGCCATCAATGCGGCCATGTTCGCGGTAGAGGTGATCGCCGGTCAGGTGGCGCAGTCGCAGGCCCTGATGGCCGACGCTGCGGACTTCTTTGCCGATGCGGTGACCTATGCGATTTCGCTGGCCGTTATCGGGAGCAGTCTGCGCGTCCGGGCCAGTGCGGCGCTTTTCAAGGGGGTCAGCCTGACGGCCATGGGGCTGTGGGTCGCGGGGTCGACGCTTTGGCAGGTGTGGCAGGACGCGGTGCCCGAAGCCGCCGTCATGGGCGGGATCGGGGCGCTGGCGCTGGCGGCGAACGTGGCGTCGGTTCTGTTGCTGGTGGCGTTCAAGGATGGCGACGCCAATGTCCGCTCGGTCTGGCTCTGCTCGCGCAATGATGCCGTCGGCAATGTCGCCGTCATGGTCGCGGCACTGAGCGTATGGGGCACCGCAAGCGCCTGGCCGGACCTGATCGTCGCGGGCCTGATGGCGACGCTGTTCCTGTCGTCGTCGTGGTCCATCCTGCGTCAGGCATGGGCCGAACGGGCGCGGGCCTAGCAGGTGCGCTGCGAAACGAGGATGGTGCCCAGAACCAGACCGTCGGGGCGGGTGAAGCGATAGACGATTTCGCCGCCCTCGGCGATCTCGGGGCGGAAGCTGCGGTCGCTGCAAAGCTCGCGTCGGCTTTCGTCGATGATGAATTGAGTGAAAGGCGGGAAGCTCTCGGAGTCGTAGAGATAGGTGAGTGTGAGCCGTTCGCCCTCGGCCGTCACGGCGGTCAGGGATTCACCCGCCGAAATCTGCATCGGCAAATCGGGTTGGGCCAGCGCGGCTTCCTCTGCGAACCGGTCGGCCAGCGTTTTGGGCGGGGCGGCAGGGGTGCCCGCGGCGACATCCTGAAGACTGCGCGGCCAGGATTGGTCGGCCACGGCGTCGAGGATCACCCCTTCCACACCTCGTCCGATCAGCAAAACGGCCAGCCCGGCGACCATCTGCCCGCCATTTTCTCCGCCGCTCGTTTTGGGGTCTTCCGGCGGCAAACGATCTTCGCGGCCCTTGAACAGAAGGACAAGATTGGCGACCGGGATCAAACCGACCGAGGCGAGGCCGGTGCTGCCCATCATGTGGTTGGAGCGCGCGGCCGAAGCCCAGTAGAGCAGGTAACCGCCGCCGCCGGCGATCAAAAGCTGAACCGCAACGACCAGCCACAGCGTGCCCGACGCCGCAGCAACGGGCATGGCGAACCAGAGCATCGTGCTGAGCAAGGGGACAAGGCCGACAGAGGCAAGCGCCACGAAATACGTCGCGCGCGACAATTACGCGGTGATAGTGCGGGTCAGGTGACAGACGAGCGCCCCCGCCAAAAGGGCGAGAACGATCGCGAGCAGGGCCGTAACCTGGTCCAGCAGCAGGTATTTGGCCGCGAAGGCGTTCATGTCTCCCTACCCCAGCAACCTGTCGGCCCGCTTCTTGACCAGCACCGTGCGCAGGTCGTGCATCGCCATCAGCAGCTTGTCGGTCACGAGGTCGAGTTGTTCGTCGGTCGCCTTCGATTGCACCCAATGGGCGGTCAGGTTCAGGTGGTCGATGGCGCGCAGGATGTCGTCGGTATCGCGGGCGGCCAGCGTGGCCTGGCGCGCGGCGATCCATTCGGCGATCGCGGCCTCGTCCTCGGCGGTCAGCTTCGTCTCGCCCTGGGGCTTCACCTGGCCGTTGTTGATGTTGATCGTGGCGATCTGGTCCAGTTCCAGCCGCCGCTGCCGGTTCTCGGCATCGACGCGAAAGACCAGCGCGCCGTTGTCCTTGACGCGAAAGTAGTAGGGGGGAAGGCCGCCGTTCATCCGAGTGTCCCCTTCGGGATATGGTGGACCTGTGCCACCGCCGCGATCTCTTCCGGCGTGACGATGCCGTCGCGGTTCAGGTCCCAATTTCCCAGGTCTTCTAGCAGCGCGGTGCTGCCGACTTCCAGTGCCCGAAGGCGGACACCCTCCTCGACCTCCGCCAGGGTGATCCGGCCGGTGCCGTCCATGTCGAACTCGCCGAAGAACCTCTCGAGGTTCGTCGCCGTCCAGTCGCGCAGGCCCCGCGATACCTCCAGCCGGGTTAGTGCGCCGTCGCCATTGGCATCCGTCTCCATGAGGTCCCGGACGGCCTGTGCGATCCGCGATTGCGTGGCGGCCTCGCGGTCCTTGGTCAGTGTCGTCAGGACAATGCCGTCGGGCCGCCCGATCCGCACCATAAGGTCGGTCAGATGCTCGACCACCGCTTGGGGCGTCTCGAGCGCGGCGATGGTCCGCTCCAGCTGGGTCGTCAGGACGATGTCCGCCGGGTCGATATCCTCGGCCCGGGCGGGCGCGGCACAGGCCAGCGCCGCGATGACAAGGCCGCGCCCGATCATCGGCCAGGATCCGTTTCGGGGCGGAAGCGCGCATCGCTCATGATCTGCACCTCGTCCGTATGGACCTCTCCATCACCGTTGAGGTCCCAGGTCAGGATCTGGTCCAGCAATTGGCCATTCGACAGCGCGTCGATCCGGCGGATCACGCCGGCGCGCAGTTCATCGGGCGTGATCCGCGCATCGAAATCGATGTCGTAGCTGCGCAGCAGTTCCTCGACATGATGCTCTCCGAACCCGAGGAAATGGTCGCTGATTTCCGTGGCGGTCACGGTCCCATCGCCGTCATGATCGTGGATCAGAACGTCCGCGATCATCGCCGCGCGCCGCCGGGCCAGCGACAGCTTGAGGGCGAAATCCCGGTTTTCCGCGTTTAGACCGTGGTTCGGGCCCGGAATGTTCGAAGGAATGGCGAAAAGGCTGTAGAGGTCCTGCATCGCGAAGCCGACATTGCGCCGGTCGAAGCCGCGCTCGATCAGGTCGGTGATGCTTTCGGGCAGGGGCAGGTCCAGCGCGCGGGCGCGCAGCTCTGCAGCAGTGTCCTGCGCCATCAAGGGTTGGGCGAGGGTCATGGCAAGGCCCAACCCTGCCGCGATATGTCGAAACGGTCGGGTCATCGCGGGTACGGGGGCGGCTGGATGAAACGGGCAAAGACGAGGCTCAGCGCCTCGCCGCGGCTGACCCGCCCATCGCCGTTCTGATCCCAGGCGAGCATCCGCGTCAGAAGCGCGCGGGTGGACACCGCATCGACCAGACGGCCCGCCCCGACACGCAGCTCTGCCGACGTGATCGCATCGTCATGGTCATCGTCGAAACGGGCCAACAAATCCTCGGCGTCCCGGTGCCGCTGGCTAGCCTCCAGCTCCGCCCGGGTCACGGTGCCGTCCCAGTCGGTATCCGCATCCAGTACCTCGGCCATCAGTGCCGCGCGCCGCCGCGCGACGGAGGACTTCAGATGTGCCTCGAGCGTTTCCGCTGAAAGGTCGCCGTAAGGTTGAATGCGGTTGTCGGTGTGCCGGTCGAACAGCGCGCCCATGGCGTCGGTCAGGGCAGACTGCGAATAACCCTTTCCGATCATGTCCACGATCATGCCCGGAAGGGGAATGGCCAGCCGTTTTTCGTCGAAAGTGTGGGGGTAAATGGCGAATATGGCGCGGCCCGGTGGCGGGGACGGTTGCTCCGGCGCGGCTTGGGGCATCGGTGCTTCGTCAGCCAAGGCCGGAAGCGCGGGCGCAAGCAATGCCGCCAGAAGAGCGACGGCAACCGGGTTCGACCTCAGGCGCTGTCGGCGCATCCCGGGGGCCGCATCAAGGGGCGACGCAGCTGCTGCCTTCTCCCTGGCTTCGGGGCGGGGAAGGGCGGCATCCGTCATCTCGCAGGCCAGATCGCGGGTGCGTTGGCGTCCAGCACGCGCCGGATTTCGTCACGGGTGGCGACCCTGTCGCCGTCGAGGTCCCAGGCGGCCATCTCCCGAAGCGGGTTGGCGGCACTTTCCGCCTCGCCTGCCGTGCGCGCGCCGAGGTTCACGGCGGCACGGTCCGCACGCCGGTCGCCATCCGGGTCGTAGCGCGCGAACTCCCTTTGCAGGTCCTCGGGCGTTCGGGCGGGCTCCATCGTGATGAATTCGTCCAGGGTCACGGCACCATCGTCGTCGATGTCGCTGCGCATCACCCGTTCCGTCACCTCCGACACCTCGTCCTGCGTCATCCGCTTGAGATCGCTGTCCAATCGTTCAGGGCGCAGGCCATCGAACTGATCCGCCGCATGCATCAGGTCGAAGACCCGCCATTGCGCCGCGTCGACGTCGCCCTGCGCGCGCAACCACTGCGTCAACGTGGCCGACGGCACGACATTGGGCACCTCCGCCGCGGCCGCGCCGGAGACCAGCGCGGCCAAGGCGATGGCCGCAGCCCGTCTCACTTCAGCCCCTCGCAGAACCGTTTGATCCGCACGCAGGCCTCGGTCAGGGCTTCGTCCGATGTGGCATAGGACACGCGGAAGTGGGGCGACAGGCCGAAGGCCGCGCCAAACACCACCGCGACGCCCTCCTCGTCCAGCAGAGCCGAGGCAAAGGCCTCGTCGTCGGTGATCGCCGTGCCCGCAGCCGATGTCTTGCCGATGCATCCCGCGATGGACGGATAGACATAGAACGCGCCCTCGGGCTTGGGGCAACTGATCCCCGGGCAGGCGTTCAGCCCGGCAACAACCAGATCGCGACGCCCCTTGAACAGCGCCTGATTGGGGCGGATGAACGCCTGCGTGCCGTCCAGCGCCTCGACGGCGGCCCACTGACTGATGGAGCAGGGGTTGGACGTCGACTGCGACTGGACCTTGCGCATGGCCCCGATAAGATGTTCGGGCCCGGCGGCATAGCCGATCCGCCAGCCGGTCATGGAATAGGCCTTGCTGACCCCGTTCATTGTCAACGTGCGGTCATAGAGGCCCGGCTCTACCTCGGCGGGGGTGGCGAAGACGAAGTTGTCGAACACCAGGTGTTCATACATGTCGTCGGTCAGGATCCAGACATGGGGATGGCGCATCAGCACATCGGTCAACGCCCTGAGCTCGGACGCGGAATAGGCCGCGCCGGTCGGGTTGGACGGCGAATTGAAGATGAACCACTTGGTCTTGGGCGTGATCGCCGCTTCCAGCGCCTCGGCCGTCAGCTTGAATTGCGTCTCGATCCCCGCCTCGACGATCACCGGCTCGCCCCCGGCCAGGAGGACCATGTCGGGATAGCTGACCCAATAGGGCGCGGGGATGATGACCTCGTCGCCCGGGTTCAACGTCGCCACGAAGGCATTGTAGAGCACCTGCTTGCCGCCCCCCGATACGGTCACCTGCGACGGCGTGTAGTCGAGGTGGTTGTCGCGCTTGAACTTGGCGCAGATCGCCTCCTTCAGCTCGGGGATGCCGTCGACGGCGGTGTATTTCGTCTTGCCCTCGGCGATGGCGCGGGCGCCCGCGTCCTTGATGTTCTGGGGGGTGTCGAAGTCGGGCTCCCCGGCGCCCAGGCCGATCACGTCGCGGCCCGCGGCCTTCAGCTCGCGCGCCTTGTTGGTGACCGCGATGGTCGGGGACGGCTTCACACGCGAAAGGGTGTCGGACAGGAATGCCATTGCGTTGGTCTCCGGGTTGGCAGGGCGTCGGCACCGTCCTAGGTTGCCGGTGACCTGCAATCAAGGAGCGATGCGATGACACACGAGGAGGAGACCACGGATCCGGCCGACTGGTTCGATCCCGACGCCACGACGTTCGGAGATCGCCTGACCGGAGCCCGCGAGGCCGCGGGGCTGGACGCACAGGCCCTGGCGCAGAGCCTGGGGGTCAAGCCGAAGACCATCGAGGCCTGGGAGGAGGACCGGTCGGAGCCGCGCGCGCACCATATCGTCCGGCTGGCCGGTCTGACCAATGTCACACTCGTCTGGCTGATGACGGGGCAGGGCGACGGACCTTCCGCTGAGGGGGTGTCGCTGTCCCTCGGCGAGGAACTGGTCGAAGTGGAGGCGCTGCGCCGCGACAGCATGCGGATGACCGAACGGCTGCGCCGACTTGAAGCGCGCCTGCGGATGCAGGCGGTGGACGCATGACAGACCGTGAGATCCGCATAAAACGATTGCGCATCCGGTCGTGGCGGCGCGGCATCAAGGAGATGGACCTGATCCTGGGTGGCTATGCCGATGATCGTCTGGATGCGCTCGACGATGACGAGCTGTCTTTGTTCGAGGCGGTGTTGGGCGAAAACGACCACGATCTGTTTTCCTGGGTGACCGGGCAGACCGAGGCCCCGGCCCGTTTTGCACCCCTGATCGAGGAATTGTCGCGTCGCGCGGCGGGGGCGGCAAAAACCGGGAGCGTTTAACGAAATCTAAGGCTTTTGTCGTCAAACACCTGCCAATGACATCGAGAGAGCAGGACCCGCCCGAATGAGCCGACTGGAAAAGTTCCAACCCCGGACCCACCCGGACTTCATGTCCGGATATCTGGATGCCCTAACACTGGTCGAGCGGCTGCACCGCCTGCTGCTCGACGTCATCAAGGACGAATTCGAACGCGTCGGAATCCTCGAGATCAACTCGGTCCAGGGTCTGTTGCTGTTCAATATCGGCGACCACGAGGTGACGGCCGGCGAACTCAAGAGCCGGGGGTACTACCAGGGCTCCAACGTCAGCTACAATCTCAAGAAACTGGTCGACTGCGGCTACATGCACCACCAGCGCTGCGAAATCGACCGCCGGGCCGTCCGCGTTCGCCTGACCGCCAAGGGGCGGGAGGTGCGCGACGTGGTCGAGTCGCTCTTCAAGGGCCATGCCGACGGCATCCGCCACACCGGCGTCCTGTCGGATGCGGGCCTGGTCGAGATTGTCGGCACCCTGCGCCGGGTTGAGCGGTATTGGAGCGATCAGATCCGCTACATCTACTGAGTCGACCCTCCCGGACGCGCGCGTCGCCCCGATTCCCAGGCTGAATGGGGTTCGGGGCGACCCCGTGACACTTCGGTCGCCGCCGCAAACCCGGCAGGCGACGACCGCGCGGATACGCCCCGGTGAATCCGCTTGCACCCCTCCCCATGCCCCCCTAGAGAGACCCACGAATTTCACCCGGCCCCTTGGGCTGGGCGCTTTGCTTATGCGGCTTCGGCCCCCACACGAACACAAGACGAGGATATCCCATGCAGGTGACCGAAACCCTGAACGAAGGCCTCAAGCGCGGCTACTCCATCACGGTCCCCTCCGGCGACATCGACGCCAAGGTCAACGACAAGCTGACCGAGGCGCAGCCCGAGATCGCCCTCAAGGGCTTCCGCAAGGGCAAGGTCCCGATGGCCATGCTGAAAAAGCAGTTCGGCCGTCAGGTCATGGGCGAAGTGATCCAGGAGTCGATCGACGGCGCCGTGCAGGACCACTTCCAGGCGTCCGGCGACCGCCCCGCGATGCAGCCCAAGATCGAGATGACCAATCAGGAAGGCTGGAAAGACGGCGACGACATCGTTGTCGCGCTGACCTACGAAGCCCTGCCCGAGGTGCCGGAAGTCGATTTCTCGGGCGTCAAGATCGAACGTCTGACCGTCGAAGCGGCCGAAGCCGACATCACCGAGGCTCTGGAAGGCCTGGCCAAGAACGCCAAGACCTTCGTCACCAAGAAGGGCAAGTCGGCCAAGGGCGACCAGATCGTGATCGACTTCCTGGGCAAGGTCGACGGTGAGGCCTTCGAGGGCGGCGCCGCCGAGGATTATCCGCTGGAACTGGGCTCCAACTCCTTCATCCCCGGCTTCGAGGATCAGCTGATCGGCCTCAAGGCCGGCGACGAGAAGGACGTCGAGGTCTCTTTCCCCGAGGCCTATCAGGCCGAGCATCTGGCCGGGAAAGCCGCCGTGTTCGAGTGCAAGGTCAAGGAAGTGAAGAAGCCCGCCGACGCCAAGATCGACGACGACATGGCCAAGCAGTTCGGCGCCGAGAGCCTCGATGCCCTGAAGGGTCAGATTTCCGAACGCCTGGGCGCCGAATACGCCGGTGCCGCCCGGCAGGTGGTCAAGCGTCAGCTTCTCGACCAGCTCGACGGTCTCGTGTCGTTCGACCTGCCGCCCTCTCTCGTGGAGGCAGAGGCCGGGCAGATCGCGCATCAGCTCTGGCACGAAGAGAACCCGGACGTGCAGGGCCACGACCACGCCCACGTCGAGCCAACCGAGGAGCACAAGGCCCTTGCCGCCCGCCGTGTCCGTCTGGGTCTCCTGCTGGCCGAGCTTGGTCAAAAGGAAAAGGTCGAAGTGACCGACGCTGAGATGACCCAGGCCATCATGAACCAGGCCCGTCAGTATCCGGGTCAGGAGCGCGAGTTTTTCCAGTTCATCCAGCAGAACGCAGGTGCGCAGCAGCAGCTTCGCGCGCCCCTGTTCGAAGACAAGGTCATCGACCTGATCCTCGAGCGCGCCAAGGTCACCGACAAGCCGGTCACCAAGGAAGAGCTTCAGGCCGAGGTCGAAAAGCTCGACCAGATCTGATTGATCTTTTCGTAACATCGCAAAAGGGACGCCCGGAGGCGTCCCTTTTCATTTCAAAGCCTTGCAGGTCGAAGTTCACACGAATCAACCCTCGGGCGTGACCCGAACGACTTCCCCGTCAGGATAATCCGTCAGCACCAGGAACGAACCGTCGGCCAGGATTTCCACATCCCGCACGCGGCCCAGATCCATCAGCAACCGCTCCTCCTCGACCACCATTCCGTCTTCCAGCCGCAGGCGCACCACGCCGCCGGGGTTCAGCGACCCGATGAGAAGGTCGCCGTTCCAGTCGGCGAACATCTCGCCATCATGAAACGCCATGCCCCCGGGCGCGATGACCGGATCCCAGAAATAGACCGGCTGCTCGAATCCCTCGGCCGCCGCCGCGGGTCCGATGGGCGACCCGTTGTAGTTCTGCCCGTAGGAAATCACCGGCCAGCCATAGTTTTTCCCCGCCTCGGGCCGGTTCAACTCGTCGCCGCCCTGGGGCCCATGTTCGATGGTCCAGAGATCGCCCGCCGCATCGATCGCGGCCCCCTGCGGATTGCGATGCCCAAGCGACCAGACCGGCGAGCCGTCGAAGGGGTTGCCCGCGGGCACCGACCCGTCCGGATTGACCCGCAGCACCTTGCCATAGGTCTTGTCCAGATCCTGCGCGTATTGGCGCTGGTCTTCGGTGAAATGCTCTCCCGCCGTAATGGCCAGCGTCCCGTCCGGCAAGGGCAGGATGCGGCTGCCGTAATGCGCGGCGGTCTGCGAGGGGGGCGACTGGACGAAGATGTCCTCCACCCCCTCGACCCGCGCCATGTCGTCCGACAGGGTCATGCGCGCGGCTGCCGTGGCGCTCCCATCAGAAAGCGGCTTCGCATAGGTCAGATAGATCACCCGGCTTTCCGCGAAATCGGGGGCCAGAACCACGTCGAGCATTCCGCCCTGACGTTCGGCCAGCACCTCCGGCACGCCTTCGATCGCACCATGAAGCGTCCCGTCCGCCGCCAGATGACGCAAACGCCCGGCCCGTTCCGTGACGAGCCAGCCGCCGCCCTCGGGCAGGGTCGCGATCCCCCAGGGGTTGACCAGACCGTCGGCCAGAACCTCTGTCCGCAATTCCACGTCGCTATCGATCAGCGGGGCACGGAATTGCTCGGGGAAGGCGGGCGGGAAATCGGTGTTCCGCGCGCCATAGGTGAAGCCTTGCGCACATGCCGGGACACTCAGTCCGGCGGCGCAAATAAAGGAAATGATTGTCTTTTGCATCGGAGCCTCCAGTCGTTGCTGGAGGCATGACCTAGGGCGCGGACGGCCCGTGTCACGCGTCTTCTCTGCTTCTCAAATACTCCGGGGGTGCGGGGGCTGGCCCCCGCGCCTCGGTGTCAGAGCGACAGCCGGAACTCCAGGAATCCGTCGTCGGTGAGGCCCACTTCCTCCAGCGCGACGCCCGGCACGGCCCCGGCATAGGCGGCCCCGGCAGGTCCGGTCGAGAACAGCGCCGTCGTCCCGGGCATCGCCTTGAACCGCCAATTGCCGTCCGCCGAAGGGCTGATCGTGCCCTGTTCGACGATATAGCGCACGATGACGTCGCGGTTGGTGTCTGGCGCTTCCAGGATGATGGTGGAGCCATCGGCCCCCGGGAACGACCCGCCCCCCGATGCGCGGTAGTTGTTGGTGGCGATGATGAACTCCGCCGCCATGTCGAGCGGCGCGCCCTCATGGGTCAGGTTCACGATCCGGTTCGCCTCGGGGTTCACCACCGCCCCGTCGCTGTCGAACCGGGCGGGCTGGCTCAGGTCGATCTCATAGCTGACCCCGTCCATCACGTCGAAGTTGTAGGACGGAAAATCGGGGTTCAGCAGGACCGCATCGCTCGCCCCGGCCTCGATCTGGTTGAACATGCCCGCCGACCGCTCCAGCCAATCCTTGACCTGCTGACCGGTGACGCGGACGGCCCGCACCGTGTTGGGATAGAGGTAGAGATCCGCGACATTGCGGATCGCCACATCGCCTGCGGGCACGTCGGTATAGTACTCCGGCCCGCCACGGCCACCGGCCTTAAACGGGGCGGCGGCCGAAAGGATCGGAAGGCCCTCGTGCTCCGTCCCCGCCAGAAGCTGCGCGATGTACCATTTCTGGGCGATCGACACGATCTGAACCGACGGATCATCGGCGACGAGGGCGAAATAGGAATGCAGCGGGGCATCGGTCTTGCCCACGGCACGGCGCACGTATTCCAGGGTCGCCTCGTGATCGGCGCGCGTCGCCTCCAGCACGGCGGCGACATCCTCCACTTGCGGCGACCAGCTGCGGTCTTCCTGCCGGATGGCAATGGGCCGCGCTTCGGAGGTGGAGGCGACGACGCGCCATTCCCCGCCCTCATGCTCCAGCAGCAGGTCGATAAGCCCCATGTGGCTGCCCCAGAATCCGGGCATGACGGTTGGCGTCCCGTTGACGGTGCCCGCCACGGTGTCGATGCCCGGCTTGCCCTCGTAATCGGGGCCGGGGAAGACCAGGTGGTGGTGTCCCGTCAGGACCGCATCGATCCCCGGCAGGCCCGCCAGCGGGACCGAGGCGTTCTCCATCATGTCGGAGGCCGCCGCCTCCCCCAGACCGGAATGGGACAGCGCGATGATGATATCGGCGCCCTCTTCCTTCATCTGCGGGATATAGGCCTCGGCGGTGCTCAGGATGTCGCGGGCGGTGACATTGCCCTCCAGGTGGCGGCGATCCCACTGCATGACCTGCGGAGGGGTGAAGCCGATGACGCCGATCCGGATGGGCAGCGTCTCTCCGGCGCCGTCCGTCAGCTCCCGGTCGAGGATGATATAGGGCGGCATCAGCGGCGTGTCGGCCAGCGGCGTGGCCCCCGCTTCCTTGACGATATTGGCCAGCACGACTGGGAAGTCGGCCCCCGCCATCGCCTTCTCGAAGAAATCGAGGCCGTAGTTGAATTCGTGGTTTCCCACCGTCGCGGCGTCATATCCCACGGTGTTCATCGCGGCGATGATCGGGTGGATGTCGCCCTCTTTCAGGCCGCGTTCGTAGGCCATGAAATCGCCGAGCGGGTTGCCCTGGAGGAAGTCGCCATTGTCGATGACCAGCGAATTGCCCGCCTCGGCCCGGACCTGTTCGATCAGGGCGGCGGTGCGCGACAGGCCGACGGTGTCGACGGGCCGGTCGCCGTAGTAGTCATAGGGCCAGACGTGGACGTGCAGGTCCGTCGTCTCGGCGATGCGCAGATGAGCCTGCCCGGCAGCGGCGCGGGCGGCGAAGGGATGGACCATCACAAGGCCCGCGGCCCCGGCAGTCGTGGTCAGGAAATGGCGGCGGCTCATTCGCATGGCAGGTCTCCGATCTGGCAGGGGTCTGGCAACACTATGCGCCCAGATCACCAACCTGTGAAGCTGCGATGACAATCGCCCCTCCGCGTCAGTCGCCTGCGGCGGGTCCTGCCTGCGCAATCTCCGGCATTATCAAACGAAACGGGGCCGCCCAGATGGACGGCCCCGGATCAAGTCGGTGATGTCGCGCGGGCTCAGCCGGGCTGCTCGTCCTCGTTGCCACCCTCGGGGGTGCTGACGGGGCCGGCATCGTCGCCGAATTCATCGGCGGCACCGCCGATGTCGTCGAACAGCTCCGCGATCTCGAATTCGGCGGCGGCTTCTTCCTCGGCGGCGAGTTCCTGAATGGACTTGCCGGAGGCCTGAAGCTCGGCCTCTTCGGGCGAGCGGGCGACGTTCAGCGTGATCTCCACCTCGACTTCGGGGTGCAGACGAACGGTCACGGGGTGCAGGCCCAGGTCCTTGATCGGACGCTGGAGAATGACCTGACCGCGATCGACGGTGAAGCCCGCCGCGGTGGCGACTTCGGCGGCGTCACGGGTGGTGACGGAGCCATAGAGCGCGCCCGAGTCGGAGGCGGAGCGGATGATGACGAACTGCTCGCCATCCAGCTTGCCACCCAGGGCCTCGGCTTCCTTACGGGATTCGAGGTTATTGGCTTCGAGCTGCGCCTTGCGGCCTTCGAAGGCCTTGACGTTGGCGTCGGACGCGGTGAGCGCCTTACCCTGCGGCAGCAGGAAATTGCGGGCATAGCCGGGCTTGACGTCCACGACTTCGCCCATCTGGCCAAGCTTGGCGACGCGTTCCAGAAGGATCACTTGCATGTCGAAGTCTCCTTATTTCACGGCATAGGGCAGCAGGGCCAGGAACCGGGCGCGCTTGATCGCCTGGGCGAGACGACGCTGGTTCTTGGCCGAGACGGCGGTGATACGGGCGGGAACGATCTTGCCGCGCTCGCTGATGTAGCGTTGCAGCAGGCGAACGTCCTTGTAGTCGATCTTGGGCGCATTCGGGCCGTCGAACGGGTCGGACTTGCGACGGCGGAAGAAGGGTTTGGAAGCCATGTCAGTCTCTCCTCAGCGGCGCTCGCGGCGTTCGCCGCGTTCGGGGCGCTCGTCGCGCTTCTGCATCTGAACCGAGGGGCCTTCCTCGTGGGCGTCGACCTTGATGGTCAGAACGCGCATGACGTCGTCATGCAGGCGGGCCAGACGCTCCATCTCCTGAACGGCGGCCGAGGGCGCGTCGGTGCGGATGAAGGCGTAATGCCCCTTGCGGTTCTTGTTGATCTTGTAGGCCATGGTCTTCACGCCCCAGTATTCGCTGTCGACGACCGAGCCGCCGTTGTCCGCGATTACCGTGCTGAAGTGTTCCACAAGGCCCTCGGCCTGCGCCGTCGACAGATCCTGCCGGGCGATCATCACATGCTCATAGAGCGGCATGTTCACTCCTGTTTTGTCTGCGCGCGTTTCATAGTCCGGGCCTGACCCGCCCCCCGGACACGAGAGACCACGCGGTAAAAATGCATGGCGGGATGGGCGGGGTATAGCGATGTGGGGCAGCGGCGCAACCCCTCCCGGGATGGCCGAAACCGCGCAGCAAAAAGGGAGCCGTGAAGGCTCCCTTTCCCGTGTCGTCAAATGGCCTTTGTAAAGATCAGTTGTACCAGGCTTCGTTGACCGACGGCATCTCTTCGAGCTGCTCTTCGCTCATGCGCGTCACAAAGCTGTAGGTCTTATCGTCGACCGGCACGAGGCGAACATCGTCCACCCGCAGCATGACATGCTTGTCGCCGATGTCGAGAAAGCCGCCGACTTCGGCCACGATGCCGATCATCTGGCCGTTGCGATCCAGCACGATGTCCTCGATCTCGCCGATCTGCTCCAGATTGTCGCCGTATCCCATCGTGTCATAGCTGTAGGCGGTCTCGTAGTCGTCGCCCATCCAGCTTTCTTCGGCGTAGTTCGCCGACACCGAATAGATCGGGCCGCCGGTGATGTCGCGGGTGCGGATCAGCTGTGCCGATTCCTCTTCGGTCATCTCGGTCATGGAGGGGTTGGCGGCATGGGCGTCGGCGAAGGCCGGGCCAGCCATGGCGAGGGTCAGTGCAGTTGTACCAATGATGCGGAACATATTGATTCCTTTCGTTTGCAGGTTGTAACGACTCAACGTGAAGGCGCCGCAATCGTTCCGCAGGTTCTCGGAAAAAAGGCACCCGGCACCGCATTCCGCAACGGAACCCAAGCGACACCTCATCGGCACACCGGGGCCGTTCGACGGCGGGGCCGCAGCGGCGGAAGGGGCAGGGCGGCCCGACCGCGATCAGGCCCGGTCCAGCACCTCGACCGACAGGATCGTGGGCAGGTGGCGCGCCACTTCGGACCAGGTGTCGCCTTCGTCCAGACTGGCGAACACCGACCCCGAATTGGTGCCGAAGTAGACGCCCGCCGGGTCGCGGCCGTCGCCCGCCATCGCCTGTCGCAGGACGGTGAAGAAGCATCCGCGTTGCGGCAGGCCGTCGCGCCGTGCCTGCCACGTGGCGCCGCCGTCGCGCGACCGCCAGACCGCCGCCGCCCCGTCCGGCGGAAACCGGCCCGCCATGTCGCCGTTGAGCGGCAGCGTCCAGATCGTTCGCGGGTCGCGTGGATGCACCCGGATCGGAAACCCGAACGTCGACGGCAGGCCCGGGGTGATATCGTCCCACGCCCGCCCGCCGTCCGCCGACCGCCAGACGCCGTGGTGATTCTGCTGATAGAGCACGTCGGCATCCCCCGGCGCGCGCACGATGTTGTGGACGCAATGCCCGGTCTCGCCGTCCCGCGGGGCGGCCGGGTGATCGTGGTGGCCGCAGCTTTCGGCATTCGACAGGCGGTTGCGGCGATCCCAGGTGGCGCCGCCGTCCTCGGTCGCGAAGACGCCCGCAGCCGATATCCCGATCCAGAGCTTTTCCGGCACCGCGGGGTCGGCCACGATGCTGTGCAGCACAAGGCCAGCGGCACCGGGGTTCCAGCTGTCGGCCGACGGATGCTCGTCAAGGCCGGTGACCCGCGTCCAGGTCGCCCCGTCGTCCGAACTGCGCAGCAACCCCGCCGGCTTGGTGCCCGCGTGCAGCACGCCATGGGCAAAGTCGAGGCTCCAGACCTGGGCGAACCCTTCGAACGGAAGCGGGCCGGGCGTCCAGCCCATCATCGCGGCGAAATCCGCGTCATTGGCGGCCCAGTCGTCCATCGTCCCGGCCGTCAGACGCGTCACGGTCCAGGTCGCGCCGCCGTCGTCGCTGCGCCAGACGCCCGCGCCGGTGAAATCGCCGCCCCCCGCGGCCCAGATCGTGCCGCGTTCGGGGTCGCCGACCACGTGATTGATGGGCCAGCCGTCGCAGAACGGCCCCCTTGCGACCCATGCGCCCTGCTCGAACGCCAGCAGGAAGGCGCCCTTGGTCGTGCCCAGCAAGATCGTGATATCCCGGCCCATCATGCGCACCTCCGCCCGAATGGGCACAGAAGTATCACCGAATGGGCGAATTGTCGCCGGGATTTGCTCGAGGGCGCCCTTGCGGTGCGGATGGGCCCGGACCATCTCCAGAGCGGTGCATGCACGCACAGGCCCTGTTGGGCCGTGCCTGTATCCCGAACGCCGCAAAGCCGTCAGATCAAAACCACCGAAGACGCATATTCCAACCCGGAGCAACCCATGACACGCCTTCCCCTGATCGCCGCCGCCCTTCTTGCCGCCACCCCCGCCACGGCCGAGCCCGAGACCTATACCCTCGACTCCAGCCACAGCCAGATCGTCTTCAACTACAACCACCTCGGCTTCTCGACGACCTACGGCATGTTCTCGGGGTTCGAGGGCGAAATCCAGTTCGACGCCGACGCCCCCGAAAACTCCTCGGTCAGCGTTTCGATGCCCCTGACATCCATGTTCACCGGTTGGGAAGAGCGCGACACCCACTTCCAGTCGGCCGACTTCCTCGATGCCGCCGCCAATGAAACGGTCAGCTTCACCTCGACCGCCATCGAGGTGACGGGCGAGAATACCGCGCTCATCACCGGCGATCTGACCCTGGGCGGCGTGACGAAATCCGTCGTTCTGGATGCCAAGCTGAACCAGGCGGCCGAGCACCCGATGGCCAAGATGCCCTGGCTCGGCTTTGACGCCACCACCACGCTGCTGCGGTCCGACTTCGATGCGGGCATGTTCGCCCCATTCGTGTCCGACGAAGTGCAGGTCTTCATCTCGATCGAGGCACAGAAGGCCGGCGCGTAAACACCGACTCCATCACCCAGAATGGGCCGTCCTTCGGGGCGGCCCTTTTTCTTGGCGGTATGCCGTGGCAAGAAATCGCCGATCCCGGTTCCCCCGAAAGACCTTCCCCGATTGGCCCTCGCTGCCCCCGACGCGCCGCCCCCTGCATTCGTATTCTTCCAAAGTTGACTTAGCGTAAGGCAAGTCGCACTTTTTCTGTCTTGGCCATCGGCGAGGAGGCCGCGGCCAGGGCTCACGGGAAGTTCGATTTATCTTTGGGAGGATTCAAGATGACCAAGCGCAGCCTTGTCGCTCTGCTTTGTACGTCCATGCTGGCCACGCCCCTCGCGGCACAGGACAACATGGACCGACTCGCCAATATGCAGAAGACGGACGCCACTTTCACCTTTGTGGAGCAGGACGGCGACCGCGCCGACGCCCTCCGCGCGATCATCCAGCACATCAACGTGCCCGACGGGTTCGAGGTGAGCCTTTACGCCGTCGTGCCCGACGCCCGCTCCATGGCGATGGCGCCCCAGGGCACCGTCCTGTTTGCGGGCACCCGCAAGGACAAGATGTGGTCCATCGTCGACCGCGACCGCGACCGCGTCGCCGACGAGGTCAAGGATTTCGCGCCCTCGATCACCTTCGACATCCCGAACGGCCCCTGTTTCTCGCCCGATGGCTTTCTCTACATCGCCGAACGCAACCGCGTGCTGGTCTTCCCGGCGGCGGAATTCTTCTTCGAAGGGCCGGACCCGGCGGTCGGCGTCGTCATCGACCAGGGAGAGCTTGTCCCGCCAGAGGAGGAGAGCTTCAACCACACCGCCCGCGTCTGCGACGTGGGACCGGACGGCAAGCTCTACATCTCGCTCGGACAGCCCCACAACGTGCAACCTGTCGAAAAGCTTGAACTCTATGACGAACTCGGGATCGGCGGCATCATCCGCGTGAACACCGACGGCACCGAGAGGGAGGTTTATACAAGGGGCGTGCGCAATTCGGTCGGGCAGGATTTCAACCCCGCCACCGGAGAGCTGTGGTGGACCGACAATCAGGTCGACGGCATGGGCGACGACATCCCGCCGGGCGAGTTGAACCGCCAGACCGCGGCGGGCCAGCACTTCGGCTTTCCCTGGACCAATAGCCGGATCGAAATCCCGGAATACACCGATGTGCCCCGGCCCGAAGGCGTGACCTTCGTCGAGCCGCAGCTGGAACTGACCGCCCATGCGGCCGATCTGGGCATGCGCTTCTACCACGACAGCTCCTTCCCCGAGGAATACCACGGCGGCATCTTCTGGGCGCAGCACGGATCGTGGAACCGGACCGAACCCGTCGGCGCGCGCGTGATGTTCACGGCGCTCGACGAAGAGGGCAACGCGGCCGGGGCGCAGGTCTTTGCCGACGGCTGGCTGGACGAATCGACGGGCGAATATCGCGGTCGCCCGATGGATATCGAATTCCTGCCCGATGGCTCGATGCTGGTCTCCGACGACTTCGCCGGGGCGATCTGGCGGATCGCCTACAATCCGAAGCCTGCGGAATGATCCGCGCTTTCGCACTCGTTCTCGGCGGGCTCACGCTCGCCGGGGGCATCCCACAGGCGGCCCGCGCCGACGACCCCGAGGCCGGGCGCAAGGTCGCGACCATGTGCCGGACCTGTCACGGGATCGACGGCTATGCCACGATCCCCATTGCGCCCCACATCGGCGGCGAGCCGGTGGAGTATCTCGAAGCGCAGCTTCTGGCCTTCAAGACCGGCGCGCGCGAGCACGAGATGATGAGCGTCGTGACCGCCGGCTTGACCGCGCAGCAGATTTCCGACGTCGCCGCCTGGTATGCCGCCCACGAGGTCGTCGCGACCCTGCCCGACGGGGTCAGCCCCGATGAAGCGCCCCAAGCCTGCGTGTCCTGTCACGGCGCCGACGGCATCTCCCTGTTGCTGGATGCGCCGAACCTGGCCGGTGAGACGAACATCTACATCGACACCCAACTCAAGGCCTTCAAGCGCGGCACCCGCAAGCACGAGATCATGTCCGACATCGCCGCCGGTTTGTCGGACGCCGAGATCCGCCAGATCGCCGACTGGTATGCCGCCGTCACGCTGGAGATCACGCCCGTTGCAGAGTGACCGCCAGCGGGCAGCGGGGTAGGGCGGGGTTCACCCCGCCGACCCCCTCATTTGCGGATCACGTCCGACGTATATCCGACGTAGATCACCCGTGGATCACCCCTGAAATCCGTCTCAGAAAAAGGCCTGCAATCCGGTCTGTGCCCGCCCCAGGATGAGGGCGTGAACGTCATGCGTCCCCTCATAGGTGTTGACCGTCTCAAGGTTCATCATGTGGCGAATGACCTGATATTCCTCGGAAATTCCGTTTCCGCCATGCATATCCCGCGCCAGCCGCGCCACATCCAGCGCCTTGCCGCAGTTGTTGCGCTTGATCAGGCTGATCATCTCGGGCGCCGCGCGCCCCTCGTCCATCAACCGCCCCACCCGCAGAGACCCTTGAAGTCCAAGGGAAATTTCCGTCTGCATGTCCGCCAGCTTCTTCTGGAACAGCTGTGTCTGGGCCAGCGGTCGGCCGAATTGATGCCGATCCAGCCCGTATTGCCGCGCCGCATGCCAACAGAATTCCGCCGCCCCCATGACGCCCCAACTGATGCCGTACCGGGCGCGGTTCAGACATCCGAACGGGCCTTTAAGTCCTTGAACGTTCGGCAAAAGGGCGTCTTCACCCACGTCGACGCCGTCCATCACGATCTCACCCGTGGTCGAGGCGCGCAGGCTCTGCTTGCCCTTGATCGTCGGCGCGCTCAGCCCCGCCATGCCCTTGTCCAGCACGAAGCCGCGAATCTTGCCGCCATGCGCCTCCGACTTGGCCCAGACCACGAAAACATCCGCAAACGGCGCATTCGAGATCCACATCTTCGCCCCCGTCAGCCGGTAGCCGGTGTCGGTCTTGACCGCCCGCGTCTTCATGCCCGCCGGGTCCGACCCCGCGTCGGGTTCGGTCAGGCCGAAACATCCGATCAGATCGCCGCTGGCCAGTCCGGGCAGGTATTTCCGCCGCTGCTCCTCGGACCCGTAGGCGTAGATCGGATACATGACGAGGGACGATTGCACCGACATCATGCTGCGATAGCCCGAGTCGATCCGCTCCACTTCCCGCGCCACAAGGCCATAGGTGACATAACCCGCGCCAAGCCCGCCGTACTCTTCGGGGATCGTCAGGCCAAGCAACCCGGCGCGTCCCATCTTCTTGAAAAGACCGGGGTTCGACGTCTCGCCGGCATAGGCCTCGCGCACGATGGGGGCCAGTTCGGCATCGGCAAAGGCGCGCGCGCCGTCGCGCATCATCCGCTCTTCCTCGGTCAGTTGATCCTCCAGCCGGAACGCATCGGCCCAGTCGAAGGCGGCGAGGTCGGGGCCGAAGCCCTGTGCAGCCGTGTCTTTCATCGCATCCTCCAAGTCGCTGCGTCACAGATACGCCGCATGCGCCGATCCCGCAACGCGACTTGACCGCACGCGGTGCAAAATGCCCCATGGCGCAATGAACTCGATTGATGATGTGCAGGCCGCATTGGCCCAACAGAACTACGTCTGCGGGCGCGCCCTCGCGACGGTCACCTTTCTGGCGCTGCGACTGGGTCGCCCCCTGTTTCTGGAGGGGGAGGCCGGCACCGGCAAGACCGAGATCGCCAAGGCCATCGCCGCGGCCCTCGGGCGTCGTTTGATCCGGCTTCAGTGCTACGAGGGGCTGGATGCGTCCAGCGCGGTCTATGAATGGAATTTCGCCGCCCAGATGATGGCGATCCGGCGGGCCGAGGCCACGGGCCACACGCCGCCGGACCTCTTCTCCGACGACTTCCTGATCGCGCGCCCCCTGCTGGAGGCGATGCGCCCGCAGGAGGGCGGCGCGCCCGTCCTGCTCATCGACGAAATCGACCGCACCGACGCGCCGTTCGAGGCCTTCCTGCTCGAGGCGCTGTCAGACTTTCAGGTCACCATCCCCGAAACCGGCCCCGTCACCGCGCCGGAACCGCCCATCGTGATCCTGACCTCCAACCGCACGCGAGAGGTGCATGACGCGCTCAAGCGTCGCTGCCTCTATCACTGGGTCGACTACCCGACCCACGACCGGGAAATGGAGATCCTCGCCGCCCGTGCCCCCGAGGCCTCTGCCGCCCTGTCGCGCGAAGTCGTGGCCTTCGTCCAGAAACTGCGCACCGAAGACTTGTTCAAGAAACCCGGCGTGGCCGAAACCATCGACTGGGCGAAATGCCTGCTCGCGCTCGACATGATCGACCTGTCGCCCGAGGTGATCGCCGACACCCTTGGCGCGCTGCTGAAATACCAGGACGACATCCAGAAACTTCAGGGTTCCGAGGCCAAGCGCATCCTCGACGAGGTCCGGGCGGAACTGGCGTGATGCACTTGGACCCGGCGCTCCGACCCGTCTTCTTCTCGGTTCAAATATCCTGGGGGTCCGGGGGCTAGCCCCCGGCCTGCGCCGATGGAACACCCGCCCCTCGACCTTCCCGACGACCCGAAACTGGCGGGCAATATCGCCCATTTCGGCGCTGCCCTGCGCCGCGCCGGTGTGCCGGTCGGGGCGGATCGGTTGATCCTTGCGACCGAGGCGGTGCAGGCGGCGGGGTTCACCGATCGCGCCGATTTCTTCCACACCCTTCAGGCGGTCTTCGTTCAACGCCCCGAGCATCGCGCGACCTTCGCGCAGCTCTTCCGGCTCTATTGGCGCGACCCGCGCTACCTTGAGCATATGATGGGCCTGCTCACGCCCACGGTGCGCGGCGTCCAGCAGGAGCAAAAGGCCAAACCGGCCGAAAAACGCGCGGCCGAGGCCTTGCTGGATCAACCAGACGTCGTGCCCCAGACCGAGGAGCCGACGGAGGAGTTGCAGCTGGATGCGGCCGCGACCGCCTCGGCCCGCGAACGGCTGCGGTCCCTCGATTTCGAGCAGATGTCGGTTTCCGAGATGGCCGAGGCGAAGCGGATGCTCGCCCGGCTCTCCCTGCCGGTCAAACCGATGTCGTCGCGCCGCCTGCAAGCCGACGTGTTGGGCCGGATCGACCGGCGCGCGACGTTGCGGGCGGCGCTGCGGCGCGGTGAGATGCATGAACTTCGCCGCGCAACCCATAGAATTCGCTGGCCCAACCTTGTGGCGATCTGCGATATTTCCGGCTCCATGTCGTCCTATAGCCGCGTCCTGCTGCACTTCCTTCACGCCGTCGCCAACCGGCAGGGTCAGGGATGGGCCGATGTGCATGGGTTCACCTTCGGGACGCGGTTGACCAATATCACCCGGCATCTGCGCACCCGCGACGTGGACACCGCCCTCGCCGCCGCCGGGGCCGAGGCGCAGGATTGGGAGGGGGGCACCCGCATCGGCGCGGCGCTGCATGCCTTCAACCGCGACTGGTCGCGCCGGGTTCTGGGGCAGGGGGCGGTCGTCCTTCTGGTGACCGACGGGCTGGACCGGGGCAACATCGACCAACTGGCGTTCGAGGCGCGCCGCCTGCATCTGACGGCGCGCAAGGTCATCTGGATCAATCCGCTGCTGCGGTTCGACGGCTTCGCCCCCAAGGCCGCCGGCATCCAGGCTTTGTTGCCCCATGTCGACTCGCTCCGCTCGGGTCATTCCATCGCGGCCATCGAGGGTCTGGCCGAAGCCCTGTCGCGCCCCGACGATGTCGGCGAATTGGCCCGGTTGCGACGATAGCGCAGCTTCCGGGTCGTCCTGCCCGGGTCGGTCGGGTCAGAAGGGCACATCACACAACGGGAGCCCCGAGATGACCTTTCTTGCCATGGACCAGACCTTTGTCGACCACATCCGCGCCGGTGGTGCCAACGCGAACGGCCAACCCGCCGAACGCGCGATTTCGAAAGGGACGGGGACGCCCTGCCGCTCTTGCCTGTCCAATGTGCCTGAGGGAGAAGAGATGCTGATCTGCGCGGCGCGCCCCTTCGCCACGCTCCATCCCTATGCCGAGACGGGGCCGATCTTCCTCTGCGCGCGCCCCTGCAAGCCCTGGGCCGGAGCGGGCCTGCCGCCGATCCTGCACGAGTCGCCCGATTACCTTATCAAGGCCTATGGGTCCGACGAGCGGATTCGCTATGGAACCGGGGAGGTGCTGGGCCGCGATGTCCTGGCCCACGCTGTCGCGCAGCGCCTGGCCGATCCGGACAACGTTTTCGTCGATGTGCGGTCGGCGCGGAACAATTGTTTTTTGACGCGGATGCGCGGGCCGGGCCAGAACTTGCCTGTTATCCGATAACAAGTGGTGGATTTGGAACGACAAGGGCATGCGGGTGTTGATACAGACGATTGAACAGCATCTGCAGGAGGCTTCGATGCCCCGTACTTCGACCAAATCACTCCGCGCGCTTCGCTCGGCCACGGCGCTTGCCGCCAGCTTCTCGCTCATCTTGCCCGGGCTGACGCTCAGCGCATCGGCCCAGACGGCGGATGAGGTTCTTGCCAATTGCACGGCGCAATTCGGTTCGGATGCCGAAGGGCTGGCCAATTGCGTGGCGACGTCCGGTGGCGCTGCAGCTGGTGGCGGCCTGGGCGGTCTTCTGGGCCAGCAGCCCGAGGCTGTGACGCCCGCTCCTGAAGCGGCGCCCGCCCCAGAAGCGGCCCCGGTCCCTGAAGCGGCCCCCGCCCCCGAAGCGGCCCCCGTGCCCGAGACGGCACCGGAAGTGGCCCCCGTTCCCGAAGCCGCCCCGGCCCCCGAAGCCGCTCCCGCGCCGGAGATCATTCCGGCCCCCGAGGCCACCCCCGCGCCCGAGGCTGTCCCGGCTCCGACGACGCTGCAGGACAGACTGCAGGGGAACACGGCGGCCCCCGCTCCGGAAGCTGCCCCTGCTCCGGAAGCTGCCCCCGCGCCTGCACCCGAAGTCGTGCCTGCACCCGCACCTGCACCGGAAGCGGCCCCCGCTCCTGCGGCCGAGGCTCCTGCGGACAACGGTCTCGCCGACGCCCTGAGAGCGCAACCCGAGGCCGCACCCGCGCCCGAAACCGCCCCGGTGGTCGAGGCCGCGCCTGCTCCGGAAGCGGCCCCCGCCCCCGAAGCGGCCCCCGCTCCCGCAAACCAGGGCTCGCTCGCCGATCTGTTGACCCAGCCGGATGCCGCCGAAGCGCCCGCACCCGTGCTGGAAGAAAGCACCATCGTCGAGACGCAGACCGAAAGCGCCATCGCCGCTGAAATCGCCGCTCAGCCGGAGCCCGAACTGACCGAGGAGCAGACGACCGCCCGCGATCAGACCTCGAACGCGCTGGTCGATCTGCTGCAAGGCAACGTCGTGGCGACGGATGCCGTCAACGACTCCGCGGTCGGAACCACGGTCGAGGAGCTGGTGACGCAGGACGACGTGCGTACCTCGGATCAGGATTTCGGAACGCAGGCCGTGGTGACGCAACGTGATGAGCCGCGCTTCTCGGACCGCGAAAAGATCGTTCTGGGCGCGCTCGGCGCCCTGGCCATCGGTACGGTGCTGGCCAATCGGTCGCGCGTCGTCTCGAACTCGGGCGACCGGGTCGTGGTGCAGCGCGACGACGGCGGGCTTCAGGTTCTCAAGGACGATGACGTCCTGCTGCGCCAGCCGGGCTCGAACGTCCGGACCGAGCGGTTCGATGACGGCTCCACCCGTCAGACCGTCACACGCGAGGATGGGTCGGTCGTGGTCACGATCCGCGATGCGTCCCTTCGCGTCTTGCGGCGCGAGCTGATCGCCGTCGACGGCACGCGGTATACGTTGATCGACGACACCGCCCCTGTGGAACCTGTCGATGTAGCGAACCTGCCCGAGCCGCTGCCGGTCGTGTCCACACGCGGCGATGACCCGCTTGCGGCGGCCCTGGCGCGCGAGAACGGGTTGGACCGTCGGTTCAGCCTGGCGCAGGTGCGCAACATCGCCGAAGTGCGCGCCCTGGCCCCGGCCTATGAGCTGAGCGCCGTGACCTTCGCCAGCGGCTCGGCGGCCATCGCGCCCGAGCAGGCGTCGAACCTGACCAGCCTTGCCCGTGAGGTTCTGGCCTCGATCCGGGCCAACCCGCGCGAGGTGTTCCTGATCGAAGGACACACCGACGCCGTGGGCGACGCAGCCTATAATTTGGCCCTGTCGGACCGGCGCGCCGAAAGCCTGGCGCTGGCGCTGAACGAATACTTCGGCATCCCGGTCGAGAACATGGTCGTTCAGGGCTATGGCGAATCCTTCCTCAAGGTTCCGACCCAGGGGAACGAGCAGGCCAACCGCCGCGCAACCGTCCGGCAAATCACGGCATTGTTGCAGACGGCTGCCGCAAATTGACGGCAAGGCCCGCCCCCGGAAGACGCCGGGGGCGGGCCGATCTGCGGCCAATCCGCTTTTTGACGGATCGTCGCAATAAAGTTGTTCTCAGCCCGCGATCCTTGTGGTTACCTTGCGGGACAAAGGGAGGACGACGATGACGAACGTCACGATGACCGTAAACGGCAAGAGCCGCACCGCGGCGGCCGAGGGTCGCACACTTTTGGTGGATTGGCTGCGCGAAGGGTTGCGCATGACCGGAACGCATGTCGGCTGCGATACCTCGCAGTGCGGCGCCTGCGTGGTTCATGTGAACGGCGTCGCGATGAAGTCCTGCAGCGTTCTGGCGCAGGAGGTCGACGGGGCCGAAGTCACCACCATCGAAGGCATGGCCAATGCCGATGGATCGCTCGGCACGATCCAGCAGGCCTTTCAGGATTACCATGGATTGCAATGCGGCTTCTGCACGCCCGGCATGGTGATGTCGGCGGCGGCACTGCTCAAGGAAAACCCCCGCCCGACCGAAGCGGACGTGCGCCACTACCTTGAGGGCAACATCTGCCGCTGCACCGGCTACCACAACATCGTGAAGGCCGTGATGGCGGCCAGCGGCCAGCAGGTCGCCCCGGTCGCCGCCGAATAGGCGAACGACAGAGTAAGGGGCGGGTGGAACGACCCATGACCCCTCGGGCGCGCGGAAGGGAGGAGCCGCGCCCCCACCTTGAACCCGCCGGGGCGAGGCACAGCGCCCCCCGGCCCCCAAGCGGAGGAATTTGAAATGCCCAAGGATACCGGAATCGGCGCAAGCCCCAAACGGCGCGAGGATGTGCGGTTTCTGACCGGCAAGGGTCGCTATACCGATGACATCAACGTCGCCGGTCAGGCCCATGTGGTGTTCCTGCGCTCGGACGTGGCCCACGGTCGGATCAAGTCCATCGACACCAGCGCGGCCGAGGCCATCGACGGCGTGGTGCGTGTCTTTACCGCCAAGGATTTCGAAGGCGTCGGCGGCATCCCCTGCGGCTGGCAGATCACCGACCGGCAGGGCAACCCCATGCAGGAGCCCAAGCACCCCATCCTCGCCGAAGGCAAGGTGCGTCACGTCGGCGACCCGATTGCCGCCGTCGTAGCCGAGAGCGCGTCGATCGCGCGGCTGGCCTGCGAGGCGATCGAGGTCGATATCGAGGCCTTGCCCGCCGTCGTCGACATGAAGGCGGCGCTGTCGGATGGCGCGCCCAAGGTGCATGACGACCTGACCTCCAATCTCTGCTATGACTGGGGTTTCGTGGAGGAGAACCGCGACGCCGTGGCCGAGGCGATCAACTCCGCCGCCCATGTCACGACGCTGGAGCTGGTGAACAACCGCCTGGTCGCCAACCCGATGGAGCCGCGCGTGGCCGTCGGCGATTTCGCCGCCCATGACCAGTCGAGCACGCTCTATACGACGTCGCAGAACCCCCATGTCATCCGCCTTCTGATGGGCGCCTTCGTTCTGGGCATCCCCGAGCACAAGCTGCGCGTGGTGGCCCCCGATGTGGGCGGCGGCTTCGGCACCAAGATCTTCCACTATGCCGAGGAAGCCTTCTGCACCTTCGCAGCCAAGCAGTTGGAGCGGGCCGTCAAGTGGACCTGCACCCGGTCCGAGGCCTTCATGTCCGACGCCCATGGCCGCGATCACGTGACCAAGATCGAACTGGCGCTGGATGCGGACAACAACTTCACCGCCATCCGCACCGAGACCTACGCCAACATGGGGGCCTATCTGTCGACCTTTGCGCCGTCGGTTCCGACCTGGCTGCACGGCACGCTGATGGCCGGAAACTACAAGACGCCGCTCGTCTATGTGAACGTGAAGGCGGTCTTCACCAACACCGTGCCCGTCGACGCCTATCGCGGTGCGGGTCGGCCCGAGGCGACGTTCCAGCTGGAGCGGGTCATCGACAAGGCCGCGCGGGAGTTGGGGGTCGATCCGGTGGATCTGCGCCGTCAGAACTTCATCCGCGAATTCCCCTACCAGACCCCGGTCGCCGTGGAATACGACACGGGCGACTATGACGCGACGATGGACAAGCTGCTGTCGATGATCGACCGCGACGGCTTTGCCGCCCGCCGCAAGGAAAGCGAATCGCGCGGCAAGCTGCGCGGCCTTGGCATCAACTGCTATATTGAGGCTTGCGGCATTGCGCCGTCGAACCTCGTGGGTCAGCTTGGCGCGCGCGCGGGTCTCTACGAATCCGCGACCGTCAGGGTGAACGCCACGGGCGGGCTGGTCGTGATGACCGGAAGCCACAGCCACGGCCAGGGGCACGAGACGTCCTTTGCCCAGGTCGTGGCCGACATGATCGGCATCAACGAAGACCAGATCGAGATCGTCCACGGCGACACCGCCAACACGCCCATGGGCATGGGGACCTATGGCTCCCGCTCGCTCGCCGTCGGCGGGTCGGCCATGGTCCGCGCGACCGAGAAGATCATCGCCAAGGCCAAGAAGATCGCCGCCCACATCATGGAGGCCGCCGAGGGTGACATCGAGCTGAAGGAAGGCCGCTTCACCGTGGCGGGCACCGACAAGTCGCTGGCCTGGGGCGATGTCACGCTGGCGGCCTATGTGCCGCACAACTACCCGCTGACCGACCTCGAGCCGGGGCTGGAGGAGACGGCGTTCTATGACCCCAACAACTTCACCTATCCCGCGGGCGCCTATGCCTGCGAGGTGGAGGTCGACCCCGAAACCGGCCAGGTCCAGGTGTTGTCCTTCGCGGCGGCAGACGACTTCGGCAACGTGGTCAACCCGATGATCGTGGAGGGGCAGGTCCATGGCGGTCTGGCCCAGGGCATCGGCCAGGCCTTGCTGGAAAACTGCGCCTACGACGAGAACGGGCAACTGCTGTCGGCCAGCTACATGGACTATGCCATGCCGCGCGCCGGCGATTTGCCGATGTTCCAGGTGGACCATTCCTGCGCCACGCCCTGCACGCACAACCCGCTTGGGGTGAAGGGCTGCGGCGAGGCGGGGGCCATCGGATCGCCGCCCGCCATCGTCAACGGCGTGCTGGACGCGCTGGCCAGCGGTGGACACAACGTGGGCCACATCAACATGCCGCTGACCCCCGCGCGGGTCTGGGCTGCGATGCAGGGCTGAGCGTCATGCCGCGTCGTGGAATCGATTTGGGTCCGGCCGCGAATACCTCTCGCCGCACCCGGATCATGTCGATGGCGATCTGGCTGACTCTCTGTGCGACTGCCGCTGTGGTGGTCGCCGCCATGGTCTCGCCCTTTGCGGGCGTGAACACCTTTCTGATCGCCGGGGTCATCCTGCCCGGCGGCGTCTTTCTGATATCGAACCTCTGAAGGGGACGAACATGCACAGTTTCGAACTTGTGAAACCCGCAACCATCCAGGACGCCGTCGCGGCCCTGAAGTCGGACGAGGCGCAGGCGCTTGGCGGGGGCCAGACCCTGCTGCCCACGATGAAGGCGCGTCTGGCGCAGGCCGAGCAATTGGTCGCGCTGTCGGGCGTGGCGGAAATGCACGGCATCTGTGTCGATGATGACGGCCGGATCTGCATCGGCGGGGCGACCACCCATGCCACCGTCGCCCGGGAGGCGTCTGGCTATCCGGCGCTCGCCTCGCTGGCCGGACGGATTGGTGACCCGGCGGTGCGCAATCGCGGCACCATCGGCGGATCGCTCGCCAACAACGACCCCTCGGCCTGCTATCCGGCGGGTGTCCTGGCGTCGAACGCGACCGTGGTGACCAACGCCCGCGAGATCGACGCCGACGACTTCTTCCAGGGCATGTTCGAGACCGCGCTGGACGAGGGCGAGATCATCACCGAGGTGAAGTTCCCGGTGCCCGAAAAGGCCGCCTACGAAAAGTTCCTGCAACCCGCCTCGCGCTTCCCGCTGGTCGCGGTCTTCGTGGCCAAGTTCTCGGACGGGGTGCGGGTCGCGGTGACCGGTGCCTCGGGGGATGGCGTGTTCCGCTGGTCCGAAGCCGAGGCGGCGCTGTCAGCCAATTTCTCGCCCGATGCGGTCAAGGGGCTTGGCGATCTGGATGCGGACGACATGATCTCCGACCTGCATGGCGATGGCGCCTACCGCGCGCATCTGGTGTCGGTGATGACGGCGCGGGCGGTCAAGGCGGCCGTCTGACATCCAGGGCGGTTTCGGGCCGCCCAAAAGCAAAGGGGCATCCGATTGGATGCCCCTGTTCGTTTCCGGCGGATGCGGCGGATCAGCGACCCATCGGGCCGATCATCATGACCATCTGGCGGCCTTCCATCTTGGGGAAGTTCTCTACCTTGCCGATTTCCTTGGTATCTTCGACCACCCGCTCCAGCAGCTGGCGACCCAGATCCTGGTGCGCCATTTCGCGGCCGCGGAAGCGCAGCGTGACCTTCACCTTGTCGCCGTTTTCGAGGAACTTGACCACGTTGCGCATCTTCACCTCGTAATCGTTGGTGTCGGTTCCCGGACGGAACTTCACTTCCTTGATTTCGATGATCTTCTGCTTCTTGCGGGCCTCGGCCTCTTTCTTCTGGGTCTCGTACTTGTACTTGCCGAAATCCATGATCTTGCAGACGGGCGGCGTCGCGTTCGGGCTGATTTCGACAAGGTCGAGGCCGACTTCTTCGGCCATCTGGCGGGCACGGGCAGGAGTGACAACTCCGACGTTTTCGCCTTCGGCGCCAATCAGGCGGATTTCAGTCGCTCGGATCCGGTCGTTTACGCGGGGTCCGGTTTCGCGCTGCGGTGGCGCGTTGTGAGGTCTGCGGGCGATGGTCGTGGTCCTTTCAGGGACGTTGATGACAAGGTCGCAAGGTAGCTTCGTTTGGCGTGGTCTTCAAGGCGGCGCAGCGCCGGAGACAGTGATTTCCGTCACTCTCCATTGTCCTCGGCGCGCCATTGCGGCAAGCAGCGATCAATGGAATCACGTTAGGGGGAATCCGTCATGTCACGCAATATCATCGTTGGCCTCGCTGTCGCCGTCGTGGCCGTTCTGGGCTTTGTGTTCTTCAACCGCTCGGGGGACGAGGCGGTCGAGGCCGTCTCGGGTGCCGTTGAGGAGACGGGCGAAGCCGCGGGCGCCGCTGCCGATGCCGCCACGGACGCCGCCGCGGACGCGACCGACGCGGCTGCAGATGCTGTCGCCGACACCGCTGATGCCGCCGCCGATGCAGCTGCCGATGCTGCCGACGCCGCGACCGATGCCGCCGCTGCGGCGACCGATGCTGCGGGCGACGCGGTCGAGGGCGCCTCGGCCGCTCTGACCGAAGCCGCAGACGGTGCGACCGAAGCCGCCACCGACGCCGCTGCCGCCGCTGCGGACGCCGCCGCTGCCGCGACCGATGCTGCCACGGCAGCCACCGACGATGCTGCTGCCGCCGCGACGGACGCCGCCGCTGACGCGACGGATGCCGCCGCAGATGCCGCCGGTGCCGCTGCCGACGCAGCAACTGATGCGGCGGGTGCGGCGACTGGCGCTGCTGCCGATGCCGCAACGGCTGCTGCTGATACGGCGGCTGAGGCGGCGGACGCCGCAACCGATGCCGCTGCCACCGCGACGGATGCTGCCGGCGATGCGGTCGGCGCCGCCGTGGATGCCGCAGGCAACGCAGTGGGCGCCGCGACGGACGCCGTGACCGAAACCATCGAAGCCGCTGACCAGGCCGCCGAAGCCGCCTCTGCCGAGGCTGCCGTCGACAGCGCCGCCGATGCGGCAACCGCTGGCACCGAAGCCGCCGATGCGACCGTCACCGCGACGCCGGACATCCAGACGTTGCTGACGCCCGAAGGCTTCGACGCCGACGCCGTGATCGCCTACGTCGACAACTCGGACCTGAACGCCCTCGCCAAGACCAGCCTCAAGACGGCGATCGAGGGTGCGCGCGACAACCCGACCCTCGTCGAGGGGGTCATCGGTCAGGTCAAGACGCGCCTCGGCCTCGAGTGATCCGACACCATATCGCCTGACAGGGGCCGCGCGGATCATCCCGCGCGGCCCTTTTTCGTTGCGGCAAGGCCCTATTGGCCGTCATCCTTGGCCAAACCGGAGGATGCGATGATCGAAGAACCCAAAGCGCTGCGCATTGCGCGCGACCTTGGCCCCGACGGGACCCCCGGCTGGCGGCAACCCACGGCAGCCCAGATCGCGGCCTTTCGCGATCAACCCACAGGTTTCGTGCTGGACGCGATGATGGGGGCGGGGGCGATGTCCGCCGCGATCAAACCCTGCGCGGGCTTGCCCGACCGGCTCTGTGGTCCGGCCCTGCCGGTCGGCAATCGTCCCGGCGACGTGCTGGCGACATTGGCGGCGATCCACATGGTGCGGCCCGGAGATATCCTGGTGGCGGGGTTCGACGGCTATCAGGGGTGTGCCGCGGCGGGCGACCGGGTGATGGGATTCCTGCGCAACCGGGGCGGAGCGGGGTTCGTCACCGATGGTCCGCTGCGCGATCTGACCGGACTGCGCGGGATCGGCCTTCCGGCGTTCTGCACCGGCCTGACGCCCGGGTCACCGGTGGCGCGGGGGCCGGGAACGGTCGGCCTGCCGGTGCGATGCGGCGGCCAGCAGGTCGAGACGGGGGATATGATCGTGGGTGACAGTGACGGGATCGTGGTCGTCCCCTTTGCCCGGATCGACGCGGTGATTGCGGCCCTGAGGGGCGTGGCCGAGGCGGAACTGTCGCTGGATGCGCAGGTGGCAGATGGGCTGGCCGAGGTCGGGCTGATCTCGGCCATGCTGGAGAGCGGCGAGGATATCGACTGGGTCTGACGGCGCGTGCCGTCAGCCGACGAAGGCTTTTTCGACGACGTAGTGCTTCGGGTCCGAATTGGCCCCTTCCTCCAGCCCGAACCCCTCCAGAATCTCCTTGAGATCGGTGTTCAGACCCATGGAGCCGCAGACCATGGCCCGGTCGGTTTCCGGGCTGATCGCTTCGACGCCCAGATCACGCTGCGCCTCGCCCGAGCGCAGAAGGTCGGTGATGCGCCCCATCTTGGGCGAGGTCTCGCGGGTGGTGGTCGGATAGTATTTCAGCTTGGACAGGTTCTCCTCGCCCAGGAGTTCGACCAGCAATTCGTCGGTGCGCAGGCTGTCGATTACCTGACGCCCATAGGCCAGTTCGGCCACGTCGCGGCAGGTGTGGGTCATGATGATCTCGTCGTAATCCTCGAAGGTCTGCGGGTCGCGCAACAGCGAGGCGAAGGGCGCAAAGCCGGTGCCGGTGGCAAAGAACCAGAGCCGCTTGCCCGGCAGCAGGGCATCGTGGACCAGCGTGCCCACGGGCTTGGGCCGCAGGATGATCTGGTCGCCCGGCTTGATGTGTTGCAATCGGGAGGTGAGCGGGCCGTCCTGCACCTTGATCGAATAGAACTCCAGCTCCTCGTCCCAGGACGGAGAGGCGATGGAATAGGCGCGCAGCAGCGGCTTGACCTTGCCGGTCTTGGGGTCCGGATCGCCCATCAGGCCGATCATGACGAATTCGCCCGACCGGAAGCGCAGCGAGGCGGGGCGCGTTACGCGGAAGGAAAACAGCCGATCCGTCCAATGGGTGACCGACGTCACGGTCTGTGCATCGGGCAGCACGGGACTGGCGGTGGCGTTCACGGGGGCGGCGGCGGTTTGGGTCACGGGGCTCTGCTCGGTCATGGTATGCTCGGGTGCGTGATCGCACCCCTCCGTCTTCTTAGTCTTTGATCTGTGTCAGGGAAAGGCGACAGGTCGTCAGCCCGTGCGCAACCGGCCCAGACGGGCCTGATAGTCGTGCGCCTGCCAATCCGCGCGGGCCAGCCATTGGTCCTCGGGCTGGCGGGCGGCCAGGGCGTCGTCGATCTCCACCTCGTCGAACCCCGACCGGCGCGCCATGGCGTATTGGTCGGCGATGACATGGCCGCGCGCGCGCAGCCGACCGATGTATCCGGCCCGCCGCAGTTCGCGGGCGATGGAGAACCCCCGACCATCCGCGAAACTTGGAAAGTCCACACGAATGGCCGAGGTCTCGCCCAATCGCGCCAACAACGGGGTGAGATCGGCGTCCGACGCCACGTCGACGGCCAGGGGGCCATTGGCGGGCAGGGTATCGGACGGGGTGAAGCCGTGGTTCAGGTCGTCGGGCGCAAAGCCGCGGTCGGTGACGATGGGCATGGCGCGCTCCTCAGCGGTTGGCGGGCCAGACGCGGCCCCCCGAGAAATGGATGCCGCATTCGGTCTTGACGCGGCCCCGCCAGCGTCCGGCGCGCGGATCTTCGCCCGGGGCGACCTTGGTGGTGCAGGGGGCGCAGCCGATGGACGCGAACCCCTGGGCCACCAACGGATGACGGGGCAGATCGTGAGCGTCCATGTAGGCGGCGATGTCCTGCGGCGTCCAGGACGCCAGCGGGTTGATCCGGAGCTTGCCTGCGTCCACCTCGAACACCTGCATGGCGGCGCGGTCGCCGGTCTGGTGCCGCTTGCGGCCCGTCACCACCGCGTCGAACGCTTGCAGTGCCAGTTCGAGAGGCTTGGTCTTGCGCAGCGCGCAGCAGGTATCGGGGTCGCGCTGATGCAGGTCGCCCTCGGGGTCGTGCAGGAACAGGTCGGTGCTGTCGGGCCGCAGGATGCGGATGTCCGTCAGGCCGAGCGTTTCGGCAACCGTGCTCTGATAGGCGAGCGTCTCGGGGAATAGCATCCCCGTTTCAAGGAACAGCACCGGGACCGTCGGATCGACCCGCGACAGCATGTGCAGCAGGACCACCGATTCCGCGCCGAAAGACGACACGAAGGCGATGTCGCCGATCTTGGCGTTTCGAATGGCCGCGCCCAGAATGGCCTCGGGCGTCGAGTCGCCGTAGTCGGCGTTGAGCTGTGCCGCGCGGGCGGTCAGCAGGGCATGGGCGTCAAGCGGCATCCTGTTTCTCCTGCTCGTAGAGGGCGGCCTTGAACGGGGTCATGCCAAGGCGGCGATAGGTTTGAAGGAAGGTCTCGTCAGCGCCGTGGCGCAGGTCGAGATAGGCGAGGATCAGGCGCTCGATGGCGGGCACGATGGCGTCATAGGCAAAGCCCGGGCCCGTCCGCTCGCCTATGATAGCGTCCTCCGTGCCGTCTCCGCCGAGCGTGATCTGGTAATTTTCCACCCCGGCCCGGTCGAGACCGAGGATACCGATGTGGCCCACGTGATGGTGACCACAGGCGTTGATGCAGCCCGAAATCTTGATCTTCAGATGCCCGACCTCATGCTCGATCTTGAGCGCGTCGATGCGGGTGGCGATCTGTTGGGCGACGGGAATGCTGCGCGCGGTGGCCAGGGCGCAATAATCCATGCCGGGGCAGGCGATGATGTCGGAGGCCAGGCCGACGTTGGCCGTCCCGAGACCCGCCGCCTTGAGTGCGGCAAACAATTCGGGCAGGCGGTCGCGGCGCACATGGGGCAGGATGACGTTCTGCTCGTGACTGATCCGCAATTCGCCGTAGGCATGGGCGTCGGCCAGATCAGCCATCAGGCGCATCTGATCGGCTGTCGCATCGCCCGGCGTCGCGCCGTGCTTCTTGATCGAGATGGTGACGATGGCGTGGTCGTCGCGCCGGTGCGCCGTTACGTTTGTGTCGACGAAGCTTTGCAGCACCGGGTCGAGGATCGGCGCGGGCGTGTTGTCCACGAAGTCGGGCGGCGCGAACTGTGCCGTGATCGCGGCCAGCATTTCCTGATCGACACCGTTGAAGAGGGGCTTCACCTCGGCGAACCGCGCCTCGATCAGGGCCTTCATCTCGTCGAGGCCATTCTCGTGAACGGTGATCTTGATGCGCGCCTTGTACTTGTTGTCGCGACGACCGAGCCGGTTGTAGACCGACACGATCGCCTCGCAATAGGGCAGCAGGTCTTCCTTGGGCAGGAAGTCGCGGACGGTCTTGCCGATCATCGGCGTGCGGCCCAGACCGCCCCCGATCAGAACTTCGTAACCGATCTCGCCATCCCGCTCGACCGTCACAAGGCCGATGTCATGGGCCCGGGTCACGGCGCGGTCGTTCGGGCTGCCGGTGACGGCGATCTTGAACTTGCGGGGCAGGAACTGAAACTCCGGATGGTCGGTCGACCATTGGCGCAGAAGCTCGGCCACGGGGCGCGGATCTTCGATCTCGTCCGCGGCGGCGCCCGCGAAATGGTCGGCGGTCACGTTGCGGATCGTGTTGCCGCTGGTCTGGATGGCGTGCAGCCCGACCTGGCCGAGCGCGTCGAGCATGTCCGGAATGTCGACCAGCTTGGGCCAGTTGTACTGGATGTTCTGGCGCGTGGTGAAATGGCCATAGCCCTTGTCCCACTTCTGCGCCAGCAGCGCGAGGGTGCGCATCTGATCGCTCGACAGCGTGCCATAGGGGATCGCCACGCGCAGCATGTAGGCGTGCAGTTGCAGATAGACGCCATTCATCAGGCGCAGCGGCTTGAACTCGTCCTCGGTCAGGCTGCCGTCCAGACGGCGGGCGACCTGGGCGCGGAACTGGGCGTTGCGTTCCGTCAGGAAGGCGCGGTCGAATTCGGTGTATTGGTACATCTCAGACCTCCGGTCCGGGTCGTTGGCCATGGGCCTTGCCATGGGCGTAATTCGTGGGGCCGGAGGCGCGGAAATCCTCGCGGAAATGGGTGGGTTTCGGGCCGTCGGGTCCGGGTTGGACGTCGGCCAGATAGACGCCGACGGCGACCTGCGGCTGCTGGCTGCCCTCGATCAGGCGGACCTCGGCATGGGCCTCGTCGGTCAGGATTTCGGCCAGTGCAAGGTCGGTGACCCAGGTGTCATCGGCGGCGAGGTAGACCACATCGCCCTCGCGCAGCAGATTGGCGGTGACGACCTTGGGGGTGAACGGCTTGCGGCTCATAGCGCAATCTCCTGTCGGGCGAGGGCGGTGGCGGCGGCGCGCGGGGCCAGGCCATGAAGGATGACGGCCGGCCCGGTGACGTCCCGCAGGTGGTCGGGCAGGGTGGCCAATGTGGCGGCGTGAACGGTCTGATCGGGGCGGCTGACGTTCTCGATCACCGTCACGGGCGTGGCGGGCGACGCGCCGTGCATCATCAGCCGGCCCTGCATCCAGCGCGCGGCCTTCTTGCCCATGTAGATCGCGGCGACCTCGCCCGGGCGGGCCAGCGCGGCCCAGTCGTGGTCGGCGAAGCCCTTCATGTCGTGCCCGGTCAGAAAGCGAACCGACCCGTTGCGGCCCCGCTTGGTCAGGCTCTGTCCGATGCCTGCCACGGCGGCGCTGGCGGCGGTGATGCCCGGCACGATGGCCCAGTCGAGACCGGCGGCGTCCAGCGCCTCGATCTCTTCGTCCAGCCGCCCGAAGACCGTGGGATCACCCGCCTTGAGCCGCACCACATGCGCGCCCTTCAGGCCGTGTTCGACCATGATCGCGTTGATGTCGTCCTGCGGGGTGGAGGGGCCGAAGCCTTCCTTGCCCGCGTCGATGATCAGGGCCTCGCGGCGCGCCAGTTCCAGAATCTCGGCGCTGACCAGACGGTCGTGAATGACGACATCGGCCCGGTCCAGCGCCTTGCGCGCCCTGAGCGTCAGCAGGTCGGGATCGCCGGGGCCTGCCCCCACCAGATCGACGTGACCGGGCCGCGCGTCTTGCGCGACATGCTGCTCCAGCAGAGTATCGAGCGCGGCCAGAATCGCCCCCTCGCCCTCGGGGGCGGCGCGGGGACCGGTGGTGTCGTAATAGTCGGCCCAGAAGCGGCGGCGGACAGCACCCATGGGCAGGATGTCGGCGGCCTTGCGGAATGTTTTCCCGATGCGGGCCAGAACGCCCAGTTGCGCGGGCAGACGCGATTCCAGATCTGCCTTGATCTTGCGGGCCAATACCGGGGCCGCGCCTTCGGTGCCAATGGCGACCACGACCGGGTCGCGGTCGACGATGGCGGGGGTGATGAACTGCGACGCGGCCAGGTTATCGACGATGTTGACCAGCGCGCCGTCGGCCGTGGCCAGCCGCAGGGTGCGGGCATCCAGAACGTCATCCTCATGCGCGCCGTAGGCGATGACGCAGCACAGCGCGTCGCCCGGCTCCTGCGCGCGCCGGATCAGCGTCACGCGTCCCTCGGTGGCCCATCCCTCGATGACCGGATCGAAGGCCTCGGCCACGACCGTGATCCGCGCCGTCGTCTTCAGCAGCAGCCGCAGCTTCGCCACAGCCGCATCGCCACCGCCGGCGACGAGCACGCGGCGGCCTTCGAGGGCGAGGAAGATGGGGAAATGGTTCATGGGACGCTCCGGGAAACTCTGCCCTTCATATAGAACATTGTTCTGGTAATTGGGCAGTCCCCCCGCGATAACAGGGACGTATAGGCTGAAATCATGTCCAAGACAGAAAGGTGTCCCGAATGGCTATGGAAACGGGGAAGGTGGTCCGGCTGGACGATCTGGACCGGAATATCCTCCGCGCGTTGCAGACGGATGCAGGGCAGAGCCTGGACGAAATCGCGCGTCAGGTGGGGTCGTCGAAGACGCCGGTGTGGAATCGGATCAAGAAGATGCGCGCCCGGGGCGTGATGGGTCCGTCCACCGTGGTGGTCGACCCCGAAGCCCTTGGTCTGGAAGCCTGTTTCTTCGTCCTGATCCGCACATCCGAACACGAGGCGGAGTGGCAGAAGAAGTTCCTTGCCGCGCTGCGCGCCCGGCCCGAAGTGCAGGAGGCGCACCGGCTGGCGGGCGAAATCGACTACATTCTGAAGGTCCGCGTGGCCAACGCCCGGGCCTATGACGTCTTCTACCAGGCGCTGATTTCGGAGGTGCGGGTGTTCAACGTGACCGCGCTTCTGTCGATGGAGGAGTTGAAGAACGACGTGGCCTTGCCGGTTTGACAAAACCCGGATGCCCTATGGAAAAAGGCCGCCCAGGTGGGGCGGCCCTTGATTGTCGAAAGGGAGCTTGCCGCTTTAGAACGGGTTGTCCTCGTAGAATGCAATCGCGCCTTCGATAGCGGTCACGTCCGTCGTGCCCTCGATTTCAACGATCAGGCTCTCGGTGTCATTGCTGAAGATGAGCACCGAGTCACCGTCGACGTCCGTAACAACGAACACGCCGCCAAATCCGATCAGCGCGATCTCCTCGCCTGCTTCCCAGTCGGTGATCACGTCGGAGCCAACACCATCGTGACGCGAGAAGAAGACGAAGGTGTCGTCGCCGTCGCCACCGGTGAGAGTGTCGGAGCCGGCATCGCCCGAGAGGACGTCATTGCCATCGCCGCCTTCGACTTGGTCGTCGTCCCGTCCACCATAGAGTGTGTCATCGCCTGCGCCGCCGAGAAGGCTGTCAAAACCGGTATTGCCGAGGATGAAGTCATTGCCACCCGAACCGTCGACGACATCGTCATCGCCCAATGCGACAATGGTGTCGTCGCCGTTGGTGCCGACAAGCGCGTCCGCCGCAGGGGTCCCGGTGATGGTTTCGCCATCTACGTTCCCGCCAATGCCGCCGGGGTTCGAGATGTCATCATCCGTCAGGCGGACGTCATAGACGGTGATTGTCGTGTCGCCGTAAGTGATGATGGTGTTCTGCGTGCTCTCGATGAAGGTGATGGTGTACTCAACGCCTTGGCCCGTCAGCACGATCTTGTCGACGCCAACCTCGAAGCCGTAGACCTTGTCGAAACCGTCATCGGCTCCGAATTCCATGACGTCAGCGAAACCGTCGCCGCCACGCTGGCCGCCGTTGCCCGCGAAGATCACGTCGTTGCCAGCGCCGCCGATGATCAAGTCCGCGCCTGCGCCGCCGTAGATCCGGTCGTTGCCGGCACCACCGTTGATGGTGTCGTCGCCCGCCAAGCCGATGATCTTGTCATCGGCGTCAGTGCCAGTCAGCGCACCGGAGCCTGACGTTCCCACGATATTCATACCCGTCCCCACCATAAAAAATTACAGAGTGTCCCTAACATCCAGAGATATCAACGTCGAGACCGCGTAAGTGAAATGTGACGTAATTAATTCAAGTGCTGAAGGAAGCGCAGTAAGTGCGCGTTTTATACACAGATTCTAAATACTGCGTTGCAGATGCGGAGCCAAAATCAGTCCGATTCAGGCCAAAATTGAAACAAAGTGCCTTCGCACCCGCAGAATCACATGCCGTTGCGATAACGCCTGTCGTGCCCCTTATTCGAAGTCGCGGGGCACGGAGAAGTCGGGGGCGCCGCCCGGTCGATCGTCGGGCAAATCGACCACAAGGCACGCCCCGATGACCTTGGGCGCGTCGTAAACGGTTGGCGCAATCGGCGTCCCGTCGATTTCGGCCGCGTGTTCGACGTAGGTGGGCACATGGGCGGGGATGACGGTGCCGTGGCGGGCGACGCCGAGGAAGATGTGTTTCGACGTCTCTGGCGTCAGGTCGAACCAGTTCGGGGTGTCGAATGTGCCGCCGTAGAGGCCGACGAAGCCCGGGAACCGTTTGAAGGTCAGGAAGAGCTTTGTGCCGCAGGTGGCGCAGAAATGGACGTAGACCTCTTTGCCGCTGCCCTCCGAGATGTGGGTGTATCGGCTGACCTCGCCCGAGGTGACCGCAAAGGCGTCGGCGGCAAAAACGGGCTCGACCATATAGGCCGCGCCGGTCGCGCGCTGGCAGAAGGTGCAGTGGCAGACGGTCGTGCGAAGCGGGTCGGTGGCCACACGGTAGCGCAGGGCTCCGCAGAGGCAGCCGCCTTCGGCACGGGGCGGGGTCTTGTCCTGTTCTGTCATTCGAAGTCGCGCGGCACGGCAAAGTCCAGAAGCCGACCCGGGCGGTCATCCGGCAGATCAACGACAAGGCAGGCGCCGGTCGGGTAATGGGCGAATTCGGAGTGGAGTGGCGGGGTGGCGACGATGGCGGCGGCGGCCTCGGCGATGCCCGGATTGTGGCCCACGATCAGGACGCAACCGACGGTCTGGGCGCGTGCGAGGGTCAGGATCGCGGCGGCCTCGGCCAGGTAGAGGTCGGGGCGCATCTGCACCTCGGCGTCGGGAAGGAAAAGGTTTTCAAGGGTTTCCTGCGTCCGGGTCGCGTCAGAGCAGAGCACGAGGTCGGGCAGATGCCTGCGCGAGCGGAGCCAGTCGCCCATGCTGGCCGCAGCGGCCCGGCCGCGTGCGTTCAGGGGACGGTCGTGATCCTCCTGCGCGGGGTCGGTCCAGTCGGATTTCGTGTGGCGCAGCAGGATGAGTTTCATGGGGCGGTGTCCCTTTCGGTGTGGTGAAAGCTGGCCATGTGGTGGGCCGATTGCGCGTCGGGCCGGGGCGGCGAGACGGGGCAGGCGCGGCGGACGGCGCAGCCCCGCGCCATGCAGCTGTTCGCCGGATCGTCGAGCCAGCCGTGGCAGGCGGGCAGGTCGTAGCCCTGTGGCGTCAGCGCGCCGACCGGGCAGGCGTCAAGGCAGGGGGCCGGGCAGCCGTCGCAGCGCGATGGCGCGGGCGGCGGCAGGTCGAGGCGGTCGGCAAAGAGGAGCGCGCCCCGAAACGACACCATCAGGCCCTGGGTTTCGTGGACCAGAAGACCCACGCGGGAGATGTGGCACCAGCCGGTGGCAAGCGCCCAGGTCACGAAGGGTTGCACTGGCGTGCCGAAGGGAAAACGGGCTTCGGCCCCGAAGGCGCGGGCCATGGAGCCGATGACCTCGGTCGACCAGGCGTCGGCGGGGTTGGCGGCGGTCGCGTGGGGCGAGGCCTGAAGGGCGGGCCAGAACGTCTGCGGGTGCGGCCCGAGCAGCAGGATGGTGCCGTCGTCGATATGCGCGCCGCCCAGAAGCACGAGGCCCGTGGCCGAGGCGGCCATGGTGACGCGGCCATAGACCGTGTCGGGGCGCGTCAGAGTCGGGCGCGGCGGGCGCGGTCTCCAGTCGGTCGCGCGGGCGGACGCGTCAGCCACCCGTGTGGCTCATGTGGCGGGTCATCTGGCCTGTGACGGTCTCGCGGGTGTAGTCGAAGTCGTGGCCCTTGGGTTTACGGGCGATGGCGGCGCGGATCGCCTGTTCCAGCCCGGCATCCGCCTCGGAGGCGCGCAGGGGCGCACGCAGGTCGGCCATGTCTTCCTGGCCGAGGCACATGTAGAGCTCCCCGGTGCAGGTGACGCGCACGCGGTTGCAGGACTCGCAGAAATTATGCGTCAGGGGCGTGATGAAGCCGATGCGCTGTCCGGTTTCCGCCACCTCGAAATACCGCGCCGGGCCGCCGGTGCGATAGGCCAGCTCGGTCAGGGTGAAGCGTTCGGCAAGGCGTGCGCGCAGATCCTTGAGCGGCCAGTATTGATCCAGCCGCAGGGTGCCGTCGGTGCCGTCGCCCATGTCGCCCATGGGCATGACCTCGATGAAGGTTAGGTCCATGTCGCCCTCGGCGCACCATGCCAGGAGGTCGAACAGCTCATCCTCGTTGAAGCCGCGCAGGGCCACGGTGTTGATCTTGACCCGAAGGCCCGCCGCCCGGGCCGCGTCGATCCCGCGGCGGACCTTGTCGAGGCTGCCCCACCGGGTGATCGCGCGGAACTTGTCCGCGTCGAGGGTGTCGAGCGAGACATTGATGCGGCGCACGCCCGCGTCGGCCAGCGGCTGCGCGAAGCGGTCGAGCTGGCTGCCGTTGGTGGTCAGCGTCAGCTCGTCCAGGCCCGCGCCGATGTGGCGGGACATGCCCTCGAAGAAGGTCATGATGCCCTTGCGCACAAGGGGTTCGCCGCCGGTGATCCGGAGCTTTTTCACGCCCATGCGCACGAAGGTCGAACACAGGCGGTCCAGCTCCTCCAGCGTCAGCAGGTCGCGCTTGGGCAGGAAGGTCATGTGTTCGGACATGCAGTAGGTGCAGCGGAAATCGCAGCGATCCGTGACCGACACCCGCAGGTAGTCGATGGTCCGGGCGAAAGGGTCGATCAGGGGCGCGGTCATGGCACGACGCTACGCCCCGTGCGGGATGGCGGCAAGTGGGGACGCGGTTGCGCCGTCAGAGCCAGCGCAGATGGCGAAACAGGAAGAACAGGACGATGCCGAGGACCGTCAGCCCCCCGGTCACGATCCAGAACCCCAGGTCGGACGAGATCAGCGGCATGCCGCCCACGTTGATCCCGAAGAGGCCGGTCACGAAGCCGAGCGGCAGGAAGATCGCCGCCACGATCGACAGGACATAGCTGTTGCGACCGAGGGCCTTGGAATGCTGGATGTCGAGCAGGTCCTGGATCGCGGCAAGACGTTCGTGGGTTGCGTCCAGCGCTTCGATGGTGCGCATGACCCGGTTCGCCGTCTCGGAGAGCAGCAGGATCACGTGATCGTCGAACGACGGGTTCCGGCTTTCGATCATGTCGGACAGCGCTTCTCTCTGGGGGCGGATATAGCGGCGCAGCTTGATCGCCCGCTGGCGGCAGCGCGCCACCTCCTCGTTCAACCCGTCCGCCTGTTCGTGGGCCCGCTCCTCCAGATCGTCGGTCTGTTCCTCGAGCGCGATGGATACATGCTCGATCCGCCGGGTCAGCCCATAGGCGAGGTCGGCCAGGAACCGGCCCGTGGAGCGTGGCGCGTCGCCCGCCGCGACCCGCTGCCGGATCGCATCCACCGCCCAGATCTTGCGGTGTCGCGCGCTCACGATCAGCCCGTCGGACACCCACAGCCGGATCGAGACCATGTCTTCGGGTGTCGCCCCCTCGTTCAGGTTCACGCCCCGCAGGTTCAGGATCGACCCGTCGGCGAAGGGACCGAACCTGGGCCGCGTTTCGTCCTGTCGCAGGGAGGAGGAGGCGATCGGCGGCAGGAAATCCTGCATCCAGGCTTCGAGTTCGGGTTCGGCCAGATCGAAATGCAGCCAGCGATAGGCCATACCTTCCGCCTTGGTGGCCGTGGGCCAGGGGGTTTCGATGGCAACGGGGTCGCCTTCGGCGGGGATGTCGAAGGCGCAGATGGAACGGATGGAACGCGGTTGGGTCATCGGGATACCTCTGGCGATGCTTACGCCGGGCGGGCGCCGCCGACAATCGCGGCATCGGCAGGTTGCGGACCCGGGGACGTTGGTCGGGCCAAGCCCCCTACCGATGACGCAAGGACCGGGTTAGGGTCGGGGCGCGACACCTGCCTTGGGGGCCCGACACCATGACCCGTCTTCTTCTGATCCTGCCGATTGCCCTTGCGGGATGTTCGGATTTTCCGATCTTCAACCGGGCTCCGGACGCGCCCGCACCGGCCCCTTCCGCGCCTGCGGCCCCCGCGCCCGAGACGGCCGCGGCCCCCGCCGCCGTTCTGACCGGCCCCGCGACAAGCGCCGCATCGCTCGACACCGTCAGCGACGCCGACAAGGCCGCCGCCCGCGCCGCCGCCGAAACCGCGCCTGCGGGTGGCGAACTGGGGCAGGTGACCGTGTCGCTTGGCAGTCCGACCGACCCCGGCCTCTGGGTCAAGACCGACCTTGTGACCGAGGACACCCCCGGCACAGTGCGCACCGGGTCGGGCGAGGCCATCGCCGTCACCCTGCGCCCCCTTGGCGGGGCGGGGGGTGCGCAGATTTCGCTATCCGCTTTGCAGGCGCTTGGGTTGCCATTGGGAGGGCTGCACCCGGTGACGCTGGCCCGCGCCGGCTGACGGAGGTGCAGCGCCGGACCATCGCCGCGCTGGCCTCCTGGGCCGAGATGCGCGCCGCCTTCCGCTGGTCGATCCCCGAGCGGTTCAACATCGCCCATGGGTGCTGCGACAGTTGGGCCGAGGCGGAGCCTGACCGCACCGCCATCATCGACCTGTCCGCCGGGCGGCGCGTCTGGACCTATGGCGACCTGAAGGACGCCTCGGACCGCTTGGCCGGGGTTCTGGCGCGCGGCGGAGTTCGTGCGGGCGACCGGGTCGCGATCCTGCTGCCGCAATGCGCCGAAGTCATGGTGGCCCATTTCGCGGCGATGAAACTGGGCGCCGTGTCCCTGCCGCTGTTCACGTTGTTTGGGCCCGAGGCGCTGGACTACCGGCTGCGCGATTCCGGCGCGCGGGCGGTGGTCGGCGACGGCGCGGGGCTGGCCCGGATCGCGGGGCTGGACCTGCCGGACATGGCGATGCGGCTGGACGTCGAGACCTGGGACCTGTCGGGCCCGCCCGCCCCGGCGGTCGAGACGCGGGCCGAGGATCCTGGGATGATGATCTATACCTCGGGCACCACGGGCACGCCGAAGGGGGTGCTTCACGCGCATCGGTTCCTGTTCGGTCACCTGCCGTGCGTCGAGACGGCCTTGGAGGGGTTTCCGGTGGTGGGCGACGTGGCCTGGACGCCCGCCGACTGGGCCTGGATCGGCGGGCTGATGGACCTTGCCATGCCGAGCCTGTGGTTCGGCGTGCCGCTGGTCGCCAAGCGGTTCGGCAAGTTCGATGCGGCCGAGGCCTGGGACCTGATGGCGCGCGAGGGGGTGTCGGCCGCCTTCTTGCCGCCGACCGCGCTCAAGCTCATGCGGCAGACCGCGGCGCCCGACGGCCTGCGCCTGCGCGCAGTCCTGTCGGGGGGCGAGGCGCTTGGGCCGGATCTGCTGGATTGGGGCCGCCGGACCCTGGGCGTGTCGATCAACGAGATCTACGGCCAGACCGAATGCAACCTGGTGCTGGCCGCCTGTTCGGGCACGCAGGATGTCCGCCCGGGCACCCTGGGCCGCGCGGTGCCGGGAGTGGAGGTCGCGGTGCAGAACGCCGATGGTGGGGACGTGGCGCCGGGCGAGACGGGCGAAATCTGCACCCGGGGCAGCCCCGCGACCTTCCTGCGCTACTGGAACAAGCCCGATCAGACGGCGGCCAAATGGCGGGGCGGCTGGCTGCGGACAGGCGATCTGGGCCGGGTCGAGGCGGATGGCGTAATCACTTACGTCAGCCGCGATGATGACGTGATCAATTCGGCGGGCTACCGTATCGGCCCGACCGAGATCGAGACCTGCCTGATGGGGCATCCGGGTGTCACCATGTGCGCGGTTGTCGGCCTGCCCGATCCGGTGCGGGGCGAAGCGGTGACGGCCTTCGTCGTCGGCACGGCGTCAGAGGCGGAGCTGATCCAATGGGTCCGCGACCGCCTGTCGCCCCATATGGCCCCGCGCGCGGTCCGGTTCGTCGATGCCCTGCCGATGACGGCCACGGGCAAGATCCAGCGGCGCGACCTGCGCGGCTGAGGGGGCGGCCGGGGCTCTGCCCCGGACCCCGGGATATTTCCGGCAAGAGGAAGCCGTTAACCGGATATCAACCCCGTGGTGGGACGATCAGCCTGCGGTACAGGCGGGGACGCCGATGACCGCGCAAGGGGAAGGCGCCCCGTGGACCCTCCGCCTGGCTGATGTCGGTTGCGGGGCGCTGAACCTTCTTCCTCTTGCCTAAAATATCCCGGGGGTGCGGGGGCTGGCCCCCGCTGCCGTCCGGTTCCGGGTGCGCCGCCCGGGACCTCAGGCGGCGGGCATCCGGCGTTCCACGATCTCTGCCCACCAGGAACAGCCGGCGGGAATCGCCTCGTCGGTGAAGTCGTATTCGGGGTGGTGGACCGGGGCGGTTTCTCCGTTGCCCACAAGGATGTAGGCGCCGGGCCGTTCCTCCAGCATGAAGGCGAAATCCTCGCCCCCCATGACCAGCGGCGCGTCGTCGCAGTGGCCCGACACGGCGGTGGCGACTTCGGCGGCGAATTCGGTCTGTTCGTCATGGTTGACCATCACGGGATAGCCGCGGTGATAGGTGATCTCGGCGCTGCCCCCGAAGGTCGTGCAGATGCCATCGGTGATCTCCTTGATGCGCTTTTCTGCCAGGTCGCGCTGATCCTCGGCCATGGTGCGCACGGTGCCGCGGATCTGGACCCGTTGCGGGATGACGTTGAAGGCCTTGGACGACGTCTCGAACGAGGTGACCGAGACGACGATCTGTTTCACCGGATCGGCATTGCGGCTGACGATGCTTTGCAGGGCGGTGACCAGATGCGCGCCCATCAGGGTGGTGTCGATCACTTCCTGCGGCTTGGCGGCATGGCCGCCCTTGCCGGTCAGTGTGATGTCGAACTGGTCGGTCGCCGCGAAGAACGCGCCGGGACGGATCGCGAAGCTGCCCACGGGCTTGCCGGGCCAATTGTGCATCCCGTAGACCTCCTGGATGTTCCAGCGGTCCATCATGCCGTCGTCGCACATCTCCTTGCCGCCGCCGCCGCCTTCTTCGGCGGGTTGGAAGATCAGGACGACCGTGCCGTCGAAATTGCGCGTCTCGGACAGGTATTTCGCCGCCCCCAGAAGCATCGCCGTATGGCCGTCGTGGCCGCAGGCGTGCATCGCGTTGGCGGTCCTGGAGGCATAGGGTTTTCCGGTCTGCTCATGGATCGGCAGCGCGTCCATGTCGGCGCGCAGACCGATGACCTTGCCGCTGTCGGTGCGGCCCTTGATCGTGGCGACGACGCCGGTGCGGCCGATCCCCTCGACCACTTCCTCGCACCCGAATTCGCGCAGCTTGTCGGCCACGATCTTGGAGGTACGATGCGTCTCGAACAGAATCTCGGGGTTTTCGTGCAGGTCACGGCGCCAGGCGGTGATCTCGGGCAGAAGTTCGGCGAAACGGTTCTTGATGGGCATGACGCTCTCCTGAAGGACTGTTGCAAGAGTAGTGGTTGGCGGCCCCGCTGCAAGGGACGACATGCGGGCATCCGGCGGGACAGGCCTTCGGAAAAGCGTCGCTCGCTATTGCCGCGGCCCCGCTCGGCCCTATTTGCCCGCAGGTAAAGGGGCGATAGAGATATGACATGACCGACCCCGCGCCGATCGACGCAGTCATCACCTGGGTGGATGGCGACAATCCGGCGCACCGGGCGCGGCGTAACCGCTATATCGCGTTGGCCGATGGCCCCCTGCACGAGAATGCCGTCAACCCGCATCGGTGGGAGGCGGCAGACGAGATCCTGTTCTGCCTGCGCTCGATCGAGGCGCATGCCCCTTGGATCCGGCGCATCTGGATCGTGACCGAGGGGGCAGGGCCGGACCTGTCGGCCATGTCCGAAGGCCTGCGCGCGCGGGTGCGGCACGTCGGCCATGGCGCGATTTTCACCGGCTTCGAAGGCGTCCTGCCGACATTCAATTCGCTGGCCATCGAAAGCCTGCTGTGGCGCATCCCGGGCCTGAGCGAGCGGTTTCTCTATTTCAACGATGACGTCTTCCTGACCGCGCCCCTGCACCCCGAGGACGTGTTTCGCGGGATGTCGCCGGTGTTGCGCGGCAAATGGGTGGATCGTCGCGCGCTTCTGGCGCGGCCCGACCTGCGCGCCGATCCGGCGCGGTTCAACCACTTCATGCAGATCAATGCGGCGGCGATTGCGGGCTTCGACGCCGCGCGCCTGTTCGCGGCGGCCCATGTCGTGCACCCGATGCGGCGCAGCGTGATGGCAAGTCTCTTTGACCGGCACGGCGATGCCTTTGCCGCCAACGTGGGCTATCGGTTCCGCGACCTGGCGCAATTTCTGCCGCAGGGGTTGCACAACCACGCCTGCATCGCCGTGGACGGGGCGGTGATCGAAACGCGGGTGGACCACCTGCATATCCGCAGCGGTCAGGCGGCAGGAGAGGCGCGCGACTTGCTGGCCGGTCTGGCGGCGTCAGGGGTTCGGTTTCTGTGCGTCAACGACCTGCCGCAGTTGGAGCGGAGCCTGCCGGATATCCGCGCGCGGATCGAGGATGTGATCGCGCCCGCCGGGGCGCGGGGCCTTGCGGGGCGCGGACAGGTTCTTGGCCGGGGCGACGGCCGGCTCTGAGCGACAGGCGGGTGGGTACGGGCGCGGCCTTCCGGCCATCTTCGGCTGTGGGAAACGTTGGGCGACTCGGCCAATCCGTGATAGGTTTGAGGCTTCTTCACCGTGTTTCGGAGCCTGAGGGAAATGCCGAGTTCTGACAGGTTTGCGGGGCGCGTCGTCGCGATTTCGGTATCGCTGGCGGTCGCATTGGGGGTGATGGGCGGAGCGCGGGCGGATGCCGTTTCCGACGCCCTTCTGCGGGCCGTCTCCGAACGCTACGAGGCCGAGAAGGCGTGGCGGGTCGCGTATGCGGACCTCGAGGCCCATCGCGCCGAGGGGCCATGGCCGGAACCCCTCGTGACGACGGGTATCGCCTTGGCGACCGCCGGGATCACCATCGGCGGAAGCCTGTTGCGTCTCGCCACCGTGCCGGCGGAGGTTTCGCTGGCGGTGTTCGCGCCTGAACTGCTTCATTCCGTGATTGTGTTGGAGACCACTGGCGCTGACGGACCGCTTATCGAGACCGTGACCTATAACGTTATCCTGCCCCAGGTTGGCGGGGCCAAAATGGCCGCCGACTTCGCGATGGGGGCACTCGCACGGGACCGGGCCTATCGGGCGCGAGATGCGGCGCGGGAACGCGTGTTGCGCGCGGCGGCGGAAGCGGCGCTTGACCGTTTGGAGCGCGCGGGCGTCGATGCCGAGATGATCGGCGATGAATACGTGCAGGAGCGCTACCGGATGGAAAGGGCTGAACGCGAGGCCTTCCTTGAAAGCCAGCGCAATTGGTGGGGCAACTGGGCGTTGTCACAGGCGGCGCGCGGCGCGATGACACGGGCGGACGAGAGACGGTCAGGGGCGGACCAGGGACGGACGGCCACGGGCGCATCAACGCCAGAGCCGGACCGCCCGGTCAAGGTGCCCCCGCCGCCGCCGCCCGTCCCCCCTCAGCCGCCGATGCAACCGGTTTCCAGGCCCCTCGACTGACGGCGCGGGGCGCGTCAGACCAGTGTGTCAACCACGCGGCGCAGCATCGCCTCGCCCGCTTCGAACTGGTCGATTGCGATCCATTCGTCGGGCTGATGCGCCTGTGCGATGTCACCCGGGCCGCAGACGACGGCGGAATAGCCGCGCTCCTGGAACTGGCCGGCTTCGGTGCCATAGGTGACGACATGGGTGCCGTTGTCGCCGGTGATGCGGCGGATCAGCGTCTCGGCCACGCCGTCGGCTTCGGGTTGCAGAGCGGGCACGCCCAGGTTGCAGGCCCAGGTGACACCGGCCTGCGGGTGCCTGGCGCGCAGATCGGCGTCGAGCGTGGTCAGGAAGTCGTCGAGCGCCTTGGTATGCCGCTCCATGTCGTCGCCCGCAGGCACCCGGAAGCCAAGTTTGAAGGTGCAATCCTTGGCGGTGATATTGTGGGCCGTCCCGCCCGAGATCATGCCGACATGCACGGTGGTGTGCGGCGGGTCGAAGGTCGCGGCGATGGCCGAGGGGGTTTCGGCCATGATCATGGCGTTGCGCTCGTTGACCCAGTTCAGGATGCGCCCGGCCTCGTGGATGGCGGACACGCCTTGCGGCAGTTTGGAGGAGTGGACCTCGAAGCCGTGAACGTGGATCGCGTGGATGGTCGAGGCATTGTGGCCGGTCACCGGGCGCAGCATCGACGGCTCTCCGATGATGGCGGCAGCGGCGCGGGGCAGGTGTGCCACCATGTCGTCGATCATGGGCGGCGCGCCGATGCAGCCGACCTCCTCGTCATAGCTGAGCGCGATTTGCAAAGGTCGCTTTACACCCTTTGCAATCGCGACCGGCACCATGGCAAGGGCCAGCGCATCGAACCCCTTCATGTCGCAGGTGCCGCGCCCGTAGTAGCGTCCGTCTTTGGCGGTGACCGCGAAGGGATCGAAGGTCCAGTCCTGCCCGTCGACCGGCACCACGTCGGTGTGGCCCGACAGGACGATGCCGCCTTCGACCTCGGGGCCGACATTGGCATAGAGCGCGGCCTTGAGCCCGGTGTCGTCATAGACCCGGCGCGCGCTGACCCCGTGGCTGGCCAGATACTCCTCGACCCAATCGATGAGCGGCAGGTTGGAATCGCGGCTGACGGTGGGAAAGGCGATCAGCTTTTCCATGATCTCGAACGCAGTGAGGGTCATCGGCATGGCATGGCTCCTTCGGGTTTCATGGGTGCTGCGGGAATGGGCAGACGTCAAGGGATGTGCCCGCACCATGGTCGTCCCGACGGGCGACGTGCCGTCAATTCGGGCGCGTCGGTTAATGGCTTGCGGGTTTGGGGATGTCTGTTAGCGTATCGGGATAGCCGGACGCTCACGATCTGGCCGAAACATAATCAACCGGGGAGTGGTGGATGCCGGATGGCGACACCCGAAACGTGCTCGAGGTCAATGACCTGAGCACGGTCTTTCAGACACGCGGCGGCGCCGTGCACGCCGTCAACTCCGTCAGCTTCCACGTGAAGCCGGGCGAATTGCTTGGCGTCGTGGGCGAAAGCGGATCGGGGAAGTCGGTGACGATGATGTCGCTGATCGGTCTGTTGCCGTCGCCGCCCGCCGAGGTTCGCTCGGGCGAGGTGCTGCTGGACGGTGAGGACCTGTTGAAGGTCAGCCCGGAGCGGTTGCGCGATGTGCGGGGCGGCGAAATCGGGTTCATCTTTCAGGACCCGATGACCTCGCTCAACCCGGTGTTCAACGTGGGGTTCCAGATCATGGAGCCGATCCGCCGCCACATGGGCCTGTCCAAGGCGCAGGCGCGGGAACGGGCGGTGGAGTTGCTGGAACTGGTGGGCATTCCGGGTGCGCGGGCGCGCCTCACGGATTATCCGCACCAGTTTTCGGGCGGGATGCGGCAGCGGGTGATGATCGCCATCGCGCTGGCCTGCGACCCCAAGGTCCTGATCGCGGACGAACCGACGACGGCGCTCGACGTGACGATCCAGGCGCAGATCCTGGAGATCGTCGACGACCTGCGCGCCAAGCTCGGCATGGCGATCGTCTGGATCACGCATGACCTGGGCGTGGTGGCGGGCATCGCGGACCGGGTGATGGTGATGTACGGCGGTCAGGTGGTCGAACATGCGCCGGTCCATCCGCTCTTCAACGATCCGCGCCATCCCTATACCCGCGCCCTTCTCAAAACGATCCCGAGCGTGTCGGGCGCGCGGGCCAAGAAATTGCAGGTGATCGAGGGGCAGCCGCCGATCCTGGGCGCGGCCCCCGTCGCCTGTCCGTTCCGCGACCGCTGTCCGCTGGTCTTCGATCGGTGCCATCAGCAGAACCCGCTGCGCGAGGATGTGGGGGCAGGGCATGACGTCGCCTGTTTCCACCCGCTGGCGCAGACCGGCAGGGAGGCCGTGGCATGACCGCCCTGGTGAAGGTGCGCGACCTGCGCATGCATTTCCCGATCAATTCGGGCCTTCTGCGACGCCAGACCGGCGCGGTGAAGGCCGTGGACGGGGTCAGCTTCGACATCCTCGAAGGCGAGACCCTGGGCCTGGTCGGCGAGTCGGGCTGCGGCAAGTCGACCTGTGGGCGCGCCGTTCTGCGCCTTTACGACATCACGGGCGGCACGATCGAGATCGACGGTCGGGCCATCGAACATCTGTCGCAATCGGACCTGCGCCAGATGCGCACGACCATGCAGATGGTGTTCCAGGACCCGCAGGCCAGCCTGAACCCCCGGATGACCGTCGGCGCGATCATCGGCGAGCCGCTTTTGGAGCATACCAACCTGAGCCGCGCCGAGCGCGAGGAACAGGTGCAGGTCCTGATGGATCAGGTCGGGTTGAACCGCGCCTTCGTGAACCGCTATCCGCATGAGTTTTCTGGTGGCCAGCGACAGCGGATCGGAATCGCCCGGGCGCTGGCGCTGAACCCGAAGTTCATCGTCTGCGACGAACCGATTGCGGCCCTCGACGTGTCGATCCAGGCGCAGGTGGTCAACCTTCTGGAAGAGTTGCAGGACCGTCTGGGCCTGACGTATCTGTTCATCTCGCACGACCTGTCGATGGTCCGGCACATCGCCGACCGGGTCGCGGTGATGTATCTGGGCAAGGTGGTGGAGCTGGCCCCGCGCGATGCGCTTTATGATGCGCCGCTGCATCCCTATACCGAGGCGCTGCTGTCGGCCGTGCCCGAACCCGACCCTGCCCTGGCAGGACAGAAGAAGGGGCGGATCGTCCTTCAGGGCGACGTGCCGAGCCCGGCCAATCCGCCCGAAGGCTGCAACTTCTGCACGCGCTGTCCGCGTGTGATGGACGTCTGCCGCCGCATCGACCCCGAATTCCGCGAGGTGGCGCCCGGCCATTGGGCCGCCTGTCACCTGCACGACGCCGAATACAATGCAAATGCGGGACAAACCGCATGACCCGAGGACCCCTGAGAACGGGCGAGCACCCAACAAGGAGAGAGACCATGAACACGAAGTCAGCCCTGCTCTGCGCAGCTGCCAGCTTCGTCCTGGCCCCGATGGCATATGCCGACGGGCACGAGGGCGAACGCGGCCGCGACGGGCAGCTCAACATCATCTACTGGCAGGCGCCGTCCACGCTGAACCCGTTCCTGTCGGGCGGAACCAAGGACATCGAGGCCGCCTCGCTCATCGTCGAGCCGCTGGCCCGCTTCGACGAGACGGGGCAGATCCAGCCCTGGCTGGTCGATGAGATCCCGACCATCGAGAACGGAGGCTTTTCGGAGGATCTGACCCAGATCACCTGGAAGATCACGCCGGGCATCCTGTGGTCCGACGGCACGCCCTTCACCAGTGCCGACGTCAAGTTCACCTACGAGTATTGCACCCACCCCGAAGGCGGCTGCGCCCAGGGTGCCAAGTTCGAACCGGTGGCGAGCGTCGAGACGCCGGATGAATTGACCGTCGTCGTCAACTTCAAGGAGCCGACGCCCTATCCCTATACCGCCTTCGTCGGCGGCGAGAGCCCGATCCTTCAGGCCGCGCAATTCGCCGACTGCCTTGGTGCCGCGGCGTCGACCTGCACCGATCAGAACTTCGGACCCATCGGAACCGGCCCCTTCGTGGTCGATGAGTTCCGCACCAATGACGTCATCTCGCTGTCGGCCAACCCGAACTTCCGCGATGCGTCCAAGCCCGCGTTCCAGACCGTGAACTTCAAGGGCGGCGGCGATGCCGACGCGGCAGGCCGCGCCGTCATGCAGACCGGCGAATTCGACTATGCCTGGAACCTGCAACTTGCCCCCGATGTCATCGCGGCGATGGAAGCGGGCGGCCTTGGCAAGCCCGTGGTCGGTTTCGGCCCGCTGGTCGAGCGGATCGAGCTGAACCATACCAATCCCGATCCAGCCCTCGGGCCCGATGAGCGGTCCGTGGTCCGTCCGCACCCGTTCCTTCAGGATCCGGCCGTCTACCGCGCTCTGTCGATGGCGATTGACCGGCCCCTGCTGGTCGAGATCGGCTATGGCCAGGCAGGTCGGGTGACCTGCAACCTCGTGCCGGCCCCCGAGGCGTTCAACTCGACCTCGATGAGCTGCGACACGCAGGACATCGAAGGCGCGAAGGCCATGCTGGAAGAGGCCGGTTGGGTCGATAGCAACGGTGACGGCGTCCGCGAAAAGGACGGTGTCGAGCTGCGGATGCTCTATCAGACGTCGACCAACGCCGTCCGTCAGGACTTCCAGGCGCTGATCAAGGAATGGTGGGAAGAGATCGGCTTCGCGGTCGAGCTGCGCAACATCGACGCCTCGGTGTTCTTTGGCGGGGATGCGGGTTCGCCCGACACCTTCCAGAAGTTCTATGCCGACGTGGAAATGTACGCGAACACCTTCAACGGCACCGATCCGCAATCCTATCTGGCAAGCCAGCTTTGCAACCGGATCCCCAACCCCGACAACCAGTGGCAGGGCGAGAACATCCCGCGTTTCTGCATGCAGGAGTATGACGATCTTCTGGCCGAGCTGAGCCGCACGGGCGATCTGGCGGAGCGTCAGCGCATCGCCAAGGAACTCAACGACATGTACATCATGAACGGCGGCCAGATCCCCCTGGTTCACCGTGGTCGCCTGTCGGCGCACGCGAACTCCCTTGGCGGCATCAAGCTGAACGTCTGGGACAGCGAGCTGTGGAACATCGCCGACTGGTACCGCATCGGCGAGTGATCCCCGCACACCAACCGGGGGCGGCGTCCGCGTCGCCCCCATCCCCAGTGATCTGAACCGAGACGCCGAAGATGCTGACCTTCACCATCCGACGATTGTTCTTTGCAATCCCGACGCTTCTGTTCATCGCACTGGTGATCTTCATGCTGTTGGAGCTAGCCCCCGGCGATCCGATGGCGAACGTCCCCCTGACCGTCCCGCCCGAGGTCAAGGAGCAGATGCGCCAGGCCTTGGGCCTTGGTGAACCGGCCCCGATCCGCTTCTGGAAATGGATCGTGCAGTTCTTCTGGATCGAGCCGCTCAATATCTTCGATGCCCTCTTCGGCACGTCCTTTGCCGAAGGCAAGCTGCGCATCATCAGCTGGCAGAACCGCGCGCCGGTCTTCATCGCCATCGCCGAGCGTATTCCCCAGACCCTCTGGGTCGTGGGCACCGCCTATATCGTGGCTATCCTGATCGCCATTCCGGTCGGCATCTATTCCGCCTATCGCCAGTATTCGGTCTTCGACCAGGCCGGCACCTTCGTCACGATGGTCGGCTTCTCGGTCCCGCCGTTCTTTTCGGGCGTTCTGGTCATCATCATCTTCGCGGTTCAGCTCAAGTGGTTCCCGTCGATCTATGACACCACCCACGTTGTCGACGGTTGGGACGCCTTCGTCTTCCAGATCCGCCAGATGTTCCTGCCGGTGATGGTCCTGGCGCTACAGATCACGTCGCAGCTGTCGCGGTTCATGCGCGCCTCGATGCTCGACAACCTCGATCAGGATTACGTCCGCACCGCCCGCGCCAAGGGGTTGCAGGAACGCGCCGTCGTCCTTGTCCACGTTCTGCGCAATTCGATGATCCCGGTGGTCACCGTGATCGCCCTGGGCGTGCCGCAGGTTTTCGGTGGCGCCATCATCACCGAACAAGTGTTCAAGGTGAACGGCATCGGTCAGCTTCTGATCACGGCCATTCAGGCCAACGACCTGCCCATGGTGCAGACCGTGACCTTCATCATCGCGGTGCTGATCGTGCTCTTCAACCTGATTGCCGATATTCTTTACGGCATCCTTGATCCGAGGATCCGCTATGACTGATGCGCGCGACCCCGACACGCCTGTCGGCGCGGACATGGCCACGGTGGCGGCTTCGGGTGCGGTGGCCGGGGGCGGGCCGGTCCTTCGGACGCGCGCCCGCAGCCAGTGGTGGGACGTCTGGGACCAGTTCCGCTCTCACAAGGGGGCCATGGCGGGGGCGATCATCTTCCTGCTGATCGTGCTGGTCGTGCTCATCGGGCCCTACGTCTGGGACGTCGATCCCACCAAGACCAACATCCGCGCCCGCAACGCCCCGATGAGCCTGACCGCCCCCTTCGGCACCGACCAGTTGGGCCGCGACATCTTTGCCCGGATGATCGAGGGCGGGCGCGTGTCGCTGGCCGTCGGCATGACGGCGATGCTGCTGAGCCTGTTTCTCGGGACATTGGTTGGCGTTCTTGCGGGCTATTTCCGACGCTTGGACGGGGTGCTGATGCGGCTCACCGACCTGTTCCTGGCGCTGCCCCTGCTGCCGCTGCTGCTGGTCATGGTGCTGCTGTTCCGCGAGCCTTTGACGGCGGCCTTCGGGATCGAGATGGGGATTTTCATCCTGATCGTCTCCGCCATCGGGATCACCTCGTGGATGCAGACCGCCCGGATCGTGCGGGGCGACGTCCTCGCGTTGAAAGAGCGTGAGTTCGTGCTGGCCGCCCGCGCCACCGGCACACCGCCGCGGCGCATCGTGACGCGGCACATCCTGCCCAATATCATGTCCCCGATCATGGTGTCGGCCACCCTTGGTATCGCCACGGCCATCATCACGGAATCGGCGCTGTCCTTCCTGGGCCTTGGCTTTCCGCCCGACTTCCCGACCTGGGGCCGGTTGCTGAACGACGGCGTGCCCTACCTCGAACTCTACCCGGGCCGCGCCTTCTGGCCCGGCATGGCGATCTCGCTGGTGGTGCTGTCGATCAACTATGTCGGCGACGGCCTGCGCGACGCTCTGGACCCGCGAATCCGGGGCCGGTGAGCCGAAAGGGTTTTCTCGAAAGTCTCTATCAAGAACCCTTCCGGCAAGAGTTTTTGCCCGTGCGGAACGCTTGCAAGGAAGCCCGGTAGACGACGTGCAGCTTGTTCCCATCGGGGTCGCGGAAATAGGCGCCGTAGTAGTCGGGGGCATAGTGCGGGCGCAGGCCCGGGGGGCCTTCGCAGGTTCCGCCATGGGCGAGGGCCGCCGCATGGGCGGCATCGACGGCATCCCGACTGGGCGCGATGAAGGCGGCCATGGTGCCGTTTCCGGCGGTTGCGGGGGACTCATTGAAAGGCGTGCTGATGAAGAGGAGCGGAATATCCAGCCCGGCCGCCTGAAAGCAGATCATCGGGGGACCGCCGTCCTCCTCGACCTGCCGCTCGAACAAAGCGAGCGGTGCGGCGATGGCGCGGTAGAAGCGGGCGGCGCGGTCCATGTCCGTCACGCCAAGCGTGATGTGGCTGATCATGTGACCCACCAGATCGCGACAAGCGTGCCCGCGGCCAGCCAGGCCGCGATCCCGACACGCCAGTTTCCGAGTTCGAATTCCGCGAAAAGCACGATGAGGAAGGCCAGGATCCAGAGACCCGTTGGGAACATGGGCAAGGCGTCGAACGGAGTCAGATCCAGCAGCCAGAGCGCCATCACGGCGACGCCGCCAAACCCGATGACGCGCAGGATGTTGCGGCGGATCTGCGGCTTGGGCGCGTCGTCGCTCCCGTAGATCGGTCGGGCGAACAGCGCGAGCAGCGCCTCGCCCGCGGCTTGAGCGATTTCGCCCGGCACGCCCTAGGACGCCTTGGCCACGCCGACGCCGATCATGCTGTCGCGGGTGACGAGGGCGGCGAGGGCGGTTTCGTCCAGTCCATTCGTCCCTGCGGGGCGCGCGGGCACCACGAGGTAACGCATGTCGGCGGTGCTGTCGTGGACGCGGACGGTGACATCATCGGGCAGGGTCAGGCCGAATTCGGCCAGCACCTTGCGCGGCTCGCGGACGGTGCGGCTGCGGTAGGCGCGCGATTTGTACCAATCGGGCGGCAGGCCCAGAAGGTTGCGCGGATAGCACGAACACAGCGTGCAGACGACAACGTTGTGGGTGTCGGCGGTGTTCTCGACCGCGATCAGCTTCATGGGGCCGACGTCGAACCCCATCTCGGCGCAGGCGGCGGAGCCGTCGGCCAGCAGCCTGTCGCGGAAGGCCGGATCGGTCCAGGCGCGGGCCACAACGGCGGCCCCCTGGGCGGGCGTGCGGGCGTCCATGGCGTCGACCTGGGCCTGCACCTCGGCCGCGGTGACGAGGCCCTTTTCGATCATCAGCTCGCGAATGGCGATTTCCATGACCTGCCAATAGGTCAGCCCCTGATCCTGATCCGCGCGGTACGGGTGGCCCGAGGGGGACAGGTGGTCATGGTCGTGGTGATCGTGGGGCATCAGAGCGGCTCCAGCCAATGGGCATAGATTTCGGCGTCGAGGGTGTCGTCCCGGTGCCCTTCGTCGCCCCAGACGTCCGCCATCCGGAACCGCACGCGGTAGAGCGGGAGCCTGTCGGGCGTGTGGCCATAGGCCAGTTGTTCGGGGTTGCCAAAGGGGCCGAGGACGCGCTCGACCCGGCCCACATGACCGCGCAGATAGGCGGGGGTGCGCACGTGCCCGGGCGGCATCATGCGGCGGACGCGCACTTCGGTGCCCGGCTCAAACACCTGCATCGGACGCCGCGCCATAGGTGGTGCCGCGCGCCCGGACCGCATCCATGCGTTCGGCCAGTTCGGCGACGGAATAGGTCCCCGCCTCGAGCAGGTTCTGGTTCAGGCTGGCGACCCACCGTTCGTAGTAGGTCATCGTCTCGAACGCCTCTTCGCCCATGTCTTCGAGCACGCGACGCAAGCCGTCGACGGTGAACGCCCCCTTGAGGCCCGACAGGATCACCAGGGCGTCGACGCGCTTTTCCCAGATCGCGAAGTCGTGGTCGTCGCCCGGCATCGGCCCCATCAGCGGGTGGGCCACGGCGCCGCCCATGTCGTGCCAGCGCTTGCCGTCGAAGGGTTCGGTCATGCCTGAGCCTCCAGCGCCTCGATCTGGCTGCGCAGCCCGTCGAGCGCATAGCCCGCGCCCGCCGTGGCCGCCAGGATGTCATCCGCCGGTTTCTGCCCCGCCGTCGCCAGCGCCCAGAGGATCGCCGACCGCGTGCCCGACGCGCAATAGGCCAGGACCATGCCGTCGGCGGCGGCGATGGCGTCGGCCTGCTCCTCGACCGCCTGCAGGGTCAGCTGCGGCATGGTGACGGGGTTGAAGACGAAGGTCATGCCCGCCGCTTCGGCCGCGATCTGCATCGCGGCGGCCTGATGGGAGGACGGCACCTCGCTGTCGGGGCGGTTGCAGATGAGCGTGGTGTAGCCCTCGGCCGCCAGCGCGGGCAGGTCGCCCGGGTCCAGTTGCGGGGCGACCGACGTGGTGTCGTCGAGGGGGCGGATGTCCATCAGCGTGTGATCCTGCGAAGGTATGGCAGGGCGAGCATGCCCGCCGCCATGGCCAAGGTAAAGACCACCACCTCCGCTCCGCCCCAGAACAGCGCGGCCAGCGCCGGCCCGGGGCAGAGGCCGACAAGGCCCCATCCCATCCCGAACAGAACCGCACCCCCCAGAAGCGGCGCGTCGATGCCGCGTGGTGCCGCGGGCCAGGCAGGACCGAGCAGCGGCTTGCCGGTGATGCGCCAGGCGACGGCCATGGGGATGAGACCCGCGCCCATCACGAAGGCCAGTGTCGGATCCCAGGCCCCCGGGCCAAGCAGGGCGAGGAACCCCTGCACCCGGTCGGTATCGGTCATGCCCGACACCAGCAGGCCCAGGCCGAAGAGTGCGCCCGATAGGGCGGAGACCAGCATCCTCATCCCAACACCCGCACGGTCAGGATGCCTGCGGCGATGAAGGTCAGCACGGCGGCGAACGACCGGGGCGACAGGCGCGACAGACCGCAGATGCCATGGCCCGAGGTGCAGCCCGACCCGAGCCGCGTGCCGATCCCCACGAGGAGGCCCGCCGCGACGAGCAGCACCCAATTCGACGTGATGTTCGTCGCCGGAAGGCCAAGCGCCAGCACCGCCAGCGTCGGCGCCCCCGCCAGCGCCGCAAGGAATGCCAGCCGTTCGCGTGGCGCGTCGCCCGTCCGGTCGATCAGCCCGCCCAGAAGGCCGGACGCCCCCATGATGCGCCCGTTCACCAGCAGGAGCAAAGCCGCCGCCCCGCCGATCATCAGCCCGCCGATGCAGGCGCGGATCACGGCGCCAAGGTCCCAGAGTATGCCGTCCATCCCGATCTCCCCGTTCTGTCGAGTTGCCTTTGGGTTATACGAGGCATGTCTCAGATGACCAGATCGTTGTCCTCTTCCTCGGCCCGGCTTTCGTCGTGACTGGCCAAGGCCATCCCGAAGGTCAGGATGCCGACGCGACCGGCCGTCATCAGGACGATGATGACGAGTTTGCCCAGATCGCTCAGCTCGCCCGTGATTCCCATCGAAAGCCCGACCGTTCCCATGGCCGAGATCGCCTCGAACAGAACCTTGTCGAAGGGAAGCAGCGGATCGGTCAGCAACAAGATGAATGTCGCGACCATCATCAGCCCCATGTAGTAGGCGAGCGAGGCCGTCGCGGTCTGAAGCCGCTCGGTCGGGATGTCGCGTTTGAAGAACCGCACGGATTCGCGTCCGCGCAGCGCGGACCGGACCAGACCCACAAGTGCCGCGAAGGACGTGGTCTTGAGGCCGCCGCCCGTCCCGGCGGGCGAGGCGCCGACGATCATCAGGAAGATCATCACCACGATAATCGCCGGCGCGAGGTCGGCAATGGGCGTCGTGTTGAACCCCACGGTGGTCGAGGCCGTCATGACCTGGAAAAACGACGCGAGCAGGCGGTCTTCGGGCGGGAGGGCCTGATACGTCGGCTCGACCACGAAAAGGACGACCGTGCCCACGATCAGGAAGCCCAGGGTGATGCGCCAGATCACCTTAGACGTGAACCCGAGGTATCGCGACCGGCCCGTCATATGGCGCCAGAAGTCCACGACGATCAGGAATCCCATGGCCCCTAGAAGCGACAGCGCCGACAGCGTCAGGGTGATGCCCGCATGATCGGCGAAGGATTCGAAGCTGTTGGGATTGAGGCTGAAGCCCGCGGTGCCGAAGGCGGACACCGCGTGAAAGATCGCCGACCAGATCGGATCGTCGACCCCGGCGGCGCTGAACATCCACCACAGAAAGACCGCGCCGATCGCCTCGCAGGTCAGGGTGAAGGCGACGACGGCGCGGATGAAGGACGCGGGGTCCATCTCCTCGGGCAGGTTGAAGGCGCTGCGCGTCGTCTGGGCGCGCAGGCTGTCGAAGCGGCGCGCGAGGTGCAGCGCCACGAAACTGCCGATGGTCATGTAGCCGAGGCTGCCCATCTGCATCAGCGCCAGGATGACGATTTCGCCGAAGAACGTGAAGCTGGTGCCCGGGTCAATGGTGACGAGCCCGGTCGTCGACACCGCCGATGTCGCGATGAACAACGTGTCGAGGGCCCGGAGCGGTACCTCCTGCGCGACCGGTAGCGACAGCAATATCTAGCCCAGGGTGATATAGCTCAGGTAGCCGAGGAGCAGCAGCCGGGGCGCCGGTATGTGCCTGAGGACGGCGCGCCAGCGGGCCCAGACTTTCAGGAACCGTTGGCGAAGTGAAAAGGTAACCATCGTGGCCGCTTTCGCGATTTCTGTGGGAGGCAACGCATCGGGGGGAATTCCGGTTGCCATGATCTTGCCTGTCTCCGATCCGTCCCCTTACAACGAGAGAGGATCATCGGGGAGGCACGGTATGGGCTGGAAGCAGGAATACGAGCGGGCGCGAACCGATCCGGAAGGCTACTGGATGGATCAGGCGAAGGCCATCGACTGGGATGTCCCGCCTGCCAAGGCGCTCCATGATCGCGGGGGCCCGGTCCCCGAATGGTTCAGCGACGCCAGGGTCAACACCTGCTGGAATGCCGTCGACCGCCACGTGGCCGCCGGGCACGGGAACCGGGTCGCCATCATCTATGACAGCCCGGTGACCCAGACGGTCGCGCGGATCACCTATGCCGAATTGCAGGACCGCGTCGCGCGATTGGCCGGGGTCCTGACGGCGCGGGGCGTGGGCAAGGGCGACCGGGTCATCATCTACATGTCGATGGTCCCCGAGGCTCTGGTCGCGATGCTGGCCTGCGCGCGGATCGGCGCGATCCATTCCGTTGTCTTCGGCGGGTTCGCCGCCGCCGAACTGGCGGTGCGCATCGACGACGCCAGGCCACGCGCGATCCTTGCCACCTCCTGCGGGATCGAGCCGGGGCGCATCGTCGCCTACAAGCCGCTGCTGGACGGGGCCATCGAGATGGCCGACCACAAGCCCGAATTCTGCGTCATCCTGCAACGCCCCGAGGGGCCGGCCGAAATGGGCGCGCGGGACGTGGATTGGGCGAGTGCCGTGGTGGCGGCGGACCCGGCCCCTTGCGTCCCGGTCGAGGGGCATCACCCGGCCTATGTCCTTTATACATCGGGCACGACCGGCGCGCCCAAGGGCGTGGTGCGGCCCACGGCAGGGCACCTCGTCGCGCTCGACTGGACGATGGAGAACATCTATGACGCCAAACCGGGCGAGGTGTTCTGGGCTGCATCCGACGTCGGTTGGGTCGTGGGACACAGCTATATCTGCTACGCACCGCTGATCCACGGCTGCACCACCGTCGTGTTCGAGGGCAAACCCGTGGGCACCCCAGATGCCTCTACCTTCTGGCGGGTCATGGCGGACCACGGGGTGGTGTCGTTCTTCACCGCTCCGACGGCGTTCCGCGCGGTCAAACGCGAAGACCCCTCGGGCGCGCAGATGGCGGGGCACGACCTGTCGAAGCTGCGCAACATCTATCTGGCGGGCGAACGGGCGGACCCGGACACCATCGAATGGATCATGGCCAAGACCGGCAAGCCCGTGATCGACCATTGGTGGCAGACCGAGACGGGCTATGCCATCGCCGCCAACCCCGTGGGGCTGGAGGCGTTGCCGGTCAAGCTCGGCTCTCCGGCGGTGCCGATGCCGGGCTATGACGTGCAGGTGCTGGACGATGCGGGCCATCCGGTCGCGCCCGGCACCCTGGGTGCCATCGCCGTCAAGCTGCCGCTGCCGCCCGGCACCCTGCCGACGCTCTGGAACGCCGATGCGCGGTTCCGCAAATCCTATCTCGAGACCTTCCCGGGCTTCTATGAGACCGGGGATGCGGGGATGGTGGATGAAGACGGATACCTCTGGATCATGGCCCGCACCGATGACGTCATCAACGTCGCGGGTCACCGCCTGTCGACGGGCGCGATGGAGGAGGTGCTGGCCACCCACCCCGACGTGGCCGAATGCGCCGTCATCGGGGTCGCCGACAGCCTGAAGGGGCAATTGCCCCTGGGGTTCCTCTGCCTGTCGAAGGGCGTCGACCGGGACGCGGGCGAAGTGGTGGCCGAATGCGTCAAGCTGGTCCGCGACAAGATCGGCCCGGTCGCGGCCTTCAAGCTGGCCTGCGTGGTCGACCGCCTGCCCAAGACCCGCTCGGGCAAGATCCTGCGCGCGACCATGGTCAAGATCGCGGATGGCGGCGACTGGAAGATGCCCGCAACCATCGACGATCCGGCGATCCTGGGTGAGATCAGCGAGGCCCTGGGCACGCTCGGCTATCCAGGGCGATGAGCGACAGCGCCCCAACCGACGCCCCAAGGCCGATCGCAGAGGTCGAGCCGCCCGACGAGATGCAGCTGCTCGGCCATGACATCCGCTCGGCCGTGTCGGACGTGATCGGCGGCCTTCGCCTGATCCAGCGGGACGGTTTGCCGGACCCCTGCCTCGCGCAATTCGACCGTGTCCAGGCGGCCTCCGAAGTTCTGGCACGGCTGGTGGAGGAGCTTCTGGGCGGCACACCGGGCGACACCGTCGGGGAGGTCGGAAACCTGAACCTGCCCCGGTTCCTCGATGATGAGTTGCGCCGCTGGCACGGCGTCGCCCAGGCCATGGACGTGAAGGTCACGCTGGACCGCAACGCCAACCTGCCCGACATCGTGCGCCTTCCGCTGCTTCAGCTGCGCCGCATCCTGGCGAACCTGATGGGCAACGCGCTGCGCCATTCGAACGGCACGAAGGTCGTCCTCGGGGCCGAGCTGTACCGCGACCGGACCCTGTCGATCTGCATCACGGACAACGGCGGCGGTTTTGCCCCTGACCTTCTGCCACGCCTCTTCGACGCCGGGGTGCGCGGCGACGGAGGACAGCCCGGCACGGGCATGGGCCTGCATATCGCGTCGGCCCATGCGCAGGCGCTTGGTGGCCGACTGACGGTGGGGAACCTGCCCACAGGCGGAGCCCGCGTCACGCTGACCATCCCCGAGGCGATCTGGATGCGCCCGGCGGATACCTCGGACAGCCTGCCGGATCTGTCGGGATCGCGCATTCTGGTGGCCGACGACACGGCGACGAACCGGCTGCTGATCCAGGGCATGCTGACCCGGATGGGAGCGGAATGCGAATTCGCCCGCGACGGGATCGAGGCGATGAACTGGCTGGCGCGCGAGCGATTCGACCTGGCGCTGGTCGATATCGAGATGCCGACCCTCGGCGGGCTGGACGTGATCCGGGCCGAACGCCTGCGTCAGGCGCGGGGCGTGGCCCCGCCCACGGCGATGGTGGCGATGACGGCCTATGTGTTGCGCGACAACCGGGACGCGATGATCGAGGCCGGCGCCGAAGGCATCCTGGCCAAGCCCATCGGCAATATCGAGATGTTCGGCAGGGCCATCGCCGCTTGGCTGGCCGCAGCCCCTGATGCGGCGAAGTGGCGCCCCGAGTCCGCGCCTGCCCTGTCGGCCGCGACCTTGGCCGAGCTGATGATGGCGGCCGGCCCCGATCACCAGGTGGAGCTTGTGGCCCGCCTGCGCGAGGACCTGGACCTGGTCGACCGGCATCTGCGCGACGCGGTCGAGACGGGCGACATGTCTGCGATCCGGTCCCAGACGCATGTCCTGTTGTCGCTGAGCAGTGCGGTCGGCGCCTTGCCCACGCAGACAGCGGCGCGCAAGCTCAACCGCGCCTGTCATGAGGATGATGCAGAGGTGGTGCGGGCCGCGACCCTGACCTGTCTCGACTGCCTGGCCGCCTTGCGCGCCGAGCTGGCCGAGACGGTCTGAGGTCAGGCCGTCGTCAGTTCGGGGGCTGTTTCGCGCAGGACAGTCTCAACCACGGCACCGGTTTCCAGCGTCTTGTGGACGGGGCAGCGATCCGCGATCTCCATCAGGCGCTTGCGCTGTTGATCGTCCAGCGGTCCGGTCAGCACGATCTCCCGGCGGAACCGGTCGATCCGCTCGCCACTGGCCGACGGCGCGTCCTGGGCGTGCATCCTGTCGTGGGTGACATCGACCGAGATCCCTTCGAGCGGCCATTTCTTGCGGCGCGCATACATCCGCAGGGTCATCGATGTGCAGGCCCCGAGCGAGGCGGCCAGCAGTTGATAGGGCGACAGACCGCGATCTGTGCCGCCATAGGCCGCGGGTTCGTCGGCCACCAGATGGTGTTTGCCACCGCTGGCGACGATGTCCTGGGCCAGGCCGTCCGGTGCCGTCTCGGTCACGCGGGTGACGCCCTCGGGCGCGCCGATGGGCGGGGCAGGGCGGCGCAGGTCAAGGTAGCGTGTCACCCAGGCCGCGATCACATCGGCGGCGTATTCCGCATCCGACGCACGGGTGATGAGGTGGTCCGCATCGTCCAGTGTCACAAAGCTCTTGGGATGTCTGGCGGCGGTGAAAATCTGGGTCGCGCTCTGGATTCCGACGATCTCGTCCCGGGGGGCGTGAAGCACCAGAAGGGCAGGCTTCAGGGCCGCGATGGCATCGGTCAGCTTGGTGTTCGTGACATCATCGACGAAGCCCTTGCCGATGCGCAGCTTGCGACCGCCCAGTTTGACCTCGGCCGATCCGTCGCGGGCGATCCGGTCCAGCGCGCCTTCGAAATAATGGGTGACATGGCCGGGGTCGAAGGGGGCGCCGATGGTGGCGACGGCCCGGGTCGACGGGATATCCTGCGCAGCCAGCAGGACGGCCGCGCCGCCCAGGCTGTGACCCACCAGAAGATCGACCGGCAGGCCGCGCGCCTTTAGCGCCTCGGATGCGGCGACAAGGTCCTGCACGTTGGACGTGAAGGACGTATTCTCGAACTCCCCACCCGAATGGCCCAGGCCCGTGAAGTCGAATCGCAGCACCGCAAGGCCCATACCGGCGAGGCGGGCGGCGATGCGACGAGCCGCGGGGATGTCTTTGCCACAGGTGAAGCAATGCGCCATCAGCGCGGTGGCGACAGGCTCGCCATCGGGAAGGTCGAGGCGGGCTGCCAGGTCGCTGCCGTCATGGCCCTTGAAGGTGAAACGTTCGGTTTGCATCGGTTTGTCCTTGTGTGTTGTCCCCAAGATGGTCGCGCGGGCCTCTGGAGGCAACGCTTCGGGGCCCTGTGTCACGTCGCTGTGAGTGTGCGCGAGGATTTGGCCCCTTGTCTGTGATGCCGCCGGGTATTCCTGAAACGAAACGGGTCCGGGCCACGCCCTTTCCTCAAGACCCGGTCCGCTTCGGTTTCCGACATTGAAATGTTTCCCCGCAGATGCGCGCGTCAGCCAACGCTGAGCGGCTGTCTCATGGTCAGAATTCTGCGGATGAACCTGCGTCGCTGCGGCAAAGGTCAGGTTTCCCTTACTTTCGACCGCAGCTTTGCCATGCCACGTTTTCCGGGCCAGTCGGCGACGGGGGCGGGCGGGTAATATAAAGCAGAAACAATTGTTTGCGGCGGTCGTGACCGCTCGTCCCCGGCAATTCAGATCAGGAGATTTTCAGATGACAACCAAGGTAACGAAGCATTACTTCCAGTACGGTGCGCACAAGTATTTCCGCACCTCGGCCCACGAAGTGAAGCTGCTCAGCATCGGCGAGAAGAAGGACCCGATCGGGCCCAAGGCCTATCTGGCGGTGTCCGATCACATCTGGGCGCGGCATCTGGCGGACGAGCGGATTACGGTCACGCCGCCCGTGACCATCGACTGGAACAACACCTCCAGCGTGGATTTCGACACCGCGGCCAACATTCGCTATCTGGGTGTGGGCGTCGATGTCAGCCAGTCGCTGACCCTGGCGCGGGCCCGGTCCGCGCAGCTCAAGCTGGTCAGCTTCTCTCTGCCCGAGAGCGCCGTGGAGCGCATCCTGAACACCGAGGCCGACATTCTGCGCCGTGAAATGGCCGACGAGGGCCGCGATGCGCGGGTCGTGACCGAGGTCTGGGTCGCGATGGAAGCGCAGCTGGCCAACAGCATGACAATCGGGGCGCTCAACACATCCGACATCTCCTATGCCGGCAACAACGTGCGGATAAATGTGAACGCCGGTGGCACCAACAGCTCCGTCATCACCCTGGGCGAGGGGACGACCTTTGCCTATCGCCTGCACAAGGTCCGCAAGTGGAACAAGGGCAAGACCCGGATCGAGGATCTCGAAGACGACTACGTCGGCATGAACTGATCCGATTGGATCACGACGGAAAACCCCGGGATCAGACCCGGGGTTTTTTGTGCAGAAGCGGCATCAGATGGGCCATTTCGGGCCCGGTGTCGCGCCCCGTGACTGCGGCGCGAAGCGGCTTGAACAGCGTCTTGCCCTTGCGGCCGGTCGCGTCCTTGACCGCCGTTGTCCATTCGCCCCAGGTCTCCGCCGAATAGGGCGGCGGGGGCAGCAGGGTCAGGGCCTCGGCCACGAAATCGGCATCCTCGGGCGCGACAAGGGCGGGCACCCCGTCGCGGGCCAGTGCCCACCATTCGGCCATATCGGCGCGGGTCGCGATGTTGTCGCGCACCACGGTCCAGAAGGTCTCGGCCTGATCGGCGGGCACGCCCAGGGCGGCGACCTGATCGGCCACGGCGTCAAAGGGCAGGTTTTGCAGGAAGGTCGCGGTCAGGGGTTTCAGGTCCTCGACATCGAATTTCGTCGGCGCCGCGCCAAACTGGCCCAGATCGAAGCCTTCGACGATCTCGTCCAATGTTCCCCGCACCTCGACCGGCTGGCTGGAGCCGAGGCGCGCCATGAGCGACAGGAGCGCCAGCGGTTCGATCCCGGCGGCACGCAGGTCACGCAGCGCCAAAGTGCCCAGACGTTTCGACAGCCCCTCGCCCTGCGGTCCCGTCAGAAGGGAGTGATGCGCGAAGTCGGGGCAGGTCCCGCCAAGCGCCTCGATGATCTGGATCTGGGTCGCCGTATTTGTCACGTGGTCCGAGCCGCGCACGACATGGGTTACGCCCATCTCGGTGTCGTCCACAACGGAGGCGATGGTATAAAGCACCTGCCCGTCGCCCCGGATCAGCACCGGATCGCTGAGCGAGGCGGCGTCGATGCTCAGATCGCCAAGGACGCCGTCGGTCCATTCGATCCGCGTCTGGTTCAGCTTGAACCGCCAGTGCCCGCCACGTTCGGCCCGCAGCGCGTCCTTCTCGGCCTCGGACAGCGACAGGGCGGCGCGGTCATAGACCGGCGGCTTTCCCATGTTGAGCTGCTTCTTGCGCTTGAGGTCGAGTTCCGTCGGCGTCTCGAACGCCTCGTAGAGGCGGCCCGAGGCGCGCATCTGGTCGGCGGCCTCGGCATAGCGGTCGAGGCGGGCCGACTGGCGTTCCTCGCGGTCCCAGGTCAAGCCGAGCCATTCAAGGTCTTCGCGGATGGCGTCGGCGTATTCCTGTTTCGACCGCTCGGGATCGGTATCGTCGAGGCGCAGGATGAAGGTGCCCCCGGCCTTGCGCGCGATGACCCAGTTCATCAGCGCCGTGCGCAGGTTGCCCACATGCAGATAGCCCGTGGGCGAGGGGGCGAAGCGGGTGACGGTGCGGGTATCGGGCATGGCTGTGCTCCTTGTTGGGTGGGGATGTGCCAGCCGGGCGCGGGGCTGTCCAGCCTCGCGATCTCGTGAACTGGTCGGCGCGTGGGGGCGGGCTAGGTTGCGCGCCATAACATGGAGGTTGATATGATCCGACTGACTCGCCGCGCCGCCCTCGGCAGCGCCGCCGCCTTGCCCTTCCTTCCGCTGGCCGCGCAGGCCGCCGCCCCCAAGCAGGAGGCGGTGCAGCAAACCGTCCGCCGCTTTGCCTTGGGCGACCTGGAGGTGACGACGCTTCTGGCCAATACGCTGACCAATCCGGCCGACCCGCAGACCATCTTCGGCATGAACGTCGACAAGGAGACCTTCGAGCAGGTGAGCCGCGATGCCTTCCTGCCCACGGACGTCAGCCAGTTCTTCTTCACCCCGACGCTGGTCAACACGGGCGAAAGCCTTGTCCTGTTCGACACGGGCCAGAACCCCGAAAGCATTACGGCCGCCGTCACCGCGGCGGGCTATACCCCCGATCAGGTTGACACCGTCGTCATCACCCACATGCACGGCGACCACATCGGCGGCCTGATGACCGACGGCAACCCGACCTTCGCCAACGCCGCCTATGTCACCGGGCAGGCCGAGTTCGACGCCTGGGCCAGTCAGGCCAACGAAGGGTTCGAGGCGAACGTTCGCCCCCTGGCCGAGAAGATGACCTTCATCGGCGACGGTCAGGACGCGGCCCCGGGCATCACGGCGGTCGCAGCCTTCGGCCACACGCCGGGTCACATGACCTATCGGCTGTCGTCGGGGGACAAGTCGCTGCTGATCGCGGCGGACCTTGCCAATCACTACGTCTGGTCGCTGGCCCATCCCGATTGGGAAGTGCGCTTCGACATGGACAAGGAAGCCGCCGCCGCCTCGCGCCGCGCGGTCCTGTCGATGCTTGCCGCCGAGCGGATGCCGATGATCGGCTATCACATGCCGTTCCCCGCCGTCGGCTTTGTCGAGACCCGGGACGACGGGTTCCATTGGGTGCCCGAAAGCTATCAGCTGATGCTGTGACGATCTGGGGGCGCGGAGGTTTTCCGCGCCCTTTTCCCGCTCGGGAGCTCAGGCCCGAATGGGCCAGCGACGCGCGAGGTCGGCCAATCCCGCGGCCACAAGCTCGGCCAGCACATCGGTGTCGATCCGCGCCAAACGCGTGACCCGAAGGCAGGATTTGCCCATCTGATGCGGCCCGAGGCGCGACAGGATATCCCCGAAATCCGCATATCCCGGCATGATGTAGATGCTGATCGCCGCCTTGCGCGGGCTGAATCCGGTGGCAAGGCTCGTCCCTGACCGTCCGGAGGCATAGGTGTAGTCATAGCTGCCATAGCCGACGATGCCCCCAGACCAGAGACGGGGCGCAAATCCGGTGGCCTTCCGGAACAGGGCGTCGAGTGCCGCGCCCTCGCTGTCCCGAGGGGCCCGTTGCGCCGCCAGAAAGGCCGTCGCGTCGTCGGATGGGGGCCGTGTCGTCATGCCCCATCCTGGCACAAACCCGCGCCCGACTCAGGCCTGCGCCACGATCCCGGGCCAACGGGCGTCGGCCTGCGCAATGAAACCCTGCCGATCCTGGTTCCAGAGCGCCTGCACATCATCGTCGAAATTCAGAAACAGGCGGCCGTCGACGATGGCCCAGTTCTGCGGCTTCGTGCTGTAGAGTTCGCCCTTTGCAGCGACGGCCCAGGCACAAAAGCCGCCATACTGCGGAGCATAGGCGGTCGGATCGGCCAGAAACCGATCGCGGTGATCGGAGTCGACAAAACGCCAGGTCGCGCCCTCCCACTTGGTCCAGACGGCGGGGTCGCCGCCGATGGGCCGGCCTTTGGTGAAATAGGCCACGGGGTCGATCCCCCCGATGGCAAGGCCGTCGCGGAGAAAGACGCGCGACACCGGTAAAGAGGTAGGGACAAGCAGACTGGCCAAGGCGCCCGTGGCAGTCAGGGCGGCGGCGGATCCGATCAGAAGGGCTCGGCGATTCATGGTGTATCCTTTCGTTTGACCGTGCAAATGCCCCCGGGTCCGCTCGAATGCCAATCAAGCCGCGTCACACTGGCGCGAGCGGTCGCGGACCCGGGGGCTTGCATCCGGGCCGCCCCGGGGCGAAGCAGAGACATCCCAGATCGACCCGGAGGCCCCGATGACATCCCTGCGAGACGCCGCGCTGGCCGTGCGTGAAAACGCCCATGCCCCCTATTCGAAGTTCAAGGTCGGGGCCGCCGTGCGCGGCGCGTCCGGCGCGATCTATCGCGGCTGCAACGTGGAGAACGTGGCCTATCCCGAAGGCACCTGCGCCGAAGCGGGGGCCATCGCCGCCATGGTCGCCGCGGGCGAGACCCGCCTGACCGAGGTCTATGTGGTCGCCGGCTCGCCCCGGCCCGTGCCCTGCTGCGGCGGTTGCCGCCAGAAGCTGGCGGAGTTCGGCGGGGGCGACGTGCCGGTGACGCTGGCGACCGTGGCGGGCGCCGAAGAGGCGACGACCATCGCGACCATGTTGCCCGGGGCCTTCGACGCGGACGACATGGTGTGAACCTGCTGCGCGAAACCCTGGCCTCGCTGCGGGCCGGTATGGCCCCGTCGCCCGCCCTTCTGGCCGCTTTTGCCGAAGGGCTGGCCGACGGGTCGGTCTCCTCGGCCCAGGCGGGGGCTTTCGCCATGGGTGTGTGCCGAACGCCGCTGACGCCGGAGGGTCGCGCCGCGTTGACCCGCGCGATGCGCGACGGCGGCGAGGTGCTGGCCTGGGATCTGCCGGGGCCGGTGATTGACAAGCATTCGACCGGGGGCGTGGGCGATTGCGTGTCGCTGGTGCTGGCCCCGGCACTGGCCGCCTGCGGGGCCTATGTGCCCATGATTTCCGGGCGGGGATTGGGCCACACCGGCGGCACCCTCGACAAATTGTCGGCGATCCCGGGCTTTCGGACAGAGATGCAGACCGATGAGATGCAGGATGTCGTGCGCCGTGTCGGATGCGTCATCGTCGGCGCGACCGAAGATATCGCCCCCGCCGACCGCCGCCTTTACGCGGTGCGCGACGTCACCGGAACGGTCGAGAGCCTGGACCTGATCGTCGCCTCGATCCTGTGCAAGAAGCTGGCCGAGGGGCCCGAGGCGCTCGTGCTCGACGTCAAGACCGGCAGCGGGGCCTTCATGGCCGACGCCGAAGCGGCGCGCGCGCTGGCCCATGCGCTGGTCGAGACGGGGCAGGCCAACGGGGTCATGACATCGGCCGTCCTGACCGACATGTCGCAGCCCGCCGCCACGAGTGCGGGCAACGCGCTCGAAGTCATCGCGGCGATGGAGGCCCTGACCGAACCTCTGACCCGGCGGTCATCGCGTCTGGTGGCGCTGACCAAGGCCCTGGGCGGCGAGGCGTTGGCCCTTGCCGGCATGGTCTCGGATGCCGCCGAAGGTGCCGCGCGGATCGAGGCGGCGCTGACCGCCGGGGCTGCGGCCGAGGTCTTTGGCCGCATGGTCGCGGCACAGGGCGGGCCGCTCGACTTCCCGGAACGCTGGCGCGACCGCCTGCCTGCTGCGCCCGTGGTGGCTGAATTGCGGGCCGACCGTCCGGGCGTCGTGGGGGCGATCGACACCCGAGCCCTGGGAGAGATCGTGGTCGATCTGGGCGGGGGACGGCGGCGTGAAGACGACCGCATCGATCCGACCGTTGGCATCAGCCACCTCGCGCAACTGGGTGCCGTCGTCACCGAAGGTCAGGCGCTGGCGCGGGTTCATGCCGCCGACAGCGCCGCCGCCGAGGATGCCGCCGAACGGGTCGCTCATGCCTTTACCATGGAGAGCGGGGCCGTGACGCCCCCTGTCCTGATCCAGGAGACGATCCGATGAGGTCGCCGCAAGGCCGCGTCTTCGTCGTCGTCATGGACTCCGTAGGCTGCGGCGGCGCGCCGGATGCGGCCGATTTCGGCGATGAAGGGGCGAATACGCTTGCCCATATCGCACAATATTGCGCCTCTGAACGGAGCATTGGGCCAATCAAATTGCCCAATCTGGACAATCTGGGGTTGGGGGCCGCCGTGCGGCTTGCGTCCGGCGATGCGACCCCCGGACTTGCCGCCACGCCACACGGCCTTTGGGCAGCGGCCAGCGAAGTGAGCCTGGGCAAGGACACGCCCTCGGGCCATTGGGAGTTGGCGGGGCTGCCGGTGCCTTGGGACTGGCATTATTTTCCTGACACCGATCCCTGTTTCCCCCCCGACCTTGTGGCCGAGGTGTGCCTCGCGGCAGGGACCGACGGCATTCTGGGCAATCGCCATGCGTCCGGAACGCTCATCATCGAGGCAGAGGCCGCGGCCCATATCCGTACCGGCTGGCCCATCTGCTACACCTCCGTCGACAGCGTCTTCCAGATCGCCGCCCACGAGGAGCATTTCGGTCTTGAGCGGCTTCTGGACCTTTGCCGGGCCATCGCCCCGACACTGCACGCGATGAAGGTGGGGCGGGTGATTGCCCGGCCGTTTATCGGGGAGGAGGGCGACTATCAGCGCACCCCGAACCGCCGTGACTTTGCGATCCTGCCGCCGGGGCCGACCATGTGCGACGTGACGCAGGCCGCCGGACGTCACGTCCATGCCATTGGCAAGATTGGCGATATCTTTTCCATGCGCGGAATCGACACGCTGGCCAAGGGGCCGGACAAGCTGTTGATGACCCATCTGGCCGACGCGGTGCGGGACATGCCGGACGGCTCGCTTACCTTCGCCAATTTCGTCGAGTTCGACTCGGTTTACGGTCATCGGCGCGATCCGGCGGGCTATGCCGCGCATCTGGAATGGTTCGACGCCGCGCTACCCCCGATCCTGGCCGCGCTGCGCCCCGAGGACCGGATGATTTTCACCGCCGATCATGGCAACGACCCGACGTGGCGCGGGTCGGACCACACGCGCGAGAGGGTTCCGGTTCTGGTGGCGGGGGCCAGCGGTGCGGCGGGGCTCATCGCCTTTGCCGATGTCGCGGCCAGTGTCTGCGCGCATCTGGGCCTGGATCCGGTCGGGCCGGGAAGGAGTTTTCTGTGACGTTCAAGCCGAAGATCGAATTGCACCTGCATCTTGAAGGCGCGGCCCCGCCCGAGTTCATCCGCCGACTGGCCGGAGAGAAGAAGGTGGATCTGGCTGGCGTGTTCGACGAGCGTGGATCATATGATTACAAGGACTTCGAAGGCTTTCTTAAAGTCTATGAGGCCGCGACAGCGGTGCTGCAATCCCCAGATGATTACGGTCGCCTGACCCGGACTGTGCTGGAAGCGTCGCGCGAACAGGGTGTGGTCTATACCGAAGCCTTCCTCAGCCCCGACTTCTGTGGCGGACGCGACGTGTCGGCCTGGCGCGAATACCTGCACGCCATGCAGGAGGCGGCACAGTCCGTCGACGGGATCGAGATGCGCGGTATCGTCACCTGCATCCGCCATTTCGGGCCCGAGAAGGCGCGGGAAGCAGCGATCTGCGCGCGGGAGACGGCGGGCGATTTCGTCACCGGCTTCGGCATGGGCGGCAACGAGGCGGTGCTGAGCCAGGCCGATTTCGCCTGGGCCTTTGATTGCGCGCGCGAGTCGGGCCTGGGCCTGACCACCCATGCGGGCGAATTCGGTGGGCCCGAGTCGGTGCGCGACGCGCTCGACACGCTGCGGGTCACGCGGATCGGGCACGGCGTGCGCGCCATCGAGGATCTGGCGCTGGTCGACCGCCTGATCGAGGACGACATCACTCTGGAGGTCAATCCGGGGTCGAATGTCGCCCTCGGGGTTTATCGCGATTGGGCCGCCCATCCCATCGAACGTCTGCGGGAGCGGGGGGTGAAGGTGACGGTATCCACCGACGATCCCCCCTTCTTTCACACCGACATGACGCGCGAATACGACATGTTGGAGCGGACCTTCGGATGGGACGACGAGGTGTTCCGCGCCGTCAACCGCACCGCCGCCGAGGCCGCGTTCTGCGACGCGCCGACGCGCGCCAAACTGCTCAAAGCTCTGGAGGCCTGAATGGATCATCTGACTGTCGTCAAACACCCCCTGGTGCAGCACAAATTGACCCTGATGCGCGAACAGGAGACGTCAACGGCCGTCTTCCGGCAGCTTCTGCGCGAGATCAGCCAGTTGCTGGCCTATGAGATCACGCGCGAGCTGCCGATGACCACCAAGCGGATCGAGACGCCGATCCAGGCGATGGATGCGCCGACGCTGGCGGGCCGCAAGATGGCGCTGGTGTCGATCCTGCGGGCGGGGAACGGGTTGCTCGACGGGATCCTCGAGCTGGTGCCCTCGGCCCGCGTGGGGTTCGTCGGATTGTACCGCGACGAGGAAACGCTGCAGCCGGTGCAATACTACTTCAAGGCGCCCGATCAGTTGGACGAACGGCTTGTGATCGCTGTCGACCCGATGCTGGCCACGGGCAATTCGTCGGCTGCGGCGATTGATCTGCTCAAGGCCAAGGGCGCGAACGACATTCGTTTTCTGTGCCTTCTGGCCGCGCCCGAGGGCATTGCCCGGATGAAAGAGGCCCATCCCGACGTGCCGATCGTGACGGCGGCGGTGGATGAGCGTTTGAATGAAAAGGGCTATATTGTGCCGGGATTGGGCGATGCGGGTGACCGTATGTTCGGAACGAAGTGACAGTCCGTTGACACCGTCGTCCTTTACTTGGGCCGCGGGGCAGGGCAGGCTTGGCCCCTGTTTGAGATGAATTTGACGGAGATCGACATGGCCATGACCCGCCCCCTGATGACCCTGGCCACCTGCGCGCTCATGGCGCTTGGCGGCGTGGCGCAGGCGCAAACGCGCACCTCGGACGGGGTGGCGGTCGTGCCGGTGACCTTGCCCGCCGGCGTGATCCGCGTCGCGCCCGGCACCGTCAGCCCGCGCGCGGGCCAGATCGTGACAGGGACGGCCGTCGCCACCGATGGCACGGTTGTCGTGCCTGCCGCCCGCTCGACCTTCCATGTCGGCCATCCGCCGCACGGCTACAAGGCTGCGTGGGACGATGGTCGGCTGAACCCGAACCGGGGCCCGCGCACATTGCAGGGCGATTATCAGAGCGAGGCGGTCTGGACGAACACCACCCCGCGCGAACGCAAGCCGGTGATCTTCGTCCGTCGCTAGGATTTGGTGTCGGGGTCGATGACCCCGATAGCGTTCATCATCGCTTCGAAAGCCGTGCGGTCGGTATCGACACCGCGGGCCTTTACCGCATCGAACCGTTTGCGAAGGGCGGCTTTCTCGTCGCCCTTGCAATCGTTCCACGGACGCCCTTGCAGGGCCATCTCGATTACGTAGTAGACGATGAAATGCGGACGGCTTCCGGCCTCCAGCAGGCGCTGATACGCGGCGTCGGTGCCGAGCGCGCGCAACTGTCCGACCGTCTTGATGCCCACCTTGTCAAAGACGGACTCCATGGCGGGACCCATGTTGCGCAGGGCGGAAATCGGCGAGTCATCCATTCGACCAGCCAAGCGCGTCACGGCGCGCAGGTCCACCCGAAAGTGGGGAGCCTAGATCGATGCCCAATCGGTAAAGCGGACCGGAGCGGGACGCGGCTTGCGCTTCACCGGCTGCGTGGAGGACGGGGCGGGGCCATTTTGGGGAGTTGCCTGAAGCATCTGATGTTCCAGTGTTCGGAGGGAGGATCATTATATCCAACACGGAAACAAAGGAAGGGATTGGGCGGGATTTTGGCAGAAATACGGCCTCGCCTAAGGGAGGAGGAAGGCGAGGCCGCTTCAAGTCAGACGAAGAATTCTTTGGTCAGGGAGGAGGGAAGACCCGAACGCTTCGTTGATAAACAGTTAAAGCTGCAACGCAGAAAAGACAATCGTGCACATGCAGAAAGCGCCAATTTCCACTGTAAAAGTGCGTTTTTTGCCAGTGCGGGGCGGTTGATCTTAACACTTCGCACAGAGTTTGAGCGTCACCCCCTCGGGCGGGGTGAAAGCGTCGTCATTGCGAAAAACTTGAGGGGCCACACCGCGCGGCCCCCGGGATACGGCGAGTCGTTCGGCGCTATTCCGCCGCCCGTAATGGCGAAGTCGAAGCCGCGTCGTCATCGGGCTTTGCATCATCGTCGGCCGGTTTTGCATCCGGCTCACCCTTGGGGTCCGCATTGACCGTTGCGGCATTGTCCGCCGCATCGGTCGCGGCATGGACGATCGGTTGCTCGGCGGTCTGTCGGGCCGGAGCATCGGGCGTGAACGGAAGTTCCGGTTCCTCCGGCTCCTCCTCGCTCCACAGAAGGAGCGGGGTCGGCATCCGGCGGGCCTGACGGCGCAGCGCCCAGTCGTGGGCGTAGACGCTGCTGCGACCCATGCCGATCCGTCCGAACAGGCGGCCCAGGGCGCGCGCATAGGTCGCGACCCATACACGTGCGGCCAGCATCGCGGGCGTGAAGATCAGGGTCAGGATCGTCGCGACGCCCAGGCCCCAGACAACCGCCGTGGCAAGCTGGATCCACCAAAGGGCCGTGGGTGACCCGATGGAATAGCCACCGCCGATGAAGTCGAGCGACAGGCCGAACATCATGGGGGCAAGACCCGCCATCGTGGTCAACGTGGTCAGCAGAACGGGGCGGATGCGGTCCTCGGCGGTGCGGGTGATCGCCTCGATCTTTGGCATGTAGCGACTGTAATCCTGATAGGTGTCGATCAGCACGATGTTGTTGTTCACCACGATCCCGGCGAGGGCCACGATGCCCGTGCCCGTCATGATGATCGAAAAGGCCTGATCCATGACCAGCATTCCGATCAGCACGCCCGTCGTCGACAGGACGACCGCCAAAAGCACCAGAACGGAATTGTAGACCGAGTTGAACTGCGCCAGCAGGATGATGAACATCAGGCCCAGGGCGCCTGCGAAGGCCTTCATCAGGAAGGCGCCGGATTCCGCCTGCTCCTCCTGATCGCCGGTCCATTCCCACGACACGCTGTCGGGCAGCAAGCCACCGGCTTCCAGCTGTTCGGTCAGGACGCCGATGCGCTCGTTGGCGTTGATCGGGTTGGCGCGCAGGTCGGGAACAAGGCCCGTCTGCTGCGTCATCACGTCCGAGAACGTCACCTGATCGTTCCAGCTGACGTCGGTGAAATAGCCGATGTTCGGGCCAAGCAGCATCTCGAACAGGGCCGGGCGCGGGAAACGGTGAACCAGTTCCGCCTGGGTGATGTCGTCCACCGAGGGGTCAAGTTGGCGGGCCACGGCGAGCGAGCTGATATGCTCTACCGGGTTGCCCTCGGCGTCGGTGCTCATGACCGGAAAGCCCAGGTTCACCAGGCCTTCGCGCGCATCGGCCTTCACGTCGAAATAGCGTTCGGCATCATAGCGGTTGATCTCGGCCAACTGCGGGACGGGCTGGCGGGTGATGAAATTCGCCAGAGGCACAAGGCCATCGGCGGTCCGCACCTTGAGCGTGTCGAGGGTCGACAGGACGCGGTCTTCTTCGGGGAGGCGGACGCGGATCTCGATCTCGTCGTCGGAGCTGTCGACGCGCATCGTGTCGAGCAGGATGCCCCGCGTAACAAGCTGAACGGTCGCGCCCACGGTCGCCACGTCCGCGCCGAAGCGGCCGGCCTTCTCGACGTCCACGTCGATTTCCCAGTCGATGCCGGGCAGGGGCAGGGTGTCTTCGATGTCGATCAGGGCGGGCGTCGCCTGGAAGAAGTCGACCATGTCGGCCGTCGCGGCCTGAAGCTCGTCCCAGTTTTCGCCCGTGAGGCGCAGGTGGATCGGTTTACCCTGTGCGGGGCCGCGATCCTGGGACGACAGGTCGACCTTGACGCCCGGCAATTCGCGCAGGCGGGCCAGCAGGGTTTCCCCGATGGTGTCGCCGTCAAAGGCAGGGTCCACGACCGACGCATTGACCGTCAGGCCGAAGAAGGTGAACCACGGCTCGCTCACCGTGGGGCGGTCTTCCCAGGGGACCATCTCGATCTGGATCTGGCCGATGGTGTCGAGCGGGCCGGACGATGCCCCCGGTCCCCCACTCGACAGCCCGCCTTCGCCCGCAAAGGCAAAGGCCGACTGGATGCCGGGGGTGGCCAGCACGATCTGTTCGGCGCGGGCGAGCAGTTCGTCCTTTTCCGCCAGCGACAGGTTGCCCCGGGCGCGCACGAAGACGTTGGCCTGCTCCAGCTCGCTTTCGACGAAGAATTCCACGCCGTTGTTGTTTTCGCCGAAGATGACGAAGGTCGAGACGACCGAGAACCCCACGAGGAAGATGGCGACGATGGGCCCGAGCGGCGTGCCGACGATCAGGTTGATGAAATGGCCGAAGGTGCTGCGGCGATAGCCCGACTTCACCCGGCGGACCTTGCGGCTGAAGGTGACGGAGCCGAGCGTCGTCGAGAGCAGTGCCGCCGATGCGACAAAGCCCAGGGGCCCGATCAGGCCCGCCAGGGGCGCGCCCTCGGGCAAGAGGTAGAGCGGATTCAACGTCTGAAGGATCGACACGATCATCAGCCAGGCGGACGCCAACGTCAGCACAAGCCGGACAACCCACGGCAGACGCGCGCGAAGCCAGGTCGACCCGCCCTCGAAAAGGCGCGAGATGCGGCCCGCGACGCCGCCCAGAACCGGCAGGTAGACCAGCGCCACCACCAGCGACGCCGACAGCACGAAGATCAGCGTGACTGGCAGATTGCCCATGAATTCGCCCGGCACACCCGGCCAGAACAGCATCGGCAGGAAGGCACAGAGCGTGGTCGCCGTGGACGACACAACCGGCCAGAACATGCGTTTGGCGGCCTCGGTATAGGCCTTCATCGGCCCCGTGCCCTCGGATATTCGCTTGTCGGCGTATTCCACGACGACAATCGCGCCATCGACCAACATGCCCACGGCGAGGATCAGGCCGAACATGACGATGTTGGAAATCGTGATGCCCATGACCGCCATGATGGCGAAGGACAGCAAGAAGGAGGTCGGAATGGCGAAACCCACCAGCAGGGCCGACCGGGTGCCGAGCGTCGCCAGAACCACGATCATGACCAGCGCAATGGCCGTCAGGACCGAGCCTTCGAGTTGCGACACCATCGACCGGACGGTGCGCGACTGATCCAGCGTCACGGTCACATCGACGGCCTGGCGCAGTTCTTCGGGCCAGCTCGCGGTTTCGCGGTCGATCTCGTCCCGGACCTGTTGGGCGGTCTCGATGATGTTGAAACCCTTGCGCTTCACCACCTGGAGGGCGACCGTCGTGTCGCCGTTGTAGCGGGCGGTGCCCATGCGGTCTTCGAAGGTCAGGTTGATCTGCGCCAGATCGCCAAGGGTGATGACGCGGTCACCATCGGTCTTGACCGGCAGTTCATAGACATCGCGCGGCTCGTCGAAGCTGCCGGGGATCTTCACGGGGAAGGCGCCGGTTTCGGTTTCGATGGAGCCTGTGGCGACCAGCAGGTTGTTCTGCGTCACGACGCTGATCAGTTCGCCCGCCGTCACGTTGTAGGCTTCGAGGGCGAGGGGGTCGATCAGCACCTCGAGCATCTCGTCGCGGTGACCCGCAAGCCCGGCTTCCAGGATCGGGGGCATCGCCTCCAGCCGGTCCTGAAGGGAATTGGCGAGCCGCAGCAGGGTGCGCTCGGGCGCGGTTCCCGAAAGCGAGACGATCAGGATGGGAAATTCCGAGAAGTTGATCTCGTTGATGCTGTATTGCTCGGCGCCTGCGGGGAAATCCGCTTCGGCCTGGCTCATCTTGTCGCGCACGTCCGCGATGGTCGCGGATTTGTTCCAGCCGAATTCGAATTCCAGGAACAGTCCGGCATACCCCTCGGCGGCGGTCGCGCTCATGGATTTCAGGCCGTCGAGTTCCTTCAGCCGGGTTTCCATCGGCTTGACCAGCAACTTTTCACTGTCGGTCGCGCTGATGCCCGGGAAGGGGACCGAGACGAAGATGCCCGGGATGTCGATGTCCGGCTCGCCTTCCTTGGGCAGCGAGATATAGGCCGCGGTGCCCGCGATGATCGACAGCACCACGAAGGCCAGAACCATGCGGGCCCGATCGGCAGCCCAGTCGATCAGGCCGGTCATTGGTTCAGCTCCGCCTCATAGGTCGCCCGGACGGGCACGCCGTCGGTGACGTATTCCTGACCCACGGTGATGATTTCGACACTGTCGGGCAGGCCGGACAGCAGGACCCCTTCCTGCGTGTCGCGCACAAGCGTCACGGGCATGAACCCGGCACGCCCATTCTCGACCGTGCGCACGCCAAGCCGCCCTTCGTCATCGAGGGTCAGGGCAGACGCAGGCACCATATGGGCGGTCGTCGGGTCGGTCCCGATCAGGATTTCGGCGGTCTGGCCGTCGCGAATGGCCAGATCGGCGTTCGGCACGGTGACTTCGACGCGGAACGTGCGCGTCAGGTCGTCGGCGGCCCGGCTGAGGAAAGTCACCTCGCCCGTCACTTCCTGACCGGAGGCGAGGCGCGCGCCTGCGACCGCGCCGACCTCGACGCGGTCGACTTGCGCTTCGGGCAGGAACCCGACCAGCTTGATCGGGTCAAGCTGCACCACTGTGGCGCAACCCTCACCGCTCGGGCCGCCGGCTTGCAGGAAGGTGCCCAGTTCGGCGGTGTCGGTTTCCAGAAGGCCGGCGAAGGGCGCCTCGATGGTCAGTTTCTCGATGTCGAGCTGCGCGCGCAGGACGCCTGCCTCGGCCGCCTCGACCCCGGCCTGTGCCGATTCGATCCCGGCCTGCACCGTCTCGAGGCCGGTCGTGGCCGCCGTGACACCCGCCTCGGCCGACCGCAGGGATGCGTCGGCATTGGCAACGCGCGTCTCGGAGGCAAAGCCGCCTTCGGACAGGCGCGCGGCGGCGTTCTGGTTGATGCGGGCCTCTTCCAGCCGGGCTTCGGCCTCCGCCACGCGGGCCTGCGCCTCGGGGACGCGGGCGCGCGCTTCGGGAACGCGGGCGCGGGCTTCGGACAGGCGGGCCTGGGCTTCGGCCAACACGGCGGCGGATGTGCCGGGGTTCAGTTCGCACAGAACCTGACCGCTTTCGACGAAGGCGCCCTTGCGGATGGGGGTCGAAATCACGGTGCCGCTGACTTCGGGCAACAGGCTGACCTGCCGGAACGCCTCGGACTGGCCGCGCACCATGACCGCATCGGCGACATCCTGCGCCTCGGATCGAAGGGCCACGACATGCACCCGCTCTGCGCTGGCGGTTTCGGTGGTCGCAATCGCCACGGGCCCGGTTTCGGCGGCGGGGGGCGCGTCATCCGTCGCCTCGACCTCGGTTCCGGTCAGCTCGGCAGCCTTGTTGAACAGCGCGTCACGCTGAAGAACCACGAAAAACAGGGCGACGCAGACAAAGACTGCGGTCAGGACGGGAAAGAAACGCATGGCGGCAGGCCTTTCTGCAGCGCGGAATATCTGTATCTGAACAGGTCTACGTGTGGGTAAACCGTTTGGTTCACTTTACGGCTTCAAATCGTCATTCACAAGCCCACCCCTAGCGGTGCCGCATGACCTGCGCAACGAACGCCACTGCACGGCACCTGTGCATCGTTTTGCCTTTGCCGCTTGGCCCGGACGGCATCCCGCGCTAGGAAGCGCCGACGCCAAGGCAGGCGCCGTCCGGAGGGGGTGAGATGTCCAATACCGAAAGCTTCATCGAAGAGGTCTCCGAGGAGGTCCGGCGCGACAAGCTGTATCAGCTGATGCGCAAGTGGGGATGGGTTCCGGTGCTGGCCATCGTGCTGATCGTCGGGGGGGCGATCTGGTCGGAATGGTCCAAGGCTCGCGAAGCCGCCAAGAACCAGGCTTTCGGGGATGCCGTCATGGACGCGCTGGCCGGGGAAGACATGGCCGCCCGCCGCGCCGCATTGGCCGAGGTGCAGGCCGTGGATTCGGGTCAGCAGGTCGTCCTGTCGCTGCTGCGCGCGACAGCGGCCCTGAATGGCGAGGAGTCTGATGCCGAGGCGGCCAAGGCCGAACTGCTTGCGCTTGCGGATAACCCGGAGGTCGAGGGGCAGTATCGCCATCTGGCCTTGCTCAAGGTGATGCTGGCCGGTGGCACCGACGACGTGGCGCAGAACGCCCTGTTCCTTGAAGAACTGGCCGCCCCCGGCGCGCCCTTCCGGGCCATGGCGGTCGAATTGCAGGCCTATGCCGCGCTCGAGGCGGGGGACGAGGCGACCGCGATCACCCTTCTGCGCCTGTTGACCGAAGAGGCCGAGGCCACGCAAGCCTTGCGTCGACGCGCACAGCAGTTGATTGTGGCCCTGGGGGCCTCGCCGGATCCCGCCTGAGAGCGGACGGCGGGCAACACGTGGCAAGACCGGGCAGGAACGGGGACGGATCATGATTAAGATTGCTGGCATCCTGATGGTTGCGGGGCTTGTCCTGACTGCCTGTGGTGAAGACGAATTGATCCTTCCGGGTGAACGGCTTCCGGTCCGCGCGGGCGACGCCGGCGGTATCGGTGTGATCGCCAGCGCCGCGCAGGATGCGGCCGAGGTTCCGGGCCTGTCCCTGCCTGCCGCGCGCCGTCTGGCCGACTGGCCGATGCGTGTCGGCAACGAGTCGAATGATCCGGGCCATGCCACCCTGTCGGCCAACCCACAGCTGATCTGGTCCGCGAATATCGGCACAGGCGACAGCCGCCGTCAGCGCATCACCGCCGACCCCGTGTCGGACGGCAGCCGCATCTTCACCGTCGACGCCAAGTCCACCGTCACCGCCACCGCGCCCTCGGGCGCCGTGATCTGGTCGCGCAGTCTTGTCCCCGGGTTCGAGCGGGACAGCGACGCGTCGGGCGGCGGGGCCGCCGTGGTCGGCGGCACGCTCTATGTCTCGACCGGCTACGGAGAGTTGCACGCCCTCGACGCGGGCTCGGGCCAGGAAAAGTGGGTTCAACGGCTGGACGCGCCGATCACCACGCCCAAGGTCGCGGGCGGCCTCGTCTATCTGGTCAGCCGCGACAACCGCGCCTGGGCCATCGACACCGACACCGGCCGGATCCAGTGGGAATTGCCCGCCGCGCCCGCGACCAACGTCATGGCAACGGCCCCCGCACCGGCGATCACCGGGCGGGCCGTGATCTTCCCCTTCGGCTCGGGTGAGCTGACGGCGGCGTTGCGCCAGTCGGGCGTGCGGGTCTGGGGGTCGTCCGTCTCGGGTGCGCGGCGCGGCGTGGCCTACAACGATCTGGGCGATATCACCGGCGATCCGGTGGTCTCGGACGGGGTGGTCTATGCTGGCACGACGGCGGGACGGATGATCGCCGTTTCGGTCTCCTCGGGCCTGCGCCAGTGGACGGCGGACGAAGGCGCGGTGTCGCCCTTGGCTGCCGCCGGCGGTTCCGTCTTCGCGGTGTCGGACCGGGCGCAGTTGCTGCGTCTCGATGCCGAGACGGGTCAGGTTCTCTGGCGGCAGGACCTGCCGTTCTATCGCAATCAGCGCCTCAAGCGGCGGCAGGGCGTCTATGCCCATTTCGGTCCGGTTCTGGCCGGGGGTCGGCTTTGGGTCGCGTCCTCCGACGGTGTCCTGCGTGGCTTCGATCCGGCGTCGGGTGCGCTGCAATCGCAGGTCGAGATCCCGTCCGGAGCGGCGTCGCGGCCGATTGCCTTTGGCGACGCGCTTTATGTTGTCGGACGGTCCGGTACGCTTCACGCTTTCCGTTGACGCGCGGATGCGCTAGGGGCCGCGTCTGAGATTTCGGAGACCGCGATGTTCACCCTCGCCATCGTCGGACGGCCCAATGTGGGCAAGTCCACCCTGTTCAACCGCCTTGTGGGCAAGCGCTTGGCGCTGGTCGATGACCAGCCCGGCGTGACCCGCGACCTGCGCGAGGGGGCGGCCCGTCTGGGCGACCTCAAGTTCACCGTCATCGACACCGCGGGCCTTGAAGAGGCGACGGACGACAGCCTTCAGGGCCGGATGCGCCGTCTGACCGAGCGCGCCGTCGACATGGCGGATGCAGCGCTTTTCGTGATCGATGCGCGGATGGGGGTCACGCCCTCCGATCAGATTTTCGCCGACATCCTGCGCCGCAAGGGACACCCCGTCCTGCTGGCCGCCAACAAGGCCGAGGGGCGTGCGGGCGAGGCGGGGATGTTCGAAGCCTATGGCCTGGGACTGGGTGATGTTATTGGTTTGTCGGCAGAACACGGCGAAGGGATGGCCGACCTGGCCGCCGCCCTGCGTCCCCTGATCGAGGCCAAGCCCGAGGACCCCGAGGAGGAGGCCGAGGCGGATGTCGAGATCGACGAGGACGATCTGGGCGAGGAGGCAGACTGGGCCCCGACCGTCCGTCGCCCGCTCAAGATCGCGGTGGTCGGGCGGCCCAATGCGGGCAAGTCGACGCTCATCAACCAGATCATCGGCGACGACCGCCTTCTGACCGGGCCCGAGGCCGGGATCACGCGGGATTCCATCGCGCTCAACTTCGAATGGGGCGGCGTTCCGACACGGCTGTTCGACACCGCGGGCATGCGCAAGCGCGCCAAGATCACCGAGAAACTGGAGAAGCTGTCGGTCTCCGACGGATTGCGCGCGGTGAAGTTCGCCGAAGTCATCGTCATCCTGCTCGACACCGATATTCCCTTTGAGCAACAGGACTTGCGCATCGCCGACCTGGCCGAACGCGAGGGCCGCGCCGTCGTCGTCGCAGTCAACAAGTGGGACCTGGAGGAGAACCGGCAGGAAAAGCTGGCCATGCTCAAGGAGCAGTTCGAGCGGCTGCTGCCGCAGTTGCGGGGGGCGCCTTTGGTGACGGTTTCGGCAAAGACGGGGCGGGGGATGGATCGGTTGCAGGAGGCGATCCTGCGGGCCCATGCCACCTGGAACCGGCGGATTCCGACGGCGGCGCTCAACCGCTGGCTGATGGGAATGCTGGAACAGCATCCGCCGCCGGCGCCGCAGGGCAAGCGGATCAAGATGCGCTACATCACGCAGGTCAAGACGCGGCCGCCGGGGTTCGTGGTCATGTGCTCGCACCCCGACCTCGTGCCCGAAAGCTATTCCCGCTATCTGGTCAATGGGTTGCGCGTCGACTTCGACATGCCGGGCACGCCGATCCGGCTGCACCTGCGCGGGCAGAGCGACGCCAATCCCTACAAGAACAAGAAGCGGGCAGAGCCGTCGCGGCTGCGCAAACACCTGAGCGGACGCAAGCCGGACTGAGAGCGGGACGGGGCGCAAGGGGCGTCTTGGGGGATATGTGCGCCCGGGCGTCCGACCGCCGCGCATCCGCCCCTCGGCCCCCTGTTTTCATGGGAAAAACCCGTGTCACCCCCGGTACACCCCCGGTACACCCCCTGTACAGACGCGCGTACACCCCCTGCGCGCGATCGCTTGGCGGCCGCGCAACGGGGGGTGCTCTGGGGTAGGGGGTTGGGCAGCAGACGCTCGCTGCTGGCGCAAAGACACCCTCGTGTTGAATTGCGAAGTGGACATTTTGCGCGCTGGCTATGGATGTCGGATGTCCAATTTGGCGACGACATTCATCGGCTCGGCCGGCGTGAGCCGCATCCTATCGACCAAGTTCGCGGGCAACGGCTATGGTAGTCAGTTGCACCTATGCCCGTGACCAATCGGCGGCAGCACGTCGACTGAATGGTTCTGGCCCCTGATTTCCTGCATTTGTATTGGGCGTTCCGGCGACTGAGCGCTGATTTTTGCGGCATGTGTGGAAATAATTGGCGGCGCGTGACCGGCAAGCTTGATGCGGCAGGTCGTCTACCAGTCTGGATGGAAGTGCAGGGTGTTTAGGGTTCCGCCGCATTGCGGGTCAGGTCCAAGAAACATCACCTGGTCGGCAAAATTCGGTCAGGCACACGGCGGGGCAAAATCCCGGGAGGCTTACTGCGCAGGTTTGACCCGCACCGACCTCCTGTTCCGCCAGCGGATCCGATCTGACAGACACGACCTTCGGGCGGGACGCTGACCAACGGGGATGCCCTATGACCAAAGCCAAGTACCTTGTCGCCGCCGCCATCGGATTGGCCACCGCCACCGCATCGCCCGCCGTCGCACAAGAGAAAACCGACTTTTCCATTGCTTGGTCGATCTATGTCGGCTGGATGCCTTGGGGGTATCTGGACGAGTCCGGCATCATGGACAAATGGGCCGAGAAATACGGTATCACTGTCGATATCGTTCAGATCAACGACTACGTGGAAAGCATCAACCAATACACCGCTGGCGCCTTTGACGGCGTCTCGGCCACGAACATGGACACGCTGTCTATCCCGGCCGGGGGTGGCGTGGACACGACGGCGCTGATCATCGGCGATTTCTCCAACGGCAACGACGCGGTGATCGCGACTGGCGATACGACGCTGGAAGATCTCGCGGGGACCTCCGTCAATCTGGTGGAGCTGTCGGTCTCTCATTACTTGCTGGCCCGCGCGCTGGATACGGTCGGCCTGTCCGAGCGCGATCTCGCCGGTGTGGTCAACACTTCGGACGCGGACATGATCGCGGCCTTCGCCAGCGCCGACGTGGACACCGTTGTGACGTGGAACCCGCTGGTGTCGGAAATCCTGGCATCCAACCCCGACGCGACGATCCTGTTCGACAGTTCGCAAATCCCCGGAGAGATTCTCGACCTGATGGTCGTCAATACCGAAACCCTGAACGCCAATCCCGATTTTGGACGCGCGCTTGTCGGCGCCTGGTACGAGGTGATGGGCCTGATGGCAGAGGGCAATGAAGAGGTGCTGACCGCGATGGCCGAAGCTTCCGGCACCGATCTGGCGGGTTACCGATCACAGCTCGAAGCAACCGAGATGTTCTATGCCCCTGCGGATGGCGTGGCACAGGCCGAAAGCGCGGAGCTGCCCGATACGATGGTCAGCATCGCGGAGTTCCTGTTCGACAAGGGCATCCTTGGCGTTGACGCCCCGTCGGCGGACTTCATCGGGATCGAGTATCCCGATGGCACGATCACCGGTGACGAGAGCAACGTCCGGTTCCGCTTTGATGCCAGCTTCATGCAGATGGCCGCCGACGGCGATCTGTAATGACCGTCGCCCGGTCCCGCAGGTGCGGGGCCGGGTTTGCCCCCCGGCACCGGAGCCCGTTATGCGCCTGATCAATAGACGTCCCGACCGGCCCGCAGCTGTGTTTCTGGCGGCTCTGCCCTTTGCCGCCGTCTTCATCGCCTACTGGATCGGGTCGGAAATCCGGTTGAGCGCCAACCCCTCTGACAAGCTGTTGCCGGCGCCGGAAACCATTGCCGCGACCGCCAGGCAACTGTTCACCGAAGGCGACCGCCGCACCGGAGAGATCCTGTTGTGGTCAGATACATGGGCCAGCCTCCGCCGCCTTGGCGCCGGGGTTGGCATCGCGGCCGCGCTGGCAACTTCTCTTGGCGTGTTGATCGGGATGCTGCCCTACGCGCGACGGACCCTGTCTGATTTCGTCGCGGTGTTGTCCATGGTGCCGCCGCTGGCCCTGCTGCCGATCCTGTTCATCGTATTCGGTCTGGGAGAGACTTCGAAGGTCGTCCTGATCGTGGTGGGCATCACGCCCTTCATCACGCGTGACCTGAGCCAACGCGTGCTCGACATCCCTCATGAGGAAATCGTCAAGGCGCAGACCCTTGGTGCCTCTACCGCGGTCATTGCCATGCGGGTCGTACTGCCGAAGATCATCCCGCGCTTGATCCAGTCGGTGCGCCTGTCGTTGGGGGCCGCATGGCTGTTCCTGATCGCCGCCGAGGCGGTCGCAGCGGACGCTGGCCTTGGGTATCGCATCTTCCTTGTCCGCCGGTATCTCGCCATGGATATCATCCTGACCTACGTCATCTGGATCACGCTTCTCGCCTTCCTGATCGACTGGGCCTTGAAAGCCACGTCGCGCGCCGCCTTCCCGTGGCTGGAGGAAGGGTTGTGAGCTTCGTTCAGGTCACCGATGTCTGGCAACACTACGGTCGGCGGTCGATCATCGAGCGGGTCAATCTGGATGTGACCGAGGGCGAATTCGTCTCGATCGTCGGTGCTTCGGGCTGTGGGAAGTCCACGTTCCTGCGCCTGCTGTTGGCCGATGAGACGCCAAGCCGCGGAGAGATCCGCATCGATGGAGGCGAACCCGCCCGCGAGCCTGGACGCGAGCGTGGCGTGGTCTTTCAGAAGTATTCCGTCTTCCCTCACATGACCGTGCGCGACAACATCGTTGCCGCCGAAAGCTTCTCTGGCGGTCTGGGCCGTTTCTTCGGGTCGAAGTTGCGCGCGGCTCGCGAACGTGCAGACGAGACGCTGGATCGCATCGGTCTGGCGCATGTGGCCGGGAATTACCCGGCGACGCTCTCCGGCGGCATGCAGCAACGTCTTGCCATCGGGCAGGCGCTGACGGCTCGACCCCGTATCCTGTTGCTGGACGAGCCCTTCGGCGCGCTGGATCCCGGCACGCGGATTGCCATGCACGACTTTCTGACAGACCTGCGGGCCGAGACGAAGATGACCGTCTTTATGGTCACGCACGACCTCAGCGAAGGCTTCAAACTCGGCGACCGCGTTCTGGTTTTCGACAAGCCGCGCTGGGATCCCCACGCGCCCGAAGCCTTCGGTGCCACGATTACCTACGATTTCGACGCGCGCGACGCGGGCGTGCCCTTCCAGCACATCCTCGACCAATACCCCTCTCTCGCCGCGCATTAAGTGTCCCTCCTGCGCGCCGCCGGGCCCCGCGCAGACAGGTTTGCCAAGGCCCGTACTGACCGCCCCGCGTAGTGGGGTATACAAGGGAGACAGCGATGTTCTCTGATCTGAACCGCGCCGAGGCGCGCGCGCGCCATCCACGCGATATGGCCGACCGATTGGCAGCCCGCGACCGTCGCGGCCACCATCCCGATCTGACCAAGCTGGGTGGCTGGAAAGCCATGCAGAAAGAAGAAGGGCTTCCCGAAGGCCGTTGGGACGAAGAGCGCCGCTGGGCGCTGCGCATGGGGCTGACGGGTGCCGATAGCATCGACGACAAGTCCATTCCCACCTTCGCGCGCGGGGAGCTGCCCCATTATGCGGGCATCAACACCTTCCTCAAGGCGCCCTATGCCGAGGATGTGCAAGAGGTCGCCCATTACGACGCGACTGTGCTCGGCATTCCCTTCGATGGCGGCACCACCTACCGCGCCGGGACCCGGTTCGGCCCGCAGGGGGTGCGCAAGATCAGCGCCCTTTACACGCCGTATAACTACGAGACGGGCGTAGATCTGCGCGAACAGATGACCATGTGCGACGCAGGCGACGTGTTCACCATCCCGGCCAACATCGAAAAGAGCTTCGACCAGATCAGCCGGGCGGTCAGCCACGTGTTTTCGTCCGGCTCGCTGCCAATCATGATCGGTGGCGATCACTCCATCGGATTCCCATGCCTGCGCGGCATCGCTCAATGCACCTCGAAGAAAATCGGGATAGTGCATTTCGACCGCCACGCCGACATCCAGGAGAAAGACCTCGACGAGCGGATGCACACCACACCATGGTTCCACGCGACGAACATGCCGAACGTCTCGCCCAAGAACCTGGTGCAGGTCGGCATCGGCGGCTGGCAGGTCCCGCGTGAGGCCGTGAAGGTCGCCCGCGAGCGCAACACCAACATCATCACCATGTCGGACATGGAAGCGATGGGTATCGACAAGACCGCAGAGATGGCGTTGGAAATGGCATGGGATGGGGTGGACATGGTCTACATGTCCTTCGACATCGACAGCATCGACTGCGGTTTCGTCCCCGGCACCGGCTGGCCCGAACCGGGTGGTTTTCTTCCGCGAGAGGCGCTTGCGCTGGCGTCCAAGGTCGCGGCGGAAGGCATCTGCGGAATGGAGCTGGTCGAGGTCAGCCCGCCTTACGATCAGTCCGAGATCACGGCCCTCATGGGCACGCGGGTCATCGTGGATGTGTTGGGATCGCTGGTTTCGCACGGCAAGTTGGGCGCACACAAACGTCATATCGACAAGCCGGTTTCCATTCCCCATGGCGATTTCGAAGGCAAGCGCTGGTCGAACCCCGAACCCCACAAGATCGGATAGCGCCATGCCCCATGACCACGCCCCGCACGACCATCACCATCATCCGCATGACCACAACCATACCCACGATGCCGGTCATCTGCACAGCCACATGCACAACGAAGACGTGGCCGCAGACCTGCAGGTGCTGGCGGCCCAGTTCATAGACGGGTTCGTCCAGGCCAGGGACAAGACCAGCTACCTCAAGCTGGCCGGTGTTCCGTTCGAGAGACCGGGGCAGGGCGGCAATACCGCTTTGAAGCTTGTGGATGTGGAACTGACGACCGACTGGCAGGTGGGCACAGCGTCGCCCAGCTTCGGCTCGCGCGAGCTGTCCTATCTGCCATTCCCCGGAGAGATGGTCCGGGAACGCACCAACATGTCGCTGATCTACGTGTCGATGGACGAGAAATCGTCACTCGATTTGCGCGACTTCCTGACAATCCGAAAGAAAGAGATTGAATCATGAAGACATCGACCCTTTTCGCCCTGTCCCTGATAACCGCCGGCCCTCCGCTGGCCCACACCGCAGGTGGTGACATAAGCTCCTTATCCTCCTCCAGTTTGAGGTAGAGTCCGCTCCAACAAGGAGACGGGCGATGTGTGCCGGACGCGCCGAACATCCGCTGGAGCCTCGACTTCGTGAGCGACGCGCTGATGGATGGCCGCCGGTTCCGTGTCCTGGCCGTGGTCGACGACGACAGCCGGGAATGCCTGGCTTTGGTGGCGGACATGCCCCTGCCCCCCGGTGCAGAGCGCTACTCCCGCAAAGTCGGTGCCTTGCAATAATCGACCGACGCGGGCGCCACGATCTGGCCCCGCGTTTTTCGATTGCCCGAGGAACACTTGCGAAACCCAGTCACGACTCAGGGCCGATTGATCGTTTCCATCAATGCGGAACCTCAAATCATTTGCGTTTGGGTCTACGCAGGTTGCCTGAACGTCTCACTTAGGGTCGAGAGGGCCTACGCAAGACCGTTCCGACAGGATCTGGAAGCATCCCCCGGGGACGCATCAAGAACCTGAAGCGATCCAACCGGAACATCTTCCCTATTCGACGTGGGTCTCGTGTTGGGGGGCAGGCCACTGGGAGAATTCTCTCCGGGTTTCCTGCCGTCCACCCATTCATGTCGGCGCCGAAACCAGGCATCCTGCTGTCGATGGCGAGCAGGTGGCGACTTCCTGCCGCGCGGCCGTACCAAATCCGCCCGCGATCCTATATGCTTCGACATGCTCTCAAGCCCCATGGTGTCCGATCAATGCTCCTGACCCGCCGCGCCCTTCTCAAGACCTGTGCCGCCGCCAGCCTTGCCTTCCCTGTCCTGCCCGGCCTGGCGCAGGCGCAGGCCACCGGCCTCGACGCCGTCAGGGAGGCGGCGGCCGGCCTTGAACAACTCCATTCCCTGATCGTCCTGCGGGACGGGGCCGAGGCGCTGGCCATGGCGCCCCGCGGGCCTGGTCTGGACCGGATCGCCAACGTCAAATCCGTCTCCAAGACGTTGATCGCCTTGCTTACCGGCATCGCGATCGAGCGGGGGCACCTGCCGGGTCCGGATGCGCGGGTCTTGCCGCTTTTGGGCCGGGCCGCTGCGGGCGACGCGCGGGACGCGCTCACCGTCGGGCACCTGTTGTCGATGCAGACCGGCCTCACCTCGACCTCCGGCCCGAATTACGGTGCCTGGATCAATTCGAACGATTGGGTCGACTATGTCTTGAACGGCGAGCCTGACGGACGCCCCGGCGGTCGGTTCATCTATTCCACCGGCGGCTGGCATGTGCTCGGTGCGGTGCTGGCCCGGACAACCGGGCGCGACCTGCACGCGCTGGTGCGGGACTGGTTGGCCGAACCGCTCGGCATCTCCGTTCCGCAATGGGACCGGGATCCGCAGGGGCTCTACCTTGGCGGCAACCAGATGGGATTGACGCCGCGTGACCTTGCCCGGGTGGGTGAAATGGTCCGTCAAGGCGGGGCCTGGAATGGCGCGCAGATCGTTCCGGCGACGTGGATCGAGACCTCGTGGCGCCCGCGCGCCCGCTCGCCCTGGTCAGGCGACGCATACGGGTACGGTTGGTTCCTGACCCGTTTCGCGGGGCGGATGGCCGCATATGGGCGGGGCTATGGCGGACAGGTATTGGCGGTTGTGCCGGACGCGGGGCTTACGATCGTCATCACATCGGATCCGAACCTCCCCGCGCGGACGCAGGGCTATTTCGGGGAGGTCCTCTCGCTGCTGGACGCGACCGTCCGGGCGACGGACGACGCGACCTGACGGCCGCGCTTCGGGCCATCGTCGCCGGTCACGAGCAAGGCCAATTCGCCGACCTGCATCCCATGCCAATGAACGGCGGCTTACGGTCCAGAACCCACCCCCGGCATCCGAGCATCACCATCGCCCGAATGCCGGATGGTCCGCGTTCAGGCGTTGGCTTCGCGGATCTTTTCGGCAGCGGCCTTGTCGAAAGTGACGCCCTGGGCTTCGAGCATGGTGTCGAGTTCGCCCGAGAGGGTCATCTCGGTGATGATGTCGCAGCCGCCGACGAATTCGCCCTTCACGTAAAGCTGGGGGATCGTGGGCCAGTCGGAGTAGTCCTTGATGCCCTGACGGATGTCCGCATCCTCGAGCACGTTCACGTCGGTATACTCCACGCCCATGTAATTGAGCACGCCCGCGACCTTGCTGGAAAAGCCGCATTGGGGCATGGACTTCGTCCCCTTCATGAAGAGGACGACGTCCTTCGATTTCACCATGTCGTCGATCCGGGTCTTGGCATCGGCCATCTTATTTCTCCTTCGGGGTTCGGTCGCGCCGGGGCACGAAGGCCCTTGCGTATTCCTGTGGGTCCTTGGGGATGTGGCAGGTCAGCTGATCGCCGCCGCCCACGCCCGAGGAATAGTTGCTTTCGATCTTGGTATAGCCGGTGCCCGGGTCGATGCCACGGGGGCGGCCTCGGTCGGGTTGGCGCGCCTCGGCCCGCAGGACGATTATGGCTCGGCCCAGCAGGATCGCCAGGATGATCGCAGAGAGATATGCCGCAAGGTCGGTCACGCGGGTGCCCGGGTGGTCAGGGCGAGGGCGTGGAGTTCGCCATTGGCCCCGTCCATCTTGCCCTTGAGCGCGGCATAGACGGCGCGTTGCTGGGCCACGCGGGATTGGCCGCGGAAGCTGTCGTCGACGACCTCGGCCGCGTAGTGGTTTCCGTCGCCTGCCAGGTCGGTGATGGTGATCTTGGCATTCGGGAACGTGGCGCGGATCAGCGTCTCGATCTCGTGGGCTTGCATGGCCATGGGCGGGGTCTCCTGCTGTCGTCTTCTAGCTAGGATGCCTTGGCCGCGGGGGCAAGACGGGAGCAGTGTGCGAGCCAGAGGCGATGGATGCCGAAGGCGTAGGGGATCAGGGCCAGGGCGAGGTAGATCGCGGCCAGGCCGACCAGAAGTTCGAGGGCGGAGATATCGGGCACAAGGGCGGGGAAGGACGGCAGGACCGCCATGCCGAAAAGGGCCGCGACGGTTGCGGACACGGGCGCTGCGGCGATTGCCGGGCGGCGGGTTGCGAAGATGCCCAGCCAGAGCATCGGCAAGCCGGCGATTGTACCGGCGGCGGCGACGGCAAGGGGCAGGGCGATATGCGGGGCAAGCGTCCGGTTGCCGGACATCACGACTTCCCAGGCGGCGGCCATAGCGGCGGGAACCGGCAGGAAGGCCAGAAGCGGGAAAGCCAGGATGTAGACGAGGAGGACGGCGCACGGGGGAAGGGTCATGAAAACGGGTCCATTCGGGTTTGGGGTGAGGTCCTGCGCGGGGCGGCGGGGGTCTTGCGCCCCGGATTGCGGCGTCACGGCACCGGGTCCGGCAGGAATGCCGCAATGCGGGGGGCCGTGGCACCGGACGGATGGCAGAGCCGCCAGTTGCCCGTGAAGAACACGGCGAGGGTAAGCAGCACGAAGAGGAGCGCGCAGGCCGGCAAGGTCTCGACCGGGAGGCGGGGCAGGGCGACGACGCCGATGGCGCGCGCGATGTCCCAGGCGGCAACGATCCAGGTGGCGGCCAGCATCGCCCAGATCGGCAGGCCGCCCCACAGGCGCGACCGGAGGGCCCGGCTGCCAAGGACGATCTGCGGCGCGCCGACCGTAAGCAGGGCAAGGGTCAGGCCGGAAGCGGCGGCAAGGCTATCGACGCCGGGCGTCTGGATGCCGCGTGTGGTCAGGTTGGCCGCAACAAGGACGACAAGGCCGACAGCCCCCGAGACCATGGCGGCGGGCAGATAGGTGAGCGCGAAGAACGGGAGAGTGATGGGGCGTGTCATGCGCCCGTGGTGAAGGATGGCCCGTGCAGAAGGCGTGCGCCGGTCGTGCAGGCCTCGTGCAGGTCAGCCGCGCGGCACATCCTGCCAAAGCCGACGCCCGCCCCGGCCCGCCACCACGACATGCACGATGCCGGCAGCCAGAACCAGAATCCCCGCCAGCCAGGAGTCGCTCGACGCAAGGACCCCGCCGCAGCCGTTCCGGAAGGTCAGCCAGATCTTGATGGCGTGGACCATGAACCCGGCGACGGCAAGACAGACGGCGGCCAGGCCAAGGGCCTGCAAATGCGGCAGGGTCCGCCGCAGGATCAGGAGCGGGACGACGGAGAGCAGAGCGACGATGACGACCGTGGGCAAATAGGCCGCCATCGTCGCGGCGAGCGTCAGACCGGTCCCACAGACGTCCCGCAGAAGGGTCACATCGGCCACGACCTGAACGACAGAGCCCAGCCCGAGGCCGCCCATGGCCGCGAGCAGATAGAGCAGGGGGATGGCGATTGCGCGCCCCACGGCTCAGGCGAAGGCCGCCTCGAAAGCGCCGCGATAGAGGGTGGACAGCTCTTTCAGGGGGGCCTTGGCCTTGCCCAGTTTGACCATGTCGCCGGTGAACTGGCCGACCATGGTCAAGAGCAGGCCCGCCTGTCCGGCGGCGACCATCAGCGCCTCGGCGGAATCGAAGGTCACGGCCAGAAGGTAGCGGCCCTGATCCTCGCCAAAGAGGGCGGCGGTGCCGTTGACGTCGAGGGTGACGCCGATGCCGTGCTTTTCCGCCAGCGTGAAGGCGGCGAGCGCAAGGCCGCCGTCCGACAGGTCGGTGCAGGCGGTGATCCAGCCCCGGTTGTCGAGGATGAAATCGCCGTGCGCGCGCTCGGCCTCGAGGTCCACGGGCGGGGCGTCGCCTTCGCCCGGACGGTCCAGATGTTCGGCCAGAAGGGCGGAGCGGCCCAGATGCGTGCCTTCGCCACCCAGGACCAGCGCGATCATGCCTTCGCCGATCTTGCCGCCGATACGAGTGTCGAGGTTCTCGATCAGGCCGACGGCGCCGATGGTCGGCGTGGGCAGGATACCCTTGCCGTCCGTCTCGTTGTAGAGGCTGACGTTGCCCGACACGATGGGCATGTCGAGGGCCACGCAGGCCTGTCCGATGCCGTCGAGCGCGCCGACGAACTGGCCCATGATCTCGGGCTTTTCGGGGTTGCCGAAGTTGAGGTTGTCGGTGGTGGCCAGCGGCCGCGCGCCCTTGGCCACGAGGTTGCGATAGGCTTCGGCCACGGCCTGCTTACCGCCCTCGACGGGGTTGGCGACGACATAGCGGGGCGTCACGTCCGAGGTAAAGGCAAGGCCCTTCTGCGTGCCGTGGACGCGGATCACGCCGCCGTCGAGGCCCGGAAGGATGACGGTGTCGCCCATGACCTGCGTGTCGTATTGACGGATGACCCAGTCGCGGGCGCAGTAGTTCACGCTGCCGATCAGGCTGCGCAGACCGTCGATCGCGTCGACCTCGGGCACGATGGCCAGCGGTTCGGGTGCCGGCGTCGGAACCCAGGGGCGGTCGTATTCGGGGGCAGAGGACGCGAGGGTCGAGAGCGGCAGATCGGCCTTAACCTCGCCGCCATGAACGATGAGGAAGCGGTCTTCGGCAATCGTCTCGCCCACGATGGCGAAGTCGAGGTCCCATTTGTCGAAGACGGCGCGGGCGGCATCCTCCAGAGCGGGGTCCAGCACCATGAGCATCCGCTCCTGGCTTTCGGACAGCATCATCTCGTAGGCGGTCATGTTCGCCTCGCGCACGGGCACGCGGTCAAGGTCGAGGCGGATGCCAAGGCCGCCCTTGTCGCCCATCTCGACCGCCGAACAGGTCAGGCCCGCGGCCCCCATGTCCTGGATGGACACGACCGCGCCGGTGGCCATCAGCTCCAGCGTGGCCTCCATCAGGCGCTTTTCGGTGAAGGGGTCGCCGACCTGAACGGTGGGGCGCTTTTCCTCGATCGTGTCGTCGAATTCGGCGCTGGCCATGGTGGCCCCGCCAACGCCGTCGCGCCCGGTCTTGGCACCCAGATAGACCACGGGGCGACCCACGCCCGAAGCAGCGGAATAGAAGATCTTGTCCGCATCGGCGAGGCCCGCGGCGAAGGCATTCACGAGGCAGTTGCCGTTGTAGGAGGGATCAAAGTGGACCTCGCCCCCCACGGTGGGCACGCCGAAGCAGTTGCCGTAGCCGCCCACGCCTTCGACCACGCCATGCACAAGACGCCGGGTCTTGGGGTGGTCGGGCATCCCGAAGGATAGCGCGTTCATCGCCGCGACGGGTCGCGCGCCCATGGTGAAGACGTCGCGCAGGATGCCGCCCACGCCGGTCGCCGCCCCTTGATAGGGTTCGATGTAGGAGGGGTGGTTGTGGCTCTCCATCTTGAAGACCACGGCCTGCCCGTCGCCGATATCGACCACGCCCGCGTTTTCACCGGGGCCGCAGATGACCTGCGGGCCAGTGGTGGGCAGTTTCTTCAGGTGGATCTTCGAGGACTTGTAGGAGCAATGCTCGTTCCACATCGCCGAGAAAATGCCGAGTTCGGTGAATGACGGCTCCCGCCCCATGATCTCCAGGATGCGGTCGTATTCCGCGGCAGACAGGCCGTGGGCCGCGATCAGGTCGGGGGTGATGACTGGGTCTTGCATGGAGCGCTCCGGCAGGGATCGCCCCCCTTTACCGCCCCCGGACGGGAAGGTTAAGGCCCGAAGGCAGGCGGATCAGTCGATGATCTTCCAAGGGGCCAAGGCGTCACGCATGTCGCCCTCGGAGAACTCGAGCGCCTTCATGTTTCCATAGGCGTTGGATGTTACCAGATCGGACCGTCTCAATTCCGGCTCCCAGAATGGCGGGGCGGGGGTGCCATGGGCCGCATCCTGCGCCAGTGTCAGCACGAAATCCCGGAACAGGATGACAACAGCGTCCGAGGCCGATTTGTCGGTATCGCCGCGCCGCCGGTCATCGAGGGAACGCATCGCGAATCTTCCCGCAAGGAGGAGCGACCACTGGATCGGGGCAAAGGCGCGGACGAAGGAAATCGGGCGGTCCAGGGGGGCTGTGGCTTCGGGGGAGGGCGTCGGGCCGAAGGCAGTCGGCGTACCGGCGTAGGGATGCAGAGGGATCTCCGTCTCGGCCAGCAGTGGCAGGAAGAAATCCGACACGGTCCGCCTGCGCGCGGCATCGTCGGGCAGGCGGTCGAGAAAGCTCCGGCGGCTGTCACGCCCTGTTTCCCGCGATCAGAACATCGAAGGCGTCACGCAGCGGGGTCACATGGCCGGCCATCGCGACGGGGATGGAGGGCGCCCGCGCGATGGCCTGCCTCAAAAGGTCATTGATCAGCGGGCTCTCGAATCCGCGATGCTCACCCGGGATCAGTTTGAACGCGACCAACATACGCACCAATTCTGTCAGTTCCGCAGGGCTGAGCGGACGCGGAAAGGCGATGTCCGGGTCAGGCAGGACAGACAGGGTCATGGCGGGATTGGGCCTGCGTCGAGGCCCGGAGGGTTGCGGTGCCGGTGATCCGGTCCCGAGGATCGTGCAAGGCGGCACTCGCTTTTGCAGGGTCCTGGTGCGCGCCGCGGGTCAGCGGCGGATCGCAGAGGATGGCATCGTCCAAGGTCATGCCAGCCCCCCCGCCATGGCCGTGGCGAAGGGGGAAAGGCCGGTGAACCGCCGCTCGAACGCGAGGCCCAGGGCGTCGGCCCCGGCGCGGGCGCGGGCGGTCAGGTCTGGATCGTCGGTCTGCGCCAGATAGACCACCTTGGTGTAGTGGGCGAAATACATGTCCCGCAGCTCCGGATGCCGGTCGAGGCCCAGCGGTTTGGTCACGAAGGCATCGAACTGGCGGGCCAGGAAGTCGGTCAGATAGAAGGCGTCGATCTCGTCCCGGGCGATGAACCGCTCGACGCCCTCGAAGAAGGCGTAGCAATGGGGCCCCTCGATCATCTCGACCCCAAGGCGCGTGCAGGTCGCCGGCAACAGGCCGCCGGTGCCGCAATCGGCGTAGGCCACGAAAATCCGCGCATAGGCGTCGGAATGCGCGGCCACCGCTGCCTCGACCGCCGCCGGGATACGTTCGGGGTGGTTGTGCAGGATCGCGGGCAGGCAGTGCAGGTCGATGTGGTCGAGGTGGCTGGCCGCCTTGATGGCAAGGATTTCATGTGCCAGCGCCCCGCAGGCCAGGATCAGGACCCGGCCCGTGCCGCGCGGGGCCAGCCCGTCGCGCAGAAGGACGGCATCGGGGGGGATGGCCGCAGTCACGCCAGTTTCACCGCCGTGCCATAGGCCATCACTTCGGAGGCGGCCTGCGTGATTGTCGACGTCTCGAGCCGCATTCCGACGATGGCGTCTGCACCCATGGCCTGCGCCTCGGCGATCATCCGGTCGATGGCCTGTTCGCGCGCGCCCGTCAGGAGGGAGGCGTATTCCTTGACCTCGCCGCCGACGATGTTGCGCAGGCCCGCCACGATGTCGGACCCGATGTGCTTGGCCCGCACGGTGGAGCCCTTGACGAGGCCCAGTGTCACCGCGATCTCGCGCCCGGCGATGGTGTCGGTGGTGGTCAGGATCATGGCAGGCTCCGCGTGTCAGTCCATCTTGTCGTAGCGGTCATCGTCGCGGTTGCCCAGACGGTCGGCCACGACGCGGAAAACCACATAGGCCACAAGAGCAGCGGGGATCAGCAGGAAGGTCCCGGCGGGGAAGGCGACGCTGGCCGCGACCACCGCGCCCAGCCAGACGGTCGCGGCAGCGGCGGCGATCACGATCACGAGGATCAGGACAAGGCGGTCGAGGGGCATGGCGTGGCTCCGGGGTTCGGGTGTCCCTCTGGATATGGGGGCTGCGGCGGTCCGCGCCAAGCTGGATGGCTCAGCCGTCGTGCAGGGCGATGACGCGGGCGACGGCGGGGCGGGCGGCGACCCTCGCGCTGTGGGCCGCGAGCTTGGGGAAGCGGGTCATGTCCACGTTGTCGCCGGGCAACCAAAGGGCCACGTTCCAAAGATAGAGGTCGGCCACCGAGAACGCCGCCCCCAGCCAGTCGCCGGACAGACGGTCTTCGAGCCAGGTCGCGCAGTCGGTCATCGTCTGCGGCACCTTGGCCGTCATCGCGGCCTGTGCGGCCGGGTCGTCGGCCCAGCGGTGGCCGCGCATCTTGTGGGCGTGGGCGACATGGGCCGTGGAGGCGAGGTAGAACATCACCTCGCGCAGTTTCGCCGCCTGCCAGGGATCGTCGGGCATCAGGCCGGGGGACTGTGTCGCGATCCACTGCAGGATGGCCCCGGCTTCGGTCAGCGTTCCCTCGGGCGCGATCAGCGTGGGGACGCGCCCCTTGGGGTTGATGGCCAGATAGGCCGGGTCGCGCTGATCGTTCTTGCTGAAATCCACCCAGTTCAGGTCATGGGGAAGGCCCGCCTCCTCCAGCGCGGCATGGACCGACATGGAGATGGTGCCACGGGCAAGGAACAGGGTGAGGGTCATGGCAGGTCCTTTTCGGGGTATCGGGGTCAGATTGCGCACCAAAAGCGGGCGCTGGAAAGCCCCCTGGCCGCTTCGGGTCGACCGCGCGCGGCGTTTTTCGCGGGGCCTGCGGGCGGGGCAGGGACGTGCGGTTTTCGGGTCTTGGCGGGCCAGTCCTCATGCGGGCCTTCTGCGGGTCGTCGGCGGGATTTCATTGGCCGCCGGTGTTCAGGGCCTCCCGCTTCCCTTGCCGCGCAACAGGTCAATTGTTCGTCCGTCAATCGCCAGCAGGCCGATGGCGATCAGGCTCATCCCGACATAGTGCCGACCGGCTAGTTCTTCTTGCAGGATGACCGTGCCAAGCAGGATCGCGCTGACGGGAACAAGAAGCGTGACGAGAGCGACATTTACCGCCCCGGCGGATGCCAGGATGCGGAAGAAGAGAACGTAGGCCAGCGCCGTTGAAACGATAGCGAGCGCCAGCACCGACGCAATCACTGCAAGACCAGGCATGGGCAAGTTCCAGGGTCTGTCCATGACCGAGACGATTGGCACCATCATGATCGTCGTCGCGACGAGTTGTCCGAATGCCACCTGTGTCGCCGTCAGGTCCATTGCCTTGAACCTGCGCCCGTAGACCCCTGCAAACCCGTAGGCCAGTGCCGCACCCAGACAGGCCAGCATTCCCAGAGAGGCCAGGCTGGCCCCTGTCAGCAGATCGCCACCGAGCAGAACGACAACGCCGAGAAATCCGAACAGGATGCCGACGGCCTTGTTCGCAGCCATGCGCTCGTCCGCCAAAAGGAAGTGCGCAACGATGATCGAAAAGATCGGCGTCGTCGCATTCAGGATCGAGGCAAGTCCGCTCGGGATCATGGTCTGCGCCCAGAAGAGAAGGCTGAACGGTGCGAGGTTGTTCAACAGGCCCATGATGAAGAAGGCGGCGATTGTTCCTTTCGCGACGGGCCACGGTTCCCTCCGAAAGCGCAGGATCACCATGAGTGTAAGTGCCGCGATACCCGTGCGCAGCGTGACGACAGTCAGAGGCGGAAGCTCCTTGACCGCGACTGCGACAAAGAAGAACGACCCGCCCCAGAGGACCGAGAGCACGAAAAGCCGCGCCCAATCCTGCGGTGTCATGCGCATGGCAGATCTCCGTGATCCGTTGAACTTCGGGACACCTACGCACTTTGTCATGGCCGCGCTGGCCGTTTTCGGACACCATCACCCGGGCCCGCTCGTCTCAAGGCGCTTTCGGTTCTAAACTGCTGCCATGCTTGATTTCGTTACCTGCAACGAAGCGCGATTGAGGCGTGACCCGGCCTATGACGGCAAGTTCTTCACGGCCGTCCGGACGACCGGGATCTATTGCCGACCGGTTTGTCCCGTGAAGCACCCCCTCACGAAGAACGTCAGCTATTTCCCGACCGCCGCCGCCGCCGAACGGGCGGGCTATCGACCCTGCCTGCGGTGCAGGCCGGAGACGGCCCCTTTTTGTCCCGCATGGAAGGGAAGCAGAACCACGGTGGAACGGGCGCTGAGGCTGATCGAAGACGGCGCGCTGGACATCGGCAGTGTGGAAGACCTCGCAGAACGTCTTGGCGTCGGCGCGAGGCACTTGTCGCGGCTGTTTGCGAACCACATCGGAGCGTCACCGCTCCAGACGGCCCAAACGCTACGCATAGGACGTGCGAAGCGCCTTCTGGATGAAACCATGTTGCCGATGGCAGACATCGCATTCAAGGCGGGGTTTGGCAGCGTCAGGCGGTTCAACGCCGCTTTCCAGAAGCTGTACGGGCGTCCGCCGTCATCGATTAGGAGGCCAAAGCGGTGAGGGGCTTGTCGGAGCCGCTCATGTCGACGCCACAATTGGTGTCAGGAAGGAATCCGTGACCTGGGCCTTGACCGATTGCCGCGAAGGGCCGGGGGGCGGCGGTGGCGGCCCCCCGGGGTGTCAGGCGGACATCTGGTTGTGCTTGCGCGCCATCCAGGTCTTCGCCGTCTCGACCGCCACGGCGGCGTCGCGGCAATAGGCGTCTGCGCCGATGGCCTTGCCGAATTCCTCATTCAGGGGGGCGCCGCCGACCAGCACGATGTAGTCGTCGCGAATGCCCTGGGCGACCATCGTATCGATGACGACCTTCATGTAGGGCATCGTGGTGGTCAGCAGGGCCGACATGCCGACGATGTCGGCGTCCTCGGCCTTGGCGGCTTCGATATAGCTTTCGACGGCGTTGTTGATGCCGAGGTCGACGACCTCGAAGCCGGCCCCCTCCATCATCATCGACACGAGGTTCTTGCCGATGTCGTGGATGTCGCCCTTGACCGTGCCGATCACCATCTTGCCCACGCGGGGCGCGCCGGTTTCGGCCAGAAGCGGCTTCAGGATGGCCATGCCGCCCTTCATCGCGTTGGCCGCCAGCAGCACTTCGGGCACAAAGAGGATGCCGTCGCGGAAGTCGTTGCCGACCACGGTCATGCCGCCGACCAGCGCCTTGGTCAGGATGTCGTAAGGCTCCCACCCGCGTTCGAGCAGAATGTTGACGGCATCCTCGATCTCTTCGCGCAGACCGTCGTAGAGGTCGTCGAACATCTGCTGAACCAGTTCGTCGTCGTCGAGGTCGGCAAGGACGATGTCATCTTCTTCGGACATGGGGGCCTCCGGGCGGTGTATGATACGATGTGGCGACAGGCGGTCGCAGGGTCAGCGCAAAAAGCGACATGGGGCAGGCGGGGCGCGACGCCTCTTGTCGTGAGGTGTCGGATGTTCTATTTATGTTCTCATCACATTCCCCCATCGGGAGGTTCGGATGGGACAGACACGTCACGATTATCCGGGGCTGGCGGGGCGGGGGGCGCTGTCGAATGCGGCAGGCCGGTTCGAACCCTATACCCATGACGCGCCCTTGCCCGACCGCTTGCCGACCGAAGTGCGGGACGAAACGATCGGCCGGGTCATCAGCACGAACAAATCCCCCGACCTCGGGTTCGACCGCTCGATCAACCCCTACCGGGGCTGCGAGCATGGCTGCATCTATTGCTTCGCGCGGCCGACGCACGCCTGGCTGGGCCTGTCGCCGGGGCTCGATTTCGAGACGCGGCTGATCGCACGGCCCGGCGCGGCGGCGGCGTTGCGGCGGGAATTGGGCGCGCGATCCTACGTGCCCCGGATGATCGCCATCGGCACCAACACCGACCCCTATCAGCCGATCGAGCGGGATCGCGGGATCATGCGGTCCCTGCTGGAGGTGTTGCGCGACCATCGCCATCCGGTCGGCATCACCACCAAGGGCACCATGGTCGAGCGGGACATCGACATCCTGGCCGAGATGGGGCCGGAGTTGTGCCGCGTCGGCCTGTCGGTCACGACGCTCGACGCCGATCTGGCCCGCAGGCTGGAACCGCGCGTGCCCACGCCCGCGCGGCGTCTGCGCGCCATCGAGACGCTGGCGAAGGCGGGGGTGCAGGTCCGGGTCATGGTCTCGCCCGTCATTCCGGGGCTGACCGATCACGAGGTGGAGGGGGTGCTGCGCGCCGCCGCCGATGCGGGGGCTGTCGCGGCCAGCATGATCCCGCTGCGCCTGCCGCTTGAGGTGGCGCCGCTCTTCGAGGAATGGCTGCGCAGCCATGTGCCTGACCGCGCCCGCAAGGTGTTGGGCCGGATACGCGAATTCCACGGCGGCAAGCTCTATGACGCGGGTTTCGGTCAGCGGATGCGGGGCCGGGGTGTTCACGCCGACCTGTTGCAGCAGCGGTTCGTACGGGCCTGTCGCGAGACGGGTCTGGAGCAGCGCCTGCCGCCGCTGCGCTGCGATTTGTTCCGGGTGCCGGGGTCGCAGATGTCGCTGTTCTGAAGGGCGGCGTGCAAGATGCGGTTCGACCCTGCCGGGCCGGAGTATTTGCAAAGCAGAGAAGGGGGCGCGGTTTTTCGTCATGGGGCGGTGATCCGCGCCGCGATGGCCGCATGGTCGGACCCGTGGCGGCCGGCGAGCGTGGCGCTTCCGGTCCAGCCCTCGGGCAAAAGGACGTGGTCGATGGGCAGCGGCAGCAGGCCACCGATCCAGTAGCTGGGGCGCAGGCCGGGGAGGACTGTCGTCTGGCTGGCGGCGGCCACGCGGGCGACGGCGACGGACCAGGAGACCTGGTTGAAGTCGCCCGCGACGATCACAGGTTGGGGCAGGGCCGCTATCATCCGCGACAGGCTTGCGATCTGGCGATGCTGCGCGCCGCCCCTCGCAGGCCAGGGCCAGGCCAGGTGCACGGCCAGGACGGTGACGTCGCCGGCCGGTGTCCGGACCCGCATCCAGGCCTGCGCCCGGTCGAGGCAGCCGCGGGCAACGACCGGCAGGCGGGAGACGACCGCCGTGCTGGCCGTGCCCCGGCGCAGGCAGATTTCCTTGTCGTAGGGGAGGGCGCGGATGGTGTCTTCTGAGGCCCAGACCTCCTGAAAGGTGGCGATATCCTGGTCGGCCAGGCGCGCCGCGAGGGTGGGCGCGGCATTGGTGTAGAGCAGATTATGTTGCAACAGGCGCAGCGTCGGGGTGGGCATATCGGCGGCGGGCCAGGCGAGGGCCGCCACCGGAACGGCGCCGGCGACGGCCAGCAGAAGACCCAGGCGACGGAACCAGCCGCGCACCGTCAGCGCCAGCAGCAGAAGGGCGAGGCTGGCATAGGGCAGGCCGATTCGCAGGCTGTCGAAGGCCGGATGCAGGGACCCGGCCAGTCCGGCCATCACCAGAGCCGCCGCGCCGATCAGGGCTTTGTGGCGCATCAGGTGCGGGCGCGCCGTCGACTGGTGCGGTCGCGCGTCGGGCCCTTGCCATCGGTCCCGTCGCTGTCCGACGAGAAGCCGCCCAGACGGGTCGCGACATCGGCGAGATCGGGGGCGGGGCCGCGCGGGCGCGTCTCGAGTGCCGTGCGCATGGCGCGCAGATGGTCGGGCGTCGTCCCGCAGCAGCCGCCGATGATCGTCGCCCCAGCGTCGCGGGCGATGACGGCATAATCGGCCATCAGGTCGGGTGTGCCGTCGTAATGGATGTGGCCTTCGTGGTACTTGGGGATGCCCGCGTTGCCCTTGGCGATCAGGGGGCGCTCGGTCGCGCCGAATCCCATCACGGTGCGGATCAGGTCAGAGGCGCCGACACCGCAGTTCGCGCCATAAGCCACGGGTTTGTGGGACAGTTTCCCGATGATGCGCGTCATCTCGGCGCTGGTGGTGCCCATCATGGTGCGCCCCGCCGTGTCGAAGCTCATGGTGATGCACCAGGGCATGTCGGCCCGCTCGGCGGCTTCGGCGGCGGCTTTCAGTTCCTCGGGGGCGGAAATCGTCTCGACCCAGAGGACATCGGCGCCCCCGGCCTTCAGGCCTTCGGCCTGTTCATGGAAGATCTCGACGGCGACCTCGTGGGTGAGCGGGCCCATCGGGGCCATGATGTCACCCGTCGGCCCGACAGAACCCGCGACGATGACGGGTCGGCCCGCGCGGTCGGCGACATCGCGGCCAAGTTCGGCCCCCATCCTGTTGAAATCATGGGCGCGGGCCTGGGCGCCGTGCAGTCGCAAGCGGGAGGCATTGGCCCCGAAGGTGTTGGTCAGGAAGATGTCAGACCCCGCATCGACCGCGCCGGAATAGAGCTTGGTGATCTTGTCGGTCGCCGTCTCGTTCCAGAATTCGGGCGCGTCTCCGGCCTCCAACCCCATGTTGAACAGGTTCGTGCCCGTGGCCCCGTCGGCCAAGAGCCAGTCACGGGTTTTCAAAAGGTCGGAAAGGGCATCTGACATCGGGGAACCTGCAATTTGGGTCCAGCCTTTTCGCGCGTGCGCGACGCGGACGCAAACTCATAATCTGCATCACCTTCATGAAGCGGGTTCAAGTCTGGGGGCGAAATCGAAGGGTGATCCACGGGTGATCCACGTCGGATATGCGGGTGACGCGACGGGCGATCACGGTGGGGAGGGGATGAGAGCGGGGTTGGCGGAATGGGCGGGTCCCTGCGGGCCATCGCAGACGGTGGTACCGGGTGCGTCCCTGATGCGGGGGCAGGCCGCCATCGGTCATAAGTGCGACGCCGCAGATGGCGGGGCGGTTTCGGGGGTGATGGTCGTGGCGGATGTCGGGGATGCGGGACCAAGTTGGCTTTCGCTGCATCTGCTTAGTTAGCGCTGCGACTGCGCGGGATCGGCCAGGACGGGCCGGAAGATGTCGCCGGTGAAGGACACTGACGCGCCGATGCTGCGCTGCTTCCGATGTCAGCTCCGAGCCCAATTTCAACGATGCTGCGATCCGCACGAATGGCCGGTCTGCAATCGACGAACGAAAACGTGCAGAAGTTTGACGTGAGTTTTGCCATGGGTTTGCAGCGCAAGTCTTGAGCGATTTCAGAACTTGGTTTCCCAGAGACAAAGATGGCCGTTTTGATCTAATGAAGCGTTTCAGATCAATGTGAAACGAGAGCGAAGCCGCCTTGGGTTTGTTCGGCGATTCAACAACTGGTAGACGTTCCGCAAGACTGACTTCCATAGGGAGGAGATGGCAATAGACCCCCAGGAAACACAGGCCACGCGCGCGCGTCTTGAGGCGCAGGGCCAAGCGGGTCCAAAGATGTCGTTGGAAACCGCTTGCCGCTTAGGATCGGCTGCTTGTGCGCGAGAGCGAACCGTTGCGGTCCATCGACATGTTCGGTGCAGTCCCGGTGCCCCCGGTCCGGACCGCAAACCGATCGAAGAGTACAGGCGCGTCATTGCCCCTGATTACCTGGAGGGTATCGTGACAAATGTAGGGTTCTATCTGTTCCAGTCGGTCGCGGACGAACCGCTACGCATGGTGGGCGCGCCCTGGCCCGGCCTCTCCCCCGTTCCGGAGCGGCGGCCATGATGCGCGCGGCCCTTGTCGCGGTCCTGCTTCTTGTCGGATGCCGGGAAGCCGCGCCCGAAAAGATGTCGCTGCGGTTCGGGACATTCGGGTCCAGTCCGGTGGTCCACACCCATTTCAGCATCGAACAGCCCATGGGCGAGATCGGCCAACCGGTCCTGATCCATTCCTTTGCTGATCGCCGGTATCCCCGTTTCGACGGGTCCGACGCATTGATTGGTGGGCCGCGCGATGCAGGCGAAGATGGGATCTGGCGGGTCGAGGCGCAGTGGACGGAACTGCTGACCGGTAAGTCATGGCGCGCCGCTGTTGATGTCCCAGTCGACCGGATGACGCGTGGGTCCGGTGCCGTGAACTTCCAGGTGATCTTCGGTCCCAACGGTTTGCTGGAGATCGATTCAGACCAAGCTGGTCCCAAGCCTCTGGCCGAGGTGAACACCATTGGACGCACCTGTGGAACGAGGGTCTCCGAAGCCGACCGCGACTGGACAGTGTCCGGCCTATTTCCCGGCAAGCAAGAGCGAACGCTTGCCGCCGTCACGCCACCTGTCGGGCCGCCGACCTGCCCGCCGAGGGACTAAGCGTGGTAAATCTGACCGATATTGATGCCCAAGCGGCGATTGCCGCGGAAGGTTTGCCTGATACGGAGGCCGGGGCCACGACTCAGGCCTGAGCCCGCGCGACAGTGGAACTGGGCATGGTCTTCGATGGAACGTTGAACAACAGGTACAATATCCTCGACGGACGACCGGCGGGTGTCGACCCCGACCGTGAGAGTGCGAGCTATGACGCATCGCTGAGCAATCCCGTGTTGCTTTATGACCTCAAAGCGGTCGTTTACCGCCAGCCAACTGCGCCACCGTCCCAACCCGCAGACAGCAAAAAGCCCCCGGGGCGGGGGCTTTCGCTGGTCGGGTTGGACCTCACTTCAGCTCGGTCATGACCTGCTGTTTGGCGGTGACCATCAGCGTGTCCATCTGGGCGCGGATTTCTTCGCGGGAGGATTTGTCGCCCAGGTCGCCCGCGACCTTGCGCAGGACGTCGTCGTCGCCCGCTTCCTCGAAATCGGACTTCACCACTTCGGTCGCATAGGCCTTGAGCGCGTCGCCCTCCAGACCCATCTGCGCGCCGGCCCATTCGCCCAGAAGCCGGTTGCGGCGTGCCTCGACCTTGAACTGCAGTTCCGCGTCATGGGCGAACTTGTTCTCGAAGCTCTTCTCGCGGTCGGTGAAGTTGTTGGACATGGGGACCCTCCGGTAGATGTTTCCCCCTCGATATGCGCAGCCGCGCCCCGGGCTGCAAGTCGCTTCGCTTGGCAAAGACGCGGATAGGGCTTATGTGCCCCCCAACCGACCAAATCCCCCCGGAGACATCATGGCTCGACGCACCAAGGTCTACGAAGGCAAGGCCAAGATCCTCTATGAGGGTCCGGAGCCCGGAACCTTCGTTCAGTATTTCAAGGACGACGCCACGGCGTTCAACGCCGAAAAGAAGGCGGTGATCGACGGGAAGGGCGTGCTCAACAACCGTCTGTCCGAGTTCTTCATGGTCGGTCTGGGCGCCATCGGCGTGCCCACGCACTTCATCAAGCGGCTTAACATGCGCGAGCAGTTGATCCGCGCCTGCGAGATCATCCCGCTGGAAATCATCGTGCGCAACGTGGCCGCTGGCAGTCTTTCCAAGCGGTTGGGCATCGAAGAGGGGACGGCCCTGCCGCGCCCGATCATCGAATTCTGCTACAAGGACGACAAGCTGGGCGACCCGCTTGTGGCCGAGGAGCATATCATCGCCTTCGGCTGGGCCAGCCAGCAGGATCTGGATGATATCGTCGCCCTGTCGCTGCGGGTGAACGACTTTCTGTCGGGCTGCATGCTGGCGGTCGGGATCAAGCTGGTCGATTTCAAGATCGAGGTCGGCCGCGTCTGGGACGGCGATTTTCAGCGCCTGATTCTCGCCGATGAGATCAGCCCCGATTCCTGCCGTCTGTGGGACATCGAGACGGGCAAGAAGCTGGACAAGGACGTGTTCCGGCGCGACCTCGGCTCGCTGACGGATGCCTATACCGAAGTCGCGCGGCGTCTGGGGGTTCTGCCCGCCAATTCCGCGCCGATGACGAAGCCGCATCTGATCAACTGAGCCGGTCCGGGGCGGCGGTCAGCCGTCGGCCCCGGGGTCCGAGACACATTTGAGCCAGGTGCGATCCTCGCGCAGCAGGAATTTCTCGCGCATGGCGAAGTCGTAGTTCTCGCGCCCGAGCGGGTCGTCGGCCAGTCGCGCGCGGTACGCCTCATATGCGGCGAGGTCCGCGATGTTGTAGATGCCGTAGGCCAGCGTGCTCGACCCCTCGTGCGGGGCATAATAGCCCACGAGGTCGGCGCCGCAGCGGGGGATCGCGGTGCCCCAGTTGCGGGCATAGCGCGCGAAATCGGCCTTCTTTGTGGGGTCGATGTGATAGCGGATGATGCAGGTCAGCATGGTCGGTCCTTTGTCGGTTGCAGGGCCGGTGTCCCATATTGCCGGACGTCGATGCTTCGCCTACGGTCGAACCATGAAAGACGGACCGGACATTGCCCGCATTGCCGCCCTGATCGGGGATCCGGCGCGGGCCAACATGCTGACCGCGCTTATGAGCGGGAAGGCCCTGACCGCCACCGAACTGGCCGCCGAAGCCGCCGTGAGTGCGCCCACGGTCAGCGCGCATCTGGCCAAGCTCGCGGGGGCTGGGTTGGTGTCGGTGCGCAAGCAGGGGCGGCACAAGTATTTCACGCTGGCCTCGGGCCAGGTGGCCCATGTGCTTGAGGCGCTGATGGGGCTGGCCGCCGGGACGGGGCAATTGCGCACGCGGACCGGGCCACGGGACGGCGCGCTGCGGCGTGCGCGGGTCTGCTACAACCATCTGGCCGGAGAGATGGGGGTGCAGCTGCACGACAGTCTGCGGGCCCGCGATCTGCTGCGCGCGGATGGTGAGATGCGGCTGACCGAGGCGGGGGCGGCGTTTGTCGCGGCGTTCGGGATTGACCTATCGGCGCTTCGGGCGCGGCGCGCGCCGCTGTGCCGCGAATGCCTGGATTGGAGCGCGCGGCGCACCCATCTGGCGGGCAGCCTAGGGCGTGCGTTCCTGACCCGGATGGAAGGCCTGGGATGGGCGCGTCGCGACCCCGACAGCCGCGCCATCCTGTTCTCGCCCGAGGGCACGCGCCAGTTCGCCCGCGCCTTCCCGTCCGCCGCCTGACTTGCACCTGCGCGCCGAACCCACTAGCGATCCGCGCGACACCAAACCGCCCCGGAGAGCAAGCCCATGAAGGTCAAGGTCACGATCATGCTGAAAGACGGCGTTCTGGATCCGCAGGGCGAGGCCGTGCGCCACGCGCTGGGCGCGCTGGGGTTCGACGGCATCAACGGGGTGCGTCAGGGCAAGCTGATCGAGCTGGACCTGGCGGCGGGCACGACCCGGGCCGATGTCACCGCCATGTGCGAGAAGCTCTTGGCCAATACCGTGATCGAGAGCTACGCCATCGAGATGTGAGAGCCCCCCGGGCGAATGGCGACCTTTCGGTTGTCGTCGAGGTGAGGATTGATCGACGCGGTACGAAAGAACCTGCGTCGATTGTTCCCCGATGTCTTGTGATGCTGGGCGATGCGGGTGCGTCCTATACGCCGCTTCCCGAATTTCCCGATTTGAGCCACCGGAACTGCTTTCTACATTTCCGATGCGGATGGGTTCACCCGGTTGATGGGTGGGATGCACGATGTGCAGGTCTTCACATATGCCGGGCAGGGCGGGGCGTTTGGAGAGCCCATTTCGGTGACGAACCCGATCCCGTCGACGCGGACGACCAAGGGGGTGGAACTGTGGTTCCATCCGGGGCTTGGCCAGCGGCCTTTCCGGGACGGCGATCTTGCCGCTATGGTGCTGACGCCACCGTAGCACACGCTGGTCGCGCAAATATGGCGACGACCTTTCCGCCATCTACCGCACCGACGGCATGGGCTTGATCGCGGCGCGGGTCTGGGAAGATGTCCACGCGAAGGACAGCAACGGCAAATACCGCGGCACCAACGGGGCGTTCCAGGCGCGTGGCCGCTTCGTGTTCCGTTGGACCTATAAGGCGAGCGATCCTTACGGCGGGGGCGAAGGTCTGGTGGTTGCAGGCGCCCGGTGGCGGTGGGGATGGCACGCCATATATCCGCTGCCGCGTCGAAACCTGAGAAATTCCGGAACAATCCGGTCCGCTCCGGGTTGTTTTCCCGAGCAACAACGAAAGGAGATCCGCTATGAACTGGGACCAAATCAAAGGTAACTGGAAGCAATTCGCCGGCAAGGCCAAGCAACAGTGGGCCGATCTGACCGACGACGACCTTCAGCAGGCCGAGGGCGACCGTGATGTCCTCGAAGGCAAGATCCAGGAGCGCTATGGCGACTCCAAGGAAGAAGCCAAGAAGAAGGTCGACAACTGGATGGCCGGTCTCTGATCCGCCAATCTCTTGAATGACAAAAACCCGCTTCGGAGGATGCTCCGGAGCGGGTTTTCTTTGGCTTTACAAAGGCGCCCTGCCGGGCTTCCCTGTCAGTCAGGGAGGACCACATCATGCGCGCAGCTGTCTTGCGGGAATTCAACGCCCCGCTGTCCATCGAGGATGTCCCCGACCCCGAGTGCCCGAGCGACGGCGTGGTGTTGCGCACCATTGCCTGCGGGGTCTGTCGGTCGGACTGGCATGGCTGGGTGGGGGAACATCCGCGTATCAAGCCGGGCCAGATCGGCGGACATGAATATTGCGGCGAGGTGATCGCGGCGGGGCCGGACGCGCAGTTCGCGGTCGGGGACAAGCTGGTCGCACCCTTCATCCTGGCCTGCGGCACCTGTCCCGAATGCCGTTCGGGGCATCAGAACACCTGCCACGATCAGCGGTTGCCGGGCTTCATCGAGCCGGGCGCCTTTGCCGAATACGTGGCCGTGCCGCGCGACCACAACCTCGCGCGGCTGCCCGAAGAGCTGTCGCCAACGGTCGCGGCGGGCCTTGGCTGCCGCGTCACGACAAGTTGGCACGCCCTGACGGGACGGGCGGCATTGCAGGCGGGCGAATGGCTGGCGGTGCATGGCACGGGTGGCATCGGCCTGTCGGCGGCTTTGCTCGGCAAGGCCTTGGGCGCGAATGTGGTGGTCGTGGATATCGTGCAGGAGAAGCTGGACCACGCCCTGGGCCTCGGCATCGACGCGGCGGTTCTGGCCAGTGACGACACGGCGGCGCAGATCAAGGAGATCACCGGCGGCGGGGCCCATGTCTCGGTCGAGGCCCTGGGCATTCCGGTGACGGTCAACGGGTCGATCAAATGCCTGCGCCCGCGCGGGCGGCACGTGCAGGTCGGGATGCCGGTCGGTCATACTGCCCGGATGGAAGTGGACATGAACACCGTCTACATGGGCAACCTTGCGCTGTTCGGGACACGCGGGATGCCGGCGTGGCGCTATCCGTCCCTGCTCGGCATGATCACCAGCGGCAAGGTCGACATGTCGCCCCTGATCGCGCGGGAGGTGGCGCTGTCGGACACGTCCGCCGAATTGGCCGCCTTCAACGGCCCGACACCGCCGGGCGTGGCGGTCATCACCGATTTCAGCCGCTGAGGCCGAAGGCGACGACGCCCGGACCTGCCGGGCATCGCCAGTCTGTCAGGTCAGCGGGCGCGGGTGCAGAAGCCCGCATCGTCGCAGAACACACCGGCCAGGCCGCCGATGATCGCGCCACGGTCGCCGTTGCCGTTGATGGCCTTGGCCGCACCGTATCCGACGGCCGCGCCGACGAGGCCGCGCTCCATGTCGCTGTCGATGAAGCCGCCCTGGGCGCAGCCCGACAGAAGGGCGGTGGCGGTGACGAGGGGAAGCAGGATTTTCATGTCGTATCTCCGGGAAGGGGCCGACGCGGGGTCGGCATTGGTCTGATCTGTGCCCGGTCCGTGACCGAGCCTGTGAGGGAGGAGAAGGGGCGGATTGCCCGACCCGAATCTCCGTTCGGCTACAGCTTCGGATCTAGGGGTTTCACCGCCGCTATCCGATGACCGGAGGGGCCGGGACGCGGGGATTTCGCGTGTTATCGCATGTCAAAAGCGGGTTTATGCGCGGACCCGACCGCTTGGGTCAGCGGGCGCTTTCGGTCAGGGCGCGCGGGGACGTGGACGGCGGGACTTCGAAGTCGCCCGACATCAGCTCCTCGACGAAGAGGCTCACGAACTGAGGGCGGCCGCTGGTGCCGGACTTGGCATAGATGCTGGTGGTCTGGGCACGGACGGTGCCAGCGGCAGTCTGGCGAACCTCGGCGATGGGGGTGTTGTCGAGGCCCTTGAGGACCATGATCGCCACGTCCCTTTCGGCCTCGGTCAGGTGCCAGTCGTCGAAGAAGCCCTGCATCACCTCGGCCATCCTGCCGCGCGCGATCATGAGGCCCGTATCCATCTGGTCCATGCGCGACAGCAGCAGCCGCAACTCCAGCATCATGAAAGCGACGCCGATCAGCAGGGCGATGGCGGCCAGGGTCTCGACCCCGAAGTGAAGGTCGACGAAGGCCGCGCCTTCGAGCAGGTCCGTCACGACGTCACCGATGAAGAACAGCGCGCAGAGGGCTTGCAAAAGGATGATCGCCGCAAGAGTGGTCGCGCGTCGGGTCTTGCCGTCGGCGGGCCATATCGCTCGTTTCATTCGACGTTTTTCCCGTGGGGAATTCTCTTGGAGCCCGATACCATGGCGCGCACCAGATTGACACCGGACCGCCAGCTGTCGAGGGCTACGCCGGCGACATGCAGCGCAACCGAGATCATCAGCCAGTCGAAGGCCAGCTCATGCGCCGTCTCGACCCAGTCGATCCCGAAAAAGCGCAGCGTCGTCATCATGTAGCCGGTGACGCCGATGGCAAGAACGGTCGCCCAGATGTTGTAGACCATCAGCGCGCCAAGCGGGTTGTGCGACAGATGGACGGTGTCGTCCCCGGCCCGCATGGCGCGCAGGTGGCGGATGGCCCGCATTGGGTTGGGCGGAAAGGCGGTGAACCGCGCGGGGCGGGGGCCGACGACGGCCCAGACGAGGCGGATGGCGACAAGGCCCAGGGCCACATAGCCGACCCATTCGTGCAGGTCGCCTTCGACATCGGTCAGCGCGCCGTTGACCACGATTGTCGCCAGAAGGGACCAGTGGATCAGGCGCACCAGCGGGTCCCAGACCGGGATGTCGCGGGCGCCGGAGCGCCCGCTGTGTTGATCGGACAGGATCGACATGACCGTCTCAGTTCATGTCGAGCTTGGTGATGGCACCGGTCGCGGGGTCGACATAGACCTCGCCCATGGCGCCGTCCTTGACGAAGTAGATCTCGATCTTGCCGTCTTCCATTTCGGCCTTGCGGACCTCGTAGCCCATTTCGGTCAGGCTGGCCTGAACCTCTTCGAGCGTGGTGCCGAGCAGGGTCTCGGTGGTAAGGTCCTGCGCCAGGGCGGGGGACGTCATGGCGATCAGGGCGATGAGTGCGAATTTCTTCATTGTGGTCTCCTCGGGATCGGGTGTGAAACGGCAACGGGTGTTGTCGTCGGCCTCGACCTGACGGCCTGGACCTCGCCACACCATTGGAGGGCCGCTTAAACCGCGGGCCTAAGCCTGCGCTTAGAGCGGGAAGCCGCCGGAAATCCGTGGTTCGCACGGAGCTGATCTCGGGGTCGCGAGGTGCTGGAACTTCGCTGCGGGATGTGACAAGCCGCGCGCAGGTCCAACTGTCCTTTGCAAAGGTCATCCCATGAAAGCTGCCGTCCTCGTCTTCCCCGGGTCCAACTGCGACCGCGATCTGGCCGTGGCCTTCCGCGCCGCCGGGTTCGACACGATGATGGTCTGGCACAAGGAAACGACGCTGCCCGAGGGCGTCGATCTGGTCGGGGTGCCGGGCGGGTTCAGCTATGGCGACTACCTGCGCTGCGGGGCCATCGCGGCCCAGTCGCCGATTGCCGCAGCCCTCAAGACCCATGCGACGCGGGGCGGCTACGTCTTCGGGCCCTGCAACGGGTTCCAGATCCTGACCGAGACCAAGCTGCTGCCCGGCGCGCTTTTGCGCAATGCGGGGCTCAAGTACATCTGCCAGACCGTCGGTCTGCGGGTCGAGACGACGGACAGCGCGTTTACCCGCCCCTACAAGAGGGGTCAGGTGATCGACATCCCGATCGCCCACCACGAAGGCAATTACACCGCTGATACCGAGACGCTGCGACGGCTGTCGGGCGAAGACCGGGTGGCCTTCCGCTATGTCGCGACGCCGAACGGGGCGATGGACGGCATCGCGGGCATCCTGAGCGAGAACCGCCGCGTCCTGGGCATGATGCCCCACCCCGAGCGGGCCGCCGACCCGATGCAGGGCGGAACGGATGGCGCGGCGCTGTTCCGCGGGCTGGCCGAAGCGCTGGTCTCTGCCTGAATGGCAGCCCTCCGCTTACGACGCTTGAGCCGGACGGGGGGCAGGGATAGACAGGACCATGTCTTTGCGCGACCTCTTCGGGCGACGTGCCGCCCGGCCTGACACCAACCTGACGATTCCACCGATGAGCGTCCCGCCAAGCGAGACGCCGCATCTGCCGTGGCCCGTGCGCCTGTTGATCGTCGGCGGGATCCTGGCGGCCGGGGCGGCGATCTGGTTCGCCAACGGGCTTTTGACCGAGCGTTTCGTCGAGACGACGCGGCAGCGGGCCGAACTGCGCCAGTCGCTCTATGCCGGTGCCATCCTGTCGGAGTTGCAGCGCAATTCGGTCGTCCCCCTGCTGCTGTCGCGCGATCCGACGCTGATCCAGGCGTTGAACGCGCGCGATTTCTCGACGTCGAGCCAGCGCCTGATTTCCTATGTGGACGACATCGGCGCGGCCTCGATCCGGCTGATGGACATGGACGGTCGCACCGTCGCCGCCACCGACCGGGAGCAGTTGGGCCAGACCTATACCAACCGCCCCTTCTTTACCGAAGCGCAGGATACGACCGACACGGTCTTTACCATCTTTCCCAATGAAACAGGCGCTTACGAGGCAAGCTTCAGTCGGATCGTGCAGGACGGCCCGCGTCAGTTGGGCGTGTTGCAGGTGCAGGTCAACCTGGCGCAGTTCGAAAGCCGCTGGCGCGGCACCACCGCCGCCGTGGCCGTGACCGACGCGGGGGGCACGGTCATCCTGTCGACCGAACCGCGCTGGCGCGGGCAACCGCTTGAGACGGCGATCAAGCAGACGTCGGTGCCGTCGGCGCTGGAGCGGGCGCTGGCCACGACCGGGGCGTTCCAGGCGGATTCTGACGAGGCGTTCTATGCCGGTGCGGCGCTGATCCAGCTCGAGACGCGGGTGCCCTTCCGGGGGTGGCGGTTGGTGAGCTTCACCAGTTACGAGTCGGTGCGCGAACGGGTGAATGGCGTTCTGGCGCTCATCATCACCGGCTTCGCGCTGCTGCTGGCGCTCGGATTCTATCTGCTCAACCGGCGCACCACGTTGCGGTCGCTGCTGGTCCAGCGGGAATCGACGCAGTTGCGCCGCCTCAACGACCGCCTGAGCCGGGAGATCGCGGAGCGCAAGCGCGTGCAGGAAGAGCTGAAGGAAACCGAGCAGAGCCTTGCCCAGTCGTCAAAACTGGCCGCCCTGGGCGAGATGTCGGCCGCCGTCAGCCACGAATTGAACCAGCCGCTTGCCGCGATGAAGACCTATCTGGCGGGGGCCAAGCTCCTCCTCCAACGGCGGCGCGCCGACGAGGCGTTGTCGTCGTTCCAGCGGATCGACGACCTGATCGAGCGGATGGGCGCGATCACGCGGCAGCTGAAATCCTATGCCCGCAAGGGTGGCGATGCCTTCGAACCCGTTGATGTGCGCCAGGCCGTCAGTTCCGCCCTGACCCTGATGGAGCCGCAGTTGCGTCAGGAGCAGGTCCGGTTGAGCCAGATAATGCCCGAGACACCGGTGATGGTGACGGCCGACCGGCTGCGGCTGGAGCAGGTCATCATCAACCTTGTGCGCAACGCCCTCGATGCGATGCGCGAGGTTGAGGATCGGGAGTTGGATATCCTTCTGACCGCGGGCGAGGATGTGGTGCTGGCCGTCCGCGACACCGGCCCCGGGATCGAGTCCCCCGACAAGTTGTTCGAACCATTCTATACGACCAAGAAACCGGGCGAAGGCGTGGGCCTTGGCCTGGCGATTTCATCGGGAATTATCACCGACCTTGGTGGGCGGTTGACCGCGCGAAATGCCGTCAGGGGCGGCGCGGTGTTTGAAGTTCGCTTACCGAACATTGATATGGCGCTTGATGCAGCTGAATGAGGACTTTGATGGCCAACCAGACCCGGATCGCGATTGTCGACGACGAACAGGACATGCGGCAATCGATCAGCCAGTGGCTGGCCCTCTCGGGCTTTGCGACAGAGACGTATCCCTCGGCAGAGGAAGCCCTCAAGAAGATCACGCCTGAATTCCCCGGCGTCGTCATCAGCGACATCCGCATGCCCGGCATGGACGGGATGCAGTTCCTGAAAAAGCTGATGAGCGCCGACAGCTCGCTGCCCGTCATCATGATCACCGGCCACGGCGACGTGCCCATGGCGGTCGAGGCGATGCAGCTTGGCGCCTATGATTTCATGGAAAAGCCGTTCAATCCCGACCGGCTGACCGATCTGGCCCGCCGTGCGGCGCAGGCCCGCAAGCTGACGCTCGACAACCGGGCGCTGCGGCGTGAATTGTCCGACGGCACGGTCCTGATGCGCAAGCTGATCGGTACCAGCCCCGCGATGGAGCGTCTGCGCGAGGATATTCTGGACCTGGGCCAAGCCGATACCCACGTCCTGATCGACGGGGAAACGGGGACGGGCAAGACCCTGGTCGCCCATGCGCTGCATGCCGTCGGGCCACGGGCGGGCAAGACCTTTGCCATGACCTCCTGCGCGGCCCTGGGCGAGGATGAGTTGGGCGCCAAGCTATTCGGCCCCGTGACCGAAGGCGGCCTGCCGCTGGTCGAGGAGGCCCGGGGCGGCACGCTTGTGCTCGAGGATATCGAGGCGCTGCCGCTGGCGCTTCAGGCTCGTCTGTTGACCTTCATCAACGATCAGGGGACGCCGGCGGAAACCCGGATCGTCGCCATCCACAACGGCTCCGACCCCGAGAAGACGCTGGAAGACAGCCTGCGCCCCGACCTGTTCTTCCGTCTGGCGGCGATGAAGCTTGTCCTGCCGCCGCTGCGCAACCGGGGCGAGGATGTGCTGACCCTGTTCACCCATTTCGCCGAGAGTTTCGGCGAGGAATACGGCGCCACCCCGCCGCAATTGTCCGCACAGGAGGCCGCGCAACTGTTGCAGGCGCCCTGGCCCGGCAACGTGCGCCAGCTCATCAATCTGGGCGAGCGTGCGGTGCTGCAGCAGCGGCGCGGCACCGGTTCCATCTCTTCGCTTCTGATGTCGGACACGCAGGAGCAGGGCGAGACGGTGCAGGTCACGACCGAGGGCAAGCCCCTCAAGGAATATGTCGAAGCCTTCGAGCGCATGCTGATCGACAACACGATGCGGCGTCATCGCGGGTCGATCGCGAGCGTGATGGAAGAACTGTCGCTGCCCCGCCGGACCCTGAACGAGAAGATGGCGAAATACGGCCTGAGCCGGTCCAACTATCTGTGAGGACCATCACGCTCGAATCCTTCGGGTCAGGTGGGTACGAGATTGTCGCGCTCATCGTGATCGGTGGCATCGCCCTGGTGGCGCTTGTCGCGATTGGCGGGCTTGTCCTGATGGTGCGCAAGCGCGGCGTCGGCCGCCTGATCGGCGCGGCATTGGTGTTTGGGGTTCTGGCGCTCCTGATCGGACCGTGGCTTTCGGCGCAGATCCCCGCCCGTCAGCAGGCCGCCCGGATTGAAGCCGCGTCCTTCTGGCCCGAGACGCTCGACCTTTCGGGCCGTCATGTCCTTGTGATCCGCAACAGCTCGTATTGTGATTTCTGCACGCCGCTGGTCACGCGCACCGGGGCCGCGTCGGTTTATCTGGCGTATACCGATCTGATGGATTGGACAGATGACGGCTGGCCCGGCCTTTCGGCGTGGAGATTGCCGCTTGGGGGTGGGGTCAGGCTGGTGCCCGATCCTGCAGCCGAGCCTGCTTATGGCTATCCCGACGATCCGGGTCTCGATTGGCAGGAAGCGCCGGTTCCGGACCGCGTGGATATCGTCATCTCGCTGGATGAACAGGACTTCTTCGTCGCTACACAGCGTACCACGTCGGGCCTGGGCGAAGAGGATGCGCTGGATGTGCGGTGGTCTTTGCATGTCTACGAGGTGCCGGGCGGGCAGATCGGGAACCTGACAGAAGCCGATCTTGTCGCCCGGATGATGCAGGTGCGCCCCGACATTCCGAGACCCTTCTTCCCGATCACCTCCGATGCGCCGTTCCTGCCGGATGGCGCGGGGTATGATGCGGTCCTGTCGCGCTGGTTCTGCGGGACCGATGCCGCGCCCGACTGTGTGGATTTCTTCCCCGGCTGAAAGGCCCCGGATCAGCGGCCCTCTCCTTTTGATTTGATTGCACTGTTCGCGGCTGCGACACTGGTGCCTGAATTTTCAGAAAGGTCTTTCATGTCCGACAACGGCCCGCGTCCGAACCCCGACCCCACACCGCCATTCTACAAAAGCCTGCTTGGCATCTGGCTGATCGGGGCAGGGGTTCTGTTCTTTTTCATGGGCCTCGTTTGGGCGATCCTCTGGTCCGTGGCGTTCGGCGTCTTCGTCCTGTTTCGCGTGCATATCCTGGCGGGTATCGCGGCGGCGCTGGTGGCCATCGCCATCTTCGTGGCCCAACCCTTTCTGGATGACACCGTGTGGGAGCGGCAGCTGGCCGCGGCCCCTTCGATGGAGATCGACAGGACGCCGATCGACCTGACCGGCAAGTCGATCCTGTTCGTGGGTGGGTCCACCTTCAGGCCGCTGATGTGCAGGCTTCTGTGCCAGAATATCGCCCTCTGTGGACCGGCCGGGGCGGCATGATTTCCGAGACAACGGCGCTTCTGCTGGTCGCGGGGCTGGCGGCCTATTTTATCGTCCTGGCCGGGGTTCTGCTTGGCGGTCTCTTCGCGCTGAAGAACCGGCGTCGGGGGGTGCGGGTGATGGGGGCGGGGATGCTTGCCGTTCTCGTCGCTTTCTTCACCGTTCCCTGGGGGTGGGGTCTGCTGTCGGCCAAGCGCACGGAAGCCTGGATCGCTGCCACCGTCCATTGGCCCGAAACGGTCGAGCTGGACGGGCGCCATATTCTGATCGTGGTTCCCGACCGGCTGTCGAAAGAGGATCTGATGTTCGCCATCGACACCTATGCGGAGGCTGCTTCGGTTCACCTGCTCGTCATCGCGACACAGACGCTGGCGGGTCGTGACGGGGCGACCGTCGGCGATATCATCGCGGGTTCGGGCACGCTCTATCGCCCGTTGACCGGCCCCTTGCTGGATTATTGGGAACCGCCGCTGAGCGAGGTCGCAGAGTTACCCTTCGAGACCGATCTGGTGATGGTCTTTGACGAATACGAGACGTTTGCGGGTCGGTTTCCCGACCTGCTCGGGCCGTTGGCACCCGGCAAGGGCCGCACCGCACGGTCGCTCCATGTGTTCGAAGGGCCCGGGGCGGGACAGGTCCAACCGCTGGCCCGGATGCTCTATGTCGATGTGGAGCGGCCCGATTTCCTGTTCCCGATGATGACCCGCTCGAACGATCTGCCCTGGCCCAACGACTATCAGACGACGCTGATCGCTTGGGTTTGCGGGGACCGGGAGCCCGACCTGTCGGATTTCACCCTGCCGCCGCCTGTCCTGTGTTTCGGTTGGTTCTGACGCAGCCGCACGGGCGATCCGCCATTGCAACGGGCGGGTTTTTGTAACAGACATGAAATACGGTTGTGCCGCGGATTGGTCGGCGGTCGGAACCGGTGAGATTCTTTCCCGTGCATCATCGGCCCCGTCTTGAGGTCCGCGCATCGGGGGAAGTTTGCGAAGGCGCGCGAAAGCCGTTTTCGAGTGAGACGTCCGGGGGTTCCCGGGCCCAGTTTGGCCCGAAGTCATTGATGTTTCATGGCTTCGTGTCGGAGTAGACGCGCGATGACGCAGGACATGACAGGAACGGTGGGATTGCGGCTAGACCGCCCCGCCGCCGTCATGCCGGCCATTGCCCCATCACAAAGACAGACAAGGTCGGCGCCCCCCGGGGGGCCGCTCTGCTGTCGCGGAAAGTACAATGGCGAAGAAAATGCTGATCGACGCCACCCACCCGGAAGAAACCCGGGTCGTGGTGGCAGACGGAAACAAGGTCGAAGAATTTGATTTTGAAAGCCTGAACAAGCGGCAGCTTGCGGGTAATATCTATCTGGCCAAGGTGACGCGCGTCGAGCCGTCGCTGCAGGCGGCCTTTATCGACTACGGCGGCAACCGGCACGGGTTCCTGGCGTTCTCGGAAATCCACCCGGATTATTATCAGATCCCCAAGGCCGACCGCGATGCGATTCTGGCCGAGGAACGCGCCTATGCCGAGGCGCAGGCCGCCGCAGACGAGGCGGCGGGCGCCCGCGCGTCGGGCCGTGCCGCCCAGAACGACGACGACGGCGAGACGGCAGAAGCCGACGGCGAGGCCGAGGCTCCGAAAAAGAGCCGGTCGCGCAGCCGGACCCGCTCGCGCTCCAAGAAGAAGACCGAGTTGCCCGAGGATCAATCCGCCGGAACGGCGTCCGTCGAAGGCGTTGCCGAAGGCAGTTCCGCCGAGATGTCCGAGGCCGCGACCGAGGCCACTTCGACCGCTTCCGAGGCGGAGGATGACGACGGCCCGGTGACGACGATTGCCGAAGATACCGGCCTTGAGGACGAGATCGTCACTGAGGGCGATGCGCCGGAAGAAGACGAAGACGAGGCGCCCGCCCGGTCCGAGCCGTCGGGCATGGAAACCGTCGACCTGGGCGAGGACGAGGACGAGGATGCCTCTGCCCCCGTCGAGGAACCCGCCCCCAAGAAGAGCCGCTCGCGCAGCCGCAAGAAGCCCACGGCCAAGGCAGCCGAGGCCGATGCGGATTCAGAGATCACCGACAACGGTGTCGAGACCATCGCCGACGACGATGCGCCCGAAGACATCCGCCCCGTGCGGGTGCCCCGGCCCAAGGCCCGCAAGTACAAGATCCAGGAGGTCGTGAAGGTCCGCCAGATCATGCTGGTGCAGGTCGTCAAGGAAGAGCGCGGCAACAAGGGCGCGGCGCTGACCACCTATCTGTCGCTGGCCGGCCGCTACTGCGTCCTGATGCCCAACACGGCGCGGGGCGGCGGCATCAGCCGCAAGATCACCAACGCCGCCGACCGCAAGAAGCTCAAGGAAATCGCACAGGAAATCGACGTGCCGCAGGGCGCGGGCCTGATCGTGCGCACCGCAGGGGCCAAGCGCACCAAGACCGAGATCAAGCGCGACTATGAATACCTGCAACGGATGTGGGAACAGGTCCGCGCGCTGACGCTCAAATCCATCGCGCCCGCCCCGATCTACGAGGAAGGCAACCTGATCCACCGCTCGATCCGCGACCTCTACAGCCGCGAGATCGACGAGGTCATCGTCGAGGGCGAGGCCGGATACCGCGACGCCAAGGACTACATGAAGCTCATCATGCCGTCGCATGCGAAGAACGTGAAACTGCACGATGGCCGGGGCCAGCCGCTCTTTGCAAAGCATGGCGTCGAAAGCTATCTGGCGTCGATGTTCAATCCGACGGTGCAACTGCCCTCGGGCGGCTACATCGTCATCGGCATCACCGAAGCGCTGGTGGCCATCGACGTGAACTCGGGCAAGGCGACCAAGGAAGGCTCCATCGAGGACACCGCGACCAAGACCAACCTGGAGGCCGCGACCGAAGTCGCCCGTCAGATGAAGCTGCGCGATCTCGCCGGCCTGATCGTCATCGACTTCATCGACATGGACGAGCGCAAGAACAACGCTGCCGTGGAGAAACGCCTGAAGGATGCGCTCAAGCACGACCGCGCCCGCATTCAGGTGGGCCGCATTTCGGGCTTCGGCCTGCTGGAGATGTCGCGTCAGCGTCTGCGTCCCGGCATGCTGGAGGCGACGACGCAGTCCTGCCCGCATTGCCACGGCACCGGCCTGATCCGGTCCGACGATTCGGTGGCGCTGCAGATCCTGCGCGCCCTTGAGGAGGAAGGAACGCGCAAGCGGTCGCGCGAGGTGCTGTTGAAGGTGCCGGTCGACGTCTGCAACTACCTGATGAACGAGAAGCGCGAGCATCTTGCAGGGATCGAGATGCGCTATGACATGGCCGTTCGCGTGGTCGCGGATGCCCATATGATCGCGCCCGATTACAGCATCGAGAAGTTCAAGACGGCGACGCGGATCGTGCCGAAGCCGTCCAGTGTCGTGCAGATGGACACGGCCTGGTCGGGTGACGACGAGGACGAGGATGATGTGGTCGACGCCGAGGCCGACGCCGCGGATGAAGCCGAAGCCCAGGCCCTGGCCGAGGAACAGGCTGAAACTCCCGCCGAAGCCCCGCGCGACGAGGACGGCGAGGACAAGCCCAAGCGCAAACGCCGTCGCCGGTCGCGTCGCAAGAAGCCCGGCAATGGCGAGGGTCAGGATACCCGCGACGATCAGGGCAATGGCCGCGATCAGGCGTCGGGTGACGATGATTCCGCCGAACCGGAGGCCGAGACCACGGCGGAGGCCGAGGAGGCACCTGCCGCCGAAGCCCCGGCTGACAAGGTCGAAGAGGCCCCCAAGCCCAAGTCACGGTCCCGCAGCCGGTCGCGCTCCAAGAAGTCGACCGAAGCCGAGACCCCGAGCGCGGACACGTCCGAGCCCGCGGCTGAGGCCGAGGTGGCGGATGCCCCCGAGGAACCGGCCAAGGCAAAGCCCAAGAGCCGCAGCCGGGCCCGCGCCAAGGCACCCGCAACGGTGTCGGACGAGGTGGTCGAGGCTGCTGAGGCTGCCGATAGCGCCACGGCTGCCACACCGGAGCCGGTGGTCGAGCAGGAGGCCCCCGCCGCCGACGAACCCCCCGCCGCCGTGGCGGAGGAGCCCGCCGCCGAGATTCAGGCAGCGGACGAAGCAAAGCCCAAGCGCAAGGGTTGGTGGTCGTTCGGCAGCTGACCGAGCGGAATAGCCCAAAGATCAAACGCGCCTTCGGGCGCGTTTTTTCGTCCCTGACGGGTTACTGGCGCGGTGCGACGGCCAGGATGTCCTGCGCGCGGAGCCAACCCGACGACCCGCGCGGCAGGATGCCCGACGCCCGCTCCGCGTGGATGCGCGCATCGGCAAGGCGGCCAAGCACGGCATAGCGTTCCGCCGTGGCGACCGACGCCATTCCGTTCTGACCCGACCGCGCATGGGCCGTGGCCAGATCACGCAGCAGGTTCGGATCATAGGGGTCGCTCGCCCGCGCGCTCTCCAGCACCCGCAGGGCTTCGCCCGTCTGATCGGCGGCCAGCATGGCGCGCCCCAGACCCGCGCGGATCAGGGCGGAGCGGGGGGCGAGGTCCGCGGCCCTGCGATAGCTGCCGACGGCGGCCCCGGCCTGTCCGGCTTCCAGCAGGAATTGGCCCCGAAGCTCATGGAAATACGGGTCGTTCGGGCGCGCCGCGATCAGGCTGTCGATGGCGGACAGGGCGCGGTTCAGGTCCGGCTTGCGGTGTTCGGCGATGGCGCGGCGCAAAACCGACACCTCGTCGCCCGACCGCCCCACTTGCCGCAGGGTCCAGGACGGCGCGCGGATGAAGGCCGACAGCTTGCCGGTGGCCCGGGCATACCAATAGTCGACGGCGCTGCGGTCGGTGGTGCGGGGCGTCACGGCGGCGGCGAAGCCCTCGACGGCACGGATGCGGTCACGGGTCAACGGATGGGTCTGGGCATAGGGGTCCTGGCGGCCTACGGACAGCATCTCCTGACCCCGGAACAGCTCCAGCACCTCGCGGGCGGCCTGCGGGTTCACCCCGGCGGCGGCCATGTAGCGCAGGGAGGATTGATCGGCGCTCGCCTCTTCGGCGCGGGTGTGGGCGAACAGGCTGCGCTGCGCCGCAGAAGCCGTGCCCGCCGCAACCCCGAGGCCTGCGCGCCCGCCCCCCGCCGCCGCAGCCGCCGCCGACAGGATCAGGCCCAGTTTCGCCGCCGTGGCCGCCGATCTGGCCGCAGCCGGGCGGCGCGTCAGATGACCGTTGGCGATATGGGCGGCCTCGTGGGCGATGACGGCCTGCAACTGGTCCGCCGACTCGAGCCGCAGGAGGAGGCCGGAATGGATGAAGATGGCCCGCGCGTCGCCCACGAAGGCATTCATGCGGTCATTGTCGATGATGTAGATCCGCACCGACCCCGGCAGCCCCGCCTGTTGCAGGATGGGTTGCGCGACCTGTGCAAGGGCGTATTCGATTTCCGCGTCGCGGATCAGGCCCTGGGCGCGCGCCGGTTGCAGGGTCAGAGCGGCAACTGCGCAGAGGGCGGCAAACAGGCGGATCATCGGATACTCTCCCGGGTCAGGCGTCGCGCCGCATTGACCCCACCGGGCGGGCCGGGGCATCAGGACGCGCAGGGCAGAGTATGGAGCGGCAGATGTCAGGTGCAAGGCGTGTCTCGGAACGCTCCGGGGTCGATCCCTTCATCGTCATGGACGTGATGGAACAGGCGCGCCGGGCCGAAGCCGCCGGGCGCAGCGTGATCCACATGGAAGTCGGCCAGCCCGGCACTGCCGCCCCGGAAGTGGCCCGCGCCGGTCTGGCCCGAGCGATGGAGGCGGGGCCGCTCGGCTATACCGTGGCCCTGGGCCTGCCGGAACTGCGCGCCAAAATCGCGGAATTATATGGCAAATGGTACGGTCTCGACCTTGATCCCGGTCGCATCGTCGTCACCGCCGGATCGTCGGCGGGGTTCCTGCTGGCCTTTACCACGCTCTTCGATGCGGGCGACCGGGTGGGCCTCGGGTTGCCGGGCTATCCCTCCTATCGCCAGATCCTGAAGGCCTTGTCGCTCAGGGCCGTGGGGATCGAGACGGCGGCGGCCAACCGGTATCAGCCGGTGGCAGGCGACATTCCGGCGGACCTGGCGGGGTTGATCGTCGCCTCGCCCTCTAACCCGACGGGGACGATGCTGGACCGCGACGCGATGGCCGCCCTGATCGCGCGCTGCGCGGCGCAGGACACGGCTTTCATCTCGGACGAGATCTATCACGGCATCCAGTACGAGGGGCGGGCGATCAGCGCGCTCGAGGTGTCGGACGACGTCTACGTCATCAATTCCTTCAGCAAGTATTTCAGCATGACCGGCTGGCGCATCGGCTGGATGGTCGTCCCCGAAGACCACGTCCGCACCGTCGAGCGTCTGGCCCAGAACATGTTCATCTGCGCCCCCCATGCCAGCCAGATCGCGGCGCTGCATGCGCTGGATGCAGAGGCGGATCTGTCGGCCAACTTGTCGGTCTATGCACGCAACCGGGCGTTGATGCTGGAGAGGTTGCCCGGTGCGGGCTTCGACCGGATCGCGCCGCCGGACGGGGCATTCTACATCTATGCCGATGTCAGCCATCTGACCGATGACAGCGTGAAGTTCGCCTCGGAAATCCTTGAAAAGGCTGGTGTCGCGGTCACGCCTGGCCTTGATTTCGACCCGGTGCGCGGGGGCGGAACGCTCCGGTTCAGCTATGCCCGCGCCACGGCGGATATCGCGGAAGGGCTGGACCGGCTCACAGCCTTCATGGCGGCCCGATGATCCGGTTTCTGTGCCTTCTGCTGGTCCTGGCCCTGCCGGTCGCAGCACAGGATATGCCGCGCGCCACTGTGGTGGCCGTCGCGGGTGAGGGCGATGCGGAAGAGGTGGAGCTGACCCTGACGCTGGACCGTGCCGTCCCCTGGCGCGTCTTCGTGGAGGCCGACCCCTGGCGCCTTGTCCTCGACACCTCGGAGGTCGACTGGTCGACCCTGCCTGCGGGCGGTCTGGATGGCATCGGGCAGACGCTGGCCGGGCGGATCAGCCCGGGATGGTCCCGGCTGCTGCTGGCGCTTGACGGGCCGATGGTCGTCACGGCGGCCTCCATGGCGAGCGGGTCGCCCGCGACGATCACCGTGACGCTGGAGGAGGGGACGCCCAGAACCGGGCCGCTCGTCCCATTGGCGTGGCAGGCCGCACCGGCCCCCATCGACGTGACCCCGCGCCCCCGCCAGGACGGCAGCCGCCCGCTGGTTGTGGCGCTCGACCCCGGGCACGGCGGCATCGACTCGGGCGCGGAACGGGGCGGCGTGACCGAAGCCGACCTCATGCTGCGGTTTGCGGGCGAACTGGCGGCGGTGCTGCGTCGTGACGGGCATCAGGTCGTCTTCACCCGCGACGGTGACGAATTCGTCGGCCTGCGCGGGCGGACGACCGTCGCGCGCGCATGGTCTGCGGACCTTCTGATTTCGCTCCATGCGGATGCGGTGGAGGGCGGCGGGGCCGAGGGGGCCACGGTCTATACCCTGGCCGATAGCGACGGCGACGCGCTGTCCGCGGAACTGGCGGAACGGCAGGCGCGCGATGACCTGCTTCTGGGCGTGGAATTGCCGGAACAGGGGGATGAGATCGCCCGCGTCCTGATCGATCTGGCGCAGGCGGAAACCGCCGCCCGGTCCGAGGCGCTGGCCGATGCTTTGGTCGAAGGGTTGGGCGAGGCGGGCGTGCGGCTGCACAAGCGGCCCCGATTGGGGGCGCGGTTCACGGTTCTGAAGGCGCCCGACATTCCGTCGGTCCTGCTGGAACTGGGGTTCATGTCCGACCCAACCGACCTTGCCAACCTGATGTCGCCGGACTGGCGGGGCCGGATGGCCACGGCGGTCGCCCGCAGCGTCGAGGCCTGGGCCGAGATCGACGCCCGTGCCGTCACGCGACTGCGGCAATAGGTCCGTCACGGGGATGTGACCGGGAAACAAGGGGTTTGTGGTGGGCAGATGGCCGCTTTCGGAGCCTTGGGTGCTTTGACGCGGCGCGGCTGTCGGCCTATGATGCGGCAAGTTTGCGGACAGGCCCGCGACGATTGGGGTACGGCAATGTTGAAAAGCACGATCAGGGCGATGACTGCCGCGATCTCGGGCAGTTTCCGGGGTGCGGCGATGTTCATCCTGTCATCGCTCGGCGGGATCTTCTCGGCTCTGACGCTTGGGGTGATTGCCGCCGCCGTCAGCATTGGCGGCGTGCTCTGGATGTATGGCCGCGACCTGCCGAACCACGAGCAATTGGCGCAGTACACGCCCCCGACCATCAGCCGCATCTATTCGGGCGAGGGCCGACTGATCGACGAATTCGCCCGGGAACGCCGCCTGTTCGCGCCCGCCGAAGAGATCCCCGATCTGGTGAAGCGGGCCTTCATCTCGGCCGAGGACAAGAATTTCTATGTGCACGCGGGCTATGACCCCATGGGCATGATCGCCGCTGCCGTGGATGCCGCCAAGGGTGGGCGTCTGCGCGGGGCGTCGACGATCACGCAGCAGGTGATGAAGAACTTCCTGCTGTCGTCGGACCGCAGCGCGGAGCGGAAAGTGAAGGAAATCATCCTCGCCTCCCGGATCGAGGAGACGCTTGGCAAGGAAGACATCCTTGAGTTGTATCTCAACGAGATTTTTCTGGGTCAGAACTCCTATGGCGTGGCCGCAGCGGCCCAGACCTATTTCAACAAGACCCTGGCTGACCTCACCCTGGAAGAGGCGGCCTATCTCGCGATCCTGCCCAAGGCCCCGTCCGACTATCACCCCGTCCGTCAGGCCGAGCGCGCCATCGACCGGCGCAATTTCGTCCTGCGCGAGATGTTCGAGAACGGATACATCACCCGCGCCGAGATGGAGGAGGCCCAGACATCGCCCCTTCTGACCGTGCAGTCGGGTCATTTCACGCCCTTCCGCGCCGCCCTGCCGCCGCGCGACTATTTCACCGACGAGATCCGTCGCCAGCTGACCGCCGACTTCGGCGAGGAGGCGTTCTTCACCCAGGGCTTCAATGTCCGCGCGACCATCGACGCGGAAATGCAGCAGGTCGCTGCCGAGGCGCTGCAACGCGCCCTCGAAAGCTATGACCGGGGGCAGGGCGTCTGGCGCGGCACCGGCAAGACGATCGCCGCCGAGCTGCTTGGCGACGAGGTGGCCTGGCGCACGGCACTGGCCAACACCGACGTGGCCCGCGACATCAAGTTGGAAAACCCGTGGCTGCCCGCCGTCGTCCTCGAGATTGCCGATCAATCGGTGACCCTGGGCGTCGAGGGCGAAGATGACCTCGTCAGTGTCCCGCGCGAGGATATCCAGTGGATGCGCGGCAACTTCTTTGACAACTTCACCCAAGGCGACGTGGTCCACGTGCGCCGGATGACCGATGACAACAGCGGCGAATTGCTGCGTTGGTCCCTGCGTCAGGTGCCCGAAGTGCAGGGCGGCTTCATGGCCATGGACGTGAACACCGGCCGCGTGATCGCGATGCAGGGCGGGTTCAGCTATCAGGACTCGGTCTTCAACCGCGCGACCCAGGCGACCCGTCAGCCGGGCTCCAGCTTCAAGCCCTTTGTCTATGCCGCTGCCCTCGATAGCGGGTATCAGCCGAACACCATCGTCGTCGACGCGCCCATCGAGATCCTGTCGGGCGGCGAAATCTGGCGTCCAAAGAACGCGTCCAACCGCTTCTATGGTCCGTCGCCCCTGCGCACCGGGATCGAGCGGTCGCGCAACCTGATGACCGTGCGTCTGGCGCAGGATGTCGGGATGGGCACCGTGGCGAGCTATGCCGAACGGTTCGGCGTCTATGATGACATGGACGAGCTTCTGGCCAATTCCCTCGGCTCTCAGGAGACGACGCTCTACAAGATGGTCGCCGCCTACGCGATGTTCGCCAACGGCGGCGAGCGGGTGGAGCCGACGCTGGTCGACCGCATCCAGGATCGCTATGGCCGTACCGTGTTCCGGCACGATCAGCGGGTCTGCAACGACTGCGAGCAGTTCGCCTCGCTTCAGGCGGGGTACGGCCCCCGGATCGTATCGAACCGCGAGCGTGTCATGGATGCGATCACCGCCTATCAGCTGACGTCGATGATGCGCGGCGTGGTGGAGCGCGGCACGGCGGCGGGCACCGTCAACCTCTCCGTTCCGGTTGCGGGCAAAACGGGGACCACGAACGACTCCAAGGATGTCTGGTTCGTCGGCTTTTCGTCCACCATCGCGGCAGGTTGCTACATCGGTCACGACCGGCCCCGGTCCCTGGGCAGCGGTGCATCGGGCGGCGGCATGTGCGGCCCCGTGTTCAATGAATTCATGCGCGAAGCGATCAAGAAATACGGCGGCGGGCCGTTCGAAGTGCCCGAAGGCGGATACTTCGTGAAGATCGACCGCTATACCGGCGCGCGCCTGCCGGACTCGGCCACAGGCGAGAATGTGGTGTCCGAATACTTCCGCGAAGGCGACGATCCGTTCATCGGCATCGGCGGTGGCACGGTCATCGACGGTGGTTTTGCGATGGCGGGCGACCTGCCGCTGTTCGGACGGGGCGAGGGCGATGCCGAGGACGGGGGCAATGTGCCTGCCGCGACGCAGGTCCAGACCTCGACCGGGCGCAGTGTCGTGGTGCCCGGGCGGGCTACCTTTGGCGGTCTGAGTTCCGGGGGTCTCTACTGACGGCGGCGGCTCTTGTGGCGGCCCGGGCCTCGCGGTAGGTCACGGGCCGGTATCTTTCGACCCCTCAGGTGGTGACCCTTGCGCGCAGAAGTTCAGAACAACGTCGATTCCATCGCCAAATCCGTGGCGCTGCTCAAGCGGCGTCTGGACTGGGAAACCGCGGCGCATCGGTTGGAAGAATTCAACGCGATGATCGAGGATCCGACCCTCTGGGACAAGCCGGAGCGGGCGCAGCAGTTGATGCGCGACCGTCAGGCCCTGATGGACAGCATCGAGGGGATCGAGACGCTCGAGCGCGACACCGCCGACAATATCGAGATGATCGAGTTGGGCGAGATGGAGAACGACACCGAAGTCGTCGCCGAGGCCGAAGCCGCCATCGCTTCGCTGGTCAAAACCGCCGCCGAGAAGGAGCTTGAGGCCCTGCTCGATGGCGAGGCCGACGGCAACGATACCTTCCTCGAAATCAACTCGGGTGCCGGCGGGACGGAATCCTGCGACTGGGCGTCGATGCTGGCCCGGATGTACGTCCGGTGGGCCGAAAAGCGCGGCTATGACGTGGAACTGCAATCGACCACGCCGGGCGAAGAGGCGGGCATCAAATCCGCCGCCTACAAGATCAGCGGCAAGAACGCCTATGGCTGGCTCAAGTCGGAATCGGGCGTTCACCGCCTCGTCCGGATCAGCCCCTATGACAGCAGCGCGCGGCGGCACACCTCGTTCTGTTCGGTCTGGGTCTATCCGGTCGTCGACGACAACATCGAGATCGACGTGCAGCCAAATGACATCCGCATCGACACCTATCGGTCGTCGGGGGCCGGCGGTCAGCACGTCAACACCACCGACTCGGCGGTGCGGATCACGCACCTGCCCACCAATATTGTCGTCACATCCTCCGAAAAGTCGCAGCACCAGAACCGCGATATCGCCATGAAGGCGCTGAAATCCCGGCTCTATCAGCTGGAACTGGATCGGCGGAACGCCGACATCAACGCCGCGCACGAAGCCAAGGGCGATGCGGGATGGGGCAACCAGATCCGGTCCTACGTCCTGCAGCCTTACCAAATGGTCAAGGATCTGCGCACCGGCTATGAGACGTCGGACACCTCCGGCGTTCTGGATGGTGCGCTGGACGGGGTGATGGCGAGCGTGCTTGCCTCGGATGCTTCGGGCAAAAGCCGCGCCGATACCTCGGGCGGCTAGGTCGGCCTAGCGGTTCACAAGACCCGCAAGATGCAGCGCGGCCTGACGCGCGCCGTCCTCGATCCGGATGCCCGTTCCCAGGTCAGCGGCCTTCGCATAATCGAACCGGTCCAGCAGCGCGCGCAGCGGGACAATTGCCTTGTCCGCCCGAAAGGATTTCGCGGGCACCGTCGCCGCCAACCCCAGACGGACCAGCCGGGCCGCGTTGTCGGGCTGGTCGCCGCCGACAGGCAGGACAAGCTGCGGGCGGCCCGACCGGATCGCCTCGGCCGTGGTGCCGATTCCGCCGTGGTGCAGGATCGCGGCGGCCTGCGGAAAGAGCGGCCCATGGGCGGCATAGGGCAGGGCGAGGATGTCGGGCCCGGTCGGCACCGTCGCCTCGCCGTGCAGAAGGACTGCCCGCAGGCCCATGCCCCGGGCAAGCCTGACGGCCTCGTCCCAGAAATTCGGACCTGCGATGTTCTGCGCGATGCTGCCGAGGGTCACGACCAGCGGGGCAGGGCCCGCATCGATCCAGTCCTGAACCTCGCGGGACAGGTCGCCATTGGGCGCGGGCGGAAATCCTGTCAGGTGCCACCCCTCCCGCCGGTCGCGGGGCAAGGGGGAAAAGTGGCGCGACCAGAGACCCAGTCGAAACGGGATGTTCGGGGCCGGGTCCATCAGCGGCGTCGCAGTGCTCTGCGGCAGGTCGAGCGCGGCCCGCGCGCGGTTCAGCGGTCTTTGGTGCCGCAGCCGCAGCACGGTCCGGGCCAGCGCGATCTGCCCCCGGTTCCAGCGCCGCGCAAGGTCGCTCTGCGGGTCCTTGATGGTCAGACCGAAACCCCGGGCCACGGGCGGATCGTCAGCGGAAAACGTCAGCATCGGTTGCAGGACCAGCGGCACGAAGGGCAGATCGGCACGCTCCGCGGCCAGCGGTGCCCCAAGGGCAAAGGCCGTTCCCGCGACACAGGCCGCGCCGACGCAAAGCTCGTCCATCTGGCGCGTGATGTCCGGCAGAAGCGGTATCAGGGTCCGGTTCAGCAAGCGGCCCGGATCGCGCAGCACGTCGGCGGCCAACTCGTCGCGGGTCATCCCGGCCAGCTCCAGCCCCTCGGCCTCGGACGGGCCGACCGGCGTGGCGAGCAGACCCCACCGTCGCGCCATGTCGCAATCGTCGGGCGACAGCGCCAGCCGCACCTCGACCCCGAACCCTTCGAGCGCGCGGGCCACCGACAGGACGGGATAGAGATCCCCGAGCGAGCCGAGCGTGGCCAACACCACGGCCCCCCGGTCCGATTTCGGGATCCGCCCCTCCAGCCCCGGCAAACGAGAAACCCCGCGCCATTGAAGGGGCGGGGTTCTTTTCTGCGTCGTCATGGTGACGGATCAGGGCTTGGGGGCCTCGGTGGCCGTCTTGGCGACCGACTTGGCACCGCCGAGCGGGTCATCCTGACGCTGCACGGCGCCTTCGAAATGTGCACCCGATTCGATGGCGATGGTCTTGTGGATGATGTCGCCCTCGACCCGCGCGGTCGACGTCAGCCGGACCTTCAGGCCGCGGACGCGACCGATGACGCGGCCGTTTACCACGATGTCGTCGGCGATGACCTCGCCACGCACGGTAGCGGTTTCGCCGACGGTCAGAAGATGCGCCTGGATATTGCCCTCGACCTCACCCTCGACCTGGATGTCACCGGAGGTGCGGATATCGCCCTTGATAACAAGGTCCGAAGACAGCGTCGACGGCGCGACCTTGGGCTTCATGGCGGCCGAACCGGCCCCCAGTTCAAGTCCGGCCGGCTTGGACGGTGGCGTCGTGGCGCCCTGGCCCGTCGCCGGGTTGGAGGGCTTGTCCCCGGTGTCGCCACCGGGCTGGTTCAGTTTCGATTTAGAAAACATCCTGACCTGCGTTTATGAAGGTGAGTGGGTTGAGGGCCTGACCGCCGCGGCGAATCTCATAGTGGAGGTGCACACCGGTCGACCGTCCGGTGGTTCCCATACCACCGATGGTCTGTCCGCGCGAGACCCTTTGACCCACGCTCACATTTATGGAGTTCAGATGCGCATAGCGCGTCTCGAACCCGAGCGCATGTTCGATCTTGATCAGCTTGCCGTAACCCGACTGCCACCCGGCATGCGTCACGACGCCATCCGCCGTCGCCTGGATCGGCGTGCCGCGGCTGGAGGCGAAATCCATGCCCGAGTGCATCCGGCCCCAACGGGGACCAAAGCCCGAGGTGCGGCGGTGCGGGGCGCTGACCGGATGGGCGATCGGCAGGCTTTCGGCGGCAGAGCGATACATGCCGACATCGTCCAGCTTGTCGAGAATGCGGTTGGCCCGATCGGTTTCGATGTCCGGAATGTTGCCGCCGCCGCGCGTCGACAGAACGACCGGCTCCAGCGGCCCACCCTGGCCCGCGTAGCCGCTGCGCACCGATTGCAGCAGCGCGTCCGACGAGATGCCAGCGCGCGAGAACACACGGTCCAGCGGGGCGAGCGAGGTTTCCAGCGCGTCCTCGAGACGGGTGAAAATGCGGTCGTTGCGGTCGGCCATGACTTCGGCAAGGGCTTCCATCCGGGCAATTTCCGCGTCGGCGGTTTCGGCCACCAGCATGGCGTCGTCGCGCGCCTTTGCGGTGCTGTCCAGAACCGTGGCGAGGGCCTCGGCGGTGGCGGCGCTGTCGGCGGCCAGACGCTCGGCCAGGGCGGCGGCTTCGGGCGCGCCCTCCAGTCGAGCTTCAAGGGTCTCGACGGCGTCGCGGGCTTCGTTGCGTTCGGTCACGGTGCGGCGCAGCGTGCGCTGGATGACTTCGATCCCGGTTTCCAGCTCGCGGACCCGCTGCTCGGAGGCAAGGACGATCCCCTGCATCTTCGAGACCTCTTCGAGGGCGGCATAGAACCGTTCCAGCGCCTGCTCGGATTCGGCGGCGCGGATATCGCGTTCCGACGACAACGCGGCCAGCCGCGTCTCATAGGCGATCTGGGCGCGGGCCGTCTGGTCCCGGTTGGACCCGGACGTGATCGCGCCGATCAGAAAGAAGGATGTGACGACAACCGTCCAGCCCAGGACAAGCGCACCGCCCAGCAGGACCGAGGCCTGCGTCAGGGGACGCATCCGTACGAAACGGGTGCCTTCTTCCGATTTCATGAAGAGCCGCTGCTCAGGTAGATGCCGTTCAAGGCGTGCGTTCAGTCTGTCCGACAGGCGTTGCTTCACGTCCGTCTCCCGTGTCTGTGCGCGTGCCTTTCAAACGTGAAATGCGGCTCGCGGTCCCATACCCCCAAACGCCGCACCCTTGTAATCGGGCTGTCGACGACTGCCGCTTCCTACGGATTGATCGTCTTTTAAGCAACCTTTGCGAGTTTTTTGACCAGCCCGGGTGGCAGAATCTCGCCGGTTTGCACAGGCTGGTAACCCCGCGAAATCCAACGCGTTTCCGGTTGACCCTAGGGAATGTCGGACCATTGCCGTCAGGCGTCTTCGGTCAAAGGCCAATAGAAATCAGGGGGAATCCCGGCTTCGGCGCGCTTTTCCTCGTTGAAGGGCGGGCGCAGGTTTCCGTGGAAATGCTTGCGCACCAGCGCATGAAACACCTCCTTGGGATCGAGGTCGTGACGCCCGCAGAGGAAGTGAAACCACTTCGACCCATAGGCCACGTGGGCGACTTCCTCGGCATAGATCGTCTCGAGCGCCGTGACCGCGTCACTGGCCTTGGCGCGGCGAAAAACCTCGATCATGCCCGGCGTCACGTCCAGCCCGCGCGCCTCCAGCACCATGGGCACGACCGCGAGCCGTGCCATCATGTCCTCGGCGGTATCCTCGGCGGCGCGCCACATCCCGGCATGGGCAGGCAGCGCGCCGTAGTGACTTCCCGCCGCCTCGAGGCAATCGGCCATCAGGTTGAAGTGCTTCGACTCCTCGTCCGCCGCCTTGACCCAGTCATCGCAAAACCCAAGGGGCAGGCGCGTGCCGCTGAACCGCGCGATGATGTCCCAATGCAGGTCGACGGCATTCAGCTCGATATGTGCGACCGCATGGAGGAGGGCGATCCGCCCCTCGGGCGTGCCGGGCTTGCGGCGGGGCACGTCGCGCGGATGGAGAAGTTCGGGTGCATCGGGCCGCGCCGGACGCATCGGCGGCGTCGCCGTCCCCACCTCGATCGTCGGCGCATCGCCCGCCCGGGCCGCGCGCCAGGTCGCCGCGTGACGTCGCGACAGGGCGGTCTTGGCGCGGGCATCGGCAGTGGTCAGCACCTCTACCGCCATCTGGGCGAGCGTCAGGCTCACGCCTTCACGGCCTCCAACACGGCGTCGGAATGGCCCGGGACCTTCACGTTGCGCCAGACCTGTTTCACCATGCCGGCCGCGTCGATCAGGAAGGTCGCCCGTTCGATCCCCATGTAGGTCTTGCCGTACATGCTCTTTTCGACCCAGGTGCCGTAGTCTTCGCAGGTATTGCCCTCGGCGTCAGACGCGAGGATCACCTTCAGGTCATGCTTGGCCGCGAACTTGTCATGCTTGGCGACGGTGTCCTTCGACACGCCGATCACAACGGCCCCCGCCGCCTCGAAATCGCCGATGGCCTCGGAAAAGGCGATGCCTTCCTTGGTGCAGCCGGGCGTGTCGTCCTTGGGATAGAAATAGAGCACGACCTGCTTGCCGCGCATCTCGGACAGGGCGACGGTGCCGCCGCCGTCGCGGGGCAGGGTGAAGTCCGGGGCGGGCTGACCCACTGTGATCTCGGTGGACATTTCGGCGTCTCCTTCTGGCTGCGACTCTGGCAGGACTTGGAACCCGGTGGGGGGCAGGTCAAGATGGCCCGACGAATATCCCGACCGGAAGGGTCCGCCGTCGATGTCACTGCCCGAGCCGCCCCGTCGCCGCCCGCGCCGCCTGTTGCGCGGGATGATGTGGCTGTTGCTGGTGCTGATCGGCGTCGTCGGCGGTGCGGCCTACCGGTTGACGCAGGGGCCGATTGCCCTGCCGGACTGGACGGTCGCGCGGGTCGAGGAACGGTTGTCGCGCGGGCTGGCCCCGAACCGGCTGTCCGTGGGGGGCGTGGCGCTGGCCTATGATCTTGAGGCGCAGGCGCTGCGTCTTCAGGTCCGCGATGCGCAATTGGTGCCGATCGCGCCCGGCCCGCCACTGGCCACGGTGCCCGAGGCGCGGGTGGCGCTCGACGGTGCCGCCCTGCTGCGGGGCAAGGTGCGGCCCCGGCAGATGAGCGTGACCGGCCTGATCCTCGACATCAGCCGGGATGCCGACGGGCGGCTGTCGCTCGCCTTCGGGCGCGACGCCGGAGCGCTGCCGTCGACCTGGCCCGAGGCGCTTGCCGCGCTGGACGATGCGTTGGCCACCCCGGTCATCGCCGACCTGATGAATGTGCAGGTGGACGGCGTCACCCTGCGGTTCCGCGATGCGATCACCGGGCTCGATGAACAGGTGGAGGATGGCAACCTTGAATGGCGGCGTGATGGTTCTGGCGTTGCCGTGGCGCTGTCGTCCGGGTTCCGCCTTGGGGGGCGGACGGCCGAGCTTGAGGTCCGGGTCCGGCGTGACGGACGCGGGCAGGGGGCGCAGGCCGATGTCGCGCTCAGGGGGCTGTCGCTGTCGGGGCTGGCCGAAGTGGTGCCCAATGTGCCGGCGCTGACGCTGGTCACCGGGCAAGTTGCGGCGACGGCGACGATATCGCTGTCCGAAGACGGCGTGCCGGGTCCGCTTGTTGGCCGGTTGGTGGCCACCGACTCCGCCATGGTCGACCGGCCTGTCTTTGCGCTCGACCGCGCGGTGCTGGCCTTCGATTGGGTACCCGGTTCGGACCGTATCGGCCTGACCGAGATATCGGCCTCCTCGGACGCGCTGCAGGTGGGGGCAGATGGCCAGATCCTGCTGGAAGAGGGGCTCACGGGCGCGGCGCAGCTGCAACTGCGGTTGGGGCGGACGATCCTCGATCCGGACGGGATGTTCGACCGCCGGGTCGAATTCGAGCAGGGCGTGTTCGAGGCGCGGCTGACGCAGGACATCCTGGGCCTGCGCATCGGTCAGGCCATGCTCACCGGGCCTTCGGGCACGGCGCGCGTGTCCGGGCGCCTGACCTTCGAGGAGACCGGCGTCGCGGGCAGTCTGCGCCTCGCCGTGCCGCAGATGGAGGTGGGCGAGCTGGTCGCCCTCTGGCCGCCCGACCTGCTGCCGCAATCGCGCGACTGGTTCGTGACCAACATGCTCGGCGGTCTGGCCCGTGACGCGACAGGGCTCGTCCGGCTACATCCCGACGCCCCTCCGGACGTACTGGCCAGTTTCGCCTTCGAGGACGGGCGCTTTCGCTACATGCGGTTCATGCCCCCGGCCGAGGAAGCCTGGGGCGCGGCACAGCTGGACGGCAACCGCCTGACGATCCGGGTGGATCGCGGCACGGTGCCCGCCATCGGCCCCGCGACGCCCGACCCGTCGGGGCGGATCGACATTGCGGGATCGGTCTTTGCCATTCCCGACGCCACCGTCCGGCCCGCCAATGGAGAGTTGAACCTGCTGGCCCGGGGGTCCGTGCCCGACATGCTGACCCTGCTCGACAATGCGCCGTTCCGCCTGCTCCAGCGGTTGGACCGGGGGCGCGATCTGGCGTCGGGGCAGGCCGAGGCGCGGGTGGAGGTGCGATTGCCGCTGAAAAAGGGGAATGCGCCCGCCGACATCTTCTATGCCGTCGAGGCCGACCTGCGCGGGGTGGAAAGCCGGACGCTCATTCCGGGGCGCAATCTGACGGGGGAGGCGCTGACCCTGACCGCCAATGCGGAGCGGGTCCAGATCGGCGGCGATCTGCGGCTGGACGGGGTGCCGTTCTCGGGCCGCTGGTCGCAGGCCCTGCCGCCGCCCTCGACCGAGCCCATCGACCCCGACGCGCCGCCGCCGACCGGGGTGCCTCGTCTCGATCCGGGCGAAGTGACGGGTGTGGCGCGGATCGACCCCGACGGCCTGTCGCGCCTTGGCATCGCCATCGACGCCTTCGATCTGCGCGGGACCACCAGCGCCCGGATCCGCGTGCGCCTGCCCCAGGGCCAGCCCCCGCGCCTGAGCGTCGAAAGCGACCTGGCCGGCCTGTCGGTGGCGCTGCCCGCGATCAGCTGGTCAAAGCCGCGCGATCGCGCCGCGACCCTGACGCTCGAGGCGACCCTGGGCGAGACGCCCGAGGTGACGGCCGTCGCCCTCGACGCGCGGGGCCTGAGCGCGCGGGGCAGCGTGACCCTGCGCCCGGGTGGCGGGTTGGAGCGGGCCAATTTCGACCGCGTCGACACCGGCTGGTTCCAGGGGCCGCTTGTCCTGACCGGGCGCGGTGCGGGGGCGGCGCCGGCCATTTCCATTCGCGGCGGCTCGGCGGACCTGCGTCAGGCCCTGCTGGTCGGTGGCGACGGGGGCGGCGGCGATGGCGCGCCGCTCGACATCGCGCTGAACCGGTTGACAATATCCGAGGGGATCGCCCTGACCGACCTGCGCGCGACGTTGCGCAATTCGTCGGGGCAGTTCACCGGGCGACTCAATGGCGGGGCCGCTGTCGAGGGCGTGGTCGCGCCGCAGGGGGGCGGCACGGCGGTGCAGGTGCGCGGCACGGATGCGGGCGCCGTCCTGCGCTCGGCGGGCCTGTTCGAGGATGCGCGGGGCGGATCGCTGACCCTGACCCTGCGCCCGACGGGGCAAACCGGTGTCTATGCGGGTGCGGTCCGCATGGCCGACGTCCGGGTGCGCAATGCCCCGGCGCTCGCCTCGCTGCTCCAGGCGCTGTCTGTGGTCGGCATTCTGGAGCAACTGGGCGGCGAGGGGCTGTTCTTCCAGACGGTCGAGACCGACTTTACCCTGCGCCCCGACGACATCGTGGTGCAGCGCGCCAGCGCCGTCGGCCCCTCCATGTCGATCACGGCGGACGGGCGCTATGATCTGGGGTCCAAGCGGATGGACCTGCAGGGCGTGATCTCTCCGATCTATCTGGTGAACGGCCTGTTCGGCGCGCTGTTCGCGCGGCGCGACGAAGGGCTGTTCGGCTTCACCTATCGGCTGACCGGGGCGGCGGCGGCCCCGAATGTCTCGGTCAACCCGCTGTCGATCCTGACGCCCGGTGTGTTTCGCGAAATCTTCCGTCGCGCGCCGCCTTCCTGAGGCGCGGGGGCGGTGCTAAGGCGCTGCCATGAAACTCTCCGATTTCGATTTCGACCTGCCCGAAGACCTGATCGCGACACGGCCCGCGCGGCCCCGGTCGTCGGCGCGGATGCTGGTGGCCGAGGGTGACAGGCTGACGGATGCGGTGGTGCGCGACCTGACCCGGTGGCTCCGCCCGGGCGACCGGCTGGTCCTGAACAACACCAAGGTCATTCCCGCGCGGCTGGCCGGGGTTCGGCACCGCGTGACGCCCGAAGGCCCGGTCGCGGCGCAGGTCGAGCTGACGCTGACCGCGCCCCAGGCGGCCGGCACCTGGCGGACGCTGGCCAAACCCCTGCGCAAGCTGAAGGCGGGCGACCGGCTGGCCCTGCCCGAGGGTCTTGGGGCCGAGGTCGTGGCCCGCGACGAGACCGACGCCGTGATCCGCTTCGACCGCGACGGGGCGGCGTTGCAGGCGGCGCTGGATGCGGTCGGGCACATGCCGTTGCCGCCCTACATCGCGGCCAAGCGGAAACCGGATGCGCAGGACCGCGACGACTACCAGACGATCTGGGCACGTCACGCGGGCGCGGTGGCGGCCCCGACGGCCAGCCTGCATTTCGACGCGCCCCTGCTTGCGGCGCTGCGGGATCAAGGCGTCGACTTTACCGAAGTCACGCTGCACGTGGGCGCGGGGACATTCCTGCCGGTCAAGGTCGAGGATGTGACCACGCACCGGATGCATGCCGAATGGGGGGAGGTCACGCCCGAGGCCGCCGCCGCCATCGCCGCCACCAAGGCCGCTGGCGGGCGGGTCATCCCGGTCGGCACCACGGCGCTGCGCCTGATCGAGAGCGCGGCGGCGGGGCCCGAGGGCATGATCGCGCCGTTCCGGGACGAGACGGATATCTTCATCTATCCCGGGTTCGAATTCCGCGTGGCAGACGGCCTCATCACCAATTTTCACCTGCCGCAATCGACGCTGCTGATGCTGGTTTCGGCGCTGATGGGGCGCGACAGGATGCTGGCGGCCTATGCCCATGCGGTTGCCGAACGCTACCGATTCTTCAGCTATGGGGACGCCTCGCTTCTGCTGCCCGCGCCCTGACGCAGGGCCATCCTGCGGGGCGCGCTTTCCGGTCGGTTTGGCGGCAGGCCGCCGAGGCAGGGACGCAGGCGACATGAAGGCGTCGTTTTTACCCTAGACCCGGCCCGGAGCGGGGCGTAGGCGCGAGGATATTCGTTCCCTCTGGTGCCCCCTCATGCTGTCTGTCGTTCGAAACTCCTGGGCCTTGCTGCTCGGCATCGGCCTGTTGATGGTCGGCAACGGGATGCAGGGCACTCTGCTCGGCGTGCGCGGCGAGATCGAGGGCTTCTCGACCGCCGCGATGTCCATCATCATGTCGGCCTATTTCGCGGGCTTCCTTCTGGGGTCGCAGTTCGTGCCCGACCTGATCCGGCGGGTCGGCCATGTGCGGGTCTTCGCCTTCCTCGGCTCGCTCGCCTCGGCGGGTCTCATCATGTATCCGGCCCTCACCAATCCGGTGGCTTGGGTCCTGCTGCGCCTGCTTCTGGGGTTCTGCTTCTGCGGCGTCTACATCGTCAGCGAAAGCTGGCTCAACAATACGACGACGAACGAGACGCGGGGCCGCGCGCTGTCGCTCTATATCATCGCCCAGATGATCGGGATCGTCGCGGCGCAGGCCCTCTTTGCCTATGGCGACGCAAGCGAATACGAGCTGTTCGTCATCGTGTCGGTCCTCGTGTCGCTGGCCTTTGCGCCCATCCTTCTGTCGGCGACGCCGGTACCGCCCTTTGCGACGACGAAACCGATGTCGTTTCGCGCGCTCTACCGTGTGTCGCCCCTGGGGTTCGTGGGGGTGTTCCTTCTGGGGGCGGTCTTCTCGGCGCTATTCGGGATGGCGGGGGTGTTCGGTGCGCAGGCGCAGTTGACCACCGGCCAGATCGCGCTTTTCGTGTCGGCGATCTATGCGGGCGGGATGGTTCTGCAATATCCCATCGGCTGGCTGTCGGACCGGATGGATCGCCGTCAGCTGGTCGTGGCCGGTGCCATTGTCGGCGCTTTGGCCTGCGGTCTGGGCTTTTCGGGTCTGGGCGGCGTCAACGGTCTGATGGTTTCGGCCCTGCTAATCGGCGGCATGGCCAATCCGCTCTATGCGATCTTGCTTGCCTATACGAACGATTACCTCGACCCCGAAGACATGGCTTCGGCCTCGGCCCGGTTGCTGTTTGTGAACGGCGTCGGGGCCATCGGTGGCCCGCTGCTGACAGGTTGGCTCATGTCGAAATTGGGGCCGGCCGGGTTCTTCGTGTTCATCGGCGTGCTGATGGTTCTGCTGGCGGTCTACGCGGTCTGGCGGATGAGCCGACGCGCCGCGATCCAGTCGGACACCACCGGCAGTTTCGTCGCGATGGCGCCCATGGTGACGACGCCCGTGACCATGGGCAATCTTGTCGAGGAATGGGAGGAGGAAGCCGCCGAGAACACCCCTCCGACCGATGCCGCAGCGTGAGGTTCCCATGATCGATCCCGAAGACGTCCTGACGTTCTGGCTTGAAGAGTGCGAGCCGGCCGATTGGTACAAGTCCGACCCGAAGCTGGACGCGACAATCCGCACGCGGTTCGGGGCCGCATGGGATGCGGCGCGACAGGACAAGCTGGCGCATTGGGCGGTGACGGCGCGCGGGGCACTGGCGCTCTTGATCCTGACGGATCAGTTTTCGCGCAACATGTTCCGCGGCACGGCGCAGGCCTTTGCCACCGATCCTTTGGCCCGGTCGGTCGTCTATGGCGCCCTCTCGCGGGGCCTTGATACGCAGATCGAGGGGGCGGGGCGGCAATTCTTCTATCTGCCGCTGGAGCATTCGGAGAGTTTACAGGACCAGTCGCGCGCCGTGCGCATGATCCTGACGCGGATGGACGCGCCCGAGACGCTGCTCCACGCGCGGGCGCACCGCGAAGTCATCCGCCGGTTCGGGCGGTTTCCGTTCCGCAATGACGCCCTGGGGCGCCGGACATCTTCGGCCGAGCAGGCCTTCCTCGACTCTGGCAGCTATGGCGCCGTCGTACGGGACCTTCAGGCCGAGGGCTGAGGCGGCGAAAGCCAGGCCGCGAGATAGGTCGACAGCGGGTCGCGCAACCCGTTCCCGCCGTGCAAGGCGCAAAATCGCAGCGCCATTACCTGCACCGCGAAGGCCTGTACCCCCTCGGCCAGGATCGCCGCCGGAACGTCGCGGCGGAAATCGCCGCCCTCGATCCAGCCGATGAAGACCTCGATTTGGCGACCGAAGGTCGTGGCGATCGCCCCGATCTCCTCGCGGGCGGCGGCCCCGGAATAGCGCAGGATCACGTCGAAGACATAGCGCTCGCTGGTCATGAAGGTCAGCAGCGGGACAAGCCGGTCGACCATCTGGGCCAAGTCGCGGGGCGGGGGGGCGGCGACCATCGCGTCGATCTCTGCGTCCAGCCGCGCGCCGATCAGGCGATCCATCAGCGCATCCTTGTCGCGGAAATGGGCAAAGAACGTGCCCTTTGCGACGCCCGCAACCTGCACCACATCCTCGACCCGCAGGGCCTCGAACCCGTTGCGCGCGACGATATCCTGCGCCACCGCCACAAGGCGGGCACGGGTTTCGAGCGTTCGTTTCTGGGGTGTTCGGGCCATAGGTGAGGCTCTGACATATATTTTGACCATGGTCAAATTACACTATTGACCACGGTCAATTATCTTGAAATGTGACCATGGTCAGTTTAAGGAGACAACCATGGACACCAAGCGCATCTTCATCCTCGATGGTCATCCGGCCGAAACCTCCCTGTCGCGCAGCTTTGCCGAGACCTACGCCGCCAAGGCGACGGCGGCGGGCCACCAGGTTCGCGTTGCCCATCTGTCGGCGTTGTCCTTCGATGCGGATTTCGGGCAGGGCAACTACGACTCGTGGAAGCCACTGGAGCCGGATCTGGACAACGTGATCGAACAGATCGAATGGGCGAACCACATCGTCCTGACCGTCCCGATGTGGTGGGGCGGACTGCCCGCGCGTCTGAAGGGCTTGTTCGACCGTGTCCTGTTACCGGGCCGGGCCTTTGACACGCGGGTCACCAAGATGGGGATGCCGACCCCGCTTCTGGGTGGGCGCACGGCGCGGGTCATCATCACGGCGGACACGCCCTATTGGTTCATGCGGCTGGTCTATGGCAAGGCGATGCTGCGCCAGATCGACGGCCAGATCCTGGGCTTCGTCGGGATCAAACCGACCCGCTTCACCTGGTTCGCGGGCACCAGTCACCCCAAGGAGGGCGCGGTGGACCGTTGGCTGACCCGGGTCGCCAGGCTGGGCGCGGCGGGGGCTTGACGCCGCGATCACCGGGGCATTTGGACGCGCGGGCGGCCCCAGACCCGCGATTTCACTGCGGCGACGATGCGATACGCGGTCCGGGCAGGGCGGCCTTGCGCTCGCAGCCCTTCCCTTGGGTCGCCCGATATAATAGTTCAACGTTAAACGAGTTAATCATCCGAAAGGTGCACCCATGGCGCAGAACTTCGACCTTATCGTGATCGGGGCCGGCCCCGGCGGCTATGTCGCGGCAATTCGGGCCACGCAGCTTGGCATGAAGGTCGCCTGCGTGGAGCGGGAGCATCTGGGCGGCATCTGTCTCAACTGGGGCTGCATCCCGACGAAGGCGATGCTGCGCTCGTCCGAGGTGTTTCACCTGATGCACCGCGCCAAGGAGTTCGGGCTGAAGTGCGACGGGATCGACTATGACCTCGACGCCGTGGTCAAGCGGTCGCGCGGCGTCGCCAAGCAGCTGTCGGGCGGGATCGGCCACCTGTTCAAGAAGAACAAGGTGACCACCATCATGGGCGAGGCCAAGCTGGCCGGGAAGGGCAAGGTCACCGTCAAGACCGACAAGGGCACCGAAGAGCTGACGGCCAAGAACATCGTGCTGGCCACCGGCGCGCGGGCGCGCAACCTTCCGGGCCTCGAGGCGGATGGCGAGCGGGTCTGGAACTACAAGCACGCGCTTCAGCCGCCGCATATGCCCAAGAAGCTTCTGGTGATCGGTTCGGGCGCCATCGGCATCGAGTTCGCAAGTTTCTACAACACCCTTGGCGCGGATACGACCGTGGTCGAGGTCATGGACCGCATCCTGCCGGTGGAGGACGAGGAGATTTCCGCCTTCGCCAAGAAGCAGTTCGAAAAACAGGGAATGAAGATCCTGCAAAAGGCCATCGTCAAGTCGCTGGACCGGCAGAAGACCAAGGTCATCGCCACCATCGAGGCGGGCGGCAAGGAAGAAAAGCACGAGTTCGACACCGTGATTTCCGCCGTCGGCATCGTCGGCAACGTCGAAGGACTGGGGCTGGAGGAGGCCGGGGTCAAGATCGACCGGACCCATGTGGTGACCGACGAATATTGCCGCACCGGGGTCGAGGGGCTTTATGCCATCGGTGACATCGCGGGCGCGCCCTGGCTTGCCCACAAGGCCAGCCACGAGGGCGTCATGGTGGCCGAGCTGATCGCGGGCAAGAACGACGTGCATCCGGTCCGCCCCGAAAGCATCGCGGGCTGCACCTATTGCCACCCGCAAGTCGCCAGCGTCGGCCTGACCGAAGCCAAGGCCAAGGAAGCAGGGTTTGACATCAAGGTCGGCCATTTCCCCTTCATCGGCAACGGCAAGGCCATCGCCCTGGGCGAACCCGAGGGGATGGTGAAGACCATCTTCGACAAGAAGACCGGCGAATTGCTCGGAGCGCATATGATCGGGGCGGAGGTGACCGAGCTGATCCAGGGCTACGTCATCGGTCGCCAACTGGAGACGACCGAGGAAGACCTGGCGCATACCGTCTTTCCGCATCCCACCCTGTCGGAGATGATGCACGAAAGCGTGCTGGACGCCGACGGGCGCGCCATCCACTTCTGACCCCAGGGCGTCCGGCCGACGCCCGGGACATGTTTCGATGTCGAAAGGGGGCCGTCCAGGTCCCCTTTTGCATTCCGGTACCCGAGGTGGGCCAAGGAGGGTTTGATGGGACTGATCGCAAGCATTCTGGTGGGGCTGATCGCGCTCCTCCACCTCTACATCTGCTGGTTCGAGATGTTCGCCTGGGAACGGCGCGGCCCCAAGGTCTTTCCCGCCTTCGACCGCGACCTCTTTGCCCGCACGGTGTCGATGGCGGGCAATCAGGGGCTCTATAATGGCTTCCTCGCGGCCGGACTGATCTGGTCATTGCTGATCGGCGATCCGGCCTGGGCCGCGCGGGTGGCCACGTTCTTCCTGATTTGCGTCGCGGTGGCCGGTCTTTACGGGGCGGTCACGGCGTCACGGCGCATCCTTTTCGTTCAAACGGTTCCCGCCGGTCTGGCCCTTTTGGCGGTCTGGCTGACCTGAGGCGTCAGGGGCGCAACCCGTCGCCGCGATTGTTGCCGCGATTGCGGGCCGACTCGCGCATGCGCGCCTCGATATTGGCGGGACCCATCTCCTTGAATTTGCCCGCAAGTTCGGGGTGCGCGGTCCATTCGTCCCGGATCAGCCGCGCCCAGGCAAAGGCCGGATAGGCATAGATCGCAATCGGGTTCTTGTCTTCGACACCCGACGCCAGAGCGCCCATCGGTGCCTCGCACCGGCCGGGCGCATAATAGGTGCCGAACAGACGGTCCCAGAGTGGCATGTGATTGGCGAGGTTCTTGCCATAGGCCTCGGGCGCGTCGGCGTGGTGCCAGCGGTGGAAGACGGGCGACGCGATCAGGTATTTGAGCGGCCCATGCTCATAGGGCAGGTCCATGTGGACATACATGTTGTGCAGCGCCGTCAGCATCAGCACGAGCGGGATGGCATTCGGCATCTGGAGCCAGGTCAGCAGGAAGATGTAGCTGCTCGTCATCAGGATCGCTTCGAGCGCGTGAACGCGGAAGGTGCTGAAGGCGTTGACGTGGGTGTCCGAATGATGGGCCGCATGGGTGGGCCATGCCCACTTCGTATGCATCAGGCGGTGGTTCCAGTAATCGACGAAATCCTTGGCGACGATCCCGATCAGGGCGACTGCCAAAAGTGGCATGCCGACCCAGAAATCTTCGGGCAGCGTGGGAATGCGAAGGGCATCGTAGACAGATTGGATGAAACCGCTGATCTCCTTGTAGAAAAGCAGGGCCACACCGTAATTCAGCACGCCGATCAGAAGGGTCGTGCTGGTGTTCTGGATCGCGTGCCAGCTGAATTCGGCGCGCTTGCCCCAGAAAACCGCAAGAGCGACGCACATCAGAACGGGCACGACCCCGATGCTCAGGATCAGATTGGTGTTGAACACATGGGCCAGTCTGTTGAGCGTTTCCACGTCTGTGCCTTCCGGAATCAATCTCGTCGTCGGCCCCCAAATCGCCCAAGAAGTCTGGCGACATTTTGACGACTTCTTGGAAATTGCCGGGTCATCGACCGGGGTCGCAGAGGACGCGCGAAGCTGTCATGACGGGGTCATGGAACGCACACGTCCCGGCCTTGTGGCTCTTATTTTCGTGGCCGGGCTTTTTGCGGCGGCACAGTTCGGCAAGATCACCCTGACTTTGCCCGAGGTCGGCGTGGCCTTTGATCGGCAGGTGCCGCAAGTGGCCTTCATGGTGTCGCTGGTCGGGCTGGTCGGCTTGGTCTTTGGCGCGATGGCGGGGGCTTTGGCGGCGGGGTTCGGCCTGGCGCGGACGTTCCTGGCGGGGCTGATCCTCGGGGCCGCGATGTCGGGGATCCAGGCACTGATGCCGCCACTTTGGCTTTTTGCGGCGACGCGCGTGGTGGAGGGGGTCGCCCATCTCTGCCTCGTGGTCGCCGGGCCGCCGCTCATGGCCGCCGCCGCGTCCGAGCGGGACAGGCCGCTGGTCATGGGCCTTTGGGCGGTGTTCTTCGGGGCGTCACTGGCCCTGTCGGGCTGGCTGTTCCCGTTCGTTCTGGCGCAAGGGGGTCTGCCGCTGCTGTTCGCGCTGCATGGCTTGGGCCTCTTGATCCTGGCGGCGGTCCTGTGGCGGCGGTTGCCGCGGTCGGTGCCCCATGCCGTCGTTCTTGAGCCGGTGGCGATGCACCGCGCGATCTATGGGCGGCTCAGCTATGTCGCGCCCGGGCTTGGCTTTTTCTGCTACACATTCCTGTTCATCGCACTAATCGCGACTGTGCCCAACATGCTTGGACGGCCGGGGCTTGCGACCGTTCTGCCACTGGTCACGCTGGCCACGACGCTGGCCGGTGGTGCGGTCTGTCGCTGGTTCGCGCCGTGGAAGGTCGCGGCGGCGGGCTACCTGGGCACCCTGCTCGGCCTTCTGGGAACGGCCTTCGGCCTGCCGGGCGCGGTCGAGGTGGGGTTCGCCGCCATGGGCCTGATTCCCGGGGCCAGCTTTGCGGCAATCCCGGCGCTCAACATCCTGCCCGGGGACCGCGCCCGCGCGACGGGGGCGATTGCGCAGCTTGGCAACCTCGGCACCGTCACCGGCACGCCGGTTCTGGCCTTTGCGGCAACGGGCGGTCTGGGCGTGCTGATGACGGTCGCGGGGGCGGCGGCCCTTCTGGGCGGCGTCCTGTCGGTCTGGACCGGCCTGCGGCTGGCACGGGGCCACAGATAGGCCGGGCTGGCGCCGGACCGGGGCAGGTGGTAAACGTTCCGTAAATGTTCCACCCGAATCCCGTGTGGAACGGATTGCAAGCCGCGCCCCGCCGACTAGGTAGTGACGCGCAGCTTTCGGGGGCGACATGGCCGAACAGAAATTCATCGAAGTGCGCGGCGCGCGCGAACACAACCTCAAGGGCGTGGATGTCGACATCCCGCGCGATCAGCTTGTGGTCATCACCGGCCTGTCGGGGTCAGGGAAATCGTCGCTCGCCTTCGACACGATCTATGCCGAAGGGCAGCGCCGCTATGTGGAATCGCTGTCGGCCTATGCACGGCAATTCCTCGACATGATGCAGAAGCCGGATGTGGATCACATCAGCGGCCTGTCGCCCGCCATTTCCATCGAGCAGAAGACGACGTCCAAGAACCCGCGCTCCACCGTGGGCACGGTCACGGAAATCTACGACTACCTGCGCCTTCTGTTTGCGCGTGCGGGCACGCCCTATAGCCCCGCCACCGGCCTGCCGATCACCGCGCAGCAGGTGCAGGACATGGTCGACCGCGTCATGGCGATGGAGGAGGGCACGCGGGGTTACCTGCTGGCCCCCATCGTGCGCGACCGGAAGGGCGAATACCGCAAGGAAATGCTGGAGCTGCGCAAGCAGGGCTTCCAGCGGGTCAAGGTCGACGGAGAGTTCCACGACCTCGACAGCCCGCCCGACCTCGACAAGAAGTTCCGCCATGACATCGATGTCGTGGTCGACCGGATCATCGTGCGCGAAGGCCTCGAGACGCGGCTGGCCGACAGCTTCCGCACCGCGCTCGATCTGGCCGACGGCATCGCCATCCTGGAGACCGCACCCAAGGAAGGCGACGCCGAGCGCATCACCTTCAGCGAGAAATTCGCCTGTCCGGTCAGTGGCTTCACCATTCCCGAGATCGAGCCGCGCCTGTTTTCCTTCAACGCGCCCTTCGGCGCCTGCCCCACCTGTGACGGCTTGGGAATGGAGCTGTTCTTCGACGAACGTCTGGTGGTGCCCGATGTCACGCTGACGCTCGCCAAGGGGGCGATCGAGCCCTGGAACAAGGGCAAGTCCCCCTATTTCATCCAGACCATCGACAGCATCGCCAAGCATTATGGCTTCGACAAGAAGCTGGCTTGGAAGGACCTGCCGGAACAGGTGCAGACCGTTTTCCTGCGCGGCTCCGGGTCCCAGAAGATCAAGTTCCGCTATGACGAGGGCGGCCGCGTCTACGAGGTGACGCGCGTTTTCGAGGGGGTCATCCCCAACATGGAACGCCGCTACCGGGAAACCGACAGCAACTGGGTCCGCGAAGAGTTCGAGCGCTTCCAGAACAACCGCCCCTGCGGTGCCTGCGAGGGCTATCGCCTGCGGCCCGAAGCACTGGCCGTCAAGATCGGCAAGCTGCATGTGGGGCAGGTGGTGCAGATGTCCATCCGCGAGGCTTTGGACTGGTGCGAGGCGGTGCCCGGGCAACTGAGCAAGCAGAACAACGAAATCGCCCGTGCCATCCTCAAGGAAATCCGCGAACGCCTGGGGTTTCTGAACAACGTCGGCCTGCAATACCTGACGCTCAGCCGGAACGCCGGGACGCTGTCGGGGGGCGAAAGCCAGCGCATCCGCCTGGCCAGCCAGATCGGCTCGGGCCTGACGGGCGTGCTTTACGTGCTGGACGAGCCCAGCATCGGGTTGCACCAGCGCGACAACGACCGCCTGCTGACCACGCTCAAGAACCTGCGGGATCAGGGGAATACGGTCATCGTGGTCGAACACGACGAAGAGGCGATCCGCGAGGCGGATTACGTCTATGATATCGGCCCGGGTGCGGGGGTGCATGGCGGCACCGTCGTGGCGCATGGCGTGCCCAAGGATCTGATGGCGAACCCCGCCAGCATCACCGGCGACTATCTGGCCGGTCGTCGCGCGATCACCGTGCCCGCCAAGCGTCGGGCCGGGAACAAGAAAAAGGTCAGTGTCGTCAAGGCGACGGGCAACAACCTGAAGGGGATCACGGTCGACTACCCCTTGGGCCAGTTCGTCGCAGTGACCGGCGTATCGGGGGGCGGCAAGTCCACCCTGACCATCGAGACGCTGTTCAAGACGGCCTCCATGAAGCTGAACGGCGCGCGCCAGACGCCCGCCCCCTGCGAGACGATCAAGGGCCTGGAGCATCTGGACAAGGTCATCGACATCGACCAGCGGCCCATCGGGCGCACGCCCCGGTCGAACCCCGCCACCTATGTCGGGGCCTTCACCCCGATCCGCGACTGGTTCGCGGGCCTGCCCGAGGCCAAGGCGCGCGGCTACAAGCCCGGGCGGTTCAGTTTCAACGTCAAGGGCGGGCGCTGCGAAGCCTGTCAGGGTGACGGCGTCATCAAGATCGAGATGCACTTCCTGCCCGACGTCTACGTCGAATGCGAGACCTGCAAAGGCAAGCGCTACAACCGCGAGACATTGGAAATTCTGTTCAAGGGCAAGTCGATAGCCGACGTTCTTGATATGACGGTCGAGGATGCGCAGGAGTTCTTCAAGGCGGTGCCTTCAATCCGCGAGAAGATGGATGCGCTGATGCGCGTGGGTCTGGGCTACGTCAAGGTCGGGCAGCAGGCGACGACTCTGTCAGGTGGCGAGGCGCAGCGCGTGAAGCTGTCGAAAGAGCTGTCAAAACGCTCGACAGGGCGGACGCTCTACATCCTGGACGAGCCGACGACGGGTCTGCATTTCGAAGACGTGCGCAAGCTTCTCGAGGTGCTGCACGAACTGGTGGATCAGGGCAATTCGGTCGTGGTGATCGAACACAACCTCGACGTCGTGAAGACCGCCGATCATGTGATCGACATCGGTCCCGAAGGCGGCGACGGCGGCGGCGAAGTGGTCGCGACCGGCACGCCCGAACAGATCGCCGAGGTCGAGGGGAGCCATACGGGGCGCTACCTGAAACCCATGCTCGCGGGCCGCAAGGTCGCGGCGGAGTGACACGCGCGTCCGTCGTCTGCGCGATCCTGATTGCCGGGCCGGCTTTTGCCCAGACCGAAACCGACCGGGTGACCGTTCTCATGGGCGAAACCGGTGCATCCTCGGGCTGGACCCGGGGGACCGCTTATTGCAGCGGATTCCTTTCGGTTCTCGAGGTAGAGGATGCGGCGCTCCAAACGCTCCTGACCGAAGCCGTTCCGGACTTCCTCGAACGCGCAAGCGGTTTCGACGGGGCAAGCCGCTCCGAAGCCATTGCGGCGCGCACGGCAGAGCATTGGCAGACCATGCCCGACAGTCCGCAGGCCCGCATCGACATGGGGCTTTTGCTGCGCCATTGCCTGTCGATCGCCAGCGACCCGCAGCTTCGCGGGACTCCGGAATTCCGGATCCGATAGGCACAATCTCAGTGACGTGATCATCGGGCAGTTGACGCGGCGCGGCGGACACGCACTCTGGTGCGATGCGTATGATCCTTGCCCTGCTGCTTCTTGCGGGCCCCGCTCTTGCCCAAACCGAAATCACCCCCTGCGGCCCCGATGCGGCCTGCGAGGTGGGCGAGGGGTCATATCATCTTGTGGTGCCCGACGATTGGGACGGGGAGACGCCGCTCCCTGCGTTGATCTTCTTTCACGGCCACCGCGGATCGGGGGCGCAGATATTCCGGTCCGCCGGATTGAACGACAGTTTTGCCGACCGCGGCTACCTGCTCATCGCGCCCAACGGGCCTATGCGCGAGGGGCAGAACTTCCGCTCCAATCCCGCCCGCGTCGGTGCCCCGCGCGACGAGGTGGCGCTGACGGTGGCCATCCTCGATGACGTGGCCGCGCGCCTTCCGCTGGACCGAGACCGCATCTTTGCCAGCGGGTTTTCGGCAGGCGGGTCGATGGCCTGGCTCTTTGCCTGCGAGGCGGGCGACAGACTGGCGGGCATGGTGTCGGTGGCCGGGGCGCTCCGTCGCCCGAACCCCACGGAATGCGCGGGCCTTGCGGGATTGCCGGTGATGCAGGTCCATGGCTTTGCCGACGGGCAGGTGCCTTTGGAAGGACGCGGCATCCGTGACTGGCATCAGGGGTCGGTCTGGGATTCGCTCGGCTATGCGCGCGACCGGAACGGCTGCCGGTCGAACCCGGACGAGATCACCATCGACGACCGCTTCCGCATCCGCGACTGGGATGCCTCCTGCGAGGCCGAGGGGCGCGTTCGCTTCGTCATGCACGACGGCGGCCACGGATTGCCCCGCGGCTGGACCGACCTGGCGCGCGACTTCTTCGAGGGTCAGGGCGAATAGGCCCGCGCTAGCGCCGAACCTCCAGCCGCTCCAACCCGTGGAAATGATAGATGTCGGCGTAGCGCGGCGGGGTGGCCACCGTCAGGCCGGGGCAGCGTTCGGCCAGCACGCGCAGCCCTTCGAGCAGTTCCAGGCGCGCCAGTGGCGCGCCAAGGCAAAAGTGCAGCCCGGCGCCGAAACTGGTCGAGACGGGCGCCTCGGGATAACGGGCCACGTCGAAACAGGCAGGGTCGTCATAGACCGCCGGATCGCGGTTCGCCGCCGCAAGCAGCAGGCCGACCCTGTCGCCGCGCGCGAAGTCGTGGCCGAAAAGGCTGAGGTCTTCCATCGCGTAGCGGGTGAACATGTGCAGTGGGGCATCATGGCGCAGCACCTCCTCCACCAGGTCGGCGGTGACGGGGTGCCCCCAAAGACCCGCCGAGCATAGCCCCGCGACGCCGTTGCCAAGGGTATGAACCGTCGCCTCGTGACCCGCATTGAGCAGCAGGACGCAGGTCGCCGTGACCTCTTCGGGGCTCAGCTTGCCTTCGGTCGACACGGTCAGAAGCTGCGCGATCAGGCTGTCCGGCTGTGGCGCGCGAAAGATGTCGTGCAGATAGGCGGTGAATTCGCCGGCGGCCCTTGCGGCGGCCACTTCGTCGGCCTGGGTCCGGCGTGCCTGGTACATGCCGACCATCGCATTCGACCACCTCAGAAGCAGGGGGGCATCCGTCTCGGGGACGCCCAGAAGGCGGGCGATGACGCGTACGGGCAGGGGCCGCGCGAAGGCGTCGAGCAGGTCGAACTCACCCGCCGGAAAAGCGTCGATCAGGCTGTGGGCCAGGGCCGCGATCTCGGGGCCGAGGGCCTGGATGCGGCGGGAGGTAAAGGCGCGCAGCACCTGTGACCGCAGGCGCGTGTGGCGCGGCGGCTCCAGCTCAAGCATGGAGTGATCCTCGATGGCCCAGAAGCCCGCCTGATGGTCGGGGCGGGGCGGCGGGAACGGGTCTTCGCGCCCGAACCGCCGGTCGCGCAGCAACGCGCCCACGACAGCGTGCCCCGAGGCGACCGGCATGGCGTAGTCGCGCCAGACCGACAGCGGCCCGGCGGCGCGCAGGCGGTCATAGAAGGGGTAGGGGTCCTGCACGAAGGCGGGGTCGGTCGGGCATTGGTCGAAGGTTTCCATTCCGCAGGGGTGGCCGGGGCGTGGCGGCGCGTCAAGCACCCTTGGCCCGTCGATGCCAAGGCCCTAGTCTGCGGCCCATGCACCGCGCCTTCGCCATCCTGCTCTATGTTCTGGCCACCGCTCTGCTGGCGACGGCGGTCTGGTGGACGACGCTTGGCACGGCGCTGACGGCGCTGGACGCCAAGGGGCGCTCAGACCTCGACCTGGCCGCCGACAGGCTGCGGCTGGAATTGCAGCGGACCCGAGATCTGGCCGTCATCCTGGCCGAGGATCCGGCCCTTCGGTTCGGTGTTCTGCGCCCCGACGATGTCAGCATCTCGCCCCTTCGGCTTCAGCATTTCGCCGACCGATCCGGGGCGTCCGACATCGTTGTCGTCGACCGCACGGGCCGGGTTCTGGCGTCCTCGGCAGGCACAGCCGGCGATCTGTCGGGAACGCAGTGGTTTCAACGCACGCGGCATGGCGCGCTCGGGCTTGGCCCGATGCCGACGGGGCGGTCGCTGGCCCATGGTGCGCCGGTGTTCGGGCGCGATGGCCGCATGGCCGGGGCGGTGGCCGTGGTGCGCGATCTTCCGACGCTGGAGAGCAGTTGGCGCGGCGACCCGCTCGCGATTTACTTCACCGACAAGGCGGGGCGCGTCGTCGTTTCGAACCGCGAGGAATTGCTGGCCGGCCCACCGCCGCAGGACCTGCGTCCGTTCCAGGGCCACGATATCCGCGTGATCGAGGCGGGGCGGTATATTCCGCGCGACGCCCTGCACCTCGAAATCCCGGTCGAGACGCTTGGCCTGACCGCCGAGGTCCTGCTCGATACCGCCCCGGCCCGCGCACTGGCCCTGGCCCGGGCGCAGGCGGCGGCAGCGGCGCTTCTGGTGCTTGGCGCGGCGCTGATCTTCTTGTGGGAGCGGCGGCGCGTGCTGGCCCGGGCCAACATGCAGCTCGAGGCGCGGGTGCTGGATCGCACACAGGCCCTGACCGAGGCCAACGCCCGCCTGACCGACGAGGTGCGCGAACGGCGCGAGGCCGAGGCCCGTCTGACGCGCGCGCAGGCCGATCTGGTGCAGGCGGGCAAACTGTCGGCCCTGGGCCAGATGTCGGCGGGCATAAGCCACGAATTGAACCAGCCGCTCATGGCGATCCGCAGTTTTGCGCAGAATGCCGTGACCTTTCTGGAACGCGGCAACACCGAAGCCTCGGCCGGCAATCTGCAACGTATCGGCGACCTGGCGGGGCGGATGGGGCGGATCATCCGCAACCTGTCGTCCTTTGCCCGGGCCGAGCCGCAGGACGCGGTCGAAACCGACCTCGCCACCGTCGTCGAGGCGGCGCTGGAGATCACCGAGACGCGCAGGCGCGAGGCCGGGATCGAGACGCGCCTGATCCTCGACCCCGGTCCCGTGCTGGCCATGGGCGGCGAGGTGCGCTTGGGTCAGGTTCTGGTCAACCTGATCGGCAACGCCATCGACGCCATGGAGCAGAGCGCCGAAAAGGTTCTGACCGTGACGCTTGCCGACAATCCGCCCTGCCTGACGGTACGGGACACGGGGACCGGGCTCGAGAATGGCGAAAAGATCTTCGACCCCTTCTATACAACCAAGGAAGTCGGGGCGGGCCTCGGGCTTGGCCTGTCGATCAGCTATGGGATCGTGGCGGGCTTCGGGGGCACCATTCGCGGGCGCAACACGGGGGACGGGGCGGAGTTCTCGGTCACCTTGCCGCCCGTCGCCGCGACGCAGGAGGATGCCGCATGATCGACGTGCTGCTGGTCGAGGACGACATCCATGTGCGCGAGGCGCTGTCCCAGACGCTGGAGCTTGCGGACCTGCGGGTGGTCCAGGCGGGCAGCTATCTGGCCGCGCAACCCCGTCTGGACCGCGACCTGCAAGGTGTCGTGGTCAGCGACATCAGGATGCCGGGGCGCGACGGGTTTCACCTGCTGGCCGTGGCGCGACGGATGGACCCGGATCTGCCGGTGATCCTGCTGACGGGCGAGGGGGATGTGCCAACGGCCCTGCGCGGGATGGCCGAAGGGGCCTTTGCCTTCCTCGAAAAGCCCTGCGATCCCGACGAGCTGGTGTCGACCGTGCGCCGCGCGCTGGACCTGCGGCGCGCGACCCTGACCGCCCGCAAGGCCCGCAGCGCGCTCGAGGGTGGCGATGTGGCCGCGCGGATGCTGGCCGGGGCCTCGCCGCAGTCGATCGCCCTGCGCGAGACGGTGCGCACCGTCGCCCGGGGAACCGATGCCGTGCTGATCCACGGCGAGCCGGGCACCGGCACCTCCAAGGTCGCCGAGGTCATCCACCTGATGAGCCAGCGGGCGGGCGGGCCCTTCGTCAAGCGGACGGCCCCGGCGCTCGATGCGGTATCCCTGGCCGAGGCGCTGGCGCTGGCCGATGGCGGGAGCCTCTTCATCGACCACATCGACGCGCTGCCCGCCGCGTTGCAACATCAATTGCCCGAAACCGGGGCGCGCCTGCTGCTGGCGACGAACCAGAAGGCCGCCACCCTGTCGCGGACCGTCATTCCCGACCTTTCGTTCCGGCTGGAAGCGTTGCGCGTCCACATTCCGCCCCTGCGCGACCGGCCGACGGACATTCCGGTGCTGTTTCAGCACTATCTTGCCCAGGCCTGCGAACAGGCCGACCTGCCCGTGCCCGAGGTGCCGCCGGATGTTCAGGCGCGGCTGATGGCGCGGGATTGGCCGGGGAACGCGCGCGGCCTGATGAACCACGCGATGCGCTATGCCATGGGCCTTGAGGATGAGCCGGGGACGCCGCGGGCGGGATTGGCCGACCGGATGCGCGCGGTGGAAAAGTCGATCCTGATCGAGACGCTGATCCGTCACGAGGGGCAGGCGAGCGCCGCCGCCCGCGATCTCGACCTGCCGCGCAAGACGTTCTACGACAAATTGGCGCGTCATGCCCTGCGCCCCGAGGACTTTCGCCCCGATCAGGGTGTGTGAAAACCCGCACGGGGCGGATGCAGCGCTTTAAGATCGACCCGTAAGACATTGACGAAGTTATAGTCGAACCACCAACAAACTTCGATCTTTACCCCGGCGATTCCGATTGTAGCCTTGCCCCAGAAGCGCATCGGGAGGATGTGCCGACTCTAGGGAGAGAGATATGAAGTTCCTGACTACAACAGCCGTGGCGCTGGCTCTGACGATGACCGCACAAGTGGCGCAGGCCGCCTGTGACGACGGCGAAATCGTCGTGAAGTTCTCGCATGTGACCAACACCGACCGGCACCCCAAGGGCATTGCTGCCGCCCTTCTGGCCGAGCGTGTGAACGCCGAGATGGACGGCACGATGTGCATGGAGATCTTCCCGAACTCCACGCTTTATACCGACGAACAGGTGCTCGAGGCGATGCTTCAGGGCGACGTGCAGCTTGCCGCGCCGTCTCTGTCGCTTTTCGAGCCGATCACCAAGGTCTTCCAGGTCTTCGACCTGCCCTTCATGTTCAAGGACATCAACGCGGTCGACGCCTATCAGAGCTCCGAGGACGGTCAGGCACTGCTCGATTCCATGCAGCGTCGCGGCCTTCAGGGCCTCGGCTTCTGGCACAACGGCATGAAGCAGATGTCTGCAAGCGTCCCGCTGGAGCTGCCGACGGATGCCAACGGCCTGAAGTTCCGGGTTCAGCCCTCCGACGTTCTGGTCGCCCAGATGGAAGCGATCGGCGCCTCGCCGCAGCCGATGGCCTTTGCCGAAGTTTACGGCGCGCTCCAGACGGGCGTTGTCGACGGGCAGGAGAACACCTGGTCGAACATCCACGGCCAGAAGTTCTTCGAGGTTCAGGACGGCATCACCGAGACCAACCACGGCATCATCGACTATCTGGTCGTGGCGCCCGTCGATTGGCTCGACAGCCTTGACGCGGATGTGCGGGATCAGTTCCTGACGATCCTCAACGAGGTGACCGAGGCCCGCAACTCCGAGTCGACCCGCGTCAACGAGGAAGCCAAGGAGCAGATCCTGGCCGCCGGCGGCGTCGTCCGCCAGCTGACCCCCGAGCAGCGGGCCGCATGGGTCGAGGCCATGAAGCCGGTCTGGGCGCAGTTTGCCGAAGGCATTGGCCAGGACGTCATCGACGCCGCCGCGAGCTACTCGAACTAAGCCCGGGCCTCACGGCCCAAAGACAGCGCGTCCCCGTATCCCGGGGGCGCGCGACCGGATTTCGTCCAGGGGAGGGGTGATCATGGGAACACGTTTTGAGCCGAAAGGCCGGATCGGGCGCTTCGTCCATGAATTCGAGGAGACGGCCATTGCGGTCCTCCTTGGATTAATGACGCTGCTTGCCTTCGTGAATGTCGTGTTGCGCTATGCCTTCAACTCGTCCCTGATCTGGTCGCTCGAAGTCATCCTGATCCTGTTCTCCTGGCTGGTGATCTTTGGCGTCAGCTATGCCTTCAAGATCACGTCGCACCTTGGGGTGGACGCGGTCACGAACCTGCTGCCGGACCGGGGCAAGCGCATCTGTGCCCTGCTGGCGGGGGCGGTGACGATTGCCTATGCCTTCCTGCTCCTCAAGGGGTCGTGGGATTATTGGGCGCCGTTTGCCGCACTCGACCGCACGTCGGGGCAGTGGTTCCCGACCGGGTGGGAAAACACACGCGATCAGGCATGGTATGTGACCGACCAGGTGCCGCCGCTCCGCTGGCTGTTCGGCTGGCTGGAGCCATTGATCAACCAAGGCGAGGTCTATGAAAAGATGCCGCGCGTCGTGCCCTATTTCATCCTGCCCTTCGGGTCCGCCCTGATCCTGTTCCGTGTCGTCCAGGCCGTCGTGGCCGTCGCCCGGGGCACGCGGTCGTCGCTGATCGTCAGCCACGAAGCCGAAGACGAGGTGGCCGAGGCCGCCGAAACTCTCAAGCGTCAGGGGGCCTGAGCCATGGAAGTCGTTCTTCTCTTCGTGATGATCGTCGGCCTGCTGCTGCTTGGCGTGCCGATTGCGGTCTCCCTCGGGTTCAGCTCGATCGTCTTCCTGCTGGCCTTTTCGGACACCTCGCTCGCCTCGATTGCGCAGTCCTTCTATCAAGCGATGGCCGGGCACTATACCTTGCTCGCCATTCCGTTCTTCATCCTTGCGTCCAGCTTCATGTCGACGGGCGGCGTGGCGCGGCGGATCATCCGCTTCTCCATCGCCTGCGTCGGGCATTTCCGGGGCGGCCTCGCCATCGCGGGCGTCTTTGCCTGCATGATGTTCGCCGCCCTGTCGGGGTCGTCGCCCGCCACCGTGGTCGCCATCGGCACCATCGTCATCGCGGCGATGAAGCAGGCGGGCTATACCAAGGAGTTCGCGGCAGGCGTGATCTGCAACGCGGGCACGCTCGGCATCCTGATTCCGCCGTCCATCGTGATGGTGGTCTATGCCTCGGCCACCGATGTGTCGGTCGGGCGCATGTTCCTTGCAGGCGTCATCCCGGGCCTTCTGGCCGGTTTCATGCTGATGGTCGCGATCTATATCATCGCCGTGAAGCGGAACATGCCGAAGGGCGACTTCGCCGGATGGGCCGAGGTCGGCGCATCGTTCCGGGGGGCGTTCTGGGGCCTGATGCTGATTGCGATCATCATGCTCGGGATCTATGGCATTCCGGGGGTCACCGGCGCGATCTTCACGCCGACCGAGGCTGCGGCCGTCGCATCGGTCTATGCCTTCATCGTGGCCATGTTCGTCTATCGCGACATCGGCCCGCTGGCCGCGAAGCCCGCGCAATCGGTGGGCGCGGCCGTGGCCGAGGGCATGGATGCCCCGATGGGGACGCCGAAATCGCTGCTGTCGCATCCGCAGGCCCTCATCACGGCGTTCTTCCACCGCGACACGCGCGACACCCTGCTGGATGCGGGCAAGTTGACCATCACGCTGATGTTCATCATCGCCAACGCGTTGATCCTCAAGCACGTCCTGACGGATGAGCAGATCCCGCAGTCCATCGCCAACGCCATGCTCGGCGCGGGTCTGGGGCCGGTGACCTTCCTCATCATGGTGAACGTCATCCTGCTGATCGGCGGTCAGTTCATGGAGCCATCGGGCCTTCTGGTCATCGTCGCGCCGCTGGTGTTCCCTATTGCCATCGAACTGGGAATCGACCCGATCCATCTGGGCATCATCATGGTGGTGAACATGGAAATCGGGATGATCACCCCGCCGGTCGGCCTGAACCTCTTCGTGACGTCGGGCGTGGCGGGCATGTCGATGATGGCCGTGGTCAAGGCGGCCCTGCCGTTCCTTGGCGTGCTGTTCATCTTCCTGATCATGGTGACCTATATTCCGGCGATCTCGACCTGGTTGCCGACGCTGGTCATGGGACCGGAACTCATCATCAAATAGACGAACGGGCGGGCATCCTTGCGATGCCCGCCCGTCATTTGTCTCGGCGATGGTCGTGCCCCGTCAGGACGCCGCAAGGGCCTGCACGATGGGCACGAAATCCGCGGCCTTGAGGCTGGCCCCGCCCACCAACCCGCCGTTGACGTTGGCGAGGGCAAAGATCTCGGCGGCATTGGCGGCCTTCACGGACCCCCCATAGAGCAGGCTCATGTCCGCCCCGACCTGCGCGCGCAGGGCGTCGTGGACTTCGGCCACCTGTTCGGGGCTGGCGACCTTGCCCGTGCCAATGGCCCAGACGGGTTCATAGGCAAGGACGGTGTTGTCGGCGGTGGCCCCTTCGGGCAGCGATCCGGCAAGTTGCGCGGTCAGGACGGCAAGCGTTTCGCCCGCCTCGCGCTGCGCCAGCGTCTCGCCGATGCAGAGGATCGCGGTCATGCCTGCGGCCCAGACGGCCTCGGTCTGGGCGCGCACGTCGGCGTCGGTCTCGTTCCGGTCGGTCCGACGTTCGGAATGGCCGGTGATGCACCAGGTGGCGCCCGCGTCGGCGAGCATGGGCGCGGAAATGTCGCCCGTATGCGCGCCGGACGCGGCGGGGTGGCAGTATTGGCCACCGATCTCCACCCGCTGACGCGGATCGCCGTCAGACGCATAGAGCAGCGTCGCGGGCAGGCAGATCACCGTGGTGCACTCCAGCCCTTCGATCTGTCTGTCGATATCGAGGATGTCCGAGAGATCGGACACCAGCCCGTTCATCTTCCAGTTTCCGGCGGCGATTTTCTTCGTCATGGGATCCTCCTGTTTGCACAGGGGATAGCGCGATCAGGTGGAGGTGCCCAGAGACTCGTCGAACTTGATCGACTCGCCGCAACCGCAGGCGTCGACGACATTGGGATTGCGGAACTTGAAGCCCGATTCCAGCAGGGACGTCTCGTAGTCGATCTCCGTGCCGAACAGGAACATCTGCGCCATGGGCGCGATCATAACCCGCGCACCGCCGTCAAGGTCGACCACTTCGTCGTGCGGCTCGATCTCGGTCACATAGTCCATGGTGTATTCCATGCCCGCGCAGCCGCCCTTCTTGACGCCGATGCGCAGCCCCGCGGCCTTCTGCCGGGTCATGAGGCGGGCAATCTGAGCCGCGGCAGCGGGGGTCACGGTCACGGGGGATTGGCCGGGGATAGCGAACATCTTGGCGCTCCTTTGACTTGAACCTAGGCCTCCTCGGGTCCACGCTCAAGGGGTGCGGGGGTGGTCTACATGAAGCCCAGTTCCAGGCGGGCCTCGTCGGACATCATCTCCATGCCCCAGGGCGGCTCCCACACGAGGTCGACATCGACGGTCTTGACGCCGGGCACGGAGGACACGGCATCGGCCACCCAACCGGGCATCTCGCCCGCCACGGGACAGCCGGGCGCGGTCAGGGTCATCAGAACGCGGACGTCATTCTCGGACCCGATGTCGATGGTATAGACGAGGCCCAAGTCGAAGATGTTCACCGGGATTTCCGGGTCGAACACCGACCGGCACGCCTCGACCACGGGTTCGTGCAGCGGGTGATCGGTCGTCGACGGCGCGATCAGCGGCGTCCCTTCGAGGCGGTCATTCTGCTCAGCAGTCATCGGATGTCCCAACAGTTGTCGAGTGAAAAGATAAGGATTGTGCGCTGCCGGGTAAAGGGGGGCGCAGGCCCGCAGGGCGCATCAGGCGCCGAAAACGACCCGTGCCGCCTCGGCCCGGTTGCGGATGCCCGTCTTGCGATAGGCGTTGGCGGTGTATTCGGCGACGGTATGGGGGGAAATGCCGCACATGCGCGCGACTTCCTTGCGGGACAGGCCCCGCGCCTGAAGATAGAGAACCTCGCGCTCCCGAGGGCTGAGCGCGTCAAGGCGGGACGCCGGCGGCGACAGGAGGAGGTGCCGGAAAAGGTCTTCCCCCTCCACGGGCGGCGGCGTCGACAATTCCTCAAGCCTGCGGTGAACGACAAGGCAGAACAGGCGGAACTCCTCTTCGCGCGGGATGATCTGCGCCTCGAATGCGACCCTGTCCAACGGGCTGCCCAGGTTGAATCCGCCAAATCGGGGCGAGCCTTCCAGCCGCATGGGAATGCCGAGGCCGGACCGAAATCCATGGGACACGGCGGCCTTGATGAAGTCGCGCGCGATGTCGGGAAGATAGGGATAATCGTCGAGAAAAGCGGCGCCGGTGTGGGTGATCCGGTAACTGCTGCAACAATGCTCCAGAAACGGATCGTCTGCGGGCGGCACGGCGGCGTGGATCTCTGGCGTCGTGGTCATCACCCGCACGTCGCTGCGGTCCGGAGCAGAGGCCAGGTGCATAACCACCGGGATGCCTTCGTCCGCCAGGATGTCGATTGCCCTGCGCCAGACGGCATCCGCGTCGGACAGCGCCTCGATCTCGGCGCATCTGTCGTAAAGCATTGCCGAACGTCCCCCTAAGACGCAGTCTAAGCGCTTGTCGTCAAAGAGGGAAGATGCCCCGGGCGCTGTTTTCCGGCGCCCGAGGCAGACGGTTTCAGAACCGCCAGTTGAGCGAGACCTGCGCCGTGGTGGCGTCGGCCTCGACACCGGGGGCGCCGTCGAAGTCATCGAACTCGTGATAAAGCACCTCGGTGCCGACGGTCAGCTGGTCGGTCACGAAAACCTCGTATCCGAGACCCGCGAAATATCCGTCGCCGTCACCGATCAGATCGGTTTCGGCCTGGGCGTAGCCGGCGGTCGCGTAGTAGAGGTTGCGGCCGCCATCAATGCCCGCACGGCCCTTGACCCGCAGAACGTTGTCGACGGTGGCTGCGCCGCTCAGATCAATGTTCGTGGTGTCATAGTCGATCCCGGCGCCAACGACCCAATTGCCCAGATCGAGGTCATAGTTGGCCCGCAAACCGCCGATCGCGCCCTCGCCCTCGAGGCCGCCGGTGGCGTTCGCGTCTGCGTAACCGATCTGTGCACCGACCGAGAAACCGCTCCAATCATATCCGACGGGGGCAGGGTCGACGAACACGGGGGCCGGTTCCAGCGGGGCGGGCGGCGGGGCGATGTTTCCCGCAAAGGCCGGGGTGGCCAGAAGCGGAAGGATCATCAGCGTCAAATGACGTTTCATGGGTAGTCTCCTTTTTATCTGCTCTGCCCCCTTGTCCGGTAACCCGGGCGGGGGCTGCTCTGTCGAGCTATGGGGGAAACGTCCCGAATGAAGGGCCCGTTCCATCGCGACTTCGGGATGGGCCATCGACCGCCGATGCCCGATCCCGGTTGCGCGGCGGCCCGCCAGAAGGGTGACAGGCCTGTAACGAGGCTGCTATGGGGCAGCGCGATCTTGCCGGTGTTCGGGCAAGGTGCCGCCGGTTCCCTCCGGCCGAAGCAAAAGGACCCCCAGATGGGCAAGCGATTCAGTTTTGCGCTCGGCGCCACCGACGGTCAGGCCCGCACCGGCGTCATCTCGACCCCGCGGGGCGACATCCGGACGCCTGCCTTCATGCCCGTGGGCACGGCGGCGACGGTCAAGGCGATGCTGCCCGAGTCGGTTGCCGCCACGGGGGCGGACATCCTTCTGGGCAACACCTATCACCTGATGCTGCGCCCCACGGCCGAGCGGATCGACCGGTTGGGCGGGCTGCATCATTTCATGAACTGGGACAAACCGATCCTGACCGATTCCGGCGGGTTTCAGGTCATGTCCCTTGGCGCGCTGCGCAAGCTCGACAAGGATGGTGTGACGTTCAAAAGCCATATCGACGGGTCCAGGCACCGCCTGACTCCCGAGCGGTCGATGGAGATCCAGCGTCTTCTTGGCAGCGACATCGTCATGTGCTTCGACGAATGCCCCGCCTTGCCCGCCGACCGCGACCGGATCGCCGCGTCGATGCGGCTGTCGATGGATTGGGCGGCGCGGTCGCGCGCGGCCTTTGGCGACCGGCCTGGTCACGCGCTGTTCGGCATCCAGCAAGGCGGCCTCGACCCGGAATTGCGGGCCGAGAGCGCCGCGGCCCTGCGCGCCATCGGGTTCGAAGGCTATGCCATCGGCGGGTTGGCCGTGGGCGAGGGGCAGGAGGCGATGTTCGACGTGCTGGATTTCGCGCCGGGACAGCTGCCCGAAGACAAGCCACGCTACCTGATGGGGGTGGGCAAGCCCGACGATATCGTGGGCGCCGTCAAGCGCGGTGTGGACATGATGGATTGCGTCCTGCCCTCGCGGTCGGGGCGCACCGGGCAGGGGTGGACGCGGCGCGGTCAGGTCAACCTGCGCAACGCCCGCCACGCGGACGACCCGCGCCCCCTGGACGAGGCTTGCGGTTGCCCCGCCTGCACCGGGTATTCCCGCGCTTACCTGCACCACGTGATCCGCTCGCAAGAGATGATCGGGGGCATGCTTCTGACCTGGCACAACCTGCATTATTTCCAGCAGATCATGGCCGAGATGCGCGCAGCCATCGCCGAAGGCACCTTCGCGACGTGGGAATCGGGGTTTCACGCCTTGCGGGCGGCGGGTGATATCGAGCCCGTCTAGAGCCTGCTCGGGGAACAGATATCACCCATGTGACCGGCTGGTCCGCAGACGGAAACAACGGCCCGGACACCCGGCCAAACAGGTTGCATTCGCAAGCTGTCTTGGCGTTAACTGCGCGCCATAGATACTTTGAAAATGAGATTTCTCAATGGCACCACGTTCCGGTTCTGGCGGTTCCTATACCGTCGCCGATCTTGAAGCAGATACCAATTGGGCGCACGGACAGCATATGCTGCACTGGCGGAATCCGCTCTCCAGCGCCTACAGCGACGCCTTCAATGCGGTGAAGGGCACCATCGAAAGGCAACAGGCCTCGGACAGGGCCCGGGCCGAGCTTTTCGCGAGCCTCATCAGCATCGCCGTCACCATCCCCGTCGGGGGCTGGATGACGGCGCGAATGGGCCACGCGACCCTGTCACGGGCCGTCGGCGATGCGTCGCTGCGCCTTGTTCTGCGCGGCAACCAGCGGCTGTTGTACCGGGCCGCCGACCACGTGCTCGACAGCGAAGCATCGCGCTACATGTTGGGCGAGGCCTTCGATTTCGTGACCGGCAAGATCAGCAAGTCGCTGACGAACGCCGCCGCATCGGGACTGACCTCCAACCCGTTCCAGGCCGCGATGACCGAGATGAAGTCGGAGATGAAGTTCTTTCTGGAGCTCGATACCTGGGTCCGGGCGCATTCCAGCTTCCTTTTGACGATGGCCAGAAACCTGCGCTCTTCGTCCCTGTCGCAGGCCGACAGGAACGCTGTGGCGGCTGCCCTGGGCCGAAGCCGCTTCATCCAAGACGCCCCGATGAGCAGCCGAGTTCCCAGTCACGTCAGGGCGGCCGAGTCGCTGGAGCTTTCGCTCTGGATGGGGATCCTTCTGTCGATGGACTACAAGATGACGTCCTACGAGGATTGGGGAGGCAATTCGAGCCGGACGGGCTGGCGCAACGCGGGCAGCATCTCCCAGATGCCGAGCGATCCGAATTATCCGCGTGAGCGTCGGGCCGGCAGCAATGGCACTCGCCATGGCGGCGGCGTCAAGATCGGCTATCGCGCGCCCGGCAGCCACGTGTTGAACCGGGTCGAGGAGCTCTATGGCAAATATGTTCCGGGGCAGGGGGCGTTCCTGCGCGGCAAGAGCGCTCTTGGCGTGTCCTGGATGGAGCATAGCGACGGTTTCGACGCGGGTGAGTTGGGACGGGCCGAACGCGCCTTGCCGATCATCGCGCGGCAGTTCCGGTAACGGTACAGCCTTCGGGGCAAAGAAAAGCCGCGCTCGGAAACGGGCGCGGCGTTTTCGGTAAGCAGGGGTGGTTCAGGCGCTAAGGACGCGGCGGCTCGGCAGCTCGATGGGGTCCGTCAGGACAAGGACCGGCGCGGCAAGCGGGCGCAGCAGCAGCGTCGCCTCGGGTTTGCCGCTTCCCGAGACACCCTGTTCCATGCAGGCATAGCGCATCGTGCGGTCACCCCAGAGGCTTGACTTGGCCATGTGGACGGTGCGTCCGCGCGCGCCGATCGTCGCCAGTTCCGGGCGTCCGGCCGGGCCGTCGCAGAACAGCGACACGACATCGCGCATCACCATCCCGGCCTCGGCACCTCGAATGCGGATGTTCGCCTTCTTGCGCTCGAACGTGCCCAGGATGTTGCCGTCGCGATGCCGAAAGGTCAGGGCGCCGCTGTCGTCGAGGCGGCTGATGAAGTCCGGGCTGCCAACGAGGGCGCCCTGAAAGTTGCCGATGCGGGCGTATTCAGCCAAGGCCAGCGCCAGCAGATTCGTCGCAGGCCCGGAGTCCCAGACCGGCTGGACCCGCCGGACATGGCCGCGCATGTGGTGCGTCCGCTTGAGAGCCCGGGACGCCGCAAGTTTCTCGGCCCGCGCCGCCGCCATCTGCGCGGCACGCAGGTCCCGGACATGGGCGACGGGGATCGCCTGGACGGGGGCAAGGGGGCCGGTTGGGAACGTGGCGTGGATCACGAGGGACTCGCAGATGGGGACTGTGTCGTTACCCAGCATCAAGCACCGGGATTCGGGCGGCGTCGTGACCTCAGTGTAGCGAAGATTGGAAGACCCGCAAATCCTCTGAAACATGCTTAAGATATTGGTTAATAAGTAGTATCCTAATAAACTTGACGACAACCGTCGCGAAACGGCCGGATTTCTGCGCAGCATTGGTTCCCGGTCGCGAACAAAGTGGCGCGAAGGCCCTGATTGGCCCGTTTCGGCCAAGTCGCCGCATCGCGGGAAGCCCGTTGCCGCCCGGCTAAAACCTGTCGCGAATGCAATGCTTCCCCTTGCGCCGCCCGAATGGCCCCCTAGAGTCATGAACCAACCGGGAACGATTGCCAGAACGGCTGCCGTTGAAGTCGCTGTCAGATCACCCCAATTAGAGCAGGACAACGAAGGGCCCCCAAGCCGCCGCGTTCGGGGCACGGGGCCTTTGCGAAAGGATAGATGATGACGAATTCAATACATCCCGTGCTGCCGCTGCGCGATATCGTGGTCTTCCCCCACATGATCGTGCCGCTTTTCGTGGGACGGGACCGCTCGGTCCGCGCCCTCGAGGAGGTGATGGCCCAGGACAAGCAGATCCTGCTGTCCAGCCAGGTCGACCCCTCGGCGGATGAGCCGGGGACCGACGGGATCTACCGCGTCGGTGTGCTGGCCAATGTGCTGCAATTGCTCAAACTGCCTGACGGGACCGTAAAGGTGCTGGTCGAGGGGCGTCGCCGGGTCAAGATCACGCGCTTCATCGACAACGAAAGCTTCTTCGAGGCCGAAGCCACGACCCTGACCGAAGTGCGGGGCGACGATGCGACCATCGACGCGCTTATCAACAGCGTGGCCGAGGAATTCGAGCGCTACGCCAAGGTCAAGAAGAACATCCCCGAAGAGGCGCTTGGCGCCGTGTCGGAAGCCAAGGACCCGGCCAAGCTGGTCGATCTGGTGTCTGGCCACCTCGGGATCGAGGTCGGGCAGAAGCAGGAACTGCTGGAAATGCTGACCGTGTCCGACCGGATCGAGAAGGTCTATGGCATGATGCAGGGCGAAATGTCCGTCCTGCAGGTCGAAAAGCGCATCAAGAGCCGCGTCAAGAACCAGATGGAGCGCACGCAGCGCGAATATTACCTGAATGAGCAGATGAAGGCCATTCAAAAGGAACTGGGCGACGGCGAGGATGGCCAGAACGAGGTGGCCGAACTCGAAGGCCGCATCAACGCGACCAAGCTGTCCAAGGAAGCCCGTGACAAGGCGGATGCGGAGCTCAAGAAGCTGCGCAACATGTCCCCCATGTCGGCCGAGGCGACGGTGGTGCGCAACTACCTCGACTGGATGCTGTCGATCCCGTGGGGCACCAAGTCGCGCGTCAAGAAGGACATCAACAAGGCCCAGGAAGTCCTTGATAAGGATCACTACGGTCTTGAGAAGGTCAAGGAACGGATTGTCGAGTATCTGGCGGTTCAGGCGCGTTCGGCCAAGCTGAAGGGCCCGATCCTCTGCCTTGTCGGACCTCCGGGTGTCGGCAAGACGTCGCTTGGCAAGTCGGTCGCCAAGGCCACGGGGCGCGAGTTCATCCGCATCTCGCTCGGCGGTGTGCGCGACGAGAGCGAGATTCGCGGTCACCGTCGGACCTATATCGGTTCCATGCCCGGCAAGATCATCCAGGCGCTGAAAAAGGCCAAGACGACCAACCCGCTCATCCTGCTCGATGAAATCGACAAGATGGGTCAGGATTTCCGGGGCGACCCCGCGTCGGCCATGTTGGAGGTGCTGGACCCCGAACAGAACGGGACCTTCGTCGATCACTACCTCGAAGTCGAATATGACCTGTCGAACGTGATGTTCCTGACGACGGCCAACTCCTACAACATGCCGAGCCCGCTTCTTGACCGGATGGAGATCATCAGTCTGGCCGGCTACACCGAGGACGAGAAGGTCGAGATCGCCAAGCAGCACCTGCTGCCCAAGCAGATCAAGAACCACGGCCTGCGCAAGGGCGAATTCTCGATCTCGGACGATGTCCTGCAGGAGATGGTGCGCACCTACACCCGGGAGGCGGGCGTGCGGAACCTGGAGCGTGAGCTTGCCAAGATCGCCCGCAAGGCCGTGACCCGCATCGTCGGGCGCAAGGACAAGTCGGTGAACGTGACGAAGGAAAACCTGAACGATTTCCTTGGCGTCAAGAAGTACCGCTACGGCCTGGCCGAGATGGAGGATCAGGTCGGGGTGGTCACCGGGCTTGCCTATACCAGTGTCGGCGGCGACCTGCTGCACATCGAGGCGCTGAAACTCCCCGGGAAGGGGCGGATGAAGACGACCGGCAAACTGGGCGACGTGATGAAGGAAAGCATCGACGCCGCCAGCAGCTATGTCCGCTCCATCGCGCCGCAGATCGGGATCAAGCCGCCGAAGTTCGACAGCATGGACATCCACGTCCACGTGCCCGACGGCGCCACACCCAAGGACGGGCCGTCGGCCGGTCTGGCCATGGTGACGTCCATTGTGTCGTCGTTGACGGGGATCCCGGTGCGTCGCGATATCGCCATGACCGGCGAGGTCTCGCTTCGCGGCAATGCGATGCCCATCGGCGGTCTGAAAGAGAAACTTCTGGCCGCACTTCGGGGCGGGATCACGACCGTTCTCATCCCCGAGGAGAACGAGAAGGACCTGGCCGAATTACCCGACAGCGTGAAGAACGGGCTCAAGATCGTGCCCGTGAAGCACGTGTCGCAGGTTCTGAAACTGGCCCTGACCAAGACGCCGGAGCCGATCGAATGGGACGAGGCCGCCGAAGAGGCTGCTGCGCTGGCCGCCAAGGCGGCGCAGGGTGGGGGCCAGGCCGCCACTGCCCACTGATCCACCAGATCAAGGAAAGGGCCCCCTCGTGGGGCCCTTTTCGCGTCCGCCGTCCGGCCTAGCCGAAGACGGACCAGCCCGTCATCTCGGTCAACCGCTTGATCGCATAGGTGCCGCGGAGAGAGTTTCCGTTGGCGTTCAGCCCCGGGGACCAGACGGCAATGGATGCGCGCCCCGGCGCGATGGCCAGGATGCCGCCTCCGACCCCACTCTTGGCGGGCAGGCCGACGTTGAACGCAAAGTCGCCCGATGCGTCGTAATGGCCGCACATCATCATCAGCGCATTGATCCGCCGCACCCGTGCCGGCGCGATGAGCCGGGGCATACCCGGCCCCCCGACCAGGAACCGCCCGGCGCAGGCCAGCTGGCGGCACGACATCTCGATGGCGCATTGGTGGAAATAGGTGCCGCAGGTCATCTCGACCGGATTGCGCAGGTTTCCATGGGCCGCCATGAACTGCGCCAAGGCCATGTTGCGATGACCATGCGCCTGCTCGGAGGCGGCGACCCGATCATTGATGCGGATATCCTCGTCATCGGTCGCGCCCCGGATGAAGCGCAGCAATTCCCCCAGAACCTCGCGGGGCTGGCGACCCTCCAGAATCGCATCGGTCACGACGATTGCACCGGCATTGATGAACGGGTTACGGGGGATTCCCGCCTCCTGTTCGAGCTGGAGAATCGAGTTGAAGGCATGGCCCGATGGCTCTCGACCGACCCGGTGCCACAAAAGCTCGCCCAGACGGCCAAGGGCCAGGGCGAGCGTGAAGACCTTGGAGACCGACTGGATCGAGAACGGCGCATCGGCTTCGCCACTGGTCAGGACCCGACCATCAGGGAGCGCGATCGCCAGGCCGAAATGACCGGGGTCCACATCGGCCAGTTCGGGGATATAGGTCGCCACCCGCCCCAGATCGGGGAGTGACGCCACCTCGGTGGCGATATCGTCCAGTATCTGTTGCAGGTCCATGCGACCGGTCCATCTCAATAGAAAAAGGACCCCGAAGGGCCCTTCCTCTTGGCCCCAAGGGCCGGATCGTCAAGTCGGCTCAGTTGCCCAAAGCGTTCGCCAGGAACACCAGGAAGAGTAGCGGAACGATGTAGCCTTCGCCGGCCGACGACGAGGTGTCGGAGACGATGACCTGCGGTTCCACAGGAGCGGGAGCAGTGTTGCCGGCGGCAGCGGTGGTTGCAGTTGCTACGGCGATGGCGGCGGCGAGAGTGAGTGCGCGGGTCATGTCGTGTCCTTAAGCAGAGTTTCGGTAATTAACGCCGACTGTGCGGCGAGGGGGGTATGAGTCAAGACATTCAATGGATTTTCGTCTTTTTGCCTTGCAGTCACGCTACGATTCAGAGGTCTAAACGCCAATTTGGGCGGAAAAGTTCCACTCTGCCCCATTTTCGCCGAACCCTGTGGACCCTCGGACGAGCGGGGAAATTTGCCACAAGCGGACTTGATCCCTTCTGCGCCATCGCCTAAAGCCGCCCATGGAATGGGTGATTAGCTCAGTGGTAGAGCGCTTCGTTCACATCGAAGATGTCAGGGGTTCAAATCCCTTATCACCCACCATTTCCCTTCTTGTCCGGAATGCGCGTTGGCTGATTTGCCCGAACTGATCCTGTTCCGCCATGGCGAAACCGAATGGAATCTGCAGGGCCGCTGGCAGGGGGCACGCGATTCGGCGCTGACCGCCCGGGGGCGTGCGCAGGCGCTCGCCCTTGGTTCGATGTTCGCACGTATGGGGATCGGGCCGAAAGGCCATGCCCTGCTGAGCAGCCCGCAACCCCGCGCCAGCACGACAGCCGAGCTGGCGTTCGGGACGCCGCCCCGCACCGACTCGCGCCTGCGCGAGATCGAGGTTGGGGAATGGACCGGCGTCGCGGTCGAGACCATCCGGCAAAGCCCCGGTATGTCGGCCGATGCCGACCTGCTCGACCTCTACGGGGCCGCGCCCGGTGGCGAGGGGTTCGATGCGCTGGAAGAGCGGTGCCGGTCGTTTCTGGCGGATCTTGCCGGACCGACGATCCTCGTGACGCACGGCATGACGGCGCGGATGCTGCGGACGATCGTCCTCGGGCTTCCGAGGGCGGCAATATCTCAACTGGTCGGCGGGCAGGGCATCGCGTTCCACTTGGCCCGGGGCATGGAGCGCCGCTTGACGCCGATTCTCTCCGATTGGCCCGACGCACGCCCTTGATGCCATCCGGCCAAGGCGGTATCCGGGCAACGCGTGGGTGGTTAGCTCAGTTGGTAGAGCGTCTCGTTTACACCGAGGATGTCGGGGGTTCGAGCCCCTCACCACCCACCAGCCAAACCCCTGACATGACGAAAAGCGCCGGGCTATGGCGTGACGCGCGCGCCGGTTAAATGTTTGGCAAGACCTTTGCCTTAGGCCCCACATCACAGCGATGGTGGAGGCCAGGCAGATGATCAGAACGGTTGCGCTCGCAATGGGGTCGGCGATTTTTCCCGCGGTGGCCTTTGCCCAAGGCCCGGCCGACCGTCTCGCCCTTCAGACCGACCTCGATCATGTCTGGACGATCACCGCGGCGGCGCTCGTCTTCCTGATGCAGGCCGGGTTCCTGCTGCTCGAAGCCGGGGAAGTCCGGTCGAAGAATTCCGTGAACGTGGCCCAGAAGAACCTGATGGATTTCATCGTGTCGGTCTGCCTGTTCGGGGCCTTCGGCTACATGCTCATGTTCGGGATCAGCGGGAACGGCATCTGGGGGTGGCAGCCCGATATGCTGTTCTTCGGGGCCTTCGAAGGCTGGGACGTGACCTTTTTCGTCTTCCAGATGATGTTCTGCGGCACCGCTGCCACCATCGTGTCGGGCGCCGTTGCCGAGCGGATGGCGATCAACGGCTACCTCATCTCGACCGTCGCGATTGCCCTGCTGATCTATCCGGTCGCGGGCCATTGGGCCTGGGGCGATCTGCTCAACACAGACAATGAGCCGTTCCTGAAATCCCTCGGTTTCATGGATTTCGCTGGCTCCACGGTCGTGCATTCTGTCGGTGCTTGGGTCGCCCTTGCCGCCGTCGTCATCCTCGGGCCCCGAATCGGCAAGTACGACGAGAACGGCAAGGCTCGCGTGCTGCATGGCCATTCGCCGGTCCTGTCCACATGTGGCGTCGTCATCCTCTGGGTCGGGTGGATCGGCTTCAATGGCGGCTCTGTCCTGACGGGCACCACGGAATTCGCTCAGGTCGTGGCGAACACCGTTGTGGCGGGTGCGGGCGGCGGTCTTTCCTTGATGATCATCGGTCGCATCGGGATGGGCGTGTTTCGCCCCGTGTCGTCGATCAACGGCACGTTGGGCGGCCTTGTGGCGATCACCGCGGGGGCCGACATCATGACGCCCCAGGCTGCCTTCTTCATCGGAGTGCTCGCCGGTGTCGTCGTGCATTTTGCGACCATCCTTCTGGAAGATATCCTGAAGATCGACGATCCCCTGGGCGCGATTCCGGTCCACGGCTTCGCGGGCATGTTCGGAACGCTGGCCGTCGCCCTGTTCGGTCCCGAAGAGGCGCTGGTGACCGGCAGTCGGTTGAGCCAGGCTTTCGTGCAGCTTCAGGGCATCGTCCTCGTCTTCGCTTGGTCCTTCGGTACCGGATACATCATCCTCAAGGCTGCCGATCGCTTCTTTGTGCTCGGGCCCCATGGCGGTGGTCTTCGCGTCACCGCCAAGGAGGAGACGGACGGCCTCAACGTAAGCGAGCACGATACGCCCATGGGAACGGGGATCCTGCAGACGATCATGGCCGAGGTGGCCCGGGACATGACAGGCGCGAAAAAGCGGCTCGAGATGGACTACGGGGACGAGGCCTATGAGATGAGCGTCCTCTTCAACAAGATCATGGACAACATCGATGGCGAACACGCCGCCGAACAGCAGAAGTACCTGACCGAGAAAGCCAAGCGCATGGCCGTCGAGGCCGAGGTGTCCGATGTGATGAAGGCCTGTGCCAAGGGCGACTACAGCAAACGGCTGTCGACCGAGGGCAAGAAAGACTTCCTTTTGGAGATATCTTCAGGGATCAATGACATCTGCGACGCGACCGAGCAGACGTTGCAGGCCATCGGGCTCAGCCTCGCGGCCGTGTCACGCGGCGATCTTTCACAACGTATCGAAGGCAAATTCGAGGGATCACTGGCCGAAATCCAGGAGTCGATCAATGCGACGCTCGACACCTTCGGCCTTGTCCTCGAGCAGGTGCAGTCCACGGTAAGTTCCGCAGCCCACGGCAATTTCAGCACAACCGTCAGCATGGACGGCAAGCAGGGCGCCTTTGCGGATCTGTGTGGTGATATCAACGCCCTGTGCGAGATATCGGAGCGCGGCCTGACCGAGTTGTTCGAAACCCTGCGGGCTGTTGGAAGCGGCGATCTGACGGCACAGATGTCGGGCGACTACTCCGGTCGTTATGCCGAGATTGGCGACGCCGTTTCGGACATGGCGGGCGGCATCTCGAACTTGATGAGCCAGATCAAGGGCACCGCTGACGCCGTGTTTCAGACCAGCACGAAAATCGCCGAGAGCAACGAGGATATTCGCCAGAAGTCACAGCTCCAGCGCGCCTCGCTGGAGGAGAACCGCAACCTCATGGAAGACCTGACCCGCGCCAACGGCGAGACGCTGTCGACCGCGATGACCGCCGACGCCCTGTGCAAGACGGCGGCACAACGCGCGGGCCATGGTCGGGACCTGACGACCCGGACGCGGGAACACATGACCGAGATCGATGCCGCCATGTCCGCCATTTCCGAGGCCGTCGCCCTGATCGAGGAGATATCGAACCAGACGACGATGATCAGCATCAACGCCTCGATCGAGGCGATCCGTGGCGGAAACGGTGGCGGTTCCGGACAGGATTCTGCCAAGGGATTTCAGGTTGTGGCCCAGGAAGTCCGAAACCTCGCGACCCGCACGGCCGAGGCCGCGGGCGAGATCCGGATCCGGACGGATGGCGTGCAGAACGCGGTGTCTCAGGGAGTGAAACTGGTGTCCGAAGCCAATCAGTCCCTGGCCAGCATTACGGAAGCGATGGCCGAAAGTTCGTCCTGCGTCGAACGGCTCTGCGAGGTCGGGGCGCTGCAGCAAAAGCAGGTCGTCGACATGCGCGCGCGCGCTGACGAAGTCTCCAGGAGTGCGGAGGACAACCTCGCGCTTGCCAGCAAGACGTCGAAACTGTCCGAACAGCTCAACACCGAAGTCGGCAAGACCCTCGACTATCTGGAGACCTTCACCGGAGACCATTCGGTGCCCCGCAAGGCGGCCTGATCGGCTCAAGCCTGACCCATCGAGCCAATAGATGGGTTCGGCCCGGTGATCGGCATGCCTGTCTGCCGCTGCGATAAAGCCGCTGGGTCGCGGCTTAGCTTCGCAACGCCGGAAGACCGATTCCCGTCGCCTCGAACCCGCCGTCCACGGCCAGGCGTTGACCAGTGACAAAGCTGGCCTTGTCGGAACAGAGCCAGACGATCGCCTCGGCAATCTCGGTCTCCTGACCATACCGGTTGAGCGGAATCGCATCGTGGTAGGCATCGATGATTTGCTGCGTATGGACTGCCATCGCCAATTTCGTGCGCACCGGGCCGGGGCAAACGCAATTCACCCGTATGCCGTGCTCCCCCAGTTCGACCGCCTGTTGTTGGGTCAGATGGGCAACCCCGGCTTTGGAAGTGCCGTAGGCCACGCGCAGCGTCGAGGCGCGCAGGGCGCTGATGGATGCGATGTTCACGATGGCGCCGCGAGTCGCCTTCAGGGAGGATGTAAAGGCCTGCGATATAAGGAATACGCCGTCCAGGTTGGTGGCCATGACCTGGCGCCATCTTTCGAAATCGGTCGTCTCGATCGGGCCGAAGTCGGCCAGTCCCGCGTTGTTGACGACGGCAGAGACGTTGCCGATCTCTGCCTTGGCGCGTGCCGCCAGTTGCGCGACCGCGTCCGGGTCGCTGACATCGCAGGGCAGGGGAATGGCACCGGTCAGGTCGGTGGCCGCATGGGCCAGTTCCTCGGTATCGTTGTCCACCATGATGACGCGGCGGCCTTCGGCCAGAAACAGTTTGGTGGTGGCCAAGCCGATGCCCCGGGCTGCGCCGGTGACCAATGCGATGTTTTCCATTTTCGCTCCCTCTCCCAGATGGGGCACTGTAGCGGGGCGGGGACGATGGGCAAGCGATGTGGGCCGGACCCGGGTTTGGGACAGGTGCACGAATAGGCCGGGGGCGGATGGCTAAAAAACACGGCTCTCCCCGCTTGACGGGACGGGGGGCGCGCCATAGACACCGCACACGCCGGGCGACCGGCGGATGCGCGGTTGTAGCTCAGTTGGTTAGAGTACCGGCCTGTCACGCCGGGGGTCGCGGGTTCGAGCCCCGTCAACCGCGCCACTTTCCCTCTTCGACATTTTCGAATGAAGGAGTGCCAGGCCCCTGTTTTCGTGCGATTTTTCCATGTCACCCTGTGTGCACCCGCTGTACACCCCCCGTACATACGAACTGTGCACGCTGACGGGTTGGTAAGGGTTCGCGGTTAGGGTGGACTCCAGGGCAGCTTTTCCATCGTCGTGAGACCTGCTGGGACCACCAGTTCTGTTGCCCAAGACATAGACGAGTTATGTGAACCCGCAGGCACCGATGACCGCGACCGCAGCTGCGCCAGCGGCGGGGCCTGTGTTCTTCCAATACGATCCGCAAGACCGTTTTCTTTGGCAAAGCCTCCGCCTCATCAGCGTCAATACCACGGTAGTGCCAAGGTCAAAGTTTTCCTGAGCTGTCAGGTTCGGGCGAGTCTCGCGGAACCGGTCAGTCGCCAAGCCAGAACTCGTCGCGTTCGCATCTCTGTCTTCCGGAAATGTCAGATCGGGCAGGCACCATGGCGGTGGGGAACAAACGTCTTGGCCATCGGGTCTCCTTGGCCAAAGCGTCCCGCATCCGCGCGGCGCGCACAATCCCCATTGACCCCTTTGGCGCGCCCCGCTATCTCGCCCCAATCGCGCGGTTGTAGCTCAGTTGGTTAGAGTACCGGCCTGTCACGCCGGGGGTCGCGGGTTCGAGCCCCGTCAACCGCGCCACTTTCCCCTTTTGTCCCGGACGTGCCCCCTTTCGGGGCGGTCGTTCGCCCGTCAGCCGCGGGAGCGCGCCGCGAACCGGGGCAGCATGGCGCTGAAATCCCGACCCGCGCCGTCTTCGGTTTCGACGAAGGCGCGGTATTGGCGGAGCGCCTCGGCCCCCATCGGCGTATCGGCGTCGACGGCCTCGGCGGCCTGTTGGGACAGGCCCAGGTCCTTGAGCATGAGGTCGGCCGCAAACCCCGGCTTGTAGTCGTTGTCAGAGGGCGCGGTCGGCCCCACGCCCGGCGCCGGGCAATAGGTGGTGAGCGACCAGCTCTGCCCCGAGGACGTGGAGGCGACATCGTACATCGCCTGCCGGTCGAGGCCGAGTTTGTCGGCCAGCGCGAAGGCCTCGCAGGTGGCGACCATGGTCGCGCCCAGGATCATGTTGTTGCAGATCTTGGCCGCCTGTCCGTTACCCGAGGGGCCGCAGTGCACCGTGCGCCCGCCCATCACGTCGAGGAGCGGCGCGGCGATGGCCAGGGCGGCTTCGCTTCCGCCCACCATGAAGGTCAATGTGCCCGCCGCCGCCCCGCCGATCCCGCCCGAGACGGGCGCATCGAGGGCCAGCAGGTCGTGGGCGGCGGCCATGTCCGCCACGGCCCGCGCGCTCTCCACGTCGACGGTGGAGCAATCGAGGAGGACGGCACCGGGTGGCATGGCGGGGATGACCTCCCCGGCGACCTGCCGCAGGATGGCGCCGTTGGGCAGCATGGTGATGACGACCTCGGCCCCGGTCGCCGCGGCGGCGGCGCTGTCGGCCATGGTGACGCCCTCGGGGGCGGGGGCGTCAGGGTCGAAGCCGGTGACGGAGTGCCCCGCACGGGTCAGGTTGGCGGCCATGGGTCCGCCCATGTTGCCGAGGCCGATGAAGGCGATGTTCATGTCCAGATCTCCAGGTTTGGGGCCAGGGGCCCAAGGGGGCGCAGCATGGCGGCGACATCGATCGCGGGCACATCCGTGGGGCCCGCATGGGTCCAGCGGGGGGTGCGGTCCTTGTCGATGATCTGGGCGCGGATGCCTTCGACGAAATCGCCCTGTTCAAGGGCGCGGAAGGTAAAGCGCGCCTCCATCCCAAGGGCCTGTTCGATGGTGGGATCGTCGCCCAGACGGTGCAGCATTTCCACGGCACAGGCCATGGAGAGCGGGGCATTGGCGTGGAGGGCCTTGCGCGCCGACACCTCGAGCGGGCTGTCCCCGGTCAGAAGGCGCGCGATATCGCCCAGTGTCTCTCCGGCGAAGAGCGCGTCGATCTGCGCCTGGTCGGCGGCGAGCGGGGACCCGGGCGGGGCGGATGCGGCGGCGTCGACGGCTGCCGGGTCGCCATCTGCCACCAGCGCGGCCTTCAGCGCGTCCCACCCGTCCGGCACGTAGTAGTCGGCAAAACCGGCATGGATCGCACAGCCCGGCCCCATGCGCGCGCCCGTCACCCCGAGGTATTCGCCCAGTCGTCCCGGCGCGCGCGCCAACAGAAGTGTGCCGCCCACATCCGGCACCAGACCGATGGCGCACTCGGGCATGGCGATGCGGCTGCTGTCGTCGACGATGCGGTGACTGGCGTGACATCCGACGCCGACGCCGCCGCCCATGGTGAAGCCGTGCAGGAAGCTGACCACGGGCTTCGGGAAATGGAACAGCTTGGCGTTGAGCCGGTATTCATCGCCCCAGAACCGCGCCCCATAGTCAAAACGCCCTTCGGTCCCGGCGCGGTGCATGTCGACGATATCCCCGCCGGCACAGAACGCGCGCCCGGCGGCGCCATCGATCAAAAGCAGATGAACTTCGTCGTCCAGCCGCCAGATATCCAACGCTTTTTCAATCTCGAGACACATGTCCCAGGTCAGCGCGTTCAGCGCCTCAGGCCGGTTCAGGGTGATGCGACCGGCGCGTCCTTGGGTGCGGATATGGATATCGGACGTCACGATCTGCCTTCTTCTCTGCTTTGCAAATACTCCGGGGAGCGCGAGGGGCCGGCCCCTCGCTCCGCCCCCGCAGCCTGGTGCTATCCCAAGGTTAGGCGCGCAGCATATCCCGTGCAACGATCAGACGCATGATCTCGTTCGTGCCTTCCAGAATCTGGTGCACCCGCAGGTCGCGCGACAGCTTCTCGATCCCGTAGTCGGCCAGATAGCCATAGCCGCCGTGCAATTGCAGGCAGCCGTCGACCACGCGCGATCCGGTTTCGGTCACCAGCTTCTTGGCCATGGCACAGAACTTGGTGGCATCCACCGCGCCCTGGTCCAGTTTCCACGCGGCCTGACGGAGGAAGGTGCGGGCGGCCTGAAGCTCGATCTCCATTTCCGCGAGGCGAAACTGGGTGTTCTGAAAGTCTGCGAGCGGTTTCCCGAACGCCTGACGCTCGCGCACATAGGCGACGGTCTGATCCAGCGCCTGCTGCGCGGCCCCGACCGAACAGGCCGCGATGTTGAGGCGGCCGCCGTCGAGACCCGCCATGGCATAGCGAAAACCGTGCCCCTCCTCGCCCAGAAGCGCGTCCGCGGGCACGGCGCAATCGTCGAGCTGGACCTGGCGCGTGGGTTGCGACCGCCAGCCCATCTTGTCCTCCAGCCCGCCGAAGGACAGGCCGGGCGCGCCGTCGGGCACGATCAACGCGCTGATCCCCTTGGGGCCCGCGTCGCCGGTGCGCGCCATGACGATATAGGCGTCGGAATAGCCGCCGCCCGAGATGAAGGCCTTGGTCCCGGTCAGGCGGTAGCCTTCGTTGGTCCGCGTCGCCCTCGTTTTCAGCGCGGCGGCGTCCGACCCGCTGCCCGGTTCGGTCAGGCAATAGCTGAACACCGTTTCCATGGTTACGGCGCGGGGCAGGTGGGCGGCCTTGGTCGCGTCGCTGCCGAAGGCGTCGATCATCTTGGCGCACATGTTGTGGATCGACAGGAAGGCCGCGACCGACGGGCAGGCCATGCTCAGCGCCTCGAACACCAGCGTCGCGTCAAGGCGCGACAGGGCGCTGCCCCCGTGATCTTCGGACACATAGAGCGCACCGAACCCCAGCGCCGCCAGTTTCGGCCAGAGGTCCTTGGGGATGTTCCCTTCCGCCTCCCACTGCCGGGCGTGGGGCGCGATCTCGGTCTGGCCCACGTCGCGGGCCATGTCGAAGATGGCTTGGGATTCCTCGGTCAGTGCAAAGTCCATCAGGCCCTCCCCGGCGCAGAATAGAACACCTGTTCAATTATGCCCGCAGCGACGCGGAAGGGCAAACGAAAAACGCCCGCCGGGTCGGGCGGGCGTTGATCGTGTGAAACCGGTTTGGCCGTCAGATCAGGCGAACCTGGGTGCCGATCTGGGTCAGGCCGTAAAGCTCTGCGATCTTCTCGTTATAGAGACCGATGCAGCCCGACGACGACCGGCGACCGATCTTGCGCGTGTCGTGCGTGCCGTGGATCAGGTAGGCGGGCCAGTCGAGATACATGGCGTGCGTGCCCAGGGGGTTGCCCGGGTCGCCGCCCTCCATGCGGATCGGCAACTCGGGGTTACGCTCGCGCATGTTGGCGGTAGGGGTCCAGCTGGGCGCAACCTGCTTGCGCACGATGGAGGTATATCCCCGCCGCGTCAGCTCGTCCGTCATCGGGACAGAGGTCGGATAAAGGCGGTAATCGGTCCCGGTGGAATCCCAGTAATGCAGGGCGCGCGACGTGGTGTCGGCGATGATCACCCCGACGCCAAGCGACTGGAAGTGGTCGCGCCAGTCGATCATCTGGAAGCTGGAGGTGTTGCGGCGGGTCTCGGTCGGGCCGGTCACGCCGCCGAAATCCTCGGCGGTGAACTGCTGCTGTGCGCGCAGAACGGTGGGTGTGGCGAGCGCGGCGGCTGCGCCCAAAAGAATGGTGCGACGGTTTTGACGGGTCATCGACGCCTCCTTATCAATTGTCATCGTGTACTCAACGCCGGGAATGCACGATTCGTTGCCGGAACGCACATCACATTGTCGTAGAGACTGAAACGAAGTTCATTCGTGCGACTCTTCCCAGTCTGACCAAATTCGTGCCCGCGCCGCGCCGCAATCGGGCGCCAGGTTGAGCGGAAATTATCCCCCGGAGGCAGCCATGGGACCCATAGACGCGACAGTCCGGTGTCTCATCAACCCGTTCACCTGGCGGGGCCGTGCGCGGCCAAGCGAGTATTGGTGGTTCTTCCTGACCGGTTTCATCCTGTCGGCCTTGGTGACTTCCCCCATCTACTGGCCTGCCGTCGTCCTCGGCTGGAACAGCGCGCGAACCGGCACGACCCTGACGGCCTTGGAGATCGAGATGATGGCCACCCAGGCGGTCAGCGTTCCGGTGTGGTGGGGTATCACCATCGCCTCGTGGTGGATCTGGTTCTCGAGCCTTGCGGTCGCCATCCGGCGTTTGCACGACACCGATCGCAGCGGCTGGTGGGTCTGGATCACCCTGATTCCGCTTGTCGGATTTATCATCCTGCTGGTCCTGCTGATCCTGCCGGGCGATACGACCCGCAACAGCTTTGGCCCGGTGTGGGGCGGAGGGGGCAAGGCTGCGCCCGAACCGCGCCGTTCATCCGGGTACGACAGCGAGTTCGACCCTATCGGGCGCCCCCGCAGCGAGGTCGACCGGGTGCAGGGGGCCGAGGCCCTGCGCGCCCTGCGCCAGTCGCGGATGCCGAACTGATCCCATAGGTGCGCACAGGGCCGGTGCGTCGACGGACATCGACAGGGGCCGTTTCTGCGGCCAACTCTGGGGAAGGATAGTCCCAACCCGGAGGGTGCCATGACGCGACCCCGTCCCGAAACCGCCCCGACCCTGGGCCATGTCCACCTGCGCGTGGCGGACCTGGAACGGTCGGTCGCCTTTTATACCGATGTCGTGGGCCTGGAGGTGACGGCGCGCTATGGGCGACATGCCGCGTTCCTCTCCTCGGGCGGCTATCATCACCATCTGGCCCTCAACACATGGGACAGTGCGGGCGCGTCCCCCGCGCCGCGCGGCCATCCGGGGCTGTATCACAGCGCCTTTCTCTATCCCGACCGCGCCTCGCTGGGGCAGGCGGTCCAACGCGCCCTGGATGCGGGGCACGACCTGACGGGCGCGGCGGACCACGGGGTCAGCGAGGCCGTCTATCTGGATGACCCCGATGGCAACGGGGTGGAGCTGTACCGTGACCGGCCGCGCGACGATTGGCCCCGAGATGCGCACGGGGCGCTGGCCATGGTCAACGCGCCGCTCGACCTCGAGACCTTGCTGGCCGAGGCCGGGCCGCTTTGACCCAAGTCACGTGTCCTGGATGATCGCCGTCAGCAGGCGACGCTCGGCCGCCCAGAAGAGATAGAGCATGCCGCTGCCGAAGAAGGTCAGGCCGGGGGCGTCGGGCGTCGGGCCGGGCATCCGGGGCTGCGACGCGAATTGCGCCAGGAATGCCATCGGCGTGCCATCCGGCGTGGACGGAAACACCGGGCTTTGGACGAAGGCGGGGACGCCGGTCTGGCCGGGCTTCGGATGGGGCGTCCAGGCCGCGCAGGGGGCCGTGGCGAGGCCATGCCGGGTCCAGGTCTGTGCGGCGTCGCGCGGCGCCCCGCTCGGGTCGTCTTGAAGATAGCGCGTGCCCTCCGCGACCAGCGTCGGGGCCATCGGGTCGGTGTAGTCCAGCGTGATCGAGGCATATTCGTCGAAGACCGGCACCGACACATGCAGGTCGAAGGAAAGGTCCGGGAAATCCGCACCGGCGGCGAGCGTCCCGATGTATTGCGTCCCGTTCGGGCCCAGACCCGGTCGCGGTGCGAAAGCCCGACGGCAGGTCGCCGCCAAGGCAATGTGGGCCGTCGTTGGCATCCACGAAGGCACGGACCTCGCGGACGGGAACCTGGGGCAGGGCGACCTGGCCCAGGTGTTGATCGAAGTACGTCGGCAACAGGGTTCCACCCTGTCTCCGCTCCCAATTCTCGATGGGGGGCAGATCGGCCAGATCCGCCTCGCTGCGGGTCTGGGACCCGAGCGTGACCTGTCGCAGGATGCCGTCGCCATCGGTCGACAGCGTCAGCGGCACGCCGTTCCACGCGTGGGTCACCGTGGCCGCCATGTCGGGCGACACCCGGAGCATGCGCATCGCCGCCAGACATTGCGGGCCACCGTCCAGCCGGAAGTCGGCGGCGGCGAAATGCTGGACGGTCAGGTCTTGGGACGGGGCCTTGCGTCCGAAGACCTTGGTCAGATTGAACAACGCCACGGGTTACTCCATCACCGGGATCGAGAATTCGCCGCCTTCCTTGATGCCCGACGGCCAGCGTGCGGTCACCGTCTTGGTGCGGGTGTAGAAGCGGAAGGCATCGGGGCCGTGCTGGTTCAGATCACCGAACATCGACTTCTTCCAGCCGCCGAAGGTGTGATAGGCCAGCGGCACCGGGATGGGCACGTTGACGCCGACCATGCCGACATTCACGCGCTTCGCGAAGTCGCGGGCGGCGTCGCCGTCGCGGGTGAAGATGGCGGTACCGTTGCCGTATTCGTGGTCCATGGCGAGGCCGAGCGCCTCTTCGTAGGTCTGCGCGCGGACGGTCGACAGGACGGGGCCGAAGATCTCTTTGCGATAGATCTCCATGTCGGGCGTCACGTGATCGAAGAGGACGGGGCCGACGAAGAACCCGTTCTCGTAGCCCTGCACCGACATCTGGCTGCCGTCGACGACGGCCTTGGCGCCGGCGTCCTTGCCCGACTGGATCAGCGCCAGGATATTGTCCTTTGCCGCCTTGGTCACGACCGGCCCGAAGTCGACATCCGTGCCCGAGGAATAGGGCCCGACCTTGAGCGCCTCGACCCGGGGGACCAGCTTTTCGATCAGGCGGTCGGCGGTGTCGTCGCCCACGGGCACGGCCACCGAAATCGCCATGCAGCGTTCGCCCGCAGCCCCGTAACCCGCGCCGACCAGCGCATCGGCGGCCTGATCCATGTCCGCGTCGGGCATGATGATCATGTGGTTCTTGGCCCCGCCGAAGCACTGCGCGCGCTTGCCGCTGGCGCTGGCCCGCTCATAGATATAGGCCGCGATCGGGGTCGATCCGACGAAGCCGACCGACTGGATCACCGGATGGTCGAGGATGGCGTCGACCACTTCCTTGTCGCCGTTGACGACCTGCAGGATGCCCTTGGGCAGACCCGCCTCCTCCATCAGCGCGGCGAGCATCATCGGCACCGACGGGTCGCGTTCGGAAGGCTTGAGGATGAAGGCGTTTCCGGCAGCGATGGCGGGCGCGAACATCCACATCGGGATCATGGCCGGGAAGTTGAAGGGGGTGATGCCCGCAGTGACGCCAAGCGCCTGACGCATGGAATACATATCGATGCCGGGGCCCGCTGAATCCGTGAAGTCGCCCTTGAGGTGGTGGGGCGCGCCGATGCAGAATTCGACGACTTCGAGGCCGCGCTGCACGTCGCCCGCCGCATCGGGCAGGGTCTTGCCGTGTTCGCGCGACAGCGCCTCGGCCAGCTTGTTCATGTCGCGGTTCAGAAGCTCGACGAATTTCATCAGGACGCGGGCGCGGCGCTGCGGGTTCGTCGCCTCCCACGCGGGTTGGGCCGCGGCGGCGATCTGGACCGCGCGGTCGAGGTCGGCGGCCGAAGCGAGGGCCAGTTTTGCCTGCACCTCGCCGGTGGCCGGGTTGTAGACATCCGCCGTGCGACCCGAGCCTGCGACCACGCCGCCGTCGATATAATGACCGATCTGTTCCATGAAACCCTCCCTGAGTTGGCGCAGTTTAGCGCCTGCAACCTTGCGCGAACAGAGGCAGAGGGGCAGGGTAGCCTTGCATTTTTGCAAGGATGGCTGGCGGATGGATTGGGATGACCTGCGGATTTTCCTGGGTGTGGCGCGGACCGGGTCGCTGGCCGAAGGGGGGCGGGCGCTGCGCCTCGACCCCGCGACGCTGAGCCGACGGGTCACCCGGCTGGAGGCGGCGGCGGGGGCGGCGCTGTTCCTGAAATCGCCGCGCGGCTATGCCCTGACCGAAGCGGGTCAGCGCCTGTTGCCCCACGCCGAGGCGATGGAGGCGCGGGCGCGGGCCGGGGTCGCAGCGCTGAGCGCGGACGACGGGTTGCGCGGACGGGTGCGGATCGGCGCGCCCGACGGGGTCGCCAACCACGTGCTGCCCGCCGTACTGGCCCGGTTGCGGGCGTTGCATCCTGCCCTTGGTCTGGATGTCGTCGCCCTGCCGCGCGTGTTCGACCTGGGGCGGCGCGAGGCGGATCTGGCGATCACGGTGTCGCCGCCCAAGGCCGGTCGGCTGCGGGTGCGGCGGCTATGTGACTATCATCTGAGCCTTGCGGCGCACCGCGACTATCTGGCGGTGCGGGGGCCGGTGGCGACGCGCGACGACCTGCGCGGGCATGAGATCGTGGGCTATATTCCGGACATGATCTTTGACGCGGATCTGGATTATCTGGGCGAGGTGGGGGCCAATGCGCCGGGCCTCGCCTCCAATTCCGCGTCGGTTCAACTGGGGTTGATCCGGGCCGGGGGTGGCATCGGTGTGGTCCACGATTTCATGCTGGCCGCCGCGCCCGGACTTGTCCGCGTCCTGCCGGGCGAGGTGCGCCTGACGCGGGCTTATCACCTGAGCCGGCACGGCGACGCGGGCGGGCCGCTCATCAGCCGGACAGCGGATTTGCTGGCCGACGGGGTGCGGGAAGAAGTCGCACGGCTGGAAGCCTTGTCAGTCGGTTAGAGCGCGATCTTCATGTGATTGACCTTGGGTCAAGGCGGCGCGGGCGGCCGAGATCAGCAGAGCCGCGCCCGGCGCAATCAGGGCATCGTCGAAGTCGTAGTCCGGGTTGTGCAGGGCCGGTCCCGGTCCGGCCCCCAGAAGGAGCATGGCCGCCGGGCAATCGTGGCCGAAGCGCCCGAAGTCTTCGGAGGCACGAAGGGGCACACCCGTCTGCGTCGCGATCCCGGCGGCACTTGCGGCAGAATGGAGGATACGGGCGGCGTCGGGGTGGTTCACGCCCGCCAGAAACGCGTCGTGTTCGGTGATGGCGAGGGCCAGGCCCGCGTCGTGCGCCACCCGTTCGGCCAGCGCGCGGATGGTCGCGACCAGTTCCGCAAGGCTTGCATCCGACGTGGTGCGGGCGGTCACCAGAACCTCGGCCCGACCGGGGGCGATGCCGAAAGCCGCGTCGCCCAGGCGGGCGTGGCAGAGGGTGACGAGCCTGTAGTCCGCCATGGGAAACCGTCCCCCGGACAGGGCGGGCAGCTCGGCCATCAGGCGCGCCATCGCCGCGGCGGGCGACAGGCCGGTCTCGGGGGCGCAGGCATGGGCCTCGGTTCCCGTCAGATCGAGCCGCAGCCCGACTGAGGGCGCGCTGGCCAGCCCGACGGGAACATGGGCCGTGCCGCGGGGCAGGTCCGGTTCGTTGTGCAGCGCGAAAGCCCAGTCGGGGGTCAGCGCGCCATAGGCCGGGTCGGCGCAGACGGCGATGGCGCCGGTTCCGTCTTCCTCGGCGGGTTGAAACATGCAAACGACGCGGCCCCGGGCAGGGCGGGCGCGCGACAGCATCCGGGCCACCGCCAGCATCGTCACCATGTGCCCGTCGTGGCCGCAGAGATGGGCGGTGCCGGGCACCGTGCTGACCCAGTCCGGCGTGCCCGTCTCGGCAATCGGCAGGGCGTCGAGTTCGCAGCGCAGAAGGACCGTGGGGCCAGGACGTGCGCCCGCGAAGACACCGGCGACACCGTGCCCGCCCAGACCGGTCACCAGGTCGTCGGCCCCCAGATCGGAAAGCAGGGCGGCAATGCGGGCGGCCGTCCGCCCCTCCTGACCCGAGAGTTCGGGGTGGCGGTGCAGGTCGCGGCGCAGCGCGATCAGCGCGGCAAGATCGTCGGGGGTGAGATGATCCTGGGTCATGGAAGCCTCGTGCCGCAAATCCGCGCCGGAGTCACGAGGCTTGACTTGACGCGGGGTCAGCGCAACGCTTGGTCATCAGAGATCAGAGGAGGGCCCCATGTTTGTAACCCAAATCCTGTCGGGAAAGTCGACGCAGGGCGTCCTGACCATCGATCCGGCCACCAGCATCGCCGACGCCGTCGCCGAACTTGCCGCACGCCGCATCGGTGCCCTGGTGGTGTCGAGCGACGGTCGCCGCGCCGAAGGCATCCTGTCGGAACGCGATATCGTCCGCCGTCTGGGCCAGGACGGCGCGGATGTCCTGACGCACAAGGTGTCGGACCTGATGACCAGCAAGTTGCAGACCTGCGCCCCGGGCGACCGGTCGGATGCGATCCTGGCGCGCATGACCGAGGGCCGGTTCCGCCACATGCCGGTCGAGGAAGACGGGCTGCTGGTCGGCCTGATCTCGCTCGGGGATGTGGTCAAGGCGCGGCTGAGCGAGGTCAGCATGGAGAAGGACGCGCTGGAGGCGATGATCACCGGTCACGCCTGAGGCCACGCCGATCGCCCGCTTGAACCTGTCGCGACGCCATGTCAGGCAGGACGCAATAATCTTGCGGGAGGCGTCCCATGCGCACCGGTCTCTATCCTGGAACCTTCGATCCGATCACGAAGGGCCATATCGATATCATCAAGCGGGCCTGCACGCTTGTGGACCGGCTGGTGATCGGGGTCGCCATCAATCGCGACAAGGGACCGCTCTTTTCGCTCGAGGAACGCGTCGCCATGGTCGAGGCGGAATGCGCCTTCTGGTCGGAACGGACCGGGACCGAGATCGTCTGTCACCCGTTCGAGAACCTGCTGATCGATTGCGCGCAGGATGTCGGCGCCCAGATGATCGTGCGCGGCCTGCGCGCGGTGGCGGATTTCGAATATGAATACCAGATGGTCGGGATGAACCGTATCCTGAACGATCAGATCGAGACGGTCTTCCTGATGGCCGAGGCCGAGCATCAGGCCATCGCGTCCAAGCTGGTCAAGGAAATCGCGCGACTTGGCGGCGATGTCTCGGCCTTTGTGACGCCGCCGGTGAACGCCGCGCTGATCGCGCGCTTCGGCGGCTGAGGGCAGGTTGCGTCGGCCGCGCGCAGGATAGCGCAGCGGCCGGTATCGGGTGCGTTATTCCGCGCCGCGCGACAGGGCCGCGACGCCGGTGCGGGCCATTTCGACCAGACCGATGGGACGCATGAGGTCGGCGAAGGCGTCGATCTTGCCGACGTCGCCTGTGATCTCGAACACGAAGCTGTCGAGGGTGCTGTCCACGACGTTGGCGCGGAAGATCTCGGCCAGACGCAGCGCCTCGATCCGCTTGTCTCCGGTGCCCGCGACCTTGAACAGCGCCAGCTCCCGCTCTACCGGCTTGCCGCCCACGGTCAGGTCGGCGACGGCCCGCACCGACACGATGCGCCCGATCTGGGCCTTGATCTGTTCGATGGCCTGCGGCGTGCCGGTGGTGACGACCGTGATGCGCGAGGTGTGACCCTCGTGGTCCACCTCGGCCACGGTCAGGCTTTCGATGTTGTAGCCGCGCCCCGAAAACAGGCCGATGACCCGGGCCAGCACGCCCGCCTCGTTGTCGACGATCACGGCGAGGGTGTGCCGCTCCTCCTTGTCGGAAAATTCCGGGCGCAGGTTATAGGCGGAATGGCTGGTCGAGCCCTTCTTGAGTTTCAGTGGCGACATGTGCGGGTTCTCCGGTCGGGATGGGCGTGAGTGGGGATCGGGTCGGCAAAGCTGCGCGCGCGTCGGCGGGCAAGTGCCTGAAAAGAGGGGCAGGCGGGAAATCCGCCGAAATTCGCGCAGAGGACCGCCGACGGGGCGGCGGCAAGCAGTCGGTTCGGGCGGTCCCGGTAGGGCGGGGCTGGCACGCGGCGCCATGCCCGCCGATGTCGTGGGGCGAGGCCGGACAAGATGTCGGGCCGTGATCCAGGAGAGATGAAGATGACCATCAAGTTGACCATGCCCGCCGCCCTGTTCGCGATTGCCCTGGCCGGGCCGGCGCTGGCCGTGGCGCAATGGGACGTGGATGCCGACGGCACGCTCAACCCCGAGGAATTCGTGTCCGGCTTCGCCTCCATGGCGACGTTTTCCAAGTTCGACGTGGACAGCAGTGGCACACTGGATGCGACCGAGTGGGACTCCGGCCTGACCGAAATCGGCGAATACGGCAACATGGACCTGAACGGCGACGGTGTCGTGGACGAGGCGGAATACAACGCGCTGCTGTTCAACCGGTACGACACCAACGGGTCGGGCACCATCGAAACCGAAGAGATGGCCCAGGTCGAGGCGGATCTGGCCGAGGACGGCATGCTGTCGCGCTGACAAAGCGCCGCAGCACCCGGTCCCGTCATGCTGCGTCGGGACCGGAGGCGGGGCAGGGGCGCGTCAATGCCTCCCATCGGGCGAGCCTGCGCCCCGCCACCCCTTTCGTTGTGCCTGGCCTTGTTACGCATGGTGCTCAATTGTCCTCCAGCGCGAAGTTCGTGACACCCGCATCGGTCAGACCACGGGTCAGGAAATCGCTCAGCCCGCGGGCAGACCGTCCGGGGTTGATATAGCCCTCGGCACCATCGTCCAGTTCCGCGGACGTGCGTTGAAAGCGCGGCGCGACGAAGGTGATCTCCGTCTGCATTACACCAGCACCGAACCCTTTGCGTCGATCACGCCCTGGGTTTCGGCGTCGCCCAGAAGCATCTCGTTGTGGTTCTTGCCCGACGGGATCATCGGGAAGCAGTTTTCATGCTTGGTCACCAGACAGTCGAAGACGACCGGCCCGTCGTGGTTGATCATCTCCATGATCGCATCGTCCAGATCGGCGGGGTCGGAGCACATGATGCCCTTGGCGCCGAAAGCTTCGGCCAGCTTGACGAAATCGGGCAAGGCCTCGGACCAGCTGGAGGAATAGCGCTCGCCGTGGAGCAGTTCCTGCCACTGGCGCACCATGCCGAGGCGTTCGTTGTTCAGGATGAACTGCTTCACCGGCAGGCGATACTGCACCATCGTGCCCATCTCCTGCATGTTCATCAGCCAGCTCGCCTCGCCCGCGACGTTGATCACCAGGCTGTCGGGATGCGCGACCTGCACGCCCATGGCGGCGGGCTGGCCATAGCCCATGGTGCCCAGACCGCCGGAGGTCATCCAGCGGTTCGGCTCTTCGAAGCCCAGGTATTGCGCGGCCCACATCTGGTGCTGGCCGACTTCGGTGCAGATGTAGCGGTCGTGATCCTTGGTCAGCGCCTCAAGCCGGGCGACGGCGTGCTGCGGCTTGATGACCGCGCCTTCCTGCTTGAACTTCAGGCAGTCGACGGCGCGCCATTGCTCGATCTGGGCCCACCATTTCTGGACCTTGCCGGCGTTGGTCTTGCGCCCGCGCGATTTCCACAGGCGCAGCGCGTCTTCCAGCACATGCGCCACGTCGCCCAGGATCGGGACATCGGCCTTGACCACCTTGTTGATGGATGACGGATCGATGTCGATGTGGACCTTGGTCGACTTCGGGCTGAACCCCGACAACACGCCGGTGATCCGGTCGTCGAACCGCGCGCCGATGTTGATCATCAGGTCGCAGCCGTGCATCGCCATGTTCGCCTCGTAGAGGCCGTGCATCCCCAGCATCCCGAGCCATTTGGCCCCCGATGCCGGATAGCAGCCGAGGCCCATCAGGGTGGAAGTGATGGGAAAGCCCGTCGCCTCGACCAGTTCGCGCAGAAGCTGGCTTGCCGCGGGCCCCGAGTTGATGACGCCGCCGCCGGTATAGAACACGGGGCGTTCGGCGGTTTCCATCAACTCGACCAGACGCTCGATCTCGGCCGGGTCGCCCTTCAGGCGGGGCTGATAGTGGGAGGTCTTGGCCTGTTTGGGGCTGGTGTAGTCGCCGCTGGCGAATTGCACGTCCTTCGGGATGTCGATCAGGACGGGACCGGGGCGGCCCGAGGTCGCGACGTGGAACGCCTCGTGGATGATCTTGGGCAAGGCATCGGTGTCGCGGACCAGCCAGTTGTGCTTGGTGCAGGGGCGGGTGATGCCGACGGTATCCGCCTCCTGAAAGGCGTCCGAGCCGATCATGAACGTCGGCACCTGACCCGTCAGGACGACGATCGGGATGCTGTCCATCAGCGCGTCGGTCAGGCCGGTCACCGCGTTGGTCGCCCCCGGTCCGGACGTGACGAGCGCGACACCCGGCTTGCCGGTCGAGCGGGCATAGCCTTCGGCGGCATGGACGGCGGCCTGTTCGTGGCGGACCAGGAAGTGACGGATGTCGTTCTGCTGAAAGATCTCGTCATAGATCGGCAGGACGGCCCCGCCGGGATAGCCGAACACGGTGTCCACGCCCTGATCCCTGAGCGCGCGCACGACCATCTGTGCCCCGGTCATCTGTTTCATCGTCCTGTTCCTTTCGCCGCGCTTCCACGAAAAACCCCCGGAGGGGGAACTCCGGGGGCGCATGGTTACCGTTATGGTTGCCGATCCCTCAGCCCATGCACCCTGTTCCTACGATTACGAGAAGCGTGTTCATCTTGTTTCCTTCGTCTGCGCGTATCCATACCGATGGGACCGGCGGGGTCAACAGGCGGGGTGGAGAAAATTGCCCCATCCCGCCACATTTTTTGCATTTGTTGCGCGCCCTGTCGGCGGTGGTCAGGCCATGACCAGCCCCGAGAGCGCAATCCAGAGCGGGATCGACAGGATCGCGACGGGCGTGCCAAGGCCGGTCGAGGTGCCGACATAGGCCGAGGGGTTCGCCTCGGGCAGGGCGCCGCGCAGGGTCGGCGGGCCCGAGATATCCGAACTGGATGCCGCCATTACCGCCAAAAGGACCACGCCGCCCTGGCTGAACCCGGTCAGGTGGTGGGCGATCAGACCCGCGCCCAGACCGATCATCCCGTGCATCAGTGGCGCTGCGACCCCGTAGAGGACGTAGGCATGCGCCACTTTCCGCAATTCCGACAACCGGGCCCAGGCTTCCATCCCCATGATCAGCATCAGGATCGACAGAAGGCCCCGGAACAGCGGCTCGTAGAAGCTGTCGAAGACCGAGGCCGGGTCGGCCAGGATACCGATGCCGAGACCGGCCAGAAGGGCGGAAATCGCCGGGCTGCGGAAGGTATCGGTCAGGATGCCGCCGATCAGGCCCCGCTCCAGCTTTGGGCCACTGCCGCCCATGGTCAGGGTGCCGCCTTGAACCGATTGGGCCGCCCGACGTGCCTGCGCCACCTTGGCCAGCACGATGGCCGTCACCAGCGCCGCGATGTCCATGAAGGGATAGAGCGCGCCGATGAAGCCTTCGTAGGCGACGCCCTCGCTGTCCAGAACCGCCATGCCCGCCGCCAGGGTCGAGGCCGAAACCGCCCCGAACAGGCCCGCCGTCGCCATGCCGTCCACGGGCGTCACGCCCTTCCAGCGCGCCAGCGTGACGCTGCCCAGAAGGACGATGGCGATGCCGACGGCGGCGGCCAACAGGGCGGGTACCACAAGGGCGAGGGGGTCGGCTGATTTGACCGCGATGCCCGCCCCCAGGCCGACCTTGAGCAGCAGCAGGATCACGATGAACTTGTAGACCGGATCCGGCACCTCGAACTTGCTGCCGAGGGCGGCCAGCATCATGCCGGCAATCAGGAAGGCAAGGGTGGGTTTCTGAAGCTGGTCCAGAATCGTGGTCAGAATGTTGAGCAAGATATCCATGGGGTCCGTCCTTGTTTGACTGACCCTGGGGGTAGCGATGTCGACGTATGAAATAAAATATATCTTTTACGGCGAAATGTTCTAATAAATAGATGTATGAGCGACCTGAACTATCACCACCTGCGCTATTTTCACGAGGTCGCCCGCGAAGGGCATCTGGGTCGCGCGGCCGAACGCATGAACGTCTCTCAATCCGCCCTGTCGATCCAGATCCGCCAGCTTGAGGCGCGTCTGGGCCACGACCTGTTCGACCGGGTCGGGCGCAGGCTGGCGCTGACGGAAGCGGGGCGCATCGCGCTCGACCATGCGGATCGCATCTTTGGTGCGGGCGAGGAGTTGCTGGCCACCCTGCGGCAGGCGGGGTCGGTGGCGGCACCCCTTCGGGTCGGGTCGCTGTCGACGCTGTCGCGCAACTTCCAGATGCGGTTTCTGGAGCCGGTGCTGTCGCGCGGCGATGTCGATATCGTGCTGACGTCGGGCGATACGCGGACCTTGCTGGCAGGGCTTCGGTCGCTGGCGCTGGACGTGGTGCTGACGACCGAATTGCCGGGCGGGGATGCGGCGGCCGGTCTTGCGGCGCAGCGGATCGACGATCAGGCGGTCGGCCTGCACGGGCGGCCCGACCGGCTGACCGGCGGCACCCTGCGGGAGATGTTGGCGACCGAGCCTCTGATCCTGCCGACGGATGCGGCGATCCGGGCGGGGTTTGCCGCGCTGACCGCGCGTCTGGGCGTGGCACCCCGCGTGGTGGCCGATGTGGACGATATGGCGATGGTGCGCCTTCTGGCCCGGGCCGGGGTCGGCTTGGCCGTGGCCCCCGCCGTCGTTCTGGCCGATGAAATCGCAAGTGGAAGGCTTGCCACCGCGCCGTTCGACCTGGGCCTTCGGGTGCCGTTCCACGCCGTCACCATCCTGCGGCGGTTTCCACATCCGGCCCTGGCCAGCCTGCTGGCCTGACCGGAAACGAAAGCGGCGCCCCGTGGAGAGGTCACGGAGCGCCGCCATCACACAGCCGTCACATCATCAGCCGCCCAGGGTGCCCGCGTCGATCGCGGCCTGGATTTCGGCCGCGCTCAGCGTGCCGTCGGCATCCGTGTCCATCGCGGCATAGCTTTCGGCCGTCACGTCCGGGTAGACGGCCTGAAGCTCTTCGAGGCTGACGTTGCCGTCGCCATCCGCATCCTGCGCCCAGAGGGGGGCGGCCAGGATCAGGACGGTTGCGGCGCTGCTCAGAAGGGTTTTCATGGTATTTCTCCGTGTTGGTTAAGGCAGGCAGTTTTGTTGCCCGCCCTCACCAGACCGGATGTGACGCGACCGTGCAGGGGTCTTCGCCCAATGCCCATGAATTGTGCGCGACCCCGCCATTTCGGGGCATATGGCGCAGCGCATTCCTGCGCGAAAAGAGGGGCGAAATCCGCTCGGCGGATCGCCTCCGGCAGGGACGCGGCGTTTCGGCCCGTCCCCGCCGGTTCCCGGATCAGCCGATCAACCCCGGCAGCCAGAGAACGATTCCCGGGAAGGCGATCAGAACCGCCACCGTCGCCACATCGGCCACGAAGAACGGCGAGGCCCCGCGGAACACATCCTGGACCGAGATGTCCATCTTGGCGTCCTGCGCCACGCCCGCCACGACGAAGCAGTTCAGGCCGATGGGCGGCGTGATGAGACAGAGTTCCGCCATCTTGACGACGATGATGCCGAACCAGATCGCCGCCTCTTCCTGCGTCATGCCAAGCGCACCGGGCGCGTCGCCGACCCCGCCATTGAGCGCCATGACCGCCGGGAAGGTGATGGGCAGCGTCAGGATCAGCATCCCGATCGCATCCATGAACATGCCGAGCACCACATAGGCGAGCAGGATCAGCAACAGAACCTGATAGGGCCCGAGGTCGACGCCGGTGATGAAGTTTGCAAAGGCGTCAGGCAGCTTTGCAAAGCCGAGGAAGCGGACGTAGATCAGCACGCCCCAGATCATCGCGAAGATCATGACGGTCAATTTCGCCGCCTCCATCAGGGCGCTTTGCAGCTGTCCCCACCGCATCCCCTGCCAGAGCGCCATGACAAGGACGACACCGGCCCCGAGCGCGCCGGCTTCGGTCGGCGTGGCCCAGCCGAAATAGATGGAATAGACGATGATGAAGACGACCAGCAGGATCGGCAGCGCGCCGGGCAGCGACTTGAACCGCTCGCTCCAGGTATAGCCGCCCACGGGCGGGCCGAGCGACGGGCGGAACCGGGCCAGTCCCATCACAAGCCCCGCATAGATCAGCGCCGAGACGAGACCCGGCAGGAACCCCGCCAGCAGCAGCTTGCCCACCGATTGCTCCACGATGATCGCATAGATCACCAGGATGGCCGAGGGCGGGATCAGGCTGGCCAATGTGCCGCCCGCCGCGACGACACCCGCCGCGAACCGCTTGTCATAGCCGACCTTCAGCATTTCCGGGATGGCGATGCGCGCGAAGACGGCCGAGGTGGCGACCGACGCGCCAGACACGGCGGCGAAACCGGCGGTGGCAAAGATGGTCGCCACGGCGAGCCCCCCCGGCGTCCAGCCGATCCAGCGTTTCGCGCATTCGAACAGGTATTTCGTCAGGCCGGCGTAATAGGCGAGATAGCCGATCAGGATGAAGGTCGGGATCAACGACAGGGCATAGCTTGTCGCCTTGGAATGCGGCACCTGACCCGTCAATTTCGCGGCGGTGATCAAGCCTTTGTCGAAGCCCTGCTTTTGCATGAAGAACACGCAGAGGCCGACGAAGCCGATGAAGGCGGCGGCGAAGGCGACCCGGACCCCGATCAGGACGAGGATCAGCAACAGCCCCGAAAGCCAGAGCGAGACGTTAAAGATATCAACGCCTTCCAGGACGGACTTCATGTCGATAAACTGGTCCATCAATCTGCTCCGGCGACGGCTGCCGCTTCCTTGTTTGCCTGTTCGGCGGGGTCTTCGGGAAGGGGGACGGCCACGATGGCGTCGTCGCCGGTGCGCAATCCGCGCCCATAGGCCCAGATCTGTACCGCCAGCCGCAGCCAGAGCAGCGCCAGAGCCACCGGCACGGCCAGTTTGGAGGGCCAGAGCGGCAGGGAGATGTCGATGGAGCTGTCGGTCGAGAAATTCGGCGCGCCCCAGTCGAAGGAGCGGTCGAAGTGGAACCAGGTGCCGTAGATCAGCGCCGTCGTCACGACCAGCATGAAGATCACCGACAGCCATTCGAACAGCCACAGCATCCGGCCGCGCAGCTTGCCCACGACCATGTCCATGCGGATGTGCCCGCCCTCGCGTTGCACATAGGCGAGGCCCAGGAAGGCGAAGACGGCCATGAACTGCTCGGTCCAGTCGACATACCCGGGCACCGGCGCATTCAGCAGTTTGCGTGCGATGACATTATAGATCGCCACCAGGACGAGTGCGCCGATGACGAAGCCGGACATGAGGTTCAGGAACGCCTCGACCCGCAGAAGGCCGCGGTCGATCCGGGACAACAGGGTGTCGTCGGACAAAACAGAGGATGGGGTGGACATGGCGCCCCCTTGGCACAAGGTCTCGGGCGGGCTCCGGCGAACATGCCGGAACCCGCGATCTTTCCGGTCGAAGGGCGCGCCTTACTTCGGCGCGTTGGCGGCCACCGACTGCACGGTCAGGTCATAAAGCTCCTGACCCGGCAGTCCGTTGGCCGTCGCCTCGGCGATCCAGGCGTCATGGATGGGTTGTGCGTTGGCCGCCAGCTTGGCGATCTCGGCGGCGTCCACGGTGACCTTGGCCACACCCTTTTCCGTCAGCGTGGCTTCCCAGCCTTCCAGAAGCTTGCCGTAGTTTTCCAGGTAATATGCGATGGAGTCATCGACGGCGGCGTCCAGAATGGCGCGATGCTCGTCCGACAGCGCGTCATAGGCGTCGATGTTGACGACCACGGGGCAATTGACGGTCCCGGGGTTCAGGTTCTCGGTCCACCAGTCGGCGATGTCGATGGTGCGGAACGACAGATGCGCGTGCTGCGCAAAGGCGACCGAGTCGACGACGCCCGATTCCATGGCGTTATAGGCCTCGGACGAGGTGACCGAGGTCGGAACCGCGCCGACGCTGGCGAACACGTCGCCGATGCCGCCGGTGGCGCGTACGCGCATGCCGTTCATGCTGTCGACGGTCACGCGGGGTTCGCCCGTGCCGACAAGGTTGTACTGCGGCATCGGGCTGGTCATCAGCATCCGGGCGTTCCACTGCGCCATTTCGGCGGCGACGGCTGGGTGGGCATAGACGGCGCGGGCGACGGCCACTTCCTGCTCCAGGTTCTGGACGCCGAGGAAGGGCAGCTCCAGCACGGTGATCGCGCGGTTCTTGTCGTTGTGATAGCCGGCACAGAACTGTGCCATCTCGAAGGCGCCGATGGAGATGCCGTCAAGGTTCTCGCGCTCGTTGGACAGGCCGCCGTAGTTGATCGACAGCGTGAACTCTCCGCCGGACCGTTCGGCCACCAGCTCGGCCAGCTTTTCGACATGCTCGGTAAAGGCGCGGCGCGTCCCCCAGAGCGAGACGTTCCATTCTACGGCCATGGCTTCGGTGGCGAAGGCGAGCGTCAGGGCGGCGACGGACGCCGTTGTCAGAATTTTCATGATATCCTCCCAGATGCGGGGTTTGTCCCCGTCCGCCCGAAGCCTAGCAAGGGTTGGCGCGGACACAAACACGACATTAAGCCCTTTTCGCAAAATATTGAGAAATAACGAAATATAGTTTTCAAGGGGGAGGTTACCGTGCGTTTGTGCGGGTTTCCGCACAGGATTCGAGGCAAGGGTGCAGATTCTCCGACTGGCCCGCATGTTGGACCTTGCGAGGGGCAAAGCCGTCATGTCACGACAGGCGCATGAACAGCTTGCAACAACGGCTTCGCGCCGGAGAGACCCTGCGCGGCCTTTGGCAGAACCTGCCGGGCCCCGAAATGGCGGAGCTGGCGGCGCGGGCCGGGTTCGACTGGATCGTGATCGACGGCGAACACGGGGCCTGGGATCCGGGCTGCATTCGCCGCCGTCTGATCGCCGCGCCCGAAGCGGTGGTGCGGGTGCCCGTGCTGGAAGACTGGATCCTGAAACAGGTGCTGGACCTGGGCGCAAAGACGGTTCTGGTGCCCATGATCGACACGCCCGAACAGGCGGCGCAGGCCGTCGCCGCCTGCCGCTATCCGCCCGAGGGGCGCCGCGGAATGGGCGCCTTCGTGGCGCGCGCGGCGATGTATGGCCTCGACCCCGGCTATGTGGAGCGGGCCAATCGCGACGTCTCGGTCTGGGTGCAGGCCGAAAGCCGGGCGGCCTTGGCCAACCTCGAGGCGATCTGCGCCGTGCCAGGCGTCGACTGCGTCTTTCTCGGCCCCGCCGACCTTGCCGCCGACATGGGCACGACGGCGACGGACCCGGTCGTCCATGCGGCCCTCGAAGATGCGATTGCGCGTATTGCCGCAACCGGCGTGGCCCCCGGCATATTCGCCGCCGATCCCGACAGGTGGATCGGCTGCGGTGCGCGGGTGGTGTCGCTCGGGTCGGATGCGATGGTGCTGGCGTCGGGCCTGTGGGCGCTTTTGTGAGGGTTATTGCGGCCCGGGGCATTCACGCGCGGTTCGACGCGGGGTGCGGGCATCTGCCCGGGCTGGTGATCGACGGTGTGCCTGTCCTGTGGTCCGCGCCCTGGCGGGACGATCCGGGGATGCAGGCCGACGGCACGATCCCGATGGTCGAGCGGCGCCTTGGGGGCAGTTTCGCCTGCGCCCCGTTCGGGCGGGACGATGTGGATGGCGGGCCGCCGCACGGGGCGGTCGCCAATGCGCCGTGGCAGGTGACGCGGCACGGGCCTTCGTCGCTGACGGCGCGGTGCGGCTTCGTCCGGGGCGCGATCGAGACGCGGTTGGCGGTGCGGGACGGGCACCCGGTTCTCTATCGCATCGATACGCTGGACCTGACCGCGCCCTACACCTTTGCGCTGCATCCGATGCTGGACGTTGCGGGGGGCGCGCGCCTGTCGGGGCCGGTGCGCACGGCGCTGACCTTCGCCGCCGAAAGTCCGGTGTTCGACCCGGGCGCGCGGGAAGCCGGGTGGGGGCCGTTCGCCGACTATCCCGACCGGACCTGCGAAGAATTCGTGACCGTGATCCACGCCCCGGGCCTGGTCTGGACGGCGGTCGCGCGCGCGGGCCACGGCGACACGATTCTCTTCCTGAAACAGGCGGGCCAACTGCCGATGACGAACCTCTGGATGTCGAATGGCGCGCGGACCGGAGTGCCCTGGCACGGGGCGCGGGGTATTCTGGGGGTGGAAGACGCGATCTGCGCCGGGGCCGAGGGGTTCGCCGCCGCGCTGGCCGGGCGGGGCCGGGTCGCGGACGAGGGCGTGCTGACGCATCTGCCGCCGGGCCGCCACGTGATCCCGACCGCGATCCTGCGCATGACCGGCCTGCACCGGGTAACGGGCCTGACCGTGGCGGCGGACGGCTTGACGGTGACGACGCCCGAGGGCAGTCAGGACGTCCCTTTTGAGTCCGGCCATTTCGCATGATCCTGATCGACGCAGACGCCTGCCCGGTGAAAACCGAAATCACCGAAGTCGCCATCCGCCGCAATATCCAGGCGATCTTCGTGGCGGGCAGCTATCTGCGCGTGGCCGACCATCCGCTGATCCGGTTCTTCGCGGCGGGCGATGCCTTCGACGCCGCCGACGACGCCATCGCCGAAGTCGCCCGGCCCGGCACCGTGACGATCACCGCCGACATCCTGCTGGCGCAGCGGGTCATCGAAAAGGGCGGCGCCGCGCTGGACCCGAGGGGCCGCGAATTCACGCCCGCCAGCATCGGCGACGTGGTCGCCACCCGCGACCTGATGCATGAGTTGCGCCCGGGGCTGGAGGGGCAGACCGGCGGGCAGGGGGGCGGGCCAAAGCCCTACGCCAAGGCCGACCGCGCCAATTTCAAGAACGCCCTCGACCGTGTGCTGACCCGGATCGCGCGGGGCTAGCGGTTGCATGACGGCGTCAACCGCCCTGAACATCGACCCCGAAAGGCCTCCGCCATGAACGATCCGACCGACGACTATTTCATCGTGCTTCGGGACCGGGAGTGGGTGGACGACGCGCCCCGATTTGCCGGGTTCGTCACCGGGAACGACTGGACCGCAGACAGGATGTACGACCGCGACCCGATTTCCCGCGCAGAGCCGATGCTGTTCGAGATCGATGAGCGCGAACTGCGCCTGCGCGACAATGTTCCGGGCGAGATCGGGCATTGGGTGGTGAGCGGCGGCGAAATATTGGTGTCGGCGATGGTGGCAGAGGTTCTGGCACGGACACGGGCAACAGGATGGGAGTTGGTGCCCTCGATTCTGCGGACCATCCATGGCGATCATGCCGAGCCGATCTTCTACCTGCACTTCATGGAAGGGCTTGACCTCTGGGACCGAAGCCGTTCGGAATATGGCACGCCGTTCGATCCGGAGATCGATTTTTCGGCCAACCTGTCGCGGATCAGGCTCGACCCGGAACGGGTGGCGCCGCTTCTGCTGCAAGATCGCCAATTGTTCCTGCTCGACGGGGTCGGCATCAGCCCGGTCCTGCTGCACCGCGATCTTGTCGAAACGCTGCTCTCGGCGGATGTCATCCTTGGCGCCAGGTTGATGCCGCTGGCGGACTACGGTGCCTAGCGGTTGCCCGACCGGGCGAAGCGCCCCGCCTCGGAGGCGGCCATCTTGAGGGCACGGGACTTGTTCACCGTCTCCTGCCATTCGGCCTCGGGGTCGCTGTCGAAGACCACGCCGCCGCCCGCCTGGACGTAAAGTTTGCCGTCCTTGAGTACGCCGGTGCGCAGGGCGATGCACATGTCCATGTCGCCGCCCGCGCTGAAATACCCGACGCCGCCGCCATAGACGCCGCGCTTTTCGGGCTCCAGCTCGTCGATGATCTCCATCGCGCGGACCTTGGGCGCGCCCGAGACGGTCCCCGCAGGCAGGCCCGCCAGCAAGGCCGACAGGGCGTCGTGGTCGGCCGAAAGCTCACCGACGACGTTGGAGACGATGTGCATCACGTGGCTGTAGCGTTCGATGATGAATTTCTCGGTCGGCCGCACGGTTCCGACCTTCGACACCTTCGCCGTGTCGTTGCGCCCCAGGTCGAGCAGCATCAGGTGTTCCGCCAGCTCCTTTTCGTCTGACAGAAGTTCGGCCTCGTGAGCGCGGTCTTCCTCGGGGGTGGCGCCGCGCGGGCGGGTGCCCGCGATCGGGCGGATCGTCACCTCGTTGTCGAGGACGCGGACCAGGATCTCGGGCGAGGCGCCGATGATCTGGAAGCCGCCCAGGTCGAAGTGGAACATGAACGGCGAAGGGTTCGTGCGCCGCAGCGCGCGGTAGAGCGAAAAGGGCGGCAGCGGGAAGTCATAGGTCCAGCGCTGCGAGGGGACGACCTGAAAGATGTCGCCGGCCGCGATGTAGTCGCGCGCCTTTTCCACCGCGGCCTTGTAGCCGTCCTTGGTGAAGTTGCACGCGGGTTCGGCCAGATCGAAGGGGTCGGCCATGTCCCGCGCCTCGACGATGGGGCGCGACAGGGCGGTCAGCGCGTCCTGCAACCGCTCTGCCGCCTGGGCGTAAGCGCTCCGCGCGGTCCCGCCCGAGGCGCGCCAGGACGGGGCGACCAGGATGACCTCGCCCTTGACGCCGTCGAGCACCGCGATGACCGAGGGGCGCATCAACACCGCGTCGGGCAGGTCGAGCGTGTCGGTGTTCACGTCCGGAAGGTGTTCCACCAGCCGGATCATGTCGTAGCCCAGGTATCCAAACAGCCCCGCCGACGCGGGCGGCAGGCCCTCGGGCAGGTCGATCCGGCTTTCGTCGAGCAGCGCGCGGATCGCATCGAGCGGCGCGCCTGTGTCGTCCCAGGCGTCGGGATCATAGCGTGCGGCGCGGTTCACCCGGCTGGTGGTGCCGCGACAGTCCCAGATCAGGTCCGGCTTCATGCCGACGATGGAATAGCGGCCCCGAACCTCGCCGCCGGTGACGGATTCCAGCACGAAGGAAAACGGCTGCGCCTCGGCCAGCTTGAGCATCAGGGACACGGGCGTGTCGAGGTCGGCGGGCAGGCGGGTCCAGAGAACCTGATTTGCGCCGCGCTCGAACCCCGCCTCGAAGGCGGCGAAGTCGGGTGCGATCATCCGCCATTGCCCCTGGCGACGCCGCCGGTCAGCTGCGCGTTGACGGCTTCGACGGCCTGCGCATCGACCGTAAATCCGGCGCGAGCCTGGACCGCGCGGCCATAGCCCTCGAACAGGTCGGTGGCGATTTCGCTGCGGGTCTGCTGCTCGATGGCCTGGCGGATTTCGGCGGCATCCCCGGTGGTCAGGTCCGCGGCGTTCACCGCCGTCACGGTCAGGACATAGGCGTTCTGGTCGTCGCCTTCGATGGCGACCGTCTCGCCTGCGGCAATCTCGAAGGCGCGGGCGATCACGGTCGACGGGATACCGTCGAGGCGAGCATCCCGCGCCACGTCCGAAAGGTCCACGCCTTCGGCGGCGGTGTCGCGGGTCGGGTCGGCGGCCTGCGCCTCGGCCCGGTCGATCAGGCGGCGGGTGCGGGTGTCGGCCTGCCAGGCGGCCTCGACATCGGCGCGGATGCTATCGAGCGGCGGAACGCTCGGCGCGATGATTTCGTCGAGGCGCAGGGCAAAGAGACCGCCGTCTTCGAGGCTTTCGAGTTCGGGGAAATCGCCCACCTCGGCCTGGCGCGCAGCTTCGCGAAAGGTGTCATAGCCCAGGATGCCAAAGCCCACGACACCATCTTCGGCGCTGGCGTCCCATTGCAGGCTGCCGACCTCCAGATCGGTTTCGCCCGCGACTTCCTCGAGGGTGGCGCCACTGGCCAGAAGGTCGTCGATGTTTTCGCGGGCATCATCGATGCGGCGACGCGCGGCCTGTCCGGCGAATTCGTCCTCCAGCTCTTCGCGGGCCTCCTCGAAGGTGACTTCGGTTGGGTCCAGAATGGCATTCACCCGGTAGAGCGTGGGGCCCAACCCGGACGGGACCGGCCCGGCCATCCCCGGCTCTTGCAGCGCGAAGACGGCGGCGGCGGCTTCGGTCCCCAGATCGGCGGCAGACAGGTCGCCCTGATCCACGTCCTCAAGGGTCAGGCCGCGTTCCTCGACGTAGGATTCGAAGGTCCGTTCCCCGGAATTGATGGCGGCCAGCGCGGCATTTGCGGCATCTTCGTCGGCGAAGGCGAGGCGCTCCGCCAGAACCCGGGCGGGCTGGCGATAGTCGTCGATCCGGTCGTCATAGAGGGCGCGAAGGGCGTCTTCGTCCACCTCGACCTCGTCCATCAGGCGGGTGGGCGAGACCCATGCATAGGTGACGGCGCGCAGTTCCGGCGTCTCGAACAGGGCGGGGTTCGCGTCGTAGAAGGCTTGCAGGTCGTCCTCGGTCGGAGCCGTGGCGCCGCCGTCGAGGTCCGAGACGGTGATCGTCGTCACGGTGATGTCGCGCGTCTCGGAAATCCAGGCGGCCAGGGCGTCGACATAGGCGTCGGGCACTTCGGTTCCGCCCAGAACGGCGGCTTGCAGCACTTCGCGGGCGATTTCGTCGCGGATGCGGGCCTCGTAGCGGGCTTCGGTCAGATTGGATTGGTCGAGCACAAAGGCATAGCCCTCGCGGTCGAAGCCACCGGCAACGCCGCTGAAGGCGGGGTTGTTGCGAATGCGCTCGGCCACCATGACGTCGCCGACCGACACGCCGACCCGCTCGGCCTCGTGTTCCAAGGCGGCGCTGGCCAAAAGACGCTCCATGACCTGCTGGTCGATGCCGAACAGTTGCAATTGCTGGACGGTGAAGGCCTGGCCGGTTTGCTGGCGCAGGCGGTTCTGTTCGGATTGCAGGGCGTTGAAATAGTCCTGCACGGTGATTTCGCGGTCACCGACGCGGGCCACCGACGACAGGGTGCCGCCAAAGCCACCGATGCCAAATCCGCCCAAGGCGAGGATCAGAAGGCCCAGAACGGCCCAGACCACGACGTTGGTCTTCTTCTTGCGACGTTGCTCGGCCATGACTGCCCCCTTTGGTTGGGACGCTAGATAGGCAAGGGGGCAGGCGGGGTCCAGAGGCCTTGGGCGGTCACATCGCGCAGACGGTCGAACAGGGTCGCGATCCCGTCCAGATCGGCGTTGGCAAAGGCGATGCGCAGCGTCGCCCCGGCCCGGCCGGACCCACCCTGCGCGCGCAGCGGCCCGAACATCGTGCCGGGCAACACCAGAAGCGAGGCGCGGTCGACCAGCGCCTTGGCGACGGCATCGGACGGCGCGTCGAAGGGATGGGCGACATAGGCGAAATAGGCGCCGCAGCCCAGAACCCGCCAGTCGGGCAGAGTGGCGAACCCCGCCTCCATCGCGGCGCGACGGCGCAGGATTTCCTGCCGCTCGCCCGCGAGCCAGTCGTGCAGGTTCTCCATCCCCCAGAGGGCGGCGCGCTGGCCCAGGCCCGCAGGGCAGATGGTGACGGTATCGAGCCACTTCTCGACCTGCGCCAACCGGTCGGGCGCGCAGCAGATCGCGCCGACCCGGTGCCCGGTCAGGCGGTAGGCCTTGGAGAAGCTATAGAGCTGGATCAGCGTGTCGTCCCAGTCGGGATCGGCGAACAGGTCGTGGGGCGCGCCCTCGCGACTGTCGAAATCGCGGTAAGTCTCATCGAGGATCAGGGCGATGCCGCGCGCCCGGGCCAGATCGCGGAAGGCGGCCACAAGCTCTGCCGGGTATTCGACGCCGCCCGGATTGTTGGGCGAAACCAGCGCGATGGCCCGCGTGCGGTCGTCGATCTGCGCCGCCGCCGCGCCCGGATCGGGCAGCAGGTCGGGGCCGGTCTCAAGCGGGCGCGCTTCGATCCCGCCCATATCGAGCCACATCTTGTGATTGAAGTACCAGGGCGTCGGCAGGATGACGTTGTCCCCGGGGCTGGCCAAAGTCGCCATCGACGCGGCGAAGGCCTGATTGCAGCCCGAGGTGATCGCCACCTGATCGGGACGGACCGCGCCGCCATATTGCTGCGACCAGTCGGAGGCAACGCGCGCGCGCAGGGCATCGAGGCCCAGGACAGGGCCGTAGAGATGCGCCGCGGGGTCGTTCAGCACGATGTCGGACATGGCCTGGCGCAGCGGTTCGGGCGGCGGATCAGCGGGGGCCGCCTGGCTGAGGTTCAGGAGCGGGCGATCGGCGGGAAAGGTGGCATTGGCGATCCAGCGGCGCGCCTCCATCACCGGGGGGGCGTCGGTCGCGGCAAGCATCGGGTTCAGGTTGCGCATCGGGGCTTCCCTCGGTCAATCGGCGGGGCGGTAGGTGGGTTCGTCAGTGTCGGGCACGGCCTCGCAGCGGGCGACCGACCAGCCGGAGTCGTAGCAGGCCGCGACCGCCCTGTCGCGCATCCGGTCGAGTCGGGCGCGGGCGATGTCGCGCCACCAGGCGGCGTCCAGATCGTCGGCAAAGGCGGCGGGCATGGCGCAGACCTGCACCCGACCGGTGCCGGAACACGACAGGCCGACATCGCGCCAAGGTCGCTCATACATCAGGGCCGCCAGGACGCGGGCGCTGCGCGCATCGGCGGGGGGCTTTGCGTCGTATCCCTCGACGATACCCCAGGCGGCCTGCTGCCGACTGTCGGCACTGTCCCCGGCATGTTCCGCCAGCGGCAGGACGCGCACGACCAATCCGCCGTCCGGGATCTGGCCGGTGAAGCCCTGGGTCATCGGGGTCGCGCCGCCCATCACCGACATCAGCTCGGTCGCGGCCGATTGGCTCGCCTCTGCGGGCGCGGCGAAGCGGAAGCGGTACGTTCCGGTCTCGGGGAAGCGCAGCTGCACTTCGGAATAGCGGTCGGTGACGGTCGCCGTGGGCGGTATGGTGTCGGGGATGTCCGCCGCCGGGGTCGGCAGGGCAAAGAGGCGGACAACGCCGCCCTGCCGCCAGAGATCACCCGACAGCGTCAGGGTGAGCAGTGTCTCCTGCGCCTGAAGCGCGGTCGCACGCAGGGCGGCGGCCAGCGCCAGGGCAAGCCGCCAGCCGGTCATCAGAACGGAATTTCGTCGTCCATGTCGGACGGGCCGCCATAGCCGCCCTTGCTGCCGCCGCCGGAGCCGCCGCTCGATCCACCGCGGTCGTCATAACCGCCCCGGTCGTCGTACCCGCCGCCACCGCCGCCATAGTTGCCACCGCCGCCGCCGCCGCCGTCGCTGCGACCGTCGAGCATCGTCAACTCGGAGCGGTAGGGGCGCAGGACGACCTCGGTCGAATACTTGTCCTGACCGGACTGGTCCTGCCATTTGCGGGTTTCCAGCTGCCCCTCGATATACACCTTGGAGCCCTTCTTGAGGTATTGCTCGGCCACGCGGACCAGCGGCTCGGAGAAGATGGCGACCGAATGCCACTCGGTCTTTTCCTTGCGCTCGCCGCTGGCCTTGTCGCGCCAGGTCTCGGAGGTGGCGATTCGCAGGTTGCAGACCTTGCCACCGTTCTGAAAGCTTCGGATCTCCGGGTCGCGGCCCAGGTTGCCGATGATGATCACCTTGTTGACGCTGCCAGCCATGCCGCTCTCTCCCGCTTTGTCTGTCGAATCTCTCTGCCGCCTTTTGAGCATTGTAATGGTTAAAGGTCCATGACCGGAGCGGATCGGCGCGGCCGCCTTGCCGGGTTCCTTTCGGTTAACTTTTGCGCTAGCGTCTGCGACGACCGGACGTCCAGAGACATGCACGGCGGTCCGACAGTTGACAGACAGGGGTGGTCCTCGATGCGTTTTGCCAGCCTCGCCGCGTTGTCCGTGGCGCTTACCGTGACGTCCGCCGCCGAAGCGCAGACATTCTCCAGCCGGGGGCGCGCCGATCTGTTCGCCAGCCAGACCGACCTGATGGACCGTCGCCTGTCGTCGCAATATGCCCATTCGCGCCGTCTTCTGCCGATCACGCCCGAACAGGTCCGCGTGCCCACGGCCGAAGTCATCCCGCGCTACAACGGCAGTCAGCGATCCGCCTGGATCGACCATGCCCGCACCGCGGCCCGCCGCAACGGCATCCCCGAGGACCTGTTCCTGCGCCTTATCCGCCAGGAGTCGGGCTGGAACCCGAACGCGCGGTCCCACAAGGGGGCGATCGGTCTGGCGCAGCTGATGCCGGGCACGGCGCGCGCACTTGGGGTGAACCCGAACGATCCGGCGCAGAACCTGGAGGGTGGGGCGCGCTATCTGGCCACGCAGTATCGCAAGTTCGGAAGCTGGCGACTGGCGCTCGCCGCCTATAACGCGGGCCCGGGCGCGGTCGAGCAACACAACGGCATTCCCCCCTACCGCGAGACGCGCAATTACGTGACCGCGATCCTGGGGCGCGGCTGACGCGTCATCCGTTCAGCACGGTTCCCTGCAACACGCCATGCTCCATCGCATAGCGGGTCAGGCCTGCGGTCGTCGAAATCCCCAGTTTGCGCTTGAGGTTCTTGCGATGCGTCTCGACGGTGCGGACCGAGATATCGAGGTCGTGGGCCACCTGCTTGTTGGAGCGTCCCTGCGCCAGCAGCAGCAGAATCGTCTGCTCGCGTGAGGTCAGCGGCTCCGACCCGTCGCCCGAAGGCTCCAGCGCCGATTCAAGCCCGGCACAGAGATACCGCTCGCCCGCGCGGACCAGGTCGATGGCGCGGCGGATTTCCTCGGTCGGCTGATCCTTGAGGCAATAGCCCGCGGCCCCGTGGCGCAGCGCGGTCGCAACGTATTCGGGCGCGTCGTGCATCGACAGGATCAGGACGGCGATATCGGGGTGCCGTTCGCGCAGGATCTCGGTCGCCGACAGCCCGTTCATCTCGGGCATGTTCAGATCGAGCAGGATGACGTCGGGGGACAGGGTCGCGACCTGTTCGATGGCCTCGCGCCCGTTCGACAGCGTGCCGACAACGATCAGATCGTCATAGGTTTCCAGCAAGGCGCGCATGCCGTCGGCCACCATCGGGTGGTCGTCGACGATCAGGATGCGGATGGTGTCGGGTGTCTGGGTCATGGGGCGTTCGTTAGGGTCTCGGGGCAATTACGGCAAGCGGTGCAGAGCGTGCGGCTATTCGGCGGCCTGTCGGACGGGGCCGCTTTGTTCGGGGGCCAGGAGGTGGCTCAGGGGGACGGAAGCCTCGATCACCGTGCCGCGTCCGTCGGGTCCGGGAGAGATGAGGAGCGTGCCGTCCAGCTGTTCGATGCGTTCGGCCATGTTGCGCAGGCCAAGGCCCGGGTCCTTGCCCCGCTCGCCGATGCCGCGGCCATCGTCGGTGACGCGCAGGGTGGCCCCGCGCCGGTGCCCGAAAACCTGCACCGTCACGCGGGACGCGCCGGCGTGGCGTTCGATGTTCGTCAGAGCCTCTTGCGCGATGCGGTAGAGGGCGGTCTTGGCCTCGATATCGAGGCGGTTGCGGAAGACGACGGTGCGGAATTCGACCGTCAGGCCGCTGCGCGCCTCGAACGCCTCGCAAAGGGATTTGAGCGCCGGACCAAGGCCCAGGTCGTCCAGCACGCCGGGGCGCAGGTCATGGCTGATCCGGCGCACCTCGGTCAGGGCGCCTTGCAGCCCGCTGATGGCGGCGTCGACCGCGCCCTCAGCCTTGGGATCGCCCTTGGCCGTCAGGCGCCGCGCCAGTTCGAGGCGATAGCGGATGCCCACCAGAAGCTGGCTGATGCTGTCGTGAAGTTCGCGGGCGACGCGGCCGCGCTCTTCCTCCTGGGTGTCGAAGACGCGCTGCGTCAGGGCTTTGAGCTTGGCATCGGCCAGCCGACGTTCGCGGACCGTGATGAGGAAGCCCGACCCGAACACCGCCAGAAGGGCCGCCAGCGTGATCGCCCCGATCCAGAGGAATTGCTCGCGCACCCGTTCCCGCACCTCGGCCCGCGCCAGCGTCGCCTGCGCCAGCACATCGTCGAGCCAGACGCCGGTGCCGATGGCCCACTGCCAGTCCTGCAGACCGATCACGTAGGTCAGGACCGTGGCCTCCCGTCCTGTCGAAGGCTTGGGCCATTCATAGCTGTGATAGCCCGAGCCAGAGCGGGCCAGATCGATCAGCGTGTCGGTCACCGCCGTGCCGTTCGGGTCTGTCATCCCGCTCCAGTCCCGCCCGATCAGCCAGGTCTGGCGCGGGGCCACGAGGTTCACGCCGTCATAATCGTAGACGAAGAAGAAGCCGTCGGTGCCATAGACCATGGCCGACAGGATCTGCGTGACCCGAAGTTTCGCCTGGGCATCGTTCGGGGCGGCGTTGCCATACAGCGTGATGAAGGACGTGCGCGCCAGTTGCAGGTAGTTGCGCAGCTCGCGGCGCTTGGCGTCGATCATCGCGGTTTCCAGGGCCTCGATTTCGCGCGTGGCGGTGCGTTCGGACTGAACGGCGACAAGCACGGCAATCGCGCTGACCGCCAGGATCAGCGGCAGGGCAGCCACCAGGAGCAGACGCTGAACATATGACAGGCGAGGCAGGCGCATGGCGCCCATTTCAAGGGCATTTCGGTCTGGGATGCCAGCGGATTGAACAATTTCGCGGTGCCAGTGGTCCGAATTGCGGGCGAATTCTGGTCGGGCGTCCCCGCCGCCACAGTCTGTGCGACGGCGCGGGGCAGACGCCCGCGACAGCCAGCAATCAGAGAGTTTCAGGGAGCACAGACATGGACCGCCGTTCTTTCCTCAAGACCACTGCCATGGGGACCGCAGGAGCCGCCGCATTGGCCGCCCCCGCCTATGCGCAGGGCAACCGCACGCTGACATTGGTCACGACCTGGGGGCGTGGCCTTGCGGGCGTGCACGACGTGGCACAGCGTTGCGCCGACAAGATCACCGCGATGTCGGACGGAACACTCAGCATCGACCTGAAGGCCGCCGGTGAATTGGTCGGCGCGTTCGAGGTGTTCGATGCCGTCACCTCGGGTCAGGCAGACATGTATCACGGCGCGGATTACTACTTCGTCGGTCAGCATCCGGGCTATGCCTATTTCTCGTCCACCCCCTTCGGCATGACGGCGCAGGAACAGTCGAACTGGTACTACCATTCGGGCGGCGCGGAGCTGCATGACGAGTTGGGGCAGATTTTCGGTCTGAAGTCCTTCCTGGCCGGAAATTCCGGGGTGCAGGCGGGGGGCTGGTACACCCGCGAGATGAATTCGCCCGATGATTTCCAGGGTCTGAAGTTCCGGATGCCGGGCCTTGGCGGGCAGGCGCTCGGCAAGATGGGGGCCTCGGTGCAGAACCTGCCGGGGGCCGAGGTCTATCAGGCCTTGTCCTCGGGTGCGATCGAGGGAACGGAGTGGATCGGCCCCTGGGCGGACGAGAAGATGGGCTTTCAGGAGATCACCAAGATCTACTACGCCGCCGGTTTCCACGAGCCGGGCACAGGCAACAGCCTGGCCGTCAACCGCGACGTTTTCGAAAGCCTGACCCCGGCGCAGCAATCGATCATCGAAATCGCCTCGGCCGAGGCGCACCACTGGAACCTGGCGCAGTTCCTGACCGAGAACGGGCGCGCGCTGGCCCGCTTGCAATCGGGCGGCGTGCAGGTGCGCACCTTCCCCGAAGCGGTCTGGGACGCCATGGGCGCCGCCTCGGATGCGGTGACTGAAGAGAACATGGGCGACGAGTTGTTCGCCCGCATCCACACATCCGCGATGGAGAGCATGGCCGCGTCCTCGGCGTGGTTGTCGCAGTCCGAAGGGATCTACCGCGCCCAGCGCGACCGCGTGCGCGGCGTCTGACCTGGGGGGTGCGCCCCGCGCGGCCCGGATGGTGGGACCGCGCGGGGCAATCCGTCGCATTCTTTATCGGCGACTACGGGTTTTCGGGTATTTGACTCCGTCGCCGCGCTCCCTAGGGTGCCGCTGTGTCCCGGAAACGGGCGACCCCTGTGCCGGGAGGGTGTGGGGGACCAAAACAATTTAGGGGGGAAGCAATGGACCGTCGTTCATTCCTTAAGAATTCCACCATCGGTGCCGGCGCAGCAGCCGGTGCAGCACTGGCCGCACCGGCCTATGCACAGGGCAACCGCACGCTGACCATGGTCACGACCTGGGGCCGCGGCCTTGCTGGCGTGCATGATTCGGCGCAGCGCGTCGCCGACAGCATCACCGCCATGACCGACGGCGCCCTCACCGTGGACCTGAAGGCCGCTGGCGAACTCGTCGGTGCGTTCGAGGTGTTCGACGCCGTGACCTCCGGTCAGGCCGACATGTACCACGGCGCGGACTACTACTTCGTGGGTTCGCACCCGGGCTATGCCTTCTTCACCGCCGTGCCCTTCGGCATGACGGCGCAGGAACTGGCCAACTGGTACTACCATGGCGACGGCGCCGCGCTGCATGACGAACTGGGCCAGATCTTCGGCCTCAAGTCGTTCCTCGGCGGCAATACCGGCGCGCAGTCTGGCGGCTGGTTCCGCAATGAAATCAATGGTCCGGAAGACTTCCAGGGCCTCAAGTTCCGGATGCCCGGCCTTGGTGGTCAGGCGCTCGGCAAGATGGGCGCATCGGTGCAGAACCTGCCCGGCTCCGAAGTGTACCAGGCGCTGGCCTCCGGTGCCATCGACGGGACCGAGTGGATCGGACCCTGGGCCGACGAAAAGGCCGGTTTCCAGGAAATCACCAAGATCTACTACACCGCCGGTTTCCACGAGCCCGGTGCGGGCCTGTCGGTTGCCACCAACCGCGACGTCTTCGAAGAGCTGTCGCCGGCCCACCAGAAGATCATCGAGATCGCCTCGGCCGAGTGCCACCAGTGGAACCTGGCCCAATTCCTGGCCAACAACGGTTCCGCGCTGGAGCGTCTGCAGTCCGGCGGCGTGACCGTCCGCGAATTCCCCGACTCGGTCTGGGATGCAATGGGCACCGCTGCGACCGCCACCCTGGACGAGAACATGGGCGACGAGCTGTTTGCGCGCATCCGCGAGAGCGCCATGGCTTCCATGCGCCAGTCGTCCAACTGGATTCAGAAATCCGAGAGCGCCTACCGCGCTCAGCGCGACCGCGTGATGGGCTGACGAAAACGGCCCGCGCCCCGCGCCAAGCGGGGGGCGGGCCACTTCCGTGACCGGGCAACGACCCGGCACACGTCTGTGGGGGACGCCATGCTGGACGCATTGATCTGGTTCTTCAAGAACCTGGCTCTTGCCTATTACAATCTGGGATATGCCCTGACGCATCCGTCGTCATGGCTGGCATGGACCCGGTCGTTCGAAACGCCCGAGGACAAGGAATCGCTGATGCGGTTCGTGTTCTATGGCGCCTCGGTCGAGTTCTTCTTCGTTATCTTCGCCATCTTCCTGACCATCACCGCGATCGGCATCTTCTCGCGCCCGTTCCTGTGGTCCGTCGTGCGCGGGTCCGAAGCGACGATGAACTGGATCGGTCGCATCGCCGCCTGGGCCGGCCTTCTGATGGTCCTGCAACAGGTGATGATTGTCTTCCTGCAACGCATCTTCCGCGTCTCGGAGATCAGCGTCGGGCCATTCGGCACGACCTTCACCCGCGACCTGTCTTGGTATTCCGAAGAGCTGAAGCTCTATAACGCCATCATCGTCTGCCTGTGTGTGTCCTGGACGTTCATTCAGGGCGGTCACGTGCGCGTCGACCTCGTCTATTCCGCCGTGGGGCACCGCACCAAGCGCGCCATCGACATGTTCGGCTCGCTGATCTTCATGATGCCGGCGCTCGTCCTGATCTGGATGTACGGCTGGTACTATCTCTGGGGCAGCCTGATCAGCCCGCGCCTGGCCGCCGACGCCGATCTGGACAAGCTGTTCCAGCGGGCGCGCGGCGTGCGCTGGAACGTGGAGACCATCGGGTTCAGCCCGAACGGCTTCGACGCCTACTGGATGTTCAAGGTCCTCATCACCCTGTTTGCCGCGACGGTCTTCATCCAGGCCTGCACCTTCTTCTGGCGCAGCTGGCTGGAATTCCGCGAGGGCGAGCTGAGCGCCGACCGCTATCTCGACCGCGATATCCTGGGCGACGAAGACGCCGAACGCGCGGCCCAGATCCACTAGACCAGATCATCGCGCGGCCCGAACGGGTCCGGGCGCACCGACAAAGACAAAGACAAAAGGGCAGCCAAGGCGCTGCGGGGGAACACCACCATGCTTTTCGGGCTCGACGGTATCGAAATCGGCATCATCATCGTCTTCTTGACGTTGTTCGGGGCGATCATGTCCGGATTTCCGGTCGCCTTCTCCATCGGCGGCGCGGGCGTCATCAGCTTTGCGATCATCGCGGCGCTCGACAGTTCGGGGCTGCTGATCCATCAGGCCATCGATACGGCCAGCGCCGAATATGCCGCGCTGATTTCCGACGGGATCGCGCGCGACGCCATTTCCGTGTTCCGCTACCCCGAATTGCCCCGCGTCGAAGAGGCGCTTTACCCGAACGGCTGGCAGGATTCCGTCAACCGCGAACTGGGCCTGATCATCCAGCGCATGAACGAGCGTGTGATTGCCGGCGCCTCGATCGAGACGCTGCTGGCCGTGGCCATGTTCGTGATGATGGGCATCACGCTGGAACGCTCCAAGATCGCCAACGACCTGCTGACGACCATGGCGCGCGTCTTCGGACCGCTGCCCGGTGGTCTGGCCGTGTCCATCGTGATCGTGGGCGCGTTCCTGGCTGCCTCGACCGGGATCGTGGGAGCGACTGTGGTCACCATGGGCCTGCTCGCGCTGCCCACGATGCTGCGCAACAATTACTCGCCCGAGCTCGCCACCGGCGTCATCGCCGCGTCGGGCACCCTGGGGCAGATCATTCCGCCGTCCATCGTGATCGTGCTTCTGGGCACCTTGGCGGGCGACATCTATTCCACCGCACAGGAAAACCGCGCGCAGCTTGTGGGCTGTTCGGATGCGCTGACCTACCTGGGTGAGCCCGCCGTGGTGTCGGTCGGATCGCTGTTCCAGGCGGCGCTGCTGCCGGGCATCTTCCTCGCGTTCCTTTACGGTGCCTATGCCTTCGGCTTCGCTCTGCTCAACCCGTCCAAGGCGCCGCCCGTCATCCTTGATGGCGGCCGGTCCAGTGTCATCACCCGCAATGACGCGCTGGTCTGGTTCCTGGCCATTCCGCTCGTGTTGATCGGCGGTGTCATAGTGGCAGGCATGGCCGACATCGTCGGCAGCCAATCGACAATCGTCTCTTCCTTCTCGCAAGCCGGGGAACAGGCCTCGCTGCGCACCAACGTGTCCGAGGCTTGTCAGGCCGCGATGATCGAGTTGCACGGGCAGGGGGCCTGGGACCTTGCCGTCGCGCAACAGGCCGCGATCAACGACGCCGGGGGCGCGCAGCTGGCGCGGGAACTGACGGCCGAGGAACTGATCGAGGCGCGCAACCTCGCCATCTCGACCGCCGCGCCCATCGGCACCGGCGTGGCCATCCTGTTCCTGGGTCTGGGCCTGACACTGGCGCTGGCACGGGGCATCAACCCGCTGGCCGATCCCCGCCCGCTTGTCATCGGGGCTGCCGGGATCGTTCTGGCCTTCATCGTCGACTGGACGCTGATCCTGCCCACGACTACGCCGGGGGCGACGTTCCTGCTCTTGTCGATCCCCTTGGCGATCGCGCTCTATGGGGTCTATCACGGCGCCGGACGCCTGGCCCAGAACGAGCTTTTGGCCGTGGTCTTCCCGCCGCTCGTCCTGATCGTCGCGGTCCTGGGGTCGATCCTGGGCGGTATCACCAACCCGACACCCGCCGCAGCCCTCGGGGCCGCCGGCGCGATCATGCTGGCCGCCTATCGCAAGCTGAAGGAAGAGGGCGCGGGCGGGCAATACATCCTGCTCTCGACGCTTGCGCTGGTCGTGATGCTGCTCTTCGGGGTGAACTTCGACCTGCGCACAGGGCTCGAGTCGACGACCGTGGGCGATGCCATCGCGCTGGCCATCGCGGTGGTCGCCTATCACGCCGCGTTCCTTGGCCTGCTGTTCGCCTGTTGGGTCCTGTTCCGCAACGGCGTGCTGGCCCCCGTGGTCCGCGAGACGGCCAAGGTCACGTCGATGGTGTTCACCATCCTGATCGGATCGCAGCTTTTGAACCTTGTGCTGATCTCCTTCGGCGGAGAGCACTACATCCAGCAGTTCCTGCGCAGCTTCGACAATGAGCTGACGGTCTTCCTGATCGTGATGCTGGTGCTGTTCGTGCTCGGCTTCGTGCTCGACTTCCTCGAGATCATCTACATCGTCATCCCCATCGTCGGGCCGGTCATCTATGGCGGCACCTTCGACCCGAAATGGGTGACGATCATGATCGCCGTGAACCTTCAGACGTCCTTCCTGACGCCGCCCTTCGGCTTCGCCCTGTTCTATCTGCGCGGGGTGGCCCCTGCGGCGGTGACCACGGGGCATATCTATCGCGGGGTGGTGCCCTTCGTGCTGATCCAGCTGATGGGTCTCGGCATCCTGTGGATGTTCCCGTCGATCGTGACGATCGTGCCGAACCTGCTGCCCTGACCGGGGCGGGCGGACGCGGCCCGCACCGCGTCCACACGGGACCTCGACGCGATGTCAGGGACGATGCATCCGGACGCAGCGGCGGAAACGCGCCGTCAGGCCGGTGGCATCGGCCCGGAATACCGTCGGCACGTGGCACGGGCCTTGGCGCAGGGCGCGTCTGTCCCTACGTTCGCCACGTAGCCAAAGGGAGAGAACGGATGTCACTCAAGAAAATGGCCGTCGGCATGGTCGTGGCCTTCGCGGCCACCAAAGGATACGACGCCTTCCGCCGCAAGGGCGGCATGGCCGGGGTGCAGAAGATGCTGGCCTCGTCCGGCGGCAGCGGCGGATTGATGGGCGCGCTTCAGGGGCGGGGCGGATCCAGCGGTGGCCTTGGCGGTCTTCTGGGCCAGCTTGGCGGCGGCACGCCGGGCAAGGGCCTGCTCGGCGGTCTTGCGGCCATGGCCGGCGGATCGGCCGCGCTCGGGTCGGGGGCGACCGACGACAGCATGATGACCCACGCCGAAGCGGGCCCACAGGACGAGGCGACGGCCGCCGCCATGGTGCGCGCCATCGGGCAGGCCGTGCGGGCCGATGGCCAGATCGACGCGGATGAGCGTGCCGCTCTGGACCAGATCCTGGGCGATGCCGACAGCCCCGAAGATCGCGCCGTGATCGACCAGGCCCTGTCCGAGCCGATCCATCCCGAAGGCCTTGCCCGCGACGTGCCGCGCGGGTCCGAGGCGGCGGTCTATGCGGCGGCGCTGACGGCGATCAACCCCGATCACCCTGCCGAGCGGGATTTCCTGAACCGCTTCGCCACGGCGCTGGCGCTCGACCCGCAAGAGGTGGCGATGCTGCACCGCCAGGTCCACTGACGGGCGGCGACAGGACGGGCAGGGGCGCCATGCGCGTCCCTTCCCCTCCGCAACCGAATGTCTTAAGCCTTCGCGGGACATAAATTCAGGGAGGCCGGAATGGCTGATATCAAGGATCCGGAAAACACGATCATCATCGAGTTGAAGGGCGGAAACGTCGTTCTGGAGCTTTTGCCGGACATCGCGCCGCTGCATTGCGCGCGGATGAAGGAGCTGGCCCGCGAAGGCGCCTATGATGGCGTCGTTTTCCACCGCGTCATCGACGGCTTCATGGCGCAGACCGGCGACGTGGAACATGGGCGCGCCGATGGCGACACGGGTCGCGCGGGCACCGGCGGCAGCGACAAGCCGAACGTCAAGGCCGAGTTCTCGGGCGTGCCGCATGACCGTGGGACTCTTGGCGCCGCGCGCAGCCAGAACCCGGATTCGGCCAACAGCCAGTTCTTCATCAACTTCTCGGACAATCACTTCCTGAACCGTCAGTACACGGTTTACGGCCGCGTGATTTCGGGCATGGAGCACGTCGACGCCATCACGCGCGGCGAGCCGCCTGCCAACCCCGACAAGATGATCTCGGTCAAGGTGGCCGCCGATGCGTAATGTCGCCTGTGTCCTTGTTTCGGGCCTTTTGCTGGCCGGGCCAGCCTTGGCATCCGGTCTGGAGATCGATGTGCAGGGTGTCGCGAATGGCACCATCACCATCGACCTGCTGGAAGATGTCGCACCCAATCATGTGGCCCAGATCACGGCGCTGGCCGAAGCCGGGGCCTATGACGGGGTCGTCTTTCACCGGGTGATCGACGGCTTCATGGCCCAGACCGGCGACGTGCAGCACGGCCGGCTTGGCGGGAACATGGCGCTGGCCGGAACCGGCAGCAGCGACCGGCCCAACTTGATCGCCGAATTCTCGGACGAGTCCTTCGAGCGCGGCGTGGTCGGCATGGCGCGGGCGTCGGACCCGAATTCCGGCAACAGCCAGTTCTTCATCATGTTCGCCCCGGCGACGCACCTCGATGGCCAATACACGGTCGTGGGCCGGGTTACTGGCGGCATGGATGTGGTCGATGCGATCAAGCGGGGCGAAGGCCCCAATGGCGCAATGATCGGCGACCCGGATGTGATGGCGGACGTGCGCGTCATCGACTGACCCGAACGTCGGGTACGCAACGAAAAAGGACCCCGTGCTTGCCGCGCGGGGTCCTTTTTTACTCGGGATCGCCAGGATTACTGGTTGACCGGAGTCTCTGTTGCAGGTGCGGAAACGCTCGGGCTTTCGACCACGTCCGCTTCACCTTCGCCGGGCTCGCCCGCGACGTTCGACATATACACGACAAGCAGGATGATCGCGAAGACGATGCCCGCGCCGATGCCGATGAGAGGGCCTGCGTGACGCTTCTTCTGTCGGTCGAGATTGGTGTCGGGGGCGCTCATGGCGGTCTCCTTTTTCCGTAATTCCATCATTCTAACGCGCGGATGCGCGTTTGGTTCCCATCAATCCGCCAATCGCACAAGTGCATGACGTTTGCGTCCGGCGCTCAACTTTACGGGGTCGGCCAGTGCCGCCGCATCCAGCACCAGACCCGCATCGGTCAGGGCCGCGTCGTTCAAGCGCGCGCCACCCTCGGCGATCAGGCGTTTGGCGTCCTTGCCGGATTTCGACAGGCCCGCGCGCACGAACAGCTGCACGATGGAAATGCCGTCCGCCGCTTCGGTCGGGGTCACCGTCGCCGTGGGCAGATCGTCACCCGCGCCGCCCTTTTCGAAGACCTCGCGCGCGGTGGCCTCCGCTGCCGCCGCCGCCTCGGATCCGTGCAGCAGGGTGGTTACCGCGTTGGCCAGCACGATCTTGGCGTCGTTGATCGCCGAGCCTTCGAGCGCGCCCAGACGGTCGCATTCGGACACCGGCAACTCGGTATAAAGCTTGAGGAACCGGCCCACGTCCGCGTCGGTCGTGTTGCGCCAGAACTGCCAGAACTCATACGGCGACAGCATGTCGCCATTCAGCCAGACCGCGCCTGACAGCGACTTGCCCATCTTCTTGCCGTCGCTGGTCGTCAGCAGCGGCGACGTCAGGCCAAAGACCTGATCGTCGAGGATGCGGCGCGTCAGGTCGATGCCGTTGACGATGTTGCCCCATTGATCCGACCCGCCCATCTGGAGAAGACAGCCATGGCGGCGGTGCAGCTCCATGAAGTCGTAGGCCTGCAGGATCATGTAGTTGAATTCGAGGAACGACAACGATTGTTCGCGGTCGAGGCGCGATTTGACGCTTTCGAAGGCGAGCATCCGGTTCACGCTGAAATGCCGCCCGACATCGCGCAGAAAGTCGAGGTAGTTCAAACCGTCCAGCCACTCGGCATTGTTCGACATCATCGCATCCGTCGGCCCGTCGCCAAAGGTCACGTAGCTGGCGAAGACCTGCTTGATCCCGGCGATGTTGGCATCGATCTGCGCAGGCGTCAGCAGGGGGCGTTCATCGGCGCGGAACGACGGATCGCCCACCTTGGTAGTGCCGCCGCCCATAAGAACGATCGGTTTGTGGCCCGTCTTTTGGAGCCAGCGCAGCATCATGATCTGGATCAGCGACCCGACATGCAGCGACGACGCCGTGGCGTCGAAGCCGATATAGCCCGGCACGGCGCCCTTGACCAAAGCCTCGTCCAGACCCTGATAATCAGTGCAGTCGGCCAGGAAGCCACGCTCGATCATCACGCTCAGGAAGTCTGATTTGGGGTGGTATGCCATGGGTCTTTCGGTCCATCTGAAGTTGGGTTCCCCGACTTAGCGCGGGGGCGGTCAGAGGGAAAGAGACATGCAGCCGATCCGCGCACTGGGCACGATGTCGGGCACCTCCATGGACGGGGTGGATGCCGCCGAGCTGCTGACGGATGGCGAGACGATCACGTCTTTCGGGGTCTCAGCCTACCGTGCCTATTCGGACGCCGAACGCGAGGTGATCCGCGCCGCCATGGGGCAATGGCAGGGCGGCGCGGGGGTCGCCGCCGCCGCCGAGGTGGTCGAAGCGGCCCATGAGGAGCTTTTGGCGGGGTTCGACGCGTCGGACGTGGTCGGCTTTCACGGTCAGACCATGGCCCATGACCCGGCGAACCGGCGCACCCATCAGGCCGGGGATGGCGCGCGGCTGGCCGAGGGTCTGCACCGGACCATCGTCTGGGATTTCCGCACCGCCGATGTCTCTCTGGGCGGGGAGGGGGCGCCATTGGCCCCGGTGTTCCACCACGCCTGTGCCCGCTGGATCGGCGCGACCGAGCCGCTGGCCATCCTGAACCTTGGCGGTGTGGGCAACCTGACGTGGATCGACCCGGGGCTGCCGGTCACGGATCCGGGTGCCCTGCTGGCCTTCGACACCGGCCCCGCGAATGCGCCGATCAACGACCTCTGCATGGATTGGTTGGGTCAGCCATTCGACCGGAACGGCGAATTGGCCCGCGAGGGGGAGGTGCGCGCCGATCTGGCCGATGCCTTGATGCAGCACGCCTATTTCTTCCGCGCGCCGCCCAAATCGCTGGACCGCGACGCCTTTCGCCGCGCCGGAGCCGAGATCGACGCCTTGCCGCCCAGTCATGCCGCCGCCACCTGGGTCGAGGTCATCGCGCAGAGCGTCGGCCTGGCCCTGACGCAATGCCCGACGCCGCCCGCGCGCGTTCTGGTGACCGGGGGCGGGCGTCACAATCCGGTCATCATGGACGCGCTCGGGCGCTTGCCCGCCACGGTCGAACCCATCGAGGCGGCGGGTCTGGATGGCGACATGCTGGAAGCGCAGGCCTTCGCCTTTCTGGCCGTCCGTGTGCTGCGTGGTCTGCCCACAAGTTTTCCGGGAACGACCGGAATCAAGGCGATGGTCGGCGGTGGACAGGTAAGTCGGCCCGACGGTCTTGCGGACCCCCTGCCAGCGGGTGCTAGACACGGGGGCAATCGGCGGGTAACTGAGGCCCGTTAGCGGTAACAGGAGCTTCAGATGGTCTCCCGCACGATCCCAGTCGACACCTTTGATCTGGTCCTGTTCGGGGCCACCGGCGACCTTGCCCGGCGCAAGATCCTGCCCTCGCTCTATCGGCGGTTCGTCGCGGGGCAGATGCCCGAAGACGCACGCGTCATCGGCGCGGCCCGCTCCGAGATGGACGACGCGGCCTTTCGCAAGCTGGTGGCCGAGGCGCTGGAGGAATTCGTCTCCAAGGCCAAGCGCGACAAGGACACGATCAAGGCCTTCCTCGCGCAGTGCAGCTATATTCCAATCGACGCCATGGGCGACGGCGGCTGGAAGGAATTGAAGGCAAGCGTCCGCGACGACGTGGTCAAGGCCTTCTATTTCTCGGTCGCGCCGTCGATCTTCGGCCCCTTGGCGGAAAAGCTGCGCAGCTTCGGCATCGCCTGCGAAAACAGCCGGCTGGTGGTCGAAAAACCCTTTGGCGTCGACCTGGAGACGGCCCGGAAGCTCAACACCGATCTTGCGGCCAGTTTCGACGAGACGCAGATCTATCGCATCGACCATTTCCTGGGCAAGGAAACGGTACAAAACCTGATGGCGGTGCGCTTTGCCAACGTCCTGTTCGAGCCGTTGTGGAACGAGCGCTACATCGACCACGTGCAGATCACCGTTGCCGAAACGGTGGGCGTCGGCGGGCGCGGCAGCTACTATGACAAGTCGGGTGCCATGCGCGACATGGTGCAGAACCACCTGATGCAGCTTTTGTGCCTGACGGCGATGGAGCCGCCCAGCCAGTTCGAGCCCGACCGGCTGCGTGACGAAAAGCTCAAGGTAATCCGCGCGCTGGACCCGGTGTCGCCCAAGGACGTGGTGCGCGGTCAGTACAAGGCGGGCGAGAACCCCTCCTACGTGAAGGATGCCGAAAACCCCGACAGCCGCACCGAAAGCTTCATCGCGATGAAGATCGGGATTTCAAACTGGCGCTGGAAGCACACGCCCTTCTACCTGCGGACGGGCAAGCGGATGACCAAGCGGATGTCCGAGATCGTCATCCAGTTCAAGGAAACGCCGCATTCCATCTTCGAGCGGGACGAAGGGTCGACGGCCAACTCGCTCACCATCCGGCTGCAACCGGACGAGGGCATCGACCTTTCGGTGACCATCAAGGAACCCGGGCCGGGCGGTATGCGTCTGGTCAATGTGCCGCTCGACATGAGTTTTGCCGACGCGCTTGGTCCCGATGGTCAGGAAATTCCCGATGCTTATGAGCGGCTCATCATGGATGTGATCCGGGGCAACCAGACGCTCTTCATGCGTGGTGACGAGGTCGAGGCCGCCTGGGCCTGGACCGACCCGATCATCGGCGGATGGGTCGAACGCGGGGACAAGCCGCAGGCCTATGCCCAGGGGTCGTCCGGCCCCGAAGAGGCGCTGATGCTGATGCACCGTGACGGGCGGCGATGGCGCGATCTGGAGGAGGGTTGAGCATGGACTTCCGCGCCTATCCCGACCGGGAAATGCTGGCCATGGGGCTGGCCGATGCGCTGGCATCCTGCCTGCGCCGGTGCCTGACGACCCATGACAGCGCGAGCTTCTGCGTCCCCGGCGGCACATCGCCGGGCGAGACCTTCGCCACGCTGTCGGGTGCGGATCTGGAGTGGGACCGAGTGCATGTCTTTCTCAACGACGAACGGTGGGTGCCGGAGGATCACGCGCGGTCCAACACCAAATTGCTCCGGGAAACGCTGCTGACGGACAAGGCTGCGCGGGCGCGGCTTGTGCCGCTGGTCAACGATGCGCCCACGCCCGAGGAGGGCATCCCGGCGCTCGAAGCCGGGTTCGAGGGCAGGTTTCCGATCTCGCTCCTCCTGCTCGGGATGGGGACGGACATGCACACGGCCAGCCTGTTTCCCGGGGCCGACAAGCTGGACCTGGCGATGTCGAACACGGCGCCCGTCCTTGTCCCGATGCGAGCCGACACCGCGGGCGAGCCTCGGGTGACCCTGTCGCGGCGCGTGCTGGCCGATGCGATGGACATTCACGTCCTGATCATGGGCGACGAAAAGCGCGCCGTTCTGGAAGACGCCCGGACACGCGACCCGATGCAGGCACCGATTGCCGCCTTCCTGCGGGACGCGACCGTTCACTGGGCCCCCTGAGGAGAGCGACATGGATTTCTGGCAGGGCATCGAGGCGTTGAAAGCGCGGTGGACCGCGCGCGCGCCCCGCATCACCGACCTTCTGGGCGACGGAGACCGGAATGCGGCCCTGACCGGCGTTGCGGGCTCGTTCGTCTTCGACATGACGAAGACGTCCATCGCTGCCGACGACTGGGCCGAGCTGCTCGCCCTCGCCGCCGATGTCCCCGCCCGGCGTGACGCGATGTTCACCGGCGCGCGCATCAACGAGACCGAGGATCGCGCCGTTCTGCACACTGCCCTGCGCGGCACGGACCCCGTCATGGTCGACGGCGTGGATGTCATGCCCGGCGTTCACGACACGCTCGCCCGGATGCGGGCCTTCGCCGACGAGGTGCGCGGCGGGAGGTTCACCGGGCAGGGGGGCACCATCACCGATGTGGTCAACATCGGCATCGGCGGGTCCGACCTTGGCCCCGCGATGGCAGTTCTGGCGCTGGCGCCGTTTCACGACGGGCCGCGCTGTCATTTCGTGTCGAACGTCGACGGGGCCGACTGGGCCGAAACGTCCAAGGGACTCGACCCGGCCACGACGCTGGTCATCGTCGCCTCCAAGACCTTCACGACCATCGAGACCCTGACCAATGCGAAAACCGCCCGCGATTGGATGGGGGGAAGCGTCTCGGATCCGGCGGCGCAATTCGCAGCACTCTCGACCGCCGACGACAAGACCCGTGATTTCGGCATCGACCCGTCTCGCGTCTTGGGCTTCGAGGATTGGGTGGGCGGGCGGTATTCCGTCTGGGGGCCGATCGGCCTGTCGCTGATGATCGCCATCGGACCGGACCGGTTCGACGACTTCCTGCGCGGCGCGCGCGAGATGGACAGTCATTTCCGCACGGCACCGCTGGCCGAAAACCTGCCGGTCATGCTGGCGCTTGCGGGCATCTGGAACCACCAGGTCTGCGGCTATCCGACCCGCGCTGTCCTGCCCTATGACAATCGGCTGGCGCGGCTTCCGGCCTATCTTCAGCAGCTCGAGATGGAGAGCAATGGCAAGGGCGTCACGATGGCCGGGGACGCCGTCGCGGGCGTGGCCGGGCCGGTCGTCTGGGGCGAGCCCGGGACGAACGGTCAGCACGCGTTCTATCAGTTGATCCATCAGGGCAAGGTGCCCGTGCCCTGCGAATTCATGGTCGCGGCCCGGGGTCACGAGGCCGGGCTGGACCATCACCACCGCCTGCTGATCGCAAATTGCCTGGCGCAGTCCGAGGCCCTGCTCAAGGGGCGCAGCCACGCGGAGGCGCGCGCCACGATAGCCGACCGTTTCACGGGCGCGGAGCTGGAGCGGCAGGCCGCGCACCGGGTGTTCGAAGGCAACCGCCCCTCGACCACGCTGATCTATCCGCAGCTCACGCCCGAGGTTCTGGGCGGCCTCATCGCGCTTTACGAGCACCGGGTCTTTGCGGAGGGCGTGATGCTGGGCATCAACAGTTTCGACCAATGGGGCGTCGAGTTGGGCAAGGAACTGGCGACATCCCTTGGGCCCCTTGTCGATGGCGCGGATGCCAGCGGCAAGGATGCCTCGACCCAGGCATTGCTGGCGCAACTGCTGGCCTGGCGCGGCTAGTCCGCGTCGGGCGCCACGAGGCCCAGACCCCGCAGATAGATCCCGATCCCGGCCTCGAGCAGGTCTTCGGGCGGGAAGGGGGCATTGCCGCCCGGATTGCCCCGCGCGAACAATTCGACGACCCCGTGGCTCATCGCCCAGATGTGGGACGAGAACATGGTCGCGGGCGGGCGGCGGTCGGCGGGGATGTGTTGCGACAATTGCTCGGCCGCCTGCTCCAGGATGCCCCGCGACCGGGCGACGGCGCGGCTGAGTTCGGGGGTCGCATGGCGCGACAGACCGGATTCGAACATCGCCATATAGTGCCCCGGATATTTGCGCGCAAAGGCCAGATAGGCCCGGCCGGTCGCCTCGAACGCGGCCAAGGCCGAGGGCTGGCCATTGCGGTAGGCGTATTCCATCAGGTCGCCGAAGATCGCGTGCCCCTGAAGCGCGCATTCGATGATCAGGTCCTCGCGCCCCTCGAAATGGCGATAGACGGCGGCGGGGGTAACGCCCGCCTGTTTGGCGGCCTCGGACAGGGTAAAGCCGGTCGGTCCCTTTTCGGTGATCAGCGACAGCGCCGCATCGACCAGCGCCTGCTTCAAGTTGCCGTGGTGGTAGCCGCGCTTAGGCACCGTTGAGCCAAAGCTCCGGGCCGCCGGCGATTGCGGGATCAATCTGAAGGGCGGCGTCTTTGCGCCCGTCATAGGGAATGCGGGTCAATACGCTGCGAATGGCGTTCAGCCGCGCGCGCCGCTTGTCGTCGGACCGCACGATGGTCCAGGGCGCGGTGTCGGTATGGCTGCGCGCGAAGGTCTCGCCGATGGCGTCGGTATAGGCATCCCATTTGGACAGGCCCTTCACGTCGATCATCGACAGCTTCCAGTGCTTGAGCGGATCGCTTTCGCGCGACAGGAAGCGGCGCAATTGCTCGGCCCGCCCGACGTTGAGCCAGAGCTTGATCAGGATGATCCCGTCCTCGATCATCATGTCCTCGAACCGGGGGAGCTGCGCGAAGAAGGTTTCGCGCTGTGTCGCTGTGCAGAAGCCGAAGACATGTTCGACCACCGCACGGTTGTACCAGGAGCGGTCGAACAGAGCCATCTGCCCACCCGAAGGCAAATGCGCGATGTAGCGCTGGAAATACCATTGCGCGGCCTCGGTCTCGGTCGGTTTGGACAGGGCGACGGTGCGCGCGATGCGGGGGTTCAGGTTCTCGCGGAACCGCTTGATGGTGCCGCCCTTGCCCGCCGCGTCCCGGCCTTCGAAGACGACGGCCACGCGCGTGCCGCTGTCGCGGACCCAGGACTGACATTTGACCAACTCGATCTGGAGGTCGGCCATTTCGTCCTCGTAGTCGCCCTTGTCCATCCAGGCGTCATAGGGGAAGCCGTCGGCCAGCACGTCCTTCTTGCGCGCTTCGGCAATGGCCTTGGCGATATCCCTCGGCGCCTCCTCCTCGTAGAAGCGGGTGATGGCGGCATCGAAGGGCTTGGTCATGGACGTCTCCTGTCGGTCGAAGTGGTATAGGCCACCGGGGCCACAAGGGGCCAGCCCTGACCGTTCGCCCGCTCAGGCGGCGTGGGCACGGTCGATGGCGGCCAGAACCGCGTCCGGTTCGGCATGGTGCGGCATATGCCCGACACCGGACAGGATGCTCAGGTTGGTATGCGGGACCAGCGCCTTGAAGGGATGGGCATGGATGTGGGCGGGCACGATGGTGTCGGCGTCGCCGTGCAGCCATTCGATGGGCATAGACAGGCCGGGATAGCGGTCTTCCATCACGATGATATGCGGCTTGAGCCCGTTTACCTGTCGCGCATTGGCCCGCAGCGAGCGCCGCCGCAGGGTCAGCTGCGCGCCGATATGTTCGAAGTATCCCGCAGGCATCGGATTGGGCAGAAAGATGCGCTCGGAAATCTGGCGCAGCTTCGCCTCGGGCACGGTCGCGGTCAGAACCGGGATGGCCAGCGCGCCGCCGGGGGCCGAGGCGTTCACGGCATAGAGCGGACCCAGACCACCGGGCCAGCGCATCGCGGCCGCCGCCAGAAGGACAAGCGCGCGCGTTGGATGGTCGAGCGCCCAGGCCAGCGCCACAGTGCCGCCAAAGCTGTGCCCCAGGACGAGGGGGGCATCGCCCTTCGCGATCTGCCCATAGGCGCGCGCCAGAAGCCCGGCCTGTTCGGCGGGCGTCTCGGCCCGATCGGAATAGGCGGCGTCATAGGCGGGATCGGCGCGCCCGGTGTAGCCAAGCCCGGGCCGGTCGAAGGCGATGCAGCGATAGCGGTCCTGCAACCGCGCGATCAGATCGAAGGTGAATTCCCGGCTGTTGCCCGATGCGCCGTGCAGCATCACGAGGTCCGGGCCGGTGCCCCTGATCACGACGTGGACGGGAATGTCGTCGACATAGAGGATGTCGCCCTCGGGCGGGAAGGCCGCCTCGAAATCGGCTTCGCGGGCGACGGCGCGGCGCATGACAAAGCCGCCACCCAAGGCCGTCAGGCCCGCCCCGGTCAGAATGCCCCGTCCTATCACAAGCCTTCTCCTGTTTGCCCGGGCCGCATCACAAGGGGGTTGGATCGGCGCCGAGCACCTGCTGATGGGTGCCGATCAGCGATGCGTCATATGGGGTCGTCAGATAGACCTGATTGACCCAATTGCCATAGAGCAGGTGCCCGTGGCTGCGCCAGCGATTGAGCGGCGGGCGGGCCGGGTCATCGTCGGGATAGTAGTTGCCGGGCACGTTGATGGGCGTGCCGTTGGCCACATCCCGCTCGTATTCCCGTTGCAGCGTGTCGCTGTCGTATTCGAAGTGGTTGAAGATGTGGATGGCGCGGTGCGCCCGATCTTCGATCAGGCAGGGGCCGGTTTCGTCCGAGCCAAGCAGCACCTTCATCCCCGCCGCCTCCACCTCGTCGCGGCGCACTTCGGTCCAGCGCGAGACCGGGATCACGCAGTCGTCGGAAAAGCCGCGCAGATAGGGCGAGGCCGGGTTTTCGTTGCGCACCCGGAAGCAGCCGAAATGCTTCTGCGGCAACATGTGTTTCCGCACCCCGTGGAAATGCCACGCCATCGCCATGCCACCCCAGCAGACGCCAAAGGTCGAATGGACGTTGGTCTGGGTCCAGTCCATGATCTCGCAGAGTTCGTTCCAATAGGTCACGTCCTCGAACGGCAGGTGTTCGATGGGCGAGCCGGTGATGACGAAACCGTCGAATTTCTGGTCCTTCACCTCCTGAAAGGGGCGATAGAAGGTTTCCATGTGTTCGGGCGCGGTATGGCGCGACTGATGCTCGGTCATGCGGATCAGGGTCAGGTCGATCTGCAGCGGGGTCGCGCCGATCAGGCGGGCGAACTGCGTCTCGGTCGTGATCTTCATCGGCATGAGGTTCAGCAGGCCGATGCGCAGCGGGCGAATGTCCTGACGGGTGGCATCGGCCTCGGACATCACCATCACGCCCTCGCGGTCGAGCACGTCATAGGCGGGCAGGTCGCGGGGCAGGGTGATCGGCATGGGTGTTCTTTCCGGTTTGGAGCGCCTGAGTTAGGCGCTCTGACCCCTGTTGCCAATGGCGGCGGCGACCATCTCGATCACGTCGGTGTCATCCCGCACATGCGCCACGTCGGCGGCCTTGACTGTCACGCCCCAGTTGCGGGCCATGGCGGCATATCGCGGATGCCGCGCCGTGATCGCGTCGCGGTAGGTGGCGGTGGCAAACTCGTTGGGGTCAACGGTGTCGCCGCCATGGCTGGCCCATTTGGCGTTCAGGAATTCGGGGCGATAGCACATCGGCTTGGGCGCGCGGGCAAAGCGCGCGACCAGCGTTTCCACGTGGTCGGGCGTGCCCTCGATCCAGACGGGAAGGGTGTGGGCAGCGAGTTGCGACATGACCGGGTCCGCGGGATCTTCGGGGTCGACCACCTCGCAGATGGACCCGCCGGTGTCGCAGACGAAGTTGTCGTAGCGATAGATATCGAGCGCCCGTTCGATAAAGAAGGGCGTGTCGAGCAGGGCATTCACCTCGGCCCGGTGGTGCAGCTCCTGCCGGCGGGCGTATTCGTCGAACGGCAACCCGCCGCGCGCCGGATCGCCCGGTTGCCCCAGGAAGGTCGACAGAGGCTCCAGATTGTCGAAGGTGATGTTCGACCCGATGTAGATGCTGTCATGCCGCAGCAGACGCGCCAGAAACGGCTGCTGCATCGCGTGACGCTTGAGGTTGTCGTTGATGTGCTCGCCCATATAGGCGGTGCCGATGCGGTAATCGATGGAATAGTGAAACCAGCTTCCGGTGCCGCGCAGGATCTGGCTGATATGCGTCTTGCCGAGGCCTGACATCCCGAAGAATGTCACCCGCTTGGCGGCGGCGTCGGTCCAGTCGCGAGGCGTGTCATAGATCATGCCTTCGACGTAACCGCCCGGCGCAGCCTGCGCAACACGCGCCCGTCAAGGATGACCAGGCCCAGGGCGAGAAGGGCGAAGCCCAGATAGACCTGCGGATGGAGAACCTCGTCCCGAACCCAGGCCCCCAGAAGGATCGCCACGGGCGCGACCAGCAGGGTGCAGAGCATCAGATTGCCGCTGCCCGCCATGGCCAGAACGCGGAAATAGAGTAGATAGGCCCCCGCCGTCGCCACGATGGCGTAATAGCCGATCGCGAGCATCGTATCAGCTTGGGTCGGCAGGACGACCCCGTCGATCAGCAGGGCTGCGGGGATCATCACCAGCGACGATCCGGTCAACATGCCCGCCGCCGAAACCTGCGGGGAGAGGCCGCCCAGGCGGGTGCGCGCCCAGACCCCGGCCAGCGCATAGCTGATGGTGCCCGCCACCACCGCCAGCTGCGCCGCCGAGCGCAGGTCGAAGTTGGCCAGCGTCTCGATCCCGATGGCGGTGGCCACACCCAGAAAGCCGAGTGTGACCCCGATGGCGCGCGCCGGTGTCAGCCGCTCATCCGCCAGCAGAAGCGCCGCCGCCAGCACGCCGAAGACGGCGGTCCCTGCGTTCAGGATCGAGGTCAATCCCGTCTCGATGTGAAGCTGGCCCCAGGCCATGAGAGAAAACGGGATGACGTTGTTCAAAAGCCCCATGGCAAGGAGCGCGCCCCAGACCCCGGGCGATTTCGGCACCGCAAGGCCCCGGACCAGCACCAGCACCCACAGCACGATGGCTGCCAGTGCGACGCGCCAGGCGACGGCGGTGACGAAGGGAACCTCGTCCAGGGCGACGCGGATCGACAGGAAGCTTGCGCCCCAGATCAGGCCCAGAAGGATCAGTTCGGCCCAGGCGCGGGCGGGGATGTCACGGCTGCTCATGATGGGGTGCTATGCCGCGCGGTGGCGCTGCGCCACCCGGAACCTGCGCAATAAAAAGCCCCGCCGAACCGACGGGGCCTTTCAAGTCGCGATTGTCCTTCGATCAGAAGGAGTAGCCGATGCGGAAGCCGACGCCGACGGCGCTGTTGTCGTCGATGTTGGCCAGCTGGTTGCCACCCACGGTCGGGATCGAGTCGCCGAACTTGGTGTAGTTGATGCCGCCCGAAAGCTTGATCTGATCGGTGACCTGATAGCTGCCGGCGAGGGTGATGCCGATGCTGCCGTCCGTCGGCCCGAGCGGCGAGACGAGATTGTCCGACCCGCCATCCGAGAAGTTCAGGGCGACCGAGGCCGACAACTGATCGCTGAAGCGGCGGCCGACGCCGATGCTCAGGTCGCGGGCGGTGTCGATGTTGGTCAGGCTGGCGCCGCCGGTCGCGCCGTTGAAGACGGGCGGCGACACTCGGACGACGCCGTAGTCGGCATAGCGGAACGAGGCGAAGGCCAGCGTGTCCTTGGCGATGCCGGTCTGGAAGTCGATGTTGATCGCTTCGGGCGTCGTCACTTCGGTGATGCCGTTGACGGCGACAGGGGTAAGGCCGGTTTCGACCGATTGGAACTCGTGATCGATCTCGGAGAAATAGGTCACGGCCAGACGCAGGGCGATTTCCGGAATCTCGTAGGCGCCGCCGACCTGGAAGCCGAAGGCGGTGTCGCCGTCGAGGGTCACGGAATAGGTACCCAAGGGGCCATAGCCGCCGCCGCGCAGGTCGACCGCCGCGTTGATCGTCTGGGCGCGGATGCCGCCGTGGACGCTGAACCGGTCGGTGAACTCATAGCGGACGAGGCCGGTCAGGGCCGTCGCGTTGAGCGTGGCACGGGTGCCGCCCAGGGTCAGACTGCCACCGACACCGGGCACGCCGGGCGCATAGGCGATGTCGGCGCCGTAAGGTTGATCCACGATGAGGGCGAAGGACAGCTGATCGTTGATCTGCTGCTTGTAGCCGAGACCCGCGCGTATGAAGTTGCCCGCGACGTCACCGGTCGCCTGACCGCGGAAGGCGGCCAAGTCGTTGCCGTCCACGGTCGGCGCGACATAGCCGAACGACAGCTCGGCGTAGGTGCCTTCCTCGAACAGGATATTGATGTTCTGGCCCGAGCGGTCCAGTCCGCCGGCGGTGGCGGTGCCCGCGCCGATGATTGTCGCCACGACGGCAGTTGCGAAACGGTTCATGATGTCCTCATCCCTTGTTTGAGCCCGGTGTGAGTGTGGGCCCGTGGCACGTGTCCGAACGTTTTCGTGACACGCCCTCTCCTAGGACATTGGAGCGTAAAGGGCGGGCAGCGGTCAAATCACACGCTACGTCACATCTATAATTCGAGGTACTCGCAGGCGAACTATGGCGTCCGCGCAACAAAGTGTCGCGTCAGCGGGCCAGCCGCAGATTCGCCCAGGCCGCGAAGAAGACGATCGTGCCGCCGAGCAGGACCATCGGGTCCAATGGTTCGGCGTAGAACAATGCACCGATCGTCGCGATCAGCGGCAGGCGCGCGAAGTCGATCGGCATGATCGTCGACGCCGGCGCCAGCGACAGGGCGTTGGTCAGGCACCAATGCGCGCACAACCCGGCAAGGCCGATCATCACGACCCAGGGCAGGGTGGTCGCATCGGGCAGGGCGATGTCGCCGTCGAACCCGGCGGTGGCCAGCCCGAACATCAGTTGCAGCACCGTCAGCCAGAAAAGGATGCCCGCAACCGTCTCGTGCCGGGTCAGGCGGCGTGTCAGCAGGTTCGTCAGAGCGAAGGACACGGCGGCAAGACCCGCCCAGAGCAGACCGGGCGACAGGCTGCCGCCGAAAGGGTCGGCCACCAGAAGCACGCCGCCGAAGCCTGCGGCGGCGACGACCAGTTGGATCGGGCGGACTTTCTCGCCAAGGATCAGCGGTGCCAGCAGCAGAACCCAGATCGGCGAGGTGAACTCCAGCGCGAAGACCTGCGCCAGCGGGATCAGCGTGATCGCCAGAAACCACAGGTTCTGCCCCGTGAAATGGCAGATGTTACGGATCAGGTGCTGGCCCAGGTAGTCGCGCCGGATGTCGGCCGTCCGACGGGTCAGTACGATGATCGTCACCATGACGACGACGCCGGTGACCGAGCGGTACATCATGATCTCGAAGGTATCGAGCGCGTGGCTGACCGCGCGACCGCCTACGGCCATGGAGGTGAAACTGGCAATTGCGCCCAGCATCCAGAGGGCGGCGCGAAGGGTCTGGGGCGTCACGCGTCAGCTTTCGGGGGTCACGTCGGGCTGATAGACACCCTGTTCCTTGAGCGCCTCGATCACCTCTTTGGGCATGTAGGTCTCGTCATGGCGAGCAAGGATTTCAGTGGCTTCGAAGACGTTGTTCACATAAGCGCCGGTTCCGACCATGCCCTCGCCCTCGCCAAAGAGGTCGGGCAGGATGCCGGTATAGGTCACCGGGATCGACGCGCCGCCGTCGGTGACGTTGAAGGTGATCGCCGTGCCTTCGCCGCGCACCAGCGTGCCCGGCTCCACCAGCCCGCCGATGCGGAAGATCTCGTTCGGGGGCGGCGGGGCTTCGGCCACCTGGCTGGGCGAGCGGAAGAATTCGATGGAATCGCTCAGGCCATAGCCGATCAGGGCCGTGGATCCGGCCAGGGCCAGCGCCGCGATGGCGATGACCTGAATGCGGCGGGTCTTCTTGAGCGAACGCATGGTCCCTCCTCAGGCGGCAGTGAACGTCATGGGACGGCGCAGGAATTGCGTCGCCCGGGCCGAGACCTGTTCGGGATCGCCCGTGGTCAGCATCCGCGATGTGCCCCCGGCGCCCATCTCGGGCCTGCGGCTCAGGTAGTCCGCCAGGCTCTCCGCGACAATGTCGGCCTGCGAAAAGACGGTCACATCTTCGCCAAGGGCGCGCTGGAATGCGTCCTGCACCAGCGGGTAATGCGTGCACCCCAGGATCGCGGCCTGCGGCTTGGGCATCTTGCGGCGCAGGGCGTCGACGTGGCTTCGGACCATCGCTTCGGCCAGGATCATGTCGCCGTCCTCGATCGCGTCCACGACACCCGGGCAGGCCTGTGCCTCGACATCGACGCCGATGGCGCGGAAGGCCAGCTCTCGCTGGAAGGCGCGGCTGGCGACGGTGGCGGGGGTGGCGAAGAGGGCCACCTGCTTGACGGCCACTTCGCGGGGCGGGGAATTGTCGCCCCAGTTGCGTTCGGTCAGCGCCTCGATCAGCGGGACGAAGACGCCGAGCACGCGCTTGCCCTTGGGGACGCCCGCCTCCTGCATCCGGCGCAGCGCCGCCGCCGAAGCGGTATTGCAGGCCAGTACAACCAGATCGCAGCCCCGGTCCCACATGTTGTTGACGGCGGCGCGCGTCAGGTCGTGGATGTCGTCGGCTGTCCGCACGCCGTAGGGCGCATGGGCGCTGTCGGCATAATAGGTGATGGCAAGGTCGGGCAGGCGCCTTTGCACCGCCGACCAGACGGTCAGCCCGCCCAATCCCGAATCGAAGATGCCCACGCTCATGTGCAGCCTGCCTTCTGCTTGTCCCAGTCAAAACCCAGCTCGGGGCTCTGCTGGCCCAGTGCATAGGTCCGTTCGCGCAGGAACGCCATAAGTTCGCGCTTGTTCAGCGGCATCTGCGCGATCTCTCTGGGCGGGATGGGCGTTCCGACAGACAGGCGCACGGGTCCATCCGTCCGGGCGCGGAATTCGCGGATCAGCAGGCCCGTGCGCAGGTTGGCGTGCAGGTGGCTTGCGATGTGGAACAGGCGCGAATTGCTGCCTTCGAAATGCACGGGTACGACGGTCGCGCCGGACGCACGGATCAGCTTGGCCGCGAAGCCGCGCCAATGGGGGTCGCGGGCCGGGCCGAAGGGGCGGGCCGGGGTGGACACGGCCCCGCCCGGAAAGATGCCGAGCGCACCGCCCGCCACCAGATCGTCGACAGCGACCTTGCGCATGGCGAGGTTGCGCGCTTGCGCGGCGCGGCTTTCCTCGAAGCTGACGGGGAGGACGATATCGCTCAGTTCGGGGGCGCGCAGGAAGACGTCGTTGGCCATGATCTTGAACCCCTGCGGCCGCCGCCGGGCGAGGATCAGCGACAGGATCAGGCCGTCGAGAATGCCGTAGGGATGATTGGCGACGACCACGACGGGTCCCCGGTCGGGAATGGCAGACAGGTCGCCGCGCAGGATCTGGGGCCGGATGCCATAGCGGCGGGCCATCTCCTCCCAGAAGTTGGCGCCCTGAGCGATGGCGGATTGATAGCCGCGCGCCCGCCGGAGGAGGTGCGGCCGCCCCGTCACCGCCTCGAGCCCGCGAATCACGGCGCGGCCCGAACGACTGCGCGCCGCATGGGCGTAGGTGATGTCGCGGGCGACATCGTGCAGGGGCGAAGGGGGGGCGAAGCCATCCATGGCGCGCACCCTAGCAGGTCGCCGAAACCGCACCAGTCACAAAGAAAAGGCGCCCCGTGGGGCGCCCGTCGTTGTCCCGTGATCGCGCTGTTGCGGATCAGGAGTTGGCCTTGATGAAGCTCACGGCGTCGCCGAAGGTCTGGATCGACTCGGCTGCATCGTCGGGGATCTCGATCCCGAATTCTTCCTCGAACGCCATGACCAGTTCTACGGTATCGAGCGAGTCGGCACCCAGATCGTCGATGAACGACGCATTCTCGGTTACCTTGTCTTCCTCGACGCCCAGGTGTTCGACGACTTTCTTGCGGACGCGGTCCTCGATGTCGCTCATGTCTCTACCTCATCTCGTGACCCCTTGCGGGGCAATCGTGCATGACCGTGACCCCATGCCGGGTGGCCCGATCTTCCGGACCCCGAGGTCCCCCCCGGATATGTGCGCCGCCTATATCATGGAGGCACAGATTGGCAAATCCTTTGTCAATCAGACGCTATGTCGCCACCGACGATGGCGTCCACCTCGGTCTCGACCCGCCAGGCGGGATCGACGAAGGCCGAGACCTGCATCACCGTGATGACAGGGCGGATGTCGCGGAAGATCTCGCCGTGGGCGCGGGCGGCCTCTTCCCAGTCGGCGATGTCCGTCAACAGGATTCGGGTGCGCGTGACGTCCTGCATCGTGGCGCCCGCCTCGGCCAATGCGGCGCGGGTGATCTCGAAACAGCGGACGAGTTGCCCATAGGTGTCGGTCGCGTCCGTGCCGATGGGACCGGTGCCCGCAACGGCGATGTGGTTGCCGATGCGGACGGCACGGCTGAAGCCCATGATCGGCTCAAGGTAGCTGCCCGAGGGAATATTCTGCCTCATAGCATCGCCATCCCGCCGTTGACGTGGATCGTGGCCCCCGTGACATAGGCGGCCTCATCGCTGGCCAGATAGACGCAGGCAGCGGCGATTTCGCCGGGGGTGCCCATGCGGCCGGCGGGGATCTGGCCGTTGATCTTGTCCTTCTGGTCGTCGGTCAGCTTGTCGGTCATGGGCGTCGCGATGAAGCCGGGGGCCACCGTGTTGACGGTGATGTTGCGGCTGGCCACCTCGTAGGCGAGCGATTTGGCCATGCCGACCATGCCGGCCTTGGAGGCCGCATAATTGCCCTGACCGGGGTTGCCCGTCGCGCCGACGATGGAGCTGATGTTCACGATGCGGCCCCAGCGCGCCTTCATCATGCCGCGCAGCACGCCCTTGGACAGCCGGAAGGCAGACGTCAGGTTGACGTTGATGACATCGGCCCATTCGTCTTCGGACATGCGCATGAAGAGGTTGTCGCGGGTGATCCCGGCGTTGTTGATCAGGATGTCGACGCTGCCCATCGCCTCGGCTGCCTGTTTGGGCAGCGCGTTGACGGCGTCGGCGTCCGACAGGTTGCAGGGCAGGACATGGGCCCGCTCGCCCAGTTCGGCGGCCAGCGCGTTCAGCGGCTCCTCCCGCGTGCCCGACAGGCCGACGGTGGCACCCTGCGCGTGAAGGGCGCGGGCGATGTCGGCGCCGATGCCACCGGAGGCACCGGTGACGAGCGCGCATTTTCCTGTCAAGTCAAACATATGCAGGCCTTTCTTAAAGTGCTTCTTTGGCCGCGGCGACATCCGCAGCGGTGCCGACGGCCCGGGTCTCGACCTCGCGATTGATGCGCTTGACCATGCCGGACAGGGCCTTGCCCGCGCCGATTTCCCAGATTTCGGTCACGCCCAGCTCGGCCAGGCGTCCGACGCTTTCGCGCCAGCGAACCGACCCGGTGACCTGATCGACCAGCAGGGAGCGGATGGTCGTGGCATCTGACACCGCATCGGCCGTGACATTGGCCACGAGCGGCACGATCGGGTCGGCGATTTCCACATCGTCAAGCGCTTCGGCCATGGCCCGCGCGGCAGGGGCCATCAGGTCGCAGTGGAAGGGGGCGGACACGGGCAGCAGAAGCGCGCGTTTCGCCCCGCGTTCCTTGGCGATGACCAATGCCCGGTCGACCGCGCCCTTGTGGCCCGACACCACCACCTGACCGGGGTCGTTGTCGTTGGCGGCCTGACAGATTTCGCCCTGCGCGGCCTCTTCGGCGACGGCGCGGGCGTCTTCGAACCCAAGGCCCAGCAAGGCTGCCATGGCACCGACGCCCACGGGCACGGCGCTCTGCATCGCCTCGCCGCGAATGCGCAGCAGGCGCGCCGCATCGGCCAGGGTCAGCGACCCGGCGGCGACCAGCGCGGAATATTCACCCAGGGAGTGGCCCGCGACATAGGCGGCGTGGTCGGAGACGGTGATCCCTTCGGCCCCGAGAGCGCGCAGGGCGGCAATGGAAGTCGCCATCAGCGCCGGCTGCGCATTGGCGGTCAGGGTCAGCGCCTCGGCCTCGCCCTCCCAGATCAGACGGGACAGGTTTTCGCCCAGGGCCTCGTCCACCTCGTCGAAGACCGCGCGCGCGGCGGGGTAGCTGTCGGCCAGATCGCGGCCCATGCCGATGGTCTGGGCGCCCTGGCCCGGAAAGACGAATGCTCTGCTCATGGTATCCCCCCGATGTCGTTGCCCGCGTCTAACCATCCGATCCGTCGCTGTGAAGCCTGCACGGGGTCTGTGCGCGACATGGGATGGTGCAGATACCGCTCGCTGCGCTAGATAGGTAAGATTATCGTCGGAGGCTTCGCATGACCGTTCACACCGCCGCAACCAACACGACGTCTGCCTATGGATGGGTGGAACGTGCCTTTCACTGGTCAATCGCCGTCCTGATCGTGACCGCTTTCGTGCTGGGCAACCTCGCCTATGACGCGCCCTTCGACACCGACGCGGCGCTGGCGCAGAAGGCCTGGCTCTTTTCGTTCCACAAGACGGTCGGCGTGACGATCTTCTTCGTCGCCCTGGCGCGCATCTTTTGGGCGATCAGTCAGCCGCGTCCGCGACCGTTGCATGGCGGGATCGAGGGGTTTCTGGCGGGCGCGGTTCATTGGCTGCTTTACGGGTCGCTGGTTCTGGTGCCGCTTCTGGGCTGGTCGGAACATGCGGCGACGACCGGCTTTGCGCCGATCTGGTGGCCCTTCGGCCAAACCCTGCCCTTCGTCCCGCAGGACGCGGAGCTGGCTGCGCGGCTTGCGGTTCTGCACACGACCTTCGTCAAGGTTCTGGCGGCTGCAGTCATCCTGCATGTTCTGGGGGCGATCAAGCATGTCGTCATCGACCGCGACCAGACCATGGCCCGCATGTGGCGCGGCACCGATCCCGGCCCGTTGGCGCAGGCGCGGGGCCATGTGCTGCCTTTGGGGGCTGCGGCGCTGGTCTGGCTGGCCACCTTTGGGGTCGGCATGGTCTTGACGCCCCACGGGGCCAGCATCGCCGCCCCGACCGAGGCCGCGCAAGTCGACGGCGTCGCCAACTGGGAGGTGACCGAGGGCACGCTTTCGATCACCGTCGCCCAGTTGGGCAGTCCCGTCACCGGCACCTTCGGCGACTGGCAGGCGGCCATAGACTTCGACGAGGCGGCGCGGGCCGACGGCACCCATGGCACGGTGGAGGTCGCGATCTCGACCGGGACGCTGACGCTCGGCTCGGTCACGCCGCAGGCGACGTCGAGCGATTTCCTGTCGAGTGTGGACTTCCCCACTGCCACCTTTGCGGGTGTCATCCGGTCCGAGGGCGAGGGCTATGTCGCCGAAGGTCCGCTGACGATCCGGGGGGTGGAGGTGCCGCTGGTGCTGCCATTCACACTGGCCATCGACGGCGACGTGGCGACCATGGCGGGGCAAGTGGCGCTGGACCGGCGCGATTTCGGGATGGGCGAAACCTATCCCGACGAATCCAGTGTGGGCTTTGCGGTGACGGTCGATGTGGCGCTGATCGCGCAGCGTACGCCATGACCGCAACGACAGCACTTCGTTAACCATCGCAAGCTTTCGTTAACCGCTCAGGATCAGCCTGGCTCCTTTCCCAACAGAGCAGGAAAGGGTTTGCCATGCAGACCGTAGAGGACATTGCCGCAGAGATTGTCGCCCGCGAAGGCGGCTATGTGAACGACCCCGACGACCCGGGCGGGGCGACGAACCACGGGGTCACCATCCACACCATGCGGCGTCTGGGCGTTGATCTGGACGGCGACGGGGACGTCGATACGGCGGACGTGCGCGCCCTGACGCGGGACCGGGCGACCGATATCTTCATCGAGCATTACTTCCGCCGCCCCCGCATCGACACCTTGCCCGAGGTGCTGCACGCCTCGGTCTTCGACATGCAGGTGAATGCAGGGGCCAATGCGGTGAAGATCCTGCAACGCCTGCTGGGGCGAATGGGGCAGAAGGTCACCGTCGATGGCAAGATCGGGCCGCAGACCGCCGCCGCCGCGCGCGCGGCACTGGCCGAAGCGCCCGGGCATCTGGCCGATGCCTACGGTATCGCACGGCGCAACTGGTACTATGCGCTGGCCGACCGTCGCCCGTCGTCGCGCAAATACGCCCGGCGTCGGGACGGCGGCAAAGGCGGCTGGATCGTCCGGGCCGAAGAGTTCATCTCGCCCCGCTATCATCTGAGCGAGGCCGAGCATCGGGCACGGGTCGCGGCATGGGGGTGATTTCCGGGCTGGTGCGCGGCAGCGGGGCCGTCGAAACCCTGGGGCGCGCGGTGCAGGGCGTGTCGGAGGTGTTTATCCCGAACGCGACCGAGGGCCAGCGCCTGGGCCATGCCAGCCAGCAGGCGGCGCTGGATCAGTTGGGCGATGAATTTGCGCTTGCGCCACGCGGGCTGTTCGACCGTTTCGTCGATGGGCTGAACCGCCTGCCGCGTCCGATGCTGGCGCTGGGGACGCTGGGGCTGTTCATCTATGCGATGGTCGACCCTTTGGGGTTCGGCGCGCGGATGGAGGGGCTGGCCTATGTGCCCGATCCGCTCTGGTGGCTTTTGGGGGCCATTGTCGGGTTCTATTTCGGCGCGCGTGAGTTGCACTATTCACGCGGCCCGCAGCGTCAGACACCGCGCCCGGAGCCCGTCCATTCCGCCTGGCATGCGGAGGACGAGGCCCCCTCTGAGGCCGCACAGCCCGAGTCGGTGGGACCGAACCGCGCGTTGCAGGACTGGAACGGTGCGATCTATTGATCCCGGTCTGACGGGAATGTGACAAGGCTGACCCCCGCGACCGGGGGTCACGCCCCATTGGCGCGGCTGCACGGTTGGATTAAGACGGGCGCATGATTGCTGAACTCGGCCACTTCGCCCTCATCACCGCCTTCGCCGTCGCCATCGTGCAGACGGTCGTTCCGCTTGTGGGGGCCTGGCGCGGCTGGTCGGGCTGGATGGGTGTCGCGTCCCCTGCGGCGACGGCGCAGGTCCTGCTGGTGGGGTTCAGTTTCGCCGCGCTGACCTATGCCTTCGTGACCTCGGACTTCTCGCTCAGACTGGTTGTGCTGAACTCGCATACCGACAAGCCGATGCTCTACAAGGTGTCGGGCGTCTGGGGCAATCACGAGGGGTCGCTGCTTCTCTGGGTGCTCATTCTCGCGCTGTTCGGGGCGGCGGCGGCGTGGTTCGGCGGACAATTGCCCGCGACGCTCAAGGCACGGGTGCTGGCGGTGCAGGCCAGCATCGGCGTGGCGTTCTATGCCTTCATCCTGTTCACGTCGAACCCATTCACGCGGCTGGTTCAGCCGCCCTTCAACGGGGAGGATCTGAACCCGCTGTTGCAGGATCCGGGCCTCGCCTTCCATCCGCCGTTTCTCTACCTCGGCTATGTCGGGCTTAGTATGGCGTTCAGTTTCGCCGTCGCCGCCCTGATCGAGGGGCGGGTCGACGCGGCTTGGGGACGCTGGGTGCGGCCCTGGACGCTGGCCGCCTGGATGTTCCTGACGGTGGGCATCGGCCTTGGATCCTGGTGGGCCTATTACGAGCTTGGCTGGGGCGGGTTCTGGTTCTGGGACCCTGTCGAGAATGCGTCGTTCATGCCCTGGCTCATCGCCGCGGCACTGCTGCATTCGGCCATCGTGGTGGAAAAGCGCGAGGCCTTGAAAAGCTGGACCATCCTGCTGGCGATCCTGGCATTCGGCTTTTCGCTGGTGGGGACGTTCATCGTCCGCTCGGGTGTGATCACGTCGGTCCATGCCTTTGCCAACGATCCGGACCGGGGTGTGTTCATCCTGGGCATTCTGGCGTTCTTCACCGGCGGCGCGCTGATCCTCTATGCGATCCGCGCCCCGGCGATGCAGGCCAAGGGCGTCTTCGGGTTGGTCAGCCGCGAATCCGCTTTGGTGATGAACAACCTGTTGCTCGCCGTGAGCTGTTTCGTGGTCTTCGTCGGCACGCTCTGGCCGCTGTTCTCGGAGCTTGTGTTCGACCGGACGCTGTCGGTGGGGCCGCCGTTCTTCAACGCCGCCTTTACGCCCTTCGCCATTGCCTTGGGCGCGCTTGTGCCGCTCGGCTCCACCCTGCCGTGGAAGCGGGGCAAGGGTCAGGTGCTGCGCAAGATGCTGCCCGTGCTGGGTCTGGCGCTGGCCGTGATGGGGCTGGCCTGGGCGATGCAGACCGGTCAATCGCTGGGCGGGCCGCTTGGGGCCGGGCTCGGCACCTGGCTCGTTGTCGGCGCGCTGGTCGATCTGTTCAGCCGGACGGGACGCGGGGCGCTGGCCGACCGGTTCGGTCGCCTGTTCCGTCTGCCGGGTGCCGACTGGGGCAAGGCGATGGCCCATGGCGGGCTGGGGATCGTGTTCGTCGGCGTATCGGGCCTGATGGCCTGGCAGCAGGAGGATATCGCCGCACTCGACATTGGCGACCGCCTGACCGTGGGGCGCTACGAGGTGGAGCTGAAGGGCGTCGAGCAGGTGTTGGGCCCGAACTACGTCGCCACCCGCGCCACGCTGGAGGCCTATGAGGGGGGCGAGCCGCTGGGGCGGCTCTATCCCGAAAAGCGCATCTATCCGGTGGCGCGCATGCCCACGACCGAAGCCGGGATCGACAGTGGCTTTACCCGCGACGTCTATGCGGTGATCGGTGATGCGCAGGTCGGCGGCGGCTGGGCCATCCGGGTCTATATCAAGCCCTTCGCCAACTGGATCTGGATCGGGTCGATCATCATGGCACTGGGCGGGGTTCTGTCGCTTTGCGATCGCCGCTACCGCGTGGCAGCTGGCGCACGCAAGGTCGCGGCGCCGCGCGGCGGGGTGCCCGCCGAATGACCCGGCTGCTGGCCGTTCTGGCGCTGATTGTCGGTCTTGCCGGGCCTGCGCTGGCTGTGTTGCCCGACGAGGTGCTGGAGGATGTCGCACTCGAGGCGCGGGCGCGGGATCTGTCGAAAGAGTTGCGCTGCCCGGTTTGCCGCAACGAATCCATCGACGAAAGCCACGCCGACCTCGCCCGTGAAATCCGCCTGGTCCTGCGCGAGCGGCTGGTGGCGGGCGACAGCGATGCACAGATCCTGGACTATATGGTCGCGCGCTATGGCGAATACGTGCTGCTCGATCCGCGTGGCGGGGGCACGAACCTGATCCTTTGGGGGGCGCCGCTGGGCCTTCTGCTGCTTGGGGGCATCTTTGCCGCCGTTGCCATCGGCGCCCGTCGCGAGGCACCCGATGCCCTGTCGCCCGAGGAAGAGGCGCGGCTGGCCAGCCTGATGGACGACGCGCCCAAGGGGTGATATGCGGCCCGGAAGGGTCCGCAGTTCACCCAGGCGCCGCCGCCCATCCGGGCACGCTGAACCTGCGACAGTTATCTGATCCATGATGATCCGATCCGTCATCCGACGGGCATTGGCGGCCACCCGACCCCGTTCCGCGGGGCAGCGATGACGGCAGGAGAGACATCATGCCGAGGGACGCAATCCCCCTTCTTGTCGAGGACGTGAGCCTGTTCGCGCGGTCCTTGCGCAGCCAGTTGCCCGACCAGACATCCCACCAGACCATGCTGAACGCCGTGGCGCGGGCGGCGGGCTATCGCAATTTCCAGCATCTGAAGGCCGCCCATGGGTGGTCGGAGGGCGAGGCGGAGCCTATGCCCGATATGGCCCGGGTGCGCCGTGCGATGGCCCGTTTCGACGGCGAGGGGCGGTTCACTGGCTGGCCCGTCAAGCGTAGCCTGCGGACCCTCTGCCTTTGGCCCATCTGGGCGCGGCTGGACCCCAAGGCCGTGCAGACCGAGCAGGAGATTTCCGCCGATATCCATGCGCTGTGCACGTTTCGCGACGCGGCGGGCATCCGGCGCGAGATGGTGGGCGAGGGGATGCTGACCCGCACCCTCGACGGGAGCGAATACCGGCGCGTGAACCGCAAGCCCGATCCGACGCAGCGCGCGCTGATCCGCGCCGTCCTGCCGTAGGGTTGGACTTCCCCTTCGGGGCGGCTCTGCTAGGGTCGCCCCGAGATTGGGCCGGAGGACGCCATGGACTATGAAACCATCCGCATGAGCACGCATGACGATGTGGCCGTGCTGGCCCTGTCGCGGCCCGAGGTGATGAACGCGCTCAGCACGCAGATGCGGGCCGAAATCCTTCATGCCGTGCGCACGGCGGAAAAGGAGTCGCGGGTTCTGGTCATCACCGGCAAGGGCAAGGCGTTCTGTTCCGGTCAGGATCTGGGCGACCGCGCCAGCATCGACAACCTGAACCTGGAACGCACGCTTCGCGACGAATACGAGCCGATGTTGATGGCGATTTTCGATTGCGCCATCCCGACCATCGCCGCCGTCAATGGCCCGGCGGCCGGGGCCGGGGCCAACCTGGCGCTGGCTTGCGACGTGGTGATCGCGACGGAAAGTGCCGTGTTTCTTCAGGCGTTTACCCGGATCGGCCTGATCCCTGATGCGGGCGGCACCTATTGGTTGCCGCGCCAGATGGGGATGGCCAAAGCCATGGGGGCCGCGCTTTTTGCCGAGCCGATCAGCGCGCGTCAGGCGAGCGATTGGGGCATGATCTGGGAAGCGGTGCCGGACGAGGATTTCTCGACCGTCTGGGCCGAGCGGGCCAGCCATCTGTCGCGGGGGCCGTCGCTGGCCTACAAGAACGTCAAGCGGGCGCTTCGCGCCAGTTTCGAGAACGGCCTGCAGGAGCAGCTGGCGCTTGAGGCGAAATTGCAGGGCGAGGCGGGGCACAGCCGCGACTTCAAGGAAGGCGTCATGGCCTTCCTTGAAAAGCGTGCCGCGAAGTTCGAGGGCCGCTGAACGCCCGTGATGCGAAGGGTCAGCCCTCTCTTGAGGGGAGGTGGCGGCCCATGTATCACCCCCCAAACGAATGAGGAGTGGGTGGGATGCAGATGCGCCGCGTTGTCGTGACGGGACTGGGGATGGTGACCCCGTTGGCCTGCGGAGTGGAAGAGACCTGGCGTCGCCTGATCGCCGGGCAATCGGGGGCGGGCACGATCACCCGGTTCGATGCCGCCCATCTGGCCACCACCTATGCCTGTGAAATCCCGCGTGGCGACGGCAGCGACGGGACGTTCAACCCCGACGACTGGATGGAGCCGAAGGATCAGCGCAAGGTCGACGATTTCATCCTGTATGGGATGGCGGCGGCGGTGCAGGCGGTCGAGGATTCCGGCTGGACCCCCGGCGAAGAGGGCAAGCTGCGCACCGGCGTGATGATTGGATCGGGCATCGGCGGGTTGCAGACCATCGCCGAGACCGCGGTCCTGATCAAGGAGCGGGGGGCACGGCGGGTGTCGCCGTTCTTCATCCCTTCGGCGCTCATCAACCTGGTGTCGGGGCAGGTGTCGATCCGCTATGGCTTCAAGGGGCCGAACCATGCGGTGGTCACCGCCTGTTCGACCGGCGCCCATGCCATCGGTGATGCGTCGCGCCTGATCGCGCTTGGCGATGCGGACGTGATGGTCGCGGGCGGGGCGGAATCGCCCATTTCGGAGATCGGGATCGCCGGGTTCAACGCCTGCAAGGCGCTCTCGACGAAGTGGGGCGACGATCCGACCAAGGCGTCGCGGCCCTATTCCGACGACCGGGACGGTTTCGTCATGGGCGAGGGGGCGGGCGTTGTCGTGCTGGAGGAATATGAGCACGCCAAGGCGCGGGGCGCGAAAATCTACGCCGAGATAAAGGGTTACGGGATGTCGGGTGATGCCTATCACATCACCGCGCCGGCCGACGACGGCGACGGAGCCGAACGGTCGATGCGTGCGGCGTTGCGCAACGCGGGGTTGGAGCCGGGGGATGTGGATTACATCAACGCCCACGGAACCTCGACCATGGCGGATACCATCGAGCTGGGTGCGGTGGAGCGGATGATGGGGGATCACGCGTCCCGGGCCACGATGTCATCGACCAAGTCGGCCATTGGGCACCTGTTGGGCGCGGCCGGGGCGGTAGAGGCGATCTTCTGCATTCTGGCCCTGCGCGACCAGGTTGCGCCGCCGACGCTGAACCTTGACACGCCAGCCGTCGAACCCAAGCTATCTCTTGCGCCGAAGGTCGCCGAGAAGCGCCGGATCGATACGGTGCTGTCGAACTCCTTCGGATTTGGTGGCACAAACGCCTCGCTCGTCATGGGCAAGGTTTAACTTCGGGGTGTAACCATCTGATGTGGAAACATATCGCAGCCAATGCCCTGACCTTGGGTATCGTGTTGATCGTCTGCATTGCGGGTCTCGTGCAGATCGGCAAGACCAGATGGTCGGAGCCTGGCCCCCTGACCGAGGCGGCTTTTTTCGAGGTGCCGCGCGGCGCGAGCCTGCGTCAGGTCAGCGAAGGCCTGGCGGACGCGGGGATCGTGACCTCGGCCAGCCTGTTCCGGATCGGCACCGGCTATGTCGACCGCGATGACGATCTGAAGTTCGGCACCTATGAGATACCGCCCGGGGCTTCGATGCCCGAGGTGCTGGAGATCGTGACGGCGGGCGGCCCGTCGGTCTTCCCGTTCACCGTGACCTATCTGTTGCGGGCCATTGGGCCCGAGATCAGGGTCCGCGAGCGCGTGCCGGGCCAGACCGAGGCCGTCGAGGTCGCGACCTTCGAGCCGGGCGACGAGGTGCCCGAAGCCTATACCGCGTTGATCGAACGCGGCGTGCCCATTACCTGGCGCGTGTCGGTGGCCCCCGGGCTGACGTCCTGGGAGGTGGTCGAGGGCCTGAAGGGCGCGGATTTCCTGACTGGAGAGGTGGAGGTGCCGCCCGAAGGGTCGCTGGCCCCCGATACCTATGACGTGACGCCCGGCGGAGAGCGGGCGGCGCTGATCGAGCGGATGTCGCGCGCGCAGGAGCGTATTCTGGCGGAGGCTTGGGCGGCACGCGCGCCGGGTCTGCCGTTCGACACACCCGAGGAAGCCTTGATCCTGGCGTCGATCGTCGAGAAGGAAACCGCGGTCGCATCCGAGCGGCGGACCGTTGCGGCCGTCTTCACCAACCGGATGGAGCAGGGGATGCGCCTGCAGACGGACCCGACGGTGATCTATGGGATCACGCGGGGACAGGGCGCTCTGGGCCGTGGCATCCGCGCGAGCGAGCTGCGGCAGGCGACGCCCTACAACACGTATGTGATCGATGGGATGCCACCGACGCCGATTGCCAACCCCAGTGCCGAGGCGATCCGTGCGGCGGTGGACCCCGAGGAGACGCCGTTCCTGTTCTTCGTGGCAGACGGGACGGGCGGTCACGCCTTTGCCGAAACGCTGGCCGAGCACAACGAGAACGTGGCGGCGTGGCGGGCGATCGAGGCGGCGCGGGGGGCGACGACGGGGAACTGAGGTCAAATGTCAGACATTTGGGACGTTTCCGCGCGGCGGGGGCAAATGTCTGACAATTGAAAGAGAGGGGCCATGGCCGTTTGCATCCGACAGGGCGCGAAAGCGGATGTCGGGGCTTGCGTCGATATCTTACGCGACTGGGCAGAGAAGACGCCTTGGATGCCCGCGCTGTCTTCCCGAGGGTCAATGCAGGAATTCTGGCACGAGAATTTCAAGGTCCAGCCTGTGTGGGTCGCGGAGGATGGAGAGCGCGTTGTCGGCTTCTGTGCTCGGGGCGACGACAACATCATCGGACTCTATGTGACATCGGATGCGCGGGGCGCGGGGATCGGGAAACGGCTGCTCGACTCGGCGAAAGCGGATCGGGATTGGATCACGGCCTGGGTGGATGCCCCGAACATGCGCGCGGTTGCGTTCTATGTACGGGAAGGTCTGGTCGAGATCAGCCGGGAGACCGAGGAATGGTCGGGCCTGCTGATTGTCGAGCATCGGTGGAAGCGACCTGCGTAACGGGCGGTCCGTTCACGGACAGACGGGGAGTCCTGGTGGTTCGATGGTCGAGAAAATGCGCGCGGGGCGGGCGGACGCATGATTTTCACAATCTGTAACAGTGGTTTGTGAGAAATGCGGGCCAGCGGTCAGAAACCCTGTTGACCGAGCGCGCGCTCAAAAACATCTTTAGGGCAAGCTGGAAGAAATGGGACAGGCGGCACGGGACACCCCCGGGTCGCCTTTCTTGTTTCTCGCAAGTGCGGACCAAACTTTTCCACCGCTGCACGGAGCTTAACTGAATGCAAGATCGAGTAGAGAACACGACCCGCGTCAACGTGGGCGAGATGAAACAGCGTGCGGAGGCTGCCCTTGCGGGTATGGAAGCCGCCCGGCTGACAATGGATCGGGCCCTGGCCAAGATGAATGCCATGCCCGAGTCCCAGATCGACGTCTCCGGATTTGGAGCCTTGCACCGCGAGTTGGGCAAGGCCGTCGTGACGGCCGTCGCCGAAATAGGAAGGGTGTGTGATGCGATTTCAAAGGAAGACGGTGGAGATGGACTCGACCTCGAGGCTGCCAAGCTTGAGATACGGCGCCGTCTCCGTTGCATCCGCGACGCCGGACCAGCGGGAAGCGTTCCTGCGGGAGATGGATGACAACACGCTGGCGGCCTTGCCCTATCTCTTCGAGTTCTGGGCCTTGGACCACCAGCTTCCCCCGGAAGGGGATTGGCGCACCTGGGTCATCCTGGGTGGGCGCGGCGCGGGGAAAACCCGCGCCGGTGCCGAATGGGTGCGGGCGCAGGTTGAGGGCCCCCGCCCCCTGATGGCGGGGCGCGCACGCCGTGTCGCGCTGGTTGGAGAGACCTATGAGCAGGTCCGGTCCGTGATGATTGAGGGGGACAGTGGGATACTGGCCTGCTCCCCCCGGGATAGGATGCCGAGCTGGAAAGCCACGCAGCGCAAGCTGGTCTGGCCCAACGGTGCGGAGGCTCAGGTCTTTTCCGCCCATGATTTCGAGGCCCTTCGGGGGCCGCAGTTCGATGCGGCCTGGATGGATGAACTGGCCAAATGGCCCAAGGCCGAGGATGCCTGGGACATGCTGCAATTCTGCCTGCGTCTGGGGGACAACCCGCAGGCGGTGGTGACGACGACGCCGAAGAACATCCCGGTGTTGAAGGATATTCTGAGCCGTCGGAGCACGGTCTGCACCCATGCGGCGACCGAGGCGAACCGGGCCAATCTGGCGCGCGGGTTTCTGGCCGAGGTCATGGAGCGCTACAAGGGCACGCGGATGGGGCGGCAGGAGTTGGATGGAATCCTGCTCGATGACATCGAGGGGGCGTTCTGGACGACGCCGGTCCTGGATGCGCTGCGGGTCGAGACGGCCCCGGAAATGGACCGGATCGTGATCGGAGTAGACCCGGCGGTGACGTCGGGCGGTGCCGCGGACGAGACCGGGATCGTCGTGGTGGGCGCGGTGATGCGGGGCCCGATCTCGGAATGGCGGGCCTATGTGCTGGAAGATGCCACGGTGAGTGCGGCGTCGCCAACGGAATGGGCGCGGGCCGTGGCCAATGCCTATGAGAAGTGGGGCGCGGACCGTGTGGTGGCCGAGGGCAACCAGGGCGGCGACATGATCGAGGCGGTGCTGCGGCAGGTGGCCCCGACGGTCAGCTATCGCAAGGTGACGGCGCGGCGTGGCAAGGGCGTTCGCGCCGAGCCGGTCGCGGCGCTTTATGAGCAGGGCAAGGTGCGACACCTTCGCGGTCTGGGTGCGCTGGAGGACCAGATGTGCCGGATGACGGTCGCAGGTTACCGGGGATCTGGATCGCCGGACCGGGTCGACGCGATGGTCTGGGCGCTCTGGTCGGTGATGCTGGACCCGGAGCGGACGCGGGCCGGGCCGAGAATACGACAATTGTGACGCGGAATATGCGGGGCCTTTCGGGGCCCCTTTTCTTTGGCAGATGACGGAAGGACGGGCGATGTTCGGATTTGGGCGAAAGGCGGCGGAAATGCCGGAGGCAAAGGCCTCGGCCACGGGTCGCGTCGCGGCAATGGGGAGTGCGGGGCGCGCCGTCTGGTCGTCGCGCGACACCGGGACGTTGACGCGCATGGGGTTCACCTCGAACCCGGTCGGCTTTCGCGCCGTCAAGCTGATCGCGGAGGCGGCGGCGGCGGTGCCGTTGATCTGTGCGGATGCAGACGGGCGGATGGATGTACATCCGGTTCTGTCGCTGCTGGCCCGGCCCAACGGTGTGCAGGGGCAGGCGGATTTCCTGGAGGCGCTGTTCGGGCAGTTCCTGCTGTCGGGCAATGCCTTTGTGGAGGCGGTCGGGGCGGGTGGATTGCCCGATGAGCTGCATGTGCTGCGGTCGGACCGGATGTCGGTTGTGCCGGGCGACGATGGATGGCCGGTGGCCTATGACTACACCGTCGGGGGTCGCAAGCACCGCTTCGCGGTGGGCGAGGTTTCCCCCGTTTGCCATATGCGGTCGTTTCACCCGCAGGACGATCACTATGGCCTTTCGCCCCTGCAGGCGGCGGCCACGGCGATCGATGTCCACAACGCCGCCTCGCGCTGGTCGAAGGGCCTGCTGGACAATGCGGCGCGGCCTTCGGGGGCCATCGTGAATGCGGGCGAGGATCTGACGCAGGAGCAGTTCGATCGCCTGTCCATCGAATTGGAGACGCAGCACCAGGGCGCGCGCAATGCGGGGCGTCCGATGCTGCTGGACGGGGGGCTGGATTGGAAGCCGATGGGCTTCAGCCCGTCGGACATGGAGTTCCAGAAGACCAAGGAAGCCGCCGCCCGCGAGATCGCGACGGCCTTTGGCGTGCCGCCCATGATGTTGGGCATCCCCGGGGATGCGACCTATGCGAATTACGTCGAGGCGAACCGGGCGTTCTATCGCCTGACAGTCCTGCCGCTTGTGTCGAAGGTGGCCGGTGCGTTGGCCCATTGGTTGGGCTGTCACGGGGGGGCGCAGGTGTCGCTGAACGTGGACCGTGACCGGCTGCCCGCCTTGCAGTCCGAGCGCGACTCCGAGTGGGCGCGGATCGCCACGGCGGATTTCCTGACCGCGGAGGAGAAGCGCCGGATGCTTGGCCTGGCCCCTGTGGGGGAGGGATGAGTGCGCTGCGCAGCGGAAGCGGTTCGCGATTTCTCTATGATCCCTTCGATGCGGCGAATGCACGGATCGACGCGAACGAGCGGGTTCTGCAGGAGCGCTGGGACGCGCTGACGTTCCGGCTGCAACAGATCGAGGGCACGCTGGAGCGCCTGGAGAGGCGGCTTTGGCTGGCCGTGATGGGCGTGGCCGGCACGGTGCTGGCCCAGGGCGTCAACTATCTGATTTCACTATAGGAGAAGCTCATGGGGCTGGAACGTAAGTTCGCGCAGGGCGAACGTGCCGTGCGACTGGAAGAGGGGGCCCGGATCGCGGGCTATGCCTCGTGGTTCGGGATCGAGGATACCGGGCACGATGTGGTGGATGCCGGGGCCTATTGCGACAGTCTCGCGCGGCTGAGTGCCGAGGGGCGGTCGGTCAAGATGCTATGGCAGCATGATCCGGCGCAGGTGATTGGCGTCTGGGACGAGGTCCGCGAGGATGCGCGGGGCCTCTATGTCAAAGGCCGGCTTCTGCCTGGTGTCGAGAAGGCCCGGGAAGCTGCCGCGTTGGTCGAGGCGGGCGCGCTGGACGGGCTGAGCATCGGCTACACGGTCAAGCGGGCCGTGAAGGACAACCAGGGGCGCAGGCACCTGAAGGAACTGGAGCTTTGGGAGGTCTCGCTTGTGACGTTCCCGATGCTGCCCAGTGCGCGGGTCGGGGCCAAGGCGGACCCTCTGCGTGACGTGGCGCGGGCAATCGAGGCCGCGCGTCTTGAACTGGCGCGCGACTGACGCCGCCGATCCCTTGCGAATGAAGGAGACCCCGATGGGCCATGACGGCATCGGTGAAGTCACGGAGGCGCTGGCAGGACTTGTCAGCGATTTCAAGGGCTTTCGCCAACAGATCACCACAGAGATGAAGCAACAGGAAGAGCGTCTTACCATGAACTACAAGACCCAACGTCCGCAACTGGCCACCACCGGCATTGCTGAAGCCCCCCACCAGAAGGCCATGGACGCCTACCTGCGGTCGGGCGATGACGATGGCCTGCGCGCCCTGCACCTTGAGGGCAAGGGCATGAACACCGCCGTGAGCGCCGAGGGCGGTTACCTGGTCGACCCGCAGACGGCGGAGACGGTCAAGTCGGTCTTGACGTCGGCGGCGTCGATCCGGGCCATCGCGACGGTCGTCAACGTCGAGGCCACCTCCTATGATGTTCTGGTCGACCATGCCGAAATGGGTGCCGGCTGGGTCAGCGAAAGCGGGTCTGCTGCCGAGACGGCGTCGCCGATGTTCGACCGCATCTCGATCCCGCTGCACGAGCTGTCGGCCATGCCGAAGGCCTCGCAGCGTCTGCTGGACGATGCTGCCTTCGATATCGAAAGCTGGCTGGCCGGTCGGATCGCGGACAAGTTCGCGACCGCTGAGGCGCAGTCGTTCATCGAAGGCGATGGCAACGACAAGCCGACGGGCTTCCTGACCTATCCCCACGTGGACGAGCAGTCCTGGGCCTGGGGTTCGCTCGGCTATGTCGCCACGGGTGCCGCCGCCGACTTCCACGCCGACCGTCCGTCGGATGCGATCATCGATCTGGTCTATGCGCTGGGTGCGAAGTACCGCGCCAACGGCACCTTCGTGATGAATTCGAAGACCGCCGGTGCGGTGCGCAAGATGAAGGATGCCGACGGTCGGTTCCTGTGGTCCGACAGCCTGGCGGCGGGTCAGCCCGCGCAGCTGATGGGCTATTCGGTGCTGATCGCCGAGGACATGCCCGACATCGGTGCCGATGCAACGGCCATCGCCTTCGGTGATTTCGGGGCGGGCTATACCGTGGCCGAGCGTCCGGACCTGCGGGTTCTGCGCGATCCCTTCAGCGCCAAGCCGCACGTCCTGTTCTATGCGACCAAGCGCGTTGGTGGCGATGTCACCGATTTCGCGGCCATCAAGCTGCTGAAGTTTACCGTCGCCTGAGCTGACGGGCGCCCCCGAGACGGGGCGCCCGTATGCCGTTCGGTGGGGGCGGTCTTCATCCTCTGCGTGTCGTGCGGGCATGTGGGGGAGGGCGGGGCCGGTGGGTCTCCGGCATGGTCCGCACGTGCGGCGTGCTGGCCCCGTTCACACAATTCACAACAGATGCAGAAACTTAGCGGAGGTGCCAATGGCGATCAGAGTTCAGGATGGGCAGGCAATCGCGGATGAGGCCCTGCCGCTTGCGGAACTGGCCGCGCAGATGCGTCTGCCGGATGGGTTCGAGTCCGTGCCGGGCATGGCAGAGCGCCTGCGGCTGCGGTTGCGGTCGGCCATTGCAGCCGTCGAGCGGCGTTTGGGCAAAGCCCTGATCGCGCGGGAATTCACCCTGATCGGCGTGTCGGAGGGAGGCCAGAAGGTATCGCTGCCGATTGCACCGGTCGAGGCTGTGCTGTCCAGCGAGGCAGATCATTCCGGCACGACGGAGACCCTGGGTGCCGCGTCAGTTGATGACGATGGGTATCGCCCGGTTGCCAAACTGGCGCGGTCCGTTGCCCGGGGCGATCGGCTCACGCTGGTGGTGCAGGCTGGCTATGGGCCCTGGACTGCGGTTCCGCCCGATTTGCGGCAGGCGGTCCTGCTGGTGGCCGATGCCATGGAAACGGACCACGGAAAGGTGCCGGAGGCTGCGGAAGCCCTTTTGGCACCGCACCGGCTTTTGCGGTTGGGGGGGCAGGGCTGATGACGCGGGTCAATTCGCGCAGGCTCCGCTTGATGGGTCCAGTCCGAACCGCCGACGGCGGGGGCGGTTTCACCGAGACCTGGGTCGAGCGTGGTGCGCTTTGGGGCGAGGTCCTGATGCGGTCCGGCGCCCTGCCCAATAGTGATTTCGGTCAACTGCCGCGTCTGCAGGTTCGGATCAATACCGTGGCCATGCCCGAGGGGCACGCCATGCGACCGAAGGTCGGCGACAGGTTGCTGGACGGGTCGCGGTCCTATGAGGTCGAGGCCGTTCACGAGGCCGACAGGCGGATGATGACGGTTTTGGCCCGCGAAATGCTCGGCGCGGAGGGCCAGCCATGACCTATGCCTTGGGTGAATGTCTGCAGGTCGCGGTCTATGGCCGTCTGTCGGGGGATGCCGAGCTGAACACACTCATTTCCGGAGCGGTGTTCGATGCGGTTCCGGAGACGACGCCGGACCTGTTCGTCGCTTTGGGGGCCGAGCGCGCGGTCGGGCGGTCGGATGCGACCGCAGGGGGGGCCGTTCACGACTTTCAGGTCAGCGTGGTGACGCGCCGAGACGGGTATCTTGCGGCCAAGGCGGCAGCAGCGCGTGTGTCGGACCTGCTGGTCGGGGCGGACATTCCGCTGACACGGGGTCGATTGATTTCATTGCGATTTCTTCGGGCGGATGCCCGGCGGGACAAGACAGCAGGCACGCGACGGATCGATCTTCGGTTTCGCGCGCGTCTGGATGATCAGGGCCAATAGGCCGTTACCTCAGGAGAGACGATATGGGTATTCAAGCGGGCAAGGATCTCTTGCTGAAGGTGGATCAGGACGGCACCGGTGTGTTCGTCACCATGGCTGGTTTGCGGGCGACGCGGCTGACGTTCAATGCGGGCTCGATCGATGTGACATCGACCGAGAGTGCAGGCGGTTGGCGCGAATTGCTGGGCGGTGGCGGCGTGAAGTCGGCGCAGATCGCCGGGTCGGGCGTCTTTCGCGATGCGGATACGGATGCGCGCGCGCGCCAACTTTTCTTTGATGGCGAGGTCCCTGGATTTCAGGTCATCATTCCCGATTTCGGGATCGTCGAGGGCGCGTTCCAGATCACCTCGCTGGAGTACGGCGGCACCCACGACGGCGAGGCGACCTATGAGATCGCGCTGGCCTCGGCGGGCGAACTTACGTTCACGCCGCTCTGATGGGGGAGGGGAACCCCTATGCCGGGGAGGTGGCGCTGACCCTAGATGGGGAGCGCCACCTGCTCAAGCTGACGCTGGGCGCGCTGGCCGAACTCGAAGCCGCGATGGAGAGCGACAGTCTTGTGGCGTTGGTGTCGCGGTTCGAGACGGGCGCGTTCAATACCCGTGATGTCGCGCGCCTGTTGCTTGCAGGGTTGCGGGGTGGCGGATGGCGCGGTGCGGCCGATCAATTGTTGTCGGCGAATATCGATGGTGGACCGGTGGAGGCGACACGGGTTGCGGCGTTGTTGCTGGGGCGCGCATTCGCGTTGCCCGGCAAATGAATGATCGTTTCGATTGGCCCGGCCTGATGGCGGCGGGGATGCGGGGCCTGGGGCTGCGGCCAGAAGATTTCTGGGCCCTCACGCCTGCCGAACTCGCCTTCCTGCTGGGGCAGGGCGACGGGCGATTGCCGATGGATCGCAACGCTTTGGATGAACTGGCCGCCCGGTTCCCGGACAAACAGGAGACTTGAGATGTACACTACGGACGAGGCCGATGGCCTTGACGACAAGTTGGATGCCCTTGAGGCGCGACTTGGGTCTTCGGAGGTTGTGGTCGCGCAGTTCACCAGCGAACTGGGCACGCTGGAGGGCCAGATGCTCCATACCCAGAAGGAGGTCGAGGGACTTTCGCGATCCTTTGGCGGCTCCCTGAAGCGGGCGTTCGACGGCGTGGTTTTCGATGGCATGAAGCTGTCGGATGCGCTGACGAACCTGACGCGCTCCATGATCAATGCGACCTACAATACCGCTATGAAGCCGGTCAGTCAGGCATTTGGCGGACTGCTGGCGAGCGGGTTGAATGCAGTTCTGCCCTTCGAGAACGGGGGCAGTTTCGCACAAGGCAGGGTGATGCCGTTCGCCAGGGGCGGTATTGTCAGCTCTCCGACGACGTTTCCGATGCGCGGCGCTACCGGTTTGATGGGGGAAGCCGGTCCGGAAGCGATCATGCCGCTGACCCGGGGGCCGGATGGTCGCCTTGGCGTTCAGACCCATGGCGGCGGGGGAACCAGTGTCAGCGTGCAGATGAACATCTCGACACCGGACGTCGAGGGCTTCCGCAGATCCCGCAGCCAGATCGCCGCCGAAATGTCCCGCGCATTGTCGCGCGGATCAAGAAACCGTTGAGGGCCAGTCGATGTCATTTCATGAAATTCGCTTTCCGCCCCGGCTGTCACTCGGATCCATGGGCGGGCCCGAGCGCCTGACCGAGATCGTGACCTTGGCCAATGGCCATGAGGAGCGGAATACGCCCTGGGCCCATTCCCGCCGTCGCTATGATGCAGGCATTGGCATGCGGTCCCTCGACGATATCGGCGAGGTCATCGCGTTCTTCGAAGCGCGCCAAGGACGTCTTTTCGGGTTCCGCTGGAAGGACTGGGCGGACTTCAAGTCGTGCAATGCGACCGGACGCATCAGTTTTCTGGATCAACCGCTGGGGGTTGGGGACGGGGAGACGAAAGTGTTTCAATTGGCCAGAACCTACCGGTCTGGAACGCAGTCCTACCGTCGGCCGATCACCAAGCCGGTTGTCGGAACGGTTCTGGCGGGTGTGGGTGATGACGAGCTGGAAGCGGATGTTCATTTTAGCGTCGATCCTGACACCGGCCTTATAGTCTTCGAGAGTGCGCCGGAGGATGGGGCCGAAGTCACTGCGGGTTTCGAGTTCGATGTGCCCGTCCGGTTTGACACGGATATGATCCAGACCTCGGTCGCGAGTTTCCAAGCAGGCGAGATCCCCGATATTCCGGTGATCGAGGTTCGGATATGACTGCGCTTGGCGAGACGTTGGCGCGCAGCGCGTCGCATGTTTGCCGCGCCTGGATCGTCGAGCGCCGGGACGGTGTCGTGATGGGCTTCACCGATCATGATGGAGCGCTGGTGGTCGATGGTGTGCCTTGTCGGGCTGATACCGGATTGACGGCCGGAGCGCTTCAGATGGCTACAGGTCTGGCGGTGGACAACGCCGAAGCCAGCGGTGCGCTTTGCGATGCTTCGATCAGCGATGAAGACATTCGGGCAGGCAAGTGGGATGCGGCCAAGGTGACGTCGTATCTTGTCGATTGGCGTGATCCAAATGTTTTCGAGATCACGTTTCGAGGTTTTCTGGGCGAAATCACCTGGGGTGACGGTGCATTTGCGGCCGAGTTGCGCGGTCAGGCTGAGTTGTTGAACCAGGTTCGGGGGCGGCTCTATCAGTCGCGCTGCGATGCTGTTCTGGGTGATGATCGATGCCGGAAGGATCTTGGCCCGCTTTTCTCGGTCGAAGTGGACGTCGCAGAAGTCGTTGAAAATACCAAACTGTCGCTGGAGCCGCTCCGCGATTTTTCGCCTAAATGGTTTCAACGGGGTCGGATGGTCGTGCTGACCGGGTCCGCCGCTGGAATGTCGGAGCGGATCAAGTTCGACAGGGGCGACGATACGTTCCGGTTGATCGAGCTTTGGGCATCGGTTCGTGCGGATATACGTGCCGGGGACCGGATCCGCATCGAGGCGGGCTGTGACAAGCGGCAGGAAACATGTCGTTTGAAATTCGACAACCTGATCAATTTCAGGGGCTTTCCATCGATTCCGGGGGATGACTGGCTCATGGCCTATCCCAAGAAGACGCAATCCAACGATGGGGGACGTCTATGAGCAGGGTTGTCGACGTCGCCCGAGCTTGGATCGGCACGCCCTACATGCATCAGGGGGCCGTCAAAGGTGCCGGGACGGATTGTCTGGGCCTGATCCGGGGTGTGTGGCGCGAAGTCTATGGGGAGGAACCCGAAGCGGTTCCGCAGTATTCCGAAGACTGGGCGGAGGTTCAGGGCCTCGAGGTTCTCGACCATGCAGCAGGGCGTCACTTGCGGCGACTTCCCGTCGGAGAGGCCCTGGCACCGGGTCAATTGCTGCTCTTCCGGATGCGCAATGCCGCCATTGCCAAGCACCTCGGGATCGTCACGACGGTCGGTCCGCATCCGAGATTTGTTCACGCGTACTCAGGGCATGGAGTCGTCGAAAGCTCCCTGTCGCACCCATGGATGCGCCGTGTCGCGGCGCGTTTCGAATTTCCCGCACATTCCCACTGAGAGGTCTTAGCCATGGCGACACTCGTACTCGGCGCCGTTGGCGCAGCCATTGGCGGCAGCCTTGGCGGATCATTTCTGGGGCTCTCTGCGGCCGTGATCGGTCGCGCCGCCGGTGCGACCGTCGGTCGATTGATCGACCAGACTGTCCTTGGCGCGGGTTCGGATGCCGTTGAGCATGGGCGGATCGATCGCCTGCGCATTTCCGGCGCTTCGGAAGGGGCCGCAATTCCCCGGGTCATGGGACGCACCCGTATTGGCGGTCAGATCATCTGGGCGACGCGCTTCAAGGAACATGCGGTTACGACCGGCGGGAGTGGGAAAGGAAAACCTAAAGCCCCGCAGCAGACCTCCTACAGCTATTCCGTTTCTTTTGCCGTCGCGCTTTGCGAGGGCCCGATCACGCGGATCGGCCGCATCTGGGCGGACGGTAGCGAGATCGCACGCGAGTCGTTGATGTACCGCGTCCATGCCGGTGACGAAGACCAGCTTCCAGATGCGTTGATCGAGGCCATAGAGGGACCTGGGTCTGCACCGGCCTATCGGGGGACGGCTTATGTCGTCATTGAAGATCTGGACCTTGCACCGTTCGGTAACCGAATTCCGAATTTGTCTTTTGAAGTGGTTCGCCACGTCGACGTGCCCGGTGAGGTTCCTGCGCCCTCTCAGCTGATCGAGGGGGTCGCTCTGGTTCCCGGAACCGGTGAATACAGTCTGTCGACGACTGCCGTGCACTACGATCATGGCGTCGGCGAGAAAAGCTCAGCCAATGTCAATTCCGCGCAAGGCGTTGCCGACTTCAAGGTGTCGCTCGATGATCTGACCGAGGAATTGCCGAACCTGAAGTCGGTTTCGCTTGTGGTGTCCTGGTTCGGGGACGACCTGAGGGTTGGCGAGTGCAAGTTGCGCCCGAGAGCCGAACAATCCGAGACCGAAGGTACGCCAATTGTCTGGAACGTTGCGGGCGAAAACCGGGAACTCGCGGGGGCGGTGCCCACACTTGACGGGCGGCCGGTCTACGGTGGGACTCCGAGCGATGTGTCCGTGGTGGAGTCGATCCGCGAGTTGAACGCGCGTGGTATCGATGTGACCTTCTATCCATTCATCCTGATGGATCAGCTTGTCGGAAACGGGCTGCCCGATCCGTATGGATCCGACGAGCAACCTGCGCTGCCGTGGCGCGGTCGTATAACGACCTCGCTGGCCCCGGGACAGGAGGGGACGCCTGATCGAACGGCAGCTGCGCGAGCTGAAGTCGACACGTTTTTCGGGACGACGCAGGGGACGGAGTTCTCTTCGCGCTTGGTTCTTGGTTTGGGCGGCTCGTTGTTCGGGCCTCCGCCACAGATGGTTTATGAGGGACCGGAGAACGACTGGTCCTATCGGCGCTTCATTCTGCACTATGCCAAGCTCTGTGCTGCGGCGGGGGGGGGCGAAGCATTCTGTATCGGATCCGAGATGCGCGGGTTAACGCAAATCCGCGGAGAAGGTGACAGCTTCCCAGCTGTCGAGGCCCTGCGCAAACTTGCTGAGGACGTCCGCGAAATCCTGCCGGATGCAAAAATCAGCTATGCTGCCGATTGGTCGGAGTATTTCGGCTACCAGCCATCAGGTGAGAATAGCCGGTATTTTCACCTTGATGCGTTGTGGTCATCGCCCGACATCGATTTCATCGGAATCGACAACTATATGCCGCTTGCCGATTGGCGCGATACGGCTGGCCATGTTGATGCAATCTGGGGGTCTGACAAGAATATCAGCTATCTGCAAAGCAACATCGAAGGCGGTGAAGGATTTGACTGGTATTATACGGGGCCAGACAGCCGAGAGTCGCAAAGACGCTCGCCGATAACGGACGGTGCTCATGAAGAGCCTTGGATCTATCGCTACAAGGACATACGCTCCTGGTGGCGGTTTGCCCATCATGACAGAATCGATGGCCAACGTGCTGATTTTCCGACGGCCTGGGAGCCCATGTCGAAACCGATCCGGTTCATCGAGTATGGCTGCGCAGCGATCGACAAGGGCGCAAACCAACCCAACAAGTTCCTTGACGCCAAATCGTCTGAATCCTCGCTTCCCCGATTTTCAACGGGGAGACGCGATGACAGCATGCAGATGCAATACTACCGCGCATTCCTCGACTACTGGGCGTCACCTGAACGGAATGGCTTGTCTTCCGTCTATGACGGCGCGATGCTCGACCTGCAGCATAGTTTCGCGTGGGCATGGGACACGCGTCCATGGCCGTTCTTTCCGGAGTTGACGGATTTCTGGTCGGATGGGGAGAATTATGCGCGCGGCCATTGGTTGAATGGCAGAAGTGCCCAACAACCGTTGTCGTCGGTGATCCTGAAGATTTGCCGCGACGCGGGATTGGACGATGTCGACGTCTCTGCAGTCCGTGGAGTTGTGCGGGGCTATTCCGTTGGAAGCGTTCAGTCTGCGCGGAGTGACCTGCAGCCGTTGATGATCGCAAACAGTGTCGAGGTAACTGAACGCGCAGGCCGTATCGTTTTTTCGATGCGGGCAGAGAAGCTTCCAATGCATGTCGACATCGGCACTTTGGCAAGAATCGATGAGGCTGTCGTCAAGAAAACACGCGGGGGCGACGCGGAGGTTTCGGGCCGGGTCATCGTGCATCATGTCGACGCCAATGGTGACTTCAAGGTCAGGGCTTCTGATGCGAATTTGCCGGGGCGTGACTCTGTTCCGGTTCAAGAGACCGAGCTGGCCCTTGCCATGACGCAGGGCGAGGGACACGCCTTGGCCGAGCGTATGTTGGCCGAGGCGGCGATCGTTCGAGATGAGGTCTCGTTCTCACTTGCGCCGTCTGTTCGCGACGTTGGCGTGGGCGATATCGTCATGCTGAGCGACAGCAACGATCTTTGGCGCGTCGATATGCTCGAGGACGCGGCCACTCGGAACGTCAAGGCTGTGCGGACCGAACTCGGTCTGTTCGAGCCAAGCGATGCGGTCGAGGATGGATCGGGTCGACTGCGGCCTTTGGCGCCGCTTCCGGTGGATTCCTTGTTTCTGGACCTGCCTCTGTTGACGGGAGAAGAGGTGCCGCATGCGCCGTATGTCGCCGTGGCTGCAAAGCCTTGGCCCGGAAGCGTCGCCGTTTATTCATCCGTGGAAGAAAGCAATTTCGTTCTTGATCAGATCATCCAGCGACCAGCGGTCCTTGGGACGACCCTGACCGAGCTTGCCCCGGCCTGCGCTGGTGTCTGGGACAGGGGAGATGGACTCCAGGTGAGATTGAGCGGCGGAAACCTGGCCTCTGTTACGGAGGCAGCCTTGTTTTCCGGAGCAAATGCCGCGGCGATTGGCGATGGAAGCTCGGCCAACTGGGAAGTGATCCAGTTTCGATCCGCAGAGCCGGTTGCAAACGGAGTCTGGGCTCTTTCTGCGAGATTGCGCGGTCAGCGTGGAACGGAAGCGGCAAGCCGGTCGACTTGGCCAGTCGGGAGCAAGTTCGTCCTGCTGGATGAAAGCCTCTTCCAGCTGAACCTTTCACGCTCGGCCGTTGGATTGGAACGCAATTTCCTGATCGGCCCGGCCAGCATGCTGTATGACACCGAAGCATATATCCATCGTGCCGTTACGGCGACGGGGGCAGGCCTGCGTCCGTATGCGCCTGTGCACCTGCGAGTTGCGTGGAGTGGATCCGACCTGCAATTCGCGTGGATCCGCCGATCGCGGACGGCTGTCGACAATTGGACTGCCGGCGACATCGGTCTTGGTGAACTGCGCGAAGTCTATCTCGTTCGGGTGATCGGGTCCGATGGTCAGGTTCTGTGGGAAAAAACGACGCAAGAACCGAAGATGCGGATAGACGGGTCGGTCTTGGCGGGCCTTTCGAGACCCCCGTTTCAGTTGGCGGTCGCACAGGTTTCCGATGACATCGGCATCGGCAAATTCGCAAGTATTTCGGTTCCCCAGTGACCAGCGCGCAGAGTGGGGGTTTGCACCCGCGCCTTGCGACCTTAAGTTGGTCGTCGAACGTCAGCGCTTGAGGTATTGCCATGGCACTTGCACGAAATGCGGTCATGCCCGTCGATCCAGTCTGGGATCGCATCCGCCAGGAAGCGCGGGAGGCGGTCCAGGATGAGCCTCTGCTGGGCGGAATGATCCATAGTTCCATCCTTCACCACGATACGCTTGCAAAAGCTCTGGCCTACAGGTTCTCTCAGAAGCTCTCGTCTGCCGAGATGAGCGAACAGATCCTGCGGGAACTCGCGGATGATGCGTATTCAGTGGATCCGGATCTGGTGCAGGCGGCGCGCGCGGACATCGTTGCGACATTCGAGAGAGATCCAGCCTGCAATCGATTCTTGCAGCCAATTGTCTTCTTCAAGGGCTTTCAGGCAGTGCAGGCCTACCGTGTCGGGCATTGGCTCTGGACATCGGGTCGGCAAGACCTTGCGCGGTTCGTTCAGATGCGGGTCAGCGAGTTGTTCGGGGTCGATATCCATCCTGGTGCCAGGATCGGACGGGGCATCATGATCGATCATGCCCATTCGATTGTCGTGGGGGAGACAGCTGTGGTTGGCGACAACGTCTCCATGCTTCATTCCGTCACGCTCGGCGGAACTGGCAAGGAAGACGATGACCGTCATCCCAAGATCGGGGACGGGGTATTGATTGGGGCTGGTGCGAAAGTGCTTGGGAATATCACGATCGGCCATTGTTCCCGGATCGCTGCGGGCTCCGTGGTCTTGGCCGATGTCCCGCCGATGAAGACGGTGGCCGGCGTTCCGGCCAAGATCGTGGGCGAGGCGGGCTGTGCGCAGCCGTCTATCATGATGAACCAATTGGTTTGAACGGCTCCGCAACTCGTTGGAAATAAAAAGGCGGTGGATGCTTCTGCATCCACCGCCTTTTTTCGTTTGTCTGAACCTGTGACGATCAGGCCAGCATGGTGATCGGATTTTCCAGGTTCTGCGCGATCGCCTTCAGGAAGTCAGCTCCGAGCGCGCCATCGATGACACGGTGATCGACCGAGAGGGTGACGGACATCACCGTAGCTGCCGTGATCTCACCATCCGACCCGATGACCGGCTTCTTCACGCCGACACCTACGGCAAGGATCGAGCCATGGGGCGGGTTGATGACGGCATCGAAATTGTCGATCCCGAACATCCCCAGATTGGAAATCGCAAAGCTGCCGCCTTGGTATTCGTGGGGCGCAAGCTTCCGGTCGCGGGCCCGGGTCGCAAGATCCTTCATCTCTGCCGACAAGGCCGAGAGAGACTTCAGGTGCGCATCCTTGAGGACCGGCGTGAACAACCCGCCGTCAATTGCGACAGCGACCGCAACATCCGACGGCTTCAGCCGCAGCATCCGGTCACCGGCCCAAACGGCGTTGGCATCGGGCACTTCCTGCAGGGCCAGCGCGCAGGCCTTGATGATGAAATCGTTGACCGACAGCTTGACGCCGCGCCCTTCAAGCTGCTTGTTGAGCTGGCCGCGGAATTTCAGAAGCGCGTCCAGCCGGATGTCCCGCCGCAGATAGAAATGCGGGATCGTCTGCTTGGCCTCGGTCAATCTGGCGGCAACGGTCTTCCGCATCCCGTCCAGCTTCACTTCTTCGAAATCGCGGCCATCGAACATCTTGATGACCTGATCTGCGGACATCCCGGCCGCCATCGCGGGCTTTTGCCCGGCGGTCTCGGTCTTGGCTGCCGGCGTCGCAGCGGCCTCGGACTTGGCTGCACCGGGCTTTGCGTTCTCCACATCGGATTTAACGATCCGACCGCGCGGACCGGAGCCCTTGATTTGGCTCAGGTCGAGGCCCTTGTCCTTCGCAATACGGCGGGCGAGGGGGGTTGCGAACACCCGGTCGCCCGACTGGGCCGCCGGAGCAGGGGCCGCAGCCGCCCCACCATCGCGCCCATATCCCTTGGCCGGTTCCGTGGCTTCGCTCGGCTCGGCGGGGGCCGTGCCCGACGATGTGTCGGCCTTCGGCGCCGACGCGCTGTCCACGGCCGAGGCGTCCTCCCCCTCCTCCAGCAAAATGGCGATCGGGGAATTGACCTTCACCCCTTCTGTGCCCTCGGCCACGATTATCTTGCCGATCACGCCTTCGTCCACGGCCTCGAACTCCATCGTGGCCTTATCGGTCTCGATTTCGGCCAGAAGGTCGCCGGATGACACCGTGTCCCCCTCCTTGACCAGCCATTTCGCCAGCGTCCCCTCTTCCATGGTGGGGGACAGCGCGGGCATGAGAATTTCTGTTGCCATGTGTCCGATCCCTTACCGGTAGGTGACTTTTCTGACCGCTTCGACCACTTCGTCCGTGGTCACCAGCGCCAGTTTTTCGAGGTTCGCCGCATAAGGCATCGGCACGTCCTTGCCCGTGCAGGTGATGACCGGTGCGTCCAGGTAGTCGAAGGCGCGCTGCATGATCGTGCTGGCCATGTGGTCGCTGAACGACGCCACGGGAAAACCTTCCTCGACCAGAACGCAGCGGTTGGTCTTCATGACCGACGCCAGCACCGTGTCGTAATCCACGGGCCGCAGGGTGCGCAGGTCGATCACTTCGGCTTCGATCCCGTCGCCCGCCAGCCGTTCCGCAGCTTCGAGCGCATAGGTCATCCCGATCCCCCACGACACGATGGTCACGTCCGACCCTTCGCGCCAGACCTTTGCCTTGCCGAAGGGGACGGTGAAATCATCGAGCTTCGGCACGTCGAACGACTTGCCATAGAGGATCTCGTTTTCGAGGAAGATCACCGGGTTCGGATCGCGGATGGCCGACTTCATCAGGCCCTTCGCGTCCGCTGCCGAATAGGGCATCACCACTTTCAGGCCGGGAATCGACGCATACCATGCGGCGTAATCCTGACTGTGCTGTGCACCGACGCGGGCCGCCGCACCATTGGGGCCGCGGAATACCATCGGCGCCCCCATCTGACCGCCGGACATATAGAGCGTTTTCGCAGCCGAATTGATAATCTGGTCAATGGCTTGCATGGCGAAGTTAAACGTCATGAACTCGACGATGGGCTTGGTGCCGCCAAAGGCCGCACCTACGGCGATGCCGGTAAACCCATGCTCGGTGATCGGCGTGTCGATCACGCGCCGCGGACCGAATTCGTCCAGCATGCCCTGGCTGATCTTGTAGGCGCCCTGATACTCGCCCACTTCCTCGCCCATCAGGAAGACCATCTCGTCGCGCCGCATCTCTTCGGACATGGCCTCGCGGATGGCTTCGCGGACGGTCATGGTGACCATCTCGGTGCCTTCGGGCCAGTCGGGGCTTGCGTTCGACTTGGGTGCTGGTTCTTCGCTCGCGACGCGCGCGGCGGCGGGTGCAGGGGTCGCGGCCTCTTCCTGCGCGTGCTTGCTCTCGGCAGCGGACGAGGATGTCAGGTCATCCGCGCTCTCGCCTTCCTCAACCATGATGGCAATCGGCGTATTCACCTTCACGCCTTCGGTGCCCTCGCTCACGAGGATCTTGCCGACGATCCCTTCGTCGACCGCCTCGAACTCCATCGTGGCCTTGTCGGTCTCGATTTCGGCCAGGATGTCGCCGGAGGATACGGTGTCCCCCTCCTTGACCAGCCATTTTGCGAGCGTGCCCTCCTCCATGGTGGGGGACAGGGCGGGCATCAGGATTTCGGACGCCATTACACGGCCTCCTGCGGAATTTCATCTGCGTAGATATCGGTCCACAACTCTTCGAGCGCGGGTTCCGGGCTTTCCTTGGCGAATTCGGCCGAGGCGTTGACCACTTCCTTGATCTCCTTGTCGATGGCCTTCAGATCATCTTCGGAGGCGTGGTCGCCGGTCAGGAGCATCTGGCGGATCATCTCGATGGCGTCACGCTCCTCGCGGATCTTCTGAACCTCGTCGCGGGTCCGGTACTTGGCCGGGTCCGACATCGAATGGCCCCGATAGCGATAGGTCTTGATCTCGAGGATATACGGGCCCTTGCCCGCGCGGCAGTGGGCCACCGCCTTCTCGCCCGCGGCCTTCACGGCCAGCACATCCATGCCGTCGACTTCCTCACCCGGGATGCCGTAGGCCGCGCCACGCTCCCAATAGGAGGGCGACTTGGTCGACCGCTTCTGGGACGTGCCCATGGCGTATTGGTTGTTCTCGATCACGAAAATGCAGGGCAGGTCCCAGAGTTCCGCCATGTTGTAGGCCTCGTAGACCTGGCCTTGGTTGGCCGCGCCGTCGCCGAAATAGGTGAACGTGACGTTGTCGTTGCCCTTGTACTTGTCGGCAAAGGCAAGACCCGCCCCGATGGGCACCTGCGCGCCGACGATACCATGGCCGCCATAGAAATGCTTCTCCTTGGAGAACATATGCATGGAGCCGCCCTTGCCCTTGGAGTACCCGCCCTCGCGGCCCGTAAGCTCGGCCATAACGCCGTTGGGGTCCATGCCGCAGGCCAGCATGTGACCGTGGTCGCGGTAGGAGGTGACGCGCTTGTCGCCTTCCTTGGCCGCGGCCTCCAGCCCGACGACGACCGCTTCCTGACCGATATAGAGGTGACAGAACCCCCCGATCAGACCCATCCCGTAAAGCTGACCCGCCTTCTCCTCAAATCGCCGGATAAGCAGCATGTCGCGGTAATATCCAAGCAGTTCGTCCTTGGACACATTCGGCTTTGCCTTGGCGGCGGTCTTCTTGGTGGCCATGGGGCGCAATCCTCCGGTCGCGGAATCGTTTAACGTTAAACCATTTCCTAGACGAAACGTTCCGCGGGGGAAAGACGGATTGCGGAATTGCAGGCATACGCGCGCGGCAAGTCCGGTCGATGCGGTGCTGTGGGGTTACTCGACGATGATCTCGTCGGTGCGTGCGACGCCCAGGACAAGACGCGCCCGTTCGTCCAGCAGGTCGAGGTCCAGATTGTCATCCGACAGTCGCGCCGTGCGGTCCCGCATCCGCGCCGCCTCGGCGGTCAGAAGGGCCAGCTCGGCGGCCAGAACCTCCCGCTCGGCTTCCAGCTCGACCCGGCGGAAGACCCCGTATTCCCCCTGAACCGCGGCAAAGACGAAGTAACCGGCAAAGCCCAAAAGCGCGAGGGGCAGCGCGAAGCCATAGATGACGCGGCGTGAAAACATCTGTCGGTCGGTCCTGCTCTTGCCCGTTCCGGGCCTTTTCATGACTTTAGCCAACCAACGGTCGCAGGGAAACGCCCAATGGCGACTGCCCTCACGGCAGGCGGTTCTGTTGCGCCAAGGACTCAGCCCGCGACCGACGCGTCCCGGATGGCGTTGATGGTGCGGCCAAGTTCGCGGTTGAACGTCTCGTCGTCCTGCGCATCCGACAGCCCTTCGGTCAGCGCCCGGCTGAAACTGGCGATGACGCCCCGGTTGCGGGCCAACCGGGCATTCGCCTCGTCACGCGAGTATCCACCCGACAGAGCGACGACCCGCATCACGCGAGGATGGTCGACCAGCGGGGCATAGAACCCGGCCTCTTCCGGCAGGGTCAGCTTCAGCATGATGTCCTGACCCTCGGGCAGGGTGTCGAGGTGCCGCAGGATCGAATCGCGCAGCAGGCTTTCGGCGGCCAGCTTGTCGGCGATCGAGATGGTGACCTCCGGCTCCAGGATCGGAACCATGTCATGGGACAGGACCTGACGCCCGACGTCGAACTGCTGCGCGACGATGGCCTCGATCCCGTCGGCATCCGCCGCGTCGATCACCGACCGCTCCTTGGTGCCGAAGACACCGTGGTCACGCGCCCGGCTCAGCGTTGCGTCGAGGTCCGGAATCGGCTTCATCAGCTTCACGCCCTGACGCGTCTCTTGCAGCCCCTTGTCGATCTTGAGGAAGGGCACCACCCCACGCTCGGACCACAGGAACTTCGCCGAAGGCTGCCCTTCGAAATCGCGGTCCATCGTCTGCTCGAACAGGATCGCGCCGATCACCTTGTCGCCGCTGAACACCGGAGCCCGCACGATCCGCGCGCGCATGGCGTGGATCAGGTCGAACATCTCCTCCTCGGAGCCATAGCGATCCTCGGCCACCCCATAAAGCCGCAGCGCCTTGGGCGTCGACCCCCCCGATTGATCCAGCGCGGCGATGAAGCCCTGTCCGGCCCGGATCTTCGCGGCTTTGTCCTGATCGACCATGGTGTCCCCCTCGGCATCCAAATCCATTCACCCCGGGGTAGAAGGCCCGCCGATCCCCCGCAAGCGGTTGGTTGCGCTAACGGGCGCTATTGCCCCTGCTCAAGCCAGGCATCCATGGCGATTTCGGCGGCATCTGCGGCGACGGGCACCCAGATGTCCGCCCCATCCGCCGGCACTGCGCGGTCGATGGCCGCCAGAAGGTCGCCCGCCGCGCGGTCCCCCTTGGCCGACGCGATGGTCGCATAGATCAGCGCCGACCGAAGCGACCGACTGGCCCCGACGCCGCGCAAATGTGCTTCGGCCCGGGCCCGCATCTCGCTGGCAGATGCGCGCAGGTCCGACGCCCCCGGTTCCGCCGCAGCACCCTGAAGGCGCAGGACCGTGGCGAAAGGCAAATCCGCCTCAAGACTGTTGAGCAGACTGCGCACCCCCGCCACCCCCGACGATCCGGCGGCAAGTGCCTGGGCATAGGCCGCCTCGGGGTCGCGGTCGCGCAGGGCCTCGGCCAGGGCCAGCGCCACTTCGCCGTCGCCCGTTTCGGCAATCGGGGTCAGAAGGGTGGTCGCGAGCGCCGTGTTGCGGGGCGCGCGATCCCCGACCAGCAAGGCCAGACCGACCATCCGCCGCTCCTCCGGCGACAGGTCATCCGCGTTGTCCCGCGCCCGGGCCACCAACTCCACCGGCAACACGGCGCGCTCGGAGGCGCGGTCGAACCCGACGCGGGGCTCCAACAACTCGATCAGGGCGACCGGGCTTTCCTCGATGGCCGCGACGACCTGTCCGTCGACGACCCGGGGTTGATCGGCCGGGAACCCGCTTTCGATCACCAACCGCTTCGGGTCGGTCACGAAAGCCGCCCATCCTTCGGCCAGGTCGGCGACAAAGGTCTTGCTCGCTTTCGGCAGCACGCCGTTCGGGGCCTGATCGGTCAGGATCTGTCCGATGCTCTGCTGGATCGCGGCTGCGGCTTGGTCGGGGTCGGTGAAGGGCGGCGGCAACAGGGGGGCCGCAACCTCCCATGCACCCAGATTCTCGATGGTGACCGAGGCACCCGACAGACGCGCCGACAACGCCTGGCTCAACCCGGACTGACGCCCCCAGATGTAGTCGAAATCGACGCCCAAGTCGAAAGCGATCATGTCGGGCATCGTTCCGCGCGATTGCACCGTCAGACCGGACGTGGGAATGTCATAGACGAAATCCAGCGTCACATCCGACACCTGCAAACGACCGTCCGGCAGAAATCCGATGATCGGCAGGGCATCCCGGCCAAGGCAGCTTCCGGGCAGGTCGAGGTCGCGCAGCGCGATGGTCCCCCCGAAGGTGTCGACGGCGAAGGGATCGAGGTCCAGAAGGTCCAGCGACCGGATCGTCATCGTGCAACCCTGAACCCCCGCCACATCCTCGGGGATGTCGATGCGGATGCCGTCGATGGAAAAATCGCCGGTGCGGACCGACACATCGATGGTCTCATAGGTCATGTCCACCTGCGTGCGCAGGGCCATCACCGCGTTCTGCAGCACCCCCTCCAGGATTCGGTCGGGCGAGAGGAGGTCCCAGAGACTGCGCTCCTCTGCGCGGGCGGGCAGGGCGGCAAGGCCGATGGCGGTGGTTACGAACAGAAATCGACGCATGGAAATTCCCCCGGGTTGATTGGCGTCAACCTAGGGGCAAGTCGGCCTGCATCGCAATGGCTCAGGCTTCGAGGGCGGCGACTCCGGGAAGGGTCTTGCCCTCCATCCATTCGAGAAACGCGCCGCCGGCGGTCGAGATATAGGTGAAATCCTCGGCGACACCGGCGTGATTGAGCGCCGCGACCGTATCGCCGCCGCCCGCAACCGAGATCAGCTTGCCCGCGCGGGTGAGGTCGGCGGCATGGCGCGCGGCGGCGACGGTGGCGGCATCGAAGGGCGTCATCTCGAAGGCACCGAGGGGGCCGTTCCAGACCAGCGTCGCACAGCCGTCGAGCAGCGTCTTGATATGGGCGACCGAGTCGGGGCCTGCGTCGAGGATCATCTGCCCCGCGGGCACCTCCTCCGCTTTGACAACCGTCGTCGGCGGGTCCGCACGGAATTCGGCGGCGCACACCACGTCGCGCGGCAGCAGGATCGAACAGCCCGCCGCCTCGGCCTTGGCGATGATGTCGCGCGCGGTGTCCAGAAGGTCATGCTCGCACAGCGATTTTTGCACGTCGATGCCCTGGGCGGCGAGGAAGGTGTTGGCCATGCCGCCGCCGATGATGAGGTGCTGCACCCGGGTCACGAGGTTGCCCAGCAGGTCGAGCTTGGTCGACACCTTCGCGCCCCCGACCAGCGCCGCGACCGGTGGTTTCGGCGTGCCGAGGGCCGTTTCGAGTGCGGTCAGTTCCGCCTGCATCGACCGGCCGGCACAGGCGGGCAGAAGCCGCGCGACGCCTTCGGTCGAGGCGTGCGCCCGATGCGCCGCCGAGAAGGCGTCGTTGCAATAGACATCCCCCAGTGAGGCGAGGAACTGCGCCATCTGCGGATCGTTCGCCTCTTCCATGGGGGAAAAGCGGGTGTTCTCGATCAGGACCGGGCCCTTGGCGGCGGCGAGCGTGTCGCGGTCGGGCCGCTCGACGAATGTGACGGATTGGCCGAGGGCGGCTTCGAGCGCGGGCACCACTTGGCGCAGCGACATCTCGGGCACGACCTTGCCCTTGGGCCGACCGAAATGCGCCAGCATCACCGGGGTGCCACCCGCCGCGAGGATGTCTCGGATGGTGGGCACGATGCGGTCGATGCGCGTGGTGTCGGTGACGCGGCCATCCTCGACCGGGACGTTGATATCCACGCGCGTCAGGACGATCTTGCCCGCAAGGTCCATGTCATCGAGGGTCTTGAAGGTCATGTGATTGCTCCGCCGGGTTACCCGTGGGTAACCTTTTTTATCGTGAAAACAGGTGTTTATTGCTCAGAGAGCATCGGTCCCGTCAAGGAATATCAGCTTGGCCAACGCGATGCGACCACCTTTGCGTTGGTCAGAGCGCGCGCATGGCTGGTGTGGAAAGGGCGCGTTAACCTTTGGGTGCGTGGACCACGCCATGCGGACACTTCCCGTGTGGAAAGTGCCGCTGTCACGTTCCCGAAAACCGTCAGATCAGTTTGCCCATGGCCACGGCGGTATCCGCCATCCGGTTCGAGAAGCCCCATTCGTTGTCATACCAGCTCAGGATACGGACCATGGTGCCGTCCATGACCTTGGTCTGGTCGGTGTGGAAGATCGACGAATGCGGATCGTGGTTGAAGTCGGACGACACCAGCTTCTTGTCGGTATAGCCCAGAATGCCCTTAAGCTTGCCGTCCGCCGCCTTGCGGATGGCGTCGTTGATTTCCTCGATGCTGGTGTCGCGCGAGGCGGTGAAGGTCAGGTCGACAACCGAGACATTGGGCGTCGGCACCCGGATGGCCACGCCGTCGAGCTTGCCGTTGAGCTGCGGCAGGACGAGGCCGACCGCCTTGGCCGCCCCGGTCGAGGTCGGGATCATCGAGAGGGCCGCGGCGCGGGCGCGATAGAGATCCTTGTGCATCGTGTCCAGCGTCGGCTGATCGCCGGTATAGCTGTGGATCGTGGTCATGAACCCGCGCTCGATCCCGATCACGTCGTCAAGGACATAGACCACCGGCGCAAGGCAGTTCGTCGTGCAGGAGGCGTTCGAGACGATCAGGTCATCGGAGGTCAGCGTGTCATGGTTCACGCCGTAGACGATGGTCTTGTCCGCATCCGCCCCGGGGGCCGAGATCAGGACGCGGGACGATCCGTTGTCCAGATGCGCCTGGCACTTTTCCTTGGAGGTGAAGATGCCGGTGCATTCCATCACCACGTCGACATCCGACCAGGGCAGGTCGGCGGGGTTGCGCATGGCGGTCACGCGCATCTTGCCCCGGCCCACGTCGATCCAGTCGTCGCCCGTGGTGACGGGGGCGGGGAAGCGGCCGTGGACGCTGTCGTATTGCAGCAGGTGGGCGTTGGTCTCGACCGGGCCGAGGTCGTTGATGGCCACCACCTCGATATCGGTGCGGCCCGACTCGATGATGCCGCGCAGAACGTTGCGTCCGATGCGACCGAAGCCGTTGATTGCCACTTTGACCATTGGGGACCTCCGAGGGGTATCTGATGCCATGTCTTTCCGGGCGGCAACGGGTCGTTACCGCTAACGGTTTCGCGCTACCATGAGCGGGCCATTCCGTGCAACTGCCCGCTCAGCGCCAGAAGGCGATGTATTCGATCAGGTCGATCATCCGCCGACCGAGGAACGTCGCGATCCCGGCCCCGTTGAACAGATAGTCGGCGAGGAAGAACGCGATGAGGAGCAGGGCCAGGATAACGGCCGTCATGTTATTCATGGGCCGACAATCGCAGGCCCAGACGCGTGCGCAAGGGCTTTCAGGTCAGGCGCAGCGTGGCGCGCCGATAGGGCCGCCCGGATTTCTGATAGGTGTCCGGGTCGATTTCGAATCCGATGGCCACATAGAAGGCGCAGGACTCCGCACGCGCATCGCACCAGAGGCTGTGCTGTCCCTCGGCCCGCGTCATCGCGGCGCCCTGGCGGACCAGTTCCGACCCGATGCCATGTCCGCGCCAGCCCGGGTCCACCGCCAGTTTGCGCAGCTGCGTCGCCGCGCCGTGGGCAAAGAACGACCCCGCCCCGACAAGCGCATGCCCCGCAAAGGCCCCGAGGTGCAGCGCCGTGTCATCCCCCGGCACCTCGACATGCGCGATCGGTCGGTCAGGCCAGAGCATCGCCTGACGAAACGCCAGAATACGCGCGGCGCGGACGGGTCTGTAGGAAATGTCGTGGTCCATTACCCTCCTTCTTCCAGCGACGCATTGTCCTGTAAACACTTAAGACTTGTGCGGGCGGGCAGGGCGGGCAAAGCTGCGGCGATGACAGACTGGATTGCCACGGAACGGGTCCACCCCGACGCGCGCACCTGTGCCATGACGGGCCGGATCGTGTGGGATGCGCCGCAATCGCTCTGGACCATCGGACATGGGGTGGGGGGATTGGCGGGCGTGGTTCTTTTCCCGGCCTGGGATGCGGCCCTGGTGTTCGTTGTCCTGAGCGGGGTGACCATCTGCGCGGGGCATTCCGTGGGAATGCACCGCCTTCTGATCCACCGGGCGTTCCGGGTACCGAAGCCTCTGGAATACCTGCTGGTCTGGCTCGGGGTGCTGGTCGGCATGGCCGGACCCATGGGCATGATCCGCGCCCACGACATGCGCGACTGGCATCAACGGCAGGTCACCTGTCCACCCCATCCGTCCCACGGCGCCGCGCCGCTGCGGGACATGTGGTGGCAGATGCACTGCCGGTTCCGCCTGACGCATCCGTTGCGCTTCGTGGTGGAGGCAGAGGTGGCCCGCGACCCCATCTATCGCGCGATGGAGGCGACGTGGCGGTGGCAGCAACTCCCCCTGGCGCTGATCCTGTTTGCCGTCGGTGGGTGGGGTTGGGTTCTCTGGGGCGTTTGCCTGCGGGTTTTCGTGTCGCTGACCGGGCATTGGGCCGTGGGCCATTTCGCCCATCACGGCACGCCGACCGGCTGGCGCATTGACGGGCTGCCGGTGCAGGGGCGCAACCTGCCGGGTCTGGGCCTGCTGACCTTCGGAGAGAATTGGCACGGCAACCATCACGCCTTTCCCCATTCCGCGCGTCTGGGGGTCGGGGCGGGGCAGATGGACCCGGGCTGGTGGCTTGTGTTGCTGCTTGAGCGTGTCGGACTGGCCTGCGACGTGGTGCGGCCCGGGGATCGGGCTGCGCGGGAGGGGTTGGTGCGGGTTTAGGGGGGTCTTGCGCGACGGAGGTCTTGATTTTTGTGGCGCTCGATTCTGGACCGGGCGGCCGTGATGTTTTGTTTGCAAAACATCACCTTGCCGCGGCCAGCGTTTTGTCTGCGCGAAACGCTGGCTAAATCAGTCTTCCCATTGTCGCTGCGACATCCGCCATGCGGCAGGAGAAGCCCCATTCGTTGTCGTACCAGGCCAGCACGCGGACGGTGCGGCCGACGACCTTGGTCTGGTCAGGGGCGAAGATGCAGGAATGGCTGGTGTGGTTGAAGTCGATGGAGACCTTGGGCTCGGGGTCATAGGCCAGGACCGATCCCATGTGACCCGCTGCCGCCTCGGCCATGATCTCGTTCACATCCGCCACGGTCACATCGCGCGCAGCCTGAAAGGTCAGGTCCACGGCGCTGACGTTCGGGGTGGGGACGCGGAGGGCCGTGCCGTCCAGCTTGCCCGCCAGTTCCGGCACCACCTCGCCGATGGCCTTCGCCGCCCCGGTCGAGGTCGGGATCATCGCCATTGCGGCGGCCCGGGCGCGGTAGAGGTCGTCGTGACGGCGGTCCAGCGTCGGCTGATCGCCGGTATAGCTGTGGATCGTGGTCATGATCCCGCTTTCGATCCCGATGGCGTCGTTCAGGACCTTGGCCATCGGCGCCAGGCAATTCGTTGTGCAGGAGGCATTCGACGCCACGTGGTGATCGCGCGTCAGGCTGCGATGATTGACGCCATAGACCACGGTCAGGTCCGCATTCCGCGCAGGGGCCGAGACCAGAACCCGCTTGGCCCCGCGGCTCAGGTGGATGGCGGCGGCGTCACGGTCGTTGAATTTGCCGGTGCATTCCAAGACGACATCGACGCCCTCCCAATCCAGTTCCTCTGGGTTGTAGGTCGAGAAGACCCTGATCGGCCCCTGGCCCAGATCCAGCGTGTCGTCCTTGACCCGGACCGCGCCGCTATACCGGCCATGCACGCTGTCATAGCGGAGCAGGTGGGCGTTGGTCTCGATCGGGCCGGTCGCGTTCATCTTGACGACGCTCACGTCATTGCGCCCGGCACTGGCGATATGGGCCAAGGTACAGCGCCCGATGCGGCCGAAGCCATTGATCCCGATGGTGATGGTCATGATCTTCCCCGCACTGGACACATGCGGGCGGTATACGAACGCCTGCCGCGCGGACAACGGCGAAAGACCAGCTTTGCCAGACTGTTAGCGTTAAACCTGTCCGGTTGCGCTAACGGTTAGCGCCAACCCCGCCGGGCCGATGCGTTGACGCGGGGCGGGGCGGGCTAGATCAAGGGGCGCAACGACACGGCAATCGACAGGGATTCGGACCTCATGAGCGGACTTCTCGCACTTCTCGACGATGTGGCGGCCATCGCCAAGGTTGCCAGCGCGTCCATCGACGACATCGCGGGGCAGGCGGCCAAGGCGGGGGCCAAGGCGGCGGGCGCGGTCATCGATGACGCCGCCGTCACCCCGAAGTATGTTCACGGCTTCCAGGCCGCTCGCGAATTGCCCATCGTCTGGAAGATCGCCCGGGCGTCGATCTTCAACAAGCTGGTGATCCTTTTGCCCATTGCAATGCTGCTGTCGCAGTTCGCACCCTGGGTCATCCCGTATTTCCTTTTGCTTGGCGGGCTTTACCTGTGTTTTGAAGGGGGCGAGAAGGTCTATCACTGGCTGGTGCCCCACGACGACCTGAGCGACATCGACCCCGAGACGACGACGCTGGACGACACCCACCTGGAAGAGCAGCGCGTCAAAGGCGCGATCAAGACCGACTTCATCCTGTCGGCGGAAATCATGACCATCATCCTGGCCAACATCGACCCGGGTAGCGCCTGGTATTTCGAGGCCGCCGTTCTGGGTCTTGCCGCGCTGGTCATCACGCTGGCGGTCTACGGGGCGGTCGCTTTGATCGTGAAGGCCGACGATGTGGGCCTGGCCATGGCCGAGGGCGGGCGCCTGTCGGCCACCCGCGCGGTCGGGCGCGCCGTGGTGCGGGGGATGCCCGGGTTCATGACGGTGCTGACCATCGTGGGCACGGCAGCGATGATCTGGGTTGGCGGTAACATCGTGGTCCATGCCGTCGGCGAAATCGTCTGGCACGGGCCCTATGACTTCATCCACGGCGTCGCGGTTGCGGCGGCGGGCGCGATCCCGGCGGCGGCGGGCTTCGTGGAATGGCTGGTGACAGCGGTTCTGGACGGGATCGTGGGCGTGGTCATCGGGTTGCTTCTGATTCCCGTCGTGGGTCTGTTCAGCCGGAAAGACGCGAACGCGCATTGATGACTTACGTAAGGTAAACGTGTATCCATCTCCCCCAAGTCAAAAGGGGGGAAGGGATGATGGACCTGACGATCGTACAGACCGAACCATGCGATTTCATTGCCGGGCTGGAGTCGCTTCGCGATGCGCTTCCACGAAAACTCCGCGCCCGCGTCACCGATATGGACCTGCGCGTCGAAGCGGAGCTGCCGCATCTGCGCCTTCGCCTGCCCGAGGCGACCGAGGCGGAGGAGGCGCAGATCATTGCCGCGATGGAGGGGCTTTCCCTGCCGGGGATGACGCTGGAACGCGGGCTGCCGGACGTCCACATCCCGCCCGCGCCGCAGGACCCGGAGGCGGACGTCGCAACGATCGTCGCCCAATTGCGGCCCGACCTGCTGCCGCTCGCCGCCGCCGCCACCCCTGCCGAAGCCGTCTGGGAGGCGGTGCTTGCGGCCAAGCCGAGCGGCGTGCCCTTCCCCGAACAGGGCTATACCGGCAAGCTGGCCGAGGCCCACGACGAGATCGTGCGCCAGTTGGGCGGTGTCGTCCCCTGGCAGGACGGGGGCAAGACGCTGGCGCCGTCGGACCTGGACCGATTGAAGCGACCCGTCCGCAAACCGCGCATCGACCGCAAGGCCTGGGACGAGGTCATCGCCCATCTTCAGGTCGAGTTGCGGCACTTTCAACGCGCACGGGAATGGTTCGACCACGACGGCAAGATGCGCAACTACATCCGCGACCAGATGTTCTCTGACCTGGGGTTCATGGGCCTTCTCAATTCGCGCTACGGCCTGTGCGACCCCAAGGCAGAGGTGCCGCTGTCGGTGGATATCGCCGTCGCGGTGATCACGGCGGGACTGGGGCAGGTGCATTGGGCCGTGGGCAAGGCGTTCGGCATTCTGTGGAACGTGGCGCGTGCAAAGACCGGGGCCTCGGGCGTGGTGAAGGCGCAGATCGCGGAGATGGAGGCCGCGCTTTTCGTCCAGTTCGAGGCGACCATCGGAGCGGTGGAGCACGCGCTTGTGGCGCTGGTTTCCGATTGGGGCAACCTCGACGGCTTTTGCGCCGCGGTCATCGCCAAGGACATCGACTGGCCCGATGATGCCGCCCCGATCCGCCGCGCGCAAAGGGTGGGGTTTCACACGGCGTGCCTCATGGCGCTGATGAAGCTGAAATCCGAGACCGAGACCTATCGCGGCGGATCGTCGAGCAACACTTGGGGCGTGATCCAGCACCAGCAATTCTGCAAGGAACGCAAGCGCGCCTACGATCACGAAAAGGGCATTCTGCGCGGCCCGTCAGAGGATGCCGGCTGCGGCGACTTCTGGAACGACAACTGGTTCTTCGGTAGCTGCTTTGCCTCGACCGGCGGCGGCTATGGCCCACCCCCGCCCACGCTCAGGATCGCCCCGGTGGCTTTGGCCAGCAAGTTCTTCCTTCCGGGCACGGACACCGACCCGGGACTCGGCATCAAGACCACGTTCTTCGATAACCCCAAGGTCCGCGAACCCTGGGGCCTCCATACGCGACGGACGAAATTCGGGGGGCCGATCTGAGCGGGGGTCAGGCGGATGCCCTGAACCCGTCCGGCAGGAACCGGACCATCGGGTCTGGCAGGCGGGTGCCGTCGGCGTCTGTCCTGTCGACGGCGAACTTGTCTGTGTCGGACAGGCAGCGGCGCCACCGCGACGGAACGGTTTGGTCTTGTTTGCTGATGTCGGACATGACGTGCCGGTTGATCTGCGATATGGCGACGCCGCGTCCGCCTTTGGAATTGACCTTGATGAAGTCCCGCAGAACTTCGCAAAGCCGCTGATCGGACAACGATACGGGTCCGACCCCGTATTCCGAAAGGTCCGGCAGACCGATCCATCTGGAGCAGACAGTCGCGAAGGGCTTGGGCCTTTTGGCCGCCTCGCCGATACCGATGACGTGCACGCCCATCGCGCGCAGGGCGAGGGCGAGATGTCGGAAGTCCCCGTCGGAACTGCAGATGATGACACGGGTCAATCCGCAACTGTGTGCCGCGTCGATTGCATCCACGGCAAGCGCCAGGTCCGACGCATTCTTCCCGGTGCCGGTATCCCGGAACTCCACCGCATGGTGGGCGCGCCATTCCTTTGCCCTGATCGCATCGCCATAGGCCCGCATCATGCGCGGGGATCTGCCCCCTTCGGCGAATATGGTGGCAGCGTGGCGCGCCGAGATGTTGTCCGCGTCTATGAAGACGGCCGTCGTCAGGGCAGGGGGCGCAAAGCTCATGTCGGAATCGTGTTTCATATCGCCGAACGGATCATCCTCTCGTGGCAATCCTGTGGCGGCCTGAAAAACAAGAAGGGCGGCCCCTGGGCCACCCCTCCCTGATGCTCCATCGGTCCGAAGACCATGTCCGCATGGACCTCGGTCCTACAACATCTCGCGGGCGGCCTTGGCGACGGCTTCGGCGGTTATGCCGAAGTGTTCGAACAGAACTTCGGACGGGGCGGAGGCGCCGAAGTCGTGCATGCCGACGAAGGCGCCCTTGTCGCGCTTGCCGCGCTCGCCGTAAAGCCAACGGTCCCAGCCGAAGCGGATGCCCGCCTCGACGGCCACGCGGACGGGGCCTGCGGGCAACACCTTCTTGCGGTACTTCTCGTCCTGGGTCTCGAACAATTCCCAGCAGGGCATCGACACGACGCGCGTCCCGATCCCGTCGCGCTCCAGGATGTCGCGGGCGGCCATGGCGATTTCCACTTCGGAACCGGTCGCCATCAGGATGACCATCCGCTTTTCGGTGGCATCGGCGAGGATGTAGGCCCCTTGGCTGACCAGGTTCTTGTTGGAATGGGCGGTGCGCAACGTCCGCAATCCCTGCCGCGTCAGCGACAGGACCGACGGGGTCGAGGTCGAGGTCAGCGCCAGCTCCCAGGCCTCCGCCGTCTCGACCGTGTCGCAGGGGCGGAAGACATTGGTGTTGGGCGTGGCGCGGCAGATCGCCAGATGCTCCACCGGCTGGTGGGTCGGGCCGTCTTCGCCCAGACCGATGCTGTCATGGGTCATCACATAGGTCACCGGAATGCCCATCAGGGCCGACAGGCGCATGGCCGGCCGGGCGTAATCGGTGAAGCAGAAGAACGTCCCGCCGTAGGCCCGCGCCCCGCCGTGCAGCGCCATGCCGTTCAGTGCGGCGGCCATGCCGTGTTCGCGGATGCCGTAATAGATATAGCGCCCGGCGCGATCCTCGGGGGAAAACACGCCCATGTCCTTGGTCAGCGTGTTGTTCGACCCGGTCAGGTCCGCCGACCCGCCGATGGTTTCGGGCATGATGGGGTTCACCACCTCCAGCACCATCTCGGAGGATTTGCGCGTGGCGACCTTGGGGGTGCTTTCGCTGACCTGCTTTTTCAGCGCGCGGATCGTGGCTGACAGGCGGCGCGGCGGCGCGCCCTTGAGGGCGCGCTCGAATTCGCCGCGCTTGCCTGCGCCCAGTTCGGCCAGGCGCATTTCCCATTCGGCACGCGCCTCGGCGCCGCGGGCACCGATGGCCTCCCACTCGGCCTTGATGTCGGCAGGGATGTCGAAGGGCCCATGTTCCCAGCCATAGGCGCGGCGGGTGGCGGCGATCAGGTCGGGATCGGTCAGCGCGCCGTGGCCCTTGGAGGTGTCCTGCGCGCTCGACCCGATGGCGATATGCGTCTTGCAGGCGACCATGGTGGGCTTGCGGCCCTTCTTGGCGTCCGACAGGGCCGCGTCGATGGCGACGGGGTCATGGCCGTCCACCTCGATCACGTTCCAGCCCGAGGCCTTGAATCGCTGTTTCTGGTCGGTGATGTCCGACAGCGACACCTTGCCGTCGATGGTGATGCCGTTGTTGTCCCACAGCACGATCAGGTGGCTCAGCTCCAGCTTGCCCGCCAGCGCGATGGCCTCCTGGCTGACCCCCTCCATCAGGCAGCCGTCGCCCGCGATGACCCAGGTGCGATGCTCGACGATCTTGCGACCGAAGCGCGCGCGCTGGATCTCTTCGGCGATGGCCATGCCGACGGCGGTGGCGATGCCCTGACCCAGGGGGCCGGTCGTCGTCTCGATACCCGGGGCGTGGCCGTATTCGGGATGCCCGGCGGTGATCGCGCCAAGCTGGCGGAAGTTGCGCAGCTGGTCGAGCGTCATCTCGGGATAGCCGGTCAGATGCAGCAGCGAATAGAGCAGCATCGATCCATGGCCCGCTGACAGGACGAAACGGTCGCGGTCGGGCCAGTCGGGGCGGCTGGCGTCGAACTTGAGGTGCTTTTCATAAAGGACGGTCGCGACGTCGGCCATTCCCATGGGCATGCCCGAATGGCCGGAGTTGGCGGCGGCCACGGCATCCAGCGTCAGGGTGCGGATCGCGGTGGCGCGGCGCCAGTGGCCCGGGTTCGCGGCGCGCAGCGCGTCGAGATCGAGGGGTTTGTCGGGGCTGGCTTCGGGGGTCTGGTTGCTCATTCTGGCATCTCCGTCACTGTCGCATCCTCCTAGCAGGCTGTGGCCGGGGCGCAACCTGCGCCGCGCGGGGGCTTTGACATGTGAGCAGATTTGCGGTCCCTTGTGGGCAAAGGCAAAACAGGGGGGCAACATGCCCGATCAGGCAGAGATAGACAGCCGCATCGCGCGGATCGAAGCGGCGCTTGGCGCGGCCATGGCCGCCGTCGCCGCAAAGGCGGATGCGCCGGACCATTCGGCGGAGCTGAAGGCGGTCGAGGCCGAGCTTCTGGTGGCGCGCCAGCGCATCGTCACGTTGGAAAGCGAAGCGAAGGAGCGGGAAGCCGCGCTCTCGAAGGCGATCGACCGGGCCGAAGCCGCCGAGGCGACGCCGGCCGCACCCCAGGCGGATGTCGCCGCACTCGAGTCGCGGATCGCCGAATTGACCGCCGCCCGGGCAATGGACCTGGCCGAAATGAAGGCCCTGCTGGCCGAACTGGAACCCATGCTGGAGACGGCAAATGCCTGACATGACAATCGAAATCGGCGGACGCGCGTTTACGGTAAACTGCCAGGAGGGCGAGGAGGGCTACCTCAGCGCCGCGGCGGAGCTGCTCAACCGCGAGGCGACGATCCTGACCGGCTCGGGCGCGCGGCTCACGGCGGACCGGATGCTTCTGATGGCGGGGCTCATGCTGGCCGACAAGTCGATCTCGGCCGACGAGGAGTTGCGCACGCTGGACAAGCGCCTGGCGCAGCAGACCCAGCTTCTGTCGGAGATGCAGGCCAATTCGGCGGAACCCGAAGTGCGCGAAGTCGAGGTGGTCCGCGAAGTCGTGCCACAATCGGCCATCGACCGGCTCGACGCGCTGGCCGCCCAGGCGGAAGCTCTGGCCGCGCAGGCCGCCGGACAGGCCTGAGGCTCAGACCCCGATCAGCGTCATGAGGCGCGCCGCCTCGGCCCTCGTGTCGGCCAGCGGCGCGCGATCCTCGCCCGGGTGGAACCGGGCGCGCACCGCCGTGGGCATGGGCGCTGGCGTCAGCAGATGGACCCGCGCGGCGCTTTCGGTCACGGCTTCGGCCTGCCACGCCTCGATCATGGCGCGCTGCGCCGCCTTGGCCGCCATATAGGCCGACGCAAACTTGAGCGGGCGCGGGTCGTCGAAGAACACCGCCTGACCCCGCCCGGCCGCCCGCAGCAACGGGTCGACATAGGGGATGAGCCGTTGCAGCGCCGTGACATTGGTGGCCAGCGTCTTGGCGAAATCCTTCTCGTCGGCCATCGTCGCGGGCGACAGGGGCGGCGTATGCACCGCCGTATGAACCCAGAGGGGCAGGGCGCCCCACCGGTCGTGAATGCTTTGGCACAGATGCTGCATCGCGCCCGCGTTGGTCACATCCATCGGGGCCAGCGTGGCCTGACCGCCCGCCGCCTTGATGCGGTCGTCCAGCTCTTCCAGTGCACCCTGGGTGCGCGCCACGGCCAACACGTGATGGCCCCTGGCCGCCAGGTATTCGGCCACGGCACATCCCAACCCGCGCGAGGCACCGGTGACGAGGGCGAGGGGCATCTTGTCGGTCTGCTGTGTCATGGGCACCCGGTGCCATGTCCGCCGCGCGGGTTCAAGTTGACAGTCCGCCCCGCGCCACGGAAAAGAACCCATGACAGACAGCCATCCCGATGAGGAGGACGACATGACCCTGACGACCATGGCCCTTGGCCGCATGACCCTGCTGAAGCAGGCGGGACTTGTGCTGGGCGGCACCGCCGTTCTGGCGATTGCCAGCCAGGTGAGCGTGCCCTTCTTTCCCGTACCGATGACGCTTCAGACCCTCGCGGTTCTGATGGTCGGCCTGACCCTGGGGGCCCGTCTGGGCGCGATCACGGTTCTGGTCTGGCTGGGTCAGGCGATGCTGGGTGCGCCGGTTCTGGCGAATTTCGCCAATGGCGCGGCCTTTGCGGGCCCCACAGCGGGCTTCCTTGTGGGCTTCGTCGGCTTGGCCTTCCTGGCCGGTCTGGCCACGGACCGGGGCATCACCGGCCCGGTCAAGCTGTCGCTGGTGACGCTGGCCGCCTCCGCTCTGCTGTATGTGCCGGGTCTGGCCTGGCCCCTTGGTGTCGCGCAGGTCGCGGGCATCGACGCCGGATGGACGACGCTCGACTTCGGCACCGTGGTGCAGGGCTTCATGGCGCCGTTCCTGATCGGGGATGCGGTCAAGGCGATCCTGGCCGCGCTGATCGTGGCCGGTGCCGCAAACGCCCTGCGCAACCGTCAGGCCTGATCGGTCACACGACCGGCGTTTCGTTTGGGGCCGTCTCTTCGCCGGGGCGGCCCTTTTCCATGCCCGGTTGCGCCGCAATCGCCGCCGCCAACCGCGTCTTGCATATCCCGAGCGGCAGCCACTCGCAGCCGGCACAGATGCGGTCCAGATCGGCAGGCACCACGCGGGCCACGGCCCGGTCATGGCATTCGCCCCACGACAACGCCTGTCCCGGGGTCAGGTCCAGCGCTTCGGCGTGGTCGCGGTCAAAGCGGTCGATCTTGTCCTGGCTTTCGCAGCCGAGGCCCACGCGCTTGGGGCAGGGTGCACAGATCGCATCCGCCGTATCGCTGATCCAAATCCGCTGATCGCGACCGCCGGGGCCGCGCAGGACCTGCGTCACGATATGCCTCATGTTGGCGATGAACGGCCCGTCATAGCCCGACCCCTCGAATCCGATCGAGCACAGAACGTGGTGGGGGCGAAGGCGCAAAGTCATCGGGCTTGGACAAATCAATCCAATGCGGCCCTGACAAGGAAAAGTTTGGATGAAAGCCTATTCGGCGGCTTTCAGTTGAAAACCCTTCTGGATCTGATCGGCGGGTTCCACCGGATATTCCCCGGAAAAACAGGCGTCGCAATACTGTGGCGACTTGCCATCGCGGCCCCCGGCCTCGCCCACGGCGCGGTAAAGCCCGTCGAGCGAGATGAAGCGCAGGGAATCGACCCCCAGATGTTCGCGCATCTCGTCCTCGGACATGGTCGCGGCCAGCAGCTTTTCGCGCTGCGGCGTGTCGACCCCGTAAAAACAGGGCCAGGCGGTCGGGGGCGAGGCGATGCGGAAGTGAACCTCTGCCGCGCCGGCATCCAGGATCATTTCCTTGATCTTGCGGCTGGTGGTGCCGCGCACGACCGAATCGTCGACAAGGATGATCCGCTTGCCGCGCACCAGCGCCCGGTTCACGTTCAGCTTGAGGCGCACGCCCATGTTGCGGATCGACTCCGACGGCTCGATGAAGGTCCGGCCCATGTACTGGTTGCGGATAATCCCCATGGCATAGGGGATGCCCGATTCGAGGCTGAAGCCGATGGCCGCGGGCGTTCCCGAATCCGGCACCGGACAGACCAGATCGGCATCGACCGGGGCTTCCTTGGCCAGCTCGCGCCCGATGTTCTCGCGCGTGGAATAGACGGACCGGCCGCCCAGAATGCTGTCGGGTCGGCTGAAATAGACATGCTCGAAGATGCAGAACCGCGATTTGCGGGCCTCGAAGGGGCGGTGGGAGGTGACGCCCTCCTTTTCGGAAATCACCACCATTTCGCCCGGCTCGATCTCCCGGATGAACTCTGCCCCGATGATGTCGAGCGCGCAGGTCTCGGACGACAGAACCCAGCCGTCGCCCGATTCCGCCGTCACGCGGCCCAGAACCAGCGGGCGCACCCCAAGCGGGTCGCGCACACCGATCAGCTTGCTGCGGGTCATGGCCACGACGCTGAACGCGCCCTCGACCCGGCGGAGCGCGTCCTTCATCCGCTCGGGGATGTTGCGTTGCAGGGACCGCGCCATCAGGTGGATGATGCACTCGGAATCGCTGCTCGACTGGAAGATGGAGCCGCGTTCGATCAATTCGCGGCGCAGCGCGTCGGCGTTGGTTATGTTGCCGTTGTGTGCGATGGCCGCGCCGCCCATGGCGAATTCCCCGAAGAAGGGCTGCACGTCGCGGATGGCGGTGGCCCCCTTGGAGCCGGAGGTCGAATAGCGCACGTGCCCGATGCCGATGGGGCCGGGCAGCATGTCCATCACGTCCTGTTGGGTGAAATTGTCGCGCACATAGCCGAAGCGCCGGACCGAGTTGAACCCCTGCTCGGGGTCGTGGACGACGATGCCCCCGGCCTCCTGCCCGCGATGTTGCAGGGCGTGCAGGCCCAGGGCCGTGAAATTCGCAGCGGAAGAGACGCCGACGACACCGAAGATGCCGCATTCCTCTTTCAGTTTGTCATCGTCGAAAGGGTGGGCAAGCCAGTCGTTGTCAGACATGGGGGATGCTCTCTGATGGCGGCAGATGCCCCCACATAGGCGGTTGTCATCCAAGTGTCACGCGGCTTTCCGACACGGCCTGAAGGGGGAAACCCCGACCGGTCACTGGGTCGGAGTCACCGTCTCGACAGGCGCGCCGCAACTTCCGACCAGCGACTCGTAGCGCGACAGGATCCAGCCCGGCGCATCCTCGGGGATCTGGCCTTCGATGTTGGTCTTGGCGCGCCCGAAGATGGTGGCCGAGCGGCTTTCCTCGACCACGGGGATGCCCGCGCTGACCGTGACGCGGTCATAGACCACGAAGGCCACCGCCACGAGGAGGATGCCGCGCAGCACGCCGAAGACGAAGCCAAGCGCCTGATCGAAGGGGCCGAGCACCGAATGGCGGACCGCCGACGACAGGAGCGGGGTGAAAAAGCTGACCACCACAAGCGCCAGCGCGAAGACCAGCGCGAAGGCTGCGATCAGGGCCAGTTCGCAGCTGTCCCCCAGGACGTCGCCGACATAGGGCAGTTCGCGGACCAGCGGTTCGGCGGCCCCGGCGAAGGTGAAGGCCACGACGGCCGCCGCGACCCAGCCGGCAATCGCCATCAGTTCGCGCACGAGACCCCGGGAATAGGCAAGAATCGCAGAAATCAGGATGACCGCGGCAACCGCGCCGTCCACGATGGTGAAACCGTCCATGTCGTCCCTCGTCCCCGTGGCGGTTCAACCTGCGCCGAACACCTCCCCCACGAGGGTGGCGAGGTCCGGCAGAAGGCGCAGGGACATCTCCCCCGCATCGCCTGTCTTACAGCCCTTCGGGGCCATTGCGGCGGTAAAACCAAGTTTGGCCGCCTCTTTCAACCGATTTTCCGCCTGAGACACCGGACGCAGCGCGCCGGACAGCGACAACTCGCCAAAGACAACGGTTTCCGGGGGGATCGCCGCATCCTCCCTTGCCGACAAAAGCGCGCAGGCCACGGCCAGGTCGGCGGCCGGTTCGCTGATGCGGATGCCGCCCGCGACGTTGAGATAGACGTCGAGGCCCTGAAAGCTGATCCCGGTGCGCGCTTCGAGGACGGCCAGGATCATCGACAGGCGCCCGCCGTCCCATCCGACCACCGCACGGCGCGGCTGGCTGAGTTGGGATGGGGCCACAAGCGCCTGAATTTCCACCAGAACGGGGCGCGTCCCCTCGATCCCGGCAAAGACGACGGACCCGGGGGCCGGCGCGTCGCGGTCGCCCAGGAACAGGGCCGACGGGTTGGCGACCTCGGCCAGGCCCGCGCCCGTCATCTCGAAGACCCCGATCTCGTCGGCGGGGCCGAAGCGGTTCTTGACGGCGCGGAGGATGCGGAACTGGTGCCCGCGCTCGCCCTCGAAATAAAGCACGGTGTCGACCATGTGTTCGACCACGCGGGGGCCCGCGATCTGTCCCTCTTTGGTGACATGGCCGACCAGAACGACCGAGGTGCCGAAGCGTTTGGCGAAACTGGTCAGCTCATGGGCGCTGGCGCGGACCTGACTGACCGAGCCGGGGGCGCTGTCGACGGTGTCGACCCACATGGTCTGGATCGAATCGATGATGGCCAGATCGGGTTTTTCCGCCTCCAGCGTGGTCAGCACGTCGCGCAGGTTCGTCTCGGCGGCCAGTTTCACCGGCGCGTCGCCAAGCCCCAGGCGTTGCGCGCGCATCCGCACCTGCGCCGTCGCCTCTTCGCCGCTGACATAGATGACCTTGTGGCCCGCCTGCGCGAAGGCCGCCGCCGCCTGAAGCAGCAGGGTCGACTTGCCGATGCCCGGATCGCCCCCCACCAGCGTCGCCGACGCCGGAACAAGGCCGCCGCCGAACACGCGGTCCAGCTCACCCATGCCGCTCAGGGTGCGGGGCGGCGGCGCTTCCTCGGTGGCGAGGTCGGTCAGCGCCATGCGCTTGCCCTTCATCGTGCCGAGCGATTTCTTGGACGGCCCCTGCGACAGGGGCACCTCTTCCTGAATGGAGTTCCAGGCGCCACAGCCGTCGCAGCGCCCGGTCCATTTCTTGTGGAGGGCACCGCAGTCGGAGCAGGCGAATTGGGTCACGGGTTTTACCATGTTCCCGTTTTGGTCCAATTCACTGCGTCGCGCAAGACTGCGCGTGACGCAGCGCTGCGGTTACTCGGCGGGGGTGGCGGCGACCTTGTCGGCGGGCGCGTCGCGGCGGGCCAGGCCCACCACGTTGTCGGACCGGTCGAAGCCTGTGATCTTCAGGGCATCGGTGACCTCCGACAGGTCCTTTCTCAGGCGGTCCAGCTGCTTCTCGGCCAGGCTCTCCTCGACCGAAATCGCCTGCATCCAGCGCTTGATCTCGGTCACGGTGGCTTGCGCCATGGAGATGCGCTGGCGGTAATCCTCGACCTCGGCCTGCCGCTGGCGCAGGAACGACCGGGCGCGGTCGACCTTCTCGGAGGAATAGACCTCGGCCAACTCGCGGCTCTCGACCGACATCTGGGCCGCGACCAAAAGCACGTCATGCTCCAGCCCGGTCAGGTCGGGATGGGCGCGCATCCAGTCGATCCGGTCGCGCATGGCGTCGAATTCGCGGCTCAGCTCGAAGGTGCCGTCGCGGTCGGCGGCGTGGACGACGGCATAGGCGCGGGCGACATCATCCATCGACAGGTGGAAATCGCGATTGGTCAGCTCCAGCCGGCGCATCCGGGAGTTGGCGGGCAGGAACCCCACCAGGAGCAGCATCAACACGGTCAGCGAAATCTGGGCGATCTGCCCGGCGCCTTCGACGGCCACGCCGTCAAAACCCACCGACAGCTCCAGCCAGGGCAGCGCACCGGCCAGGGCGGCGACGGTGGATGCGGTCACGGCGAGGGCGGACAACACGAGGACAAACGTGCAGACCTGCTGAAGCAGACTGGTGGCGACGGCGACCTGACGCGGAGTTTCTTTCATCTAGCCGGACCCTATTCGATAACAATTTCTTATGGGTTTCTTGGCTGCCCGGACTCCTGCATAGCAGAGATTCGCCCCTCGGAGGCAACGTTTTCTTAACGTTTCCGCAACTTTGCCGTGATTTGGCCATATCTGCGTTCGCGGTCCGTGCGAATCGCAAGGGCTAGCGGTCAAGCTCTGTAATGTCGCTGGTAACGGGAGCCGAGGGAGGTAAGGATTTCGTAGCCGATCGTGCCCGCGACGGCGGCCAGATCGTCGACGCGGCGGTGCGCGTCGATCACGCGCAGGCTCTCGGGGTCGCGGTCCAGATGGCTGATGTCGACCGTCAGCAGGTCCATCGAGACACGGCCCACCACGGGGCAGGGGACGGGACCGGCCATCACGTCCATCCCGGCGCCAAGCGCGCGGATCAACCCGTCGGCATAGCCACCCGCAATGGTCGCGATGCGCGACGGCGCGCGCGCCTGCCAGGTGGCGTTGTAGCCGACCGTCTCGCCCTCGGCCACGTCGAAGCAGGCGACGACCGGCAGGTCCAGCGACACCACGGGGTCGGCACCGGCAAAGGGCATCCCGCCGTAAAGGCCGATCCCCGGGCGCACCATGTCGAAATGATACTCGGGCCCCAGAAGGATGCCGCCGGTTGCGGCAAGGCTGCGCGGCATCGGCAGGCCATCGGTCATTTCGTGAAACAGGGCCAGTTGCGCGGCACTTTGCGGGCTGTCGGGGTCGTCCGCGCTGGCCAGATGCGACATCAGCAGGACAGGCTCGGCCTGCAAGGCCAATTCGCCCACGGCGGCCCATTCCCACATCTTCAGGCCCAGACGGTTCATGCCCGTATCGAGCTGAATGCCGAACGGCTGCCGGGGCAGGGTCTCGAGGTGCCGGGTCAATTGGTCGACCGAACAGATCAGCGGCACCAGATCGGCGCGCTTGATCGTCGCCGTGTCACCGGGCATGTGGCCATAATAGCAATAGATGCGCGGCTCCGGCCCCAGGGCGCGGCGCAGCTCCAGCCCCTCGTCGGCGGTCGCCACGAAGAACGCCCGGCACCCTTCGGAGAAGAGCCGCGTCGCCACCGGCACCACGCCCAGACCATAGGCATTCGCCTTGACCGTCGCCGCTGTCTCGCAACTGCGGGCGGATTTGGCATCGAGCGCGCGCCAGTTGGCGGCCACGGCCTCAAGATCGATATGTAGTGTTCCGGTCCCCATGCCGCCTGATGCGACGCGGCTGCGGAGGCGTCAAGGAAGCTTACATTGCTAACGGCGAGGAGATTGGTCTTTCGCGTTATCTGTTCGCGCCGAAAAGTCAGCCAAGCGGTTTTTGTGCCTACTGTCTTCAATGCCCAAAGTTCGGGAGGAACCAATTGCAGCCTGTTCAGTCTGCCAAGGCTTCACGAGGTTGCCGAAGCGCGTGAACCGCCCCTCGAACGACAGCTCGACGGTGCCGATGGGGCCGTGACGCTGCTTGCCGATGACGACTTCGGCCTTGCCGTGAACGGCCTCCATCGCGGCCTGCCATTCGGCCATCTTGTCCAGCTGGTGGTCGCCGGGCTTTTCGCGCTCTTTGTAGTATTCCTCGCGGTAGACGAACATCACGACGTCCGCGTCCTGCTCGATCGAGCCGGATTCCCGCAGGTCGGACAGCTGCGGGCGCTTGTCCTCGCGGTTCTCGACCTGACGGCTGAGCTGCGACAGGGCGATGACGGGGATGTCCAGTTCCTTGGCGATGGCCTTCAGGCCCTGGGTGATCGCCGACACCTCATTCACGCGGTTGTCGCCCTTGCCGGGCGCTGTCACCAGTTGCAGGTAGTCGATGATGAGCAGGTCCAGGCCATGGGTCCGCTTCTGCCGCCGGGCCCGCGCCGCAAGTTGCGCAATCGGCAGGGCGGGGGTGTCGTCGATGAACAGCGGGCAGGATTCGAGCGCCTTGGCCGCCTCGACGAAGCGGCGGAACTCGGCCTCGGTCATATCGCCCTTGCGGATCTGTTCGGACGGCACCTCGGACGCCTCCGACAGGATCCGCGCGGCCAGCTGCTCGGCCGACATCTCCAGCGAATAGAAGCCCACGACCCCACCCTCGACCGCGCCGTCGCGCCCGTCATAGGTGGTGCCGCGCTTGTAGGCCTTGGCCACGTTGAAGGCGATGTTGGTGGCCAGCGACGTCTTCCCCATCGACGGACGCCCCGCGAGGATCAGAAGGTCGGAGCGGTGCAGGCCCCCCAGTTTCTTGTCCATGTCGACAAGCCCGGTCGAGATGCCGGCCAGCCCGCCGTCCCGCTGATAGGCGGCATTGGCCACGTCGACGGCCTGCTTGATGGCCGACAGGAACGACTGGAACCCGCTTTCGGACCGACCCTGTTCGGCCAGGGCATAGAGCTTCGACTCCGCCTCCACGATCTGGGCGGCGGGTTCGGCGTCGATGGTCACATCGTTGGCGCGGGCGCTGATGTCGCGGCCAAGGGCGATCAACTCGCGCCGAATGGCCAGGTCATAGATCATCTGGGCATAGTCACGCACCGCGTAACCCGCGATGGCCGAGGCGGCGAGATTGACCAGATAGGACGGCCCGCCGAGCGACTTCAGGCCCTCGTCCTCCTCCAGGAACGGCTTGAGCGTCACGGGCGAGGCCAGCGCGTTCTTCTGGATGCGTGCGGCACAGATCTCCCAGATGCGGGCATGGACCGGGTCATAGAAATGCTCGGCCCGCACGACAGAGGCGGCGCGGTCGTACAGGTCGTTGTCGGTCAGAAGCGCGCCCAGCAACTGCTGCTCGGCCTCGATGTTGTGGGGCAGCTGGCTTTCGGACGTCGTCGTCGGCATCCCCTGATCCATGCGCGCGATCTCGTTCATGTGCCTGCCCCTGCCATACCGCCCGTGCGACCGATGGCCGCCGTGCGTGTCGTTATGGATTGTCCCCGGGGCGACCATACATCCGCGACCCGGGTCCGGCAATCAGGGCCCTGTGGACAGCCTGTGGTGAACTCGCAGTCCTCTGGGGAGAAAACGGCAAGGTCTTGGGAAGGCCGGGAAGTTATTTCTGCCCGACCTTGCGTCAGTCTTTCCGCGCCGCCTGCCAGCCGCGGGGGTCGTTCAGGAACTCCTCGACCCCGGCCAACGTTTCGGCGTCGAAATGGCCCTGGGCCTTCGCCTCGGCCAGCACGTCCCACCAGGTGGCCAGCGCATGCAGGGTGATGCCGTGGTCGGCCAGCGTCTTGGTGATCTCGGGGAAGATGCCATAGCTGAAGATGACGCCGGTATGGGCGCAAGTGGCTCCGGTTTCCCGGATGGCGTCGACGAAGGACAGCTTGCTGCCGCCGTCGGTGGTCATGTCCTCGATCAGCAAGACGCGCTGGCCTTCGGTCATCACGCCCTCGATGCGGGCGTTGCGGCCATAGCCCTTGGGCTTCTTGCGCACGTAGGTCATGGGCAGGGCCAGCCGTTCCGCGATCATCGCGCCAAAGGGGATGCCCGCCGTCTCGCCACCCGCGACATTGTCGAACGCCTCGAATCCCGCGTCGCGCATCACGGTGACGGCCAGGAAATCCATCAGGGTCGAGCGCAGGCGCGGATAGGAGATGAGCTTGCGGCAATCGATATAGGTCGGCCCCTTGGCCCCCGAGGCATAGGTATAGGGTTCGCGCGAATTGAAATGCACCGCGCCGACCTCGAGCAGGGCGCGGGCGGTCAGGCGGGCGATCTCGTCCTTGGGGGGGAAGCTGGTGGGGATCATGGCAGGCTCCTCGGGGTTTCCCTGCGGGGAAATAACGAATTGGTAACAGAGGTTTAGATTGGGTTAATCCGCGATCCGCCAGTTCACCGGATGGCCGGGATCAAAGAGCGTGACGCTCTGGCCGTATCCCTCTATCTTGTCGGGAAAGGTCAGGGGGCCGCGGGTCAGGGTGATGGTGTCGTCATTCGGCGTGAACCCATAATGCGCGGGCCCGTTCAGCGAGGCGAAGGCCTCCAGCAGGCCGAGCGCGCCCTCCTCTTCGAAGACATGGGCCAGAAGCGGAAGGGCGTGGGGCGCGGTGAAGCAGCCCGCCGAACAGCACGACGATTCCTTGGCGTGGGTCGGGTGCGGCGCGGAATCTGTGCCCAGGAAGAACTGCGCTTCCCCGCCGGTGGCGGCGGCGCGCAGGCTGGCCTGATGCGTGTCGCGTTTCAGGATCGGCAGGCAATAGAAATGCGGCCGCATCCCGCCCGCCAGCATATCGTTGCGGTTGGCCATCAGGTGCTGAACCGTGATCGTGGCGCCGACGCCCGGATGTGCGCGGACCCAGTCGACCGCCTCGGTCGTGGTCACATGCTCCAGCGTCAGTTTCAGGTTCGGATGCGCGGCGCGAAGCGGCGTCAGGATACGGTCCAGAAACCGCGCCTCCCGGTCGAAGATGTCGATGTCGCGGTCGGTGACTTCGCCGTGCAGGCAGAGCGGCACGCCCGCCGCCTCCATCGCCGCCAGAACGGGGCGCACCTTGTCGAAGTCGCGCACCCCCGAGGCGGAGTTGGTCGTGGCCCCGGCGGGATAGAGTTTGACGGCCGTGATGATCCCGTCCCGGTGGGCGGCGACCACATCGGCGGGGTCGGTGTCTTCGGTCAGATACAGCGTCATCAGCGGCCGGGCGAAGCCTGCGGCGATCACCCGGTCGCGGTAGGCGGCGGCCTCGGCACCCGTGACCACGGGCGGCACCAGGTTGGGCATGATGATGGCGCGGGCGAACAGGCGGCTTTGCGGCGCCACGAGGCGCAGCATGTCGCCATCGCGCAGGTGCAGGTGCCAATCGTCCGGGCGGCGTATCGTAAGCGTGTCCATGGGCGACGGCCTAGCCATCTTGCGGCCGCTTGGCCAGAGGTTCAGGGTGCCGCCATGCTCGACCGACCCCGGATGCAACGGATCACAGGCGAGGCGCAGGTCGTGCTTGGCCGCGCCGGTCTGGTGGATTTGCGACAGGCGGGGTCGGCCAAGGCGATGTTGCCGCGCACCGATGCCGATGTGCCCGAGGTGGTGTTCCTGAACACCGCCGGGGGTGTGACGTCGGGCGACCGGCTGGATTACGCGCTGACGCTGCGGGCGGGGGCGCGGGCCACGGGGGCCACCCAGACGGCGGAGCGGGCCTATCGCGCCGACGACGGGCCGGGACGGATCGAGACCGTGCTGCGCGTGGGCGCGGGCGGGCATCTGGACTGGCTCCCGCAGGAGGTCATCGCGTTCGATGGGTCCGACATGGTGCGGCGCACGTCGGTCGACCTGACGGGGGACGCGACCTTTCTGGGGGTCGATTCGGTCATCCTGGGACGAGCCGCCCACGGCGAGGTGGTGGCGACCGCCCGGCTGGACGATCACCGGCAGGTGCGGCGCGACGGGCGGTTGATCCACGACGAACGGCTGGTTCTGGGACCCGGGGTTTTCGGGGGCAACGGCCCGCTCGGGACGGCGCGGGCCTTCGCGACTCTGGTGCTGGTGTCGCCCGGAGCGGCGGATGCGCTGGCCCCGCTGCGCGACGTTCTGCCCAAAGATGAGGCAGTCGAGGCCGCAGCCTCGGCCTGGGATGGGCGATTGGTGGTCCGAATGCTGGCGGCAGAGGCCGCCCCGTTGCGCCGCGCCCTGATCCGCGCCATCGTGACGTTGCGCGGCACCCCGGTTCCGCGCGTCTGGCAATCCGACGTCTGAGGCCCGCACATGAACCTGACCCCCCGTGAAAAGGACAAGCTGCTCGTCAGCCTGGCCGCCATGGTCGCGCGCGGTCGGCTGGCGCGTGGCGTCAAGCTGAACCACCCCGAAGCCATCGCGCTGATTACCGATTTCGTGGTCGAGGGGGCGCGCGACGGACGTTCGGTCGCCGACCTGATGCAGGCGGGCGCGCATGTCATCACCGCTGACCAGTGCATGGAGGGCATCCCCGAGATGATCCACGACATCCAGGTCGAGGCGACCTTTCCCGACGGCACCAAGCTGGTGACCGTGCATCACCCCATCCGGGTGCGGGAGGCGGCGGAATGATCCCCGGCGAAATCATGCCCGCAGCGGGCGATATCACGTTGAACGAGGGCGCCGACGCCATCACGCTGGAGGTCGCCAACACCGGCGACCGGCCCGTGCAGGTCGGCAGCCACTACCATTTCGCCGAGACGAACGGCGCGCTGGCCTTCGACCGCGATGCAGCGCGGGGCAGGCGGCTCGACATCGCGGCGGGCACGGCAATCCGGTTTGAGCCGGGACAGACACGGCGGGTGCCATTGGTGCCGCTGTCGGGCGACCGCGTGGTCGTCGGATTTCAGGGAAAGGTCATGGGGTCTCTCGAATGATGGAACTCTTCCGTCTGCAATTGCGCACCGCTCAGATGCTGGTCGAGGCGCAGTCGGTGATGTCGATGCGGATGCTCGGCATGGCTGGCGTGCTGCGCCCCGATGCGGATGAAAACATGCGCATGGTCACCGAAAAGCAGACCGCCTTCGCCCAGTCGGGCCTTGCTGCCATTGGCGCGCTGATGGCGGGGAAAACCCCGGCGCAGGTCTACGGCATGGCGCTGACGCCCATCGGGCGGACGACGCGGGCCAACTCGAAGCGGCTGACCAGGCGCAAGACCGCCGCCTGAGGCATCGGGCGCGCCAAACTTCGGTTTTCATTGACAGGCAGCGGCTCGGCCCGCCAGCCTGAGAATTGGGTGTGGCCCCGGATCAGGAGAGATGAGATGTGCGATATCTGTGTGATGAATGCCGTCAAGGACCGTATGCTGAGTCGTCGCGACCTGTTTCGCGGCGGGCTGGCCGCCGGGGTGGCTGGCGTGGCCGCGACGGTAACCGGGACGGCGGCGCTGGCCGATGGACATGGGTCGATCCGTGACATGACGCATACCCTGTCCGAGAATTTCCCGACCTTCTTCGGTGAGCCGGGATATGGCGCAGAGGCGTTGTTCAATTTTGCCGAGAACGGTTTCAACCTGCTGAACCTGACGATCAACGAACACACGGGCACTCACATCGACGCGCCGCTGCATTTCAGCGCCGATGGCAGGTCGGTGGACGAAATCGAGATCGGGAACCTGATCGTGCCGCTCTGCGTGGTGGATATCCGCGCCAAGGCCGCCGCCGACCCCGATGCGCAGGTCACGCCCGACGATCTGGAATCGTGGATCCGGGACAATGACGATATTCCCGACCGGGCCTGTGTGGCGATGATGTCGGGGTGGGCCGACAAGGTGAATACCGCGGCCTACCGCGGGGCGGACGATGCGGGTGTCCTGCATTTTCCGGGCTTTCACCCCGAGGCGGTCGCCTTCCTGCTGGAGCGGACTTCGGCCTCGTCCATTGCGGTCGACACCCTGTCGCTGGACCACGGCCCATCGGCGGATTTCGCGTCGCATTACGCCTGGCTGCCCGAGGGACGCTACGGGATCGAGAATCTGGCCGGGCTGGACCAGGTGCCCGCCGCCGGGGCCACGCTGATCGTCGGCGCGCCCAAGCACCGGGGCGGCACGGGCGGGCCTGCGCGAATCTTCGCGCTGATATGAGCCTTCTGACGGTCGAGACGCGGGATGCGTCGGGCGGCCTGACGTGGTCGGTGAAGCCGGGTTTTCCGACCCAGGTGTGTCTGATCGCGCTTCTCTGGGTCGGAATCGGCCTCGTGATGTTCACGGGCCTTTACCGCTTCGACGTCCTGAATTGGCAAAGCGCGCTTCTGCCGACCGCCTTTCTGACATACGGCCTGTTGGGCTTGTTTCTTGCCCTGTCGTCGCCGCGCGACGAGATTTTCCGCAGCCGGATCGACCGGAACGGCATCTTTTTGTGTGGCGAGGCGTCACCCTGCGTGGAGCCGTCTTTCCGGTTCGAGGATATCGACCGGGCGGAACATCGGATCGATGCCTATGGCGAGGCGGTCTTCCTCTTCACGAGGGATGCCCCGAGGGCCGCGCATATCCTGAAACCACCGTTCGGACCGCCGCCGAAAGCCCTGGCAGAAGCGCTTCGTGCGCGGGGCGTTTCCGTCGTGGGCCCCTGACCGGCGATCTACTGTCTGCTTCTTTCTTGGGCAACCCACTGGTTTCGGGGGCGATCCGGCCCGCGGCGGTTTGACATCGCCCGGTCCCCTCGCGAGTGTTGAGGCGCGTCACGTACCGGAGCCCGCCGATGCCCACCCCGATTTCCCGCCGATCCTATGCCGACATGTATGGCCCCACCACGGGCGACCGGGTGCGCCTCGCCGATACCGACCTCATCATCGAGGTGGAGCGGGACCACACGACCTATGGCGAAGAAGTGAAGTTCGGCGGCGGCAAGGTCATCCGCGACGGCATGGGCCAGTCGCAGCGCACCCGCGCCGAAGGGTCGATGGATACCGTCATCACCAATGCGCTGATCGTGGACCATACCGGCATCTACAAGGCCGACGTGGGTCTGCGTGACGGGCGGATCGCGGGCATCGGCAAGGCGGGCAATCCCGACACGCAGCCCGCCGTGACGCTGGTCATCGGGCCCGGGACCGAGATCATCGCGGGCGAGGGGCGGATTCTGACGGCCGGCGGCTTTGACAGCCATATCCACTTCATCTGTCCGCAGCAGATGGAGGACGGGCTGCATTCGGGCGTCACCACTTTCCTTGGCGGCGGCACCGGGCCCGCGCATGGGACGCTGGCCACGACCTGCACGCCGGGGCCCTGGCACATCGGGCGGATGTTGCAGGCGATGGATGCCTTTCCGGTCAATCTGGCCCTGTCGGGCAAGGGCAATGCGTCGCGCCCCGAGCCGCTCCGCGAGATGGTGGCGGCGGGCGCCTGCGCGTTGAAATTGCACGAGGATTGGGGCACGACGCCCCAGGCCATCGACACCTGCCTGAGCGTGGCGGACGAGATGGACGTGCAGGTGATGATCCACACCGACACGTTGAACGAAAGCGGCTTTGTCGAGAATACCGTGGCCGCCATGAAGGGCCGCACGATCCACGCCTTTCACACCGAAGGGGCCGGCGGCGGCCATGCGCCCGACATCATCAAGGTCTGCGGGCTGGAGCATGTGATCCCGTCGTCCACGAACCCGACGCGGCCCTATACGGTCAACACGCTGGAAGAGCATCTGGACATGCTGATGGTCTGTCACCACCTGGATCGCGCCATCCCCGAAGACGTGGCCTTTGCCGAAAGCCGCATCCGCAAGGAGACGATTGCCGCCGAGGATATCCTGCACGACATGGGGGCGTTTTCGATCATCGCCTCCGACAGTCAGGCCATGGGCCGGGTTGGCGAAGTGATCATCCGCACCTGGCAAACCGCCGACAAGATGAAGAAACAGCGCGGGCGGCTGGCGGAGGAGACGGGGGACAACGACAACCTGCGCGTCCGGCGGTACATCGCGAAATACACCATCAATCCGGCCATCGCCCACGGGATGTCCCAGGAAATCGGGTCGATCGAGGTGGGCAAGCGCGCCGATCTCTGCCTATGGTCGCCCGCCTTCTTTGGTGTGAAGCCCGAGATGGTGCTGATCGGCGGCACCATCGCCATGGCGCAGATGGGAGACCCCAATGCGTCGATCCCGACACCGCAGCCCGTCTATTCGCGGCCCATGTGGGGGTCTTACGGGCGGGCAGTCGAACGGGGGGCGGTGATCTTTGCGTCGGGCGCGGCGTTGAATGCGGGCCTTGGCGCGCAGCTTGGGCTGGCCAAGGACCTGGTGGCGGTGCGGGGGACGCGGGGCATCGGCAAGAAAGACATGGTTCTGAACGACTTGACGCCCGAAGTTGAAGTGAACCCCGAGACCTATGAGGTGCGGGCGAACGGCGAACTCCTGACCTGTGAACCGGCCAGTGAGCTGCCCATGGCGCAGCGGTATTTCCTGTTTTGAGGGGGGCGGCCCTTCAGGGCAGCAATCGGACGGCGCGCGAACGAATTTCCTGCCAGACGTCCGGCCTCGCCAGGATTTCCGGCGGAATGGCGGATTGGTCAAGCTGGCGGCGAACTTGCGTAGCGATGCGAATGCGAATGCCGTTTCCGCCATGATCCCCATCACCAAGGGTCATCAGGCGTGCGCGCAGCTCCGCCTCTTCTGTCCGCAAGGAGGCCATCAACCGCCGGAGCGCGTGCAGGCGGGCAATATCGTTGATGGGGTCGGACAGGCTCATGCATTTGATCCAAGCATGAAATGGTAAACGGTTGGTTGACGCCTCTCGGGTTTCGCGGTTCCTTCAATTGAATTTTGAGGAGCGCCCTTTCATGACCGAGACCCCGCAGACCACCCCCGACCCGATCACCGCCGAAGACCGCGCCATGCTGGATGGCTGGATCGAATGGACGGCCGGCCATGTGGAGCCTGCGGCGGACCTGAGCGATGCCCCGGCGATCATGGGGCTGCTCGACGGGTTGATGGCGCAGGATTTCGTCAAGGACTATGGCCCGGAAGAGATCTTTGCCCTCGGCATGGTCTGGGGCGAGGCTTTGCGCCTGTCGAACCCTGGCTGGTCCTGGGTGCGGGTGCCGACCGAGGAAGGCACGACCTTTGCGCTGGATGCCTCGACCGACGGCGTCGAACGGCTGGTCGCGCCGGGGCAGTTGTTCCTGCGCCGCTCCGAGATGCCGGGCGCGCTGATCGAGCCGCGTCAGATGGAGACGATGTTGATGGCGGAACTGGACGCCTGACCCCGATCAGCCGCGCGGCTGCGGCGATTGGGCGGTGCGCGACAGGGCCCCGGGATGGAGCGGCATGTCATCGCTGGAGGCCAAAAGCTGCGCCCGCAGGCGCGCAGCTTCGGACTGAAGATCGTCGATACGGGCCTGAACCCGCGACAGTTGGGCGAGGGTTTCGGCGGGCGCGGGGCGCGGATTGGCATGTTTCATGCGAACCACTATGGAGGTCGAAACGTGAAGAATTCGTTAAGGGCCGGGCTGGTGGCCATGACCCTGGCGTCGGCCCATGCGTTGCCTGCGTCGGCGCAGGACTCATGCCCGGTGGCGGCGGATCTGGCGAAGGGCATCGTGCTGACCTATGCGGACGGGTCGGTCGAGACGATGCGCAGACTTGATGCGGATCGGGTCGAGACGATCGTGGGGCCGGATTATCCGGCGCGCGAGATTTCGGGCCGGGGGCTTTATCTTCTGCGCAGTGCGGACTTCGTGGGCGGCAAGGAAACCAACGTATTATCCTTGGATTACAACATGTCCCCCGGCGATCTTCCCGCGCCCGAAGCCGGAATGGACGTGACGATCCCGGTGAGCGAGGCTTTCGACGGCAGCATCGACCTGCTGCTGGAAACCTATGTCGGCGGCCCGGCGCAGGACGTCAAAATCGGCGGTTGCACCTATTCGGCCATCGACATCAAACTGACCCGCAATGATGGTACCGCCGCGTCGCAATCGATCGAGCTTCTGCGGTACTACCCGGACCTCGGGTTCGCCAATGTTTATGGATTGGGCGATGCGGGACAGCCGCTCGACTATTTCGAAGTCACGGAAATCGAGGCCCTGCGATGATCGCTCTTCTGGACCACCTGCACCACGCGACGGACGTGATCCGCCTCGACTATGATGCGCGTCTGGTGCGGCGCAAACGGCTGATGACCGAAGGGGGACGCGCCGTGATGCTGGACCTGCCGGAGTTGACCGATCTGAGCCGGATCGCCGGGCTGCGGCTGGAGGACGGGACGGAGATCGCGCTTGAGGCGGCGGCCGAGCCGGTGCTGGTCATCCGGGGCGACCTGCCGCGTCTGGCCTGGCACATCGGCAACCGGCACACCCCCTGCCAGATCGACGGCGACACGCTGGTGATCCGCGCCGACCATGTGCTGCGCGGCATGCTGGAAGGGTTGAAGGCCGAGGTGACCGAGGACGTCCGGCCCTTCCACCCCGAGGGCGGCGCCTATGGTCACGGGCGCACGATGGGGCACGATCATGGCCATGACGGCTGATCTTCTGCGGCTGACGCAATGGCTGTCACCCGCCTTCCCGGTGTCGGGCTATGCCTATTCCCATGGGCTGGAGACGGCGATGGCCTCGGGCCGGGTGGCGGGTGCAAGGGACGTGCAGGACTGGGCGTCCCATGTGCTGCGCTTCGGGGCCGGTCCGCTGGATGTCTGGGCGATCCGCGCGGTGATGGGCGGGGACGATCCAGGCGAGGTGGCCGAGGTCTTGCAGGCACGTGCGGGATGCGCCGAACGCTGGCAGGAAACCCGCGATCAGGGCGCGGCCTTCGCCACCGTCACCACCGGCATGGGCGAGCCGCCGATCCCCGACCTGCCGCTCCCTGTCGCCCTGGGCCTGCGCGCGCGGGGGATGGCGGCGGATGTGGTCGCCATGCTCTATCTTCAGGGGTTCGCGGGTCAGTTGGTGTCGGCGGCCACGCGCTTCCTGCCTCTGGGCCAGACCGAGGCGCAGACCGTGTTGCGCGCCCTGCATCCGGTCATCGCAGAGGTCGCCGCCCGGACAGACACCGACCCGCCCGGCGGCGCGGCCCTGATGGCCGATCTGGACGCGATGCGTCACGAAACCCTGCAACCGAGGATTTTCCGCACATGAGCAGCTATGACCAAGGCAAGGCCCTGTCCGAAGAGCTGAACCCGGGGATGGAGGCGGCCCTGGATGCCCGCTACGGCCACCTGTTGCCGGGCATGGCCGAAGGGGTGGTCGATTTCGCATATGGTCGCCAATACGCCCGGCCCGGCCTGCCGCTGCGCGACCGATATATCGCGACGATTGCCGCCCTGACGGCCCTTGGCGGCCAGACGCGCCCGCAGTTGAAGGTGAATATCGCCGGCGGGCTGAAGGCCGGGCTGAGCCGGACGGAAATCGCCGAGACGATCTGGCAGATGTCGCTCTATGGCGGGTTTCCGGCGGCGATCAATGCGCTGAACGCCGCGCTGGAAGTGTTTGAAGGGGAAGACAATGGCGCACAGTCCTAACGGCCCCTTGCGCGTCGGGATCGGTGGTCCGGTGGGCGCGGGCAAGACGACGTTGACGGAACATCTGGCGCGCGAATTGTCCCGTGACTTGTCGGTCGCGGTCATCACCAACGACATCTACACGCGCGAGGATGCGGAGTTCCTGATGCGGGCGCAGGTCCTGCCGCTGGATCGGATCCGCGGGGTCGAGACGGGGGGCTGTCCGCATACCGCGATCCGCGAGGATGCGTCGATCAACCTGGCCGCCATTGCCGACCTGAACGCCGCGCACCCCGATCTGGACGTGATCCTGATCGAGAGTGGGGGCGACAATCTGGCCGCGACCTTCAGCCCGGAACTAGCGGACCTGACGCTCTATGTGATCGACACCGCCGCCGGGCAGGACATACCGCGCAAGCGCGGGCCGGGGGTGACGCGGTCGGACCTTCTGATCCTGAACAAGACCGACCTTGCCCCCCATGTCGGCGTCGATCTGGGCATGGCGCGCGGCGATCTGGCCGTCGCGCGGGGCGCGCGGCCCTTCGTCATGGCGGCCCTGCGGCACGGGACCGGAGTGGCGGAGATCGTCGATTTCATCCGCCGCGAAGGCGGGCTGGAGAAAAGCGACCAACCCTGACATCCTCCTGACAGTATGCTGTCAGGAGGGCTGTGCGAGACAGTCCTTGTCGCCCCGACAACCGGGGCAGAAACAGACAAGGAACTGAACCATGACCAAGAACGTGAACGCCGTTGTTTGGGCCGAAATCCCCGTCAGCAACCTCGCCAAGGGCCGCGCCTTCTATGAGGCAATCCTGCAGGTCGAGATGTTGACCGAGCAGATGGGCCCGATGGAAACCGCCGTCTTCCCCTATGACAGCGACGTCGCCGTGTCGGGCCACATCTACGAGGGGCCGACCGCCGGAGACGGACGCGGCCCGGCGGTGAGCCTGATGGTGAAGGACGATCTGCCCGCCGCGATGGCGCGGGTCACGAAGGCGGGGGGCCAGGTGATCAGCGAGGCGATCAAGATCCCGGCGGGCGAATTCTTCTATGTCATCGACCCCGACGGCAACCGCATCAGCCTTTTCGCGCAGGCCTGAGCGATGCGCCGCGCCGACCGTCTGTTCCGACTTGTCCAGACCCTCCGGGATGGCAAGCTCTGGACGGCGGCGCGGCTGGCCGAGGCGATGGAGGTGTCCGAGCGCACCGTCTACCGCGACATCGCGGACCTCATGGCCTCGGGCGTGCCGATCGAAGGTGCGGCCGGGGTCGGGTACCTCATGCGCGACGGCTATGATTTGCCGCCGCTCATGTTCTCGGAGGCCGAAAGCACGGCGCTGGCCCTTGGCGCGCGGCTGGTCGCGGCCTGGGGCGGTGAACGGATGGCGCAGAACGCGCGCGAGGCGCTCACCAAGATCGAAGCCGTCCTGCCGCGCCCCCATGTGGTGCAGGAGGCGCTGGATCGACTGGGTGCCATACCGCAGGATCTCGCGACCGAAGCGCGGGGCCGGATCGACGTTCTGGATGCGGCCATTCGCGATGCGGTAATGGTGACACTGGTCTATCAGGACGCGGGCGGCACACCGAGCACCCGGCTGGTGGAGCCATTGGGCCAGTGGTTCTGGGGTCAGACCTGGACGCTGGTGGCCTGGTGTCGCCTGCGCGAGGATTTCCGGATGTTCCGGCTGGACCGCATCGTCTCGCTCGAGGTCAGCGAAGACAGCACCGGCAAGCGCCCGGACCGCAGCCTGCGCACCTGCATCGCCCAGATGGAAGCGCGCGAGGGGCGCAGTTTCCCGCGCGACAGCATCCGCTGACTTCAGGCGACGGTCTTCCAGAAAAGCCGTTCGAAATTTGCCTCGGTCGCGGCGGCGAAATCGGCGTAGTCCATGCCGAAGACCTCCGCGCCGACGCGCGCGGTGTGGTTCACGAAGGCGGGTTCGTTCGTTTTGCCCCGGTGCGGTTTGGGCGCGAGATAGGGGCTGTCGGTTTCCACGAGGATGCGGTCGAGCGGGGCGGCGGCAAAGATGTCGCGCACCTCCTGCGACTTGGGGAAGGTCGCGATGCCCGACATCGACAGATAGAACCCCAGGTCCAGCGCCGCCTGCGCCAATGCGGCCCCGCTGCTGAAGCAATGCATGACGCAGGTATAGGCGCCCGCGCGATGCTCCTGGGTCAGGATGCGGGCCATGTCGTCGTCGGCATCGCGCGCATGGATGATGAGGGGCAGGCGGGTTTGGCGCGCGGCCTCGATATGCAGGCGCAGGCTCTCCTGCTGCACGGCCATGCTTTCGGCGGTGTAGTGATAATCGAGGCCCGTCTCGCCGATGCCCACCATCTTGGGATGCGCGGCCAGCGTCACAAGTTCGTCTACGGTGGTCATGGGTTCATCGGCAACCGACATCGGATGGGTGCCTGCCGCCCAGAAGACGGGGGCGTTGGCTTCGGCCAGGGCGCGCACGGTGGGGGCCTGTCGCAGCTTGGTGCAGATGGTGACCATTCGGTGCACGCCCGCCTCGGTCGCGCGGGTCAGAAGATCGGGAAGCTCCCCCTCGAATTGCGGAAAGTCGAGGTGGCAATGGCTGTCGGTGATGCGGGGTTCTGTCATGGGGCCGGACCTAGGCGCAGGTTCCGGTCGGGGCAAGGGGTCAGCGGTTGCCCATCCGGTCGATTGCCCCAAAGAGCGTACGGGGGTCGCAATAGCGGTCGAAGACAAGGGCGCCGTCGGGGGCCGTCACGCTCAGGTTCGCATAGATGTCCGACACCGGACTGCCCGCCGTCCCCGACAATTGGTGGCCATGTTCCAGACGGTAGCGATAGCCGCCGCGCGGCAGCTCCACATGGGAGAATTGCGACGCGCCGGAGCCGTCTTCCCAGACGATCCGCGCCGCCTCGACGGGGACGTCGAAGGACAGCTCGGGTTGATCGGCCTCGGCCCCGTAGCTGTAGGTCAGCACGCCCCCGGCCTCGCTCAGCCGGATCCGCTTGCCGTTGTCCAAGATGCAGGCAAAGACCGTGGTCGCGTCGACCCGCGTGGCCGTGGTGATGCGAAGGTTGGCGACTGTACGGTCGTCGAGGACGTCGTCCTCTTCGTAAAGGCGGCAATAATCGGCAATCATCGCGCCATGGTCGCGGCGAATGGCTTCCTCGGACCCATCTGTCACCACTTCGCATTGCGGGACCGACTCGCTCAGCGCTTCGGGGCGCACGCGAAGCCCGAAGAGGAGGGCGGTACCGCTCGGCGTCACCGCATGGAATGTCAGGCCGCGTTCGCAGCAACTCGACCGTCCATTGGTCACCAGCACGCCGGTTTTATCCGCAGTGAACAAATCACCGTTCAGCACGCCCCAAGGCTCGAATCCATTGTCGGTGCGGCGAAACAGGTAGAGGTCGCCGTTCACCATGCCGACCGGTTCGAAAAGCCCCACGTCGATGCGACCGTCCTGGTCGAAGTCCCGCAGGGTCGGGTCGATGTCGGAGGTGAGGAAGGTGTCGATGCCGCCCGCGACCCCGGCATAGTCGCTGACGAAGTCCTCGGTATGGAGTTTCAGGCGGATGGTGGTCAGCGATCCATTCTCGACCCAGGTGACTTCGCAGGGCAGGGGGCCGGTGCCGCAGGTCGGCATCTGGGCAATGGCCGGGGCGGCGAGCCAAAGGAGGAGCAAGGCAATCCAGCGACCCATGTCAGATCCGCCGTGCCTGATCATCGATGCGGGCCAGCGCATCCCAGACGATGGCGGCGGGGTCGACGTTGACGGCGCGCGCATGGCCGATGCGGTCGCCCACCTCCTGCGCCAGCTTTGCCCAGGCACGGGCGGCCGCGTCGTGGGGGGCCAGGCGGGTCAGGGCGGCGACCTCGGCATCAGGCGCATCGGCGGGCGGCCCGATCAGGCCCGCGCGCGCCGCCCGGTGCAGAAGGCGGGCAAGCGCCCCGATGGTCGCGTCAAGGCGCGCCGACCCCGCCTTGCCCGCACAGGCATCGGCCAACGCGCGGGCGCGGGCGCGGTCGAGGGTGGGGCGCGCGAAAAGGTCGATCAGCGCCTCGTAGATGTCCGACCCGCCCTCGGCCAGTTCCAGCGCGGCGCCCACGGACCCTTCGGCCAGCGGAGCGGCGGCGGCCTCGTGCCCGCCCGCCTGCACCACGGCGGCGCGCAGCGCATCGGGGGACAGCGGCCCGAGGCGTAGCACCCGGCACCGCGACCGGATCGTCGGAAGCAGGCGCGCGGGTTGATGAGAGATGAGGAGCAGGGTGGCGGCGGCCGGCGGCTCTTCCAGCAGTTTCAGGATCGCATTGGCCGCCGAGGGGTTCAGGTCGTCCGCCGGATCGACGATCACCACACGCCGCCCGCCCGACGACATGCCGAAGAAGCCGCCAAGACGGCGCACCTCGTCGACGGTGATCTGGGTCTTCAGCTTCTTGGCCTTGTCGTCCCAGGGCCGCCGGAGCAGCATCAGACCCGGCTCGGACAGGGCGCGGATTCGGGGCAGGGCGGGGTGACCGGCGGGCGGGTCCAGCGTGTCGGCCCCCGCCGCAGGATCTGTCAGAAGGAAGCGCGCGATCCGCCAGGCCAGCGTCGCCTTACCGACCCCGCGCGGCCCGGTCAGCAGCCAGCCATGGTGCAGCCGCCCGGTGGTCCAGGCGTCGAGGAAGGCGGCCTCGGCGGCCTCCTGCCCGAACAGTTGCTCGGTCATGCGCGGATGCGGGGCGTCGCCCAGGCGGTCGGGTTCGGGGATGTCGTTCACAACAGCGCCCCGATGCGCGCGGCCACGGTGTCGGCGTCGGCCATGCCGTCGATCACGCGGATGCGGTCGGGGAAATCCCCGGCAAGGGCCAGGAACCCGGCGCGCAGCTTCTGCTGGAACGGCAGGCCGAACTCCTCGAACCGGTCCTCGCCCGAGGCGCGGGCCAGCCCCCGGGTCAGCGCGACCTCCGGGTCCATGTCGATGACGATGGTCAGGTCCGGTTCCTGTCCGATGACGAGGGCGTGCAGACGGTCGACCAGATCGCGCAGATCGCCGCGCGTCGCCCCCTGATAGACCCGCGTGCTGTCGGCGAAGCGATCGGACACGACCCAAGCGCCCCGCGCCAGCGCAGGACGAATCAACCGCTCCAGATGGTCGCGGCGGGCGGCGTTGAAGAGCAGGAGCTCGGTTTCCGGGGACCAGCGGTCGGGGTCGCCTTCGACCAGCAGGCGGCGGATCGCCTCGGCCCCGGCACTGCCGCCGGGCTCGCGGGTCAAGACGACGTCATGGCCGCGCCCACGCAGGGCTTCGGCCAGCAATCGCGACTGGGTGGACTTGCCCGACCCGTCGATCCCTTCAAGCGAAATGAACATGGGACCGCTCTAGCAGGGCATTCAGGCAAGGCAAACCGATCCGATGCGCAAACGGCTTCCGCGGTCTATTGGAACCGGTCGAGAGCGGAGCCGAGCACTTCGCCCGCAACGCGCGTCCCGGTGATCTGGATGCGGCGCAGGACACCGGCGCGCGGCACGTCCGCCCCGGCCACCAGCGGCACTTCGACGGGGGGGACGCCCGGATGCGACAGGGTCAGCGTGCCCAGACGGGCGCCCTTGGTCACCGGCGCTTCAATGGGGCCGTCATAGACGACTTCGCCCGAAACCGCCTGCCGACCCGTGACCGGCAACAACAGCGTGACACCTTCGCCCGGGACAAGCGGCACGGTGCCGACGTCGCCCATGAACACCTCGGCCTCCATCACCGGGTCGGCCAGATCCTCGAACAGCTTTTCCTCGGCGAATTGGCGGAAGGCCCAGTTGACGATGCGTTCGCTTTCCTCGGCGCGCGCGGCCTCGGTCTCGATCCCGGAGATGACGAAGGTCACGCGGCGGTCGCCCTGAACCGCGCTGCCGACAAGGCCATAGCCTGCTTCCTGGGTGTGCCCGGTCTTGAGACCGTCTGCCCCGATGTTGAGCCGCAGGAGGGGGTTCCGGTTGAACCGGTTCGACGGGGACCGGCCGTCGAAGGCGAACTCGGTTTCGGCGAAATAGACGTAATACTGCGGAAATTCGGTGATGATCCGCTCGGCCAGGATGGCGAGGTCTTCCATCGACATGACATGCCCGGGGGCTGGCCAGCCATTGGAATTGCGGAACATGGAATTCTCCATGCCCAACTCCTGCGCCCGCTCGGACATCATCTGGGCGAAGCCGTCCTCGGTGCCGTCCGGGCTGAGCGCTTCGGCCAAAACGGTCGTCGCGTCATTGCCCGACAGAACGACGATGCCGCGGATCAGGTCGATGACCTTCACCCGGTCGCGCGGGTCGAGGAACATGGTAGAGCCGCCATAGCTCGCCGCATGTTGGGACACAGGCAACTCCGTCTCCAGCGTCAGACGCCCGTCTTCCAGCGCCTCGAACGCCATGTTGAGGGTCATGAGTTTGGACATGGACGCCGGCGGCAAGGGCACCTGGGCGTTCTTCGACAGCAACACCTGGCCTGTGTTGTGGTCAATCACGATCGCCGACCCGGCCGCCGTCTGGAATTCCTGCGCGAGGGCAGGGGAGGACAGCAGAAGGGCGGCGATCAAGGGACGGAGCATTGGCAGGGCTCTCCGGTAAGGGGAAGGGTCAGGCGCGTCTATACCCCGTCATCCGCTGATGGCGAAAGCGTCGGTATAGCCGATTTCCTGTGCCTTGCGGATAATCGCCTGCCGGTCGCGGTTGCTGCTGGCCGGGCCTACGACGACGCGCCAGACGGTCTGACCACGCACCGTTTCCTGGCGGATGGTGCCGATCACGCCTGCGGCGCGCAGGTCACCCGCAGCCGAGCGGGCGCGCGATTCCTCGTTGAAGAGGCCGATCTGAACCCATTTGTCGTCAAGTCCCGCCACCGACCGGTCGAGCGGCGCGGTGGAGGCGACCTGAACCGGAGCCGCAGCTTCCGGGCCGCTGTCGAGCGACGTCGCCTGGATCGTGGGCGCGGCGGCGCTGGCGGCGATCGGCGCTTCGGCTGTGGCGTCGATGCTCAGCGCGTCGCCGCCGGCGTCCGTGCGGCTCACGTCAGGGTTGCGCGGCCCGAACAGGCGACGCAGGAACCCCTTGCGCGGTGCGCCCTGGTCGGATGCGCTCGTCGCTTCGGGGGCGTCCGTGCCGAATTCAGGCGCGACATCGGTTTCGGTCAGGGCGCCGACAGAGGCGGTCGCAGGGACCGCGACCGTGGGGGCGGTATTGGCCAGCGTCGCCACGACTTCGGCAGGGGCCGGAGTCGGAAGCGCGGCGGGCGGGCCATCGGCCTCGATCAACGGCTCTACGGCGAGGTCTGCCGACGCGGCGTCGGTGGCCTCGGCCTCGGGCGCTTTGCGGGGTCCGAAGATGCGGCTGAAGACGTTGCGACGGCGCGGCTCCTCGGGCGCGGCTTCGACGTCGGCAAGGGCGGCTTCGCCGTCGGCCGACGCATCGAGCGCGGGCTCGGCCGCCTCATCGAGGGACGACACGGCAGCCGCGGCGACCGCGATTGCATCGGTCGGCTCACCCTCGGTCGCCTCGGCGTCCGGTCCTTCGGCCAGCAGGTCCTCGACCTCGCCGTTCGAGATCGGCATTTCGGGCGCCGGCTCGGACACCGACTCGCGGCGCAGGGCCACCACTTCGATAACCTTCGGCGATCCGGCAAGCAGGCCCAGGGCCGCCGCCGCATCGGAACTCAGTTGAAGGGGCGGGCCGCCGACCTCGCGTTCCCGCTTGAAGAGGGCCCCGACGACCGATTTGCCGGTCTCGGGGTCGCGGATGATGACCCGCTCGGGGTCGCGTGTGCTGGACGATGCGACCCAGACGCCGCCGAGCGAGGGGCGACCGTCCCAAAGGGCGCGCTCCTCGACCGAGAAGACTTCGGGTGCTTCGACGTCGCGTTCAACGATCTGCACGGCGCCGTCGAGTGGTGCGCCGCGCGTGGCCTGGCCACCGCCGCCCGCCTGACAGCCTGCCACAAGCGCGATGATCGCTGCGGACGTGAAAAAACGGATGTGTTTGGGTGCAAGACCCATGTCAAATGCCTGTCGCACTGTCGTTTGCCCCGTGCTCTGCTCTTACCGATTGCGGCCCGTTGTTCGGACCTGCATTGCGGTAAACACTAGACCACATTCGTCTATCTGTGAAGCCTGTCTCTATCAGGCCCCCATATCTTGCGGAACCGTGGCCAAAATATCGGCCATCTTGGTCTTCAACTTGAAGAATCCGCCGGTGGTGTGGGGCCAGGCTGCGGCATCCCAGTCGCGCAGGGGTCGGATCATCGGTCGGTCGATGCGGGCCAGTTTCGTGGCCAGCGGGCCGGTCGGGGCATAGGGCGTCACGATGTGATCGAATCCCTCCGCCCAGGCCGCGATCTGGTCCGGGTCATCGGTCACGGGGCCGGTTCCGCCCTGTCGTGTCACCGCATCCTGCGCCAGGGCGAAGGTGAAGTCGGTGACATGCCGCGCCACGGCCAGCGGTGAGCGGTCGGTCGGCGCGATGAGGGCGGCGCAATCGGCCGCCTCCAGCCCGCGCGCCAGAAGATAGTCGGGGTGCAGGTCATCCTCGTGCAGCAGAAGCCCGATGCGCCCGCCGGTCGGCAGGGCCTGATCCCCGGGCATGTCGCGGGGCGCGGGATGGGCCGGGCCGTCCAGCGCCTCCACCTCGCCCGCCGAGCGCAGCTTGTGCCCAAGCGTCCAGCCATCGAAGCGGTCGCCGGTGTATTTCGCGATGTTGCTGGCCCGCGCGGCATAGGTCTTGCCCCGCGTGTGCAGGCCCGCAACCCACCGCCACGACAGAGTGTTGGACGCAGGATCGCCGTCGAGCAGGTGGCGCAGGAAGAAATCGGCCCCCAACTCCCACGGCAGGCGCAGCGTGTGCATCCAGATCGACGCGAACCACATCCGCGCGTGGTTGTGCAGATAGCCGGTCGCGGCCAACTCCTGCGCCCAATGGTCGAAGGGCTCTATCCCGGTGCGCCCGGCGCAGGCGTCTTCCCATCCTGACCGAAGGCCGCCTTCGGTGGCGATGCGGTTGCGGGCGGCCTTCAGGCCCTGCTGGTATTCCGTCCAGACCCCGGGCCGCCGCTCCAGCCAGCCTTTGAAGTAGCTTCGCCAAAGGACTTCCTGCAGGAATTTCTCGGCGGTCGCGGGGGAGAACCGCTCGGTAACGGCGGCGCAAACCTCGGCCTCGGTCAGCGCGCGGTGGCGCAGCCAGGGCGACAGGGTCGAGACATGGGGGTGACCGGGCAGGTCGTGATTGCGCATGTCGGCATAGGCGCGCCCGGCCTGCGGCACGAACCGTCGCAGCCGGTCGAGCCCCGCCTCGCGGGTCGGCGTGAAGGTCGGGGCGGGGGCGGCATCCGCCGGGAAGAGGTCTGTCTGTCTTGTCATGGCCCGAAGGATAGGGCGTGGCCGCGCCCCGGCCAGAGGCACCAACGGTCTGAAGGGCGATCCACGGGCATCGGCGCGTCGGACCGACACGAAAAACGCCGCCTGTCGAAACAGGCGGCGCGATTGTCGTTCAGATGGGCGAGGCCCCGGGTCAGCCCGCGCTGGCAGGCTCTCCGGTCTTCTTTTCGGAATGGATCATCAGCGGGGCGGCGTCGCGGCGGACGGCTTCCTCGTTGACGACGACCTCCTCGACCGTGTCCATGCCCGGCAAGTCGAACATCGTGTCGAGCAGGATGTCCTCCATGATGGAGCGCAGGCCACGGGCCCCGGTCTTGCGTTCGATCGCCCGCTTGGCAATCGCCTGCAGCGCGTCGTCGGTGAAGGTCAGTTGCACGCCCTCCAGCTCGAAAAGGCGCTGGTATTGCTTGACCAGAGCGTTCTTGGGCTGCGTCAGGATGATGACCAGAGCCTCCAGATCGAGATCGGTCAGCGTCGCGATGACGGGCAGGCGGCCGACGAATTCCGGGATCAGGCCGAATTTCAGCAGATCCTCGGGCTCGAGATCCTTGAAGTATTCACCGACGGTCTTTTCGTCGGGTGCCTTCACCTCGGCGCCGAAACCCATGGACGACCCCTTGCCGCGCTGCGCGATGATCTTGTCGAGACCGGCAAAGGCCCCGCCGCAGACGAACAGGATGTTGGTGGTATCCACCTGCAGGAATTCCTGCTGCGGATGCTTGCGCCCGCCCTGCGGCGGCACGGAGGCGACGGTGCCTTCCATGATCTTGAGGAGCGCCTGTTGCACGCCTTCGCCCGACACGTCGCGGGTGATCGACGGGTTGTCCGACTTGCGGGTGATCTTGTCGACCTCGTCGATATAGACGATGCCGCGCTGCGCCCGCTCCACGTTGTATTCCGACGCCTGAAGCAGCTTGAGGATGATGTTCTCGACATCCTCGCCCACGTAGCCCGCTTCGGTCAGCGTCGTGGCGTCGGCCATGGTGAAGGGCACATCCAGAATGCGCGCCAGCGTCTGCGCCAGCAGGGTCTTCCCGCAGCCGGTCGGGCCGATCAGCATGATGTTGGACTTGGCCAGCTCGATGTCGGATTTCCCGGCGTTGTCGAGGCGCTTGTAATGGTTGTGGACGGCAACCGACAGGACGCGCTTGGCGTGTTCCTGGCCGATGACGTAATCGTCGAGCACTTTGCAGATGTCGCGTGGCGTGGGCGTTCCGTCACTGGTCTTGAGGCCGGCCTGCTTGGTCTCTTCGCGGATGATGTCCATGCACAGCTCCACGCATTCGTCGCAGATGAACACCGTGGGTCCGGCGATCAGCTTGCGAACCTCGTGCTGGGATTTGCCGCAAAAACTGCAGTAAAGGGTGTTCTTGCCCTCACCCGAGTTCGAATTGTTCGCCATGCTCGTGCCTCCTTGGGCCGTTGCGACCTGCCCTGTGTCGCTGACCGCGGGGACGCATCCCCACACGTGAATTCCATGTTCGGCCAAATCCTAGGCCCATCGTCCGGGGGCCACAATGGCAAAAAAGCCGCATCCGTCTTTGCCCTGTTTCGGCCCGTTGCCGCTTTGTATCAGGGTTGGAAACGGCCCCTGCGACGGGGCCGTCTGCCGGTGTCGGATCAGGCCTTTTCGGCGTCGGGAACGGCGCGGTTCTCGACGATCTCGTCGATATGGCCCCAGTCCTTGGCCTCCTGCGGCGTCATCCAGAGGTCGCGGTCCAGCGCCTTTTGCACGGTGTCGTAGTCCTGACCCGTGTGCTTCATGTAAAGCTGATAGAACCGCTCGCGCGTCTGTTCGATATGCTTGGCGGAAATCAGGATGTCGGCCGCCGTGCCCTGCGATCCGCCGGACGGCTGATGCACCAGGATTTCGGAGTTGGGCAGGGCGAAGCGCATGCCCTTTTCGCCGCCGATGGCGATGACCGACCCCATCGACGCGGCAAGGCCGCAGACCAGTGTCGACACCTTGGGGCGGATATACTGCATCGTGTCATATATCGACATGCCGGCGATCACGCTGCCGCCGGGCGAGTTGATGTACATGCTGATTTCCTTGGACGGATTCTCCGCCTCGAGGTGCAGCAGCTGTGCGACGATCAACTGGCTCATCCCGTCATGGACGGGGCCGTTCACGAAAATGATCCGCTCCTTGAGGAGGCGGGAAAAGATGTCATAGGCCCGCTCGCCCCGGCTGGTCTGTTCGACCACCATGGGTACGAGGTTGTTCTGGAAATGATCGACTGGATCGCGCATGCACTGCCCTTCTGGTGACGTCGCCCGCGCCTGTCGCGGAACCGCTTGGTCCAGACACTATGTCTGCGCGCGGGGGGCTTCAAGGCGCACCGGCAAGTTCGGTTACCGCTTTGTCGTCGCGGGGTTTGCCGGTCAGCCGCGGGCAGACGGGCGGAAGCGTGCCGCCCGGGCCTCTGTGGGACCTGTGCCGTTGACCGCAGGTGGACCCGGGTGAATACCGTCACGGATGACTTACGACGCAATCCTCACGGCCCTTGCCGATCCGACGCGACGCTCTGTGCTGGATCGTCTGCGGGGCGGTGCATTGCCGGTCGGGCGCATCGCCGAAGACCTGCCGGTGTCGCGCCCTGCGGTGTCGCAGCACTTGAGGGTCCTGCTGGATGCCGGGCTGGTGTCGGTCACGCCGCAGGGCACGCGAAACCTCTATGCGCTCACGGCGGGCGGGGCGGGGCCGCTGGTGTCGTGGCTCGGGGAATTGTCGCCGCCCATGACCTCCGCCCCCGACACTGGGGATGCCGACGGATTGCACCGCAGCCTGACCACCCGGCTCACCCCCGGCGAGGCGTGGCAGCTCTTCTGCGAGGATCTGTCGATCTGGTGGCCGGTCGCCCGTGTGTCCCTGTCGGCCCGCGCCGAGGGCGCATTGCCGCAGGTCGTCATCCTTCAGGCCCGCCCGGGCGGCACCCTGCGCGAGACGTTGTTCGACGGCACCACTGGCGAGTGGGCGCGGGTCGTCGAGGCGGATGCCCCCGGCCGGCTGATCCTCGACTGGACGCTTGGCACGCCGGAGGGATCGCGCGTCACGCTGGCCATTTCTGCCGCCCCGGACGGCAGTCGCCTGACCCTGACCCATGACGTCGACTCCGGCGACACCCGCGCGATGTGGGATATCGTGCTAGAGCGTTTCGCCGCCGCCGCCGCGTCCAGCCTGTCGAATTTCGGATGAGAAAACGCAGCTGGCTTGCCCTGGCCGTTGTGGCCGGCATGGTCGCGGCCATCGTGCCTGCCTTCGGGCGGACAGCGGCCCTGCCGGGCCTGCACGGCTTCACCGAAATCGCCCCGCAGCTTTGGGTCGAAGACGGCGCGGCCCCGTCGCCCATTACCCGCGAAGACGTGGAAACGGCAGAAGTATTGCTTGCCGATTTCTGGGGTCGCGCGCCCGAACGGCCGCGCATCCTGGTCTGCCTGACCGAGGCCTGCGACGCCGCCCTGGGCGGACCCGGCCCCCTTGCGCAGGCGTATGGCCGCTTCGTCGTCGTCCTCTATTCCCGGCTGGCCGCAGAGGACGCCGACCTGCGCCGCGCGATCCTGACCCACGAGATGTCGCATGTCGCCCTGTCCGAGCGTGTTTCGGCCTGGCGCGTCATGACCGGGGATCTGCCCGCCTGGCTGAACGAGGGGTTGGCCGTTCTGGCCTCTGACGACCCCCGGTTCGACCTGTCCGAGGAGGTCTGCGCGACGCTGGCGGACGAGACCCTGCCCGAGGGGTTCCGCGAATGGGGGCGGCAGGCGGGGCAGCAGTCGCGCCCGCTCTATCAGGCGGCGGCGTGCCGGGCGCGGGACTGGCTGGCGCAAAACGGCCTCGACGCGCTCTAGCGCGCGATCCAGAGCCCTTCGCGGCGCAGACGGTTGCGGATCGCCTGTTCCTTGCGGGGCAGGTCGGTCCGGTCGAACAACTCCCGCGCCTTCTGTCCCTTGGGCTGATAGAGGAACCGCTTGAACGGCTCATAATCCTTCAGCACCTTCTTGACCGCATTCGGCGCTGCGGCGGCATCGACCCCGACGATCACGTGATCGGGCGCGGTCGCATACATCAGCGGCATGTGGCGATAGTGAAAGCTGTGGCTGCCATCGAAGATCCCGTCCGCGATGCCGCCTTTGTCGCCGGGCCTGCCGCCGCCCAATTCGTGGATCGCCAGCGGCAGCGCCGCCTGATCCAACCAGGGGTCGAGGGTCTGGCACACCACTTCCTCGGGCGGGTCGTCGCGGATCATCAGCGCGGCATCGCGAAACGCCTTGTGAAAGGCCGCCGGGTCATCGCCGAAGAACCAGCCGCCGTTGAAATAGAGATAGCGCCGCCAATGCTCGTCCGGCCAGGCGGTGTCGAGCGTCTCGGCAAGATCGCCGCCGCGCCGCGCATGAAGAACGCCCCATATGTCTTTGTAACCGGGGCCATAAAGGTCGATCTCGGGCCAGGTGCCCTCGCGCTTCATGGATGCGGCGGGTCGGCTGAAATCGATGTCGAGGCCGGCCAATTCGTCGACGATCACCGTATCGGTGTCGAAGAACGCGAAGGGGCCTTCGGGCAAGGCGACCAGCCCCTCGATCTTGTTGCCATTGGGGTAGTAGCTGCCGAAATGCCAGTTCGTGAAGGGCACGATTTCCGCGCCCAGTTCAGTCAGCAGGTCGCGCTGCGGTCCTTCGGGGATGCGCGGATCGTCGGGCCAGCGTTCCCCGGGTTCGGGTTCCGCGACGATCAGGCGGCCGGACCAGCGTGGCGAATTGTGCCGCAGGGTCGCCGCAAACAGGGCCGCCTCATGCGCGAGGCGGCCCTTTTGTCCTATGATCAGGATGTTGAAGGTCATTCCAATTCGGACAGGCTGTCGAGCGCGGTCTGCACCGCCGCCGCCTCGTCCTGTCGGGCGGCGAGGTTCTGCTTCGTCTCCTCGACCACTTCCGGAGGGGCAGAGGCGGCGAAGTTCGGGTTGTTAACTCTGCCTTCCATCCCCTTGATTTCCTTTTGAAGCTTGGTCAGAGATTTCTCCAACCGGCTGCGTTCGGCGGCCACGTCGATGACGCCGTCGAGGGGCAGGGCAAAGCGCCCGCCACCCGCTGTCACCGCGATGGAGCCCTTGGGCGCGTCACCTTCGGTCAGCGTCTCGATCCGGGCGAGGGCCGCGATGATTTGCTTATTGGTTTCATAGCTTTGCGCGGCGGTCTTGTCCCATTCCACGGCGACCACGGGGATGATCGCGCTGGCCGGCACGTTCATCTGGGCGCGGGCGGAGCGGATGGCTTCGATGAAGGTGATGACCCAGCGGATCTCGGTTTCCGCAGCCGGATCAATGGCTTGCTCGCCCAGATCCTCGGGCCACGCGCCGTGGACCAGCATGCCCTTGTGGCCCGTGACCTCCCACAATTCCTCGGTGATGAAGGGCATGATCGGGTGCAGCAGCGTCATGCACTGCTCCAGAACCCAGCCCATGACGGCCTGGGTTTCTGCTTTGTCTTCAGTGGCTTCGCCTTGGAGTATCGGCTTGGAGAACTCCACGTACCAGTCGCAGACGACGTTCCAGACGAACTTGTAGAGCGCGGTTGCCGCGTCGTCGAAACGATAGGCGGTGAGGGCGGCGTCGACCTCCATCCGGGTGCGCGCCGTCTCTCCGATGATCCAGCGATTCAACGTCAGATTTACGGGTGATCCACGGGTGATCTGGTTTGGCGGTGTTTCGTTGAACTTGACGTCGTACATCTCGGCAAAGCGGACGGCGTTCCAGAGTTTGGTGCCGAAATTGCGGTAGCCCGCGATGCGCTGCGTGTCGAGTTTCAGCGCGCCGCCAAGCGACGCCATGGCCGCGTTGGTGAAGCGCAGGGCGTCGGCGCCGTATTCGTCGATCACGTCGAGCGGGTCGACGACATTGCCGGTCGACTTGGACATCTTCTTGCCCTTGGCGTCGCGAACGAGACCGTGGAGGTAGACCTCCCGGAACGGAATCCGCGCCTCGACGGGCTGCGCGTCGGGCAGGACGGCAAGCTGCATCATGATCATGCGCGCGACCCAGAAGAACAGGATGTCGGTGCCGGTGATGAGGGTGGAGGTCGGGAAATACTTGCGCAACTCCTCGGTGTCCTCCGGCCAGCCGAGGGTGCCGAGCGGCCAGAGACCGGAGGAGAACCAGGTGTCGAGGACGTCGGGGTCGCGCCATAGATGGACAGGACCTATGTCATCATTACTCGTTTCAGAGATATTTGCATTGGAAACCTCCCGTGGAAGTTCGTCTGCCTCCCCTTGAAGGCCCAAATTCCGATAAAACTTATCTGCTAGCTCAGCTGCTTCATCGAAGGTTGGCGCGCAAAAGCGTTGGATATCTTCCGGTTTCCAAGACAACTTACGGAAGGTGACTGAAGAGTAATCTAATCCCTCTGGTAAATATTCAGTATACCCCGGCCCATACCAAACCGGAACCTGATGCCCCCACCAGAGTTGGCGCGAGATGCACCAGGGTTCGATGTTGTTGAGCCAGTGGAAATAGACCTTGCGGTCGCTCTCCGGCATGATCCGGATCGTCCCGTTCTCGACGGCGTCGATGGCGGGCTGGACGATTTGCGCGGTGTCGACGAACCACTGGTCGGTCAACATCGGCTCGATCACGACCTTGGAGCGGTCGCCATAGGGTTGCATGATGGGCTTCGCTTCGACCAGCGGGACGAGTTCCTCTTCGTCCGTGCGCGCCTCGCCGCCTTCCTCGGGCGCGACGGGAGCCTTGACCGCGCCCAGGCGCGGGTCGGTGGCGGGGACCATGACGGCCAGCCCCTCGGCGGTGATGTCGGCGACGACGGCCTTGCGCGCCTCGAACCGGTCCATCCCGCGATAGGCCTCGGGGACGAGGTTGATGGCGTCGATCTCCGCCTCGGACATCTCTGCGCCGTCGATGATGGCCTGCGCCTTGGCGGCCTCTTCGGCATAGGGCGCGCCGTCGGCGCGGAGGGCTGCGCGCGTGTCCATCAGGCGGTAGCAGGGGATATTTCCCCGCTTGGCCACGGCATAGTCGTTGAAGTCGTGCGCGCCAGTGATCTTGACCGCGCCCGAGCCGAAATTCTTGTCGGGGTATTCGTCGGTGATGATCGGGATCAGGCGGCGATGTTCCTTGGGGCCGACAGGGATTTCGCAGAGTTTTCCGACGATTGGGGCGTAACGTTCATCCGAAGGATGGACCGCGACGGCCCCGTCACCCAGCATCGTCTCGGGCCGCGTGGTGGCGATGGAGATATAGTCGCGGGTTTCGGTGAACAGGATTTCGCCGTCCTCGTCCCGCTCCACGTATTCATAGGTCTCGCCGCCTGCGAGCGGGTATTTGAAGTGCCACATGTGACCCGGCGTCTCGACGTTCTCGACCTCCAGATCGGAGATCGCCGTCTCGAAATGCGGATCCCAGTTCACGAGGCGCTTGCCGCGATAGATCAAGCCCTTGTCGTACATCTCCACGAAGACCTTGATGACGGCGTCGTGGAAATTCTGTTCGGTCGGATCGGGGTCGCCGGGTGCGCCGCCCATGGTAAACGCTTCCCGGTCCCAGTCGCAGGACGCGCCGAGGCGTTGCAGCTGACCGATGATGGTGCCGCGGGACTTCTGCTTTTGTTGCCAGACCCTTTTGAGGAATTCTTCACGTCCCATTTCCTGGCGCGTCGGCTCTCCGTTCTTCGCCATCTCGCGCTCGGTCACCATCTGGGTGGCGATGCCCGCATGGTCGGTGCCCGGCTGCCAGAGGGTGTCGAAGCCGCGCATCCGGTGCCAGCGGGTCAGGATATCCTGCAAGGTGTTGTTGAAGGCGTGGCCGATGTGGAGCGAGCCGGTCACATTGGGCGGCGGGATGACGACCGAGAACGTCTCGGGGCGCGAGGCATTGGCCCCGGCGCGGAAATAGCCGCCCTTGATCCACTTGTCGCTGATCCTTGCCTCGGCCTCGGCCGAATTGAAGGTCTTGTCCATCGCCATCGTCATGCCTCGTCTTCGCAGGTTGTCTGCGGGATAACGAAGCGGCGGGCCAAGGGAAAGGGCGCTGCGTCTTGCAGGGAGCGGGTGGGGCGCTAAGGTCCGCCGCGAACCCGTCTTTTCCTATCCGAGGTGTCCCATGCAGAAGTTCGGCCTGAACCAGTCCACCCCGCGCCACGAAGACCCGCGTCTTCTGACCGGGGGCGGGGCCTATGTGGATGATACCGCGCCCGAGGGGGCGCTTCATGCCTATGTCCTTCGGTCGCCTGTGGCCCACGCCGACATCACCGCGCTGGACGTGGCCGAGGCGGAGGGGATGCCGGGGGTTCGCCTGATCCTGACGGCCGAGGCGGTGGAGGCGGCGGGCGTGTCGAACGCCATGAGCACGACGCCGGTCAAGAACCGCGACGGCAGCATGGGGGCCACACCGCTGCGCCCGCTTCTGGCCAAGGGCCGCGTGCGTTTCGTGGGCGAGGCGATCGCCATGGTCGTGGCCGACACGGCCGCCGCGGCGCGCGACGCCGCCGAAGCGATTCAGGTCGAGTTCGAGGATCTGCCGGTCAAGATGGACGTGGCGACGGGCGGGCCCCTGGTGCACGACGATGTGCCCGACAACCTGGTCTATGACTACGGCCGGGGCGACGAGGCGGCGACCGAAGCGGCGCTGGCCGGGGCGGCCCATGTGGTCGAGCTGACGGTGGATGACAACCGCATCATCTGTGCCTCGCTGGAGCCGCGCGGGACCTGGGCCGCGATGGAGGACGGGCGGCTGCATGTCTGCGTGAACGGACAGGGCGTCTGGGGGCCGCGCGATCAGCTTGCCAAGACGCTCGGGCTGGGCAAGGCGGATGTGCGGGTGACGAACCCGGACGTGGGCGGCGGGTTCGGAATGAAGGCGATGACCTATCCCGAGATGTTCCTGGTGGCCCATGCCGCGCGGGTGCTGGACCATCCGGTGCGCTGGATGGCGGAGCGGGGCGAGTCGATGCTGTCGGACAATGCCGGGCGCGACCTGATCTGCACCGCGAAACTGGGGTTCGACGCGGATCACAAGCTGGTCGCCTATCGCATGGACAACGTGGCGAACATGGGGGCCTATTGCTCGGGCTATGCGCAGAACATCCAGTCGGATCTGTTCAGCCGCGTGATGCCCGGCGTCTATGACGTGCAGGCCTGCTACATGACGTCGGTCGGGATTTTCACCAACACCACACAGGTCGACGCCTATCGCGGGGCCGGGCGACCCGAGGCGATCTATGTGCTGGAGCGGGCCATGGACTTTGCGGCGCGCGAATTGGGGGTCGATCCGTTCGAATTGCGGATGAAGAACTTCATCCCGACCGACGCCTTCCCCTATGCGACGCCCATGGAAGAGACCTATGACGTGGGCGATTTTCCCCGCGTTCTGCGCCGTGCCATGGCCGAGGGCGATGTGGCGGGCTTTGCCGCGCGGCGCGCCGAAAGCGAGGCCGAGGGCAAGTTGCGCGGTCTGGGCCTGTGCTATTACATCGAGTCGATCCTGGGGAACCCGTCCGAGAGCGCCGAGATCGTGTTCGAAGCGACGGGCCGCGTGACGCTCTATGTCGGGACGCAGTCGAACGGGCAGGGGCATGACACCGTCTATCGCCAGTTCCTGAATACCGATCTGGGTCTCGACCCCGATGTGATCGACGTGGTGCAGGGCGACAGTGACCGCATCGCCACGGGCGGGGGCACCGGCGGATCGCGTTCGGTGACGACGCAGGGCACGGCGAACCGGGCCACGGCGGCCAAGGTGGTCGGAAAGTTCGCGCCCTTCGTTGCGGGCCTTCTGGACGTGGAGGCGGTGGACTTCGACGACGGGGCCTTCCGCGCCCCCGGCTCCAACAAGGTGATGACGCTGCTGGAAGCGGCGGAGGCCGCGCGCGAGGCGGGCGAGCAGGACCTGCTCAAGACGCGCGAGACGACGACGCTGCCCGGGCGCAGTTTCCCCAATGGCGCGCATCTGTGCGAGATCGAGATCGAGCGCGACACCGGCAACCTGTCGGTGGTCCGCTATACCGTGGTCGACGATTTCGGGACGCTGATGAACCCGATGCTGGCCGAGGGCCAGGTCCACGGCGGCGTGGCCCAGGGCATCGGCCAGGCGGTCAGCGAACACGTGGTTTACGATGAGACGGGGCAGTTGTTGACGGCATCGTTCATGGACTACGGCATGCCGCGCGCGCAATCCTTGCCCATGATCGCCTTCTACACCGAATCCGTGCCCTCGACCGCCAATGTCCTTGGCATGAAGGGCTGTGGCGAAGCGGGGACCGTGGGGGCCATGGCCGCCGTGGCCAATGCCGCGCTGGACGCGCTCTGGCCGCTTGGCCTGCGCCGCGTGGACATGCCGTTCACCCCCTCGCGGGTCTGGGCGATGTTGCAACAGGCGGAGGGTGCGATTGCCGCTGAGTAGCCTGATCCGACACCTGTGGTCGCGTCGCACGGCCGGGATGGAGCGTGCCATTGTCGCGCCCCATCAGACCCATGTGGTCCTTCTGGACGGCACCCTGTCGACGCTGCAACCGGGCTATGAAACGTCGATCGGGCTGATCTACCGGATGCTCGACCGGGAAACGCGATGCTGCCTTTACTACGAGCCGGGGATCGAGTGGCGCGGCTGGCGCAACGTGAACGAGGTGATGGCCGGCGTCGGGATCAATCACCAGATTCGCCGCGCCTACATGTTTCTGGCCAACCGCTATCGGCCCGGCGACAAGATCTTTCTGATCGGCTTTTCGCGCGGCGCCTATGCCGCGCGGGCGCTGGCGGGGATGATCGACCGGGTCGGCCTGCTGAGGCCCGAGCATTCGGGCGAGGCAGAGGTGTTGCACGCCTATACCCATTACCGCGAAGACCCGACGCACCCCGCCTCGCGCAGTTTTTCGGCGCAGTTCTGTCACACGAGGGTGTCGATCACGGCGGTCGGCGCGCTCGACACGGTGCAGGCCGTGGGCATCCGCTGGCCGCTGCTCTGGCGGCTGTTTCCCCATGTCCATGCCTTCCGGTCGCACCGGTTGGGGCAGGTGGTCGAACACGGGTTTCACGCCATGGCCCTGGACGAGACGCGCAATGCCTACGGCATAGAGCGGTGGCGCACCCATGGCACCCGGACGCAGACGGTCGAGCAGGTCTGGTTTCGCGGAACCCACGGGGATATCGGCGGCCAGCTTCGGGGGTACAACGCGGCCCGGCCCCTGTCGAACATTCCACTGGTCTGGCTGTTGTCGCGGCTGGAGCCGCTTGGCCTGCAATTGCCCGAAGGCTGGCGCGACCGCTTCCCCTGCGACCCCGATGCGCCGTCGGTGGGGAAATGGCGCGGCTTTGCGCCCTTCTTCCTGTCACGTCGGCGGCGCAAGGTCGGGGTCGATCCGAGCGAAAGCCTGCACCCCACGGCGGCACGTCACCGGGCCGGCGCGAAGTTGCGCGAATGGGTCGGTGAGACGGAAGAAACCCCGTCCGACTTGTCCGCCGCGTCGCGCGGCTGATCGATGTCAGAACGTCTCGGAGATGGGATAGACGTGGACGAGGTAAAGGTAGAAGAACCCGAGCGACAGCACCAGGATGATGACCCCCAGAACCGGTGACGAAACCGAGAAGCCGTCCTTTTTGGCGCTGATCTCGGTCACGGCTGGCGGTGCGTCGCCGATCTGGTCGCGGTGGAACTGCATCCACGAAAAGTAGAGCCCGATCAGGACGATGGCGATCACGACATAGAAGATGACCTGCGATGACAGGTATTGCCATTTGAAAACGGCCAGCCGGTGTTCGTACTGCACGATCCGATAGTCGTAGTAGCCGCGCAGGGAGGTATCGATAGCCTCCAGCGTCTCGGTGCTTGGGGCATAGCCCTGCGGCATATCGGGAAACAGGACGTCCGGCGCCGTGGGCGTCGCCGTCGATTGTTGTGCGGCGGTAAGCTGGTCGAGAAGCGACCCCTCGTCTTGTGCGAGGGCGGGCAGCGACAGGATCAGGACGGCGGCAAGGCAGCGCAGAATCAGGTGCATCGTGGTCCTATCGGAAGCTGAGGAAGCGGATGGCTTCGATGTGGCGCATCACCCGTTCGTCCAGGGGGAAGCCCGCCTGAAGCGCGCGGTAGGGCGCATGATCCTCGGGCGGCAGGTGGGTGTCGACGATGGAGAGAAGCCGGGTCTCCATCTCGGTGACCCAGGGGGTGGCAGTGCCGGGCAGGGTGGGCAGGTCGGTGCCCCCGACCTGTATCGGAGAAAAGAGTGACTGGCTGCCATCGGGAAAGATCACGCCGCTGTCGATGCCGCCGACGACCGCCCAGCGGATCGTGCCGTCGGGATAGACCCGCTCGTAGCGGTCGCCGTTTAGCCGGGTCACGATGTCGCCCGTCGGCGGATCTGCGGTCGGGGCGTCGAGGACGGTGAACTCGAACCCCTCGGGAAGGATCAGAAAGGGCTGCAAATCGGCGATCCGCGCGGTGTAGCGGCGGGTCAGGCAGGCCCGATCATCCAGACAGGTGTCGCGCCAACGTCGCCAGATGGATTGGTCGCGGGCCAGCCGCTCGACTGTGGCGGCATCGGTCTGCGCGGCCTTGTAGGCATCGACCATCGCGACATCCAGCTGCGCCAGCCGCCCGTCCCTGCAGATCGCAAACTCGGTCGGCGTCCCCGCTGCTCTGCAATCGAAGCTCGGGGATTGGGCAAAGGCCGCCTGCGGCAGGCCCAGGGTCATGGCCCAGAATATCAGTGCTCGCAGCATGACGTCCCCCTTGGTCAAGCCCCGGGTCGGGACCGGTTGACGCAAGGTAACACGGCGGGGGCCTTGGGCGAAGTCAGGTATTCCCTACCCCACCCCCCCGTCGCGGGGCCTTGGGGTCAGGCGCGGGTGAAATCCATCGTCCAGTTCGTCTCCCAGAAAGCGCCGCCGTCGGTCGACATCGCCTGCTCCCACCGGGGCGTGGCGGTGTCGGTGTTCAGCCAGAGAAACCGGACGAGGACCGGCGTGTCGCCCAGGGTATCCTCGGCCAGGAAGGTGCCGACCCCGTCCCGGAACCGGCCGATCACCGGCACGTCCAGCCGATGCGGGTCGGTCGCCGCCAGCCACCAGATGGCCCAGGTCCCCTTGGCCGCATCGAAGGACCGCAGCGCAATCGCGCGATAGGACCCGGCGGGGAATTCCAGCAGATTGTCCTCGACATTCCCATTGCCGCCCAACACGGGCCGCGTCTCGGAGGTGCCGTCGAAGTCTTCCCAATCGGCGCAGCCGACAAGACGCTCCTTCAGGCGCCGATGGTGAACGCGCCAGGTGCCGAACTCGAAATCGAAATCATTGGATATACGGGTGGACTCTGGCATCTGACCAATCCTCGATGGCTATTCGTTCACTTTATGTTCCGGTCTCGTCAAAAGCAAAGAAAATTGGCCCGACCCCGGCGCCCGCCCGCTCAGGCCAGCGAACGGATGCGCAGTTTGGTGATGCGGTTGGCCGCGCGCTCGGTCACCTCGAAGCGGAAGCCGTGGAAGCTGAACACCTGGCCCACGGTCGGGATCGTCTGCGCCTCGTGGATGACGAGGCCCGCGACGGTGTTCGCCTCGTCGTCGGGCAGGCGCCAGTCGGTCGCGCGGTTCAGGTCGCGGATCGTCATGGCGCCGTCGATGACATAGGTCCCATCCGCCTCGGGGCGCAGGGTGTCCTCCTCCGGGTGGTCGAATTCGTCGGTGATCTCGCCCACGATCTCTTCCAGGATGTCTTCCAGCGTGATCAGGCCCTGCAACGCGCCGTATTCATCCACCACCAGCGCGAAATGGGTGTTTCGGGTCAGGAACTGGCGCATCTGTTCGTCAAGCGTCGTGGTCTCGGGGATGAAATAGGGCTCCATCATGACTTCGGTCACATCCAGCTTGTCCACCGCCTCGATCCCGCCGCCGTCGCCGCGCACCAGCGTGTCGATGGCGCGCAGCAGGTCCTTGGAATGCAGCACGCCGATGATGTTTTCGGGCTCGTCGCGATAGAGCGGCAGGCGGGTGTGACGGCTGGCCAGGCATTGGTCCAGGATGGCCGCCGGGGGTGCGTTCACGTCCAGAAGCTCGATATTGGAGCGGTGGAGCATGATCTCCTCGACGAAGCGATCAGACAGGTCCAGCGCGCCCAGAAGGCGGTCGCGGTCCTCTTTCTCCACCCCGCCCTCGGTATGGCCCAGGGTGATGGCGCCGACGATTTCCTCGTGCGCGGACATGATGTTGCTGTCGGGGTCGGTGTCCACGCCGAACAAGCGCAGCACCCCACGTACCAGGGCGCGCACGCCATAGACGACGGGGCTGAACACCCGGATCACGACGGCGATGGCCGGGGCCACGCGCGACGCCGCACTTTCGGGGTTTGTGATGGCATAGGTCTTGGGCAGCACTTCGGCAAAGACCAGGACCAGCGCCGTCATCACCAGAGTGGCGATGGCCACGCCACCCTCGCCGAAGAGCGTGGTGAACAGGGCCGTGGCCAGCGATGCGGCAAGGATGTTGACGATGTTGTTGCCCAGAAGGACGCTACCGATCAGACGCTCGTTGTCTTCGGTCACCGCCAGGGCGCGGGTGGCACCCTTGTCGCCCTTGTCGGCCTTGCTGCGCAACTTGGCCCGGCTGGCGGCCGTCAGCGCGGTTTCCGAGCCGGAAAAGAAGGCCGACAGCACCAGAAGGAACACGATCGCCCCCGCCGTGCCCCATGTCGCGCCCCAATTGATCGTGTCGAGTGTCTGTTCCATGACGCGCTTATGGGGCCAGGTCCGTCCTGCGACAAGGGAGGGCGTGCGTCATCCCGACAGCCGCCCATTCAGCACATAGTCGAGGATCTGCACCACCTGCGCCGATGTTTCGACCACGGCCAGCGCGGCGGCATCCACTTCCTTGAGCGCGTGCTGGTGATCGGCCCCGTGCATCACGATCAGAGACTTGCCCAGGGCCGCCGCCTGACCCGCATCGAACGCCGCGTTCCATTGCCTGTATTTCTCGCCGAAGCGCACGACGACGATGTCCGCCGTCTCGATCCCGTGGCGGGTGCGGATGGCGTTCAGGCGCGCGCCCTTGGCATCGTGCCAGAACTTGTCCGGCTCCGCCCCCATGATCGCGACGCCGCAATCGTCGGACGCGGCGTGATCCGTGACCGGCCCGCTGAACACCACATCAAGACCCGCCGCCTTGCACCCGGCCAGGATCTCGTCGCGCCAATCGGTGTGGATTTCGCCGGAAAGATAGACGGACAGGGTCATGGGCGTTTCCTTCTCTGCTTCATAAATACTCCGGGGGGTCGCGGGGGGCCGGCCCCCCGCGCGCAGCCGCTAGGCGCCCCCGGCAAGCGGATGCTTCGTCAGCACCAGCTCCTGCAAGCGGCTTTCCAGGACATGGGTATAGATCTCCGTGGTTGAGATATCGGCATGACCAAGCATCGCCTGGATGGCCCGCAGGTCCGCGCCCCCGGACAGAAGATGGGTGGCGAAGGCATGGCGCAGCACATGGGGGCTGACGCCGGCCGGGTCGATGCCCGCGAAGGCGGCCAGTGTTTTGATGCGGCCGTGAAACCAGACGCGGGTCAGGTGGCCCGCCTTGCCGCGCGACGGGAACAGGAAGGCCGACGGCGGCGTCCCACGCTCGACCCGCCCCTTCCGTTCGCCCGCGTCCCGGTGCGCCAGCCAATGGGCCATGGCATCGCGGGCGGGTGGGGACAGCGGCACCATCCGCTCCTTGCCGCCCTTGCCGCGCACCAGCAACATGCGCGGATCGCCCCGCGCGGCGGCCACGGGCAGGGCGACCAACTCGCTCACCCGCATGCCCGTCGCATAGAGCAGCTGCATCAGCGCCGTGTCGCGCAGACGCTCCTCGGCGGTCTTTCCCATGTCTTCGGCCGCCGTCAAAAGCGCGTCGACCTGTTCCTGCGACAATGTCTTGGGCAGGCTCTTGGGCTTGGCCGGCCCCGTGATGCGGATGGCGGGGTCATCGGTCCGCAGCCCGTCCTCGTGGGCAAAGCGGTAGAGGCCCCGGATTGCCGACAACCGCCGCGCGCGGGTCGAGGCGGCAAGCCCCTCGGCTTCGCAGGCGATGAGGTAGCCTTCGATGTCCGCCCGCGACGCCCGGTCGGGCGACAGCCCGCGCGCGGCGAGATGGGCGCTGAAATCCTCCAGGTCGCGGCGATAGGCCATCAACGAATTGAGCGCGGCCCCCCGTTCCGCTGCCTGCGCCTCGAGGAAGAGATCGACCCAATTCATATCAGGAGCAGTTGCAGCGCGGTGCGCCGCGCCACGTCCTGCATCCCGACCGAGCGGAAGAAGGCGAGTGCGTCGGCGATGTCCTGCGGGTCCGTCTCTGCCCCGTCAGCCAGCAGGATTGCCGCCTCGAAGAGGGCCTCGCCCAGACGGCCCGAATTGGCGAGGGAGGTCAGATGTTCCGGCGGCTCTCCGGTCATTCCGTCGGCAATGGCCCTGGCCAGCGGGCCTGGCGGCAGGGTGCCGGGCGCGTCCCCCAGGGCGATGGCCGTGGCAAAGGCATCGCGGGGCGTGACGGGGGCGGCGGTGCGGGCCACCGCCTCGTAGGCCGAGGACAGAAGGCCGACGCGCAAGGCAAGCTCCGCCGTCGCCCCCTCCAGCGGGATCTGGGCCAGGCGTTCGCCGTAAAGCTTGGCGAATGGCACCAACAGGCCCGCGTCGCGCATGCTCACCACCGCCTGCGGCAGGCTGTCGTTGACCTGCGCGGGGTCGCCCGACAACAGCGCCGTGTCCAGCCGCTGGATCGCCGCCGCCCGGTCCCAGACCCCGCCCGAGGCCGATGGCCGTCCTTCGGTGTAAAGCGCCAGCAGGCGGTTGGGGTCCAGCGCTTGAACCCGCACCAGACGTTCCGCCGCCTCGATCTGGGCCTTCCAACCGGAGGTCGGCCGCAGATCGGCTGCGGCAAAGGCCAGCGGCAGATCCAGGGTGGACGGCGTCTCTCCGATCCCGTCGAGAAGGCGGAAGGCCAGCGGCGTCATCGGGCGCGGCGGGATGGGGGGCGGCTCGCCCTCGAAGAGCTCGGGGTCGAGGAAATGGGCCAGCAACAGGTCCTCCTCCTCGGTGATGGCGCCGATGGCGCGCCCGGTGTCGAGGGTCAGCATCGCCGCCGCCCAGTCGCCGGTGCGCGTCAGGCAGAAGATGCGCGCGGGCAGGGTCGGGGCGACACCCGGATTGGCCGTCATCGCGTCACAGGCCCGCGTGTCGAACCCGGTCAGAAGCGAGGTGTCCCACCAGCGTCGGAACGCCTTGGGGTCGGTCGCGCCCGCCCGCTCCATCAACGCCTGCGCCTGGTCGAGCGCGCCGAAGCGCAGCAGGCCATCGACGCGGGCAAAGAACAGCATGTCGGGGTCGCTTGAGACCCGCGGCGCGTCCAGTTCCGCCAGAAGCAGCATCAGGGCCAGATCCTGCATCGCGGGCATGGCATCGCCCGGAAGCTGAGAAATCAGCTGCGCCAGCCGGTCCGGGTCGGAGGCGGCGAAGGTATCGCGCGGCAGCCCGGTCAGGCCCGTCGGCAACAACCCGACCGCATCGCGCCGCGTCTGCCCGATGGGCATCACGCTGATCTCGCGCTGCGTCAGGGGTGTGGCGGCGGGTTCCTCTGGCCGGGCTGGGGTGACAGGCGTGGGGGCCGCAAGCGAATCCGACAGCCAGGGAATGGCGGAGTCCGGGGCGGCCTGCGCCACCGCCTGATGGGCCAGCAACATCCCCACGCAAAGGGCCGCGACATTAACCCGCATCGATTTCAATCGTATGCGTGCGGGGCGCGGTCTCCGGCTCCAGAAGATAGGAATAGCCCCAAAGTCCAAGGGTTCCGAGGACCAGCAGGATCAGCAGGTATTTCAGGAACCGCAGCATGCTCGGCCGTCTTTTGTCATTTCGCGCCCCGTTCTCATTGCATCCATAGTGGCGGCCAGAGATATAGTTGTCCATGCAGGAGGTGACAGCCATGGGGCGCGGGACGTCAACGGTAAGCGACAAGATGCCAGCCGCGCGTCGTCACCTGACGCGCCCTGTCGTCATGGTCGGGATGATGGGGTCGGGCAAGACCGCCATCGGGACCGCGCTGGCCGACCGTCTGGGCGTGCCGTTCCGCGACAGCGACGAGGCTCTGGTGGCCGCCTCGCGCATGTCGATCGCCGAGATCTTCGAACGCGACGGCGAGGCGTTCTTTCGCGCCCGCGAAACCGAGGTCATCACCCGTCTTCTGGAAGAGGGGCCGGGGATTCTGTCGACCGGCGGCGGCGCCTTCCTGCGTCCCGAGAACCGCGAAATCATCGCCGCCCATGGCGTCTCGGTCTGGCTGCGCGCCGATGCCGACCTTCTGTGGCAGCGGGTCCGGCACAAGACGACGCGGCCCCTGCTGCTGACCGACAACCCGCGCGGCACCCTGATCGAGCTTCTGGAGGCGCGGTTGCCGTCCTATGCGCTGGCCGACCTTGTGGCCGATTGCGACCCTGCCTATTCGATCTCGGATATGGTGGACCGCGTGATCGCGGTGCTGGAGGGGGCAGGGGTCCTGCAATGAACGAGACAGTGCATGTCCCCCTGGGGGACCGGGCCTATGATGTCCTCGTGGGGCGGGGATTGTTTGCCGAGGCCGGGGCGCGCATCGCGCCGCTGCTCCGCCGTCCCCGCGTCTTCGTGGTGACCGAGACGCGGGTGGCCGATCTGCATCTCGCGGGCTTTCGCGCGGGGCTTGGCGACATCGACGCCCCGGCCCTGAGGCTGACGCCGGGCGAGGCGACGAAGGGATGGGCGGGCCTGACCGAAGTGGTCGAATGGCTGCTCGATCAACGCTGCGAACGGGGCGATGTGGTGGTGGCCCTGGGCGGCGGCGTGATCGGGGATCTGGTGGGCTTTGCCGCCGCGATCCTGCGGCGCGGCGTGCGCTACGTTCAGGTGCCGACGACCTTGCTGGCGCAGGTGGACTCCTCGGTCGGCGGCAAGACGGCGATCAATACGCGCCATGGCAAGAACCTGGTGGGCGCGTTTCATCAGCCGGTGCTGGTCCTGGCCGATGTGGATGTTCTGGACACGCTGGACACGCGCGATTTCCTGGCCGGTTATGGCGAGGTGGCGAAATACGGGATGTTGGGGGACGCGGCCTATTTCGACTGGCTGGAGGTGAACGGGCCGAAGCTTGCCTCGGACCCCGCGCTACGGGTCGAGGCGGTGCGCCATGCCGTCCAGATGAAGGCCGACATCGTCGTGCGCGACGAGACGGAGCAGGGCGACCGCGCGCTTCTGAACCTGGGGCACACGTTCTGTCATGCGCTCGAGGCGGCGACGGGCTATTCCGACCGGCTGCTGCACGGCGAAGGTGTCGCCATAGGTTGTGCGTTGGCCTTTGAGTTGTCGGCCCGCATGGGCCTGTGTTCGCAGGAAGACCCGAGCCGGGTGCGCGCCCATTTGGCCGACATGGGGATGCGCCGCGACCTGCGCGACATTCCCGGTGACCTGCCTTCGGCCGAGGTGCTGCTCGACCTCATGGGCCAGGACAAGAAGGTCGTCGACGGCAAGCTCCGATTCATTCTGGCGCGCGGCATCGGGCAGGCCTTCGTGACGGCGGCTGTGCCCGCCGAAGCGGTTCTGGGCGTCCTGCGCGACTCGGCCTAGAAGAGCCTTCGCGGAAAGTCCTTCACACCACGCGGCGGAGCAGTTCGCGGTTACAGAAGATCACGAACTGGCCACCATTTTTGGCCGCGGTAAATCCGCGCCGTCTAACCTCGGCCAGAAAAAAATCGCGGTGGATCAAGGCCTCCACGTCGCGGACAGAGCGCCGGACGATGCCACCGCGCTACGCGGCCTTGGCCGAGAAGACGGACTGAAGCCATGCGGCGGCGCGATCGGACAGAACGGGTGTTATGCCCCGCAGCCTGCCGCAAAAAGGTTAATCTTCCGCGTCCCGTCGCAAGTGCTTCAGAACCGCGACCCTTATGGCCGAGGCAAGGCCCGCGCTGACGCCCCGGTCACGGTCGATCTGAGCGGCAAGCGCATTGACCGACTTGCCCGCGTCGTCCGCCATCGCCTGAAACTCGACCCAGAACGCATCTTCCAGCGACACCGATGTGCGGTGCCCGTGCAGGGTGAGCGAGCGTTTGCGGGGCCGCGCGTCGTTCATTCCCTACGGTGCCCATCCAGATCACGGGCCGCCTTTTCGGCGCGCGCCGCCTCGGCCTGTCGCTCGGCCTTGGTGCGGCCGAACCGGGCGGCGTTGGCATCCGCCCGCGCCTTGTCCGCGTCCCTGTCCCGCGTCTTGCGCGCCTTGTTGAGATTGATGACCGTTTTCATGGCCTGAGCCTAGCGCCGACCCCGAGCGGGGTGAAGGCCGGCTACTTCGGTCCGATCATCAATTTCGGGTCGACGACGCGATCGAAGGTTTCCGCGTCGACCAGACCCATGGCCAAGGCCTCCTCGCGCAGGGTGGTGCCGTTTTTATGGGCGGTCTTGGCGACCTTGGTGGCGTTGTCATAGCCGATGGTCGGGGCCAGCGCGGTGACCAGCATCAGCGATTCCTTCATCAGCTTGTCGATCCGCTCCACGTTGGCCTGTGTGCCCACGACCATGTTGTCGGTGAAACTGCTCGCCGCGTCGCCAAGCAATTGCATCGATTGCAGCACGTTGTAGGACATCATCGGATTGTAGACGTTCAGCTCGAAATGGCCCTGCGACCCGGCCATGCCGACGGCGGCGTCGTTGCCCATGACGTGGATGCAGACCATGGTCAGCGCCTCGGCCTGAGTCGGGTTCACCTTGCCCGGCATGATCGACGATCCGGGTTCGTTTTCGGGCAGGATCAACTCGCCCAGACCCGACCGCGGGCCCGAGCCCAGAAGGCGCATGTCATTGGCGATCTTGAAGAGACTGGCGGCAACGGTCTTCAGGGCACCCGAGAACATGACCATGGCGTCATGGGCAGCCAGTGCCTCGAACTTGTTGGGGGCGGTGACGAAGGGCAGGCCGGTGATCTTCGCGATTTCGGCGGCCACGTTTTCGGCAAAGCCCTTGCGGGTGTTGAGGCCCGTGCCGACCGCCGTTCCGCCCTGCGCCAATTCATAGATGTCGGGCAGACAGGCCTCGACCCGCTCGATCCCCTTGGCGACCTGGTGGGCGTAGCCGCCGAATTCCTGGCCCAGGGTCAGGGGTGTCGCGTCCTGCGTGTGGGTGCGGCCGATCTTGATGATGTCCTTGAACTCATCCGACTTCGCCACCAGCGCCGTGTGAAGCTTACGCAGACCGGGCAGGAGCGTGTCGCGCGCCATCATGCCGATGGCGACATGCATCGCGGTCGGGAAGGTGTCGTTGGACGACTGGCCCATGTTGCAATGATCGTTCGGGTGGACCGGCGTCTTGGACCCGATGGTCCCGCCCAGCATCTCGATCGCGCGGTTCGAAATCACCTCGTTGGCGTTCATGTTCGACTGCGTGCCCGACCCGGTCTGCCACACGACCAGCGGGAAGTTGTCGTCGAACTTGCCGTCGATCACCTCACCGGCGGCATCCTGAATGGCCTTCGACAGTTTGGCGTCAAGATCGCCGAACCCTTCGTTGACGATGGCCGCCGCTTTCTTGACCACGCCAAGCGCGCGGACGATGGCGACGGGCTGCCGCTCCCACCCGATGGGGAAGTTCTGGATGGAGCGTTGCGTCTGCGCGCCCCAATACTTGTCGGCGGGCACATCCAGCGGGCCAAAGCTGTCGGTCTCGGTACGGGTCGCGGTCATCGGTCACTCCGGTCTGCTGCGGGCACATCTCGGGGCCGGGTCTAGCGAAGGGGTTTGCCCACGTCCATTGCCCGGAGCATCATTCGACCCGATGAAGATGGAACAGCCGCGCGGGCGGCAGATTGCGCCAGACCGTGGCCCCGGGCGAACAGCGCAGGCCGACCCGCGCCAGCATGGCGTCGTCGACCGGGGGCCGCACGCCATAAGTGAATTGCACGATGGACCCGCCGGGGGCGAGCGCGGACCGCGCCGCGTGCAGGATGGCAGGCACGAGGGTATCGGGCAGCGACAGAAGCGGCAGGCTCGACAGGATCGTGGTGACGGGCGGCAGGCCAAGCTCGGGCAGGTCGGCGGCGCTGCGGCAATGGACATGGGCCTCGGGAAAGCTGCGCCGCAGCCCTTCGGCGAAGGCCGGGTTCATCTCGACCAGATGGAGGTCGGATTGCGCAACGCCCCGCGCCAGGATCGCGCGGGTGATCGCGCCGCTGCCCGGCCCTAACTCGATCACCGGGCCAGATTCGGGCCCCAGACCGGCGGTCATTTCGGCCCCAAGGTAGGAGGAGGACGGAACAAGGGTGCCCATCTGGGCGGGATTGGTCAGGATCTGTTCGAAAAAGACACGGAAACCTGCTGACATTCGAAATCTCTTGGAAAAGCTGGCCAGAGCGTGAAGTGGAACAGCGGTATGGTCAATGCGCACCACCTGGCGATCAGTCAGGCGTGATCACGCGTGAGCGGTTCGGCGTGAAATCTATTTGCGGAAACGGTCCAGACTGACCACTTCGGCCTCGCGACGGGGTGGCTCGGCCTCGTCGAGGTCGGCAAAGGGCGCCTCGTCGTCCTCACCGTCGGGATCGTCGGGGCCGTCGTCGTCGCGCCGCTCGAACCGGAAGCCGAATTCGACCGATGGATCGACGAAGGTCTTCATGGCCCCCCAAGGGATCACCAGAGGCTCCGGCTGGTCGCCGAAATTGAGCGTCACGGTGAAACTCTGTTCGCCGACCTCAAGGGCATCGAACCAGTGTTGCAGCACGATGGTCATGTCTTCGGGATAGCGTTCGTGCAGCCAGTCGGCGATCTTGACCCCGGGATGGTTGGTGTCGAACGAGATCAGGAAATGATGGTCGCCGGGCAATCCATGGGCCGCCACCTGGCGCAGGACGCGCGCGATGAGACCGCGCATGGCATCATGCATCATCGTGCCGTAGTCGATATGGTCTGTCCTGCTTGGCGGTCTCACTGTCCGGCCCCCGTGACGTGACTTGACCCTAGGTAGACCAGAGGCCGCGCGGGCGGGCAAGGGGCGATTGGAACGGGCCGGGGGCGCCGGTGCGCGATTGGGCAAGGTGCCTGATTTGCAGGCAGCAGGCCCCTGCCGGACCGGCGGTCAGCCGCAACAGGATTGGCCGTTCCGAATGGGCGGGCAGGGCACCGTGCCGTAGGAACAGAAGACGCAGCAATCGCCCGGCAGCGGCTTCAGGACGGCGTGACAGCCCTTGCAGTCATGGAACCACTGGCAGACATCCGTCGGCATGACCTCCGTTTCGGCATGGCCGCACAACGGACAGGTCAGCCGGGACTCCAGCACTACCTCGGTCGCCATGCCGCATACCCCGTCAGGATCAGGAACGCCGCCAGGATCGGCAGCAAGACCAGGTCGTTGTAAACATACGGCAAAAGCCCGGTCAGCCCCAAGGCCGTCAGGATGACGGGCAGCAGTGGCGTGAAACAGCAGAGCGCCGCGAATGCGGTCCCGCCGAGGCCGATCATGAGACGTTTGTTCTCCATCGTACCCCACGCAAGCAACGACCGGGACCATGGCACGGCAAAGGGCCGGGTGCGACAGCACCCCCTGGGCCAAGGTGCACCCGAAAAGACCCGTTGGTGCTGTGGGTATATTTGGAAGGCGAGGGAGAAAGTGCAGGCTTCTGTTGCCAGGTGCCTGCGAACCCCGCCTGACACTGCTAGGCGTCAGGGCTTAAGTTTCGATCTTGCGGACTGCTTACGCAGCCAGCGCGACCGGAGCACGGTTGGTATTGGCAACTGTACATTGTGAACCGATAACGGTGGTATCTCACCGAGCGAAAGCTGGCCCCTTTAGACGTCCGTCGATCCTGTTTCGACCCCATGATCCCCCAATACGAGGATATTTGGTGGAGTCGCCGGGTACCGCCCCCGGGTCCGATCCGCTTATTACGGGTGCGTTTATCGCCATAGTTCCCTTGCGAGAACACAGCCGATATAGGCCGCCGCCCGGCGAAGTTCAAGGCCGCCGCGCGGGGGTGGTGTGAACCGAAAGCCCCGCCATGACCGGGTCAACGCCCTGTTTTCGCCCTCTTCTTCGTTGATCGTCTGATTCAATCAGTAGACAAGAAAGTTTCTATCCGTGACGAAGCCCCTTTCCCCCCGTGGTCCCCTCCGGGCCCTGCAGGAGGCCGTGCTGCTCGCCGCGCTGGCCTTCGTGCCCTATGTCGCAACGCCCGCCATCGTTCAGGCCCAGGACCTGAACCTGAGCCCTTTTCCGATCGCCGACGGATTGAGCGTTTCGCGTGGACGCATCGACCCGTCCCGTTCCGAGGCCATGGCACTCAGCCCTGAAGACACCTGCACGCTGGTCCGCGAGGCCTGGGGTTGGCCCAATTGCCAAGGCATCGACGGCTTCATCATCGACACCACGTCGTCCACCGATTCCATGATGATCTATGCGCCCGACAGCAACGGCTATGTCACCTTCGACGACTGGACGGACGAGGGCGTGACCGAGCTGATGGCGGCCATCGAGGCGGACCTGCGCCTTGGGGCCGAAGGCCAGTCGGCCAGCCTCGGGTATCCGGTTCTGTTCAAGGGATGGCGCGTGCCGCCGACCCTCGATCGGGAGCGGGCGATCATGTATTATGCGACCGACTGGCAGTTCGACCAGGACCGCACGATCAACGTCTCCGTCACGCAATTCGACCGCAGTGGCTTCATCGAGTTCAACCTGATCCCGATCGACAGCAATATGAGCGAAGAGAAGATGCGCGGGCTCATCATCGACAACCTCGCCCTGTATCAACCCGTGGCCGAGCAGAGCTATGCGTCCTTCGTGACCGGCGACAAGGTTGCCGCCGTCGGCGCCCTTGGCCTTCTGGGCACCTTCTTCGGTGTCAAGTACGGCAAGGCGGCAGGCGGTTTTCTTGTCGCGCTGCTGGCCTTCGGCAAGAAATTCCTGATCTTCGGCATCATGGGCGTCGTGGCCCTTGGCGGGATGTTCAAGCGCATGTTATTGCGCCCCAAGCGCGACCCTGACGTCTGACACGGGACCCGTCGAACACCCGGACATGAAAAGGGCCGCCTCCCGGGGCGGCCCTTCGTCGTTCCGGAGGGGCTGATCAGAAGCCGGCCTTGATCCGCTCGAACACGGTGGCCTGCTTTTCCCGCAGCTGACCGGGCATCGGCAATTGCGCCAGCACGGGGGCCGACACCGGGCCCAGACCGCCGGCCACGCGGCCCGCCTCATCGATCTGCGCGTTGAATGCGGTCAGGTTCGCCTGCCCATAGCCGTTGTCCATCAAAGCCTGCGTCGAACTCGCGTCGAGGAAGGCGTTCAGGTAGTCATAGACCAGGTCTTCGGAGCTTTCGGAGTCCGCCATGTTCACATAGCCACAAACCCACAGCGACGACCCCTCGGCGGCCTCACGCTGGAAGCCGATGGGGAAATTCTCCTCGACCATCGTCGGCAGCGTCTCGTTCCAGGCCCAGCTGACCAGAACCTCGCCCGAGGACAGAAGCTGGCTCAATTCGCCGGGATCGACCCAATAGGTGCGCATGTTCGCATGGGCCTGACGCAGCCAGTCAGCGGCGGCCTCGAACTGGGCATCGTCGACGGTCGACCAATCGGTCACGCCGGTCGCGAGGTAGGCCAGCGCAAAGGCGTCGTCGACGTTGTCGGGAATGGACACCCGGCCCTGATACTTGGGGTTTAGAAACACATTGAGCGAGGCCACGTCTTCGGCGGGCACTTCGTCGGCATTATAGGCGATCGCGGTCGAGCCGTAGTCGGCCGGGATGAAATACGTCTCGCCTTCGGTCAGAACGCTTGTCCCCGTGAGGTCGCTGTTCAGGTCGTCGAAGGCCGCGATGCGCGACGTGTCCCAGGGCTCGATGATGCCGGATTCGACGAACTTGGTGACGGAACCTGCGCAGATGTGGGTCAGCCCGGGCTCGTTATAGCCCGACGACAGCTTCTGAAACGCTTCTTCCTCGTCACCGAAGAACGCGAAATCGGGGCTGGCGCCGTGCTTGGCGACATAGGTCGAATGGAACGCCGGATCCTCGAACCCCGAGTATTCGAACACGGTCAGGGTCTGGGCGGCGGCGGACAGCGGCAGCGCAAAAGCGACGCTCGCCAGAAGGCAGGTGCGGATGGTCATTGGTCTCTCCCGGTTGGACCTTGTTTTATGGGAGCAGACTTAATTGCGTCGGCGGGAATGTCTAGCCGGGTTTCACAGGCCCGCGACGGCTTTGGCGGCGCTGGAACAGATCGAGGATCACCGCCTCCAGCTCGTCCATGATGTGGCGCACTTCGGCGGCATCGCGCGCCATCACCGCTCCGGCGATCCGGCGATAGAGGCGGATGATGACCTCCCGGTCCCGCTCGGGATAGGTGATCATGTTCATCAGGGGCTGCATCGCCTCGACCGCGCCGGCCAGTTGATACGACAGGATCGGATTGTGCGCGGCATCGACCAGCGCGCGGTGGAACGACACATCGGCGGCACAGAATTGCTCATCGTTGCACTTGCTGGCCAGCCGGTTGATCGCGGTCTTCATCGCCCGCAGGTCCGACGCCTCGTGGTGGGTCACTGCCAGGTGGGCGCAGGCCCGCTCCAGCGCGAACCGCGCCTCGACCGCCGTCTGGAAATCGACGGCATTCATCGACAGGAGCAGGGTAGAGGTGGCGACATGCGCCTCCACGGCGGCGGCATAGGTCAGGTTGTTGACGAACGCCCCGCCCGAGTGACCCCGCGCGGTCCGGATCAGGTTCTTGGCCGCCAGCCGCTTCAACGCCTCGCGCACGGTGGCGCGCGAACAGTCGAATTGCGCGGCAAGCTCTGCCTCCGACGGCAACCGGTCACCCGCCATCAGATCGCCGTCGGCGATGCGCGCGGCAAGCCGGTCAGAGATGTCGGTCGACAGGGGTTTGGGCGCGGTTTGATCGGGGGGCATGCAAAATCCAATTGTCTGACATTTAAATGTCTGACATTTGAATACGGGTGAACGGCGACTCGTTCAAGACATCTCGCGGCGGCAAGGGAGGGCTGGCTTGAGGCATCTTTCTCGCATGACCGCGCCGCATTGGCTGGCCCTGTACGGAACGCTTCTGGCGGCATGGACGGCCGTCGTCCTGATGGCGACGCCGACGGGGTGGGGCACCCTGCTCAGGGATCTATGTCTGACTCCTGCGGCAGCGGCGGGACCGGGCGGCGTGCTGGCCATGTGGCTCATCATGTCGTCGGCGATGATGCTGCCCACGGCGCTTCCGGCCTTCGCCACCTATGACGACATCGCGCAGGCCCACGGCACGGGCGGTGGCGGACATCTGATCGCAGGCTATGCGATTGTCTGGGCTGGCTTTTCCGCCCTGGCCATGGTCGCGCAGCTGGCCCTCGGTCGGCTTGCCATCCTGGATGAGCCGCTGCTGGCCGCGGCCCTGCTGATCCTGGCGGGCGGCTATCAATTCTCGCCTCTCAAGGACGCGTGCCTGTCGAAATGCCGGATGCCGCTGACCTTCTTCATGGGCCATTGGAACGACGGCCCGTTCCGCATGGGGTTGCGCCTGGGCGCGACCTGCCTTGGCTGTTGCTGGGCGCTGATGGCGCTGGGCCTGATCGGAGGGGCGATGTCCCTCGGCTTCATGGCGCTGGCCACAGGCTTGATGACGCTGGAAAAATTGTCGCGCGGGGCGCTGGTGCCCCGGGCTATCGGCCTTGCATGCCTTGTCGGCGCAGGCTTTTTGATCGGAGGACCCGCATGACCAAGATCGCTGCCCCTACGGTGTCGAGCCGACACCCGGACGCCAAGCCCCCCGCTGCGGGCACCACGCCCTGGGCCATCAAGGGCGAGCTCATCCTCAACTGCAACTGCACCGTTTTCTGCCCCTGCGTCGTCTCGCTCGGCAAACACGCGCCGACCGAAGGCTATTGCCAGGCCTGGTCCGGCATCCGGATCGACACCGGCTTTTACGGCGACAGCGATCTGTCTGGCCTGAACGTCGGTCTTCTGCTGGAAATTCCGGGGCTTATGGCGCGCGGCAACTGGAAGGCCGCGGCCTTCATCGATGACCGCGCGGATCAGGCCGCCTATTTGGCGCTGATCGAGATCTTCTCGGGGCGGGCCAAGGGAACAACGGGTCTGTTCAAGCTGCTGGTCAGCGAATTCCTGGGCGCCGAGCGCGCCAAGATCACCTATGAGAACGAGGGTAAGACACGCCGCCTGATGGTCGGCAAGAAGATCCAGGGAGAGGTCGTGCCGGTCAAGGGCAAGGACCCCGAGAAGGACATCGTCGCCGTCAACACCGAATACTGGATGGGCAGCGACATCACCGTCGCGACCGCCACCAAGGGCCGCGTGCGCGCCTTTGGCCGGGTCTGGGATTTCGACGGCCGGTCCGCCGAGATCTGCCAGATCGACTGGTCCGGTCCGGAGGTGGCGAAGTGAGTCAAATCATGGGTTTGGAGCGCGATCTTCATATGGTCGGGGTGCTCTAGAATGGTCGCGCTTGCGCCGTCGAACCGGCTGCGCCGGACCTGGTGGTCGGACGCCGTGGAGGCCTGTGGCGTCACCGGCTATACCGTTTACAACAAGACCCTGCTGCCGGTCGTCTTCGACAGCATTTCCGAGGATTGCCGTCATCTGAAATCAGCGGTCCAGCTGTGGGATGTGGCCTGCGAACGCCAGATCCAGATCGAAGGACCGGATGCCGACGCGCTGATGCAACGGCTGACCCCCCGTGACCTGAGCCGGGTCAAGCCGCAGAAATGCGCCTATGTGCCGATCTGCGACGTCAATGGCGGGATGCTGAACGATCCGGTGGCCTTGCAGCCGCGCCCGGGCGTCTGGTGGATTTCGCTGGCCGACAGCGACCTCGCCTATTGGGTCGAAGGGGTCGCCATGGGTGGCGGCTATGCCGTGTCGGTCAGTGAACCGGACGTGCAGATCCTGGGCCTTCAAGGGCCGCTGGCCAACGACCTTGCCGCCGAGGTTTTCGGCGAGGAGACGCGGGACATTCCGTTCTTCGGTTTCAAATGGCTGCCATTTGGATCGGGCGAGGTTCTGGTGGCCCGGTCCGGCTATTCCAAGCAGGGCGGATTCGAGATCTACGTGACGGATCAGGCGCTGGCCATGCCGCTCTGGGATCACCTGATGGACAAAGGGCAGCCATTTGACATCCGGGCGGGCTGTCCCAATGCCATCGAGCGGATCGAGGGCGGAATGTTGAGCTATGGCAACGACATGACCCGCCAGGACACGCCGTTCGAGGCGGGCCTCGGGCGCTATGTCCAGCGGTTCGACTGCCTTGGCGGTGCGGCCCTTCGCGCGCATCAGGCCCGTCGGCAGATCGTGCCCATCCAACTGGACTCGGCGCCACCCACATGCGACCGGGAATGGTCGTTGATGTCCGGCAATCAGCGTGTCGGACGGGTCCGTTCGGCCGCCTGGTCGGACGAGTTTCAATGCGGCGTGGCGATCGGAATGGTCGACATGTCCTGCGCGGCAGGCGACCGGCTGGTCTGCGTGACGCAGGCCGGCGAGATTGCAGCCGAGATCAAGGAAAGGTTCTGGAGATGAGCGAAACGTTCAAGGCACTTGTGGTCGACAAGGACGACAATGGCACGCAGGCGACGGTCAAGGACCTGACATTGGCCGACCTGCCCGAGGGCGAGGTTACGGTCGCAGTCGAATATTCCTGCGTGAACTACAAGGACGGGTTGTGCATCGGACCGGGTGGCGGGCTGGTGCGCAACTATCCCCATGTGCCGGGCATCGATTTCGCGGGGACGGTCGAGGCGTCGTCCGACGACCGCTACAAGCCAGGCGACAAGGTCGTCCTGACTGGCTGGCGTGTGGGCGAGGCGCATTGGGGCGGCTATTCGCAAAAGGCCCGCGTCAAGGCCGACTGGCTGGTGCCGCTTCCGGACGGCCTGACCACGCGGCAGGCGATGGCCGTCGGCACGGCGGGGTTCACGTCGATGCTGGCCGTGCAGGCGCTTGAGGATCATGGGATCAAATCCGGCCCCGTCCTGGTCACCGGGGCCGCCGGTGGCGTGGGGTCGGTCGCCGTCGCCCTGCTGGCCGCCATGGGGCACGAGGTTGCCGCCGTCACGGGGCGGCCGGAGCAGGCCGATTACCTGACGGGTCTTGGCGCCACGCAGATCGTCGCCCGCGAAGACCTGGCCGAGACCGTCAAACGCCCGCTCGAGGGCGAGACCTGGGGCGGCTGCGTCGATGCCGTGGGCGGCGCGATGCTGGCCCGCGTTCTGGGCCAGATGCAATACGGTGCCTCGGTCTCGGCCGTGGGTCTGGCCGGGGGGGCGGGTCTGCCCGCGACGGTCATCCCGTTCCTGCTGCGCGGTGTGAACCTTCTGGGGATCGACAGCGTGATGCAGCCCTATGACAACCGCGTCCGGGCCTGGGCGCGGCTGGCCGAACTGCTGCCGATGGACAAGCTGGAGGCGATGGTCGTACCCGCGACACTGGGCGATCTGCCCAAGCTCGGGGCCGACATCCTCAAGGGTCAGGTCCGGGGCCGCGTCGTGGTCGACGTCAACGCCTGAGCCGTCGCGGCGCGCGGGGCAGGTCTCTGCGCGCCGACACCGCGCCTGACGTCCGCTGGTCCGACGTGCCAAAGGGGGTGGGCGTCGCCTGACCCTGTGCTAGGTTCCTGCCCGGATTGAGCGCCGGAGGATATGTGGCACCGATACTTTACTGGATGCGCCGGGACTTGCGGCTGACCGACAACCCCGCCCTGTGCTGGGCCGTGGATCAGGGGCGACCCGTGATTCCGGTATTCATTCTGGACGAGGTCGTGGAAACTTGGGGGGCCGCGCCGAAGTGGCGTCTGGGCCTCGGCCTCGGGTCCATCGGCGAGAGCCTGGCCGCCGTGGGGTCAACCCTGATCCTACGGCGTGGCAAGGCGCTGGACGTGCTGCGCGAGCTGGTGGACGAGACGGGGGCCGAGACGGTCGTCTGGAACCGCCTTTACGTCGAGGACGAGCGGCTGCGCGACACGAGCGTCAAGGAGCACCTGCGGGACGCGGGGCTGGAGGCGAAGTCGTTTCAGGCCCATGTCCTCTTCGAACCCTGGACGGTCGTGACGGGGACGGGCGGCTACTACAAGGTCTACACGCCGTTCTGGAAATCCGTGCGGGACCGCGATGTGGGCCCCGCGCTGACCGCGCCGTCCTCTGTCGCCGCCCCGGATGCCTGGCCCGGCAGCGATGCGCTGGATGACTGGGACCTGTCGCAGGCGATGCGGCGCGGGGCGGAGGTCGTGGCCGACCATGTCCACGTCGGCGAACAGGCGGCGCAATCCCGTCTGGGGGCGTTCATCGCGCACCGGATCGCGGATTATGACAGCGCGCGCGACATGCTGGCCGAAGACGGCACCTCGGGCCTGAGCGAAAACCTGACCTATGGCGAGATTTCGGCGCGCAGCTGCTGGCACGCGGGGCGGCGCGCGATGGAAGACGGCAAGGCCGGGGCCGAGACCTTCCTCAAGGAGCTGGTCTGGCGCGATTTCGCGCATCATCTGGCCTATCACACACCGCACCTGATCCGCGAAAACTGGAAATCGGACTGGGACGCCTTTCCGTGGAAGGGCGACAACGATCTGGCCGAGGCCTGGCGTCGGGGGCGCACGGGCATCGATGTGGTCGATGCCGCCATGCGGGAGCTTTACGTCACCGGCCGGATGCACAACCGCGCGCGGATGCTGGTCGCGTCCTATCTGACCAAGCACCTGATGACGCATTGGAAGGTCGGGGCAGACTGGTTCGCGGATACGCTGGTCGACTGGGACCCCGCGTCGAATGCCATGGGCTGGCAATGGGCGGCGGGATCCGGCCCGGATGCGTCGCCGTTCTTCCGGATCTTCAACCCGGACACGCAGGCGGCCAAATTCGACCCCGATGCTGCCTATCGCAAGCGGTGGAAACGGGATCGGAGTTTCTATGCGGCGATCCCGCGGAGTTGGGACATGGCGCCCGATGATCGCCCGGTCTTGCATCCGATCGTCGATCTGGCAGAGGGTCGTCAACGCGCTCTGGACGCCTATGGTCAAAGAAACGCAGAATAAAACTGTTAACGGACTTGCCGCCCGGGGGGGCGGATGGTTCTGTAAGGGCAAGGTGACGGCATGGATGCCGGGGGAAAAATGGACGCAATAACGACGATCTCGGGCCAGAAGAATTTGCCCCGCTATTTCCGGCAGGCCTTCGCCATGGCCGAGGGGGCACAGTCTGGCCGTCTGGATGTCGTGCTGCCCGACGGGCGCAGATTTCGCCACGACGGAATCGAACCCGGCCCGGTGGCCGAGATCATCGTGCACAATACCGACGTCTTCGCCCGGCTCGTGCGCGAGGGCGATGTGGGCTTCATGGAGGCCTATATGGACGGGTCCTGGACGACGCCGGATTTGCAGGCGCTGTTCGACTATATCAACAAGGAAGGCGACGCGCTGATCCAGCAGTTTCCGGGCATGGCCTTCGTGCGTGCCTATGAAAAGATGCGCTTCTGGATGCTGCGCAACACCAAGCAGCAGGCGCGCAAGAACATCTCGGCCCACTACGATCTGGGCAATGATTTCTATGGCCTCTGGCTCGACGACACGATGACCTATTCGGCGGGCATCTTCGAGACCGGACAGGAAAGCCTGGAGGCCGCGCAGATCGCCAAATACAAATCCATCGTCGACCGCATGAACGTGCAACCGGGCGAACATGTTCTGGAAATCGGCTGCGGGTGGGGCGGTTTCGCGGAGTATGCCGCACGCGAACGTGGGTTGCGGGTTACCTGCCTGACGCTGAGCCGGGAGCAGCTCGCCTTCGCGCAGGAGCGAATCGAAAAGCTGGGCCTGTCCGATCAGGTGGAGTTCAAGCTTCAGGACTACCGCGACGAGACCGGCGTCTATGACGGCATCGCCTCGATCGAGATGTTCGAGGCCGTGGGACAACGGTATTGGCCCGTCTATTTCGAGACGTTGCGCGAACGTCTGCGTCCCGGTCGGCAGGCGTCGCTTCAGATCATCACGGTGCCCGACACCCGTTGGGCGGTCTATTCGCGGGGCGTCGACTTCATCCAGAAGTACATCTTTCCGGGTGGCATGTTGCCCGCGCCCATGAAGCTGGCCGAGGAGATGGCGCGCGCGGGCCTCGAGGATCTGGGGTCGATCAGTTTCGCCAAGGGCTATTCCATCACCCTGCGCCGTTGGTTCGACACCTTCAACGCCCGATGGGACGAAGTTGCGGCGCACGGGTTCGATGACCGTTTTCGCAAGATGTGGAACCTTTATTTGACGGGCTGTGCGGGCGCGTTCGAATATGGCATGTGTGATGTCATCCAATTGACGGTCCGGAAACCAGCCTGATGCCTACCCCTTCGAAACTCTTCTCTGCGGTGCTTCTGGCCGCGCTCGCGTGGTTCATTGGCGAATTGATCGTCAGGGAGGTTCTGCCCGAAGGCACGCGCGTCGGTTACCTGCGGGAAGCGTTGGCCTTCCTTGCCTTCTTTGTCGGCTGGATCGTGATCGGCAAGGCCGCCACGGGGCCGACCGGGCGGGGCGAGCGGGTGACGGTTGTCCTGACCGCCGGGATCGGTGCGGCGCTGATCGGGGCTTTGCTGGCGATCCTGCTGCATTCCTTCGGCAAGATGATCCAGATTTCGCTGACCGGTAAATACACCGAGCTTGGCCGGGCCGTGTCCGCCACGCTGTCGTTCATCTGGGATGACGTGCAGATCCTGCTGGTGCCGATCGTGGGCGGCACTTGGTTTCTGGGTGCGGCTGTCATCGGGCTTCTGGCGGGGATCGTCGGGCGCCGGATGCCGTGAGCCGGTACTTTCTGTTCGGAACTTTGCTGTGGGATGCGCTGCGCGCCGATGTGGCGGGCGGGCCGGTGGACTGCGTGCCCGCCAGGCTTGACGGCTGGCAGGTGGAGCGTGCGGCGGCGGGCGACTGGCCCGTGCTGGTGCCGGGGACAGGGGCCGGGGGGCAGCTGACCGACACGCTCGGCTCCGAGGCCAAGGCGCGCCTTGACTGGTACGAGACGGCCTTCGGCTATGTGCCCGAGGCGGTGACCGTGACTGGCCCGGACGGACCCGTCGCGGCACTCGTCTACCGCGAGGCAGAGGGCGGTGGCGGTGCCGGGCTCCCCTGGGATCTGGCCACATGGCAGGCCACACATGGCGCGCGCACGCGTCTGGCCGCCGCCGAAGTCATGCGGGCGCGGGGCAAGGTCACGCCCGCCCAGATCGCCGCGCGGCGCGGTGTCATCCAGGCCCGCGCCCATGCCATCGCCAGCAACCGCACCTATCGCCGCCCCATTACCCAAGGCACCGATACCGGTGCCGATGCGGTGCGGGTCAGCCGGGTCGACTACCCCTACGAAGGGTTTCACCGGGTCGAGGAGTGGCATCTGGACCATCCGCGTTTCGATGGCGGGCGGTCGGGCACCATCCAGCGCGCGATCAGCCATGTGGTCGATGCGGCGACGGTGCTGCCCTATGATCCCGTGCGCGACCGGGTGCTGGTCGTCGATCAGATCCGCGTCGGCGCGCTGGCCAAGGGCGACCCGCTGCCATGGATGATCGAGCCCGTCGCCGGGCTGATCGATGCGGGCGAGACGCCCGAGCAGAGTGCCCTGCGCGAGCTGGAGGAGGAGGCGGGTCTTAAGATCGACGCGCAAGCCCTTGTTTTTGTGGCGCGCTATTATCCTAGCCCCGGCGGTCTGGCGCAGGTTCTGCATTCCTTCGTGGCCCTGTGCGACCTGCCGGATGATGCCGTCGGCCTGCACGGCGTCGCCGATGAGGACGAGGATATTCGCGTCCGCCTGATGCCGCTCGATGATCTGGTTGCCATGGTCGCCACGGGCGAGGCCGCGAATGCGCCGCTGATCGTCTCGGCGCAGTGGCTTGCCCTGCACCGCGCCACCTTGCGTGGTTGAAGCGGGCGCGGCCGAGGTCTAGACGGGTGCCAAAGCTGTGGGAGGCCTTTCACGTGCAAATCCATCAATCCGTCATCGAAGCCATTGGAAACACGCCGCTTATCCGGCTCAACCGGGTGTCCGAGGAAACCGGATGCGAGATCCTGGGCAAGGCGGAATTCATGAACCCCGGCCAGTCGGTCAAGGACCGCGCCGCGCTCTACATCATCCGGGACGCCATCGCCTCGGGCGCGTTGCAACCGGGCGGAACCATCGTCGAGGGGACGGCCGGCAACACCGGGATCGGCCTGTCGCTGGTGGGCACGTCGCTTGGTTTCAAGTCGGTGATCGTCATTCCCGACAGCCAGAGCCAGGAAAAGAAGGACATGCTGCGCCTTGCCGGGGCCACGCTGGTCGAGGTGCCGCCGAAACCCTACCGCGACCCGAACAACTACATCCACTATGCCCGCCGTCTGGCCGCCGAGCTGGCCAAGACCGAACCCAATGGCGCGGTTTTCGCCAACCAGTTCGACAATACCGCCAACCGGCAGGCCCATGTCGAGACGACCGGCCCGGAAATCTGGGCACAGACCGATGGCGCGGTCGACGGCTTCATCTGCGCGGCAGGGTCGGGCGGCACGGTCGCGGGCGTGGCCCAGGCGTTGCAGCCCAAGGGCGTCAAGGTCGGTATCGCCGATCCGATGGGCGCGGCGCTTTATAATTTCTACACCAACGGCGAGTTGAAAGCCGAAGGCGGCTCCATTTCCGAAGGCATCGGGCAGGGGCGCATCACCGCCAATCTGGAGGGGTTTACCCCCGATTTCGCCTGCCAGGTCACCGACGAGGAAGCGCTGCCCATCATCTTCGATCTTCTGGAGTTCGAGGCGCTCTGCATGGGCGGATCGACCGGCGTCAACATCGGCGGCGCCGTCAAGATGGCCCAGGACATGGGGCCGGGGCATACCATCGTGACGATCCTGTGCGACTATGGCTCCCGCTATCAGTCCAAGGTCTGGAACCCTGCGTTCCTGCGGGAAAAGAACCTTCCGGTGCCCCATTGGCTGGCCGAGGCCCCGCGGGAGGTTCCTGAAGTCTTCGAATGATCCGCTTTCTCGCTGCCGTTGTCCTGTTTGTCGGCCTGGCCCTGCCGGGTCTGGCGCAGGAAGGTGTCGCCACAGCCGAATGGAATGACCTGACCGCGCGGGCCGAGGCGGTCCTGTCGCGCGGCGTGGCGTCGCCCGAGGCGTTGTCGCAATTGCGCGCGGACCTCGTCGATTGGCGTCGCCGCTTCGACGAGGCGCAGGGCGTCAACGCCACCCGGATCGAGAACCTGCGCGCCCAGATCGCGGCGCTTGGCCCCGTGCCCGCCGAGGGCGAGATCGAGGCCCCCGAAACGGTGCAGCAACGCGCCGAGCTTGCCGCCCGGCTGGAGGAATTGCTGGTCCCCGTGCGCGAGGCGCAGACCGCCTTCACCCGCGCCAACGGCCTCATTTCCGAGACGGACCGCCTGATCGAGGCGGACCGGGCGGCGCAACTTCTGTCCCGCTCGCCGCTGCCCCTGAACCCGGTGGTCTGGCCCGGGGCCATCGCCGCGCTCGGCGGGTGGTTCGGCGCCTTGGGCACCGAACTCTACGCACCCTTCGCCACCCCCACGGCGCGCGCCCTCTGGCAAGGGCGGGGCGTGGAAATCGGCGCGTTGGTCTTCATCGCGATCCTGCTGATGTGGCGGTCGGGTATCTGGCTTGGCCGCCTGCGCGACCGTCTGGCCACCCGCGAGGCCGACAGCCCGCCGACACGGGTCGTCCTACTGCTGATCTCGGTCGGACGGCTGGTGTTGCCGGTCGTGGGCCTCGTCATCCTGTCTTACCTGATCCATCTTTTCGGGGCTGATGGATTGCGCGCACAGGCCGTGGCCGACGCGCTTCCGGTCTTCGGGTTCACGGTACTGGCGGCCCGTTGGCTCGGGCTTCAGGCCCTTCCCAAGCGCGAGGGGGCGCAGGCCTTCCTGCCCGTGACACCGGAACGGCGGGGCAGCGCGCGGCTTCAGGTTCTCACCCTCGGGCTTGGTCTTGCCCTGACGATCGCGGTCGAGACGATTGCGATGACCGGCGGCGACATGGCGGCGGCCCGGGGATTGGCCCATGTGCTTCTCTTGGTGTTCGCGGGTCTCGCGATGCTGCGTCTGGGCCAGATATTCCTGTCAGAAGGCCGCGCCGCCCGCGAGGAAGAGGGCGGCGACGGCTTCTGGGCGCAGGTTCTGCGCCTTTTGGGGCGCGGTCTGATCCTGGTGGCCTTTGTTGCTCCGTTGGTCGCCGCCGTTGGATATGTGAACCTGGGCCTCGCGATCTTCTGGCCCTCGGTTGTCAGCCTGGGGCTGATCGCCTTGATCGGCGTGGTGCAGGGGCTGGTGTTCGACCTCTATGCGACGGCCACGCGTCGCGCGGACGCCGGGCGCGATGCCTTGACGCCCACCCTTGTGGGTTTCGGCCTGGCGCTGGCGGCGCTGCCGCTCTTTGCGCTGATCTGGGGGGTGCGGCCGTCGACACTGGGCGAGTGGTGGTCGACCTTCCTGCGCGGGTTCCAGGTCGGCGGGGCACAGGTGTCGCCGTCCAACTTCCTGACCTTCGTGATCGTCTTCGTCCTGGGTTACATGGCCGTCCGCCTGCTCAAGGGGGTGCTGCGGACCAACGTCCTCCCCAAGACCAAGCTCGACACCGGGGGGACAAACGCGATCCTGTCGGGGACCAGCTATGTCGGGATCACCATCGCCGCGCTGGCCGCGATCACCGCCGCCGGCATCGACCTGAGCGGTCTGGCCATCGTGGCGGGTGCCCTGTCGGTCGGCATCGGTTTCGGACTTCAAACCATCGTGCAGAACTTCGTCTCGGGGATCATCCTGCTGATCGAACGGCCGATCAAGCTGGGCGACTGGATCAACGTGGGCGGGATCGAGGGTTTCGTGCGCCAGATCTCCGTCCGCTCCACCAGGATCGAGACCTTCGATCGGCAGGACGTGATCGTGCCGAACGCCGATTTGATCGCGGGCGTGGTGACAAACTACACGCTCAGCAATTCGTCGGGGCGGGTCGTGCTGACCGTGGGTGTGGCTTACGGGACCGATACCCGGCGGGTGCAGAAGATTCTGGAAGAGGTCGCCCAACTGCATCCCATGGTCATTCTGAACCCGCCGCCGACGATCACCTTCGATGGCTTCGGGGCGGACAGCCTGAATTTCACGATCCGGGTCGTCATCCGGGACATCCTCTTCAAACCCATCGTCTCCTCCGAGATCTACCATCTGATCGCGGAACGCTTCCGGGACGAGGGGCTGGAGATTCCCTTTGCGCAGCGCGACCTCTGGCTCCGCAACCCCGAGGCGTTGCAGCCCAAGTCGGCGGAGGCCCCATGACAGAACCCCTGTTCCGAACGGACGCCTATCTCAAATCCGCCCCGGCCCGCGTGACGGCGCATACCGCCGAAGGCGGGCTGATCCTGGATCGCTCCATCTTCTATGCGCAGGGCGGCGGGCAACCGGGCGACAGCGGTCGGCTGACCTGGGACGGCGGCGTCTGGGACGTGGCGAATGCGGTCAAGGGCGACGGCGAGGCCATCATCCTGTTGCCGGTGACGACGGGTCCCTTGCCGCCCGTGGGCGCAGAGGTCGAGATGCGCCTCGACTGGGACCGGCGCTATCGGCACATGCGGATGCACACGGCGCTGCACCTTCTGTCTGTGGTGGTGCCCCTGCCGGTGACCGGCGGCCAGATCGGGGCCGACAAGTCCCGCCTCGACTTCGACATGCCGGAAGTCATTCACGAGCGGGAGTTCATTCAGGCCCGGATGGGACAGCTGATTTCGGCCGACCATCCGGTGACCGACGACTGGATCACCGAGGCCGCGCTCGACGCAAACCCCGGTCTGGTCAAGACCCTGTCGGTCCAGCCGCCGCGCGGGGCAGGGCACATCCGTCTGGTGCGGATCGGCACCGAGTCGTCGCTCGTCGATCTGCAACCCTGCGGCGGCACTCATGTGGCGCGCACGGGCGAAATCGGTGACGTCCGCGTCGGCAAGATCGAGAACAAGGGCCGCGCCAACCGCCGGATCTCCCTGACGCTCGCGCCCTGATCCGACATTTTGCCCGGGCGAAAATGCGACCCCGTCACAGGCGGCAGATCGTGGTGGAGAACCGGTCACAGAACGCACGCCCATTGGCCGCAACACATCGGAACCACTGGATTTCGCGAATTTTCTGGCTTAAATCCGAAGCAAGCAAGGAAACGTCGCCATGAAATTCGCAATCGCTTCGGACCGCCGCACAGCTGCCGATGCAGTTTACGACAGCCTCTACGAGCAGATTGTCTCGCTCGACCTCATGCCGGGTGAAAAGATGTCCGAGGCGGATGTGGCGGACAGGTTCGGCGTATCCCGCCAACCGGTGCGCGACGCCTTCAATCGCCTCGGCAATCTAAACCTTCTGCTGATCCAGCCGCAGCGCGCGACCGTTGTCCGCAATTTCTCGATCGCGGCCATCCAATCGGCGCGCTTCATCCGGCTGGCCGTCGAGTTGGAGGTATTTCGGGTCGCGGCGCAGAACTGGACGCCGGACCTGGCCCCGGAATTCGACCGTATGCTTGATGAACAGCAGGCCTGTGCCGACGCGGGCGACGGGCGCCGGTTCCACATGCTCGACGCCAATTTCCACGAGCGGATCGCCGAGGTCGCGCAGGCGCCGTTCGCCTATGACCTGATCCGCGAGAAGAAGGCGCAGGTCGACCGGATCTGCGTCCTCAGTCTGAAGGGTCCGCATGAGATGGTGGAGCTCGTCGCCGATCACCGCGCTATCGTCGACGCCCTGTCGCGCCACGATGCCGCGGACGCCGAGGCCGCGCTGCGCCTTCACCTGTCGCGGATCGACAGAACCATCGCTGCGATCCGGCGGGATCACGCGGAATACTTTGACGATTGAAGCGGCTCGAAATATCTTCAAAACACTACTGGCGCCCGTCAACTGATATGCTAGTATTCGAAGCGTAAGGCCGAAGGGAGAAGCAGTCGGCCTCATGTCCGGCGCGCCATTTCTGGTCGTCGATAGATCCTCGGGAGGGACCACATGAAATTCACACGTATCGCCTGCGCAGCCGCCATCGTTGCCGCTGCTCCGTTTGTTGCAACCGCCCAGGACTGGCGCGGCTGGAACATCCATCCGGAAGGCTATCCAAACAGCGTCGCGCTGGATCAGTTCGTCGAAACGGTGAACGCCGAGACGGACCTGAACCTTCAGGTGTTCCACGGCGGCGTGCTCGGCTCGCAGCCCGACGCCATCGAGCAGGTGCGCAATAACGCGCTGGAGTTCGGTCAGTTCAACATGGGCCCGATGGGTCCGATCATCCCCACGACCAACGTGCTGTCGCTGCCCTTCATCTTCTCCAGCGTCGATCACATGCACAAGGCCATGGACGGCGACGTCGGCGAGATCTTTGCCGAAGCAATGGAAGCCGAAGGTCTGGTGCCGCTCGCATGGTACGACAGCGGCTCGCGCAGCTTCTACAACTCAAAGCGCCCGATCGTGACGCCTGCGGACGTCGAAGGTCTCAAGCTGCGGGTCATGAACAACGACCTCTTCGTCGACATGGTGGCCCAGTTGGGCGGTAACGCGACGCCGATGGCGTTCGGCGAAGTCTACCAGTCGCTCAAGACCGGCGTCATCGACGGGGCCGAGAACAACTATCCGTCCTACGAGTCCACCGGCCACTTCGAGGTCGCGGGCTTCTACTCGATCACCGACCACCTGATCATCCCCGAGTGCCTCTGCGTTTCGACCGAATCGTGGAACGCCCTGGACGATGACACCAAGGCCAAGGTGATGGCGGCCGCCCGCGCCTCTGCCGTAACGCAGCGCGAGCTTTGGGCCGCCCGCGAGCAGGAGAGCCTGGACAAGGTCCGTGCCGCAGGCGCGCAGGTCAACGAAGTCGAGAACAAGGTCGCCTTCCAAGAGCGCATGGCCCCGGTCTACGAAAGCTTCCTGGCCGCCAACCCCGACCTCGGCGTCGTGATCGAAGCGATCCAGGCCGTCAACTGAACCGCGCCACAGGCGTAACTGCGGGGGGCCATGTCGGCCCCCCGAACCATGGGGCGGGACAATGACACCAGAACCGGGGCGGCTCGACCGTCTTCTCGATGCCGTGGCCTCGGCTGTGATGGCCCTGGCGGGCGCGATGATGGTCGTGCTGATCCTGATCTTCAGCTGGCTGGTCTATGGCCGCTATGTCCTGAACGCGACGCCGACCTGGGTCGAGCAGGTCTCGCTCCTGCTGGTCGTCTGGATCGCCTTTCTGGGCGCCGCCGTCGGCATCCGCCGCCAGAGCCACCTTGCCGTCGACTTCATCCGCGACGCCTTGCCCGCACCGCTGCGCATGGCCTGCGTGGTCTTCACCATCGTGACGCTCGGCCTGTTCGGGGCCATCATGGCCTGGCAGGGCTATGTCATGTGGGAGCGGACGGTCCAGCGCGAGATCCCGCTTCTGGGCATCTCCGAAGGCTGGCGCGCCATTCCCGTCAGCCTGAGCGGTGTCCTGACCGCAGTCTTCTGCCTCGACGAATTGCGCCGACTTCTGACTGGCCGGAAAGGCGTCTGACATGGAACTCATCCTGCTTTTCGGCGTGTTCTTCCTGTGCCTCACGGCCGGGGTTCCGGTCGCCTACTGCCTGGGCATCGCGGCCGTGACCGGCTTCCTCTACGAAGGCCTGCCGCTCTTCATCGCGTTCCAACGCATCGTCTCCGGCATCTCGGTCTTCTCGCTGCTGGCGATTCCCTTTTTCATCTTCGCGGGCGAATTGATGCTGCAAGGCGGGATCGCGGCGCGGTTGGTCAAGCTTGCGGCGGGGGCCGTGGGCTGGATGCGCGGCGGACTTGGCGTCGTCAACGTCGCCTCCTCCATGCTGTTCGGCGGCATTTCGGGGTCGGCAGTGGCCGATACCTCGGCGCTCGGTTCGATCCTGATGCCGGTGATGAAGGAGAAGGGCTATGACGGCGACTATGCCGTCAACGTCACCGTGACCTCGTCCATCGCGGGCGTGGTCATCCCACCCAGTCACAACATGATCCTCTATGCGGTTGCGGCCGGCGGCGTGCCCATCAGCCAGCTTTTCATCGCGGGCGTCGTGCCTGGCATCCTGATGTGCCTCTGCCTCGGTTTCGTGGCCTGGCTGGTTGCGGTCAAGCGCGGCTATCCGGCCGAGCCTTTCCCGGGTCTCTCCAGCCTTGCCGTCTCGTTCATCGTGGCGCTGCCGGGTCTGATGACCGCCGTCATCATCGTGGGCGGGGTTCTGTCGGGTGTGATGACTGTGACCGAATCCGGCGCTTTCGGGGCGATCTGGGCCATCCTGGTAACCGCGCTCGTCTACCGCGAACTCACGTGGGAGCGGTTCAAGGCCGCGGTCCTCGTCTCGGTGCGCACCACGGCCATGGTCATGATCCTGGTCGCCTGTGCCTCGGCCTTCGCCTATCTTCTGACGCTCAATCGCGTGCCCGACCTTCTTGCGGGGGCGGTGCTGTCGATTTCGGACTCCGAATACGTCATCCTGCTTCTGCTCAATTGCACCCTGCTGGTTCTGGGCATGATCATGGACATGGCGGCGCTGATCCTGATCACCACGCCGATCTTCCTGCCCATCGTCATCGACCTCGGCATGAGCCCGGTTCAGTTCGGCATCATCATGATGATGAACCTCGGCCTCGGCCTGACCACGCCGCCGGTTGGCGCCTGTCTGTTTGTGGGCTGCGTCGTCGGGAACGAGCGGATGGAAAACGTCGTCCGCACCATCTGGCCGTTCTACCTGGCCATCCTGTTCGCGCTGACGCTGGTGACCTATGTGCCGTTCATCTCGCTTGGTCTGGGGTCGTACCTGACGCCCTAGAGTTCCGCGATCCGGGTCAGCAGCCGTCGCAGAACGGCCTGATCCGCCGCGTCGAAGTGCGCCATCATCTGGGCGTCGAAGCGGGCCGCCTCGCGGTAGAGATCGTCGAAGACCTGTCGCCCGGTGGGGGTGAGCGACAGGGTTTCCTGCCGCCGGTCATGAGCCCGTTCAGTCCGGCCCAGATAGCGCTTCACCTCAAGCGCGCGGATCGCGCGGCTGACCTTGGTCTTGTGAATGCGGGCGCGGGCGCAGATGTCGCTGGCCGTCATGTCGCCGTAGCGGCCCAGGTGAAACACCACCCGCCATTCCGTCCGCAACATGCCGTAGCGTGACTTGTAGCAGACCTCGAACCGGCGGCTGGTCACATCTGCCGCCTGGTTGAGCAGGTAGGGCATGAAATCCTTGAGGTCGAACCCGCTTTGATCGGACATCTGGCGAAACACCTGTTGTTAGTTACAAAAGCAACTACTACTCCGAAGCAGGTTTCGAAAGGAGCATCCGATGAACCGGACCAGCGATTCCGCCACCCTGCGCACGGCCGCCACGCCGGTCGGGACCCATCCGGGCTACATGCCCGGGTTCGGCAACGACTTCGAGACGGAGGCCCTGCCCGGCGCGCTGCCGCAGGGGATGAACTCGCCCCAGAAGGTGAACTACGGGCTTTATGGCGAACAATTGTCGGGCACGGCTTTCACAGCCCCCAGTCACCAGAACGAGCGGACCTGGTGTTATCGCATCCGCCCGTCGGTCCGGCACACCGGGCGGTTCACGAAGATCGACCTTCCGTATTGGAAAACCGCGCCCCATGTGGACGCCGACATCGTCAGTCTGGGCCAGTACCGGTGGGATCCGGTCCCCCATGCCGACACGCCGCTGACCTGGCTCACGGGGATGCGCACCATGACCACGGCGGGCGATGTGAACACCCAGGTTGGCATGGCGTCCCACGTTTATCTGGTGACGGACAGCATGGTGGATGCCTATTTCTATTCCGCCGATTCCGAATTGCTGGTGGTCCCGCAGGAGGGGCGTCTGCGGTTTTGCACCGAACTGGGCGTCATCGACGTGGAGCCTCAGGAAATCGCCATCCTGCCGCGCGGTCTGGTGTACCGGGTCGAGGTGCTGGAGGGGCCGTGCCGCGGGTTCGTCTGCGAAAACTACGGCCAGAAATTCGCGCTGCCGGGGCGGGGGCCCATCGGGGCGAACTGCATGGCGAACCGGCGCGATTTCAAGACGCCCGTCGCCGCCTTCGAGGACCGCGATGCGCCCTCGACCGTCACCGTCAAATGGTGTGGCCAGTTCCACGAGACGCGGATCGGCCACAGCCCGCTGGACGTGGTCGCCTGGCACGGCAACTATGCACCCTGCAAATACGACCTGCGCACGTATTGCCCGGTCGGCGCGGTGCTTTTCGATCATCCGGACCCGTCGATCTTTACCGTGCTGACCGCGCCCTCAGGGGTGGAGGGGACGGCGAATATCGATTTCGTCCTGTTCCGCGACCGCTGGATGGTGGCCGAAAACACCTTCCGCCCGCCGTGGTACCACAAGAACGTCATGTCCGAGCTGATGGGCAACATCCACGGCATTTACGACGCCAAGCCCAAGGGCTTCGTGCCGGGTGGCCTGTCGCTGCACAACATGATGCTGCCCCATGGGCCGGACAAGACAGCTTTCGAAGGGGCGTCGAATGCCGAACTCAAGGCCGAAAAGCTGTCGGACACCATGTCCTTCATGTTCGAGACGCGCTTCCCGCAGCACCTGACCGCCTTCGCCGCGACCGAGGCCCCGTTGCAGGACGACTACATCGATTGCTGGACGTCGCTTGAGAAGAAATTCGACGGAACGCCGGGTGTGAAATGAAACTTGCCACCCTGCTTGAAGCGGGCCGCCCCGATGGCCGTCTGGTGGTTGTAGACGACGATCTGCACAGATGGTCTCCCGCCGGGGCCGCCACACTTCAGGACATGCTCGACGGGGCCGAGATCGCGCGCATCGACGAATGGCAGCCATTTGAGTCCAGCGCCTGCGCGTCGCCCCTGCCGCGCGCCTATCAGTTCCTCGACGGGTCGGCTTATCTGAATCACGTCGAGCTGGTGCGTCGGGCGCGCGGCGCGGAGATGCCCGAGAGCTTCTGGACCGACCCTCTCATGTATCAGGGCGGGTCTGACAGCTTCCTTGCGCCCGCCGAACCGATCACGGGCGATCCCGACTGGGGCATCGATTTCGAAGGCGAGATCGCCGTCATCACCGGCCATGTGCCCATGGGCGCGACGCGGGACCAGGCGCTCAAGGCGATCCGCTTCGTGATGCTTTGCAACGACATATCCCTGCGCAATCTGATCCCGAACGAATTGGCCAAGGGCTTCGGCTTCGTCCAGTCCAAACCGGCCTGCGCCTTTGCCCCCGTGGCCGTGACCCCGGATGAGCTGGATGGCTGGCACGATGGCAAATTGCACGGCATTCTGCGGATCGACCTGAACGGCGAAGCCTTTGGCCGCGTCGATGCGGGCGTCGATATGACCTTCGACTTCGGTCAACTCATCGCCCACGCCGCCAAGACCCGCGATCTTGCTGCGGGGACCATCATCGGGTCGGGAACCGTCTCCAACAAGCTGGACGGCGGGCCAGGCAAACCCGTGGCGGATGGCGGGGCCGGCTACGCCTGCATCGCCGAGCAGCGGATGGTCGAAACGATCCTGACCGGCGCGCCGAAGACGCCCTTCCTGCAACCCGGCGACCGGGTGCAGATCTGGATGGAGGATGACGCGGGGAAAAACATCTTCGGAACCATCGACCAAACAGTAAGGGCCATGAAATGACCAAGGCATTCGCGTCCCAGGGCGACCTGACCGAGAAAAAGATCACCTTCGACGAAGTTGGCCGCGACCTCTGGGCCTTCACCGCCGAGGGCGACCCGAACTCCGGCGTCATCATCGGCGACGACAGCGTCATGATCGTCGAGGCGCAGGCGACCCCGCGGCTGGCCGCCAAGGTCATCGAAAAGGTCCGCGAGGTGACCGACAAACCCATCAGCCACGTCGTCCTGACCCACTATCACGCCGTCCGCGTCCTGGGGGCCTCCGCCTATGGTGCAAGCCAGATCGTCATGTCCGAGGCGGCCCGCGCCATGGTCGCCGAACGCGGCCAGGAAGACTGGGACAGCGAATTCCAGCGTTTCCCGCGCCTGTTCGAAGGCCACGAAAGCATTCCCGGCCTGACCTGGCCCACCACCACTTTCAACGACCGCATGACGGTCTATCTGGGCCGTCGCCGCGTCGACATCATGCGCCTCGGCCGCGCCCATACGGCAGGCGACGCGGTGATCTATGTGCCCGACGCAAACGTCATGTTCACCGGCGACATCGTCGAGGATCACTCGGCCTGCTATTGCGGCGACGGGCATTTCCACGACTGGCCCGGTACGCTGGACCGGATCCGGGCCTTCGACCTCGACGCCATCGCGCCCGGGCGCGGCGGTGCCCTGATCGGGTCGGACCGGGTCAATGGCGCGATCGAGGCGACGCGCGATTTCGTCCGCTCCACCTATCGGCCCGCCGCCCGCGTGGCCCTGCGCGGCGGCACCCTGCGCGAGGCCTGGGAGGCGGTGCGCGCCGAATGCGACCCGAAGTTCGGCGACTATGCCATCTATGAACACTGCCTGCCGTTCAACGTGGCCCGCGCCTATGACGAGGCGCTGGACATCGACACCCCGCGCATCTGGACGGCGGAGCGGGACCTCGCGATGTGGGCGGCGCTTCAGGGATGAGCCGGGCGCTTGCCCAAGTGCGCCTCGCCGCGCGCAACAACGCCTGGGCCAATGCGACTTTCCTTGCGGCCCTGTCCGCACTGCCGGACGGGGCCTTTGCCGCGCCGCGACCCGGGTTCTTTCCGTCGCTGTCCCAGACCCTGAACCACATCCATGTCGTCGACCTCTTCTACCTCGACGTGCTGACCGAAGGCGGGCGGGGCAGGGCCGTCTTCGATGCGCCCGACATCCTTGACCCCGGGGCACTGGCCGACCGGCAGGCGGAGGCGGACGCGGCGCTCGTCGCCTTCTGCGATACCCTGACCGAAGAGACACTGGATCAGACGCGCCAGATCGCCCGCCGCGACGGGCCGGTGCGCGAACAGGTGGGCGAAATCCTGCCCCATCTGTTCCAGCATCAGATCCACCACCGGGGTCAGGCCCATGTGCAGCTGCACCATGCGGGCATCGCCCCGCCTCAGCTGGACGAATTCTACATGACCCAGGGGCGCATCGCTTCGGTCCGGGCCATCCGGGGCGACGGCTGAGCATGGTAGCGGCGCGATATCAGACGGCCTTCCGCCTCTATCCCTATCGCAGAGTCGCCGATCAGGGGGCCGCCGCGCGCCGCCATCCCGTCGTCATCGTGGGCGGCGGGCCTGTCGGCCTGACCCTCGCGCTGGACCTTGGCCAGCGCGGGACGCCGGTCCTCCTTCTCGACGATCACGAGGGGCCGGGGCAGGGCAGCAAGGCCATCTGTTTCGCCAAACGCACGCTCGACATCGCGCACCGTCTGGGGGCCGGGGCCGCCATGGTCGACAAGGGCGTCGTCTGGAACGTCGGGCGGGTATTTCATGCCGAGGGCGAGCTTTTCTCCTTCGATTTGCTGCCGAGCGAAGGCCATCGCCACCCCGCCTTCATCAACCTGCAACAACCTCATTTCGAACGGTTCCTTCACGAGGCTATCGAGCGTGCACAGGCCGACGGCGCGCCTATCGAGATCCGGGGTGGCAATCGCGTCACCGGGCTGGTGACCGACGACGACGGGGCGACCCTGACCGTGGACACGCCCGATGGTCCTTACGAGGTCGCGGCGCGCTATCTCATCGCCTGCGACGGCGCCCGCTCGCCTTTGCGCGACATGATGGGTCTGGGCTTTGCCGGGCGGGTGTTCGAGGACAACTTCCTGATCGCCGACGTCCGCATGAAGGCGGAATTTCCGACCGAACGCTGGTTCTGGTTCGCACCGCCCTTCAAGGACAGCGGCCAATCCGCCCTTCTGCACAAGCAGCCCGACGATATCTGGCGCATCGATTTCCAATTGGGGTGGGACATCGACCGCGACGCTGAACTCGACGAAGCGCGCATCCGCGCCCGGGTTGACGCCATGCTCTCCAGCCAGACGGGCCAGGTCCCCGACTATGACCTCGTCTGGACCTCGATCTATACGTTCCAGTGCCGCCGGATGGAGCGGTTTCGCCACGGCCCCGTCCTCTTTGCCGGCGACAGCGCGCATCAGGTGTCGCCCTTCGGGGCGCGTGGCGCGAACTCGGGGGTGCAGGACGCCGACAATCTGGGCTGGAAACTCGACCTCGTACGTCGCGGCCTTGCCGATGACGGCCTCCTCGATGGCTATGCGACCGAACGGGAAGTTGCGGCGGATGAAAACATCCTGAACTCCAGCCGCGCGACCGACTTCATGACGCCCAAGACAGGCGCCAGCCGTCTGTTCCGCGACGCCGTTCTGGACCTTGCGGGCAAGCATCCCTTCGCCCGCCCGCTGGTCAATTCGGGCCGCCTTTCGGTGCCCTGCACCTATGACGGGTTGCCGGGCTTCGGCCCAGACGCGACGGGCGGCCCCGCCCTCAGCCGCCCGGGTGCCGCCTGTCCCGACGGACCGGTCGAAGACGGGTTCCTGCTCGATCATCTGGGCGGCGATTTCGTCCTGCTGGCGCTTGGCGGCCCCGCGCCGAAACCGGTGTCGGCCCATGGCATCACCCCGCGCATCCTCCATCTGCCGCGGGTCAGTTGTGCGCTGGCCCATCGGTATCTGGGCGATGCCGAAACGGCGCTCTACCTGATCCGGCCCGATCAGCATGTCGTGGCCCGTTGGCCCGATTTCGATCCGGGTGCCGTGGCCGCGGCCCTGTCCCGAGCCCTTGGAAAGGCGTGATCCGATGCCCCTGACCCTTGCCCCGAACCTGCCCGACCCCGATGGGTTCTATGACGACCTGCTGCGCGCCCATGCAGGCCTGAGCGATGCCGAAAGCGCCGCCTTCAATGCGCGCCTGATCCTGATCCTCGCCAACCATATCGGCGACCCCGAAACCCTTCGCGCCGCCCTTCTGGCCGCAAGGTGAAGGGCGTAGGGTGCGTTCTCGAACGCACCGCACCCGCGCTTGTCATGTTGCGGCGAAACGCGAGTCGCAAAGCCTTGGAAGACCGTGAGCAGATCCAAAGGAAAATCGACGCATCAGGGGGAAGGGGTGGCGGACAGGAAGGGATTCGAACCCTCGAGACGGTCACCCGCCTACGCACTTTCCAGGCGCGCGCCTTCGACCACTCGGCCACCTGTCCGCCGGCGGGTCTAGTCAAGCGGGCCCACGGGTGCAAGGGGTCAGTGTCGAAGATGTGACCGCCGCACCCTTGCCACCCCCGATGCCCCCTGCTTTGGCTGGGGCCTGTCATCGAAAGGACACGTCCCATGCTGCTGCGCGCCGCCGCCCTTGCCCTCACCCTGGCCCTGCCTGCCATGGCGCAGGACGTTGCCGACATGGCCCCGCGCGACGGTTGGACCGTGATCCCCACTGCCCAGACCTTCGATCAACTGGTCGAGGGGACGCGCGGCGCCGCCAAGGCCGGGGGGCTTGCCGTGGTGACCATGGCCGGGCCGACGGATGCCGCCGCGCAACGCGGGATCGACATTCCGGGGAACCGGGTCATCGGGCTTTACAACAACGATTTCGCGGTGCGGGTCCTGCGGCAGAGCACGGCGGCGATGATCGAAGCGCCGATCCGCGTCTATGTGACCGAGAACGCCGATGGCACCGCCACGCTCAGCTACAAGCTGCCCTCGGCCGTCCTGGCCCCCTATATGACCGAGGCGCCGGACCTGGCGGCGATTGCCGCCGAACTCGACGCGGCCTTCGCCACCGTGGCCGCGACCGCGACGGGAAGCTAGGCTCTTGGCCGATCTGACGCCGTGCCTTTGCGCGGCCCGAAACCAATGCTAGACCCCGCCGCATGAGCCATATTCGCGCCGCCGACGCCCTTGCCCGTCGCCTTTATCTTGCCGGTTGCCGCCGTGCCTTCGGGATGCCCGGGGGCGAGGTGCTGACCCTTGTCGATGCCCTCGAAGCGGCGGGGATCGAATTCATCCTCTGCCACCATGAAAACGCGGCCGGCTTCATGGCCGAGGGCGCGCATCACGTAGACGGCGCGCCCGCCATTCTGGTCGCCACGGTGGGGCCGGGGGCGATGAACGGCGTCAATGTCGTGGCCAATGCCGAACAGGACCGGGTGCCGATGATCGTCCTGACCGGCTGCGTCGACCCGGACGAGGCAGAGACCTACAACCATCAGGTTCTGGATCATCGTGCCGTATTTGCCCCGATCACCAAGGCGACCTTCACCCTGACGACCGGTGCCGCTGCCGTGCAGGCCGACAAGGCGGTGCGGATCGCCACCGGCGGGGCCGGGGGGCGTTGCGGGCCGGTTCACATTGACGTGCCGATCTCCGTGGCCGACGCGAAGGTGTCCGACGAGATGGTCCACCGGGCCGATGCAAGCGCCGGGGCCATCGGGGCGGATGCGTTGCGCCGGGCACAGGGCTGGCTGTCTAAGGCGGAACGGCCGATCATGCTGGCGGGCCTCGATGCGGTGCGCGACGGGGCCGGGGAGGCGATCCGGGCGTTCTGCGAAACCCGTGGTGTGCCGCTGGTGACGACTTACAAGGGCAAGGGTCTGCTGGACGAGGGGCATCCGCTGGCGCTTGGCGGCGCGGGTCTGTCGCCCTTGGCGGACACCCATCTCTTGCCGCTGTTCCGACAGGCCGACCTGATCCTGCTGGCGGGCTATGACCCGATCGAGATGCGGCCCGGCTGGCGCAATGTCTGGGATTCGGCCACGCAGAACGTGATCGACATCGCCCATGACACCAATCTGCACGGCATGCACGGCGCCACGCTGGAGGTGATCGCCCCCGTCGGTGCGACGCTCGACGCGATCCGCGCCGGGGTCTCGCCGCGCGAGGTCTGGGACCTGTCCGCGACGCGGGCCGCCCTGCGGGCCGCCTTCGCCGCCAATGACTGGGGGCCGGGCGCCATCGTGGAGGTCTGCCGCGAGGTTTGCCCCCCGGGCACGATCGCGACGGCGGATTCGGGTGCGCATCGCATCCTGCTGTCGCAGCAGTGGGAGTGCGATCTGCCGCGCAGCTTGCTGCAATCGTCGGGGCTTTGCACCATGGGCTGCGCCCTGCCGCTGGCCATCGGGGCCAAGCGGGCGGCGCCCGAGCGCGCCGTGGTGGGGTTCATGGGGGACGCGGGGTTCCTGATGGTCGCGGGAGAGTTGGCCTCCGCCGCCGCTCTCGGCCTGCCGGTCGTCTTTGTGGTTTTCGTCGATCGGTCGCTGGCCTTGATCGAGCTGAAGCAGCGGCAACGGCAGATGAAGAATGCGGGCGTCGATTTCGGTGCGACGGATCACGCCGCCGTGGCGCGCGCCTTTGGCGGCAATGGCGTGCAGGTGCGCGACCGCGACGGATTGCGCGCGGCGATGCAGGAGGCGCTCGGGGCCGGGACCTTCACCCTGATCGCCTGCGAAATCGACAGGAAAGCCTATGACGGACGCATCTGACGGCCCACTGGCGGGCGTAAAGGTCCTGGACCTGAGCCGCATCCTGGCGGGACCGACCTGCACGCAATTGTTGGGCGACCTGGGGGCGACCGTCCTCAAGGTCGAGAACCCGGCGACGCAGGGGGACGATACCCGCCAATGGGGTCCGCCTTACGTGAAGAACGGCGCGGAAGACACGGATTTATCAGGGTACTTTATGTCCGCCAACCGCAACAAGCTGTCCCTGGCCATCGACATCGCCACCCCCGAAGGTCAGGCCCAGGTCCGGCGGCTGGCGGGCCTGGCCGATATCCTGCTCGAGAATTTCAAACCCGGCGGGCTGGCCAAATACGGGCTGGATTATGCGAGCCTTTCGGCCGTCAACCCGCGCCTCGTCTATGCCTCCATCTCAGGCTATGGTCAGACGGGACCGAATGCGTCCAAGCCCGGCTATGACCTGATGGCACAGGGCTATGGCGGCATCATGTCCCTGACCGGAGAGCCGGAGGGCCAGCCGATGAAGGTCGGCGTGGGCGTCGCGGATGTGATGTGCGGGATGTATGCCTGCGTCGGCATCTTGGCCGCGCTGCGCCACGCCGAGGCGACGGGTCAGGGTCAGCAGGTCGATGTCGCCCTTGTCGACAGCCAGATCGCCTGGCTCATCAACGAGGGCGTGAATACGCGGCTGAGTGGCGAGGCCCCGAAACGGCGCGGCAACGGTCACCCGAACATCGTGCCCTATGATGTCTATGCGACTGCCGATGGCCATGTGATCGTCGCAGTTGGAAATGATAGCCAGTTCAAACGGTTCTGCGACGTTCTTCATCTTTCCGAACTGCCACTTGATCCACGCTTTGCCACCAATCCGGCGCGCCTGATCCACCGCGATGCGCTGGCCGACCACCTGGTGCCTGCCATCGCCGCGCGGAGCAGCGCGCAGATGATCGAGGGGCTGGAGGCTGCCCGGGTGCCCGTCGGCCCGGTGCAGACATTGCCCGAGGTCTTCGCGACCGATCAGGCCAGGGCCCGGGGCATGACGCTGGACATGCGGGCGGGCGACACGGTGCTGCCGTTGATCGGGAACCCCCTGAAGCTGAGCGCGACACCCGTCACCTATCGCCACCCGCCGCCGCGGTTCGGGGCCAACACGCCGCTTCTGGACCGCGACGACCCATTCGACCTCACGTAAGTCGTTGAAACCGGCGGAAGCTTGCGCATGGCGGGTCTGGGATGCCCGATTTTCGCTCAAAGGTGATGACGTTGGCTCACGTGTCCGTTATGCGGCGGCTTCTTCTATAGGATGAATGCGGGCTGGCGAATAAGTGTCGTCAGACTCATCCGTCTTTTCCTTCGCCTTCCGGAGCCGCCATGTCCCGCCATGATCTTTTCGACCAGCCTGTATCTCTGACCGATGGGGCGGCTGTGGATGCGTGGAACGCCATGGTCCGCGCATTCCTGGCCCATGGGGCCGCGACACCTGTTCATCTTGGCAAATTGCTCGAGTTGGCGCCGGACTTCGGGGCCGCCTATGCGGTCAAGGGGCTGTTCTATGGCCTTCTGGGGCGTCGCGAATTGATGGCCGACGCCGAGGCGGCGCTGGCCCGGGCCGAAACCCTGCGGGATACGGCCAATCCGCGTGAACGGCGTCTGTTGGCCGCGCTGCGCCTGTTCCTGGCCAGTCAGATCACGTCGGCCATCGCCGAGCTTGAGGCAATCCTGGCCGTGGCCCCTGGCGATACGCTTGCCATGAAGCTGAGCCATGCGCTGCGCTTCGTCATCGGTGACGGCAAGGGAATGCGCCAGTCCATCGAAGCGGTGCTGCCGCACTACGGCGACGATCATGCCGGGCGCGGCTACCTGCTTGGCTGCCATGCCTTCGCGCTGGAGGAGACAGGCGACTATGCCCGCGCCGCGCTGACCGGGCGGGCCGCGCTGACGCTCGCGTCCGACGATGCCTGGGGTCTGCATGCGGTGGCGCATGTGCACGACATGACCGGCGACGCCAAAGGCGGGCTGCAATGGCTCGAGGGGCGGGAAGGGGCCTGGGCCCATTGCAACAACTTCCGCTTCCACGTCTGGTGGCACAAGGCCTTGATGATGCTGGATATCGGACGGATGGAGGACGCCCTTGACCTTTATGACGGGCATATCCGGGCCGAGAAGACCGACGATTACCGCGATATCTCCAATGCCACCTCCCTGCTCAGCCGGTTGGAACTGGAAGGCGTCGATGTCGGCCACCGTTGGGAAGAACTCGCCGATCTTGCCGAAAACCGGACCGAGGATGGCTGCCTGATTTTCGCCGATCTGCACTACCTTCTGGCGCTGACCCGGGAGCATCGTGAGGATGCGACCGCCCGCATGATGGCCCGGCTGGCCCGCGATGCCGAGCGCGGTGCAAACGAGGTTGATGCGCGAATGGCGATTCCCGGCTTGAACGCGGCCCGGGGCCTCGAGGCATTCGGCGACGGCGATTACGGCCTGGCCTTCGCCGCGCTCTCGAAAGCGCGCCCGCACATGCAGGATGCGGGCGGAAGTCATGCGCAACGCGATGTGTTCGAACGGCTGACCATCGATGCGGGCCTCAGGGCCGGGCGGTTGAGCGAAGCGGAGATCCTGCTGGCCGACCGGACGCGGCGGCGCGGCGGCCACGAAGACGGTTATGCGGCGGCGCGGCGCGCATTGATTGCACGTGCAGCAAAATCCGCTTGCCCACAGGGCGCGACTGCATAATTTGCGCGCACTGAACCCAAAGATTGCGCATAGATGAGTGTGACTTCGCCCCATACCGCATTTTCCCCCGCGGCCATCCCTTCGACCGCCGCGGCGGCCACGGTCCGCGACCCCCGGCTGGATTTCTTCCGGGGGATGGCGATGTTCATAATCCTGGTGGCGCATACGCCGGGAAATGCCTGGACGCTCTGGATTCCGGCCCGATGGGGGTTTTCGGACGCGACGGAAATCTTCGTGTTCTGTTCGGGCATGGCCTCGGCCATCGCCTTCGGGCGCACGTTCGATCGGGCGGGTTGGGGTTTCGGCACCGCGCGAGTCGGGTTTCGGGTGTGGCAGATCTATTGGGCGCACATCTGCATGTTCCTCGCCATCGCCACGATCCTTGCGGCGATCGACGCGACCGGCTGGCACCCCGACCGCGAATACATCGGCAGCCTGAACCTGACCCGGTTCTTTGCCGATCCCGCGCCGCAGCTGATCGGTCTGATGACGCTGACCTATGTGCCGAATTATTTCGACATCCTGCCCATGTATATGGTCGTGCTGATCATGATGCCGGTGGTGATGGGTGTTGCACGGGTGTCGTTCCCGTTGCTGGCCGTGCTGTCGGTGACGGTCTGGTTCTTTGCCCAGGACAATCTGTTGGGGCTGATCGGTCTGGAACATTTGCACTTGTCCCTTCCCGCCGAGCCCTGGTCGGAACGGCAGTGGTATTTCAACCCCTTCGGCTGGCAATTGCTGTTCTTCACGGGGTTTGCCTTCATGCGCGGCTGGATTCCCGCGCCGCCGGTCAAACCCTGGCTCATGGGGCTGGCGATTGCGGTCCTGATCGTCAGCGCCGTCCTGTCCAGCGTCGGCTTCCGGCTTTTTGAGACGGACCTGCTCAAGGGCGTCTATACCGCTATGACCGGCTGCACCGAGACGGGGTTCGGCAACTGCAACCCGGTGTTCGACTGGCGTCAGGACAACAAGGATTGGTACGATAAATCCGACCACGCGATCCTGCATTACCTGCATTTCCTGTCGCTGGCCTATGTCGCCTGGGCCGCTGCGGGTCAGGGCGGCCATCGCCTGATCGCCGCCGGACAAGGGGCCTTGGCCCGTCTGTGGGACGAAGTCGTGACCATCGTCATGAAGGTCGGCCAGCAGAGCCTCGCCGTCTTCGTCTTCTCGATGGTTCTTGCGCGGGTGAACGGCTATGTTCTGGACGAGATCGGGCGCAATGCCCTGACCTGGACCCTCATCAACCTGACCGGCTTTGGCCTTCTGATCGCCTGCGCGTACGGGGCAGGGTGGTTCAAATCCCAACCTTGGAAGGTCAAACGATGAAGCGCCGCGCATTTCTGGCCCTGGGCACCTCGGCGCTGGCCCTGATGGCGGCGCCCGTGCGGGCGGCCATGCCCCGGTTCCTGTCGTCCGAGCCTTTCACCGCCGACACCGTCCGCGTCCTGGCGCAGCAACTGGCCCTGTCGGAGTTCCGGCCTCGCCCCGAGGTGCCCGCCGCCTGGCGCGATCTGACCTATGACGAATACCGCAAGATCTGGTTCAACGTGCAGAATGCGATCTGGGCGGAAGACCCCTTCCTCTTCGAGATGGACCTGTTCCATCCCGGCCTCTACTTCCCCCGCGCGGTCGAAATCGACGTGGTTCAGGCCGATACGGCGCATCGCCTGGCCTTCGACATGGACCTCTTCGACAGCACCGACGATGCTCCTGTCCTCGCCGTGGACGAGACGATGGGCTATTCGGGCCTGCGGTTCCGGCATCTCTTCGAGGGGGAGTTCAACCACCGCGAATTCGCCGTGTTCCAGGGGGCAAGCTATTTCCGCGCCATCGGGGCGGCGCAGGCTTATGGCTTGTCCGCACGGGGCCTCGCCCTCAAGACTGGCGATCCGGAAGGCGAGGAATTCCCCGACTTCACCCGCTTCTGGGTCGAGGAGCCGACGCCGGGCGATCCGGTCATCATCATGCACGCCCTGCTCGACAGCCCGTCCGTCGCCGGGGCCTACCGGTTCGAGATCACGCCGGGCGAGGCCTGCGAGATGCGCGTCGAATGCAGCCTTTATCCCCGGGTTCCACTGGACCACGCGGGGATCGGACCGCTGACGTCGATGTTCCTCTACGATCAGACGAACCGTCACCGGTTCCAGGATTTCCGCCCTGCCATCCACGACAGCGACGGTCTGCTGATCTGGAACGGCGCTGGCGAGATGCTGTGGCGCCCCCTGGCTAATCCGGTCGAATTGCAGGTGTCGAGCTTCGTCGACGACAGCCCGCGCGGCTTTGGCCTGATGCAGCGCGCCCGCCGCCTGTCCGACTTTGCCGATCTCGAGGCGCATTACCACGAGCGCCCGAGCCTCTGGATCGAGCCCGAGGGCGATTGGGGCCCGGGGGTCGTCCGACTGGTCGAAATCCCGTCGGACGAGGAAATCTACGACAACATCGTCGCTTATTGGCGGCCCCGCGATCCGTTGGCGCCGGGGCAGGAGCACCGCTTTGCCTACCGGATGACCTGGGGCGACGAGGCGGGCCGGGCCGCGCCGCCGCGCCGCAAGGACGTGGCCCGCGTGCTCAACACCCACATGGGTCTGAACTTCCGTCGGGATGCCATTCTGGCCGCCATCGACTTTGCCCCGCATCCTTCGTTCGACGTCCCGCCCGTCTATGGCGCGCTCGAGGGGTTCACCCTTTTCGTGAACGCAAGCCGCGCTGAGACGAGCACCGGCGTGTTTCAGCCGAACCCTGAAACCGGAGGGGCCCGGTTGGCGTTCACCTTCGACCCCGGTGACGCGGAGTCCACGGAACTGCGCGCCCAGGTCTTCAAGGATGGCACGCCCGTGACCGAAGTCTGGCTCTACAGGTGGACCCGCTCATGACCGCGCCGCGCATTACCGGCTCCATGCCGCCGCCCGCTCCGCTGGCGCATCCGCGTCAGGATCTGTCGCGGCGGTTCCGGGATGATGCCGCGCCGATCCTGACGGCGGACCCGTCGGCAGCGCGCTGGCGGATGGGAACCTTTCTCCCTGCGATGATCGGGACGGGGCTGCTCCTTTGGGGGTTCCTGTCGTGGTTCGCGACCGACGGGACAAGCTGGGCCGAAGGTCTTCTGGCGATCCTGATCGGCGTCGGCTTCTTCTGGATTGCGCTGACTTTCGTCACGATGCTCGCCGGGGCCTGGGCCCTGGCACGCCGCCCCGCGATCGAAACGGGACCGGTCACGCCGCTGGACGTGGCGCTGCTGATCCCGGTCTACGAGGAGGCGCCCTGGGACGTCTTCGGCAATGCCGCCGCCATGCTGGAGCGGCTGGCCGCCGAGCCGGGCGCGCATCGCTATTCGCTCTATATCCTGTCGGACACCCGCAATCCCGACCGTGCCGCGCAGGAAGAGGCGGCCTTCGACGCCATCCGCGCGCGCCTGCCGCAGGCTGCCGTCTGGTATCGTCGGCGAGCCGAGAACACCGACCGCAAGGTCGGCAACCTGGCCCAATGGGTTGCGGGGTGGGGCGGCGGCCATGACGCGATGCTGGTGCTCGACGCCGACAGCCTGATGAGCGCGCGGGCCATCCGCGCCCTTTGCGATGCCATGGGGCGAGACTCCGGCGCGGGCCTGATCCAGTCGCTGCCGCAGCTGATCGGTGCGCGCACCTTGTTCGCCCGCAGCCAGCAGTTCGCGAATGCCATCTATGGCGTGGCGCTCGCCGAAGGCCTTGCACGCTGGACGGGTCGCGAGGGCAACTATTGGGGCCACAACGCGATCATCCGCATCCGGGCCTTCGCCACCTCGGCCGGTCTGCCCCATATCCGCGACCTTCGCGGGCGCGACAACCTGATTCTGAGCCACGATTTCGTCGAGGCGGGCCTTTTGCGCCGCGCCGGCTGGTCCGTCCGCTTCCTGCCCCGTCTGCGCGGCTCTTTCGAGGAAACGCCGCCCACGCTGATCGACCACGTTCTACGGGATCGTCGGTGGTGCAAGGGCAACCTGCAACATCTCGGTTTGTTGCGGACCCGCGGGTTCCATGCGCTCAGCCGGTTTCACCTCTTCCATGGCGCGGTCGGCTATCTTCTGTCGCCGCTCTGGTTCCTGCTTCTGGCCCTCTGGGCGGTCATCGGGGTGAGCGAGGAGAAATCGGTCATCAACTATTTCTCGCCCACCAATCCGACGATGCCCAACTGGCCCGAGATGTCGCCCGTGAACCATATCTGGCTGATGGGCACGATGTATGCGCTGCTGCTGGCGCCAAAACTGATCGGGGCGCTGGCGCTGATCGTGTCCGGCACGCCGCTGTCGCATGTGGGCGGCGGTTTGCGCTTTGTCGGCTCGCTGATTTTCGAGATCGTGGTTTCCATCGCCTATGCGCCCATCCTGATGGTGCAGCAGACGCTGGCCGTCGGGTCGGCCCTGACCGGGCGCGCCTTCGACTGGACCCCGCAATCGCGCGAAGGCGGGGCGCAATCCTGGCTGACGCTGCTGCGCTTCCATGCCTTCGAGACGGTTCTGGGGCTGCTGTTGCTGATCGGGATGGTGACGGGGTTCATTTCGCTCTGGCTCATGCCGATCATGGCCAGCCTTCTGCTGGCGGTCCCGCTGTCGCGTCTGTCGGCGGTGCCCATGCCCGGCACGCTCGCCACCCCGCAGGAGGTTCGTCCGCCGCTCGTGGCGATCCGCGCCGCGCAATGGCGGGCCGAGATCAAGGCCAGCCTGACGGTCAAGCCGGCAGAGTGACAGTCAGCTTTCGGGCAGTCCCTCGAACCAGTCGACCATCATGTCGGCCCATCCCGCAGGCATCCCGTGCCCACCCGGAAACAGCGCCAATTCCAGCGCCGATCCGTCCGCACAGGTCCAGTAGCGGCGCATGAAATCGTCCGTCGTGCGATGGCCGGAGGGGGCCGGGCTGGTGCAGCCGTTCGCCGCGCGCCAGAGGCCAAGCCCCTCGAAGATGTCGCCTTGCAACCAGGCCCCGTTGCGCAGCGGCCGCCCCTCCAGCGGGACGGTGCCGTCTGTCCAGCCGTGGGTGTGCAAAAGCCGGACGGGTCCTGCGCAGTTCTCGGGGTGCGGCCGCCAGAACCCGCCTGCCACCGGCGCGTAGGCGGCGAAGGCTTCGGGCGTATCGCAGGCCAGATAGTTGACCATGAAGGCGCCCGCCGAAAACCCGGCCAGCGCGACCCGGTCCGGATCGACATCGTAGCGGGTGGCGGCATCTGCCACGACGGCGGCAAAGAACGCGGGTTCGTCGCGCGCCTTGTCGCGCTGGATGGCGGGCAGGAACGACCAGATGCCGCCGCTCCGCCCCGGCCGCCAGGGCAGACCGTCGGGCGCGATCACCGCATAGCCCCGATCCGTCAGCGCCTTGATCGTTCCGGTCATCCCCAGAACGCCGCGCCCCGTACCGCCCGCGCCATGCAGGAACAGCACGGCGGGCAGGTCGCCTTCAGGCGTCGCGGGCAAGGCCACGTGATAGGTGCCGCTGTCGATGGAGCAGGGCGCGGCGTCGCGGTCGCACACCTGCGCCTGAGCCGCCGATGCGAGGCTTAGCAGGACAGCAGCGATGCCAGCCTTCAAGGTTGCACCACCGGCAGCCCGCGTTCCAGCCAGCCGGGCCCGGCGGCGGACCCGAGCATCCCCTCGGGCACGTCGATGATGCGCGTGAAGCCCGCGTCGGCCAGCCGGGCGCTCGTCCGGTCGGAGCGCACGCCGCGCGCGCAGATCAAGGCGACGGGCCGATCCAGGTCGCCCCCGGTCAGCACGGCCAGCGCTTCGGCGAAGTCGTCGCGTCGCATGTCGAGCGGTTGCGCTCCTTCCGCGATCCCGGTGCCCGTCCACTCGTCAGGCCGCCGAATGTCGATCAGCATGACCTCGCCCGCCTGAACCGCGGCCAGAACTTCGGGCGGGGTCATTTCAGCCCCCTCGAACCGGTCGCGGCGGGCAAAGCCCACACCGGCGGCACCAACCGCCAACAGGCCGCAGCCGCCCAGAATCAGCATGCGGCGGTTTGGGCGCGGGGCGGCTGCGGGGGCGTCGGTCATGGGCACTCCTGTTTGGTTCGCCATACCCGCTTCGCTTCGCGTGCCCAAGTCACGAAAGGGTGACGGTGTTAATCCGATGTTCAGGAATGCGCCGGATGATGAGGGTCAGGGCGTGCGGCTTGCCGGACTGGATACAGCGCTTGGAACATTCATGGGGAGATATGATGCCTGTCGATTTTGCTCAGACATCTGAAAACGCCGCCCTGCATGCGATGCGAAATCTGGGTTTGTGTCGGGGGCGCCAAAGCGAGATCGGTCAGGGCATGCGCGCTGTCAGCGCCGATCCCGACCTGACACTTGTCGCGACGCTCGGCTCTTGCGTGGCGATCTTCCTGCATGACCCGCAGCTGAATTGCGGGGGCATGAATCACATCTTCCAATGCGTCGATCCCGGCCCCCTGGGCGGTGCTTCGGTCGTGGCCGAGGTGGAGGCATTGGTGAACGAAATGGTCCACCTGGGATCGTCGCGTCGCAACATGCAGTGCCGGATCGCCGGCGGCGCGCGCACCCTTGGCCGCGGGCGCGACCACGGGGGCGATATCGCGCGCGTCTGTCTGGAGTATCTGGCCGCTGAAGGCTTGACCCTGCTGGAGCAGGACCTGGGCGGAACGCGACCCCGCCGGATTGCCTTCAAGCCCGTCCAGGGCCTTCTGACGATCAGCTATCCAGGCTCCTCCCTGGTGGTGGAAGAGGCACCGGCAGCGGCCCAGACAAACGGCGCGGAGCTGTTCTGACGGTCGGGCCAAGGCCGGAAAACGCGGCCTGCTGAGATCACGGGCGCGAGGCGCCGACATTGCCTGCTTTGCGAGCACTTGCAGTCTGTGACCGTGGCGGCAGTGGGCTTCCCATGGAAGCGGTCCGGGCCGTGTCGCACAAGCGCCGAATGAACGACCGCCTGTCCATCGTCATCGTCGAGGCCGACCGCGACCGCGCGCTGGCTCTGGTCGATGCATTGCGCGCGGCGGGCGATCACGACATCCACGTCATCGGCGATACCTCCGGCCTCGCCCGTCGCATCGCCGACCGCAATCCGGACGTTGTGTTGATCGATGTGGCCAATCCGTCGCGCGACACGTTGGAAGAACTGACGCTCGCCTCGGCGCCGCTCGACCGGCCCGTCGCCATCTTTGCCGGCGGCAGCGATATGGCCCTGACCAAGGCCGCGATCGAGGCCGGGGTGTCGGCCTATGTCGTGGACGAGTTGCGCCCCGAACGGGTCGCCCCGGTCCTGGTGGCCGCAATCGCACGGTTCAACCTGTTCCGGCGCCTGCGGGATGAACTGTCCGAAACCCGTCGCGCGCTCGAGGAACGCAAGGTCATCGACCGCGCGAAGGGTCTGTTGATGAAGGCGCGGGGCCTCGACGAGGATGCGGCCTATGCCCTGTTGCGCAAGACCGCGATGGACAAGGGCCGCAAGGTCAGCGACGTGGCGCAGGCCCTGGTCACGGCGGCGGATCTGTTGTCATGACGCGGGTCCGGCTCCGCGTGGCCTGGGTGCCGTTGGTCGACGCCGCCCCCCTGATCGTGGCGCGCGAAATCGGTTTCGCCGCAGAAGAGGGGCTGACGCTTGACCTTATGCGCGCGCCATCCTGGTCATCGGCCCGCGATATGCTCACCTTCGGCGCGGTCGAGGCGGCGCATATGTTGTCGCCCGTGCCCGTGGCCATGTCGCTCGGCCTTGGCGGGACGGCGGGGCAGGTCATCGCTCCCATGATCCTGTCCGTGAACGGCACTTCCATCGGTGTGAGCGAGGCGCTTGCAAGGCGTATGCCCCCCGAAGCGTTCGGCTTCGACGATGCGACGGTTGCAGGACGGGCCCTGATCGCCGCCGCCCAAGGCCCTTTGCGTGTCGGCGTGCCGTTCCCGTTTTCGATGCATGCGGAGTTGTTATTCTTCTGGCTGACAACGCTTGGTCTGCCCGCTCCCGAGGCGCTCTCTGTCCGGTCCATCCCGCCGCCCTTGATGGCCGAGGCGCTGGCCGCCGGAGAGATCGACGCCTTCTGCGTGGGCGAACCCTGGGGCACGCTTGCGGTCGAACGCGGGGCAGGTCGGCTTCTCTTGCCGTCCCGCGCAATCTGGAGTTTCGCGCCCGAAAAGGTTCTGGCCCTGCGCCGTGACTGGGTCGAGAGCGAGCCGGATCTGACGGGGCGGCTGATGCGGGCGCTCTGGCGGGCCGGACGCTGGCTGGCCCAGCCCGAAGCCCATGTCGCGGCGGCGGAATTGCTGGGGCGGCCGGAATGGCTGGACTTGCCTGCCGAATGGATCGACCGCGCCTTGACCGGGCACATGATGATCTCGCCCCAGGGAGACAGTCGCAGGGTCGATGGTTTCGTGCAGTTCCACGACGGGGCCGCGACCTTCCCCTGGCGGTCACAAGCGGCCTGGATCGGGGCCCGCATGGCGGGGCGTCTGGGGCTGGAGCGGTCTGCGGCCGTCAAGACGGCTCAGGACGTGTTCCGTAGCGATCTCTACCGCCGCCATCTGGGGCCTGCGGGCGCCTTGCTGCCCGGGGCGTCGTCCAAGGTCGAGGGGGCCATCCGGTCCGGCACGGCCGTTCCGTCGGAAGGCGGACGCCTGCTGCTGGCGGAAAATCGGTTCTTTGATGGGCGCGTTTTTGATCCTGATGCTGAAAATTGATCGAAAATTGGGCGAAGACCGAAATTCTGGTGCTGCATCGCAGCGACGGACTTGCGATTCTGGTTCTGATGCGGGATTGTGGGATGAGCAGACAACGGGGTCTGCGTGCTGTCCCGAGACTGGGACGCCACTTCCGGGCAAGGCCGCTCGAACCGCTTCGCATCTCCTTTTGATCGCGCAGCTGTTTGACGGCCTTTTTTCGTTTTTCCCCGTTCCACCAAAGATCTGGAACGGATGACTTCTGGGGACAGATAGATGCGCAATTTCCTGACTTGTGTGGGGCTCATGGCCCTGAGCACGGCACCCGCGATGGCCGAGATCCTGGATCTCGAAAAGGACGAACTGACCTTTGGTTTCATCAAGCTGACCGACATGGCCCCGCTCGCCGTGGCCTATGAGCAGGGGTATTTCCTCGACGAGGGGCTGTTCGTGACGCTCGAGGCGCAGGCGAACTGGAAGGTTCTTCTGGACGGGGTGATCGACGGGCAGCTGGACGGGGCACATATGCTTGCCGGTCAACCACTTGCCGCGACGATCGGCTATGGTACCGAGGCGCATATCATCACGCCCTTCTCGATGGATCTGAACGGCAACGGCATCACGGTGTCGAACGAAATCTGGGAGGCGATGCGCCCCCATGTGCCCAGCATGGACGATGGACGGCCACAACATCCGATCAGTGCCGCGTCCCTGGCGCCGGTTGTCGAGGCCTATCGGGCCGAGGGAAAACCCTTCAACATGGGCATGGTTTTCCCGGTCTCGACCCACAACTACGAGATTCGCTATTGGCTGGCCGCCGGCGGGCTCGAGCCGGGATACTATTCGCCCGAGAACGTGACCGGGCAGATCGGAGCGGACGTCCTGTTGTCGGTGACGCCGCCGCCGCAGATGCCCGCCACGATGGAGGCCGGAACAATCTATGGCTATGCCGTGGGCGAGCCCTGGAACCAGCAGGCGGTGGCCAAGGGGATCGGCGTGCCCGTCATCACCGACTATCAGCTCTGGAAGAACAACCCCGAGAAAGTCTTTGGAATCACGGCGGAATTCGCCGAGGAAAACCCGAATACCACGCTGGCGTTGACCAAGGCGCTGATCCGTGCGGCGATCTGGCTGGACGAGAACGACAACGCCAATCGCGAAGAGGCGGTCGATATCCTGAGCCGTCCGGAATACGTCGGCGCAGACCGCGACGTGATTGCCGCGTCGATGACCGGCACCTTCGAGTTCGAGGCAGGGGATGTCAGGGAAATCCCGGATTTCAATGTATTTTTCCGCTACAACGCGACCTATCCGTTCTATTCGGACGCGGTCTGGTATTTGACGCAGATGCGCCGTTGGGGCCAGATCGCCGAGCCGCAGACCGACGCCTGGTACGACGAGATGGCGCGCAAGGTCTATCGCCCCGACATCTACCTGGAGGCGGCGCGCCTTCTGGTCGACGAGGGCTTGGCCTCTGAGGCGGATTTCCCATGGGATAGCGACGGTTACAAGGCGCCGACACCTGCCGGGGACATTATCGACGGCATCGCTTACGACGGCCGCGCGCCCAATGCCTACATCGACAGCCTGCCCATCGGCCTGAAGGGCGAGCAGCGGGTCGTCGGGACCGAAATCCAGGGGTGATCGACCCCCGGCCCGCGATGCTGCATCCGCAGCAATTCGGGCCGGGAGAGGAGGGTGACATGTGTACACCCCCTGTACACCCCCCGTACACCGCCGCGCCGCAGCAATTCGCCTTCGCCCGAAAAACGGGCAGCGACCGGGCGGCGACAGGACAGATGATCGAAGGGAACGCGACGTGACCGCAATCGACCCGAATGCCTTGACCGACACGGCCCGGCGCGACCGCTGGCTGACACGAATTCAGGGTGCCGACAAATGGCTGACGGTTCTGGGCCTCGGCTGGGCCACGCCATTGGCCAAGGCGGCCCTGGGGGAAAGTCCCCGGTCCAATCTTGGCGATGTGTGGCGCCTGTTGGGGGTGCCGCTTCTGGCCATCGCGGCGTTCCTAGTCCTCTGGGGGACGCTCGCGCCGCAGGTGCAGACCTCGCTCGGCGCGGTGCCCGGGCCGACTGCCGTCTGGACCGAAGCTGTGAACCTGCATCAGGACGCCGTGGCCAAGGCGGCAAAGGAAGCGCAGTTCCTGGACCGGCTGGAGCAGCGCAACGCCCGCCTGATCGAAGCGGGGCGCGGCGACGAGGTGCGCGCCATCGCCTATACCGGCGCGCCCAGTTACTATGACCAGATCGGCACCTCAATCTTTACCGTGTTCTTCGGCTTCCTGATCGCCACCGCGCTGGCCGTGCCTCTGGGCATTCTGGCCGGCTTGTCGCCGACGGCAAACGCAGCGTTGAACCCGATCATCCAGATCTTCAAGCCGGTCAGCCCGCTGGCCTGGCTGCCCATCGTCACGATGATCGTCTCGGCGGTCTATGCGACCAATGACGGTCTCTTTGCAAAGTCGTTCCTGACCTCGGCGATCACGGTGACGCTCTGCTCGCTCTGGCCGACGCTCATCAACACGGCGCTCGGGGTGGCCAGTATCGACAAGGACCTGATCAGCGTGTCGAAGGTTCTGAAGATGGGGACATGGGCCAAGATCACTAAGCTGGTCCTGCCCTCGGCGCTGCCGCTGATCTTCACGGGTCTGCGCCTGTCGCTCGGTGTCGGCTGGATGGTCCTGATCGCCGCCGAGATGCTGGCGCAGAACCCGGGTCTGGGCAAATTCGTCTGGGACGAGTTCCAGAACGGGTCGTCGCAGAGCCTGGCCAAGATCATGGTGGCGGTCTTCACCATCGGGATCATCGGCTTCCTGCTGGACCGGTTGATGTACGCCATCCAGGCCGCCTTCACCTTCACCAATCATCGTTGAGGGGGACGTCATGGGCATCCTGACATTGAGCGGCGTCAGCAAGGGGTTCGGCGCGGGCACCGACCGGGTCGAGGTTCTGGACGATGTGACGCTTGACGTGGCCGACGGGGAATTCCTGGCAATCCTGGGGTTTTCGGGCACGGGCAAGACCACGCTGGTCAACCTGTTGGCCGGGCTGGAGATGCCCGACACCGGCACGGCGACCTTTCGCGGTGCGCCGATCACCGGGCCGGGGCCCGAACGGGGGCTGGTGTTCCAGTCCTATTCGCTGATGCCCTGGCTGACGGTGCAGGGAAACGTGCGGCTGGCCGTGGATGCGGTGGCAGGCGATCTGCCCCGGGCCGAGCGGGATGCGCGGGCGACGAAATACATCCGGATGGTGGGGTTGGGCCATGCCACGACGCGGCGTCCGGCGGAATTGTCGGGCGGTATGCGGCAGCGGGTATCGGTGGCCCGTGCGCTTGCCATGAACCCCGAGGTGCTGTTGCTGGATGAGCCGCTGAGCGCGCTGGATGCGTTGACCCGGGCGAACCTGGCAGATGAAATCGTGGGGATCTGGGAGGCGGATCGCAAGACCTGCGTCCTGGTGACCAATGACGTGGACGAAGCGATCCTCATGGCGGACCGGATCGTCACGCTGACCCCCGAAGGTCGGCTGGGAACGGAGTTCCGCGTGACCCTGCCACGGCCCCGCGACCGGGGTGCGATGAACAGCGACGAGACGTTCAAGGCGCTGCGGTCAGAGGTCACCAAGTACCTGATGGACATCGGGATCGAGGCGCGGATCGAGGGGACGCGGACGCTGCCGAATGTGACGCCGATCCACGGCGTGCCCGCGGCCGTCGCCCAGGCGCAGGAAGGCCTGATCGACACCCGGTTCCTGGATTTCAGCCAGCTGCACAAGGTCTATCCGACGCCCAAGGGGCCGCTGACCGTGGTCGAGGATTTCGACCTGAAGATCGACCGGGGTGAGTTCATCTCGCTGATCGGGCATTCGGGCTGCGGCAAGTCGACGGTGCTGACCATGGCCGCCGGGCTGAACGCAATCTCGAAGGGCGCGATCAAGCTGGACGGCCGACACGTGGAGGGGGCGGACCCCGAGCGGGCCGTGGTGTTCCAGTCGCCCAATCTCTTTCCCTGGCTGACGGCCAAGGAGAACGTGTCGATCGGCGTCGACAAGGTCTATCCCCGTGCCTCGCGCGCGGAACGGCAGGATGTGGTGGAATACTATCTGGAACGCGTGGGGCTGGCCGATGCGATGGACAAGCAGGCGGCGGATCTGTCGAACGGGATGAAGCAGCGGGTCGGGATCGCACGGGCCTTCGCGCTGTCGCCCAAGCTCCTTCTGCTGGATGAGCCGTTCGGGATGCTGGATTCGCTCACCCGGTGGGAGTTGCAGGAAGTCCTGATGGAAGTCTGGTCGCGCACCAAGGTGACCGCGATCTGCGTGACGCACGACGTGGACGAGGCGGTTCTGCTGGCCGACCGGGTGGTGATGATGACCAACGGCCCACAGGCGACCATCGGCAAGATCACGGAGGTCAAACTGCCGCGCCCGCGCACGCGCAAGGCCCTGCTGGAGCATCCGGACTACTATAACTATCGCCAGGAAATCCTTGATTTCCTTGAAGAGTACGAGCACGGCGCGCGGCCCCGCGCCAAACGCCCGGCAATGGCGGCGGAGTGAGACATGACCCATCTGTTAGGAATTGTGAAACCTTTCGCCTTTAGGGATCGGACCGAGCGCGGTTTGGCCGGAGGATATGGTGGACGGACTTGTCACGAACACGCAGGCCCGGCTGTTGTCGCGGTCGCTGCGTCGGATCTCCGAGAATGGCGCGCCGCTGGCCAGATCATTCTATGCGGAGTTGTTTTCGGCGCATCCCGAAGTGCGTCCGATGTTCCATTCGGACCTGAGCACCCAATACGCCAAGTTCGAGGATATGCTGGTTGTTCTGGTGGCCGATGTGCTCAACCCCGGCGTGATCCTGAGACCGTTGCAGGATCTGGCGAAACGCCACGTGGAATACGGCGTCACGCGCGAAATGTACCCGATCGTGGGCGATATCATGATGCGCACCCTGCGCACGCTGGATGCCGCACCCCTGACCGGGGACGAGTTGGAGGCCTGGGATGTCCTGCTGGGTCGGGTCAACGCGTTTCTGATGGACGAAACCCTCAATCACACCGCCTGACGGTCGGCGCCCCCGCGCCCCTGCCTCTGGCGGGAAAGGCGGGACAATGACCCGAAATCTGATCATCATCGGGGCCGGAATGGCCGCCGGACGCCTTGTGGAGCTGGTGACCGAGGCGGGTGGCTGGCATATCACGCTGTTCAACGCAGAGCCGCGTGGGACCTATAACCGGATCATGCTGTCGCCTGTCCTGTCGGGCGAAAAGACCTATTCCGAAATCGTCACCCACGACGACGGCTTCTATGCCGAGCGGGGCGTTGCCTGTCGCTTCGGTGAACGGGTGACGCGGATCGACCGGGAGGCGCGGACGGTGACGGGCGCTTCGGGCGACGTTCTGCCCTATGACAAGCTGGTCATCGCCACGGGGTCCGAACCGTTCATCATCCCGTTGCCGGGTCACGACCTCGATGGGGTGATCGCCTACCGCGACCTCGAGGACACCGAGCGGATGATGGGCCTGGCCGCGGGCCAGCGTGCGGTCGTCATCGGGGGCGGTCTTCTGGGCCTTGAAGCGGCGGCGGGTCTGCACGCGCGGGGCGTGTCGGTCACGGTCGTGCACCTGATGGGTCACCTGATGGAGCGGCAGCTGGACGAGGCCGCGGGATACCTTCTGCGCCGCGAATTGGTCGGCCGGGGAATCGACATCCGGTGCAGCGCGAATTCAAAGGAAATCAAGGGGAAGGATGGTAAGGTTCAGGCATTGATCCTGGAGGACGGGACGGAATTGCCCTGTGACCTCTTGGTGATGGCCGTGGGCATTCGTCCATCGACTGGACTTGCCAAGGCGGCGGGTCTGGCCGTCGGGCGCGGGGTGCATGTGGACGACCAGATGCTGACCTCGGATGCGGACGTGCTGGCCATCGGCGAATGCGTGGAGCATGGCGGGCAGGTGTTCGGCCTTGTCGCCCCGCTCTACGATCAGGCGAAGGTGGCGGCAGCGGTCCTGACCGGAGCGGAGGCGGCCTTCGTCAATCGCGAGACGGCGACGAAACTCAAGGTCACGGGGTGCGATCTGTTCTCGGCCGGCGATTTTGCCGAAGGCGAGGACCGGGAGGATATCGTCTTTCGCGACCCCGGGCGTGGCATCTACAAGCGCCTGGTTCTGAGGGACAATCGTTTGATCGGGGCCGTGATGTACGGCGATACGGGCGACGGTGGATGGTTTCATGGCCTCATCAAGGATGCGACCGACGTGTCCGAGATGCGCGATACCCTGATTTTCGGGCCGAGTTTCCAGGGAGGGGCCGCGCTGGACCCTATGGCGGCCGTTGCAGCCTTACCGGCTGACGCAGAAATCTGCGGCTGCAACGGCGTGTGCAAGGGTCAGATCACCACCGCGATCGAGGGCGGGGCGGGCACGCTGGATGCGGTGCGCGCCACGACGAAGGCCTCGGCCTCCTGCGGGACCTGCACGGGGCTGGTTGAGCAATTGCTTGCCGTCACGCTGGGCGAGGCATTCGTCTTGCCGACGGCCAAGCCGATCTGCGGATGCACCGACCTCACCCATGAGGATGTGCGCCGCCTGATCAAGTCGAAGCCCCTGAAATCGCAGCCCGCCGTCTGGCAGGAGTTGGGGTGGTCGACGCCGAACGGTTGCCATGTCTGTCGTCCGGCGATCAATTTCTACTTGCTGGCCGACTGGCCGCTGGAATACCGCGACGATCCTCAAAGCCGGTTCGTGAATGAACGTCGCCACGCAAATATCCAGAAAGACGGGACTTTCTCGGTGGTGCCGCGGATGTGGGGCGGGATCACGACGCCCGATGAATTGCGCGCGATCGCCGATGCCGCCGACAAGTACAAGGTGCCGACGGTCAAGGTGACCGGCGGCCAGCGGATCGATCTATTGGGCGTTCGGGGGGTCGACCTGCCGGCGATCTGGGCCGATCTGAACCGCGCAGGGATGGTATCGGGCCACGCTTATTCCAAGGGCCTGCGGACGGTGAAAACCTGTGTCGGGACGGATCATTGCCGGTTTGGCACCCAGGATTCGACGGGTCTTGGCATCAAGCTGGAAAAGGCGCTCTGGGGGTCGTGGACGCCGCACAAGGTCAAGTTGGCGGTCTCGGGCTGTCCGCGCAACTGCGCCGAGGCGACATGCAAGGACCTCGGCATCGTCTGCGTCGACTCGGGCTTCGAGATCAGCGTGGGCGGCGCCGCCGGGATGGACGTCAAGGAAACCGAGCCATTGGGCAAGGTCGCGACCGAAGCCGAGGCGGTCGAGTGGACCATCGCCTTCGTCCAGCTCTACCGCGAGAACGCAAAATATCTGGATCGGCCCTACAAATGGATTGCCAAGGTCGGCCTCGACTGGGTGCAGGCGCGGGTAGGTGACGCGGAGGAGCGGGCGCGCCTCGTGGCGGCCTTTGCCCTCAGCCAGTCGATCTATCAGCGCGACCCCTGGGCGGATCTTGCCGCCCCCGAGGCCGCACGCGGATTTGCGCCGCTCGCCGATCTCACGCTGGAGGCCGCCGAATGAACTGGATCGACATCGGAACCCCCGAGGATATCCCGCTGCGCGGCGCGCGCGTGGTCAAGACGCGGCTTGGTTGCGTGGCGGTGTTCCGGCCCGCTGCGGACGAGGTTTATGCCCTTGCCGACCGCTGTCCGCACAAGGGCGGGCCGCTGTCCGAGGGGATCGTGCATGGCCGCGCGGTGACCTGTCCGCTGCACAACTGGGTGTTTTCGCTGGAAACCGGCGCGGCGCAGGGCGCGGACGCGGGTCAGGTGGAGACCTATCCGCTGCGCATCGAAGGTGGGCGGTTGTTGCTGGATGGCGCGAAACTGGCGCTGCGGGGGGCTGCGTGAACGAGACGCGCACCACCTGTCCCTATTGCGGGGTCGGGTGCGGTGTCCTGCTGCGGCAGGGGCCCGAGGGGGTGTCGGTTCGGGGCGATCCGGATCACCCTGCGAACTTCGGGCGGCTGTGCTCCAAGGGCAGCGCGCTGGCCGAGACGCTGACGTCCGAAGGGCGGCTGCTGCAGCCGCGCGTTGATGGGGCAGATGTGTCGTGGGACGTGGCCCTGAGCCGTGTGGCGGACGGGTTTCGCACGACGCTGGAACGGCACGGGCCGGGATCGGTCGCCTTCTATCTGTCGGGCCAGTTGCTGACCGAGGATTATTACGTCGCCAACAAGCTGATGAAGGGGTTCATGGGATCGGCGAACATCGACACCAACTCGCGGCTTTGCATGGCGTCGACCGTGGCGGGGCACCGGCGGGCCTTCGGGTCCGATACGGTGCCCGGAACCTACGAAGATCTGGACGAGGCGGACCTTGTGGTGCTGGTCGGGTCCAACCTGGCCTGGTGTCATCCGGTGCTGTTCCAACGGTTGGTGGCGGCCAAGGCGGCGCGGGGCACCAAGGTGGTCGTGGTCGACCCGCGACGGACGGCGACCTGCGATGCCGCCGACCTGCATCTGGCGCTGCGCGGCGGCAGTGATACAAGCCTGTTCAATGGTTTGCTGGCCTATCTTCATGCGAATGGCCATGTGGATCACACCTATGTCGGGGCCCATGTGTCGGGTCTGGACGCGGCGGTCGCCATGGCGCAGCGGGATCTAAGCACCACGGGGTTGAGTGCGGAGGACTTGGCCGGGTTCCACGCCCTCTGGGCCCGGTCGGAGCGCGTGGTGACCGTGTTCAGTCAGGGCGTGAACCAGTCCACGGGCGGCACGGACAAGGTGAATGCGATCCTGAATTGCCATCTGGCGACGGGGCGGATCGGACGGCCCGGATGCGGCCCCCTGTCGGTGACCGGCCAACCCAATGCCATGGGCGGGCGCGAGGTCGGGGGGCTGGCCAATATGCTGGCCGCACATCTGGACCTGGAGGACCCGGTCCATCGCAGTGCCGTGGGCCGCTTCTGGGATGCGCCCGCCGTGGCCGACCGTCCGGGATTGAAGGCCATCGACATGTTCCGCGCGGTGCGGTCGGGCCAGATCAAGGCGCTCTGGATTGCCTGCACCAATCCCGTCGCCTCCATGCCCGAAGCCGACCTCGTGGCCGAGGCAATCCGGACCTGCGACCTGTCGGTGGTGTCCGACATGTACGCGACAACCGACACGGCGCGCTGCGCGCAGATCGTCTTGCCAGCCCTCGGATGGGCGGAAAAGGACGGCACGGTCACCAATTCGGACCGCACAATCAGCCGTCAGCGTGGCGTCGTGGCCGCACCCGGATCTGCGCGGGCCGATTGGGATATCTTTGCCGAGGTCGGGCGTCGGATGGGATGGAGAGAGGCGTTCTCCTATGCAAGCCCGGCCGAAGTGTTCCGCGAACATGCCGCCCTGTCGGGGATCGCGGGACGTCTGGGGCGCGATTTCGACATCTCGGACCTGAGCGGGTTGGACGACCGGGGCTATGCCGCGCTGGCCCCGACCCGCTGGCCGGTAAGCGGTGCGCGGCAGGGCGGGCGGTTCTTTGGCGCGGGCGGGTTCTTTACCCCCGACGGACGCGGGCGCATGATCCCGGTCGCAACCCCCGAAGAGACAGCGTCGCAGCCACGCTATCCGTTCCGGCTGAACACCGGGCGCATTCGGGACCAGTGGCACACGATGACACGCTCGGCCCTGACGCCGCGGTTGAGCCGTCATCTGGCCGAGCCGTTTCTGGAACTGCACCCGGCGGATGCGGTGACCCTTGGTCTTCGGGCGGCGGACATCGCGCAGGTCCAGAGCCCGCTTGGTCGCGCCTTGCTTCGGGTGCTGGTGACCGACCGAGTCGCGCCCGGCGCGCCCTTTGCCCCGATGCATTGGACGGCGGAATTTGCCTCGGCCGGTCGGGTCGATGCGCTGATCCCCGGGGCGGTCGATCCGGTCTCGGGCCAGCCCGACCTCAAGGCGGCACGGGTTGCGATTTCGCCCTTTCCGGCGGTCTGGTACGGCTTTGCGGTGTCGCGGTCGAAGCCTGCGCCCGACGCCGCCTATTGGGCGCGGTCGCGGATCGCAGGCGGTTGGGCGGTCGAGATGGCGGGCGATGTCGCGCTGGTGGATTGGGCCGGGAGGGCGGCGGCGATGTTCGGGCTGACCACATCGCCCCAGACCGTCACCGACCGGGTGAGCGGTCAGGTGCGACTGGCATTCTTCGAGGATGGGCTGCTGCATGCGGCGCTGTTCGTCTCGCCCGGTCCGGTCGCCGTGGAGCGGGCCCATGTCGCGGGCCTTCTGGGGCAGATCGCGCCCGATGTCCTGTCGGGGCGCAGTGGCGCCGGGCGGCTGGATCCCGGGCCGGTGGTCTGTTCCTGTCTCGGGGTCGGGCGCAACACCATCGTCGCCGCCGCCGAGGCCGGGATGGACGTCGAGGCCTGCACGGGGGCAGGCAGCAACTGCGGCTCCTGCAAGCCGGAAATCGCCGCTCTGATCGCGGGGCTTGCAGTACGGGCGGCGGCGGAATGAGCGTGACCCACGCCGTCGCCACCCTGGGCCGGGGTCCGGGGCGCGCCCGATCGCTGACCGAAGGCGAGGCAGAGGCGGCCATGGAAGAAGTGCTGTCCGGGGATGCCGCGCCCGAGGCTGTGGGCGCGCTGCTGATGCTGCTACGGATGAAGGGCGAAACGGCCGAAGAAATCGCGGGTTTCGTGCGCGCGGCGCGGCGGTCGCTGGATCTGGCCGCCAGGGGTGTTGCGCTCGACTGGCCTTGCTATGCCGCCGGGCGTACCCGGGGCGCGCCCTGGTTTCTGGCGGCGGCGCAGCGCGTGGCGCAGCAGGGAACCCCGGTCCTGCTGCACGGGGCGGGGCCGCAATTGCCGGTGATCCGTGCGGGGCTGGCCGATCTGGGCGTGACCGAGGCGCGGGACGCGGGGCATGCGCTAGACGTTCTGGAACGGGACGGGATCGCCTTTGTCGCGCTGTCGGCGGTGTCGCCCGCGCTGTTGCGGCTGTTGGAATTGCGGGCGGTGTTCGGCCTGCGGTCCTGCATCAATACGGTGCTGCGGATGCTGAACCCGTTCGGGGCGGCGGCGCAGGTGCAAGGCGTGTTCCATCCGTCCTATCGCGCGTTGCAGGCGGATGCGGCGGCCCTTCTGGGGCAACCGGGCCTTGTCTGCCTGAAAGGCGGCGGCGGAGAGTTCGAGAGGCATCCGGGCAAGCCCGCGACACTGTTCGGTCTGCGGCGCGGGGTACGGTTCGAGACCGTGCTGCAGCCCGCAATCGGCGACACCCGGCGCCTGACCGAGGCGGAAGGAACCCTGTCCGCGCCCTGTGCCTTCGGGCGGGCCACCATCAACGCGACCGTGGGGGCGGCGGCCCTTGCGTTCGACCATCTTGTTCCCGCCTGAGGAGATCACCATGAAAGCCTTTCCGATGTTCATTCGCACCACGGGCCGCCGGGTCGTGATCGCGGGCGGCGGCGAGCAGGCGGCGCAGAAGGCGCGACTGGTGGGCAAGACGGATGCGACACTGGTCCTGCTGGCCGACGCGTTGGATGACGAATTGTCGGCGCTGGTGGCCGAAGGGCGTGCAATCTGGGAGCGGGAGGTGACTGCGGCGGCATTTCGGGATGCGGCACTGGTTTTCATTGCGACCGGCTGTCCCGGGACGGACGGGGCGCTGCACGGTCTGGCCAAGGCGGCGGGCGCGGCGGTCAACGTGGTGGACCGTCCGGAGCTTTGCGACATGACGACACCGTCCATCGTCGACCGCGCGCCCGTGGTGGTCGCCATCGGGACCGAGGGGACAGCCCCGGTTCTGGGTCGGATGCTGAAGACCGAGATCGAGACGATGCTGGACCCGAACCTGGGCGCATTGGCCGAACTGGCGGGCCGCTTGCGCGTTGCCGTGGCGCAGCGCATTCCGCGCCCCGCGCGGCGGGCCTTCTGGCGCTGGATGTTCGAGGGTGCACCGGCGCAGGCCCATGCCCGGGGTGCCGCCCGGGAGGCGGCGGCGCAGGTCAAGGCGGCGATCGAGGCGGGCCGGGTGCCCGACGGCGCGGGGCGGGGGCATATCGCCTTGGTCGGGGCAGGGCCGGGGGCGCGCGATCTTCTGACCTTGCGCGCCGTGGCCCGGTTGCAGGAGGCGGATGTGATCTTCCACGACCGGCTGGTCGATCCCGATGTGCTGGAACTGGCGCGGCGCGATGCCGAACGGGTCTTCGTTGGCAAGGAGATCGGTGCCTGTGCCTGGCCGCAGGACCGGATCAACGCCCTGATCGTGGCCGAGGCGCGGCGCGGGCGGCGGGTGGTGCGCCTGAAATCGGGCGATCCGTCGATCTTCGGGCGCGCGACCGAAGAACTGGCCGCCGCGCGCGACGCGGGCATCCCGGTCGAGGTGGTGCCCGGCGTGACGGCGGCAAGCGGTGCCGCCGCGGCCCTTGGCCAGAGCCTGACCGAGCGGGGCGCGACCGACACGCTGGTGCTGGCCACCGGCACCTGCCGCCCCGGCGATCCGGCCCCGGACTGGACGCGCCACTTGCACCCGGGGACGAGCGTCGCGGTCTACATGGGGGTCGCCGGGGCGGGAGCGATGCGCGATGCGGCCCTGGCCGAAGGGGTGCCGCCCGACACGGGCGTCGTCATCGCCGCCGATGTGTCGCGCAGCAGCGAGCGCCTGATCGAGACGACGCTGGACGACCTGCCCGCGACGCTGACCCGGTGCGGCGTGACCGGCACCGCCGTCCTGTTGATGCGTCTGCCCAAGTCGGCGGCGGTGCAGAACCTGCGCGCCGTGGGGTAGAGCCGGGCCGCGAAAGGGGGTCGCGGTGTGGGGAGGGGGACGTTAAGCTTGTTTCAGTGGGGGCGGAATCGGCCCCGCATCCGAAACGAACCCCAGGGAGGGGGGCTGACATGCTCAACAAATTCAAGACATTCGCCGCAGCGACGGCTGTGCTGGCGATGACGACCCTGTCGTCTGCCGCACAGGAGCTGACGTTCTTCACCATCGGCACCGGCGGCACCGGATTCACCTATTACCCGGTCGGCGGTGTGATCGCCAACGCCATCTCGCGCCCGCCCGGGTCGCGCGAATGCGGCGACGGCGGCAGCTGCGGGGTCGAAGGGCTGATCGCGTCGGCGGTGTCGTCGCGCGGGTCGGTCGACAACATCAACGCCATCGTCTCGGGCCTGCGCGACAGCGGGTTCGCCCAGTCGGACGTGGCATACTGGGCCTTTACCGGCACCGGCACCCAGGAAGGCCAGCCCCCGGCGGAAAGCCTGCGCACCATCGCGGCGCTGTTCGAGGAGCATATCCATCTGGTCGCGCTGGCCGACAGCGGCATCAATTCGGTCGCGGACCTTGCGGGCAAGCGCGTGTCGCTGGATGAGCCGGGGTCGGGCACCTATGTGGACGCCAACCTCATCCTCGAGGCCGGCGGGCTGAGCCAGGACGACATCACCGTCGAGGCGCTCAAGGGCAATGCCGCCGCCGAGGCGCTGCGCAACGGGCAGATCGACGCCTTCTTTGCGGTCGCGGGCTATCCCACGGGCGCGGTTGTCGAGCTGGCTTCGGCCGCCGACATCAAGATCGTGCCAATCGACGGGGCCGTGGCTGAGGCGCTCGTGGACCAGCATGGCTTCTTTGCCGCCAGCGAGATCCCCGAAGGCACCTATGAGGGCGTGGCCGGTGCCAAGACCATTTCGGTCGGGGCCCAGTGGTTCACCAGCGCCGACAAGGACGAGGAGTTGATCTACAACATCACCAAGGCGCTCTGGAACGCCGAAACCCGCGTCCTGCTGGACGTGGGCCATGCCAAGGGCCAGACAATCACGCCCGAGACGGCGCTCGACGGGGTCGGCGTGCCGCTGCATCCCGGGGCCGAACGGTTCTACCGCGAGGCTGGCCTTCTGGAATAAGGCTGACCGGGGCGGGCCGATGCGGTCCGCCCCACTTCTTTCCGATTGACGGGCGGCCCGCGCGGTCGTCCGCCTTCGACCCGCGAGGCCCCCATGAGTGCGACCGACACCGGCAGCCTGTCTGCCCAGGAGCTTGCCGCCATCGAGCGCAAGTTCGACCCCGAGACCGCCCATCGTCCGACCGGGCCGATCATGAGCGGGATCATCTTCGCGGCGCTCGTGGCGATGTCGGTCTATCATTTCTATGCGGCGGGTTTCGCCCTCATCCGGGAGCTTTTGCACTTCGGCATCCATCTGGCCTTCGTGCTGGGTCTGGGGTTCCTGCTGTTCTCGTGGCGGCGCGCGCCGGAAGGAACGGAGGTCGAACGCAACTGGTACAGCTTCGACGGGATCAACATCCTCGACATCGTCTTTGCGGTGCTGGCCGTGGGGGCGGCGCTTTACCTGCCGCTTCTGCCGCCCGAAGTGGTGTCTCTGCGCGTCGACAACCCCGGATCGTTCGAGATCTTCATGGGCACGGCCCTTCTGGTCATCACGTTGGAGGTGGCGCGCCGGTCCATCGGGCCGACCCTGCCGATCATCGCCATGGGGTTTATCCTCTATGCGCTTTATGGGCCGGTGTTTCCCGGTGCGCTGAAGCATGGGGGGACAAGCTGGCTTGGCTTCGTCAACCACATCTACATGACCAATCAGGGGATTTACGGCGTGGCGATCGGAGCCATGGCGAAATACGTTTTCCTGTTCGTGGTGTTCGGGGCGCTGGCCACGCGGGTCGGGCTGGGCCAGTTGTTCATCGATCTGGCAACGGTTCTGGCCGGGCGCTATTCCGGCGGGCCGGCCAAGGTGGCCATCGTCGCCTCGGCCTTCATGGGGTCGATTTCCGGCTCGTCCATCGGGAACACCGTGACGACTGGTGCGCTGACCATTCCGGCGATGAAGCGGATCGGATACCCCAAGGAATTCGCCGCCGCGACCGAGGCCACGGCCTCGACCGGGGGGCAGATCACGCCGCCGGTCATGGGGGCCGCGGCCTTCATCATGGTGGAATACCTGAACATTCCCCTGCGGGACATTCTGCTGGCGGCGCTGTTTCCGGCGCTCCTGCATTATTTCGGCATCTTCATCATGGTGCATCTGGAGGCCAAGAAGCTGGGCCTGCGCGGCTTGACCGCCGCCGAGATGCCGCAGCTGTTCGCCGTTCTGCGGTCGGGCTGGCTGACCATCGCGCCGCTTGTGGTGCTGATCTACCTGATCGTCGACGGGCGCACGCCCAGTTACGCCGCCGTCTATGCCATCATCTCCTGCGTCGTGGTGGGCTTCATGCAGAATGGGATCGCCCGGGCGCAGGCCAAGGCCGCCGGGGTCGCCCCGCCCGAGGATCTGTTCGGCATCCGCGCCCTGCTCGAGGCGCTGGCCATGGGCGCGCGGGGCACCATCGCCATCGGCGCGGCGGCGGCCTGTGTCGGGATCATCGTCGGCGTCGTCACCCTGACCGGGACGGGGTTCCGCGTCGGCGCCATCGTGGTCGGGACGGCCAGCGACATCGGCCAGTTGTTCGCGTCGCTGCCACTGCTCAACATCTTCGACGTGCAGCAATGGTCGCTGTTCTTCTCGCTCGTGCTGGTGGCCATCGCCTGCATTGTGATGGGGGCCGGGGTGCCGACGACGGCGACCTATATCATCCTCGTGTCGGTCACGGCGGGGGCGTTCCAGATCCTTCAGGTGGAACCCATCGTCGCGCATTTCTTCGTGTTCTATTACGGCGTGCTGGCCGACATCACGCCACCCGTCGCACTGGCCGCCTATGCCGCCGCCGGGATCGCCGGGTCGAACCCGTTCAAGACCGGCAACACCGCCTTCCGACTGGGCATCGCCAAGGCGCTGGTGCCCTTTGTCTTCGTCTATTCGCCCTCGCTTCTTCTGGTGGCGCAGGGATTCAGCTGGGGAGCATTTGCCGTCACGCTGACCGGGGCGATGCTGGGGATCGCAGCGCTCGGGGCGGCCTTCTCGGGGTTTCTGCTGGCGCGGCTTTCGATGTGGGAGCGGGTGTATCTGGCGCTCGTGTCCTTCCTGTTCATCGCGCCCGGCCTTTTGACGATGGGGATCGGGGCGGTGGCCCTGCTGCCGATCGTCGTGCTGCAATTGCGGCGGGGTCGCGGGGATGAGCCCGCGTCCCCCGCCTGACCTGATACCGACAAAGGGAGTTTTGTCATGACCGATCGCCTTGCCACCGGAGAGCGCATTCGCCGCGAAGTTCTGGGCGATGCCCATGTGGACCGCTCTGCCCGCAACGCCACGGCCGTCGATCAACCCTTTCAGTCGCTGGTGACCGAGGCCTGTTGGGGCACGGTCTGGGCGTCGGACGCGATCACCCGGCGCGAACGCTCGATGCTGGTGCTGGCGATCCTGGCGGCGACCGGCAATTTCGAGGAGATCCCGATGCATGTCCGCGCGACGGCCAACACGGGGGCCAGCGAACAGGACATCACCGAGGTGTTCCAGCATGTCGCCATCTATGCCGGCGTGCCCCGCGCCAATCATGCGCTGAAGCTGGCCAAGACGACGCTGGCCGAGATGGCCGCCGGATAAGCGGGATGGGCGGACAAGGGGACATGGCGTTCACGCCGCGCGATTGGGGATGGCAGCCGCCCGCGCTGACGCCCGAATATCGCACGACCGTGGCGCGCGCCCCGGCCAATCCGCTGCTGCGCCTGCCGCCCACGCCGAGCGAGCTTTCGGGGCCGGTGTTCGGCCATGGCGATGTGGCGGCGGGGGACAATGACCTGCTGCACAACCATGCCGCGCCCGGCCAAAGCGCCATCGGCGAGCGGATCATCCTGCACGGTCGCGTCGTGGACCAGGACGGGCGGCCGGTGCCGGGCACCCTGATCGAAGTCTGGCAGGCCAATGCCGGGGGGCGCTATCGCCACCGGGTCGACGGCTATCTGGCGGCGCTCGATCCGAATTTCGCGGGCTGCGGGCGGGTGCTGACCGGGGCGGACGGGGCCTATTCCTTTCACACCGTTAAACCCGGCGCCTATCCCTGGCCCAACAGTGCCAACAGCTGGCGGCCCGCGCATATCCACCTGTCGATCTTCGGGACGGCCTTCGCGCAGCGCCTCATCACCCAGTGCTATTTTCAGGGCGATCCGCTGATCCCCCATTGCGCCATTGTCCGGGCCTTGCCCGACCCGGCGGCGCGCGACCGGCTGGTGGCGCGGCTGGACCTTGAGGCGACCGTGCCCTTCGACAGCGTGGCCTATCGCTTCGACATCGTGTTGCGCGGACGGGCGGCGACGGTGTTCGAAAACCGACCCGAGGGAATGTGACCATGGCCGAGCGTTCCGACCGCCTTCGCGAAACCCCGTCCCAGACTGCGGGGCCCTATGTTCACATCGGGCTGGCCCCGACGGCGGCGGGCATCGACGGGGCGCTGGCCGATCTGGGCCGAGAGATCGCGGGCGACGCTCAGGGCGCGCGGATCACCGTGTCGGGCCGCGTGATCGACGGGAAGGGCGCGCCCGTGGCCGACGCCCTGATCGAGGTGTGGCAGGCAGACGCGGCGGGGCGATACGGTGCCGAGGGATTCCGGGGTTGGGGCCGCGTCATTCCCGATTTCGAGACGGGCGAATGGCGGTTTGACACGATCAGGCCGGGTTCGACGGGCCCAGGAATTGCCCCGCACCTGACGCTCTGGATCGTGGCGCGGGGGATCAACATCGGGCTGCACACGCGTCTTTACTTCGGGGACGAGGGGGCGGCGAACGACGCCGACCCTGTGCTGGCCCTCGTGCCTGACGGGCGACGCGGAACCCTGATCGCCGCGCCGGACGGCCCCGATGCCTATCGCTTCGACATCCACCTTCAGGGAGAGGACGAAACCGTCTTCTTCGACGCCTGAGTGATCTGCCCATGACGAAACCCTGCATCATCTGCGTCGCCATCACCGGGTCCGTCCCGACCAAGGCCGACAATCCGGCGGTGCCGATCACCGTGGCCGAACAGATCGAATCGACGCAGGAAGCCTTCGAGGCGGGGGCCAGCATCGCCCATTGCCACGTGCGCGACGATGCGGGCGCGCCCACCTCCGACCCCGAGCGGTTCGCCCGCCTGAAAGAGGGGCTGGAGACGCATTGCCCCGGCATGATCGTGCAATTGTCGACCGGCGGGCGGTCGGGCGCGGGGCAGGCACGGGGCGGAATGTTGCCCCTGCGGCCCGACATGGCGTCGCTTTCGGTGGGGTCCAACAACTTCCCGACCCGCGTTTACGAGAACCCGCCCGACCTGGTGGACTGGCTCGCCTCCGAGATGCGGACCCACGAGGTGGTGCCCGAGGTGGAGGCCTTCGATCTGAGCCACATCCTGCGCGCGATCGAGATGCACAAGGCGGGCGCGCTGTTCGGGCCGCTCTACGTGCAGTTCGTGATGGGGGTGAAGAACGCGATGCCCGCCGACCGGACCGTCTTCGACTTCTATGTGGAGATCATGCGCAGCCGTGCGCCCGATGCCGAATGGTGCGCGGCGGGAATCGGGGCGCAGCAGATCGTGGTCAATGAATGGGCCATCGCGGCGGGGGGCCACACGCGCACGGGGCTGGAGGACAATGTCCGGCTGGACCGCGCGACATTGGCCCCGTCGAACGCGGCGCTGGTCCGGCGCGTGGTCGACCTTTGCGCGAAACATGACCGCCCCGTCGCCACCTGGCAAGAGGCGCGGCAGATGTTGGGGCTGCGCCCTGCGGCCGCGTAAAAAGGTCGAATAATCCCCGACGGATTTTCGAAAGCCGCTTCCTTTCGTGAAACTGGTATACTATCATACCAGTTAGAGACTCGGGGATTATCGGAGGCAAACGACGATGGCATCGCATCCAATCGTACAGGCAGGGGAAAACGTGACGCGGCAGGTCCTTGCCGATCACCCGGACCTGATGGTGGTGGCCTTCGGATTCGAGGCCAAGGGGGCGGAAGGTGCGCTGCACAACCATCCCCACGTCCAGTCGACCTTCGTGGAAAGCGGTCGATTCCGTTTTTCCATGGATGGCGACACCTTCGAAGTGGGCCCGGGCGACAGCTTCGTGATCCCTTCGAACGCGGTCCACGGCTGCGTCTGTCTGGAACCCGGCCGCCTGGTGGATTGCTTCACCCCGCGCCGCGACGATTTTTTGTGAAGAGAGCGACAATGACCCTGAAAACCGAAACCCGCCACGCCATCGACGCGACCACGGCCAAGTCGCTGGACACCACCGGTCTGCGCGACCATTTCCACAAGGGCGGGCTGTTCGCGACGGGCGAAATCAACCTCGTCTACACCCATTACGATCGTCTGATCCTGGGATCGGCCGTGCCCGGATCGGGCAGCCTGACGCTGGACCAAGTGGCCGAGACGGGAACGCCGAATTTCCTCGATCGCCGTGAAATGGGCATCCTCAACATCGGCGAGACGGGCCAGGTCGAGGTCGGTGGCGAGACGTATAGGCTGGAAAACGGTGAGCTGCTCTATGTCGGCATGGGCGGCGGTCCGGTGACGTTCTCGGGTGCGGGGCGGTTCTATATCACCTCCTCGCCCGCGCACCGCACCTGTCCGACCAAGCTCATCAAACTGTCGGACGCGCGCCGGGTCGAGTTGGGCAGCCGCGAGACGGCGAACGAGCGGGTCATCATCCAGTTCCTGCACCCCGAAGTCTGCGAGACGTGCCAGCTTCTGATGGGCTACACCCAGTTTCAGCCGGGCAGCCTGTGGAACACGATGCCGGCCCACCTGCATGACCGCCGGATGGAAGCCTATCTCTATTACGACGTCCCGGAAGATGCGCGCGTTTTCCACTTCATGGGCAAGCCCGAAGAGACGCGCCACATCGTCATGGCCAACGAAGAGGCCGTGATCTCGCCGCCCTGGTCGATCCACTGCGGTGCGGGCACGGCGGCCTATACCTTCTGCTGGACCATGGCGGGCGACAACGTCGATTTCACCGATATGGACATGGTCGGAATGGACGAGCTGCGATGACCCCCTTCGGTCTGGACGGACAGACGGCGCTGGTCACCGGCGCGAATACCGGCATCGGCCAGGCCATCGCGATGGCCATGGGCCGGGCCGGGGCGCATGTGATCTGTGCCGGCCGGTCGTCTTGCGACGAGACGGTGGCCCAGATCGCCAGTGCCGAGGCGATGACGCTCGACTTTGCCGACCCGATGGCCGCGCGCGATGTGTTCGCGGACCGGCAGGTGGACATCCTGGTAAACAACGCGGGCATCATCCGCCGCGACGACAGCGTCGATTTCACCGAAGAAGACTGGGACGCGGTGATGGACGTGAACCTGAAGGCGGTGTTCTTCACCTGTCAGGCCTTTGCCAGGGCGGCCCTGCCGCGCGGGGCCGGGAAGATCGTCAACATCGCCTCGCTCCTGTCGTTTCAGGGGGGCATCCGCGTGCCGTCCTATACCGCGTCCAAGCACGGGGTCGCGGGCCTGACCAAGATCATGGCCAACGAATGGGCGGCCAAGGGCGTCAACGTCAACGCAATCGCCCCCGGTTATATCGAGACGAACAACACCGAAGCCCTGCGCGCCGATCCCGACCGCAACAAGGCCATCCTGGACCGCATTCCGGCGGGACGGTGGGGCAAGGCTGACGATATCGCGGAGACGGCGGTTTTCCTGTCGTCGCCCGCAGCGAATTACATCCACGGCGCCGTTCTGAACGTCGACGGTGGATGGTTGGCACGCTAGGGCCTCAGCTGGCGACGCGTCCCGGCAGATACTTCGGCGCAACCGTGCCGGGGCGCATCGCCTCTACTTCCGTCAGAATGCTCGAAACCGGCAGGCCGGTGGCCCGTTGCAATGCCGCGGCATAGGGCGGCAGGTTCGTGCATTCGAGCAGGATGTGGCGGTGGCCGGGCCGTTGGCATCCGGTGACGAAATCCACCAGTTCCCGCGTGGCCAAATTGGGGTCGAGCGTGGCGCGGTTGTCCTCGATCACCTGGCGCAGGTGCATCTGCGGCGGCAGGCCGACCAGCCCCGCCATGTGGTCGCCCTGCGCGCCCAGATGCAGACGGTTCAGCCGTGCGGCATCGAAGGTCAGGATCAGGATTTCACCCGGCGCATGGTCGCGGGCCAGCCGGGGCAGCGCGGTCAGGGCCGAGGCGATGACGGGCATCTTCGTGCGGCGGGCCAGGTGATCCTGCCAATAGGACAGGAACCCGCAGGATGTGGCGATGACCTCGCCCCGTGCCCTTGCCAGCGCCGCCTCGAAGGGGGCGATGTCGATCAGATCGGGGCGGTCGCTGACGATCCGACGCACGGTGGCGCCCGGCACGATCAGCAGTTCTGCCGCGCCCAGATAGGTGTCGGGGCAGGCCACGTCGCCCGGAATGCGGGGAAACCCCGTGTCGAGTTGCAAAACGGTGATCGCGGGGCGCATCGCTATTGCCGGATGTTGTCCGGCAGCCAGGTCGCCAGCCCCGGGAACGCCACCAGGATTACCACCATCAGCAGCATCAGGCCCACCATCGGCAGGGCCACCTTGGAGATATAGCCGATCTCGTGCCGGGTCATGCCCTGCAACACGAAGAGGTTGAACCCGATGGGCGGCGTCACCTGTGCCATTTCCACGACCACGACGATGAAGATCCCGAACCAGATCACGTCGATCCCGGCCTGCCGGATCATGGGTTCGACGATCGCCATGGTCAGGACGACCGACGAGATGCCGTCGAGGAACATGCCGAGGATGATGTAGAACACGGTCAGCGCGGCGATGAGGGTGATGGGCGACAGGCCCAATTCGTCGATCCAGGCGGCGAGCGCGCGGGGCAGGCCGGTGAACCCCATCGACAGCGACAGGAAGGCCGCGCCCATCAGGATCAGCGCGATCATGGCGGATGTCCGGGTCGCGCCCATCAGGCTTTCGATGAAGGCCGAGGGTGTGAGCGACCGCTGGAACCCCGCAAGGATGAGGGAGCCGATGACCCCGACGGCGGCCGCCTCGGTCGCGGTGGCCCATCCGAAATACATCGACCCGATCACCGCGAAAACGAGGCAGAGCACCGGGATCAGGAACCGGCTTTCGGCCAGCATTTCGCCGAAGGTGATGCGCGGTTCGGGCGGCGGACGTTCGCCCCGGCGCAGGTAGTGCCAAGCAACGATGTAGGACATGAACAGCCCCGCGAGCACGAGGCCCGGGATGATGCCCGCCATGAAGAGCTTGATGATGCTTTCGTTGATCGACACGCCATAGACGATCAGGGTCAGCGAGGGCGGGATCATCAGGCCGAGCGTCGCCGCCCCCGCCAGCGTGCCGATGATCATGTATTCGGGATAGCCGCGCTTGCGCAGTTCGGGGATCGACATCTTGCCCACGGTGGTGAGCGTCGCCGCCGAAGACCCCGAGACGGCGGCAAAGACCGTGCAGCCCGCGATGTTGGTGTGAAGCAACCCGCCCGGCAGCCACCGCATCCAGGGGGCGAGGCCGCGGAACATGTCCTGGCTCAGGCGGGTGCGATAGAGGATCTCGCCCATCCAGATGAACAGGGGCAGGGCGGTCAGGGTCCAGCTGCTGGCCCCGGCCCAGATCACGGTGATCATCGCGTCGCCCGCGGGCCGCGTGGTGAACAGCTCCATCCCGACGAAGGCGACGCCCATCAGGGCCAGGCCGATCCAGATGGACGACCCCAGAAGGGTGAACAGGACAAACAGGAAGACGATGGTGGCGTAGGCTTCGGTCATTCGACGGCCTCCGACACGATGGGGTTCACGCCGGTCACCAGCATCCGGTAAAGCGTGTCCCACAGCGCCACGGCCAGAAGGATCGTGCCCACCGACATCGACAGCTGCGGGATCCAGAGGGGGGTGTAGACCGAGGCGCCGCTGCCGTCGGCGAACGCCTGACCCCAGTCGCCGATGGCGCGCCCGGGCAGGGTGAACAGGGTGACGACCCATTCGGGGATCTGGTCCTGTCCCTGGGTCCGGTCGTTCAGCATCTCGGAAAAGATATTCGCCTTGACCGCATAGCGCGCCAGATAGGTGGCGATCACGGCGGCGCCGAAAACCGCAAAGAGGTCGAGCCACTTCTTCAGGAAGGCATTGGCGTTCAGGATGATCGAGACGCGGATATGCGCCCCCCGGGTCAGCGCGTGGCAAAGCGCGAAGAACGATGTCCCGGCCATGGCGTAGCCCGCGAATTCGGTCGTGCCTGGAAGGGCGACGCCGGTCCAGCGGGCGATCATCTGGCTGACGATCAGAAGGATGATGGTCAGCATGAAGACCGCCGCGATGGCCCCGCTGAGCAGATAGAGCCGGTCGAGACCCCGCCACAGGGGGCGAAGCGCCGGTTCCAGGCGCGGCCCGGCCACGAGGCAGATCACGCCGATCAGGCTTGGCACGACGAACAGCCAGACCCAAAGCGGCAGCCCCATGACGGGCGACCAGTCATTCATCGTTCGGTCCTTCGATGGAAGAGGGGCCAGCCTGTGAAAGGGCTGGCCCCGTATTCGCTCAGTTCGCGTTGTAGGCGTCGAGGATGGCCTGACCCTGCGCGCCGGTCTGTTCCAGCCAGTCGGCGGTCATGCCCGCGCCGATGGTCTCCAGCTCGGCCAGGAATTCGGGGCCCGCGTCGGTGACGGTCATCCCGTTCTCGGCCAGCCCGTCGAAGTAGAAATTCGTCAGCTCTTCGGATTTGGCGAGGCAGCTTGCCCCGGTCTCGTCGGCGGCGCGTTGAATGGCGGCCTGCGTGTCGGCGTCGAGGGCATCCCATACGCCCTTGTTGACCATGACATAGTTGCGCGGCAGCCAGGCGTTCACCTTGTAGTAGTGGCTGAGGTATTCCCAGACCTTCTGGTCATAGCCCGTGGAGCCGGAAGAGATGAACGCCTCGGCCACGCCGGTGGCCAGCGCCTGCGCCAGTTCGGCGGCTTCGACCTGCACAGGGATCATGCCCATTTCTTCGGCAAAAGTGGCGGTCGCGGTGTTGTAGGACCGGAACTTGACGCCCTGCGTATCGGCGGACCCGTTCACTTCCTTGTTGAAATAAAAGCCCTGACCCGGCCAGGGGCAGGTGTAGAGCGTGACAAGCTGCTGGCCCGCCAGTTCTTCGTTGACGACGTCCTTGGCGGCCTGCCAGAGCTTTTCGTTCGCCTCATAGCTGGTGGCGACGAAGGGCAGGTTGTCCCACCCCAGAAGCGGCGTCTCGTTCGCATGGCTCGACATCAGGCGTTCGCCGATGGGAACCTGACCCGTCTGGATCGCCCGCTTGATATCGCCGCCGCCGAACAGCGACCCGCCGGGGTGGACGGTGATGTCGATGGCCCCGTCGGTGTATTCCCGCACCTTGTCGGCAAAGATCACACCCTGTTCGGAGTGGAAGTTGGTGGCCGCATAGGCCATCGGCATGTCCCAGGACTGGGCATGGCCATCGGCCATCGCGGTGGTCGCGGCGACCATGCCGACACAGGTCGTTGTGAGGAATGTTTTCATTGGTACTCTCCCTGACTGCGGCGGTCAGCGCGCAGCGAATTTCTGCGGGTCAAATGGTGCCAAATCCATGTTCGGCTTATGCCCGTCGATCAGACCCGCGATGATCCGACCCGTTTTGGGTCCAGCTGTCAACCCGACGTGCTGGTGCCCGAAGGCGCTGAAACTGCGGCCCTGCGGGTCGTTCGCGCCAATCAGCGGCAGGCTGTCGGCAGGGGCGGGACGGTGGCCCATCCATTCGACCACCTCGTCGTATTCTAGGTCGGGCATCAGCCGGGCCACCTGTCGGCGCAGCATGTCGAAGGGCGGACGGCTCGGCCCGGCCTCCAGCCCGCCGAATTCGATGACGCCCGCCGCGCGCAGCCGCCCGTCCATGGGGGTCAGGACGAACTTGCCGCTGGCCACCATCATCGGATTGCGCGGCATCCGTGATGGGTTGACGAATTCGATGTGATAGCCGCGCTCGCTCTCGAAGGGGACGTCGAGGCCCAGTTTGCGGGCCATGGCGCGCGACCAGGGGCCCAGGGCAAAGACGATACGGTCGGCCGACAGGTCGCCCTTGTTTGTCCGCAGGGCAGTGATCTCGCGCCCGTCCATCTGAAGGTCGGTAATTTCGGCCAGGGTGATCCGGCCGCCCTGTTCGACGAAGTGATCGGCCAGCGCCTTCACATAGGCCCCGGGGTCGGAGATGCGGCCATGGTTCTTGCAGCGGACCACCACCTCGAAGGCGTCGCCGAAGGCCGCGTCGACCTGCGCATACTCTGCGCCGTCCATCACCTCGAAGTCGAAGCCCGCAGCCCGGCGCCTGTCCCAGGCCATCTGGTCCGCGTCGTACGCGGCGCGGGTGGCGTAGCCGAAGCAATAGTCGTCGGGATGGATGTAGTGCGCCGCCTGAGTGCCCTGGGCCAGCGCGCGATGCTGGTCGAGGGAGTCGTGCAGAAGCTGCGCCATGGCCGCCCCGTAGTGATCCACATGGGCCGGGGTCGCGTGCCCCAGATAGCGCCAGAGGAACGGCAACAGCCGGGGCAGATAGGCCCACCGAAGGAACAGCGGCGCGTCCCGGTCCAGAAGCATTCCGGGTGCGCGGCCAAGCAGGCCCGGGGTCGTCACCGGGATGATCGCGCCCGCCGCCAGAACGCCGGCATTGCCATGGCTGGTGCCTGTCGCGGGCCCCGTCCGGTCCACAATGGTGACGTCATGGCCCGCACGCTGAAGCCAGATGGCGCAGGACACGCCGACGATACCCGCACCCGCAACGATGATCTGCATGGGACCCTCCTGTTCCAAGGGTGACCCGTTTTGCAAACCTATGCAAGGCGGGGGCCTGCGGATCGGGGGGCTCAGCTGAAGAGCATGCCGCCGTTGATGTCGACATTGGCCCCCGTGATGAAGGCCGAGTCGTCGCAGGCCAGGAACAGCACGAGGTTGGCCACATCCTCGGAGGTGCCCTGCCGTTTGACGGGGGCCGCAGCCTCGTATCCCTTGCGGGCTGCGTCGGGCGTGTGGATGTTGTGGAAGTCGGTGTCGATCATGCCGGGGCAGAGCGCATTGACCCGCACATTCGGCCCCAACTCCTTGGCGAGGCCCCGCGTCATCGTCATGATCGCGCCCTTGGAGGCGGCATAGGCGACCGACCCCGGCCCGCCGCCGTCGCGGGCGGCCTGGCTGGCCAGATTGACGATGGTCCCGGATTTCAGATGCGGCAGGCAGGCCTTCACCATCAGGAAGGTGCTGGTCAGGTTCAGCGTCATGACCGCGTTCCAATGGTCCAGCGACATGTCCGCGATGGTCTTGCGCGCGATCAGCCCGCCGGAGTTGTTCACCAGGATGTCGACGCCGCCGAACTCCGCGACGGTTCTGGCGACAAGTGCCTCGGCGCCCGCTTCGGTCTGAAGGTCGCCCTGAAGCGCGAAGGCCTGTCCGCCTGCGGCGGTGATCTCGGCCACGGTCCTGTCGGCACCGTCACTGCTGGCGAAATAGTTGATGGCGACGTGCGCCCCCTCGGCGGCGAGTTTCAGGGCGCAGGCCCGGCCGATGTCGCGGCCGCCTCCGGTCACGATGGCTGTCTTGCCGGCAAGCTTCATGGGATGTCCTTCCGGGAGCGAAGGGGGTCAGGCCCCGACGTCGAATGTCTTGGGAACGACGACCTTGTAGCTGTGGTCGTCGGCAGTGGTGAAGTAGAGATCGCAATCATAGCCCTGATCGTCGAGGAAGCTGAACACCCGGCGTGGCGCTGCGGCGGGATAGGGGACCAGCAGGGTCGCGATGCGGTGGCGGATGGCCTTGGGGAAGCTGGCCGTGAGGCAGGTGCTGACCGGCAGGCCCTCGTATTCCGCCGGGTCCACGTCCGGGAAGCCGGTGTTCTGCGACAGGGTCGGGGCGCCCGCCTCGGACCAGAGGAACTTGCCATAGAATCCCGCCTTTTCGCCGGTATAGCGGAAGGTCGCGTCGCCCAGGGTCATCGGGGCATTGGCGTGCAGAAGCCAATCGATGGCCACGGGTTCATCCGCGTCGATGCTGTCGACGATGACGAAATACTGGTCGCGCACGAAATGCACATCGCGGGTCACGGCGGTGACGGCGGGCGAGAGGGATTGATAGGCGGCGGTGGCGTCGCCCCGGATGAAAATATGGTCATCGCGCGTCTCGGCAGTGACGATGCGGCCCGACGACTGCATGGCGCGCACCTTGTCCTTGCCCGCGTATTGGCCCTTGCCGTCGATCAGGATGGCGTTCTTGGAGCGGGTCTGGCGGCGCCAGTTCTGATGCATGGTGCTGTTGAAGGCGACGTAATAGCCGGATTGCACCGCCAGATCCTCGCCGAAGCCGGCCAGGCAGAAGGCATTCTGGTCGCCGTGGCTGTGACTGATCGCGCCGAAGGGCGAGGATTTCATCACGAACTGGATGTGGTTGTCCGGGTCCTGCATCCGGTGCTGGATCGCGACCCATCCCGTCCCCTTGAACCAGCGCAACTGGTCGTCGTCGGCGGGGGGCACGGCCTCGATGATCGGGAAATCCGTGCGATAGGCCAGCTCGTCGAAATTGAAGTCCCACCAGCCCCAGTTGTAGAACGCCATCTCGGTGCCGGGGTTGGTGCGCTTGATCTCGTCATAGTACCATTGATAGGCGCCGTTGCCGGTGACGCCCGCGAATTGCCGCAGGTTGAAGCCGACCTTGACGGCCGGAAGGTCGCCTTGGGTCGCGTCGTCGCCAAAGGTCGCGCGGCGGGTGTCGGGCGCCTTGGTATAGAGCGGGAAATCCCCCGTCCGTTGAAAGAACGGACGTTGGTAAAGGTCGATGCCGGTATAGCTGCGCAGCAGGTTGGCCGCATCTATCAGATAGGCCATCCCGGTCATCCAGTAATGCGGCCCCTCGGCCCAACCGCCGTCTGCGTCGCCCCAGGGCGAATAGACGGTCGAGAGGAATTCGACGGAATAGTGCAGCCAATCCTCGGCCTCGGGCGCGTCGTCCAGCATGGCGATGGCGGCGGGCACCAGCACCGCCGACACGGCGCGGACGGCGTGGCTGTCGAAGGGGAACAGCTGAATGTTGGCGTGTTTGATGACGTGGTCCGCCGTTTCGCGCGTGCGCGCCAGCAGGGCCGACAGGACCAGCGCGCGTTCGTCGTCGTCCAACTGGTCGTGAAGCCAGTCATAGCCCCAGGCGAGGGCCAGGTTCACGCGAAAGGCCCATTCGTCGGTATAGCTGCGCGAGGTGGTGCCCGACGGATTCCAGCGTGCGGTCGACACAAGCCACTCCTTGGCCCGCGCCAGCATCGCCGGATCCTGGGTCACCTGACCGCCCACGGCCAGATGCCGGATCGCATAGAGCAGTTCCTGACAGTCGATGTAGGTCTTGCGCCAGACGGCGGCGACGCGCTTGTGACCCGGATAGCCGGCGGGTTCGGGCAGGATGTCGCGATCCATCCAGGGCAGGACGGATTTGTCGAAGAAGGTCGACCATGTGCAGTGATCGGGATCGGAGGCGACCGCTGCGCGGAAGTCCGACAGCCGGTCTTGCGTCAGCCACAGGCGCGGATGGCTGCGGTCGGATTTGGCAAAGCGCGTGGCGCGGCCGGGCAGGGGCGTCTGGGGCAGGTCGTCGGCGATGTGGAAGCTGCGGTCGCTGCTCCAGGTGCTGACGGGCGCCTTGGTGGCGGCGTCCCAGACGGCATAGGACCAGACGTAGTCGCCGGACGGCAGGACACGGTCGGGCGTGAAGAAGTTGAGGGCGATGCCCTCGAACACATGGGTGGTCTTGGCCGGATAGGCGGGGTCCGTCGACACCCGGACAACGAAGAGCGCCTCGTCCTCGATCACCGGGAGCCAGGAAAAGCGGGGCGGGTTTTCCGCCACGGCGACGCCGTCGGCGGGCGCGTATTGGATGGTCAGGCGTCCGGCTTTGGGTTCATCGAGACGGGGAAGGGATTTGCCGGACATCGCAGGTCTTTCTGGACAGAGAAACGGAATACGGGCGCGACCGGGAAAGGCCGCGCCCGTGGTCGGCTGGGAAGGATCAGCCGCCCTGACGTGCGTAGGCGACGTTCATCACCTCGAGAACCTGGTCGAGACCCATCTCGTTCAGGGTTTCAAGGTAGTCGTCCCACTCCGCACGGATGTCGCCGGTGCCGAGGATCCAAGCCTGTTGACGCTCCAGCATGTAGGTCCGGATGGTCGGCCAGTAGCGGTCATAGACCGCCTGCTCTTCGGGAGTGAAGGACACGCCCAGGAAGTCGGGCACAAGATAGTCGCCGGCCTCGTAAAGGGCGATGCCGTCCAGCGCGATCTGGTTCGTCCACTGCTTCTCGTACTCGTAGTCCTGCTGATAGCCCCGGAACATCTGCGCGCCGATGGCGTACATCTGGGCCGCGACCGACTGGTCGTTGTTCAGGACCTCGTCCTTGTAGATGGGCTTGCCGTCGACCATGTCGTAATGCACGCCCTCGATCCCGAAGTTGCCCAGACGGCGGCCTTCTTCGGTGAACCAGAAGTCGAAGTACTTGATGGTCTCGACCGGGTGTTCGTTGGTGTGGCCGATGGCCCAACCGTCCGGTTTAACCAGGATGCGACGATGCTCCTCCATGCGCACGCCCGAGATGGAGGCGGGCGGGATGAACGGCAGGAAGGCGAACCCTTCGATGCTTTCCTGGAGGCGGTCGTTGTAGCCCGCGGTCGATGCGAACCAGTCGTGGGTCATGCCGCCCAGGTTCTCCGACAGAAGATAGTCGCGCGACTGGTTGCCCCGGGTGAAGATTTCCGGATCGATCAGGCCTTCGGCATACCACTCTGCCAGGTTCGCCATGCCCTCACGATAGCCTTCGCCGATGTAGGGATGGGTGACCTTTCCGTCCTCGACCAGGAAGTCGTGATAGGTGTCCGACCCCGAGGACCGTCCGTCCCAAAGGGTGACGAGACGGATCATCTCTTCGAAGTCGCGCCCGAAGAAGGGGATCTCGTCCTTGAGGCCGTTGCCGTTCGGATCCTGGTCGCGGAACGCTTCGAGCACCGCTTTGAGTTCCTCGACATTTTGCGGCTGCTCCAGCCCCAGGGCATCGAGCCAGTCCTGCCGGATGAAATAGGCGCGTCCGAAGAAGCCATCCGGGAAATAGGGGATGTAGTAGAGGTTGCCGTCAGCGGCCGTCACGGCGGCGAACCGCTCGGGATATTCCTCCATGAAGGCCTTGATGTTGGGCGCATGCTCGTCGATCAGGTCGTTGAGCGGCAGGAAGGCGCCTTGGGGACCGAATTCGTTGACGAACTGCTGGACCGCGTCACCGCCGAAGATGTCGGGGATATTGCCCGACGCGATCAGCAGGTTGTGCGCCTCGCGGCTTTCGGTGGTGTTGGTGCCGACGGTGGCGTCCTTGAGCGAGATGCCCGTCATTTCGGCGGCCGCGGCCTCGACCGGGTAATCCTCCTGATAGCCCTGCGAACGGCGCCAGTGCATGTGGATCGTCAGCTCCAGCGGTTCGTCGACGATCCTCAGGTGACCGTCGGCAAAGCCGGGCCCGGCCATGGCCGTGGCGGTGAGCAGAGCTGCTGCAAGTGTCAGATGTCGCATGTTTTCCTCCCAGAGTTATATGCGTGGATTTCATTGGTCATTCCTTCACGCCGCCCATCAGGATACCTTTGTTAAAGTATTTCTGAACGAACGGGTAAATGATGAGGACGGGGATGATCGAGCAGACGATGATCGCCGCGCTGATCGTTTCCATGGAGTAGTTTGCCGAGAGCAGGGACGCCGCAAACTCCTCGTCGTCGGCCAGCTGCGAGATTACCTTGCGCAGGTAGACCTGGAGCGGGATCTTGTCTTCGTCCTGAAGCAGGACCATGGCCCAGAAGAAGCCGTTCCAGCGGCCCACGATGCAAAACAGCGCGACCGTGGCGATGGCGGGCTTGGCGAGCGGGACATAGACCTTCCAGAGAACCTGAAACTCGGAGGCGCCGTCCATCCGCGCCGCCTCCTCGAAGCTCGACGGGACCGCTTCGAAGAAGTTGCGCAGCAGGATCAGGTTGAAGCCGTTGACGGCGAAGCCGATGATGATGCCGAAATAGCTGTCCAGAAGGCCCAGGTCGCGGAAGTTCAGGAAGAACGGGATCAGGCCCGCGTTGAACCACATGGTGAAGGCCACCATCAGGTTCCAGAACCGGCGTCCGAAAAGCTGCGGACGCGACAGGGCATAGGCCCCGGGGATGATGAACGCGAGGCTCATCAGAGTGCCGCCGATGGTGTAGATGAAGGTGTTGCCATAGCTCGTCCAGAAGCCAGGCTCGGACAGGACGCGGGAATAGGCCTCGAGCGTGAAGCCGACCGGCGTCAGGATGACATTGCCTGCCCGCGCCTCGAAGGCCGAGGACATCGACAGCGACGCGATGTAGATGAACGGATAGAGCGTCGAGATCGTGAAAAGCCCGATCAGCACCATGTTCAGGACGACGAAAACCCGGTCGCCACGTGAATAGAGGTTCATGTTGGTCATCTCGGCCCCCTCACCACAGCGACGTGCGCGAATAGCGCTTGGAGACCGCGTTCGCGCCGATCACCAGCACGAAGGCCACGACGGCGTTGAACAGGCCGGCAGCGGCGGCAACGTCGTATTGCCCGCCCAACAGACCCTGACGGTAGATGAAGGTGTTGACGACATCCGCCGTGGCATAGGTGGCCGGCTGATAGAGCAGGATGATCATCTCGAACGACACTTCGAGCATGTTGCCGATGCGGATGATCAGCATGATGATGATCGTCGGCATGATCGTGGGAATGGTGATCTTCCACATCATCTGCCAGCGGCTGGCCCCGTCCACGACGGCGGATTCGTAGAGCGTGGGCGACACGCCCGCGATGGCTGCCAGATAGACGATGGATTGGAATCCCGCCTCCTGCCAGATGGTGGTGCCGACGAAGATGGGCCGGAACCATTCGGGCTTGGTCAGGAAGTAGATCGAGTCGAGGCCGAACCACCCGAGGATGGTGTTCACGATACCCGCCGAGGGCGAGAAGGCCGTGATTACGATGCCCGCGATGATAACCGACGAAATGAAGTGTGGAAGATAAACAATGGTTTGCGCGGCCTTCTTGAACCACTGGTTCAGGACTTCGTTGAACATTAGCGCCAGGAGGATCGGCATGGGAAAGCCGAACAGAAGGCTCAGGAAACTGATGTAGACGGTGTTCTTGAGCGCGCGCAGGAACTGGTCGTTGTTGAACAACGTCTCGAAATGCGTGAGCCCGATCCAGGGTGAGCCGTCGATGCCCCGGAAGACGCTGTAGTCCTTGAAGGCGATCTGAAGCCCGTACATCGGCTTGTAGAGGAACACGAGCAGCCAGATGATCGTCGGCAGCAGCATCACGTAAAGCTGCCATTCGCGCCGCATGTGATCGACGATCAGGGCGCCACGCCCGGCCTTGCGGTCGCGCAGCGCCTCGCTTGCCCCGATCACGAGCTCTTCGGTCGAGCCACCGACCTTGTTGCCGGTCACGCTCATTCGACGCGGATCTGACCCGACAGGGCCATTCCCGTTTGGGCATCGAACACCTTGATCAGCTCGGGCGCCGCCGTGAACCCCCGGACGGCGTCCAGCGTAGCGATGTTACCGAGCGTTTCGGTGCGGATCACGAAGGGGTCGCCGCCGACGGTCATGTGCAGCAGCGCCTCGGATCCAAGGGTTTCCACCAGGTCGAGGTCGGCCATCACCGCGCCGTCGCGCGGTTCGGTGACGATCTGTGCGTATTCTGGGCGGATGCCGACGATCACCTCGCGCCCTTCGGCGTTCTGAAGGCCGGGCAGGTGGGCGAGCGCGATCTTCTGGCCCGCGAAACTGGCCACGGGGCCATCGGTGCCGTTCACGATGCTCGCCTTGATCTGGTTCATGGGCGGCGCGCCCAGGAAGCCCGCGACAAAGGAATTCGCAGGGTTCAGGAACAATTCCATCGGGCTGCCGATCTGTTCGATCCGGCCATCGTTCATCACCACGATCCGGTCGGCCAGCGTCATCGCCTCGACCTGGTCGTGGGTCACATAGATGCTGGTCGCGCCCAGACGTTTGTGAAGGCGCTTGATCTCGGCGCGCATCTGCGTGCGCAGCTTGGCGTCAAGGTTGGAAAGCGGCTCGTCAAAGAGGAACACCTTGGGCTGCCGCACGATGGCACGGCCCATGGCCACGCGCTGACGCTGCCCGCCCGACAGATCGGCCGGACGGCGATCAAGGTATTCGGTGAGGCCCAGGATGCCGCCGACCTCGGCCACGGCATCGTCGATATGCTGCTTGCTTTCCTTGCGGATACGAAGGCCGAAGGCGATGTTCTCGGCCACGTTCAGATGGGGATAGAGGGCGTAGTTCTGGAACACCATCGCCACGTCGCGGTCCTTGGGGGCCACGCGGTTCATCACGCGCCCGTCGATGGTGAGCTTGCCGTCGCTGATTTCCTCGAGACCCGCGATCATGCGCAGCGTCGTCGACTTGCCGCAGCCGGACGGTCCGACCAGGACGACGAATTCCTTCTCCTCGACCTCCAGGTCGATACCGTGGACGACTTGCAGACCGCCATAGGCCTTCACGATATTCTCAAGCTGGACGCCTGCCATGACCCCTCCCGCGCGCCCAAATCCATGGACGAAGTACCCTGTCCGACCGACCGATCTTTCGACGGCACGATTCGGATTCCCTAAGTGGAATACTAGTCTAATCTAGCTAGTATACTAGTATTGATTTTTCGCCAGACGTCCTTTTTACTCATCCCGGGGCGAAGGTCCGCAGGACGATTCCGCGTGCGGTGGTGGCTCATCTCGCGATTTCCGCCTTGGGGGATCGACCGAGGGCCTTTGCGGCAAGCGAATGCGGACCGGCGCGCGCCACACCACAGACTCGTTGACGGACTTCGGAGGACGGCCAGATGGCAACAATAACCCGACCAAGGGACCGCCGGACAAGCGTCGACGTGGTGTTTGATCACCTGCACGAGGCCATCGTCTCGCTTGAGTTGCTGCCGGGCGACAAGATTTCCGAGGCGGATATCGCTACGCGCTTCGGCGTGTCGCGCCAACCGGTCCGCGACGCCTTCAGTCGGCTTGCCAACCTCGATCTGCTGCTGATCCGGCCGCAGAAGGCAACCGAGGTGAAGCGCTTTTCGGTGCGCGAGACGACCAAGTCGCGCTTCATCCGGTCTTGCGTCGAAGCCGAGGTGCTGCGCCGGGCCGCCCGCACGGCGACGCCCGCAGATCACGCGTTGCTGGATGCAGCCTTGGCGCAGCAGGCCATGGCCGTGGCAGATGGCGATTACGAGGTCTTCGGCCAGCTCGACTATGCGTTCCACAAGGCCCTGTGCAAAGTCGCGCGCGTCGATTGGGCGTTCGAGATCATCGCCGTCCAGAAGGCCAGCGTCGACCGTCTGTGCAGGCTCAGCATCGCCAAGGAAGACCGGATGGGGCAGCTTCTGGACGATCACACCGCGATCTGCAGCAGCCTGAAAAACGGTGATGCCGAAAGAGCGGTCGAGGCGGGGATGATCCATCTGTCGCGCCTGGATGCCACCATCGACGCGATCCTGGACCGGAACCCCGATTACTTCGACGATTAATCCGCCTGCACGTCCGCACGCTTCCATCCGCCCTTGAACAGGCGCAGGTGGAAGGGCGGGAACTTCACCAGCTCCTCGAACAGGAACAGCGCAAAGACCCATCCCACGGACAGGTCCAGGACCACCACGAACAACAGGGTCATCGGCACCTTGAAGAGCCATTGCCCGGCGATGAAGATGTTCATCACGTGGAACGTGTCGCCCGACGCGCGCAGGGTCTGACCGCAGATCGCGTTCGACCCCTTTGGAAACGGCAGCAGAAGCAGCGTCGGCAGGAACAGCATCAGCGCCGTTCGGGTCTGCGCCTCCAGATCGGGATAGAGCCAAGGGGAGGCGAGACAGATCGTCAGATAGACCGCCGCGACGACACCGGCGGCGAGGAAGGCGACCCGCCAGGCGCGGCTGAGAAAGCTGTCCAGCGCATCTTCGGCCAGGGACGCCCCCAGAAGCTGCGCCACGATGATGCCGGTTGCCTGCGCCCAGGCCATGCCGAAGGTGCCCGCGACCTGAACCCAGGGCATGATCAGGGTGATGGCCGCGAAATCGGTGATGTCCATCCTGGCATAGATCAGCACGCAGACCTGTGTGCCGACCGACATGCTGAGGAAGGTGGCCGCAATGGGCCAGGAAAAGGCAAAGTGCCGCCGCAGGGCCCAACCAAAGCGCCCGCGCGCCCAACCCGCCACATCGCGGAAGAACCGGTTCTGACGCTGGAGCTGCACCCCGAGGAACAGCGCCCGCAGGATCGCGCCCGCCGCACTGCCCCAGGCGGCCCCGGCGACGCCCAGTTCGGGCGCCCCAAGGAGGCCGTGGATCAGCACGATGCTGACCCCGACGTTGACGGGCATCGAGATGAGATAGCTGGAAAACGTCAGCTTGGTGCGCCCGCAGCCGTTGAAATAGCTGTCGAGGCTTTGGCCGAACGCCTCGGCCACGACGACGAGGGCGAAGATGGTCAGATAGGCCTGCGCCTGTTCCGCGATCCAGGGGGTCTGGGCAAAACCGCGCAGGATCATGGGGCCGAACAGGGCGACGAAAACCAACCCGAGCAGGATCGAGACGAGGTTGATGGTCAGGCCGCTTGCGAGGGCAGATTTCAGGCCGACCTCGCGGACCGCCGGGTCGGGGATGCCGAAGGATTGCGCGATGCGGATCTGCGTCGCGTTGGAAAAGGCGACGAGCAAGCCGAGCAACAGCCCGACAAGCGCCCCGGCCAGGCCCATGGCCGCCAGCGCCGCTTCGCCCAGGGCCGAGATGAGATAGGCGTCGATGACGACGATGCCGTGCAGCATGATGGCCTTGAGGGCCAGCGGCCAGGCCACGGCATAGATGTCGCCGACCGTCTTTTCCGAAGTCATGTGTCGTGCCCGAGGTTTGCGTCGCGTCCGGATGCTGGCGCCATCCCTACACGATGGAAACTGGTATACAAGTTTGCCGGGCGGTTTGCGCCCCGGTCAGAGGCCGCTGGCGATCAGCGCCGCCGCCCGGACCCCGTCGATCAGACGCGCGCGGGTCCGGCCCTTGGCGTGGCGCGCGATGTCGACCATGCCGCCACATCCCAGCACCACGGCGCGGACCCCGTCTTCGCGGTCGGCGGCGATGATCTCGGCCAACACGCGCTCCGTGGCATCGGCTGCCGCCTCGAGGTGCAGGACGGGCACGTTGCTGGCGCGCACCCGACCCAATTGGCCGCCAAGACCGTAGGCGAAAATGTTTTCTTCAAGGATGGGCACCGACACCGGCAGCGTGGTGACGACCGAGAACCGCTCGGCGGCCATGGCGGCCATGTGATATGCGGCCTGACCGATCCCGATCACGGGGCAGGCGGCCAGCTTGCGCGCCTGGGCCAGCGCGGTGTCGTCGAAACAGGCGATGATGATCGCGCACGCGCCTGCGTCCGACGCTCGGGCCACGAGGTCAAGGAGGGGCGGCGTCGCGACCTCGCCATCCTCGCGCCCCTGGATCGCGGGCGGGCCATCGTGGGACGTCCACCCCTCGAACGCGGCCGTGGGGACGGTTTCGCGGGCGGTGCGCAGCATTGCTTCGGTCATCGACACGGTGCTGTTTGGGTTGATCAGGACGATCATGCCAGCCCGTCGCCCGCGTCCGACCCCGCCCGCGCGCGGCGTCGCGCCCCAAGCCACGCCAACGCCAGAAAGACGCCGATCATGATGAGCGAAAACACCGTCGTCAGCGTGCCAAGCGCATAGAGAACCGGCGTCGTCACATTCGTGGTCATCCCGAAGATTTCGAGCGGCAGGGTGTTATAGCTTCCGGCGGTCAGCAGGGTCCGTGCGAATTCGTCATAGCTGAGCGTGAAGCCGAACAGCGCCACCCCGATCAGCGACGGCGCAATGATCGGCAGGACGACATGGCGCAACGTCTGCCACGGGGTCGCGCCCAGATCGCGGGCGGCCTCCTCATAGCTTTTGTCGAAGCGGTTGAAGACGGCGAACATGATGAGCAGGCCGAAGGGCAGGGTCCAGGTCAGCTGCGATCCGAAACCCGACGTGGCCCAGTGGACCGTCATTCCCGACTGGCTGAACATCAGGCCCACGCCGAGCGAGATCAGGATCGACGGAATCACAAGCGAGGTGATGATGAGGTAGAACACCATGCCCGACCCCGGAAACCGTTTGCGGAACGCCAGCCCGCCCATGACCGAGACGACGACCGTGGTCACCATGACCATCAGGCCCAGGGCAAAGCTGCGCCGAAAACTTCCCCATATGTCGCCCACGGCCTGTTGCTCGAAAAGGTCGCGGAACCAGTGGAGCGACGTGCCGCGCATGGGGAAGGTCAGGCCGCCGCCCGGGCCCTGGAACGACAGGATCGCGATGGTGATCGTCGGCCCATAGAGGAACAGCAGGAACAGCCCGAAAAAGGCGGCCAGCACATAGAATGAGCGGGACCGGGGTTCCATTCAAAGCTCCTTCCGGATGTCGACGAAGCGCAACAGGATGCCGATGACAATCAGAACCGTCAGCAGCAGGATCACCGCCGTCGCCGCCGCTGACGGATAGGCCAGAAGCGAGATGTCGTTGGAAATCAGACGCCCCACGTTGGCCGATTGCGACCCCGACATGAAACGCACGGTGATGAAATCGCCCATCACCAGCGTGACCACAAAGATCGTGCCGATCATGATGCCCGGCTTGGTCAGCGGGATGATGACATTCCACAGGATCTGAACCCCCGAGGCGCCGGCATCGCGCGCCGCCTCGATCAGGCTTTTGTCGATGCGCATCATGGTATTGAAGATCGGAACCACCATGAAAAGCGTGTAGAGGTGGACGAACGCCAGGATGACGGCGAAGTCGCTGAACAGGAGCCATTCGAGCGGCGCGTCGATCACCCCCCAGGACATCAGCGCCGAATTGGCGATGCCGTTGCGGCCCAGAAACGGGATCCAGCTGATCATGCGGATGATGTTCGACGTCCAGAACGGGATCGTGCAGAGCAGGAACAGCGCGATCTGCCAAGTCTGGGTGCGGATGTGGAAGGCCAGGAAATAGGCCACGGTGAAACCGATGCCCAGGGTCAGGGCCCAGGTGATGGCAGCGTATTTGAAGGTGTTGAGGAATACGCGGTAGGTCACAGGCGAGCCGAAGAGGAACTCGTAATTCTCCCAGACGAAGGCGGGGATGATCGAGAATTCGGTGGCCTGCCAGAAGCTGACCACCACGATCAGGATGATGGGAAGCACCAGGAAAAGCACCAGCACGACCACCAGCGGCAGGGCCATCAGCCATCCGCCGATGGCGCGGTTTGCCAGTATCTTTTCCATTGTAATCCTTGGGTTAGGGGGCGCTGTTAAAGCGCCCCCAAGGGGGTCAGGCCGCGATGAACTCGTTCCACTTGCGGACCATGTACTGGTTTTCGTCCATCACGGCGTTCCAGCAGGCCACGGCCCCCATCCGGTCATAGAACGACCCGCCGTCGCGCAGCTCTCCGGCCTGGGCCAGCGGGTCGCCGAAGGGCGAGGTGATGGTGTCGGTCGCGGCCTTGCCCTCGAACCAATAGCCCCACTCGTTCTCGGACATGTGGTTCTTGGAGGTCTCGGGCACGGCGGAATAATAGCCCTGCCGCATCAGGAACCCGCCGACCCAGCCGTCCAGATACCAGTTGATGTATTCATAGGCCGCGTCCCGCTCCAGCCCGGTCAGCGCCGCCGACAGGCCGATGCCGCCGCCCCAGGAGCGATAGCCTTCCTCGAGCGGTTGATAGACGCAAGGCACGCCCTTGGCCTTCACGGCGGTGATCGCGGGCGACCACATCGACTGGATGACGACTTCGCCCGACGCCATCAGGTTCACGCTTTCGTCGAAGGACTTCCAGAAGGCGCGGAACTGGCCGTTCCGCTTGGCTTCGGTGAAGATGCCGATGGTCAGGTCGATCTCTTCGCGGGTCATGTTGCCCTTGTCGGGATAGGTGTATTCACCCATCGATTCCACGACCATCGCCATGTCCATGATCCCGATGGAGGAGATGTCGAGGATCGAGGCCTTGCCCTTGAACTCGGGGTTCAGAAGCTCGGACCAGTTGGTGATGGGCCGCCCGATCAGGTCGGGGCGGATGCCCAGGGTATCGGCATTGTAGATCGTCGGGATCAGGGTCATCCAGCCGGATTCTTCCTGAACGAAATCCGTGCCTTCCGGGCCGGAGGTAAAGCCGACCGTGTGGGGCGCGGTGCCTTGGGCGATGGTGCTTTCGGGGGTCAGCAGGCCATTGCGGAAGATGCCCACGATGTTGTCGTAGTTGGCGATCCTGGAGGTATCCATCGCCTGTAGGTTGCCGGTCGGCCAGACCTTCTTGCAGATCCAGTATTCGATGTCGGCGATGTCGAAGCTGCCCGGCTGGGTGGCCGCGCGCTGTGTCACGCTGTCGGAATCGAGGGCCGTCATCTCGAGGGTGAAGCCGAGGTCTTCCTTCACCTTCTGCGCCACCTCGTTGAGGTTGGACACGCCGGTGCCGAACTGGCGCAGGGTCACGTCCTTGATGTTCTGGGCCCAGATCATCGGGGCGCCGAGGGTGGTGCCGGCGGCAAAGGCGGTGCCGCCCTTCAGCAGGGTCCGTCTGTTCACTTTGGTCATCTCTACTCTCCGTGTCGGGTGTGGGTCACGTCGTCAGGTGGTGAAGGTCTTGGTCCTCCCAGGTCAGACCGACGCGGTCGCCCGGGTTGTTGGGGTGCTCAAAGAAGGCCCGCTCCGCGACCAGCGCGGTGACGTCCTGATCGCCGATTGTGCGGGCGGTGACGGACACGTGGGTGCCCTGGTATTCGACGGCGGTGATCTGCGCGTCGAGCTTGCCGGCCGTTGCCGGGGCCAGGCCGATGGCATCGGTCCGGATCGCGAAATGCCCCTCGGTCAGGGCCAATACATTGTGGCCGCCCATGAAGCGGGCGACGAATTCGGTGCGCGGCGCGTTGAAAACCTGACGCGCGGGACCGGCCTGCTCGATGACGGCGTTGTTCATCACCACGATCTCGTCGGCCAGGGCCAGCGCCTCGTCCTGACCGTGGGTGACATGCAGGAAGCTGATGCCGAGTTCCTGTTGCAGCTTGCGCAATTCGGCCCGCATCCGGATCCGCAGGAACGGGTCCAGCGCCGAGAGCGGTTCATCCAGCAAAAGGACCTGCGGCCGGGTGATGAGGGCGCGGGCGAGGGCGACGCGCTGCTGCTGCCCGCCCGAAAGCTGATCGGGAAGCCGGTCGCCAAGCGGCGTCAGGTCGACAAGTTCCAGCATCTCGCCCGCGGCCTTGCGCCGGGTCGGGGCATCGACACCCTTCATCTTGAGGCTGAAGGCGACGTTCTCGGTCACGCTCAGATGCGGAAAGAGCGCATAATTCTGGAACATCATCGCCGTCCCGCGCTTGGCGGGTGGCAGGTTGGAGATGTCGCGCGCGCCAAGCAGGATGGATCCGTCTGACACGCTTTCGTGCCCCGCGATCATCCGCAGGGTCGACGACTTGCCGCAACCGGAAGGGCCCAGAAGGCAGGTATAGCTGCCCGGGCGGAAATGATGGCTGACCGCATTTACGGCAACCGTCTTGCCGTAGCGTTTGGTCACGCTGACCAATTCCAGATCTGCCTTGGCTGTTGTCATGCGCCCCCCGGTGCTTGATCCAAGCGAGACGCAAGTCGGGAACCCGGGCAAATCTTTAGCAGTGCGGTGAGCGGACAATTCCACCTTCTGCCGCAAGATTCCGCGCTGCGGCAGCGTCCTGCCAAAAAAATGGACACAATATTGTATACAATCCGACCGGTCGTTCCTGCCCCGGGTCCCTCGCCATTGTGCGGCCACGCCCTGTCTGTCAAAGATCGGGCGATAGGACCGACATGACAAAGAATCCCACAGGCGCGTCTGCCGTCTTGCGTGACGGTCCCCGGTTCGAATCGGTCGAGGCCGCGCTGTCGGTCGCCATCCACGAACATCGCCTGACGCCCGGCACCAAACTGGGCGAGGACGAGATCGGCGAAATCTTCGGCGTATCCCGCACCATCGTGCGGGCGGCTCTGCAATCCTTGTCGCATTCGCAGCTGGTGGACATGCGCCGCAATCGCGGGGCCTTCGTGGCGCAGCCGTCCCTGACCGAGGCGCGCGAGGTGTTCGAGGCGCGCGAATTGCTGGAGCCGCGGATGGCCCGCTCCGCCGCCGCCTTCGCCAAACCCGCCGATGTCGCAAGGCTCCGCCGTCATATCAACGACGAACACGCCGCCCTCGATGCCGCCGATCCGGGGCGCGCGCTGCGTCTGTCGGGGATGTTTCATATCGAGATCGCCCGGATCGCCGATCAGGCCACCATCGCGGGCTTCATCGAGACGCTGATCGCGCGCTCGTCGCTCATCATCGCGCTCTATTGGCGGCGGCAAAGCGCCCTGTGCGAAAGTTTCGCCCACCACGCGCTGGTCGAGGCGATTGCCACCGGCGACGGGCCGCGGGCCGAGGACTTGATGCGCAGCCATCTGGTCGACCTGCATTCGGCCCTCGACCTGCGGGATCGCACGACAGCGCCCCGGTCGCTTCGGGATGCATTGCGGCGATGACCGTTCGGCGGATGTCCCTTGATGATCTGGCGGGGGTTCTGGATTGGGCCGCGGCCGAGGGGTGGAACCCGGGCCTGGACGACGCGGCGGCGTTTTTCGCGGCGGACCGCGAGGGGTTCTTCCTCAAGGAGATCGACGGCGCGCCTGTTGCCGCGGTGTCCGTGGTCAATCACTCCCCCAATTTCGCCTTTCTCGGCCTCTATCTCTGTCGGGCGGACGCGCGGGGGCAGGGGTTCGGGATGGAGGTCTGGCGCGCCGGGCTGGCCCATGCCGGCAACCGCTGCATCGGGCTGGAGGGCGTCCCGGCGCAGCAGGGCAATTATGTGCGCTCCGGCTTCGCCCCGATCGGCCGGACCGTTCGCTATAAGGGCAGCCTGCCTGCGACCGGTGTCGCAGCCAGAACGGCCCCGGACGTCGACGGCCTTCTGGCGGCGGACCGCGCGGCGACCGGGATCGACCGTGCCCGGTTCGCGCGGGCCTGGTTCACCGATACCGAAACGCGCCGGACCATCTGTTTGTCCCCGTCCGATCCGGGCGCGGGCTTTGCGACCGTTCGGAAGTGTCGCGACGGGGTGAAGATCGGACCGTTTCAGGCGGTGACCGAAGCCGACGCGATGACCTTGCTGACCGGGGCAGCCGCCATTTTCGGCGCAGGCACCGTTGCCGTCGACGTGCCCGAGACCGCGCCGGACCTCGCCCGGCTTCTGGCCGGTCTCGGATTTGCCCCCGTGTTCGAGACCGCCAGCATGTATTTCGGCCGCCCGCCCCAAGGCAGGCCGCCACCCTTCCAGGCCTGTGCGACGCTCGAACTGGGGTGACTAGGCGTCGGCCAGCCAGGCGGCGAAGGCGTCGCGCTCCGGGCTTGGCGGCTTGCCTTCGGGGACCAGGATGAAGTGGCGATCCTCGGGCACGACGGGGGACAGGGGCAGGGTGGTCAGCCGACCGTCCGCCAAGGGCCGTTGCAACAGGCGCGTCCAGCCCAGGGCCACGCCTTCGCCGTTCATCGCCGCATAGGCCGCGTCACTGTAGCTGCTGAACCGCAACCGCGCCTCGGCAAACCCACCGGTCCAGCCCGACTGCCGGAACCATGCCGTCCAGTTCAACCACCCCGGTTCGGGCGAGGCGCTGTCGATCTTGATGATGTCCCGCCGCTGCGCAAGGTCGGTCAGGGTCAGCGGGCCCAACCGATCGGCAAGCGCGGGCGTGCAGACGGGGACCAGCGTCTCGTCCAGCGATCCGACGACCCGCATGCCGCGAAAGGGCGGCGTGCCATAGCGCACGCCCAGGTCGATCTGGCGATCATCGGGCGCGGTCCAGGCGTCTTCGGAAATGACGCGCAGGTCGATGTCCGGATGCGCCTCTCGAAACGTGGAAAGCCGTGGCAGCAGAAGGAAATGCGCGAAGGCCACGGACACCGTGATCGTCAGGCGCGCGCCGGGGGCCCGCATCCGCTCCACCGTATCGGCCAGCCCGTCGAGCGCGGTGCGAACGCTGGCAAACAGATCCCGCCCCGCATCGGTCAGGTGCACCGCCCGGTTGCGCCGTTCGAACAGGGGCAGGCCGATGTCCTTTTCAAGCGCGGCGATCCGGCGGCTGACGGCGGCCTGGGTAACGCCCAGTTCATCGGCGGCGCGGGTGAATCCCCCGGTCCGGGCCGCCGCCTCGAAGGCGATGAGCGCGGTCAGCGAGGGCAGGGAGCGGCGAAGGCGGTGCATGATGTCAGGTCAGTCCTGGGATGCGGACGCGCCACCTTGGTGGACCGCCCAGGCATAATCGATAACCTGGGCGTATGGATCAAGGCATATTTTCTGACGTTGCCTGGCCTCGCCCGCCAGATATTCTGTCCGGCAAACCAGAGGCCCGTGACATGCTCGACCAATCCGCCGACCAGGCCCGCGTGGCCGCCCTTTTGCGGGCGCGACAGCCGGGCCATACCTTGCCCGCGCCGCTCTACACCTCGACCGAGGCCTATCAGGCGGATTGCGACGTCATCTTTTCGCGCCACTGGATCGCCGTCGGCGTGGCCTGCGACGTGGAGGAGGCGGGAGACGTCATCTCGGTCGACATCGGCCCGTCTTCCATCGTGATCCTGCGCGACGATGATGACGCGCTGCGCGCCTTTCACAACGTCTGTTCGCACCGCGGCGCGCGGCTGGTGCCGCCGGGTCGGTCGGTCGTCGGCAAGCTGGTCTGCCCCTATCACCAATGGACCTATGACCTGAGCGGCGATCTGGCGCTGGCCCCGCACATGGGCACCGATTTCGACCGGGGTTTGCACCATCTGAAACCCGTGGCGCTGCGCGATGTGGGCGGCATCCTCTATGCCTGCCTGTCGGACGATCCGCCCAAAGACATCGACGCACTGGCCGCCGTGATGGAGCCGCGCCTGGCCGCTTACGACCTGCGCAACGCCCGGATCGCCTTCGAGCAGGACGTGATCGAGGCGGGCAACTGGAAGCTGACGATGGAGAACAACCGCGAATGCTATCATTGCGCGTCGAACCATCCACAGCTCAGCCTGTCGTTCCATGCCGCCGATTTCGGTTATGATCCCGAAGGGCTGACGGTGGCCGAACAGGCCGAGGCGAACGGATTGCTCGATGCCTATGCCCGGCAGGGTGCCCTTTGGGAACGGGACGGGCTGGACCACGTCGCCGTGGAGCACACCGTCGGCTGGCCCACGAATTTCCGCACGCAGCGCCTGATCATCGCAGGTCTGGGCGAAAGCCAGACGCCCGACACCCGCGCGGCGGTCAGCCTGCCCCTCGGGACGGCGGGGCGGCCGGGCATGGGAGACGTTCACCTCTGGGGCATCAATTCCTGGAACCACGTCATGTCGGATCACGCGGTGATCTTCACCGCCTTCCCGCTCGGCCCCGACCGCACGCTGGTGCGCACGAAATGGCTGGTCCACCGCGATGCGGTCGAGGGTGAGGATTACGATCTGGAGAACCTGACGAGCGTCTGGAAGACCACCAATGCCGAAGACGCGCATCTGGTCGCCATCGCGCAGCAGGGGGTGGCTTCGGCCGGCTATCGGCCCGGACCCTATTCGCCCTTCACCGAGCGGGCGCTGGACGAATTCTCGACCTGGTATGTCGACCGGATGACCGCCAACGGATACGGCGCATGACGGTTGTCCAACCGGTTGATGTGGCGACCCCCAACTGGTCGGTGCAGCGGCGCAGACGCTTTCCGTCCGACCGATGGGGCACGCTGATCTGTCGCGCGGTCTGGGACGAGGCCCCGGATGTGCGCAGCTTCCTGCTGACCCCGGCGGACGACAGCCGGATCGAACACGAGCCGGGTCAGTTCCTGACGGTCCGCATCGATACGCCCGACGCCGCGCTGGAGCGGTGCTATACCATTGCCTCCTCTGCCGCGCGCGACAGCGGGGTCGAGATCACGGTGAAACGTCAGGCCGGGCCGGGCGCCGCGCAGCTACATGACATGCTGGTCCCCGGCGCGCGGATCGAAGCCTTCGGCCCCTCGGGGCGGTTTGGCCCCACGGCCTGGCCCGGGTCGCGCTATGCCCTGATCGCCGCCGGATCGGGGGTTACGCCGATGCTGTCGATCCTGCGGACCGCGGCCGACAAGGGCATCGATCTGGATGCCGTGCTGATCCAGGTTGCGCCGACCCGCGCCGCCATGATCGCCGCCGATGACCTGCGTGCTCTGGCGCGGCGGTTGCCCCGGCTGGTCGTCCATCACCTGCCGACCCGCGAAGTCGGTGCGGCGCGGCCCGACGCGGATATTCTGGCCCGGCTTTTGCCCGACATTGCCGACCGCACGGTGCTGTGCTGCGGGCCGCAACCCTTCATGGAAATGGTGCGAGAGACCGCGCGCCGTGCCGGTGTTCCGCCCGACGCCTACGGCGAAGAAAGTTTCGACTTTTCCTCGCCCCAACCCGAGATCACACCCGCCGCCGACACGATCACGCGGCAGATCACCTATGCCCGCTCGGGGCGCAGCTTTGCCTGCGCCGAGACCTCGACCATCCTCGGGGCGGCGCGGGCCGCCGGTCTGCCGATGCCATCGTCCTGCGCGCGGGGCATGTGCGGTACCTGCAAGACCTTCAAGCATTCCGGCGAGGTGACGCTGGCCCATGAAGGCGGCATCCGGCAGCGAGAGATCGACCGGGGGTTCATCCTGCCCTGCGTGAGCCGTCCGCTGACCGATATCGTCCTCGACTGTTAGGAGCGCGCCATGAAAGACGTCCCGTCCGACCCCCTCCTGCAACCGTACCGGCTCAAGCATCTGACGTTGAAGAACCGGATCATGACGACCAGTCACGAACCGGCCTATCCCGAAGACGGCATGCCGAAGGGCCGCTATCGCGCCTATCACGCGGAGCGTGCCCGGGGCGGCGTGGCGCTGGCCATGACGGCGGGATCGGCGGCGGTCAGCCGTGACAGCCCGCCGGTCTTCAACAACATCCTGGCCTACCGCGATGATGTCGTCCCATGGATCCGGGAGCTGACGGATGCCTGCCACGAACATGGCTGCGCGGTGATGATCCAGCTCACCCATCTGGGTCGGCGGACCAACTGGAACAAGGGCGACTGGCTTCCGGCGGTCAGCCCGGGGCCGCACCGCGAACCGGCGCATCGGGCATTCCCGAAGGTCATGGAAGACTGGGACATCGCCCGCATCATCGAGGACTACGCCGATGCCGCGGCACGGATGCAGGCGGGCGGCATGGACGGGGTGGAGCTTTATGCAGGCGGTCACCTGCTGGATCAGTTCTGGTCCCCCCTGACCAACGCGCTGGACGGGCCCTACGGGGCGGATACCCTGGAAAACCGCATCCGCTTCACGCTGGACGTGCTGACCGCGATCCGCAAACGCACCGGCCCCGAGTTCATCGTCGGCGTGCGCGGCACGGCGGACGAGATGCAGAGCGGCGGCATCACCGAAGACGAGGGCATCGCCATCGCGACCATGCTGCGCGACAGCGGGATGGTCGACTTCTTCAACGTCAATCGCGGGCGCATCCACACAGACCCCGCGATGACGCAGATGATCCCCGTGGCCGGGATGCGCAGCGCCCCGCATCTGGATTTCGCGGGCGGCATTCGGGCGGCTACCGGCCTGCCGACCTTCCACGCCTCGCGCATTCAAGACGTCGCCTCCGCACGCCATGCGATTGCGGCGGGGTTGCTCGACATGGTCGGGATGACCCGCGCGCATATGGCCGACCCGCATATCGTGCAGAAGATCATCGACGGGCGCGAGGCCGAGATCCGGCCCTGCACCGGCGCGAATTACTGCCTCGACCGCATTTACCAAGGCGGCATGGCGCTCTGCATCCATAATGCGGCCACGGGACGGGAAGAGACGATGCCCCACCGGATCGCGCAAGCCGATGTGGCGCAGCGGATCGTGATCGTGGGCGCCGGGCCCGCGGGTCTGGAGGCGGCGCGGGTGGCCGCCGAACGCGGACATTCCGTCACCGTGCTTGAGGCGGCGGATGCGCCCGGCGGTCAGATCCGCCTGACGGCCCGGACGCCGCGCCGGTCGGAAATGCTGGGGATCGTGGATTGGCGGATGGCGGAATGCGAACGGATGGGCGTCGAATTTCACTTCAACACCTTCGCGGAAGCCTCTGATATCCTGTCATTGTCCCCTGACGTGGTGATCGTTGCCACGGGCGGAATGGCCCACGTGCAACTCTACGAGACCAAAGCCGACCAGCCGCATGTCATCACCAGTTGGGACATTCTGTCGGGCGACGTGGTGCCTTCGGGCGATGTGCTCATCTATGACGAGGCGGGGGATCACGCGGGCCTGCAAGCCGCCGAAGTCGCGCTCAAGGCCGGGGCGCGGGTCGAGATCATGACCCCGGACCGGACGTTCGCACCCGAAGTCATGGCGATGAACCTCGTTCCCTACATGAAGGCGTTGCAGCACGACGACGTGACCTTCACCGTCACGCAGCGCCTTGTGGGTGTGGAACGGGACGGCAACCGGCTGTGCGCCACCATCGGGACCGATTATTCGGACCGGCAGACGCGGAAGCCCTACGATCAGATCGTGGTGAACTATGGGACCATGCCGTTGGCCGACCTCTATTTCGAGCTGCGGGACATGTCGGTCAACGGCGGCGCGGTCGATCACGATGCGCTGATCGCGGGGCGGCCCCAGACGGTCCGAACCAATCCCGACGGCGCGTTTCAGTTGTTCCGGATCGGGGATGCCGTCGCCGCGCGCAACACCCATGCCGCCATCTATGATGCCTTGCGCCTTCTGAAGGACATCTAGACGGCGACCGGATTAGACCGGCGGCGCGCATTGGAATTTGTGGTGCGCGCCGCAAGGTGACACGGTTGGCCCGTGGTCCCGAATCCCCGCAGCATTTCGTCGGGAGTGGGGCTGGGACAAGACGTGGAGAAGACCCTCATGAAGTCAGCGGCAGCGCGCCTTGGCGTCGATATCGGCGGCACGTTCACCGATGTCGTGCTGGAACGGAACGGGGCGCAGGTGTCGACCAAGGTCCTGACGACCTATGCGGCGCCCGAGAATGCGATCATCGATGGGATGCATCAGGTTTGCGCCAGGGCCGGGATCACCCCCGCCGGAATCGGTCAGATCATCCACGGCACCACGCTGGCCACCAACGCCCTGATCGAACGGCGGGGGGCCAAGACCGCGCTCATCACGACCGAAGGGTTCCGCGACGTGATCGAGATGCGGACCGAAAGCCGGTTCGAGCAATACGACCTGAACCTGACCCTGCCCGAGCCGCTGCTGCCGCGGCAGATGCGGTTCACGGTGCCCGAGCGCGTGAATGCGCGGGGCGAGGTGATGATCCCGCTCGACATCGACGCCGTCGAGGCGGTGGTGGACCGCATCGCCGAAGCGGGCTTTGTGAGCGTCGCGGTCGGCCTGATCCATTCCTACCTGAACCCCGCGCACGAGCGGATGATACGCGACGTGCTGGCCCGGCGGCTGCCCGATGTCGCCGTCTCGATCTCTTCCGAGGTCAGCCCGCAGATGCGGGAATACGAGCGGTTCAACACCGTGGTCGCCAACGCCTATATCAAGCCGCTGATGGCGTCCTACCTTGGGCGGCTCGAGGCGCGGTTACAGGGTGAGGGCGTGGCCTGTCGTATCTTTCTGATGCATTCGGGCGGGGGCATCATCTCGATCCGGAATGCCGCCGATTTTCCCGTCCGACTGGTCGAAAGCGGGCCTGCGGGGGGCGCGGTCTTCGCGGCGCATATCGCGGCGCGATACGGCTTGGACAAGGTGCTGTCCTTCGACATGGGCGGGACGACGGCCAAGATCTGCCTGATCCGGAACCAGACGCCCAAGACCAGCCGGGTGTTCGAAGTCGCGCGGACGTATCGGTTCAAGAAGGGGTCGGGGATGCCGATTTCGATCCCGGTGATCGACATGGTCGAGATTGGGGCCGGGGGCGGATCGCTGGCCCATGTGGATGCGATGCGCCAGATCCGGGTCGGCCCGGAAAGCGCGGGGTCCGAACCCGGGCCCGCCTGCTATGGGCGCGGCGGTGACCGGCCCGCCGTGACCGATGCCGATCTGGTTCTGGGCAAGCTCGACCCCGGAAATTTCGCGGGCGGGTCGATGACGCTGGACATCGCGGCGTCGCGGGCGGCGCTGTCCTCCACCCTTGGCGACGTGCTGGACATGGATGCGCAGACGGCGGCCTTCGGACTGGCCGAGGTGGTAGACGAGAATATGGCCAACGCCGCCCGCGTCCATGCGGTCGAGAACGGCGAAGACCTGTCGGATTACACCATGATCGCCTTCGGCGGCGCGGCCCCCCTGCATGCCGGGCGACTGTGCGAAAAGCTGGGTGTGGCGCGGTGCCTGGTGCCGCCCGGGGCGGGCGTCGGGTCGGCCATCGGGTTCCTGCGCGCGCCCTTTTCGTTCGAGGCGAATCGATCCGTCTACATGCGGCTCAGCGATTTCGACGGCGCGCGCATCCGCGAGTTGCTGACCGAATTGCGGGACGAGGCGACGGGTTTCGTGCGCAGCTGCGACGCCGAAAGCCCGATACAGGCGGAATTCAAGGTCTACATGCGCTATTCGGGGCAGGGATGGGAAATCCCCGTCACCCTGAGCGAGGCGCAGGCGATGGCGCCCGAGGCCGCGACCTTTCTTGCGCGGTTCGAGGAAGACTATGCGCGGCTCTTCGGGCGAACGGTCAGCGGGATGGACTCGGAGATCACCGTCTGGTCGGTCAATGCGACGACACCGCCCGAAACCGTCCCGCGCACGGTGGACGGTGACGGGGACAGGGACGCGACGGGTGGTGATTGTGCGTTCTTCGACCCCGCGATTGGGGACACCGTCGCGGCCAAGCGGCATGACCGGGCCGACTTGATCGCGGGCGACAGGGTCGCGGGGCCTGCCATCATCACCGAGGCCGAAACGACCGTCATCGTCCCCTCCAGCCGGACCACGGTCCGTCAGCCGGACGGATGCCTGGACCTGAGGAGCAAGCCATGAGCCCGACCAATGTCGCCTATCAGGTCATGTGGAACCGTCTGATCTCCATCGTAGAGGAGCAGGCGCAGGCCCTGGTCCGCACCGCCTTCTCCACCAGCGTGCGCGAGGCCGGGGATCTGTCAGCCGGGGTCTATGACGACAGGGGTCGGATGCTGGCGCAGGCGGTGACGGGGACCCCGGGGCACGTCAATGCCATGGCCGATGCCGTGGCGCATTTCATCCGCCGGATCGGGCGCGGGAACATGCATCCAGGCGATGTCTACATCACCAACGACCCCTGGGAGGGGACGGGCCATCTGCACGACTTCACCGTGGTCACCCCGTCGTTCCACCACAACGTTCTGGTCGGCTTTTTCGCCTGCACCGCCCATGTGGTCGACGTGGGTGGACGCGGGTTCGGCGCGGATGCGGCTAGCGTCTATGAGGAAGGGCTTTACGTCCCCATCATGAAGTTCGCGGATCGCGGCATGGTGGACGAGACCCTGTTACGGATCGTGCGGGGCAACGTGCGGGAACCCGACCAACTGGTCGGCGACATGTATGCGCTGGCCACCTGCAACGAGATTGGACATCGGCGCCTGACCGAGATGATGACCGAGTTCGATCTGGCGGACCTTGCCGGGATCGCCGGGTTCATCTTCGACAATTCCCGGCGCGCCACACTGGACCGGATCGCCGCCCTGCCGCGCACGTCGGCCACGGGCGAGATGACGGTCGACGGCTTCGACGTGCCGATCACGCTGAAAGTCCGCGTGACGATCCACGAAGACCGGATCGTGTCGGATTTCACCGGATCGTCGGGGCTGGACAAGAAGGGGATCAACTGCCCGCTGGTCTATACCAAGGCCTATGCGTGCTATGCCCTGAAGGTCGCCATCGCGCCCGAGATCCCGAACAACCACGCCTCCCTTCTGCCGTTCGAGATCGTGGCGCCGGACAATACCATCGTGAATGCGCCGCATCCCGCGCCCGTGGCGTTGCGCCATATCGTCGGGCATTTCGTGCCGGACACGGTGTTCAACGCCTTCGACAAGATCGTTCCCGGTGTCGTGCCCGCCGAGGGGGCCGGCTGTCTGTGCAATTTCCAGATGTCGCTGCGGCCCCGGTCGGATGCGCCTGCGCCGCCGGGTGCACGGCGTGCCGAAGTGCTGACCTTCAACTCCGGCGGATCGGGCGCGCGGCCCGGGCACGACGGGCTGAACGCGACGGCCTTTCCCTCGGGCGTCATGACGATGCCGATCGAGGCGACGGAACACGCGGGCCCGGTCATCATCTGGCGCAAGGAGCTGCGCCCCGACAGCGGCGGCGTGGGCAAGACCCGGGGCGGCCTGGGGCAGTTCATGACCGTGGGCGCGATGCAGGGGTACGAGTTCGACCTCTCCGCCATGCTCGACCGGGGCGATCATCCCGCGCGCGGCACACGGGGGGGCGGCGACGGTGCGCCCACAATGATCGCGCAGGACGACGGCACCCCGATGCGGGTCAAGGGCAAGCAATTCGTGCCGCATGGCCGCAAGGTGGTGATGGCGTTCCCCGGTGGCGCCGGCTACGGCGACGCCGCCGCGCGTGACAGGGCGATGATCCGCCGTGATCTGGCGCGCGGCTATATCTCGGCCGAGGTTGCCGCCCGCGACTATGGCCTGAGCCCCGAGGATATCGCCGAGATCGAAGCGGCGGTTCGGCGGGGCGAGGCGGTCTGATACGCGGTTCTTCGCGCCCGGCGTCACCTGGTTGAAAACCGAACGCAGTCATATCGAAAAGGATGGCAAAATGACCAAAATCGCCCTGGTGACGGCCGGCGGAAGCGGGATGGGCGCGGACAGTGCCCGAGCATTGGCCGATGACGGGTTCCGTGTCGCGATCCTGTCGTCCTCGGGCAAGGGCGCGGCCCTGGCCGAGGAACTGGGCGGCGTGGGTGTGACCGGCTCGAACAGGTCCGACGACGACCTGCAGGCCCTTGTCGATGCCGCGATGCGCAAATGGGGCCGGATCGACGTGCTGGTCAATTCGGCGGGCCACGGCCCCCGCGCGCCCGTGCTGGAGCTCACCGACGCCGACTGGCATGAGGGGATGGAGGTTTATTTTCTCAACGCGGTCCGGCCTTCGCGGCTCGTCACGCCGATCATGCAGAAGCAGGGCGGTGGCGCGATCATCAACATCTCGACCTTCGCGGCGTTCGAGCCGAATGCGGTGTTCCCCACGAGTGGTGTGATGCGCGCAGGTCTCGCGGCCTTCACCAAGCTTTTCGCCGACAGATATGCGGCCGAGAACATAAGGATGAACAACGTCCTGCCCGGCTTCATCGACAGCCTGCCCGAGAAGGAGGAGTTTTGCAGCATGGTGCCAATGGGACGCTATGGCAGTTCGCGCAATGAAATCGCCAGCGTCGTGGCCTTTCTGGCGTCGCCGGGGGGTGCTTATATCACCGGACAGAACATTCGGGTGGACGGCGGCGTGACGCGATCTGTCTAGGGCGGGTCAGGTTGACTTGGCGTTCGTGAAGGTGCCGCCGGATCTTCGGCCACGGCGAACACAATCGGGGGGTGATGCGATGACGCAGGATTGGGTGGACCGGTTTCCGGGGCTGTCCCGGCTCGAGGCGCCGGTGAAGGACATGTTGCGTGCGCAGAGCAAGGTCATGTCCCTGCCGCCGGACACCACGATCTTCGGGCCCGGCAAGTCGCCCGAGAACATGCTGTTCCTGCTGGACGGGACGGTGCGGGTTCAACAGGTGTCCGACAGCGGGCACGAGATCGTCCTCTACCGCATTCATTCCGGGGAAAGCTGTGTCCTGACGACGGCCTGTCTTCTGGCCTACGACGACTATTCCGCCGAAGGCATCACCGAGACGGATGTCCAGGCCGCGGCGATCCCTCGGGCCGTCTTCGACGATCTTGTGGCGCGGTCGAAATCGTTTCGCGACTTCGTCTTCGCGGCATTTTCCAAGCGCATCACCGATCTCTTCGTGATGATCGACGAGGTGGCGTTTCAGCGGATGGATGTGCGGCTGGCCGACCGCTTGATCGAGCTTGCGGACGACGAGGGTGTCGTGGCCACGACGCATCAGAAGCTTTCGGTCGAGTTGGGGACAGCGCGGGAGGTCATCTCGCGCCAGCTTCAGGAATTCCAGCGGCGCGGCTGGATCGCGCAGAGCCGGGGGCGGGTCAATCTGATGGACAGAACCGCGCTGATGAAGCTGGCGGATCATCACGCCTAGACGGATCGCCCGCGATTGGTGACTATGTCACCGACGATCCTTCGTGCGCCAGCTATGCTTGGGGCAGTTTCAGAGGAGATCGAGACATGACTGCGAATCTTGGCACTGTCGACCGCGCCCTGCGTGCAATCCTGGGCCTGCTGCTCGTGGCGGCGCCCTTCGTGAGCGGGTTTGCGCTCTTTGCATCCACGGCGGCCACCGTCGTGTCCGTGGTCGTCGGCATCGTTCTGCTGGCGACATCGGCCATGCGGTTCTGCCCGCTCTACCGCGTTTTGGGGATCCAGACCTGCAAGATCTGACTTTGGGTTCGACCCATCCGACCATCAAGGAAAGGAGAGACAGATGAAGGTTTCAATCGACATGACGACCAAACCCGAGGTGTCCGCCCATTTCGACGAGGCCACCAATACCATATCCTATATCGTCAAGGATCCGCGCAGCGACCATTGCGCCATCATCGACAGCGTGATGGACATCGACTATGCCGCTGGCCGGATCACCTTCGACCATGCCGACGCCCTGATCGCCGAGATCGAGGCGCGGGGCCTGACGCTGGACTGGATCATCGAAACCCATGTCCACGCTGACCACCTGAGTGCCGCGCCCTATCTGCAAGAGCGTCTTGGCGGCAAGATCGGCGTGGGCGAGGGGATCAAGGTGGTGCAGGAAACCTTCGGCAAGGTCTTCAACGAAGGCACCGAGTTCCAGCGCGACGGCTCCCAGTTCGACGTGCTCTTCAAGGACGGCGATACCTACCGGATCGGCACCATGGAGGCCGTCGCGATCCACACTCCGGGCCATACCCCGGCCTGCATGGTTCATGTGATCGGGGATGCCGCCTTTGTGGGCGACACGCTCTTCATGCCCGACGGCGGGTCGGCGCGCTGCGACTTTCCGGGGGGCGACGCGGGCGATCTCTATGACAGCATCCAGAAGGTGCTGTCCCTGCCGGACGAGACGCGGCTGTTCATGTGCCACGACTACGGTCCCAATGGCCGCGCGATCCGGTGGGAAACCACGGTCGCCGAGCAGAAGCGCGAGAACATCCACGTGGGCGGCGGCAAGACCCGGGACGATTTCATCCGTTTCCGCACGGAACGGGACGCGCAACTGGCGATGCCCAAACTCATCATTCCGTCTTTGCAGGTGAACATGCGGGCCGGCGAAATCCCCACCGACAAGGACGGCAGGCAGATGCTCAAAGTCCCGGTCAACGGTCTGTAAAAACAGGAGCGAAACCATGGAGATCAAGACACTGACGCCAAAGCTTTCGGTCAGCGCGCAGATCCTGCCCGCCGACCTGAAGGCGATCAAGGAGGCCGGGTTTCGCGCCGTCATCTGCAACCGGCCGGATGGCGAGGGGGCGGATCAGCCGACCTTCGCCGAAATCGAACGCGCAGCCCGCAAGCAGGGCCTCGATGCGCACTACCAGCCGGTCGAGACCGGCAAGGTGGGCGACGCGGACGCCGAGGCCTTTGACAAGCTGATCGGTGATCTGCCAGGTCCGGTTCTGGCCTATTGCCGGTCGGGGACGCGGTCGGCGACGCTCTGGTCGCTGAGCGAGGCGAAGCGGCGCGACCTGTCCGACATCCTGACCGCGACCCGCGCCGCCGGCTACGATATGGGCGGCGTCGTGCGTCGCATCGCCAACGGGGGAAAGACACCGACACAGACCGTTGATGCCACCTATGAGATCGTGATCGTCGGGGCCGGCGCGGCCGGCATTGCCGCCGCCGCAAGCCTGAAGGCCCGCAAACCGGGCCTGGAAATCGCGATCATCGACCCCGCCGACGTGCATTATTACCAGCCGGGATGGACCATGGTCGGCGGTGGCATCTTCGAGCCCAAGGACACCTCGCGGACCATGGGATCGCTGATCCCGAAAGGCGTCCACTGGATCAAGGCCGCCGTCGCCGCCTTCGAGCCCGACAACAACGCCGTGATCCTGGATGGGTGCCGGGTGGTCAAATACGGCCGCCTGATCGTTTGTCCCGGCCTCAAGCTCGACTGGCACAAGGTGGACGGGTTGGTCGACACCCTTGGCCGCAACGGGGTCACGTCGAACTATCGCTATGACCTTGCGCCCTATACCTGGGAATTGGTCCGCAACATGCGGCAGGGCAGGGCGATCTTCACCCAACCGCCCATGCCGATCAAATGTGCGGGCGCACCGCAGAAGGCGATGTATCTGTCCTGCGACGCCTGGAAGCGGCGCGGCGTGCTCTCGGACATCGAGGTCAATTTCAACAATGCGGGCGGCGTTCTGTTTGGGGTCAAGGACTATGTCCCCGCGCTCATGAAATACGTCGAGAAATACGACGCGAACCTCAACTTTTTCCACAATCTCGTGGCCGTCGATGGACCCGCGCGCAAGGCCTGGTTCGATGTGGCCAAGCCCGATCAGCCGGTCGAGCGGGTCGAAATGGGTTTCGACATAATGCACGTCTGTCCGCCGCAGACCGCGCCCGATTTCATCCGCGTCTCGCCGCTGGCCGATGCGGCAGGCTGGATCGACGTGGATCAGGCGACCTTGCGCCACAAGACCCATGACAACGTCTGGTCCCTGGGCGACGTGATGAACGCGCCGAACGCGAAGACGGCGGCCGCGGCACGGGTGCAGGCGCCGGTGGTGGCCGAGAACATCCTGGCCGACATGCGCGGCCGGTCGCCCGTGGCGCAATACAACGGCTATGGCTCCTGCCCTCTGACGGTCGAGCGGGGCAAGATCGTCCTTGCGGAGTTCGGATATGGCGGCACGCTACTGCCCAGTTTCCCCAAGGCCCTGATCGACGGGACGAAACCGACCCGCGCCGCCTGGTTCCTCAAGGAGAAGCTGCTGCCGCCGGTCTATTGGCAGGGCATGCTCAAGGGCCGGGAATGGCTGGCCAAGCCGGAAAAGATCGCCGCCGAATAGCGCGGCGGTTCGCATGGCATGGCCTTGGCGCCATGCCCAATCGACGAGATGCACATGACGCTTTCCCGATACCTGCCCATCCTGACGTGGGGGCGGGCCTATGACAGGTCTGCCTTTGGTGGTGACCTGATCGCTGCCCTGATCGTGACGGTGATGCTGATCCCGCAATCGCTGGCCTATGCGCTGCTGGCCGGATTGCCGCCCGAGGCCGGGCTCTATGCATCGATCGCACCGATCATCCTCTATGCGTTCTTCGGAACCAGCGGGGCGTTGGCGGTCGGGCCGGTGGCTGTCGTCTCGCTGATGACGGCGGCGGCGCTTGGCAAGATCGCTGAACAGGGCACTATGGGCTATGGGGTCGCGGCCCTGACACTTGCGGGCCTGTCGGGCGTGATCCTGCTGGTGATGGGGGTGTTTCGCGTGGGGTTCCTTGCGAATTTCCTGTCCCATCCCGTCATTTCGGGGTTCATAACGGCCTCGGGGATCATCATCGCGGCCAGCCAGCTCAAGCACATCCTGGGCATCGATGCGCAGGGCCATGACCTGTTGGAACTTGGCCTGTCCCTGGCCGAACACCTGACGGAGACCAATCCCGTCACGGCGGTGATCGGGGTCTTTGCCGTGGGGTTCCTGTTCTGGGTGCGCAAGGGGCTTGGTCCGCTGCTCCGGCGGCTTGGGCTTGGCGCGGGTTTGGCTGACATTCTGGTCAAGACGGGTCCGGTGATGGTCGTCGCTGGCACCACCTATGCCGTCTGGGCCCTGTCGCTGACGGATCGGGGGGTGGATGTCGTCGGGGCGGTTCCGCGCAGCCTGCCGCCGTTGACGTTGCCGTCGGTATCGCCCGACCTGATCGGGCAACTGCTGCTGCCCGCGCTGCTGATTTCGGTCATCGGTTTCGTCGAATCCATTTCCGTTGCGCAGACCCTCGCGGCCAAGACACGCCAGCGGATCGACCCGGATCAGGAGTTGATCGGCCTTGGCGCGGCCAATGTCGGCGCGGCCTTCACCGGGGGCTTTCCGGTCACAGGTGGGTTCTCGCGTTCCGTCGTCAACTTCGACGCGGGTGCAAGGACCCCGGCCGCAGGCGCATTCACGGCTGTGGGGCTGGCGATCACGGCGCTGGCGCTAACGCCGCTGATCTTCTTTCTGCCCAAGGCGACGCTGGCCGCGACGATCATCGTGGCCGTTCTCAGCCTCGTGGACCTTTCGGTCCTCAAGCGCAGCTGGTTCTATTCCAAGGCCGATTTCGCTGCTGTTCTGACCACGATCCTTGCGACGCTGGCATTGGGCGTCGAGGTGGGGGTGTCGGCCGGCGTCGGCCTGTCCATCCTGCTGCACCTCTATCGCTCCTCGAAACCGCATATCGCGGAGGTCGGTCAGATCCCGGGAACCGAGCATTTCCGCAATGTCCTGCGCCATGACGTGATCACTGATCCGACCGTCCTGACCCTGCGCGTGGACGAAAGCCTGTACTTCGCCAATGCGCGCTTTCTGGAGGACCGGATCCAGAACCGCGTCGCGGGCGACCCGAATATCCGCCACGTCATCCTGCAATGCTCCGCCATCAACGAGATCGACATGAGCGCGCTGGAATCGCTGGAGGCGATCAACGAACGCCTGCGCGAAATGGATGTGAAGCTGCACCTGTCCGAGGTGAAGGGCCCGGTCATGGACCGGCTCGAAAAACAGGCATTCCTGCACGAGCTGACCGGCGAAATCTTCCTGTCGCAATATGATGCCGTCCGAAAGACGCGGCTGTCCCACGGAGGCGTGGGGTCGGGTCCGCCTCGCTGAATCTCCGTGTTGTCAAAGGCCCTGACACCTGCGTAGGCTGAGGCTGTCACTGGGGAGTGTGCGCCAAGAATGAAAGATCTCGGATCAGACGTCTTTCTGCGTTTCGACAACGTCAAGAAAACCTACGACCAGAAAAACCTCGTGGTCAAAGGCTTCGACATGGACGTGCAGGACGGTGAGTTCATCACCCTTCTGGGCCCCTCCGGTTCGGGCAAGACCACGGTTCTGATGATGCTGGCCGGGTTCGAGAGCGTGACCTCGGGCGACATCGCCATCGCGGGCAAGTCGATCACCCGCACCGCGCCGAACAAGCGCAACATCGGGATGGTGTTCCAGAACTACGCCCTGTTCCCCCACATGACGGTCGCCGAAAACCTGGCCTATCCGCTGACGGTGCGAAAGCTGCCCAAGCCGCAGATCAAGGCGCGGGTTGCCGAATACCTGGACCTGGTCGAGCTGTCGTCTTTCGGGAACCGCCGCCCCGGGCAGTTGTCGGGCGGTCAGCGGCAACGCGTCGCGCTGGCCCGTGCCATGATCTTCGAGCCGACGCTGATCCTGATGGACGAACCGCTTGGCGCGCTCGACAAGAACCTGCGCGAACAGATGCAGTTCGAGATCACGCGCCTGCACAAGAAGCTTGGCTTCACAGTCATCTACGTGACCCACGACCAGACCGAGGCGCTGTCGATGTCGGACCGGATCGCCGTTTTCAACGACGGCGTCGTCCAGCAATGCGCGCCCCCGTCCGAACTCTACGAGCGGCCGGTGAACGCCTTCGTCGCGGATTTCATCGGCGAGAACAACTTCGTGCCGGGCCGGGTCACCAGTCTGCAAGGCAGCACCGCCCAGGTCCAGACCGAGGGCGGGCCGCTGGTTGCGCAAGCCGCCGAAGGTCTGGTGCAGGGACAGGCCTGTCGCGTCTCGATCCGGCCCGAAAAGCTGTTCATTCCGCCGACCAGCCACGCCCATGACAACGCGCTGACGGTGCGGTTCAATACCCGCATCTATGTCGGCGATTTCATCCGCTATTACTTCAAGATGCCTGACGGGACCGACATCATCGTCAAGGTTCTCAATGACTTGTCTGCACCCGAATTTGCAGACAACGCGGAGGCGCAGCTTCTGTGGCTGGCCTCCGATTGCATCGCCTTTCCCGCAAGTTAGGCGACAAGGGACAAACCGGGGTCCTGCGAAAATCCCGAACCGACAAGGAGAGACCGATGAAGAAGAATCTGACGTTACTTGCCACCCTGGCGCTGACTGCCAGCCCCCTCGCGGCACAAGATCTCACTGTTACATCCTTCGGCGGCGCTTACGGTGCTGCGCAGAAGGAGCATATGATCGACCCCTTCGTGGCCGAGACCGGCACCAACATCCTGTTCGAGGATTACGGCGGCGGGATCGCGGAAATGAAGGCCCAGGTCGAGGCCGGCAACATCCAGTGGGACGTGGTCGACATCGAGGTGATCGACCTGGAGCGCGCCTGCGCCGAGGGCTATCTCGAAGTCATCGACCAGAGCGTCCTGCCCGCCGGGGATGACGGCGTGGCAGCCGCCGACGACTTCATCGAGGACGCGCTGGCCAACGAATGCGGCGTCGGCAACATCGTCTGGTCGGTCGTCTTCGCGGTCAACACCGAGAACGGCCCCGGACCGCAGACCATTGCCGAGTTCTTCGACACCGAGGCCTTTCCGGGCAAGCGTGGCCTGCGCAAGCGGCCGCAGGTCAACATGGAATGGGCGCTGATCGCCGATGGCGTGGCCCCCGAAGACGTCTACGAGACGCTCGCGACCGAAGAAGGGCAGGCCCGCGCCTTTGCCAAGCTCGACACGATAAAGGCCGATATCGTCTGGTACGACAGCTGGTCGCAGGCCCCCGTCCTTCTGAACGATGGCGGCGCGCAGATGGTGCAATCGGCCAACGGCCGCATCTTCGCGGCCATTCAGGACGATGGCGCTCCCTTCCAGATCGTCTGGGACAGCCATGTCTATGATCTCGACGTCTGGGCGATCATGAAGGGCACGCCGAACAAGGAAAAGGCGATGGAATTCATCCAGTTCGCCACCCGCACCGTGCCCTTGTCGGGGATGCAGGACGTGGCCTATGGCCCGACCCGCCGCTCTGCCCAGGCCCTGCTGCCCGAGAGCGTGAAGCAGGATCTGCCGACCGCGCACCTTGATGTGGGCCTGAAGGCCGACGGCATCTTCTGGGCCGATTACGGCGAGACACTGGGCGAGAAGTTCAACGAGTGGCTCTTGCAGTAACAAGGCGTCCCCTGCGCCGCCCGTCGGCGCAGGGGCTTCTGGACCCCGCGACATGACCAGCCTCGACACAGGATTGAGCCGCGCCGACGCGCAGAACGCCGCCCGCGAAGTGCGCAAGCGCAAGGTGCAGGCGTTCCTGTTCGTCGTGCCGCTCTTGGTCTTTGTCGTGCTGGCCTTTGTCGCCCCGATTGCGACGATGCTCTATCGCAGCGTCCACAACCCGACGGTCGCCAACCTCGTCCCCGAGACTTTGGCCGCGCTCTCCGACTGGTCCGGTGAAACCCTTCCAGATGACGCCGTGCTGACCCAGTTCGCGGTCGACCTGAAACGCATGGCGAACGACCGAACCTCGGGACAGATCGCAGACGAGATCAACCGCGCTTTGCCAGGCATGTCGAGCGTCGTCAAAGCCACGGCGCGCAGCCTGCGGCGGGTCGATGATGCCGACCTTGCCACCAATGGCGCGGCCCTTTTGCTGGCCGCGAACGATCGGTGGGCGGAGCCGGACACCTGGCGCGCGCTGAAGGCGGCCGGGCGTGTCTATACGGCCGACTACTACCTGACGTCTGTCGACCTTGAACATACGGCGGGCGGGGGCATCGTGCAGCGGGACACGCAGATCTACAAGAAGCTATACGTCAAGACGCTGCGCATGGCGCTGATCATCACGCTGCTCACGATCCTTCTTGGCTATCCGCTCGCCTTCTACATGGCGCATGCGTCGGACGGGCTGGCCAACTTCCTGATGGTCTTTGTCCTGCTGCCGTTCTGGACCTCGCTGTTGGTGCGGACGACGGCCTGGATCGCGCTGTTGCAGACCAACGGCGTGGTCAATTCGACCCTGATGGCCACAGGGATCACCGATGCCCCGATCGAGATGCTCTATACCGAGTTTTCGACCATCATCGCGATGACGCATATCCTGCTGCCGTTCATGGTCTTGCCGCTCTATGCGGTGATGCGGGGCATCGACAGCAGCTTCATGCGCGCCGCGATTTCAATGGGGAGCCGACCCCTCGGCGCGTGGTACAAGATCTACCTTCCCATGAGCCTGCCGGGCCTGTCTGCGGGGGCGCTTCTCGTGTTCATCATCTCGGTCGGCTACTACATCACGCCCGCCCTCGTCGGCGGCACGGACGGTCAGATGATTTCCAACATCATCGCCTTCCACATGCGCGAGTCGAACAATTGGGAACTGGCCGCCGCCCTGGGGTCGCTTCTGCTGCTGCTGATCCTTCTGCTCTATTGGCTGTTCGACCGGTTCGTCGGCACCGACAACATCAAGCTGGGATAGGTGATGAAGCGTTTCCCAGCCTATTACACGTTCCGGCACATCGCGGGTCACTATGGCCTGCGCCTGTTCGCCTTTCTGGTGCTGATCTTCCTGATGCTGCCGATCCTCGTGATCATGCCGCTGTCGTTCAACGCCGAGCCGTTCTTCACCTTCACCGACGGGATGCTGGCGCTCGATCCTGACGCCTATTCGACGCGCTGGTATCAGGAGTTCGCGGACGACCCGAACTGGCGTCTGGCGATCTGGAACAGCTTTGCCATCGGCATCGCCTCGGCCCTGATCGCGACGACTCTGGGCACTTTGGCGGCGGTCGGTCTTTCGTCGCCCTGGATGCCCTACAAGCGGCTGATCACGGCGCTCCTGCTGTCGCCGATGATCGTCCCGCTCATCATCATCGCGGCGGGCATGTTCTTCTTCTATACGCGCTTCAATCTGGTCGGCACCTATCCGGGGTTGATCATCGCCCATGCCGCCCTTGGGGTGCCCTTTGTCATCATCACCGTCACCGCTACGCTCAGCGGCTTTGACCGGTCGCTTTTCATCGCAGGCCTCAGCCTTGGGGCGCGGCCCGTCAAGGTCTTCTGGGACGTGGTGATCCCGCTGATCCGGCCCGGGGTGATCTCGGGCGGCCTCTTTGCCTTCGTGACATCCTTTGACGAGGTGGTGCTGGTCCTGTTTCTGGCCGGTCCGGAACAGCGGACCATCCCGCGTCAGATGTTCTCGGGCCTGCGTGAACAGATCAATCCCACGATCCTGGCCGTCGCAACCCTGCTTGTCGTCCTGTCGGCGGCGCTCCTCTTCACGCTGGAGGCGTTGCGCCGCCGGTCGGTGCGCATGGGCGGGTCCGGCTGAACGGGCCTGATCTCGATCAAGGACGTGATGCGACGACATGATAGGGGTTTCGGGATGATACGAAGGGGGCCCGGATGACTGACGATCCATACGAGGTGCTTGGCCTGACCAAGGCGGCAACGGCCGACGAGATCAAGAAGGCCTACCGCAAACTCGTCCGGAGCAGCCATCCGGACCTGCACCCCGACGATCCCGATGCCGAAGCCCGGTTCAAGGCGATTTCGATGGCCCATGATCTGTTGAAAGACCCCGAAACCCGCGCGCGCTTTGACGCGGGCGAGATCGACGGGCTTGGGGCCGAGAAGCCGGGGCGGCAATACTATCGCGATTTCAGCGATGCGCCGGGCAACGCCTATCAGAGCCGAAAGGGCTTTGGCGCGGGGGTCGACCCCGCCGATATCTTTGCCGAAATCCTGCGTAACCGAGCCCGTCAGGGCGGCATGGGGGACGACATGGGCGGCGGGTTTCGCGCCGCCGGTTCCGACGCGCGCTATTCGCTCACCGTGTCCTTCCTCGACGCGGCGCGGGGGGCCGAGACGCGGATCACCTTGCCCGACGGTCAGAACCTTGCCGTCAAGATCCCGCAAGGCACGGACGACGGCCAGACCCTGCGCCTGCGCGGCAAAGGCGCGCCGGGGTTCGGGGGCGGCCCGCCGGGCGATGCCCTGATCACGGTCATGGTGCGGCCCCATCCGGTCTTTCGGCGTGCGGGCGATGACATCCATCTGACCCTGCCCATCACATTGGACGAGGCGGTTCTGGGCGCAAAGGTCACCGCGCCCACCATCGGCGGCCCGGTCGGCCTGACCGTGCCGCCCGGGGCAAGCTCCGGCCGTGTTCTGCGCCTGCGCGGGCGGGGGATCGCGCGGCCGGGCAAGGGGACGCCGGGGGATCAGCTGGTGGAGCTTCGGATCGTCGTTCCGCCCGATCCGGACGACGGGTTGCGCGACTTCCTGCGGGAATGGCGCAAGACCCACGCCGTTGACCCAAGGGCCGATCTGATGCGGGAGGCAGGCAGATGAGCGAGCGTTTCTCCGAAGACGAGGTGGTCGTCACCGTCACCCGCCTGACCCGAAGCCAGTTGATCCGCTTCATCGAAAGCGACTTCGTCAAACCCGAACGCGGGGCGGGCGGCTATTCGTTCCGGCGTGTCGATATCGCGCGGCTGGAACTGCTCTGCGACCTGTCGCTCGACCTCGATCTGGACGAGACGGCGCTCGGCATCGTGTTGTCGCTGATCGATCAGCTGCACGCCGCGCGGCAGGATCTGGCCACGATGGCCCATGCCATCCAGACGCTGCCCCCGGATCTGCGCGACCGTGTTCTGGCGGCGATGAGGCCGGACGGCTGAGGGCCCGCGCGCTCAGCGCAGGGCGGCGATGACGCTGGACACCTTGGTGACAAGGGCGACGTTGGTCATCGCATAGTCGATGGACGCGCGGTGCCAATCGGCGTTCATCGTGCTGCACCCGTCTTCGGGGATGACCATGACATAGCCCTTGTCGGCCCCGGTCCGGGCCGTGTGCTCCACGCTCATGTTGGTCCAGGCGCCACATTGGATCAGGATGTCGCGGCCTTCGGCCTTCAGGATCGTCTCGAGCCGCGTGCCCTCCCAGGCGGACATTCGGTTCTTGGTGACGATGTGGTCGCCTGCCTGCGCCTCCAGCCCGGGGGCGGGTTCCGACCCCCAGGTCCCTTCGACCAGCGCATTGTTGTCGAGAACTCCCTCGAACAGGGGCGCATTCAGGGTCAGGCCCTGGCCGCCGGGCGGGTTCTTGAACCAGACGTGGATCACCGGCACGCCGAGTTTGCGACAATGCGCGGCCAGATCGGCGGTCTTGGGAATGTTCTGCTGCGCCCGGCAATGGTCAGGCGACCCGGTCTCTGCAAAGGCCCCGCCGTCCATGATCACGTCGTTCTGCATGTCCTGGATGATGAGGGCGCAGCGAGCCGTGTCGAGCATCAGGGGTTCGGTGCCGGCGGGGGGGGAGGAAGCTGACATGAAAGGCTCCCGTCTTGGGCCAATCCTGGTGGGCACCGCATAGACCGATGTTCCGGCGGTGACGAAGAGCGTGTGCCAATCGTGCCCGCCCCAATGCAGGTTCGCCGCCTGTTCGGGGATGGCCACCTTGCCGATCAACGCGCCCGACGGCGCATAGACCCACAGCCCCCCCGGGGCGGTGACCCAGACGTTGCCCTGCGCGTCGCATTTCATCCCGTCTGGCACGCCGGGCAGCCGCCCGTCGCGAATGCCCGACGCAAAGATCCGGCCGCCGTCCAGCTTGTCGCCCTTGAGGTAGAACACCCGGATGTTCGCCTGTTCGGTATCATTTACGTAGAGCTTGCTTTCGTCTGGGCAGAAGCACAGGCCGTTCGGCTGGCTGAACATGTGGCGGTCGACCATCAGTTCCGGGTCGCCGCCGCCCGGCGGCAGGCGGAACACCCCTTGCCAGCCAAGCTCCCGCGGCCGCTCCACGCCGTAGTGCGGCATCCGGCCATACCAAGGGTCGGTGAACCAGATGGAGCCGTCGGACTTCACCACGATGTCATTGGGCGAATTCAGCTCCTTGCCCTCGAAATGGCTGGCCAGAACCACGCGGGTCCCGTCGGGCGCGATGCGGACAACCGACGAGGTGGCGTGTTCGCACACCATCAGGTTCAGGCTCGCGTCATAGGTCATCCCGTTGCCCTTGTGCGACGGGCGCGCGACCTCGGTGATATTCGCCCCGTCCCACCGTCGCCGCACATCTCCGGGCATGTCCGAGAACGTCAGATGATGCTCGGACGGATGCCAGATCGGGCCTTCGGTAAAGATGAACCCGCTGCCGATGGTGCGAACGGGCGCGTTCACATCCAGAAGCGCATCGAATGCGGGGGTGACGGCGGTATGGGGCATGGTCTGTCCTTGGGGTTAGACGGGGAACCAGTTGCGTTTCTGGACCGTCTGGCTGACTGGCCCCGGGACCTGCATGTCGAGGCGTCCGACGACTTGCCCGTTCTCGATCTTGGCGGGTTTGTCGTGGATCGGCAGCAGGAAGCGGGAGCTGTTGAGCAGCTTCTTGACGGCAGCCTTTTCGCTGCGCTTGGAGCCCGCGTGGTTGCCGGTCACCTGCACCTCGTGGTCGTTGACCTGGAACAGCGGCTCGACGATCTGATCCTGAAAGTCATAGATCACGTCGCCGCAGATCGTCGCCAGACCCTCGGCGGTTTCCACGTGGACGTTCATCGACCCCTCGGTATGGGCGTTCGCCGCCTCCAGATAGACGCCGGGGATGAGTTCGATCGCGCCCGACAGCTCCAGGTCTTCGAAGCGCAGGGCGTGGGGCGTGTGCAGCCGTTCGATCAGGTGCTGGATGTCGGGCTTGGGATACTGCGGATGCATCAGGCCCGAGACGGAGCATTCCATTTCACGCCGGTTGATGACGACGGTGGTATTCATCGGAAACTTGTCGTCCTTGCCCGCATGGTCGATGTGCAGATGCGTGTGGCAGACATAGCGAACATCGCCGACCTTGACGCCGTGGCGGGCCAGCTGGTTTTCGATCATGTTTTCATGGAATTGCAGCCCGCGCATGCCGAGCGTTTCCATGATCGCGTTGTCCCGGTAGCCGGTGTCCACCACGATGGGATAGGTGCCGCCCAGGATCAGGAAGCCATAGACCGGAACGCGCCGGGTGCGCCCGCATTCGCGTGCCAGCACCAGGAAGCTGCTTTCCAGTTCGATATCGCCGTAGTCCAGGATTTTGATTTCCAGAGCCAATTTCGGTCCTCCCTAGTGTGTTGCGGACAGCCGGTAGACCCGGACTGCGGTATTGGTGAAGATGTCGGCCTGTTCGGCGGCGCTCAGCCCGCCTGCGCCCTGCCTGTGGGCGTCGAGAAGCCGGTCGTAGCTGGTCCAGAGCTTCTCGATGGGAAAGTTGGAGCCCCAGAGGCAGCGCTGTGCCCCGAACAGGCCCACCGTCTCGCTGATGAGCCAGGCGATAAGCGCGGGGTCGTTGCGGTGGATGAAGGTGCCGAAACCCGACAGTTTCGACACGACATTGGGTTCCGCAGCCAGGGTCGCCATCGCCTGCCGCCAGTCGGCGCGGCCCGCATCGCTCAGGTCTTCGAGCATCCCGGCATGTTGCAGGATCAACGTCACGCGCGGACAGGCCCGGGCAAGGGCCGCGGCGCTGTCCATCTGCCCGGCGAACACCTGAAGGTCGAAGGTCAGGCCATAATCGGCCAGCCGCGCGATATTGGCCTGCACGTTCGGAAAGCGACAGATGTCGGGATCCTGCGCAAAGCGATAGGTCGGGTTCTCGTGCCAGTGAAACTGCTGCCGGATGCCGCGCAGAAGCGGGTATCGCGCCAGCCGGTCGAGGGCGGGGCGGGCATCGGGCACGGTCATGTCGGCATAGCCCACGATCCCCATGGGCCAGCCGGTGTCCTGCGCCGTCTGACTGACCCAGGCGACTTCGTCCTCGGCCCGCTCGGTGGGCCAGTTGGCCTGCACATAGACACTGCCGGTGATGCCGGCGCCTTGCGCGTCGCTCAGGTATTCCTCGATCGGGTAATCGCGCTTGATGGCGTCGTATTCGCCGAAGATGCGCGGCTGGCTCGGCCCCTGAAGCCAGTGCAGGTCGGCCTGACGCCAGATATGGAAATGGCTGTCGATCATGCCGGGGCCCCCCGTGCGAAGCCGAGGATCTCGGCGCAGATGCGCGCGGCAGAGGAGCCGTCCCCGATGTGGTCGATCAGGGGCGCGATGGCCTGCATCGCCGCCGTCTCGGGCGTCTGTCCGGCCTGCACCAGCGGCGACAGCCACAACGCCCCCCAGGACAGCCGCGACAGGCGGGCCACAGCATCGGTCAGGGCCTGCGGATCGCCGCGTTCCAACCCGTCAGACAGGATCACGCAATAGGCCCCCCGCGCGAAACTTGCGAAGCGTGGGACAGACAGGAAGACCTGCAACGTGTCGCCCAGACGGGTGCCGCCGTCCCAATCGGCCACCAGTCCCGCCACGCGCGACAGGGCAAGGCCCTGCTCGCGCGGTCGCAGGGCGCGGGTCACGCGCGTCAGACGCGTGCCAAGGGTGAAGGTCTCTACGTGCGGCAAGGCCTGGGTGACGGCATGGGCGATGCGCAGCGCGCTGTCCGTCTGCGCCTTCATGGAGCCCGAGACGTCGATCAGCAGCAGGACTCTCCGGGGTTTCACCACCCGACGCCGGACCGGCAGATGGCCGATATCGCCGTCCCGGCGGGCCATGTCGCGGAAGGCGCGGGCTGGGTCGGGGCGGGGGCCCTTGGTATGGCTTTCGGTGCGGCGCGTCCTTCGCATGGGCATCGCCGCGGGTGCGGACCGCGCGAAACGGCGCAGCGTCTGCGCCTCGCTCAGGGCGTCGAAGTCGCGCGCGAAGAGGCGTTCGGCAACCGTCGCCTCGCTGCCGGACGGGTCTTCCTCCTCGGCTTCGGGCTGCAATTCGGGGGTGCCCGCGTCATAGGCGTCGGGCATGTCCTCGGGGTCGCCCATGGCCGGGGCGGCGATGGTCCGGCCCAGGAACGACTGATCGAACAGCGCGTCGAATTCGGGCCAGCGTTCGGGCGGCGGACCATAGAGCGCGCGCGCCGCCGCCCTGATGTCGGCAAGCGCCCGGGGGCCAAGCAGTTCCGTCGCGGCGATCACGTCCACTGTCTGTTCGGACGCCGCCGGAAAGCCGTGGGCCCGCAGCGCGGCGGCGAAATGGAGATAGGGAAGAAGGGGCCGGGGGACGGTCATGCCGCCACCTCGGCCAGCAGGGCGTCGAGACCGGGCGCCACATAGCTTACGTCGTCCTGATCCTTGAGGGCCACGCCGATGGCCCGCGCAAAGGCCGTGGGCCAGGCCGCCCCCTGGGCATTGAGCAGCGTCGCCGCCTCGGCCCATTCGACCGTTTCGGCGACGCCGGGAGGTTTGGCCAGCGGCTCCGCGCGCAGGCGGTTGACGGCGGCGACAACGGCCGCGGCCGTCCGCTCAGCCACGGTGCTGGCCCGCATCATCACGATCTGCGCTTCCAGCGCCGGGGCCGGATAGTCGATCCAGTGATACACGCAGCGACGGCGCAAGGCCTCGTGCAATTCGCGCGTGCGGTTCGACGTGAGAACGACGACCGGATGCTCCTCGGCGCGCAGGGTTCCGCGCTCGGGGATGGACAGGGTGAAGTCGGACAGGAATTCCAGCAAGAACGCCTCGAACTCCGGGTCCGCGCGGTCGATCTCATCGATCAGCAGGACGGTCTGGCGCGGGTTCTGCAACGCCTGCAACATGGGCCGCGCAATCAGGTATTCGTCGCCGTAGAGGTTGATGAAATCCTCGCCCGCCTGCCGGATTGCCAGCATCTGACGCGGGAAATTCCATTCGTACATGGCCGCCGAGGCATCGATCCCCTCGTAGCACTGCAACCGGACCAGGCCCCGCCCCAGAACCGAGGCGATGGCCTTGGCCGCTTCGGTCTTGCCCACGCCCGGCGCCCCTTCGAGCAGGAGCGGCTTGCCCAGGGCCAGCGCCAGATAACCCGCGGTCGAAAGCCCCTCGTCGGCAATGTACTGCGCGTCGCGCAGCACCTCGGCCAGGCGGTCCGGGCTGTCGATCCCGGCGATGGAGGGGCGGACCGGCATCAGCCTTGCCTGACCGCTTGGGGCCGCGCGCCGCCATTCGCCCGCAAGCCGCGCAGGATCTTCTCGGGGGTGATCGGCAGCTCGTCGAAGCGGACGCCGACCGCATTATAGAGCGCGTTGGCCACGGCGGGCAGAACGGGGTTGGCGCACATCTCGCCCGGGCCCTTGCCGCCGAAAGGCGCGTCTTCGGCGGGCCGTTCCAGCACCGCGATGTTGTGCGGGGTGACTTCGCCGGGCCCCGGCATCAGGTAGTTGACGAAATCCACCGGCCCGTGGTCGCGGTTCGGATAATAGGGCTCGGTCGTCTCCCAAAGCGCATGGGACAGACCCATCCAGGCCCCGCCGATCAACTGCTGTTCGACCAGACGCGGGTTCAGGGCGCGCCCGACTTCATAGGCCGAATTGATCTGAAGGACCTCCACCTCGCCCGTCTCGTCATCGACGGTCAGGTCCACGACCAGCCCCGCGTGGGCGAAACAGGACACGGGCGTCATCTCGCCCGTCTCGGGGTCCACTTCGGAGAGCGGGATGAGGAAGATGCCGCGACCGGCGATGGTGCGCCCCTGCTTGAACTGGGCCGCCTGGCTTGCCGCCATCGTGGTGATCGACCGCGAGGGCGCGCCGCGCACGTGGATGTTGCCCCGCCCGTCGGTTACAAGGTCGCCCGCATCGACCTCCAGCTCCTCGGCGGCGGCCTCCAGCATCACGCCCCGCGCCTCTTCGGCGGCGCGAATGACGGCGTTGCCGACCCGGTGTGTGCCGCGACTGGCAAAGCTGCCCATGTCGTGGGGGCCTGTGTCGCTGTCGGCGGTGTCGACATAGACGTCCTCGACCGGCACACCAAGTGTTTCGGCCGCGATCTGCCGCGTCACCGATTTCATCCCCTGCCCAAGGTCGATGGCCGACAGGGCGACGGTGAACTTGCCGTCGGGGTTCGAATGGACCAGCGCCTGCGACGGGTCGCCGCCCAGGTTCATGCCGATGGGATAGTTGATGCAGGCGAACCCGCGCCCCTTGTGAATGGTCATCTCAACGCCTCCTGAAGCCGGAGAGGGAGGAAAAGCGGTTGGGCTTGTTCCGCGGCTGATCCGGGGACGATGCCGCCGTTTGCGGCGCCGGGCGGGCCTGCGCCGGGGCAGGGGCCGCCTGGCCTGGCGTCGGTGTCGGGGTCGGGCGGTTTGGCTGCGCCGATGACGGGGAGGGCGGTGCGGAGGCCCCGGCCTTCTTGGCATAGGAGCCGCTGTCGAACCCCTCGACCAGGCCTTTCTGATCGGTGACCGTATGCGCGGGCAGCGCCGCGCGCGCGCCACCGCCGTCTTTCATCGATGCGGCGGCCTGCGAACTGGGGGCGATGGACCACCCGGCCTTCTGCGCCGCGACCTGACAGCATTCGATCAGTGCGGTATTCTTGGCCAGACGCCTGTGCGCCTTCATGTCGCCGTCGCGGTAGGCGTTCAGGATGCGCAGGTCGATCGGGTTCATGCCGACCACCTCGGCCACCTTGTCCATATGCGCCTCGATGGCGAAATCGACGCCGGTGATGCCGAACCCCCGCATGGCCGTGGCGGGCGTGCGGTTGGTAAAGACGCAGTAGACGTCGGCATGGACGTTCGGGATGGTATAGGGCCCGGGCAAATGCCCCACGCCCTTGATGATCGCGTAGGAGGACAGGCGTGTATAAGCCCCGCTGTCGAAATAGCCGGTGAACTTGCGGGCCACGATCCGCCCGTCGTTCATCACGCCATCGGTCAGATACCAGCGTTCCGCGCCACGCGGCGCGCCGACCTGCATCTCTTCCTCGCGGTCCCACGCGAATTTGCAGGGTCGACCCGTCAGGCTTGCCCCCAGAATGGCCATCGGCTCGTGCAGGCTGTCCACCTTGCCGCCGAAACCGCCCCCCACCGTCCCGCCGATGAAATGCAGCCGGTTGGAGCCCATCTTGAGCATCTTGGCCGCTGTCCCCAGGCTGAAGAACAGGGCCTGCGTCGAGGTATAGCAGACATAGCGGTCGTTCTGTTCGGGGGCGGCGATGGCGCCGCAGGTCTCCATCGGGGCCTGCTCGATGGGCGACATCTGATAGCGCCCCTCGACCACATGATCGGCCTGGGCCAAAGCCGCATCCACGTCGCCGAAGCGCAGCTTCTGATGGTCGTAGCGACCGTGATAGACGAAGGCGTTCTTCGGATAGACCGGGTTCACGGTGGGCGCGCCGGGCTTCAGCGCCTCTTCCACGTCGAAGACGGCGGGCAATTCCTCGTAGTCGACCCGCACCTTGGCGACCGCATCGCGCGCCTGAAGCTCCGTCGCCGCGATGACGCAGGCCACCGGCTCGCCCCGGTAGGCGACCTTGTCCGTGGACAACAGCGGCTCGTCGTCGATGCCGAAATCCAGAAGACTGAGCAGGGTGTTGAGGTTCTGCGGCACGTCCTTGCCGGTCAGCACGCGGACGACGCCGGGCATCCGTTCGGCCTCGGCGGTGTCGATGCGGCGGATACGGGCGTGGTGATGGGGCGAACGAACGGCGCGCATATGCAGCAGCCCGTCGAACAGATGGTCGTCGAAATAGGGCGACCGCCCGGTGACATGGCCCAGAATATCCTGCCGCCGCGTGGGTTTGCCGACCTCGTTCAGGGTGTCATCGCGTTCGTCGGCGAAAAGGTCCTTGCGGAATTCGATCATCCTTGCACCTGCTGTCCTGTGGCCGCGAGGATCGCGTCGATGATGGGGGCGTAGCCGGTGCAGCGGCAGAGGTTGCCGCTGATCGCTTCGGCGATTTCGTCACGGGAGGGGCGCGGGTTGCGGTCGAGCAGGGCCTTGGCCGCCATCAACATGCCCGGCGTGCAATAGCCGCATTGGGCCGCGAAGCCGTCCATGAAGGCGGTTTGCAGGGCGTGAAGCTGCGCGCCGTCGGCCAGGCCGCCCGTGGTGTTGACTGTCTTGCCCGACACGGTTTCCGCCAGCACGAGGCAGGACAGCTGCGGTTCGCCGTCGATCAGGACGGTGCAGGCGCCGCAGGTGCCCTGGCCGCAGCCGTATTTGGGGGACAGGTCCCCCAGACCACGCCGCAGGAAGTTCAACAGGTTCTCGCCCGGATCGGTGAAGCCCGCGCGCTCCGCCTTGTTGAGGGTCAGGGTCACTGGCGTCTTGCCCATCACGAACGCTCCATCCGGGTCAGAAGGCGGGTCAAATGGACCGCCGCGACCTCGCGCCGGTACCATTCGGAGGCGAGCGGGTCGGTCGGAGGCGACAGCCCCTCCAGCGTCACTGCCGCAGCCCTGGCGATTGTCGAGGCGTCGAGGGATTGCCCCTCCAGCGCGCGTTCGGCCCCCGTCGCCCGCAACGGATGGCCGCCCATGGCGCCAAAGGCGATGCGGACATTGCGGATGCGCCCGCCTTCGCGCGGCAGATAGGCGGCGATGGACATGACCGACGCGCCCTTGGGCTTGGTCCGGCTGACCTTGTGCCAGCCAAAACTGCCCGGATCGCGCGGGCGCGGGATCAGGATTTCGGTGACCAGCCCCGACCGGTCCCGGTCGCGCAGGAAATCGTCGACCGGTTTCTGACCCTGGGCCGTCGTCACCTTCGCCCCGATCGCCAGAAGGGCGACGGTAAAATCGCCATAAGGGTGCGGCGCGAAGAGGTTGCCGCCAACGGTGCCCATGTTGCGCACCTGTGGTCCCCCAACCTGGCGTGCCACCGGGGCCAAAAAGGCAAGGTCGGGGTTCGCGACGATCTGGTGCAGCGTGACGCAGGCCCCGACGCTGATCCCGTCGCCGGTGCCGCGGATGGCGGTCAGCGCGGGATCAGTGCTGCGAATGATGCGCGTGAAGCTCTGGTCGCCCGCGTTCACGTCGCGCATGACGAGCGTTCCGCCGGCCAGAAAGCGGGCATCGGCCCCCATGGCCCGGGCCGCTTCGGCGGTTGTCGCATAGGTTTCGATGGTAAAAGCCATTACGCGCCTTCCAGTCTCATATAGGATTTCACGGCGTCCATGCCGCCCTGATAGATCTGGCTGCCGACCATCTCCCTCAGGGTCTTTTCCTGACCCGGTGGCGTGTCGAAGCGCGACTCCCAGTGCCAGAAGGTGTGATCGTCGTCGGTCACCGGCAGGAGCCGGACATGCGCCACATAATTCAACAGCGGGATCGGCGTCTCGAGCAGGCAATAGCTGAACGCCATGTCGATATCCGACAGCGACAGGAGTTGCTCGCGCAGTTCCGACCCGTCGGCCAGATGAAAGCGGCGCACGCAGCCGACCTTGTCGGCAGGCTGGCCGCGGTCGATGGCGCTGTCGCTGACGGCGGGATGCCAGCGGTCGTGGCCGTTGAAATCGCGGATCACGTCCCAGACCGCCTCGACCGGGGCGGGCAGGATGGTGGATGTGACGACCTTGACCATTGGCGACGCCCCTTACCTGCGGCCCAGGGGGGCGCGGCGCGGAGCGGTCGAAATCGGTGCTGTCATGTCGTCTCCTCCCTTTCGTGCGACCGGATCGGTCGCCGTGCCGTCGCAAGCTGGTCCGTCAGCCCGTCATCTGTCGCTTGAGCGCGTCGAAACCCGCCTGGAACACGTTGTTGCCAATTCCGACGACAAGATCCTCTGCATCCGCTTCGGCACAGTCGAATTCGGCGGTCCATTCGGCGAAGGTGCGGTCCCCGTCGGTGATCGGCGTGAGCCGCAGGGTCGCGACATAGTCGGTCAGCGGCATCGGGCTTTCCAGGATCGCATAGGTGCACGACAGGTCGAAATCGCTGAGCGCCAGAAGCTTTTCGCGGATCCGGTCGCCGTTCTGCAGGTGGAAGTCGCGGACGCATCCCACGCGGTCGGACGGCTCGCCGTTCTCGATCCGGCTGTCGCGGATGCGCGGGTGCCAGCGGGGCAGGGCGTTGAAATCCCGGATCTTGTCCCAGACCTTTGCGGGCGGGGCCCCGATGACGGAGGAGATGAAGACGCGGGGCATTATTTCTTGTCCCCTTCCGGCTTGGCGTCGGGTTTGGCCGCCTTGGCCGCCCCATCGGCCACGCGCTGCATGTCGGACGCCTCGCGCATGAGGCCGCCCTGCTTGGCGATGTTCGATCCGTCTATGCCGATGTCGGACAGCAGGCTGTCGATCATCGGCGCCTGGACGCGGTAGCGCAGGGCGGAATTGATGACCTCGTCCGTCGGGCTGCCCCCCGACGACCCGGAACCGCCGCCCATGCCATCGAGCTGCATGATGCGGATATCCTGGATCTTCTCGAGCGGCTTGACGGACGCGGCGACGATGCCCTCCACATGCTCCAGCATCTTGAGCTTGAAGAGGCTGGCGCGGGCCGGATCGGTCAGCACGTTCTCGGCCTCGTTGATCAGGCGTTGTGCCTCGGCCATGACCGAACTGCGGACCTTTTCGGCCTCGGCCGCAATCTTTGCTTCTTCGGCGGCCTTCTGCGCCATCAGCACGTCGATCTTCTGCTTGCGGTTGGCGACCTCGGTCTCTCGGACGGTCTTGACCTTCTCTTCGGCCTCGGCGGCTGTGGCGCGGGCGGCATCGGCCTTGGCGCGGGCCGCCGACTCCTCCAGCGACTTGGCATAGATCGCGATGGCCTTGTCGAGCTGGACCGTCTCGACCGACTGCTCCCGCTCGATCTCCAGGCGACGGCGCTCGGTCTCGTGGCTGATCCGGATCTCGTCGATCCCGCGCTCGGACGCGATGCGGGCGCGCTCGATATCCTCGCGGCTTTCGATCTCGGCCTCGCGAAGCGCCTGAATCCGGGCGATTTCCAGCTGCTCGATGGACCGGCGGCGCTCGATCCGGCTGGCCTCCACGGCCTGTTCGCGGGCGACTTCGGCGGTCTCGATCGCCTCCTCGCGCTCGATCTCGCGGGCGCGGGTGGCCTGATGGGCGGCGATGCGTTCGGCGTCCAGCGTCTTCTTTTGGGCAATTCGCGCCTGTTCGATGGCCTCGTCGGCGGCCAACTTCGCCTCGTCGAGCGCGCGGTTGCGGGCGATCTCCTGCGACCGGGTCGTCTGATCCGCCGCGATCCGTGTCGCGGCCACTTCGCGCTCGCGGGCGATGCGCGCCTGTTCGATGCTTTCCGCGGCGGCGATCTCCGCGGCTTCGACGGCCTTCTGGCGGTCGATTTCCAACTCGCGAATGCGCTGATCCTCTGCAATCCGGGCCTCGGAAACCTCGGCGGCCTGGAGGATGCGGATGCGCTCCACGGTCTCTCGCGCGGCGATCTCGGCTTCGTCGAGCGTCTTCTGGCGGGTGATCTCCTGCAGGCGGACCTTTTCCTCGCCGCTGATGCGGGTCTGGTTGATGACGAGTGTCCGGGCCATGCGGGCACGCTCGGTTTCTTCGGTGGCCTTGATCTCGGCCTGTTCGGTCACGCGCTGGCGCTCGATTTCGAGGGCCTGTGTCTCGCGGTCCTTGGCGATGCGGGCTTCGGCCAGTGCGCGCTCCTGTTCGATGCGCGCGCGTTCGGTTGCTTCGCGGGCGGCGATCTCGGCCTCTTCGATGGCGCGGGCCTTGGCGATTTCCCTGGACTGGGTTTCCTGATCGTTGGTGATCCGCGCTTCCTTGACGGTCCGTTCCTGAAGGATGCGGGCGGTCTCGGTCTGTTCGCGGGCAGCGATTTCCTCGGCCTCGATCTCGCGCTGGCGGGCGATCTCGCGGCTGCGGATCTGGCGCTCGGAGGCGATGCGGGTTTCGGAAATGCTCTGCTCGTTGGCGATGCGCGCCTTCTCGATGATCTCGCGGGCGGTGATCTGGGCGGTCTCGCCCTCGGTCTCGCGCTCCGCACGCTCCCGCGCCAGTTCGGCCCGTTGCTGCGCGCGGCGGAATTCGACGTCGCGTTCCTGGGTCAAGCGCGCTTCCTCGGAGGCGCTTTCGATGTCGAGCGCTTCCTTTTCGGCCTGCAGGTTGCGGGTCCGGATCTGGATCATGCTGTCCTGCTCGATGTCGTTGCGCAGCTTGCGGCGCGCCTCGATGTCCTGGATGAGCGTGGTCAGACCTTCGGCATCGAACCGGTTGGAGGGGTTGAAGAATTCGAGGCTGGTCTGGTCGATGTCGATGATGGCGACCGATTCCAGCTCCAGCCCGTTCTTGGTCAGATCGTCCTGCGCGATTTCACGGACCTTGGTGACATAGGCGTTCCGGTTCTCGTGCATGTCGGACATCGACATTTCGGCGGCGACGGTGCGCATGGCGGATTCGAACTTGCCCGACAGAAGGCCGTGCAGGTTCTCTGCCTCCAGCGTTCGGCGACCCAGGGTCGACGCGGCCATCGACACGGCGGGCCGCTCGGGGCGGACGCGGACGTAGAATTCGGCTTCGACGTCCACGCGCATCCTGTCCTTGGTGATGAGCGCGTTCTTCTGCGTGCGCGTGACAGCGAGGGGCAGGGTGTTCATGTTGACGGGCGTGATGTCGTGGACGATGGGCCAGACGAAGGCACCGCCGTCGATCACGACCTTTTCGCCCAGGAAACCCGTTCGCACGAAGGCCACTTCCTTGGTGGAGCGGCGATAGAGCCAGTTCATCACCCAGTAGAGAATGGCGATAACGATAACCGCCACGATGAGCCACAAGACGAGCTGTCCGATGATCTGTCCGGTCATTGCTGTAATCCTTCCCTGATCACTTGCCCGAAATCTGTTTGAACAGACGGGTTTGTTCCGTGAGCGCGACCTCGGTCGGCAGCCGTTCCATCGAGGAGGCGCCATAGAAGCCGTGGCAATTCTGCGTGTTCTTGAGGACGTATTCCGCGTCTGCGGGCATCGCGACGGGGCCGCCGTGGACCAGGACGATGGCGTCCTTGTTCACTCGCAGCGCCGCTTCGGCCATGCCGTCGACCAGGGCCGGACATTGCTCCAGCGTGACGGCGGTATCCGCCCCGATGGAGCCGCCGGTCGTCAGGCCCAGATGGCAGACGATGATATCCGCGCCCGCCTTGGCCATGGCTGTCGCGTCGTCTTCGTTGAAGACGTAGGGCGTGGTGAACAGGTCCTTCTGATGGGCCTTGGCGATCATGTCGATCTCCAGCCCAAAGGACATTCCCGTCTCTTCGAGGTTGGCGCGGAAGGTGCCGTCGATCAGGCCGACCGTCGGGAAATTCTGCACCCCCGAAAAGCCGCGCGCCTTCACCTCGTCCAGGAACTTGTCCATCAGGCGGAAGGGGTCGGTGGCGCAGACGCCCGCCAGAACCGGGGTGTGCTTGATGACCGGCAGGACTTCGGAGGCCATTTCCATGACGATGGCATTGGCATCACCGTAGGGCATGAGACCCGCAAGCGATCCGCGCCCCGCCATGCGGTAACGGCCGGAATTATAGATCACGATCAGGTCGATGCCGCCCGCCTCTTCGCATTTCGCGGAAAGTCCGGTGCCGGCCCCGCCGCCGACGATGGGCGTGCCTGCGGCTTTCATGGCCTGGAACTTTTCGAGCAGGGACTGTCTGGAAATCATCTTGCTACCTTTGTCTTGCTGTGCGGGCGCACCGGTCCGTGAAGTTCGCGGAAGGCCGCGACCATGGCCGCCGATGCCTCGGGGGCGTTGATGTTATGGGGAAGGCGGATCAGGCGACGTGCGGGCGTCTGTCGCACGGTCTGTTCCAGAGCATCGAAAAGCGCGGCGCGGGCGCGCGGATCGTCAAAGGGCTTGCCCGGCGCATCCAGCAGCGACACGCCGCCTTCGGTCAGAAAGAAGCGCACCGGCGCCTCCATCTGGTTCAACCGCTCGCCGATCCAGCGGCCCATGGCGGTGTTTTCCTCGGGCGTGGTCCGCATCAGGGTGACTTGCGGGTTGTGTTCATAGAACAGCCGACCCCGGTATTTTTCGGGCACGGTGTTGGGCGCGCCGAAATTCACCATGTCGAGGGCCCCGACCGCGCCGACATAGGGCATCCGGGCACGGATCATCGCGCCGAAGCGATCTTCGGTGGCGGCAAAGACCCCGCCCATCATCATGTCGCAGACCTCGGTCGTGGTCGCGTCGATGACACCCTTGATCATGCCGGAGTCGACCAGCTTCTCCATCGACTGCCCGCCGATCCCGGTGGCGTGGAAGACGAGGCAGTCATAGTCGTCCTGCATCGCCGCCGTGATCTGCTGGACCGCGGGGGTGGTGACGCCGAACATCGTCAGGCCGATGGCGGCGCGCGCCTCGGTCGGGGCCGGGCCTGCCTTGCGACGGGCGTTGGCCATCCCCGCCATGGCGTTGGCCGCATTGCCCAGAACCGAGCGGGTGATCGCGTTGATCCCCTGGACGTCGGCCACCGAATGCATCATCGTGATGTCCGCCGCGCCGACGTATTGCGACACCTCGCCCGAGGCGACGGTCGAGACGATGATCTTGGGCACCCCGACCGGCAGCGACCGCATGGCCGGGGCGACGATGGCCGTGCCGCCCGACCCGCCCGCCGACAGAATGCCGAGGATGCCGGACTGACCGCGCATCCAACGCTCGAACGCCAGCGTCATGCCCGCGACCGACTGGCCCCGGTCGTTGGTGAACACGCCCGACGCGCCGCGCGGGTGGAAAGCGGCGATCTGATGGGCGGGCACATCCGCGCCGGAATGGACGTTGGTCGTCGACAGATCGACGGTCCGCACGGGCAGGCCGGACGCCCGCAGGATGTCGCGCATGAAGCGCAGCTCTGCGCCCTTGGTGTCGAAGGTGCCGGCGACCAGAACGATATTCTCGACCGATGGGGTAATCGGCTGGATGACAGGCTGGCTGCCCTGAACGGCGGGGCCGGTCGTCTTGATCCGCGCCTGCGTTTCCAGGACGTCGACGGGAACGGGCCGGCTCCACCGGGTCGGCGTCTTCGGGTTGGACAGATAGATCTTGGTGACCGTGGTCGGGCTCGGCGCCGCCGCCTCGGGCGAGTCCTGCGGCGCGGCCTCCCCTTCGCCGGGACCATCGCCCTCGCCGTGGCGACCCACACCCAGAAGCCGCTGTTGCAGATCGCGGTCCGAAGCCAGAAGCCCCGCGTCGACCAGCCGGTTGATCCGCCCGTTGACCATGATGGCCACGTCTTCGGCAATCGCCGTGGCAACCCCGATGTTCTGTTCGATCACCAGCACGTCGATGTCGCCGTCTTCGGCAAGGCGGATCAGCATCTGCTCCACCTGTTCGACGATCACCGGAGCGAGCCCCTCGGTCGGCTCATCCATGATGAGAAGTTTCGGGTTGGACAGAAGCGCACGGCTGATGGCGAGCATCTGCTGCTCTCCGCCCGACAGTTGGGCGCCACCGTTGGACTTGCGTTCGGCCAGGCGGGGGAAGGTCGAATAGATCCGCTCGACCGTCCAGGCACCTGACTTGGTGGCCACCAGCCGCAGGTGTTCATCCACCGTCAGCGACCGCCAGAGACGCCGCCCCTGCGGCACGTAGCCGACACCGAGACGGGCGATTTCAGCGGGGGATTTCCCGATCAGGCTTTGCCCGGCGAAGGTGATGGACCCGGCGGCGGCGGGCACCAGACCCATGATCGCCTTGCACAAGGTCGTCTTGCCCATCCCGTTGCGGCCCACGACCGACAGGACGCCGCCCGCCAGGTGCAGATCGACGCCCTGCAACGCATGCGACGCGCCATAGAAGACGTTGAGACCCTTGACGTCGAGGGCTGGTGCCTGCGCGCGCTCAGCCATGGCCACCCCCCAGGTACAATTCCTGCACCTCCGGATCGTTTTCGATTTCTTCGGGGCTGCCTTCCTTGAAGATGCGCCCGTTGTGCATCATCGAAACCGAGGTCGCGACACGCAGGGCCACGTCCATGTCATGCTCGATGATGATGTATCCGATGTGTCCGGGCAAACCCATCAGGATGGCGATCAACTCGCTGCGCTCGGTGGGCGACAGGCCGGCCGCTGGCTCATCGAATAGGATCAGGCGGGGTGCCCCGGACAGGGCCAGCGCGATCTCGAGCTGCCGCTGCTGGCCGTAAGCCAGGTTGCGGACCATGGTGTCCTTGAGCGGCGTCATGTGGACCGCCTCGATCAGTTCGGCCGCCCGCGCCATCAGCGTGTCGTTGCGCCGGGGCCGCAGCATCGAAAACCGTCCCCGGCTGACACCGCGACAGGCCAGATAGACGTTGTCGATCACCGACAGCCCGCCGAACAGCAGCGAAATCTGATAGGTGCGCCGAAGGCCGCGCCGGATACGCTCCTGCGGCGGAAAGCTGGTGACGTCTTCACCAAAAAGGCGGATGGAGCCGTTCGTCGGAAGGAAATCGCCCGTGACGCAATTGAACAGCGTGGTCTTGCCCGCGCCGTTGGAGCCCAGAACCGCGCGCCGTTCGCCGGGCCGGACGGTCAGGTTGATATCGGTGAGCGCGGCAAGCGCACCGAAGAGCTTGGTGACACCCCGCAGTTCCAGCGCGTTGCCGCTGCTGGCGCTGCCCAGACGGTCGGCGGCGGTATCGGTCATCGTCATGCCGACCCCCCGCGTGCTTTCCCGGTCAGCGGATCCGCATTGGCCGATCTGCGCGCTTTCCAGCGATCCCAAAGGCCCAGGACACCGTCGGGCGACCAGAACACGATGGCGAGAAAACCAAGGCCGATCAGCATCTTGAACCGCTCGCCCGACAGACCGAACGCCAGCAGGATGTCGGGGGCAAAGGCCCGCAGAACGCAATAGATCAGCGCGCCGATGAAGGGTCCGATGGGGTGGCGCAGACCGCCGACCACGGCGATCACCAGGATGTCGAAGACATTGGGCAGGCCCACGGTGCCGGGCGATACCTGCGCGTTCTGCCAGACCAGAAGGATGCCCCCGATGGAGGCAAAGAAGCTGGCGAAGGTATAGGCATAGATGCGGTGCATCGTGACGTTGAATCCGAGGGCCGCCATGCGGCGCGGGTTGTCGCGCACGCCTTGAAGGGCCAGGCCGAAGGGCGACCGCGATACATAGAGGACGCAGATGAACGAGAGCGTCGCGGCCCCGAGCGTCAGGTAGTAGAACGGCACGGGTTGCCGCCAGTCGACGCCAAAGAGCTGTGGTGGGATGACCAGGTTGAACCCGGTATAGCCGTTGAAGATCGGATAGTTCTGCCGCGCGAAATAGAAGAACGCCGAGGCGATGGCGAGGGTGATCATGATGGTATAGATCCCCTCGGTCCGCACGGCGAGGGCACCCACGAGGGTCGCAAAGATGCCCGCGACGATGATGGCGACCGGGATGTTCAACCACCAGGGCCAGCCGAGCGACAGGGCCGCGCCGCTGTCCCCGAAGAGGGCCACGCCATATCCGGCCAGCCCCGCGACGGTCATCTGAAGCAGGCTGACCATGCCGCCATAACCCGCGAGGAACTGCAGCGACAGGGCGATGGTCCCCAGGATGAAGGCCCAACCGAAGACCTGGAACAGGATGAAATCGTTGGCCAGCACGGGCATGATGAGCGCCAGCGCGATGATCCCGAAGTTGGTGGCCGAGATATGCTCGATCCACTGATAGGAGGGCTGCGGTCTGGTGTCGGTGACGGCCATCAGCGACCACCCCCCAGAAGGCCCTGGGGCCGGAACGCCAGGACCAGCGCCATGATGAGGAACGACAGGACCACCGAATAGGTCGGCATGTAGACCGACCCGAGCTGATCGGCGAGACCGATGATGAGCGCGCCGAGCGCCGCCCCCGGGATCGACCCCATGCCGCCCACGATCACCACCACGAGGCTTGCCAGCAGGAAGCGCGTGTCTTCACCCGGGGAAATCGACTGGAACGTGCCGCCGACGATGCCCGCGATGCCCGCCAGCCCCGCGCCGAAGGCAAAGACCCCGACGAAAACCAGCTGGATGCGCACGCCCGTCGCCGTCAGCATCTCCTTGTCGTCGACGCCGGCCCGGATCAGCATCCCGATCCGCGTCTTGTTCAGGGCGAACCACATGCCCAGGCCGATCACGATGGAGGCCACGAGGATCGCGATGCGCACCTGCGGATAGCTGAGATAGACGATCTCGCCGCTGTCCCGGATGGACGAGATGATCGGCAGTTTTGTCGGACCCGACAGCCATTCGGGCGTCAGGATGGTGTAGCTTTGGCCGCCCCAGATCCACAGCATGATGTCGGCGGCGACGATGCCGATCCCGATGGTGACAAGGGTCTGGCGCAGATCCTCGCCCTCCATCCGGCGGAAGACAACATATTGGAGGACCACGCCGATCAGGGCCACGATGATGAAGACGACGGGGAACGCCCAGATCCACAGGCCCGTCAGATCGACCCAGAGATAGCCCATGTAGCCGCCGAACAGATAGAGCGACCCATGGGCCAGGTTGACGTTCTTCATCAGTCCGAAGATCAGCGTGAACCCCGACGCGACCAGGAAGTAGAGCGCCCCGAGGGTGATGCCCCCGAAGAGCGCGTTCAGGAAGATGCGCTTGCGTCCGAAAATGTCTTCGGCGGCGTCCGACCAGGGGGCGAAGATGGCATACAGCAGGATGAGGGCCGCCAAGCCGATGAGAGCCGACCAGACCGGATAGCGCTGAGTGAACGCCCTCATGAATTCCTCCCCGATGTACGTGACGATTCCCCTGCGGGAGCCGACGTGACGCCGTCTACTCTAGGGGCGGGGCCGGGGCGCGGGCATACCCGAGAGTCTCAAAGCGTGGCGCAGGGTCGCGTAAACATCGGCGAGATCGGCGCCGGTTTCAGAGCGTCATCGCGTTGAGAACGCTGCGGCGATAGTCGGACGGGGCCACCACGCCATTGGCGATGAAGAACCGCGAAAAACTGGCTTGGCTGGAAAAGCCGAGGTCAAAGCCGATGTCCGTCACGGCGTCCTGGCTGTCGGTCAGAAGGCCGATGGCACGCTCCATCCGCAGGGCGTTCATGTAGAGGTTCGGGGTCACGCCCACGTGTTGCCGGAACAGCTTGTAGAAATGCGGTCGTGACAGGCCGGCCGCACGGGCAATGTCGGTCAGGGTGTCGTCGCTGCCGACGTGGTCGCGCATCAGGCGCAGGGACGCGCGGACCCGGAAATCCCAGACGGGCAGGGCACGTCCGACGAAGGCCGTGCCCTCGGTCGTCCATTGCCACGACTGGTCGAAACAGGTCTGGGTCAGGGCGCAGATCTCGTCCTCGACGTTGCCGTCATCGACCTCGTGCTCCAGCATGACGCGGGCGATGTGGTGGACATGTGCGTTGATCGGCGTGCTGGCCTCGATGGCGTTGCGCCCGAAGCGCAGGGACGAGGTGGCGCGTCGGCTGGCCTCCAGAAACCAGCCGGGATTGATATAGAGAACCAGCGCGAGCGTCGGCTCATCGTGCAGCGGTCTGTAGAGGTGGGGTTGCCACGGGCTGACGGCGGCGGCCTGTCCGGGCGCGATCGGATAGGCCTTGGACTCCACCACCATTTCCGCAGGCGGGCCCTGAACGTGGAACACAAGATGGCCTTCCCTATGGGCGTGACGCACCATGGGGCGATCCATGTTGTAGAGGCACACGCGACCAAAAGGCCCGTGAATTACGGCGGCAGCAGTGCTCATCTTCCTCCCTCGCGCAACTTTTGGTAACGCGACCCTAGGGCAAGCCTAATCTTGTTGCGCCAAAAGACAAGGTTTTGTTCTTGGCTCACAATGCGGCCTCCAGCATGGTCTGGTAATCGGCGGCCGTGGCCATGCGCGGGTTGGTCCGGTTGGTCGGGTCCGCCTCGGCCTGCGCGGCGATCTGCGGCAGCGCCGTGCGGGCCAGTCCGGTCGGGCTGAGCCGCAGGGGCAGGGACAGTCTCTCGCCCAGCTTCGCGAAGGCCGTCGGCAGGTCCGCGCTTTCGGGCAGGCGCATCGTCTCGGCAATCAGGCGATAGCGTTTGCCAACGGCGGGCGCGTTGAATTCAAGGACATGGGGTGCGAGGGCCGCGTGAAGCTGTCCATGGGGCGCGGGCCCGCCGGGCACCTGACGTTCGAGCGCATGGGCCAGCGCGTGAATGCCGCCAAGGCCCTTTTGCCCCGCCAGCGCGCCGTTCAACGCGGCGGCCATCAATTCGCGCCGCGCCTCGAGGTCACCCCTGTCATCGACTGCCCGGTCCAGCACGGCGGAAGCCCGCCGCAACCCTTCGAGCGCGATGCCGTCGGCGGGCGGGTTCCAATCGGTGCACAGATAGGTTTCGACGCAATGGACCAGCACGTCGATGACGGCCGCGGCCATGGCCTCGGGGCCTTCGTCGGACATCAGGGTCGGATCGCAGAGCGTGGCCGACGGCAGCAGCGCCGGGCCGATCAGGGTGACGGGCCGGGTATCGGCGCGCACCAGTCGGATGCAATTGCCCAGACCCGCGCCACAGGCGGCCGTCGTGGGCACCGTGATCACCGGCAGGGCGCGACCCCGGTCCCGAAGGGTGGTGGCCGTCCCGGTCAGAACGCGCGTGCGGGCCGATTTGTCCGCATAGGTCAGGGCCAGCAGGCGGGCCATGTCGATGGCCGCGATGCCACCAAAGCCGATGACCCCGTCGCAGCGGCCCGCGCGAAACCGCTCGACCGCGATCAGCAGGTTGGCCTGGGTCAGGGGGGCATTGGGCAGCAGCTGTCGGGTGACCGGCATCCCGTCGGGCAAGGCCCCGAGGAACCGGGCCAGCAAGGCTCCGTCAGGTTCGCGATCGGTCAGGACGAAGGGGCGGGTGATCCCGCATTGACGCAGTTCGGACTCGATCCCGTCTTCGAGAACCGCGTCGGCAAAGCGCACACGGGTCAGATACGTGATCAATGACATGATGCGGCCCCTCCGAACGTCCGCCGGTCGGGACGGCAAGGTCCCCCGGCGCAATGTCTGCAAAAGGGGCGGGGCCAGCGCCAAGCCGGCCCCGCTCAGGCGTTCGGGAACAGGTCAGCCGCCGTTGAGGGCGTCGCAATCCGGCGTGTCCCGCGACGGCAGGCCAAGGGCGGCGAAATCCGCCATCTCGAGGCCCAGGGTCTGGGTCACGCCTTCGACCTTGCTCACCATCTTGGTCGACAGGGTGCCGTCCTCGTTCTCGATCACCTCGCTGATGAACACGGGGCCGGTGGCCTGACGGTTCTCATTCAGGGTGATGTCACCGATGGGGCTGGCCAGGGTCAGGCCCGAGAGTGCGGCGCGGAACGCTTCCTGTCCGTCGCTCGTGTCGCCCTCGACCTCCTGCAGGGCGGTCAGGGCGGCCATCGTCGCGTTGTAGTAGCCGGTCGCGAACAGCGACGGGGTGGGGAAGCGGTCTTCGGGGGCCCACTTCGCCTGATAGGCTTCGACATAGGCCTTCCAGGCCGGGCTGTCGTAGTCGTCGGCCTGCGGACCAGACGACACGGTCCCGATCAGCGCGTCCTTGGCGCGCCCCTCGGCCGTCAGGACCGACTGGTCGACCAGGATGGTGCCCGCGATGATGTTCGTCTCCGAGCCGGCCTGCTGATACTGGTTCAGGAAGTTGATGGCGTCCGTGCCGCCGATCCCCAGATAGATCGCATCGACGTCATCGGGCAGGGCCGCGATGACCGATCCGAAGTCCGAGCTGCCCAATGGCTGCCAGAAGCGTTCCTCGATCTTGCCGCCCGCGCGGCAATAGTCGACGGCGAAGCCCATGAAGTTGGTGTAGCCGAACGAATAATCCGCCGCGACCGTGGCGATGTTCGTCCAGCCCAGTTCGTTCACGACATAGCTTCCGAGGCCCGAGCCCCACTGGTTGCCGTCGGTGTTGAACCGGAAGAAATTGGGCGACGGATCGACGAAGGTCGTCTCGAGAGCGCCCGAGATACCGTTGATGATCGTCTTGTCCGGGATCGTCTTGGAGTAGTCGCGCATCGCGATACCCTCGGACCCGGACAGCGGGCCGACGATGATGTCGACGCCGTCCTGCTCGATCAGCTTGCGTGCGACGCGTACGGCCGTGTCCGGCGTGGCGTCCGATGGTCCCAGAACCCATTCGATGGGCCGACCGGCGACTTCGCCGCCGAACTGGTCGATGGCCAGCTCAACGCCCCGGATGCCGTCACCGCCGGCAACGGTGAACGTGCCTTCCTGGGTGACCAGCACGCCGATCTTGAACGCTTCCTGGGCTTGTGCGGTCAAGGGCATCGTCAACGCTGTCGCAGCGACAACGCTTGCAATAAATCTGTTCATGTCATCCTCCCTTTCGGGTCGCATGAATGCCTGTTGGCCCCTTCGCGTGGCCGTGGCGGTGCGACCTCGATCCTCGTCCTCAGACGGTAGGCGCGGTTGCGGAATTCGTGATTACCGGGGGTGCGACGTCATACCCGAGCGTCTCATTTTTCCGAAATTGGCCGCCCGCACCGGTCGGGCGGCCCGGACGGATCAGGTCAGGTCGTCGGGCAAAAGGGTTGCGGGAATGTCCTGATAGCAGACGGGCCGCAGGAACCGCCGGATCGCCATCGTGCCTACGGAGGTCGCGCCGAAATTCGTTGACGCAGGGTAGGGGCCGCCGTGCACCATGGCATCGCTGACCTCGACCCCCGTCGGGAAACCATTGGCCAGGATGCGCCCCGCCTTGCGCTCCAGGATCGGCAGGAGGGCCCGGGCCACGTCGTTATCGCCTGCGTCCATCTGAAGGGTGCAGGTCAATTGCCCGTCAAGGCGCGTGGCGATCTCGGTGACCTGGGCCGCGTCCTCGGCCAGGACGATGATCCCAAGGGGGCCGAAAACTTCGTGCGAAAGGGTGGGGTTGGCAAGCCAATCGGCCCCGCTGACCCGCAGCAGGTCCGCGCTTGCTTTGCGCCCGGCGCTTTCTGAGCGAACGAGCGGCGTGCACCCAGAGGTGGCAGCATCGCGCCCGCGCCGATAGGCCGAGGCGATGCCGTCGGTCAGCATCGTCTGTTCGGGCGCTTCGGTCAGGGCATCGGTCGCGGTGGCGACGAATTGCTCGGCTGCCTCCCCGGCGATGGCCACGACGACGCCCGGGTTGGTGCAGAATTGCCCCGCGCCCATGGTCAGCGATGCGGCCCACCCCCGGGCCATCGCCTCGGCACGCGCGGCCAGGGCCGCCGGCAGCAGGAATACGGGGTTGATCGACCCCAGTTCGCCGTAGAACGGGATCGGGACAGGCCGTGCCGCGCAAAGATCGAAGAGCGCGCGCCCCGCGCCGAGCGAGCCGGTGAACCCGACCGCCGCAATCAGCGGATGCGTGACAAGCGCCTGACCGATGTCGTGCGTATCGCCCTGCAACAGAGAGAAAACGCCCGGATGGAGGTCGTGCGCCCGGATCGCGGCGTCAATGGCCTGCGCGATGATCTCGCCCGTGCCCGGATGGGCCGGGTGGCCCTTGACGACGACGGGACATCCGGCGGCCAGCGCGGCGGCGGTGTCGCCCCCGGCGGTCGAGAAGGCCAGCGGGAAATTCGACGCGCCGAAGACCGCAACGGGGCCGACGGGTCGCTGGATCATCCGCAGGTCGGAGCGTGGCAGTGGCTTGCGGTCGGGCAGGGCCTCGTCATGTCGCCGGTCCAGATACCCGCCGTCCAGGATGTGCTTCGCAAACAGGCGCAGCTGCCCCACGGTGCGGCCCCGCTCGCCGTTCAGGCGCGCTTCGGGCAGGCCCGTCTCGGCGGTCCCGATGCTGGTGATGGCCTCGCCCCGCGCGTCGATCTCGTCGGCGATGGTGTTCAGGAAGGCCGCTCGCTGACTGCGGGGTGTCGCCCCGAAAGACGCGAAGGCCCCTTCCGCCGCCTCGACCGCCGCCGCGATATCGTCGGGTCCGGCCACGTAGACGGTCATGGGCGCACCCGACGCCGGGGCCGAGGTGAACGTCGCCACCCCCATCTTCCACGTCCCCGCAATAAGCTGTTGTCCGGTCAACATCGCGCACTCTCCCATTCGCTGCCTGCGGCAGCATAAGCCCAAGTACGCCTTCTGTGACAGAGCGGCTGCGATCCGGCAAAGCGTTCAGTCGGCTTTGCCGTCCAGGGCCGCGTTTCGCGACCCCGCAACGACAATCTTCTTCTTTGACACGACGCGATCTCGTGGCTACGCTCCGCTGGTATCCAAAGGGATACAATTTGGAAAGCTTACGATGCGCGCCGGTCCATCCTCCGAAATGTCTCAGGGCGACGTTGCCTATGCCAAGCTGCTCGAGGCCATTCGTGGTGGTGTGTTTCAACCCGGCGACAGGCTCCGCGAGGAAGATGTCGGGGCACGAATGGCGTTGTCGCGCACCCCGGTCAGGGAAGCCCTTCGCAAGCTGGAAGCCGATGGTATCGTCGAACACCGGCCCCGCCTTGGTGCAATCGTCCGGGCGCTCGGCCATACCGAGGTGGTCGAGCTCTACGAGATGCGGCTGGTGCTGGAACGCACGGCGGCAGAGATGGCGGCGAAACACGCCATAGACGCCGAAATTGATGAACTCGATGAATTGAACGCGACGATTGCCGATGCGGTGGCTGATCCGGCCCGGGCCGCGTCGATCAATCAGCAGTTCCACCGCTGCATCTACCTTGCCACGCGCAACCGGTTTCTTCTGGAATCCGCGCGCGCCTTGAATAACGCCCTGATGTTGCTTGGTCCGACGACGCTGGCCGACGAAGGTCGGATTGCTGTCGTGTGCCGCCAGCATCAAGACATCATCGACGCCATCCGGAACGGTGATCCAAAGGCGGCCGGCGCTTCGGCCGAGGCGCATTTGCAGACCTCCCTGCGCCACCGCCTGTCGGTCATGCGGGGATGAAGCGGCTTGCCCTGACCTATGCGGTGGCGGCAGTGGGTGTTGCGGTGTTTCACCTGCTGCGCCTGCCGTTGCCCTGGCTACTTGGTCCGATCTTCGCTTGCCTGATTGCGGCCCTGTGTGGCCTGCCGCTTCGGGGAAACAAGCTGGTCAACGATGCAATGCGGTCGATCCTGGGTGTGGCCGTCGGGGCGACCTTTACCGTCGCGCTGTTGGGGTCGATGGTAGACATGTGGCCGACGCTGCTCATGATCCCGCTGATGATCGCCAGCATTGGCGCGATCGGTATCCCGTACTTCCAGCGGATCTGGGGGTTTGACTTCGCGACCAGCTATTATTCGGCGATGCCTGGCGGTTTGCAGGACATGCTGGCCTTCGGGGAAGAAGCGGGCGGAGACGTGCGGGCGCTCTCGCTGATCCATGCGACACGGGTCATGGTGATTGTCGTGGCCCTGCCGTTCATCTTGCAGGGTGTGTGGGACGCTGATCTGTCCAACCCGCCGGGCGCGCCCGCCACGTCGGTTGCGCCGACACAGCTTCTGCTGATGGTCTTTTGCGGGCTTGTCGGCTGGCGCGGTGCCAAGGCGATCGGCATGTTCGGGGCGTCCATTCTGGGGCCCCTGATCCTTGCCGCGATTCTTGCCTTGCTCGGGGTTCTGCAACATCGCCCCCCCTCCGAAGCGATCTGGTTGGCGCAGTTCTTCATCGGCATGACCGTGGGGACCAAATACGTCGGCGTGACGATGCCGGAAGTGCGCCGAGACGTTGCCGCAGCAATCGGGTTTTGCGTGATCCTGTTGATCCTCACGGTGATTTTCGCCGAGGCGATCCATCTGATGGAGCTTGCACCGCCGCTCGAAACGCTGCTGGCCTTCGCGCCCGGCGGTCAGGCGGAGATGACGATTCTGGCGTTGATCGTGGGGGCGGACATGGCGTTCGTGATCGCCCACCACGTCTTGCGGATTTTTGTCGTCATCCTTGGTGCGCCACTCGCCGCGCGCGTCTTCAGCCCCAGACCGAAGGATTGATCATGTGGATCGGCGCGCCCTGCGCATAGGCGTTGATCTGATCGAAGATGTCGCTGAACTGCATGTCGAATTCGTCCTCGGTGACATAGCCGATATGCGGCGTGGGCAGCACATTGGGGTGGGTCGCAAGGATATGGTCCGCATCGCGCATCGGTTCCGTGTCGAAGACATCGACCGCCGCGAAGATGCGGCCTCTTTCGATCTCGGCCTCTAGCGCGCCTGTCGCCACGAGGCCCGAGCGTGAGGTGTTCACGAACAGGGACCTCGGCTTCATTGCGGCCAGATCATCGGCTGAAATCAGCCCCCTGGTTTCAGAGGTGAGGCGGACATGCAGGCTGACCACATCCGATGTGGCAAAGAACGCCTCGCGCGATGGCGCGACGGTTTCACCAGCTGCGGATGCGCGCGCACGCCCGGCCTCTGATCCCCACCATTGCACATCGACGCCCATTGCCCTGGCATAGTCCGCCACCACTCCGGCAATCCGGCCATGGCCGTAAAGCCCCAGTGTGCGACCGCGCAACGTGCGCCCGACACCCATTTGCCAGCTGCCGGCCCGCAGGGATGCGACCTGCTGCGGAATCTGGCGATAGCTGGCAAGGATCAGCGCCAGCGTCAGTTCCGCCGCCGCATAGGACGGTGTGTCGCTCTGCATGTTCGAACACAGCAGGACGCCATTGCCGGTACAGGCCTCGACGTCGACATGGGGATAGACCGACCGTTGGCTGATCAGTTTCAGGTTGGGAAGCCGCGACAGAAGCTCTGTACCGATAGCGCTGCGTTCGCGAAAGAGAACCAGGCACTCCGCATCCTGCACCCTTTCGGCAAGCTTTGCGGGGTCGGGTTCGTGGTCTGTCCAGACCGTGACATCGTGGCGGTCCAGTTTGGCAAAACACGGCAAGGTGCGCAGCGTGTCGAACCAATCGTCAAGGATATGAACCTTCATTGTAACCTTTCAAAACGTCCTGGGATCAAGACTTCGCCCCGCGCGAGCCCGGTGGAGGTGAGGGTGATCCCGCCCTCATCCAATTCGTCGTCAACCAGCACCTCGATCGTACCGGAAGCCTGTTCCAAGCCGGTCGGCGCGCGCAATATGCCGCCACGTGCGAACAGGAAAGAAGCAACTGTCTGGGTCATGTCAGGGGCCGTTGAAGTTTGACGAAGTCTTGCAGCAGACCTGGCGGGAAGTCACGCTTCAGGGACCAGTCATAGCGCAGGTGATCCGCAGGCCGTTGAGTGCCACGGATCGGCGTTGATCGGAGTCCGGACAGAGATGTCTAGACGGGACCGTTGCGCGGCGATAGCGTCCATCAAACGTTCTTATTCGTGAAAGAGGCACCAAGTGAAAAGCCATTATCGCGCGGTCATCATAGGCGGCGGCGTTGTCGGCGCTTCGGTGCTGTATCATCTTGCCAAGTTCGGTTGGAAGGATGTCTGTCTGATCGAGCGGAAGATCCTGACCGCCGGGTCGAGCTGGCACGCGGCGGGCGGTTTTCATGCGCTGAACGCCGATCCCAACATCGCCTCGCTCCAGGCCTATACCATCGACCTTCTGTCAGAGATCGAGAAGGAATCCGGTCAGTCCGTCGGCATGCACATGACCGGCGGCATGACATTGGCCGGCACGCCGGACCGCTGGGAATGGCTGCAGTCGGCCTATCGCACCTTTCAGTCGATCGGGATCGACGATGTGCGTCTGATCACCGCCAGGGAGGCGGGCGAATTGAACCCGCTGATTTCCACGCATGGCATCCTGGGCGGCATGTGGGCCGACCGTGAAGGCTACGTGGACACCACCGGCACCGTCCATGCCTATGCCGGGGCCGCGAAAAAGTACGGCGCCGAGGTGATCGAGAACAATCGGGTGCTGGAGTTGATCCAGACGAAGGATGGCTGGGACGTCGTCACCGAACAGGGCACGATCCATACCGGACATGTGGTCAATGCCGCCGGTCTTTGGGCCAAGCAGGTCGGCCGCATGGCGGGCATCGAATTGCCGGTCTCGCCGCTCAACCACCATTACCTGATTTCCGATACCGTCCCCGAACTGGAGACGCTCGATTTCGAGGTGCCGCTGACGGTCGATCTGGAAGGGTTCACCTATACGCGGCAGGACCAGAAGGGTCTGTTGATGGGGATATACGAGACCGACCACGACCATTGGATGATGGATGGCGCGCCCTGGGAATACGGGTTTGAGTTGCAACAAGAGGATACCGATCGGATCGAACGCGAGTTGATCCTTGGGTATGAACGCTATCCGGCATTGCAGAACGTCGGGATCAAGACCTGGGTGAACGGGGCCTTCACCTTCGCGCCCGATGGCAACCCGCTGGTGGGTCCGGTGCGGGGCAAGCCGGGATACTGGTGCGCCTGCGGCGTCATGGCGGGCTTCCTGCAGGGCGGAGGCGTGGGCAAATCGCTTGCGGAATGGATGATCCATGGCGAGCCGGAGGCCGATGTCTTCGGCATGGACGTGGCGCGGTTCGGCGACTATGCGCAGAACAAGCGGTTCATCAAGGAAACCACCGGCCAGTTCTATACCCGCCGGTTCGTGATGACCTATCCCAACGAACAGCTTTCTGCCGGTCGGCCGCTCAAAAAGTCGGGGGCCTATTCCGACATGAGCGCCGCCGGGTGCCAATGGGGCGCAAGCTGGGGATTGGAGGTGCCGCTCTATTTTGCGCCATCGTCGGATTTCAAGGAAACGCCGACGCTCAAACGCTCCAATGCGCACGAGATCGTGGCCGTCGAATGCAAGGCCGTCCGCGAAGCCGTGGGACTTCTCGACATCTCCGGCTTCTCGCGCTTCGAGGTCAGCGGTGCGGGGGCCGAAGTCTGGCTGGACCGCATCATGGCATCGCGCCTTCCCAAACCGGGCCGCGCCAAGCTGGCGCCGATGCTGTCGCCCGAGGGCAAGCTCAAGGGAGATCTGACCGTATTCAACTGGGGCGACGGCACCTGGTGGATCATGGGCAGCTATTACCTGCGCGAATGGCACATGCGCTGGTTCCAAGGTCAGATGGGCGAAGATGCAACCCTGCGCGACATCGGGGATGCGACGGTGGGCTTTTCCCTCTCGGGGCCGAACAGTTGCAAGGTGCTGGAGAAACTCACCGACGGCCCGATCGCCGATCTGCCCTTCATGGGCTGCGGCACCTTCGATATCGGCATGATCCGCGCCAGGGTCGGGCGGCTCTCGGTCGCGGGCGAACTTGGCTACGAGGTCCATTGCTCGGCGGCCGAACATATCACCTTGCGGGAAACGCTGCTGGCGGCGGGCGCCGATTTGGGCATCCGCGAAATCGGGTTCAACGCGCTGCTGAGCCTGCGGCTGGAAAAGAGCTTCGGCATCTGGAACGCCGAATTCACCCAAGGCTACACCGCCGCTGAGACCGGCATGGACCGCTGGATCGACTGGGGCAAGGACTTCACCGGCAAGGCGGCGGCGCTGGCGGAACGCGACAGCAACGGGCCGGATCGGATCGTCGTCACGCTTGAGGTGGACGCGACCGATGCCGATGCCAGCGGGTTCGAGCCGGTATGGCAGGATGGCGCGCTGGTCGGCTTCGTGACGTCGGGCGGGTATGGCCACACGGTCGGAAAGTCGCTGGCGATGGCGATGCTGGACCGTGCGGCAACGGCGGTCGGCACTGAATTGAGCGTGCATGTCGTGGGCGCCGAATGTGCGGCGCGGGTGATCGCGCCCTCGCCCTACGATCCCGAAGGTCTAGCGATGCGAGGACGACCATGAGCCTGCCGGAAACGACAATCCCCGAGCCGAAACGGCGGCGGGGCCGGGGCGATGGTTCGATCCCTGCGTCGAAACGAACGCCCAATTACCGTCAGTTGCGCAGCCCGTTTCCCCACATGAACGTGTTCTCGGACGACGAGATCGCCGCGATGCACGATACCGCCCTGCGCATCCTCGAGGAGCTGGGCATCAAGGTCCTTTTGCCCGAGGCGCGCAAGATCTACGCACAGGGCGGCGCCCGCGTCGATGAGACGACGCAGATGGTTTATATCGGGCGGGATATCGTTGAGGCGGGACTGGCGTCGGCGCCGAAGTCCATCGCCTGCATGGCCGGCGCGCGGCACCGCGACGTTCTTCTGGAACTGGGCTGCCTGACGTTCCAGCCTGGGGGGAGCGCGCCCCATGTCACGGACCGTGAGCGCGGGCGGCGGCCCGGTTCGGGGCGCGATTTCCGCGATCTGGTGCAGTTGACGCATCATTTTGACGTGTTCCAGATGATCTCGGCGCTGACCGAACCTCAGGACATCGCCACCAATGTCCGGCACTATTTCACCACACAGGCGCAGCTGGAGCTCACCGACAAGTTTCCATTCCTCTACGCGCGCGGCACGCCGCAGACGATGGACAATTTCGAGATGGTCCGGGACTTTCGCGGCCTGTCGGACGCTGAATTCGCGGCCAACCCGCATTGCTACACGATCATCAACACAAACTCGCCCCGCACCCTCGACATCCCGATGGCCCAGGGCGTCATCGACTTCGCGCGGCATGGGCAGATGCCGATCATCACGCCCTTCACACTGATGGGTGCGATGGCCCCCATCACGGTGGCGGGCGCGATCACGCTCAGCCACGCGGAAGTTCTGGCGTCCATCGCGCTGCACCAGCTGGTGCGCCCGGGCGCGCCGGTCTGCTACGGCACGTTCACCTCCAATGTGGACATGAAATCGGGCGCACCGGCGCTTGGCACGCCGACGCATTTTCAGGCAAGCCTTGCTGCTGGCCAGATGGCGCGGTTTCTGGGGCTTCCCTGGCGGTCGGCAGCAGGTTCCGCCTCGAACGTCAACGATGCGCAGGCGGCCAACGAAAATCAGATGGGGCTCTGGGGGTGTCTTCTGGCAGGCGCTTCCGTGATCATCCACTCGGCGGGCTGGCTGGAGGGGGGGCTCACCTTCTCCTACGAAAAACTCATCGCCGATGTCGAAGTGCTCAACATGGTGGCCGAACTCTGCGCGGGCAACAAGGCGGGCTCCGACGAGATCGGCTTCGAGACCGCTATCGCCGAGGTCGCGCCCAGCGGTCATTTCTTCGCCACGACCCAAACGCTGGCGCGCTACACCACCGAATTCTATGAGCCTGTGGTCCATGACTACGCGAATTTCGGGACCTGGACGGAGCGCGGCGCCAAGGACGCCTCGACCCGGGCCACGAAGGTCTGGCAGGACATACTTGCTGCCGACAAGCGCCCCGTCACCGACCCCGCGCGGCGCGAGGCGCTGCAGGCCTTTATCGACAAGCGCACAGGGGAGGGCGGTGCGCCGCCCGAAAGCTGACATGGCAGACCGCGCGACACCGCTTCTGCACCGCGATGATCCAAGCAAGGACCCGCTTGTCGGCCATGTGAAGGTCACGCGCGACGATTGGCTGAACGTGGCCCGCGATGTCTTGGTCAGCGATGGCGTGGCCGATGTGAAAGTGTTGGCGCTTGGCCAGCGGCTGGAGGTGTCGCGTTCCAGCTTCTACTGGTATTTCAAGAGCCGGAAGCACCTTTTGGAGGCGTTGCTCGACGGTTGGGAAGATCGCAACACCCAGACGATCATCGACGCCTGCGCCTTGCCCGCCCCGTCGATCGGCGCGGCTGTGTGCAACTTCTTTCGGTGTTTCCTCGACCCCGACCTGTTCGATCAGGGGCTGGATTTCGCGGTCCGGGAATGGTCGCGTCGTGACGGGCGGGTGCGCCAGCGCATTGATGCCGCAGATCAGACGCGGCTTGCCGCTGTCACCGAGATGTTTCAGCGCTTCGGTTACCCGCCCTCCGATGCCGATACCCGCGCGCGCATCCTCTATTTCATGCAGCTTGGCTATCACGCCCTGGAGCTGCGCGAGCCGATGGACAGCCGGTTGGAGAGGATCGAAGGGTACTTGCGCGGGTTCACGGGGAAAGAGCCGGACCCCCGTGCGGTCGCCGCGTTGCGAAGTTTCGTGAAGGATCTGGGCGATCGATGAGTGGCCGCAATTCCGGCTTCGCCTTTGCCCTCGCGGCGTTCTCCGCAGTCTTGCTGCGCTGGGGGCCGGCCTTTGGAGGGCCGATCTCATGTGATTGCCCCGGGATCCGAATAAGGAATTCCCGGCATGATGGCGCTGATCCTGGTGACACAAGTCGCCTTGCCTCTGGCACTGAATGGCTGGCTCGCCATTCTGCCTGCAAAAAGCCTTGCCGGTTTCGTGGCGCAGGCGGCAGGGACGGGCGCGCTTCTCTTTGGACTGGCGCGCGTTGCGCAATGGGCCTTGCCCGTCTGGTGGTTGCCTTTGGTCTACGGCGCGCTGTGGTTCGCGGCGCGTCTCGCAAGGCTCTTGCGGCACAGCCTGTCTGACCTGCCGCTCTATGCGCAGACGTCCTTGGCATGGGCGGGAAATGCCTTGGCGATCGTGTTGCTCGCTCTCGGTGGCCATTGTGGCGCAAAGGCGCTGGCAGGCCAGAGGCTGCCGCCCCTCGAGATCCTGGATATCGCCAACCAATTTGGTCCTGGCCGGTACCTTGTCGGTCATGGCGACCCGAACACGCTGGTGAACAGCCATCTGCGGACCCTCGATCAAACGGTGGACCGGTTCCGGCCGTGGCCCGGACAGTCCCATGCCGCCGACTTCTTCGGGCTGGGTACATTGGGGCTGCGCGCGCGGGGATGGCGGCCTGCCGATCCGGCGGTCTATGCCATTTTCGGCGCAGAATTGCGCGCGCCCTGTGCCGGTAGCATCGTGGCGGCCGTGGGGGCTATGCCGGATTTCGACGTGCCCTCCAAGGACAGCGAGAACCGTCTCGGCAACCACGTCATCCTGCGCTGGGGCAATACAGAGATCGTGCTGGCGCATATGCGGCAGGACAGCGTCGCCGTCACGCCGGGTGACACGGTGGCGGTGTGGGATCGGCTGGGCGAGGTCGGCAATTCCGGCGCCTGACCCGAGCAGCCTTTGCACATCCACGCGCAACGCCCGGCGCCGGAAGGTGCCCCGCCAATCTCGGGCGAACCACGCGCGCTGCGGATCGACGGGCGGTTTCTGGTGCGGGGGGATCGATTGGCAGGGGACGCTGGGCGCGGGGGATGACGCGCGATCATTCTCCACCTGCCCCCACGACCTCCACCCCGAAGCCGCGGGCCGTCTTGACGAAATGCTCGGTCTTGGACACGAACGGGGCATGGCCGGAAGCGTCGAAAACGACCATCTGTTTGCCACGCAGCGCCTCGACCTGCGGGATCCAGTCCCGCACGAGAGCGACCGGCGTGGTCATGGCGCACGCGCCCGAGATCAGCAGCACCGGAACCGGCATCCTCGGCACCTCGGCCATCAGATCGCGCGCGAGTACTCCGCCACATCGGCCCGCTGCCCCGGTTCGCTCCGTTCAGTCGGCGCAGGTACTCGGGCAGCCGGTATTCCGGCGCGACCTGCCGCAGCCAGTCCAGCGTCATCGCCACGCCGCGCATCTTGTCGACCTATTGGCCTACACCGACGTAGCGCGCGTAGTCCCCGGGCGAGCACGCCACGAGCCGCGCGCCCAGTATCTTGCCCCAGGAATGGCCGAGGCCGTAGCCCTCAGCCGTGACCCCGAACAGACCGTCGACCGTCACGACGGGGCGGCGCAAGAGTCTCGCCCCGGCCTCTGACAGCACAGCTTGATCCGCGCCCGTCATGCTGGCGGCGGCAAGGCGGGCGATGTCGCTTGCCGTCGCGAACAATCCTTCGGAACCGCGCCAGGGGGAGACGTAAGTTGCCACGGGCCACCCCCGCAGGTCGTGGCCAACGGTCATGGCAGGGCCGGGCCAGTCATAGGTTGCTAATTTTATGCGCAGTGGCGTGAAAATCTCCCGTTCGACGAAGGCGGCATATCCCACGCCGGCGCAATCCTCGATCACCAGTTCGAGAAGGTTGTAGCCGGTTTTGGAATAGACGTACCGCGCGCCCGGCGAGGCGACCTTCCGGAAATCGCGGTCCAGATGATCGGACAGGCCGGGACGTGCGTCGCCTGGCGCGTAGCGCTCGGTGAAATCGCCGAAGCCGAGGCCCGCCGCCTCAGACAGGAGTTGCCGGGCGATGAATCGCGGCCCAGGCGGTGACTGGTTTCGAAAGGGGCTCGACAGGGAACGGAATATTTTCGCCCATCACCCGACCCGTGGCGGGGTCGGCCGTGCCGAAGGCAACTGTCCTGAGGAGCCGCCCGTGTTGCAGCAGAACGATCACGGTCCCTGCCACGCCGTCACGCGCCATCCGGGCCGTCGCGATTTCGCGCAAGGATGGGCCAACGGCATCGGGCCCGGCCTGCGCGTTGGCGACGGCCTGCCCCATTGCCAGAAGCGCTGCCGCGATCGCGATGGCCCATCTCATTGCCCCTGTTTGTGCCGCCCACTCGACCCGGTGCCGGCACCGACCGCGCGCCACGGCATGACCGACTGGATCGCCATCATTGCACGCAGACGTGCGGCGGCTCAGGGTGACAGCGTGATCATCCAGCGTTCGGTTGCCATCAGTCTCCGCCTTCACCTTGCATCGGCGCGCGCTGAGGTTATCGCGTAGCAGCCGGTCCCAGAAGAACGGGCGCGACCAGATCTTGCCGCGCCGGACGTTGATCTTGTCCATGAGTGTATAGGCCCGCACCCGCCACATGGGCAGGAAGATTCCGGTAATGACCGAAGTCATGTCGTGGGTATGGCCGGCACCTGCACGGTGCATGGCCGTATCGCGCAGCTGCATCCACTCTGGCGACGTGCCTGCCTCCATGCTGACCGGGGAGGCCTCCAGCCTGCGGACCATGGCGGTATCGCCGCGCGCCCGGTACGTGTCCAGCAGGGCATCGTGCGCCATCACCTCGGATCGAAGCTGGAGCGCGATCTGTGCCATCCCGACATAGGCAAGGAACCGGTCTGGTGCAGCGGCCGCCACCTGAACGCCCAAATAGCTGCCCCAGGAATGACCGAGCAGCACGATACGGTCCTGGCCGAAGCGTGTCCGCAAGTAATCCGCCACCTCAACCGTGTCTGCGATCATCCTTTCCATGGTCATGGTCTCGGGCGGGATGTCGGCCGAGAACGACATGCCGGCCCCGCGTTGTTCCCACCAGACCATGGTGAAATGCTGCTCCAGCCCGGTGGGATACTCCAGTTCCATGAAGAACTCCGTCATGCCGGGGCCGCCATGCAGGAAAAGCAAGACCGGGTTGGCGGGATCGACGCTCTGGATGATCATGGTTTGCGGGATGCCCCCGATATCGACGGTCACGCGGTCCGAGAGACTGCCGGGGATGATCTGGCCCGCCTCGTCACGCAACGGGGCGGAGCGGCCGGCGCTGATGGCGACGAGCCAGATCAAGCCTCCGATCAGGATGACCAACAGGACAATGCCCGCCGTCACCATGATGCGACGCAGGCTTTGGCGTGGGCGCGAAGAGGGGATTTCCGGGTCCATGTCGCTGGTCCGATCCTGCCAAGAGCCATGCCTATTCGCCGTGTTCGAGAAGGGTTGCCTCGAGCCTGTCCAGCGCCGCGCGGTTCAACACACGCCCACCGGCGATCACCGCCCGCGGGTGGCGCAGCGTGGCAAGACCGTCGAGCGGATTTGCGTCGAGCAAGACCAGATCGGCGCGGCGGCCCGGCGCGATGGTGCCGTCCTGGTCCGCGAGGTCGAAGAACCGCGGCGGCGCGACGGTGGCGGTGTAGAGCGCCTCACGCGGGGTCAGACCGATCTCGACATAAAGATCCAGTTCATCAAGCAGGGGAAAGCCGTGGAACAGATAGGGGTTGGCGAAGGAGGCATCGGTGGAGGCGAGGATCGGCACGCCCGCCCGATGCGCCATGAGGAAGGTGCGACGGTCGAGCGCGATGCTGTCCGTCGCCAGCGCGCGGACCTCGTCGGTCATCGCCTCCAGTCGGAAATCCGGTCGCCCCCAAGCCTCCCGTACAACCTCGGGGATCATCTGCATCCGCGGTGCCTCGGGGGCGGGCCAGTTGCCGGTGTAGAAATCGGCCACGACCAGCGTCGGGCTGACCTGCATGCCCGCACCAGCCATCCGCGCGAGAACCGTGTTGCAAAGCGCATTGTCCCAGGTCTCCAGGATGATCCGGTTGCGCGAGGCCATGATCTCGAAGACACGCCGCAGGTCCGCACCCCCGGCCATCGCGTCGCGCAAATCGGTGAGCATCCGGGTCTCGTCGGTCGAACAGGCCATCGCGACTCGACCGAAATGCTCCATCCCGTCCTGACCCGCGTCGATCGCCGTGCCAAGGGCCACGCGTTCGGGAATGTGCCCCACAAAGGACAGACCGGCATCATGAGCCGCCTCGGCCAAGGCGAGGTAGGTTGCCTCGTCGAGCATCGAATAGGCCTTCACCGCCGCCCAGCCTTCCGCCGCGATCTGCGCCACGACAGCCCGCGCCTGTTCGGGCGTATCGGCGAGAAACATGCCGGGCCAGGACCCCGGCGATGCATCGACCCAGGCACCCGCAAGGATCAACCGCGGGCCAAGGACGTCTCCTGCCTCGATCCGGGTTTGCAGTGCCTGTTGTTCGGCGATTGGCCAAAGCGCGCCCATGTCGCGAATGCCGGTGACCCCGTGGATCAGGTAGAGGGGCAGGGCGGTATCCGGTTCGGTCGCGGAGGAGAAGATGTGCACATGGCTGTCCCACAAACCGGGGATAAGATAGCCGCCGTTCCCATCGACGCGCATCGCGGCACGACCAGCACCGACATCAGTGCCGACCCCGGTGATAAGACCGTCGCGGATCAGGACGGATTGCCCTGCCGCGAGCGTACCCTCTGCTACGTCGACTATGGTGACGTCGGTCAGCAGCGTTTCGGATTGCACTTGTGCCTGCGTCTGTGCGGCCAGCCCGACCGTCAGCGCGACCGCCAAAGCGGTGTTGGAAAAGCGTTTCATCGCTCCGTCACCCTGAAGATCAGTTTCCCTGCGATCTCGCCCGCCTCGACCCGTGCGTGCGCCCGCCGCACGTCGCTCAGGGGAACGATCTCGGCGACGACCGGGTCGATGCGGCCTTCTGCAAGCATGCCAAACAGCCGCGTCTGATCCTCGCGGAACCACCCGGGATGTTTCCGTCGCATCGCGCCGATGGAATAGAACGCCGTGGCGTGCCCGTTCGGCAGCCAGTCCCAGAGCTTCAGCTTGATGAAATCCACCGGGATCGACCCGGCCCGGCCCAGAACTTCGTTCTGGAACCCGAAGGCGACCAGCATCCCGCCGGGCTTGAGCGCGTGCAGTGAGCGCGGCAGGCTCTCGCCGCCCAGCGGGTCGAACACAGCATCGACCCCGCCCCCCGTCGCCGTCAACAGGGTTGCCTCGGGCGCGTCGGCGTCCAGCGGCGTGGCGCCGAGGCTGCGGATCAGGTCGTGTTTGGCGACCACATCGGTGCCGAAGGCCGTGATGTCGGCGTCCCGTGCCAGTTGAAGCATCCCCGTGCCGACCGCCCCGCCCGCGCCGTGGATCAGCAGGCTCTGGCCCTTTCGCATCTTGGCGACGCGGGTGAGCATCTGCCAGGGCGTCACTGCCGACAAGATCATGCCAAGCGCATCGGCGTCCGAAACACCCTCGGGCACCGGCGTCAGGCGGTCTTCGGGCAGGCAGATGTATTCGCCATAGGCACCGATGGTGGTCAGGTCCGCGACACGGTCGCCGGGTTTGAAGCGCATCGCATCGGGGCCTGCGGCATCGATGATCCCCACCATGTCGTAGCCAAGCGTGAAGGGCGGCTTGTTCTTAACGTCAGGGTAGAGCCCCTTGCGGATCATCACGTCGGTGAAGGCGGCGCTGGTCACCAGCACGCGCACCCGCGCCTCCCCCGGTCCCGGTTCCGGCAGGTCGGGGACGGTCTCAAGCTCCAGTTCCTCGGGGCCGCCGAAGGCGTTCAGTCTGACACGGGTCCAGGGCATCGGGCGTCTCCTCCATCTTGGTCAGGCGCTGTCCGCCTGACGAATGAACTCTGTGATCTCGCGCGACAGGGCATCGTCATGGCCCAGCCAGATATGACCGCCGTCGGGGTAGATCGTCAGCCGGGCATCGGGGATGCGGTTGGCCAGCAATCTCGCGGTTTTGGCCGTGCCGAAAAGGTCATCCTCGCAAGACAGGATCAGGGTCGGCGTCTCGATCCGCTCGTATGCCGTGGGCGAGGGCGTTCCGGCCCAGAAGCCGTCGGTGCGCAGCCCGTCGACCTTGCGGCTGATGGGGAATATCTGGTCGAGTATCGCCACGGCCCGGCTGCGTTCGGCCTCCGACACTTGGTCCAGAAGGGCCGGATCGGTGGCGAGCAGGGTGCGGATCATCTGCCCCGGCGCCAGGCGCGTCAGGGACCAGAACCAGAAATCCGATCCCAGCACCGCACCGACGGCTCGGCGCTGCAGCGCCGTGAACTCAACCGGATCGCTGTTCGTCAGGTTCGCGGCCGGGACGATCAGAACAAGGTGGGAGCATCGGTCCGGATGTCTCAGCGCAAATTCGGCGGCACTCAGCGCCCCGGCAGAGCCGCCCGCGACCGGCAATCGCTCGATGCCGAGATGGTCCAGCAACTCGACCAGCGTGTCAGCCTGGTGCGCCGGAGAGGCATCGTCGGGAAAGGCGGTGCCGAGATACCCGAAACGCGACGGCGCTATGACCTGAACTCCGCGCTGCCTGAGCCCTGCGGCAAAGAGAAGACCCTGGTCGAACCCGCCGCCGGTGCCGTGGATCATCATCAGGGGCGGGCCGTCTCCGGCGATGGCGTATTCAAGGGTGCGTGCGCGCGTGTCGATCAGGGTGCCTTGCCGAAACAACCTGCTGTCAGCCTGAATGCGCGCCTCACGGAACGCGCCCGCGACATAGCCTCCGCCCGCAAGGGCGAGCCCACCCAGACCGAGAAGAATGGCACGTCGGGTGGTCAAGCAAGTCTCCTCAGGTCAATCGGGGCGCAAGGGTGTCGGCCCAGGCGGCGATCCGGTCCCGATTGCGCCTGTCGCCGACCGGCGATTTCACAAGGCGCACGGCGAGGCGGTCGAAAAAGGACAGGCGCGCGGGGTCGATCATGCCTTCGAAAAAGACCTCGTCGGTCGGGATGATCAGGTCGCGCGCGCTTGCGGTGTGTTTCGCCCACTCGGCCACGGCGGTGGACCCGGCGCGCGTTGCACAGGCGACATGGATCCTGTTGGTCATCGGGGCGTCTCCCCGGTAGGCGGAGATGATGAGATCGGGCGCGGGGCGCCACATCGCGGACCTGAGGCTGGTTCGGCAGGAGGGCGAACCAACCGCGATCACCGAGATGGGCGGACACAAGATCCGAGCGGTTCAGGACGCCGTCGGTCTCAACTGCCAGGACTGTCGCGGCGACGAAGGATTTGCCAATGCTGGCAGCCATCTTGCGGCTGTCAGGGGTCATCGGCGTTTCGGCTTCTGCGTCGGCCAGACCAGTTCCCTTGACCGGCAGGGTTCCGTCCGGCAGAGCGAATGCAGCGGTCACACCCGGAAACCCGTACTCATCATGGAAACTGTCGAGCAACGTCTTGATGCGCGCCTGTTGCGTCTCGGCCGTTGACGCGGTGCTTGTGAGCACCGCCGCCACGACTGCCGACCCGGCGATGCAACCCCTCATGGCCGCGCCCCGGACGGGATCACTTCAGTCGCAGCCCCTTCGCGGCTGAACATTGTCTTGCGGTTCAGCCAGACCACCACGATGGCGACCACAACGAGGATGCGGGTGTCCCAAGGCTGTGCATCTGGCCAGAACGGGATGATCAACTGCCAGTGAAACAGCATCGGCAGCAGAAGGCTCCCGCCTGTGCTGTTGAAGATGGGCGTGACCAGAATGGCCAGAGTGACATTGCCGATGAAGAACGGAAGGAAGGACCAGTTCTCGTAGACGACACCCGCCAGATGGAACGCGGGAAGATGCCAGACGCCCCAGGTCGCGCCGATGATCGCTCCGGCCCAGATCGGTGCCACATGGCGCTGCAAAAGCGGCTGCGCGACGCCGCGCCACCCGAATTCCTCCATCGGGCCAAGGAACAGCATCATGAACATAAGCGCGACCATGGCGCCGACTCCCTCGGGCGGGGCCGGCGCGAGCAGGGGCCCGCCCTTGATCAGCGAGCCGGCCATGAAGACAAGCGGGATGCCGATCAGGATGAAGGCCCACCAGACCGGCGCGCAGCGCCATAGAAGAAGGCGGGAGAGGAAGGCGCGCAGCCCTCTCAAGCCGCCAAAGGCCAGCACGAGCAAGATGCCCGCGATCCCGGGCGCCCAGGTGGCAAGGAAGTAAAGCGGATGCCTGCCGCTGATCTCACCAAAGGTCGCAGCGGCTTGCTCTGGATAGGAGATGTAGCCTCCGATCACGCTCCAGGTGACGCCGAACGTCAGCAAGGCGAAGAAAAGAAGTGCGTAGGAAGGCAAAATTGGTCTCCGGCTATCTCCAATGGAAGACATGGGGGAGCCTCCAGAGAGGAATCATTCGGTGGAATTCGCCCGAGCTTTCCCGACGTTGCGCCCGTTTGCACTGATCAAGATCAACTGGAACGCAATGAGCTGAGAACAGAAGGGGCAGGACTGGGCTTGCAGGTTGACCGAGGGACCATTGCGTCGGCCCGATGGATTTATCTGCGCCCGTCAGGCCCAATCCAGGCTTCTCCGGATTGTCGCGATGCGCCTCGACCCGGTTCACATCTCTCTTCACCAGCGGGCCCTGCCGAGTGATCGAACAAGTGCCTACCTTGGAGGATCGGAACGATTGCTCGTGGAGGTCAGCGGTTTACCGGGTTCATGAGCGGCAGAAGATCGAGTTGCGCCAAGGTTGTCGTCATTCCGCGGCGCCTCTGCACTCTTATGCCGACGACCGTCGTTCAAAATCATCCTTCCGGAGCCATCATGCGCGCGTCGTCTCTCACCGGAATGTCCCCGTCACCTGCATATCAACCCGACCAAACCGAACCTTCGGTACCCAGCGGGCGAATGACGGGGCTGGGCCAAATCGACCATTGTTCTGGTCAAGGGGAGTAGGTCTTGCCATTCATGGACGTCGTTCAGGGCGCCGGGCGCTCTTCGCCGAACTGCATCCCATCGGCGGCACCGGGCACGGGTGTCACGGGTCGGGTGCTGGTCCCTCAACCGAAGTGTATCAGGAACCGCAACACCTCCGAGCGATAGAGGAGCCCCTCTATCTGGTTTGAATTCAGGACTGGAAAGACCCTGTGCGGATGCATCAGGAACATCTCGGCGGCGCGGATGATCTCTTCCTCGACTTCGATCGACACCACGTCGCGCGACATCTGGTCCATAACGCGCCCCGTCCACTGGCGGTGATAACTGGCGTGGAGCGCGGGACGAAAACAGTCCCGTTGCGACAGGATGCCGACCAGAACCCCATCATCATCGACGACGGGCGCAGCGTCGGCCTTGGCATCGACAAGGGCAAACGCCGCTTGTCGGATCGGTGTGTCAGGCGACAAGACAGGTATGTTTCTGCGCACGATCTCGCGCACCAGATAGGCAGTCATGGCGCATCTCTTTCCGAGGCCTGCCGACGCAGGGGACAATCCGCGCAGCGGGCGTGAACCAGCCGGTCGGTCGCGCCGCAACTGGTTCTTGCAGGGCCACGCCCGATCGCGAGACCAAGGCCAATGCCGCCTGCGGCAAGCGCGAAGATGATCATCGCCATCAGCATTTCCAGCATGACGCGCCCTCCCTCATAGCAGGAACTCCCCCATCCTCGCCGTTTCGACCCCTCTCAGGCCGGTTTCGGTCTCGATCTCGAACAGCGCGGGAAGTCCGATGGATTGCGCCAGGTCTGGCCCGGCTTCAGCACCGGCGGCACAGAGAGCCGTCGCCCAGCCATCCGCCAGCGTTGCGGTCTCGGACACAACCGTCACGGACCGAAGCGCGCCAGAGATCGGCATACGCGTTCCCGGGTCGATGATGTGGCTGTAGAAATTGTCCGCGTGTCGGTAGCTCTGCGTCCAGGTTCCCGATGTCGCGACGGCCGCGCCAGAAGGGAGGCGGAGCACGGGTTGTGACTGTGCAATCGTGGGAGGGATCTCGACTGCGATGCGCCATGGGCGCGCGTCCGGGTGACGCCCGCGGGCGGCGAATTCCCCGCCGAGTTCGAATAGAAAGTCCCGGATGCCATGCGCTTCAACAAGATCCGCGGCCCGATCAAGTGCCCAGCCCTTGGCTATTCCGCACAGATCGAGGGTCAGGTCATCATGGCTTTTGCGGACCTCGTCCGTGTCAGAGGACAGACCGCGCCAGTCAGGCGCCCCGCCATGATGGATCGGGCCAAACCCCCAGCGTGCCACAAGCGGCCCCACGGTTGGATCAAAGGCGCCGTCGCTTTGTCCTGCGATATCGAGCGCACTTCGGGTCACCGCCGCAAGCTCGACGTTTCGGCAAGCCGTGCCTGCGGACTGCGTATTGAAATGCGAAAGGACGCTGTCGGTCCGCCACGGGGAAAAGACTTCGTCGACCCGACGGAAAAGCGCATCGATGGCACCTTCGATCGGCGTCTGGTCGACGTGTTCCGGCAATGAGAGCCTCCAGGTCGTGCCAAAGGCGCTGCCCGAGAGGGTTCGGAGACCTGCGGCCCGACCGGCACGCGGGACAAGCATGGCCGCCCCGATTGCGCCAATCGCCGTGCGGCGTGACAAACCATATGCGTTTTGCGTCATCATCAGGCTCCAAAATCGTCATAGAAAATCGCTGACGCCTCGACACCCAGGCGATCCAGCGTGGCAAGAACCGCAGAGATCATCATCGGCGGTCCGCACAGGTAGTATTCGCAGTCCTCGGGCGCAGGATGCTTGCTCAGTTCGGCCCTCAGGGTTTCGTGAACGAACCCTGTCGCACCCGTCCAGCGATCTCCGGGCATGGGGTCGGAAAGTGTCGGTCGCCAGCTGAACAGTTTGTGCGTTTCCGCAAGTGCGCTGAATTCGTCCCCGTAAAACAGGTTGGCCCGAGATCGCGCGCCATAGAAATACCGAATGCGGCGCTCAGAGCCGCGCGCCAGTTCCTCATGGATCATCGCGCGCAACGGGGCCATCCCGACACCGCCTCCAACGAAAACCATTTCACGACCTGTCTGCTGGACATGGAAATCTCCGAACGGGCCGGACAACATGATATCGTCTCCGGGGTTCAGCGCGAACAGCCACGACGACACCACGCCGGGGGGCACGTCGCCTTCTCGGCCCGGCGGGGGCACGGCAAGACGAATGTTGAACACGGCGCGGCCCGCATCCTCTGGCCTGTTGGCGAGCGAATAGGCCCGCGTGACCTCGATCCCTGATCCGGCCCGCAGGGAACGCCAGCCTTCACTCTCCCACGATGTCGCGAATTCTTCCGGGACCTCGATCTCATGGAAATCCAGCTCAAAGGGCGGCACAGTGACCTGCATGAAATCGCCGGCCCTGAAGTCCTCCTCATGATCGGGCGGAAGATCGACCACGATCTCGCGGATGAGGGGGGCCAGCATCCTTGCAGACCTCACGGTACACCGGAAACCGCCACCGACGCTGAGGATGTCGCCCGGGACCGTGACAGCACAGTCGCCGCGCACACGAGCCTGGCACGCAAGGCGGACATGGGCGCGGCGTTCACGGGCGGACAGGATGCCTTGCTCCGTTGCCTGCGGTGTCCCGATGCCGTCGCCGGTGACGGTCACGCGGCACAGCCCGCAGGTGCCCGATCCGCCGCACGCGGCAGGAATGAAGATGCCCCCCTTGTGCAAGACCGACAAAAGCGCGTCTCCGCGTTGCGCCGTGAGATGCCGCACCCCGTTCACGTCCACATCGATTGCATTATTGGGCACGAGCAGCCGCCGAAGGCCGACAAGGCCCCCTGACATGCCCACGATCAGGACAACGATCGTGCCGATTGCGAGCAGTACCTCCGTCATTGCGCGGCCACCATCTGGGCGAACGAGGCGAAGCCAAGCGACATCATCCCAGTCAGAATGAATGCCACCCCAAGACCGCGCAGCCCCGCGGGAAGGTCGGCATACGCCAGACGGGTGCGGATCGCGCCGAGCATGACGACGGCGACCATGAAGCCAACGCCACTGCCCAGGCCGAATACGGCGGATTCAGCCAATGTGTAGCTTCGCTCGACCATGAAAAGGCTGCCCGCGAGGATGGCGCATTGGACCGTCAGCAGCGGCAGGAAAACGCCAAAGGCGGCATGGATCGAAGGAAAGAACCGGTCGAGGATCATCTCGAGTATCTGAACAGCCGCCGCGATGACCCCGATGAACGCGATGAGGGCAAGATAGGACAAATCAAGCTCCGGCAGACCTGCCCAGGCCCATGCGCCGGGTGCCAGGAAGGTTTGGTAGATCAGGTGATTGACGGGCACGGTCACGCCAAGGACTGCGATCATGGCGACCCCAAGTCCGAAAGCCGCGCCAACCTCTTTGGAGAGCGCCAGAAAGGTGCAAAGTCCCAGAAACAGGATCAACGGCATGTTGTCGACGAAGGCCGCGTTGAGGAAGAGTGACCACAGGGCGTTCATTCCGCCACCTTCGCCCGGGCGGGCGGCTCATGCTCTCTTGCTTCCACCTGTTCGGGCCGCCAGCTTCGGATGGCCCAGACCAGCAGGCCGAGCAGGAAGAAAGCCGATGGGGCAAGCAACATCAGGCTGAGGGGCGTGAACCAGCCACCGGACTCGGACAGCGGCAGAACCCGAGCGCCAAAGAGCTCTCCCCTGCCGAACAGTTCCCGTATACCGCCGATCAGGATCAGGACGAGGGAATAGCCCAGACCGTTGCCCAAGGCGTCGACCATGGCGGCCACGGGGCGGTTATGCCGAGCATAGGCTTCGGTCCGGCCTAGCACGAGACAGTTCGTCGTGATCAGTCCGACATAGACCGACAGGGCGCGGCTGATCTCGGCGAAATAGGCTTGCAGGATCTGGTCGATCACGATGACCAGCGACGCGATGATCACAATCTGCACGATGAGCCGGATGGTGTCGGGGATATGGTGCCGGATCACACTGACAAGGCCCGCGGCAAGGGTCAGCACGACGGTCAGCGATGCCGCCATGGTGAAAGCGGTCGCAAGCGTGGTCGTGACGGCGAGCGCCGAACAGATGCCCAGGATCTGGAGCGTCACCGGGTTTTGCCGGACAAGGGGCTCGGTCAGAACGCGCCAGTATTCCGTCTTGGGTCCCATCGCCTAGAACTCACCCCGCTCGATCGCCTGCAGGAATGGGCCGTAACCGTTCGGGCCGAGCCAGAAGCGGACCATCTGGGTCACGCCGCGCCCTGTCCGCGTGGCGCCGGTGATCCCGTCGACCTCATGCACGCCGGACGCAGGGCCACCGGCCACGCGAAACCGCATCTCTCCGGCGGCGTCGCGCAGTTCGGTTCCCGGAAAGCTTGCCTGCCAGGATGCCTCGTCGATCCGTCCACCGAGCCCCGGGGTTTCCGAGTGCTGGGTGATCGTCAGACCGGCGATGGTGTTGGTATCCCCCCTGAGCGCCAGGATCGCGTCGATCCGTCCGCCGTAGCCCTGCCCGCTGAGGGGCAAAAGGATAAGCGACACCTCGTCGGCACTGCGCAGAAGGAACACTTGTACAAAATCGGGCCGGTGCCCGAGCCCTGCGAGATCCTCGGCAGGATCGAGCGGCGTCCAGTTCCCGGGGTCGGCCAATGCGTTCTCCAGAGCGTCGGGGGCTATGCCATCAGCCACCCGCCCAGACGCAAGATCGATGACCACGGTCGACAGGACGCCGCCCGATTGCGCCAGAATACCGGCCATGCCGGGAATGCCCTGCACGAGCGCTTCGATCCGCGCCTGTTCCTCCGCGGCACGGTTGGCGGTCTGGATCGGCCGCAAATAGACCGTTGCCAAACTGACGAATGCGCCGCAAATGGCCGAGACCAGAAACGCCACAAGGATGGTTTTTGTCCGGCTCTCGTTGGGGAGTGCCAGAAACCGGCGCCATGGACTCACGTCACGTTCTGCCATGTCGTCTCCTGCGGTGATGAACCCAAAGCTTCATCGCAAGCTCGTCGAATGACGGGGCGGCCAGCGATGACAGGAGCGCCGCGGCGACGGCGATCTGGAAGGGCGCCGCCCCGGACCATCCCAACCCGAACAATGTCACGAGCGCGACGTAAAGCGCCCCGTGCAGGCAGCGGCCAAGCGTGGTTGCAGCGCTCGTCACGGGGTCGGCCACCAACAAGACAAGCACGATCCCCGCCGCTTGGACGATCGGCTCCGCCAGGATACCGGTCGAGGCCGCGACGGCACCCAACAGGACCGTCGTCATCACGAGAGCTGCGGGCATGACACCCAAGGTTGTTCCAAGGATTGCCGCCGGGATCGCGGCCCATGCCACGGGCACCTCCGCCACCGGCCACGGCGCGGCCGGAAACCCGAAGCCCAGGAACGCGAGGGCCACCGTTGCGGGATTGACCACGTTCCGGCCCCAGCCGCCGAAGACGAGTTCGCCCATGACGACACCGAAGCTTATCCCGAAGGTCAGCCCGAACACACCAAGTTCCTCGGGCGCAAGCATTGCAATGGCCAGCGCCGTGACCAGACAGGAGAAGGACGGCGATTGCGCGCGGGCCAGCATGAAGATCAGCTGCCAGACCGCGATGACCAACAGTGTCATGAACAGCCGCACCAGCATGTCGGTCCCTTCGAACCACAGCCAGAAGGTCCCAAGCGGCAACAGCGCCGCAAAGGTCATCAGCGCGACAGTTTCCCGGTTCCAGAGGCCCTGTTTCATCCGGCGTACTCCGCCTGGATATGATCGAGCAAGGACCGGAGCTGGAGCATGATCTCACCGCCCGCGCCAAGCACGTAGTCCGCCAGGGCGACATCGTCTTCCAAGAGGGATAAAGCACCCAAAGCCATTGCCGCCTCACTGTCGCCCGCGCCAAGGGCGCGGATAAGCGCCGGGGCCGGCAGCACGGCGCCAAACGACTGGGTCAATGCAGCTGTGGGGATCACCGGTCGCAACGTCGCCGACTTCGTCAGCGCGTGGATCAGCCAATGCCGCCTTTGTTGCTGTGCGGTCCGCGGAAGTACGGTAACCTGCCGGTGCCGTTGACCAAGCCAGCGCGCCGCCCGCCCATCGAGATGCCCGCCGGACATCAGGATATGGGGACCCGAGGCGACGATGTGCTGGGTCAGTTGACGCAGGTCAGCGCCCGGGTGGGTGCGCAGGCTTCGGCCCTCACGCAGGCCCGCGCCGGATATCCTGATACGCCGCTGCATCGGCAGCTCGCCGGTCTCCAGCAGATCGCCGAGGGCCGCGACGTCCTCGGCGTGCATGTCCCAAACCGGTGTGTCGAGGCCTGCGGGTATGTCCCGGTGAATGCGGATCCCGGGACTCGCCTGGGGATGGCGGCTGCCGCAGCTGATCCAGCGAACATCCGGTATCGTTGTCGGCAGCTGCATGGCCGGCATGCCGCGAGGCCAGCAAACGAAAACCGGACCTCGTGATATCTGACCCAGTGCGGCCAGCCCGCGGGCGAACGCCTCCTCGCGCCCTTCCAGCGCCTGCATCGGCGACGGCGCATAGGGGCGGGTATCCGCGGCCATGACAACAATTGCGGCTGGCGCCTCGTTGGGTGCGGGCATGCCCCCAAACGGACGTCGGCGGATCCACGGCCAGACCCCGGCGGCCTGCATCAACCTGCGAAGCGCTGCGGGGCTTTCCGAACTTACGGTGCCATGACGCTGGATGCCGCCCTGATCCTCGCGGAACAGAACGATTTCGGAAAGCCGACGACCCGGTATCACCGAGATCTGCGCCACGCGGCCTGCGATCGGCGCAACAAGACAGATGTCCGGTGCATGCCTGAGGCACGCCACCGCGGCGCCCTTGGCGATCAGGTCACCCTCTTGCACCAGCGGCGTCACACGCGTCGTTTGCGCACCCGGCATCTGCACGGCTGCCTCTTCGGTGATGATGTCGATGCTGTCCAAGCGCTCGATCGGAGACGGGAACTCCGGGGTCAACCCCGCACCGGCACGATGCATTGCCATTCGGCCTCCGATCACGACAGGTCCCGCCAGATGCTGATCTTTCAAGCCCGGCGGCTCAGAGCCGAAGGTTAGCAAGCGAAACCTTCCGGCAATATGATCGAGATCAAGGTCCGGGGTGGATTGGTCGGGTAGAATAACCGGTATCGAACCAGATCCGGAGAGGGATTCCGATCATGTCTTTGGGCTCATTCCTGACAATGCGACCAGTGGTTCTTTATGTGAGCCTCGGTTTCTTGGCTCTTGGGATCGGCGCATGGGCGCAGACGGCCCCTGGCATAACCGAGGCGGAGGGTGACGACACGGCTATCCCCTTCGCATTGCCGCAATCGGGGCCATTCAATGCCGCCGAAATTGATATCGAAAACGACCAGGCCATCCTCGATTGGTTCCGCTCGGCCCATGCGAATGCCGCAGCCGAGGCTTTCAGCCACTGGGACGATGAAGGTGAGATCAATGCCGCCTGCGCCACTTGCCATTCTGGTGAAGGGTTCCGGGATTTTTACGGCCTCGACGGCACGCAGGCCGGCGTGGTTGACGGGACCATCGACGTGGGCGGCGTCGTCGATTGCGGAACCTGCCACAACGCGGGCCTTGCCAAGATCTCCGAAGTGACCTTCCCGAGTGGTGTCGTTCATCCGGTCACCGGCGTCGAAGCCTCGTGCCTGACCTGCCATCAGGGCAGGGCGGCGGGTGCGACTGTCCTGGCCGCGACGCAAGGAATGGCCGATGATGAACCCAACGGCGAATTGCGGTTCATCAATCCACACTACGCCACCGCCGCGGCGACATGGCTCGGCGGATATGGCGCGGCCGGGTATCATTACGAGGGTAACGCATACTCGGGGAGGTTCTTTCACGCGCGCCCGGTGGCCAGTTGCAACTCCTGCCATGACCCGCACACACTCGAAGTTCAATTCGAGCCCTGCTTGACCTGCCACGAGGCCAACAGTCCCGGCGACATTCGGATTGCCCGTCAAAGCTATGACGGCAGCGGTGATACGACGGTCGGGATCCGGTCGGACATTCAGGCCAATGCAGACCTCCTGATGTCGTTGCTTCTGGACTACACCGATGATGTCGTCGGAGCGCCCGCGATCTACGATGCGACGCGCTATCCCTATTTCTTTGCCGATGCCAATGGCGATGGGGCGATCGATATGGCTGACGGTCGGCCCGTTGCCTATGCCTCTTGGACACCGCGGGGCCTTCGTACTGCCTTCAACTGGAAGCTGGTGACAGCAGATCCCGGAAACTACGCCCATAACCCGCTCTATTCGCTGGAGCTTCTCTATGACGCGATCGAAGACCTAAGTGCGCCTCTGGGTTTGGACATGGATGATCTTGGCCTTTTGAGATAGGGCCGCGCGCCTCAACTCCGCACCCCGGACGACAGGGACTGACAGCATGGATCAAGCCGTCCTCCTCATCGCGATCGGCTCGGTCTTTCTCGGGGGCCTCGCAGCCGATCACATGGGGCGCATCACGCGCCTGCCTCGGGTGACGATCCTGTTGGTGCTTGGGGTCTTGGTCGGACCATCGGGTCTTGGCCTTCTGCCGGAGGCAGCGACGGACTGGTTCGAACCAATTTCGGTGGTCGCCCTTACGATGGTCGCCTTCCTGCTGGGGGCGGATCTCACCCGGGAAAACCTTTCAAGCCACGGGCGCGCGATCTTCGCAATATCGATTGCCATCGTCGCGGGTACCACGGTCTTTATCTGGGTGGGCCTCTCGGCGGTTGGCGTCGACCCCGGGCTTGCCTTGCTTCTCGGCGCGATTGCAACATCGACCGCACCGGCGGCCATCGCCGATGTGATCCACCAATCCGGCATCAAGAACGGCTTCAGCGAGACCATCAGCGGCATCGTGGCCATCGACGATCTGTGGGGGTTGATGGTGTTCAGCGTCTGCCTCGCCGTCCTTCACCAGTCCGGGCATTGGATCGGCCCGGTTTCCGGCGCGATGCGCGAGATCGGCGGGGCGGTCTTGTTGGGCATCCTCGTCGGAGCGCCAGCCGCCATTCTGACAGGGAGGCTTAAGCCGGGAGAGCCCCTCCAGATCGAAGCGCTGGGGATTGTCTTCCTGACCGCCGGGCTGGCGCTCTGGCTCGAATCGTCCTTTCTCATCGCAGGGATGACCGCAGGTGCAATCATCGCCAATCTCGGGCGTCATCACGACTATGCGTTCAACGAGATCGAACGGATCGAACTGCCCTTCATGCTCTTGTTCTTCCTTCTGGCCGGGGCCTTGCTCGACCTCGATGCGCTTGTATCGATGGGGTGGATCGCTGCGGCATTCATCGTGCTACGGGTCCTTGCGCGCCTTGCAAGCGGCGAAATCGGCGCGCGATTTGGCCGAGTCCCAAAGGCCGAGATCCATTTGTACGGTCCCGCGCTGTTGCCCCAGGCAGGGGTTGCCGTCGGAATGGCGCTTGTCGCGGCAGAGACATTCCCCGTTTGGAGTACGCAGATCGTTTCGCTTGTGATCGCCACGACGGTCGTGTTCGAGCTTCTTGGACCACCGATCACGCTCTCGTGCCTGCGCCGTTCCGCGCGCGAGGTGCCTGGGTCGTGATGGTCAGGCCATGGCGCGAGGAATGGATCATGGCCAATGATCAATCCTCCGTGAGCTTGGGACGCATTGGCAAGTCTCGCAGGGTACGCCCATTCGCCGCGCGCCCTCTCGTCGAATGCTGCATGCACGGTAAGCGCCAGGAAAGGGCTCGCTAGCCCAATAGCTGGCGCCGCAGCAGTATCCGCTCCTTGACTCGCATGGTCGGTGAGCATTCCTTGACTGATGCGCTCCGACAGATTGGCTTTTTTGATTGGTGTTGGCCTCGAACCCGTCCAGAAAGCGCCAATCTCCTGTCTTTGCACGGGGTCGGGTAGCAGATCACGTCTCGTTTGCGTATCGTGTGAACTGCGGGTCCGCCCAAATGCTGGCAGACCCAAGGAGAACGCTGAATGCCCTTAAACGCAGCCACTCAGGCAGCGCGCCTATCTGCTGCGCCCATGATGGATTGGACGACCTCGGCCTGCCGGGTGTTTCACCGAATTCTGTCGGCGCGGGCGTTGCTCTATACGGAAATGGTGACTTCCGCTGCGCTTGTCCGGGGTGGGGCGGATCATTTGCTGGCCTTTGACGACACCGAACACCCCGTCGCGCTGCAATTGGGTGGCAGCGATCCGGGAGAGTTGGCGGAGGCCACGGCGATGGCGGTCGCGCGCGGCTATGACGAGGTGAACCTGAACGTCGGCTGCCCGTCGGACAGGGTGCAATCGGGTTGCTTCGGGGCCGTGTTGATGGAGCGCCCTGCCTTGGTGGCCGAATGCCTGGCGGCAATGGTCGGGGCCGCCGGATCGGTGCCGGTGACTATGAAATGCCGTATCGGTGTCGACGATCAGGACCCGGCAGACGCCTTGCCCGACCTGTTGGGCCGCATGGAAGACGTCGGCGTGACCCGTGTCACGGTCCATGCGCGCAAGGCCTGGCTCCAGGGTCTCAGCCCCAAGGAAAACCGCGAAGTTCCACCGCTCGACTATCCGTTAGTCCACGCGATGAAGGCGCGATTTCCTGGCCTGCACATCTCGATCAACGGTGGCATCGCCACGCTGGAGGAGGCCGAGGCACAGCTGTCGGTGATGGACGGGGTGATGATCGGGCGGGCGGCCTATCACGACCCCGGCAACTTGCTCCTGCAGGCCGACAGCCGGATCTTCGGCACCGCCGATCCCTGTCCCGACCGGGTGACGGCGGCCCTGCGAATGATCCCCTATATCGAGGCGCATCTGGCCGAAGGCGGCAAGCTGGGTCAGGTCACACGCCACATGCTCGGCTTGTTCAGCGGCTTGCCGGGGGCGCGGGGCTGGCGGCGAACCCTGTCCGAGGGGGCCGCAAGGGCAGACGCCGGGGTCGAGGTCCTGCACCAGGCGCTGGATCAGGTCGCGGCGCGCGCCGCCTGAACCGGGACCAGCCGTGCCAAAGCCGTGGCGACAACGGCACAGAATGCGATGGTCGCGATCATCGGCGTCGCCGTCCCGTCGAAGAGCGGCCCGACCGCCGCCACGAGCAAGCCCCCCGTCATCATCTGCAACGTGCCGCCCAGCGACGAGGCGAGGCCCGCGCGCTCCCCCTGATCGTCCAGCGCCATGACCATCACCGCCGGGATGACGAAGCCGAGGCAGAAGTTCCCCGCCGCCAGCAGGACGATGATGACGACCAGCCCGGCCAGGCCGCTCAGATCCAGCGCCAGCAAGGTGCAGGCGGCCAGGGCAAACCCCGCCGTGGCCCCCCTCACCACCGGACCCATGCCCCACCGTCCACCAGCGGAGCCGGCCAGCTGGCTGCCCGCGAAGAACCCGGCGGCATTGATCGCGAAGGCAATCGAGAACCCGGTGGGCGAAAGACCGAACTGCGACGTATAGACGAAGCTGGCCGAGGCGATGAAGACGAAGAAGCTGGCCATGCCGAAGGCCCCGACGAAGGTCAGCACCATAAACCCGCGATGCGCAAAAAGGCCCGCCGTCTCGCGGAGCAGGCGACTGGCCGACACCGGCCGGCGCATCGCCGGCGGCAAGGTCTCGGGCAGGGCGGTGACGGTGACCAGAAGGCTGGCCAGGCCCGCGACGACCATGACCCAGAAGATCGCCCGCCAGTCGGCCAGCAGGATGACGAAACTGCCCGCGAGCGGCGCCAGCATGGGCGAGACCGAGATCACCAGCATGACCATCGCCATCAGCCGCGTCGCCTCGGTCCCGGTGGACCAGTCCCGGATGATGGCGCGCGGGATGACCATGACCGCCGCCGCGCCCAACCCCTGGACCAATCGCGCAACGATCAGCGTCTGGATGTCGGGGGCGACCGCCGCCCCGATGCTGGCCACGACGTAAAGCGCCAGACCGCACAGCAGCGGCAGTTTGCGCCCCGCCGCATCGGCCCAGGGGCCATAGACCATCTGCGCCAGACCGAAGGCCAGAAAGAAGGCCGTCAGCGTGGCCTGTGTCCCCGCGATGCTCGTCTTCAGATCGGTGGCGATCGTGGGCATCGCGGGCAGATACATGTCGATAGCGAACGGTCCCACGGCTGAGAGCAGGCCCAGAATGGCGGCACGGCGGAACATCTCTGACATCGGGAAACCTCGGGGGGAGTGCCCCGCACTGACATACCCGATTGCAGGGGCGGTCAAGCCGCAATCACCTCTGGCCCATGGCCCGGCGGGATTGTATGCGAAGGCTTCCTGTCGTCGGAGATCCCATGCCGGACCTGTCCCTTCTTCTGCCGCTTGTCGCTTTCCTTCTGGTCGTCGGAGCGTTCGCGGGCGTTCTGGCCGGTCTCCTGGGTGTGGGGGGCGGCATCGTTCTGGTGCCCGCGTTCTACTATGTGTTCCAGATTCTGGGCTATGACGGCGCCAACATCATGCAGGTCTGCGTGGCGACGTCTCTTGCGACTATCGTTGTGACAAGCTGGCGGTCGGTGCGCGCGCATCATGCCAAGGGCGCGGTCGAGATCGGCATCCTGAAAGGCTGGGGTCCGGGCATTGTCATGGGCGCGCTTGTCGGCTCGCTTGTGGCGACTCAGCTGCGGTCCGACGTGCTGACGGCGATCTTTGCGGGCCTGGCCCTGATCGTGGCGCTCTATATGGCATTGTCGCGGCCCCATTGGCGTCTGGCCGAGACGATGCCGTCGGGCCTGCGCCAATACATCTATTCGCCGGGCGTGGGCTTTGCCTCGGTCCTGATGGGCATCGGCGGGGGCAGCTTCGGCGTGCCGCTGATGACGCTGCACGGCGTGCCGATTCACCGGGCCGTGGCAACGGCGGCGGGCTTTGGCATGCTGATCGCGGTGCCGGCGGTTCTGCTGTTTCTCGTGCTTCCGACCGAGGGGCTGCGTCCACCGCTGACCATCGGCCTGGTCAATGTGCCGGCGTTTTTCGTGATCGTGGCGATGACGGTGCTGACCGCGCCGCTTGGCGCGAAACTGGCCCATGCGATGAACCCCGCGCCGTTGAAAAAGGCCTTTGCGGTGTTCTTGTTCCTTGTCGCGCTCAACATGCTGCGCAAGGTGCTGTTCTAACGCTTGAGCCGGGCTTCTCGCCCGCCGCGACGCACCTTGTGCAGGGCCTCGCGCGCGGGCAGTTCGTCCATCACGGCGCGACGAGTTTCGGGGGTCATCCGCGACCAGCTTCCGATCTCGTCCATCGTCCGCAGGCAGCCCGTGCAAAGCCGCGTGTCAGGGTGGACGACGCAGACCTTGATGCAGGGGCTTTCGATTTCGGCACGGGTCCAGATGCGGTCGGACGTGGGGTCGTTTGTCATGATTCTCGTTCCAGATGCCGCAGGCGGTCCAATGCGCCTTGCAGGATATAGCCGGCCGCGACGTGATCGATGACCTCTGCGCGACGTTTGCGGGACGTATCCGCCTCCAGCAACGCACGTTCGGCGGCGACCGTGCTCAGCCGTTCGTCCCAATAGCCGATGGGCAGGTCGATGCGGCGGGCCAGGTTGCGCGCGAAGGCCCGCGTCGCCTGAATGCGCGGCCCCTCGGAGCCGTCCATGTTCAGCGGCAGCCCCAGGATCAGGCCGCGCACGTCGCGGCGCGCGATGATCGCTTCGAGGGCGATGGCATCGGCGGTGAACTTGGTGCGCCGGATCGTCTCCAGCGGGCTGGCCACCGACCGCATCCCGTCACAGATCGCAACGCCGATGGTCTTGGTCCCGAGATCGAGCCCAAGCAGCGCGCCGATGCGGGGCAGGGCGGCGGCGAAATCGACGATATCGTCATGGATCACGGCGCGATCCCGGCCTGATCGGCGGCCTGCGCCAGCATGTCGAGACTGCCCTGATCGCCCGCAAAGACCACCTTCGCCTCGGCATAGACCTGCGCGGCGGCGGCTCCCTGACCCAGAACGCCAAGCGACGTGATGAGCCGGGCCCAATCGGACGGCGGCCCGCCTTCGGAGGCAAGCCGTTCCGACAGGTTGCCTACCATCCCCTCGATCATTGCGATGCGGTCTTCGGGCGTCATCTCGCCGGCCGCATCGATATCGGCGGCGGACGGACCGCGCGGTTGTGGTAGATCCTCGACCCGGGTCGGATCGCCGGCCAATGCGGAGACTTCCTCGATCTGCGCATAGATCAAGGGCAGCCAGGGCGCGTCGGGCGTGCTTTCGGCCACAAGCTGACGCCAGATGACCCAGGCGCGGTCGGGTCGACCACCCTGGGCATACATCAGCCCCTGGTAATAGCGCGCGGTCCCGTCGCGCGGGTCGCGGGCCAGCGTGGCGTCGATGGCTTCCTCTGCCTCGGGCGAGACATAGCCCCCGGCGGCCAGAACCAGAAGTTCGGTCAGGATCGAGAAGTCGCGCGCCTCTGCGTCGTCGCCCAGGATCGCGATGACCCGGTTCTGCGACCGCCAGGCCGCCTCCAGGTCGCCAAGGCCCGCCTGCGTCTGCACCGCCAGACGCCAGCCGCGCAGGTCGTCTGGCCGGTTGTTCAGGACGGTCTTCAACTGCTCCGCCATGGACGTCACGTCAGGGTCGGAGGTGTCGACCGCGTCCTCGACCGTCGCCTCGGCCTCGGCTTGCCCCGGGCGGGCGGCGCGCGCCTCCTCGATCCGCTCGATCCGGGCCTGCAGCGGGAAATCGGGGAAGCCATGCGCGCCGATCCGCATGTAGGTGGCGACCGAGACGATGATGACCGGCAGGATGATCAGCGCGAGCCCGAGGTTCCGGCTGCCGGTCGAAAAGGTCGCGCGTTCGGTCTTGTCGGCCGACAGAAGACGGCGCGCGACTTCGACGCGGGCGGCCTCGGCCTCTTCGGGGGCAAGGGTGCCGCGCGCGGCGTCGCGGTCCAGCTCGTCCAGCTGATCGCGGTAAACCGCGATGTCGGGCGCATCGCCCGCATCGGTGTCGTCACCCCGCAATCCGGCGGCCATTGCCGCCACGCAGATTGCCATGATCACGCCTGCCACGATCCAGAACAGCATTGTCACCCCATCTCATTCCGCGGCCCTCTTAACCGGATCGCTGCCCGGGCAGAAGGGGCAGGGGACGCGATTGCGGCAACGTGACCGATCCGCGACCTCTGGCCTCGGGGGAATGTCGCGAATATCCATGAACATGCCGCGCCAAAGCGACCGAGGTCGGACCAGACCGGGCAATCAGACGGCAAGAGGATCAGGGGACCCCACCGACATGCGACGCTTTTCCGCCTTCGCCATCGCCCGAGAGGCCCTGCGCAACCACGAGGGATGGGGCCGGACCTGGGCCAAGCGCCCGCCCGGCAAACGCTATGACGTGATCATCGTGGGGGCGGGCGGTCATGGCCTCGCAACCGCCTATTATCTGGGCAAGAATTTCGGCATCACCAACGTCGCGATCCTTGAAAAAGGCTGGCTTGGTGGTGGGAATACGGGTCGGAACACGACGATCATCCGGTCGAATTACCTGCAAGACCCATCCGCCGCGATCTACGAAAAATCCCGCAGCCTCTATGAGACGCTGAGCCAGGACCTGAACTACAACGTGATGTTCAGCCCGCGCGGCGTCATCATGCTGGCCCAGACTCATCACGAGGTCCGGGGCTACAAACGGACGGCCCATGCCAATTCCCTTCAAGGGGTGAAGACCGAATGGATCGGGCCGAGCCGGGTCAAGGAACTTTGCCCGATCATGAACATCTCGGGGCCGCGCTATCCGGTTCTGGGCGCGCTTTGGCAGGCGCGCGGCGGCACGGCACGGCATGATGCGGTCGCCTGGGGCTATGCGCGCGGTTGCACCGACATGGGCATGGACATCATCCAGAAATGCGAAGTCACCGGCGTGCGCACCGAAGGCGGGCGCGTGCGCGGTGTCGACACCACTCAAGGGCCCATCGATTGCGACAAACTGGGTCTTGTCGTCGCGGGCCATTCCAGCGTTCTGGCCGAGATGTCGGGCTTTCGCCTGCCGCTCGAATCCGTGGCGCTTCAGGCACTTGTGTCGGAACCGATCAAGCCCTGCATGGATGTTGTCGTCATGGCAAACACCGTCCACGGCTACATGAGCCAATCCGACAAGGGCGAGATGGTCATTGGCGGCGGCGCCGACGGTTTCAACAACTACACGCAGCGCGGCTCTTTCCAGCATATCGAGGAGACCCTGCGCGCCCTGGTCGAGACATTCCCGATGATCTCCCGCCTCAAGATGCTGCGCCAATGGGGCGGCATTGTCGACATGACGGGCGACCGCTCGCCCATCCTGACGAAAACGCCCGTGGATGGCATCTTCGTGAACTGCGGATGGGGCACCGGCGGCTTCAAGGCGATTCCCGGATCGGGGTGGGGCATGGCCGAGCTGATCGCCAAGGGGCATTCGCCCCTGACCGCGGAATTCGGCATGGAACGCTTCCGCGAAGGCCGCTTCATCGACGAAAGCGTCGCGGCGGGGGTGGCGCATTGATGGAACATGCGTTGGAAGACCTGCACAGGACCGTCTGCGCGAAAGACTCGAAAACGACGCGTTCAGGGTCTGGCGGGAACACATTTGCAGGCGTAGATGTTTCGCATTGTACCCGTAACGAAGAAAGCCATCTGCCATGGCACTCGCTCCTCGCCGCCTGCCGCGCGGCATCAATTTCCTTCTCGGCGGTATCGTCGCCACGATCTGCATTCTCGGGGTCGTCCTGTCCACGGGCGGCTTCGGCTTCAAGATCGGGGGCGCGCCGTCCGTTCAGATCGAAGACGCTGCGGCTTCTGAATGACCCGCAAAGTCTGAAAACCGGCCATCCGGCCCCGACCTGCCGAGGCCTGTCATGCTCCTGCTGAAATGTCCGAACTGCGGGCTGTCGGTCGAGGAGACCGAACTCGCGCCCGGCGGCGAAGCCCATCTGAAGCGGTTCGGCCCGGGGTCGTCCGATGACGAGTTCGAGGCCTATCTGTTCAATCGCGAGAATACCAAGGGCGTTCACTTCGAACGCTGGCGCCACGCCTATGGCTGCGGCAAGTGGTTCCTGGCCGCGCGCGACACCGCCACGCTGGAGGTTTTTGGCACCTATTCCGCCCAGACGACCGAACCCCCGGCCGACATCCTGGCCCGTATCCGCGAGAGGACAGGCAAATGAGCCGCCGTCTAAAATCCGGCGGTCGGCTGATCGACCGCACCAAGCCCGTCGAATTCACCTGCGACGGCAAGGCCTTGCGCGGCTATGCGGGCGATACGCTTGCCTCGGCCCTGCTTGCGAATGGTCAGCGTGTCATGGGCCGCAGCTTCAAGTATCACCGTCCCCGTTCGGTCGTGGGTTCCGGCCCGGAAGAGCCGAATGCCCTGTTCGGCATCGGCGAGGGTGACCGGTTCGAGCCGAACCAGCGCGCCACATTGCAGGAAATTTGGCCAGGCATGACCGCGCGGAGCCAGAACGCCTGGCCGTCGCTCGGCTTCGATGTCGGGCGGGTGAACGACTATGGCTCCCGCTTCCTGCCGGCCGGCTTCTATTACAAGACCTTCATCCATCCGCGCCCCCTCTGGAAACACCTGTTCGAGCCGGTGATCCGCAAGGCTGCGGGCCTCGGGTCCGCGCCGACCGTGGGCGACGGCGATCATTACGCGCATCAATACGCCTTCTGTGACACGCTGATCGTGGGCGGCGGCATTGCGGGGCTGCTGGCGGCCTGGACGGCGGCCAAGGCGGGCGAGCGTGTCATGCTGGTGGAACGCGGCGCACATTGGGGCGGACGCAGCCCTGTCGACGGCGCCACCATCGACGGCCAGGACGCCGCCAGTTGGGTGAAGTCCACCGTCGAAGCGCTTGAAAAGATGAAGAACGTGACCCTGATGACCCGGTGCGAGGGGTCGGGCGTCTACGATCACGGCTATGTTCTGTGCAATCAGAACCTGACCGACCACATCGCCGACAAGTCAGGCCCGCGCCAGCGCCTCTGGCGGGTCCGCGCCGGTCGCGTCGTCACCGCGACCGGGGCGATCGAACGGCCGATCAGCTTTGCGGGCAATGATGTTCCCGGTGTCATGCTGGCCTCGGCGGTGCGCGATTTCGTGGCGAACCACGGCGTCAGCCCGGGTGAGCGGACGGTCATCGTCACCAACAACGACGATGCCTATCGCACGGCAAAGGTGCTGCTCGATGCTGGGTTGCGCGTTCCCGCCATTCTGGACGTTCGGCCCAATGCCGCCTCTGACATCATAAATGAAATCAAATCTTTGGGCGTCACTGTTCACACGGGCCGCGGGATCGCCAAGGTCCACGGCGACGCGCGCGTGACCGGCGTGTCCGTCTGCCTGCAATCGGGGGACGGGACCGTCCTTCAGGAAATCCGCTGCGACTGCGTCGCCATGTCGGGCGGATGGTCTCCGGTCGTCCACCTCTGGTCCCATTGCGGCGGCAAACTCTGGTGGGACGAGGCGCGGGCCATGTTCCGCCCCGACCCCGACCAGCCGCCCCGCGACGGCAACGCGCAGGGCTTTGTCACGGCCATCGGCGCCGCGTCGGGCGCCCTGACAGTCAGGCAGGTTCTGGCCGACGTGGCCGAGACCATGGATACGGACATGCCCGCCTGCGAAGACGTCGCCGAAGCGCCAATTAAACCGGTCTGGATCATGCCCGACGGGGCGGGCCCGGCGCTGCGTGCGAAAATGTGGCTGGATTATCAGAACGATGTCAAAGTATCCGACGTCCGTCTGGCCGCACAGGAAGGCTTTGAAAGCGTCGAGCATGCCAAGCGCTATACCACGCTCGGCATGGCGACGGATCAGGGCAAGCTCAGCAATATCAACGGCCTCGCCGTGCTGGCCGACCGCCTTGACGTCACGATCCCGCAGGTCGGGACGACCACGTTCCGCCCCCCCTACACCCCGATCACCATCGGCGCGCTGGCGGGCGAGGCACGGGGCGACATCTTCCAGCCGCTCCGGAAGACACCGATGCATGATTGGCACGAGGCAAACGGTGCCTTCTGGGAGCCTGTCGGCCAGTGGCGGCGGCCCTATTGCTATCCCCAAGGCGGCGAAAGCCACGCCGACGCCGTCGCGCGCGAAGTGAAGAACACCCGCCAAAGTCTTGGAATGCTTGATGCGTCCACTTTGGGAAAGCTGCTGGTGCGCGGCCCCGACGCAGGCCGCTTCCTCGACATGCTCTATACCAACATGATGAGCACGCTGAACGTCGGCCGGTGCCGTTATGGGCTGATGTGCGACGAGAACGGTTTCCTGATCGACGATGGCGTGGTCGCGCGCATCGACGACGACACCTGGCTTTGCCACACCACGACCGGCGGCGCGGATCGCATCCACGGCTGGATGGAAGACTGGCTGCAATGCGAATGGTGGGATTGGAAGGTTCATGTCGTGAACCTGACCGAGCAACTCGCGCAGATCGCCGTGGTTGGCCCGAATGCCCGGAAAGTCATGGAAAAACTGGGCGGTATGGATGTGAAGGCCGAGACTTTGCCTTTCATGGCCTGGGCAGATGGCACCCTGGCCGGTCTTTCGGTGCGTGCCTACCGGATCAGTTTCTCGGGCGAGCTGTCTTATGAAATCGCCGTTCCCGCGCATCAGGGGCCGGAGCTCTGGACCGCATTGATGGAGGCCGGTGCCGAGTTCGGGATCACGCCCTATGGCACCGAAGCGCTCCACATCATGCGCGCGGAAAAGGGGTTCATCATGATCGGTGACGAGACGGATGGCACCGTGATTCCGCAAGACCTCGGCCTTGATTGGGCCATTTCCAAGAAGAAAGACGACTATCTCGGCAAGCGCGGCCAACAACGCGACGCCTTCCAGAAGCCCGGCCGCTGGAAACTGGTCGGCCTGGAGACGCTGGATGGCAGCGCGCTGGAAGATGGCGCCTATGCCGTCGCGGACGGGCGCAATGAAAACGGGCAGGGAAACGTGCAGGGCCGCGTGACCTCGACCTATATGTCGCCGACGCTTGGCAAGGGTATCGCCATGGGCCTGGTCGAACGTGGACCCGACCGGATGGGCGAGGTGATCAAGTTCACCCGGATTGGCCAGGCTCCGCAGGAGGCGCGGATCGTCAACGCTGTCTTCTTCGATCCGGAAGGGGAGAAATCAAATGTCTGACATTTCGATCTCCCGCTTGCCGATCACGGGAATGATCGGCCTTCGCGGCGACCTGTCATCGCTTGGCAAGGTTGTGAAGGCCGTCACCGGATGCGCGCTGCCGGATCAGCGGATGTGCACGAGTGCCGATGGCCACACGTTGCTATGGATGTCGCGTGACGAATTACTTCTGACCTGCAACGCCGAGGCCGCCGAGGCCATCGCTTCGGACCTGCGCAGCCGACTGTCCGGCGTTTTCGCCACGGTTGCCAACATCAGCTCGGCCCGACAAGTGTTTGAATTGAAAGGGCAGGGGGTCGAAAGCCTGTTGGCGAACGTCATGCCCGTCGATTTTGCCAGGCTGGACGCAAGCGAAGTCCGCCGGACGCGGATGGCTCAGGTGCCCGCCGCGATCTGGCGGCATGATGGCGGCTGGCGGCTGATGTGTTTCCGGTCTGTCGCGGATTATGCCGATGGCCTGCTGCGCGCCGCGCGCCCGGTCGGGGCTTGACCCGGGCCCAATCCGGACGACATGTGCATCTGACACTTTGAACAGGAGAGACCCAATGGCTTTCGAGCTTCCCGACCTGCCCTATGCCCATGACGCCCTTGCCGACAAAGGCATGTCCAAGGAAACGTTGGAGTATCACCACGACCTGCACCACAAGGCCTATGTCGACAACGGCAACAAGCTGATCGCCGGGACCGAGTGGGAGGGCAAGTCGCTCGAAGAGATCATCAAGGGTACCTATCAGGCCGGTTCGGTCGCCCAGAATGGTATCTTCAACAACATCAGCCAGCTTTGGAACCACAACCAGTTCTGGGAAATGATGGGCCCGGGAAACAGCACGATGCCGGGCGACCTGGAAAAGGCGCTGGTCGAGAATTTCGGTTCGGTCGACAAATTCCACGAAGAGTTTTCCGCCGCCGGCGCGGGTCAGTTCGGGTCCGGCTGGGCCTGGCTCGTGAAGGATTCCGACGGCAGCCTGAAGGTCACGAAGACCGAAAATGGCGTGAACCCCGTCTGCTTCGGCCAGACCGCGCTTCTGGGTTGCGACGTGTGGGAGCATTCCTACTACATCGACTTCCGCAACAAGCGGCCCGCCTATCTGACGAACTTCCTGCAGAATCTGGTTAATTGGGAAAACGTCGCCTCGCGGATGTGAGCTGGTCCAAATGTCTGACATTTGAAAAGGGGGCCGTGGTGGCCCCCTTTTGCTTGGCTCAGGCAAGCAGGGACATCGCCTCGGGCACGTCCCGTGCCACCTGCACGAAGTCGCGCGTTGCCTTGCCTGCAAAACCCTCGGCTACGACATGGTCAAGCATCGCGATCAACGGGTCCCAATAGCCGCCGATATTGAGCAGGATGATCGGCTTCTGGTGCAACCCCAATTGCCGCCAGGTCAGAACTTCGAAGAATTCGTCCAGCGTTCCGGCCCCTCCGGGCAAGACGACCACCGCATCCGCATTCATGAACATGACTTTCTTGCGCTCGTGCATCGTCTCGGTCACGACGAAGGCCGTCAGGTCGCGCTTGCCGACTTCCAACTCCATCAGATGTGTTGGAATGACGCCGAAGGTCTGACCGCCCGCGACCTGAACGCTGCGGGCGACGCGCCCCATCAGGCCGACATCGCCCGCGCCGTAGACCAACCGCCAACCCTGCGCGGCGATCGACTGTCCCAAGGCCTCGGCGGCGACGGCATGGGCCGCATTCCTTCCGTCTCGCGCGCCGCAATAGACACAGATCGATTTCATCATGACCTCTACACATTCTTGTGGCTTTGACGCTGCACTACGCCATCGCTAGTCTTGCGCAAACCCCGTGGTTGGGGTGTGAAGGACGGACCGGATGCGCAAAGGTTTTTCGACGGCTCGAGGGGCGATGATTGTGGGTGCGGTCGTGGCCGCCGGTCTGGGGGCCTATCTTCTGGCACCTCGTGATCTGGTGGATGACAGCGCTGTCCAGCCTGACATCTCGGAGCCTTCGATCGACGTGGCCGCGACCACCGAGACACCCGTCAAGCCCGAGCCAATGGATCAGCCCCACATGCCGAAGGGGCCGCCCGTCCCACAGCTCGATGTCGTGCGCATCGATGCGGCGGGAAGCGCCGTAATTGCCGGAAAAGGCGGGGCAGGGGTCGACGTCATCCTGCGCCTCGATGGCCAGGAAGTCGCGACGGCCAGGACGGATGCCGATGGCAATTTCGTCTCGCTTTTCAATCTTGGCTTGGCGGAAACGCCGCGCATCCTGACGGTCGAGACGCGGGACGCCGAAGGTCAGCTTGCCCGTGCCGCCGACAGCATCATCGTGGCACCAGCCTTCCCGGCGCCGCCCGCAGAGGTGGCCGAAGCCGCCGTAACGCCAGGAGAGGAAACCGCGGCGATCACACCTGTCGAACCAAGCGTCGCCCCCGCCGAGGCACCCGTGGTGACTGCCGCCGCGACCGAGAGCGCGCCGGTTGCGCCGGTCGCCACACCGGATCTGGTCGCGCCCGAACCGGACCGCCCGGACGTGGCAAGCGATGCGCCTGCGGCGCCCAGGCTCTTCCGGGCCGGCCCCTCGGGTGTCACGGTTCTAGCGGACGGCGGAGCACCGCCCAGTGTCGTCGACGACCTTGGTCTCGACGCGATCACGTATGACGAAACCGGCGAAGTGCAACTGGCCGGTCGCGGTGCGCGCGACAGCCAGTTGCGGATCTATCTCGACAACGAGCCGGTGCAGCTGACCCGAGTTGACCAGGGTGGCGCCTGGGTCTCGCCCTTGCCGGATGTCGAGACCGGGGTCTACACGCTCCGGATCGATGCCCTGGGCGAGGACGGTTCTGTGACGACGCGGATCGAAACGCCGTTCCAGCGGACCGCGCCCGAGATCGCCGCCGCCGCTCGTGCCGAAGGGGTCACCGCGCTGACCGTTCAACCGGGCTGGACCCTCTGGGCGATTTCCGAGGGCTATTTTGGGGACGGTGTGCGCTATGTCCAGATATTCGAGGCAAATCGCGACGCCATCCGGGACCCCAACCTAATCTTTCCCGGTCAAGTATTTAACCTGCCCGACGCGACGGAGTAGCGCGGTTTCCATTCCGGTCCGGCGCGCCTAGGGTAGGCCGGAAAACTCGCCGGGATCCCAGATGCGCCGCACGACAACCACGACGACCGAAGCGCCAGCGGGCGCAATCGGGATCATCCGCCGCGTAATGCCGTACCTGTGGCCCGAGGGGGAAACGGCAGTAAAAGTTCGCGTCGTCGCGGCCCTTGGCATGTTGGTTCTGGCCAAGGTCATCGCGGTGACGATGCCATTTTTTTACAAGGCAGCGGTCGACGCCCTTGCGCCCGAAACCGTGACACCGGCCTGGGCGCTTGGTGCGGGGGCCGTCGCGCTGACCGTTATCTATGGCGCGGCGCGCGCGCTCAACGTCGGGTTTCAACAGTTGCGCGATGTGATCTTTGCGACCGTCGGCCAACGCGCCCTCCGACGCCTCGCGGCCGAGACGTTCACGCATATGCACCGCCTGTCGATGCGATATCACATCAGCCGCAAGACCGGCGGGCTGAGCCGGATCATCGAACGCGGGGTCAAGGGCGTCGATTTCCTGCTGCGATTCCTGTTGTTTTCCATTGGCCCACTGGTTCTGGAACTGCTGCTCATCTCGGCGATCCTCTTTTTTGTTTTCGACGTCTGGTACCTGGTGATCGTGCTGGTCACGATTGCCGGCTATGTCTGGTTCACCTTCGCGGTCACCGAATGGCGGGTGAAGATCCGAAAGGTCATGAACGATCAGGACACGGATGCGAACCAGAAGGCCATCGATAGCCTCCTGAATTTCGAGACCGTCAAGTATTTCGGCGCCGAGGCGCGCGAGGCCGCGCGCTACGATGGCGCAATGCAGCAGTATGAACAGGCCGCGCTCAAGACATCCTATTCGCTGGCGTTCCTCAATTTCGGCCAATCCCTTCTGATTACCTCCGGTCTTGTGGGGGTCATGGTCCTGGCCGCGCTTGGCGTGCAGCGCGGCGACCTTACGGTCGGCGATTTTGTCATGGTGAACGCCTATATGGTGCAGATCACCATGCCTTTGAATTTTCTCGGCACCGTCTATCGTGAAATCCGGCAAGCGCTTGTCGACATGGGCGAGATGTTCGGCCTTCTGGAGCAGCCGCCCGAAGTCTCTGACGCGCCAGATGCGGAAGAGCTTGTCGTGTCTGCGGGCAAGGTCCAATTTCGCAACATACATTTCGGCTATGATGCGGCGCGCCCCATCTTGAAGGGTGTCAGCCTGACGGTCGGCGCAGGACAGACGATCGCCGTGGTCGGCCCTTCGGGTTCTGGGAAGTCGACGATCGGACGGCTTCTTTTCAGGTTCTATGATGTGGCCGAGGGCGCGATCGAGATCGATGGGCAGGATATCCGCTCGGTGACCCAGGAAAGCCTGCACCGGCACATCGGCGTCGTCCCCCAGGATACCGTCCTGTTCAACGACACGATCCGGTACAACATCGCCTACGGGCGTCCGAACGCAAGCTTCGAGGAGATCCGCGAAGCCGCCCGCGCCGCCCGGATCGATACGTTCATCGAAACGCTGCCCGATGGTTATGAGACCACCGTCGGTGAGCGCGGGCTGAAGCTCTCGGGTGGCGAAAAGCAACGTGTCGGGATCGCACGCACCTTGCTGAAGGACCCTCCGATCCTCTTGTTGGACGAGGCGACATCGGCCCTCGACACGGAGACCGAGCGGTCCATCCAGACCGAACTGCGGGCGATGTCGCAGGGGCGTTCGGTCATCACGATTGCGCATCGATTGTCTACCGTGGTCGATGCCGACCTGATCGTGGTTCTGGAAGACGGGCGGATCGTCGAGTCCGGATCGCACGATCAGTTGCTGGCCAAGCCCGGGCGCTATGCCTCGATGTGGCATCGGCAGCTTGCCGACGAAGAGGCCGCGTAGCAAGCGGACCCACCTCACACCCTGCGCCTGCAAGCCTATCAGTCAAAACAGCTCCACGTGCTCCGTTCTCGCCGGATGGTGCAGGCCCGACAGGCGTGCGCGCAGTGTCGCCTGTGATATGGCATGCAGAATATCCTCCTGGACCTTCTCTCCGATCGGCAAATTCGACCTCGCCATTGCCTCGAACATCGCCCCAAGATCGTTCAAAGTCTGGCTGACGCGATCCAAGGCCTGAAGATCATGGGCAAGTTCTACGGCCAGTTCCGGCAAGGCCGCGTGGTCGCCGATCGCGTCTTGAACATGCGCGAGGTCGTTCGCCGAAGATCGGCATTCGCGCGAGAGAAGGGATAAAAAAGTCGGATGATCCACAGGCATTAGAGCTTCCCCACGACGGCTTCGATGCATTCCTTCAGCTGCAGGGGCGTGAACGGCTTCGTCAGGAAATTGTTCATTCCGAGTTTCTTGCCGGTCTGAATGACAGCTTCATCGCCCCGGCCCGTGATGAGGATGAAACCAACCTTCTGCGTCAGGGGTTCCGCCCTGAGATGCTGCAACATCTGCAGGCCATTCAGGTTCGGCATATACAGGTCCGACAGGATCAGGTGCGGAACGTTCTGGCGCGCGCTCAAAACGCCCTGCTTGCCATCCTCCGCATAGGAAACATTTGAAATTCCCAGGGTATCGAGCGCTTGCAGAAGGATCCCGCGGCTCGTCGACATGTCGTCGACCACAAGAACGCGGAGCATATCTCTCAGTGGCATTGCAGTCTGTCTTTCTTGAACGCCGAAATATCGGAGGCGCGATTTCGGATATAGGCGGTACGACCGACCTGGATCATCGTCTCGTCATGGCCAGTCAAGCGCTCGGAATGCCCGAGAGCCAGAAGGCCGCCGTCCAGAAGGCGATTGCACAACAGCCGATGGACATGGTCCTGCGCTGCCCTGCTGAAATAGATCGTGACGTTCCGGCAGAAGATTGCATCGAAGCGATCATCTCTCGGCAATTCATGGAGCAAGTTGTGCTGACAAAATTCGATTCCTTGTGTCAGAAAATCATGGAACTCCGCTGCCCTTCGATCCTTTGAGGCATCATCCGCACCGGCCAGACCGCAATAGGCAAGGAGTTGAGCTCCGACCGCCACTTTCGCGGGCCGATCCCGCGCCGTCTGCAGGACAGATTGATCGACATCGCTGGCCAGAATGGAGACCTGCCGATTCCAATCGCGGCCGAGACTGTTGTAGCACCGGGCCGCGATCGACAGAGCCTCTTCCCCGCTGGAACACCCGGCAGACCAGACCTGGTATTTACGGCCGCCGGATGAGGTGCGGGTCTGATGCCGCTCGTGGTGGGTGGCCAGGAGCTCATAGTGATGGGGTTCTCTGAACAACTGGGTGACATTCGTCGTCAGGGCCGTCACGAACGCGCGCCGCTCCGCCTGACCGTCCTGGGAGGTCGAATGTAGGAGTTTCAGATAGCTTCCGAAGTCATCCAGCCGAGTCGCACGCAACCGGCGTTGCAAGCGGGAAGCAACGAAAGCAATCTTGGTCTCGGGGAGAAACAGACCAGCCTCTCTATCCGCAAGCGCAGCCAGCTCCGCGTATTGTTTTGACGAAAGTTCGATCACGCTATCGCCTCGGAAAATGGTCGGGAAACTTCCGGCAGAATGCGGGAGGTCGACAGAATCTGGATCATCTTGTCATCGACGACGAAGAGGCGATCAGCCATCCCGGCGCCGTCTTCGGCATTGACGCGCGGGACGTCCTGCAACTGATCATCTGTCGGATGCACGATGTCTGAAACCGCATCGACCAGAAGGCCATGAACCCGATTTCCATTCTGGATGACGATGATGACATTGCGCGGATCGTCTTGGGTCGGTGGCTGGCCAAGGCGCTGCGCAAGGTCCATCACCGGCAAAACCGACCCTCGGAGGTTCACCATGCCCTTCATGAAGGGCGGCGCATGGGGCAGGGGCGTCGGTTCGCTCCAACTGCGGATCTCGCGAACGTCCATGATGTTGACCGCAAAGCCCCGTCCGCCGCAGCGGAACGTCAGAAGTTCGATCCGGTCCTGACCGGTGACGTCAGATGCGTCCGGTTTGGGGCCCGCTTCTTCGGGAACCGCAACTGTGGCTTCGATTTGGGTCATTGGACAGCAAGCTCCGGTGTCTGAAGTGTTGGGTTCTGGCGGTTGAGACCGGCCATTTCGGCGATGCCGCCCGGGTCGACGATCAAGGCCACCTGGCCATCCCCGAGGATCGTGGCGGCAGAGACGCAGGGGATATGCCCGAAGTTCTCGCCCAATCCCTTGATGACCACCTGCCGCTGCGCCTCGATCGCGTCGACCCGCAAGGCGAACGTGCCACTTTCATCGGGCTGTACGAACAGCAGGGCGGTGTCGTCCTCGACCAGGTCATCCGTCGGTTGGCGGGCGAAGCCCATGCTTCCTGCGAGGTCGACGATGGGGACAAACCGCTCGTGCAAACGGACGACTGACTGATTCGGACCGAGTGTCTCGATCCGGGCGGCTGCGTAGGTCTGTGTCTCAACGATCGCCGAAAGCGGGATGACCATGCGCTGACGACTGCTTCGGACGATCATTCCGTCAAGGATCGCCAGGGTCAGCGGCAAGCTGATGGAAATGGACGTCCCCTTTCCTTCGACCGAAGAAATGGCGATCGTCCCATTCAGGTCCCGGATCGCGCGTTGCACGACATCCATGCCTACGCCCCGCCCGGAGAGAGCGGACACGGTCTGCGCCGTCGAAAATCCGGGCAGGAACAGAAGGCGATCAATCTCTGTTGTGTCGAGCGTCTTGCCTTCGGGAACGAGACCGCGCGCGATGGCACGCTCGAGAACCTTTGCGCGATTGATCCCGCGACCATCGTCGGACACTTCGATCACGACCCGGTCGGATTGTTGGCGTGCCGAAAGCCGCACGACACCGCCAGGCGATTTACCGGCTGCGTTGCGCTCATCCGGAGCTTCGAGCCCGTGATCGATCGAATTGCGGATCATGTGGGTCAAGGGATCGGCCAGCCGCTCCACGACCGTCTTGTCGATTTCAGTCCCTTCGCCTTCGGTGACCAGACGAACGTCTTTGCCGGTGGCCTGCCCGGCTTCGCGAACGATGCGGGTCATGCGCTGAAAGAGGGATTTGACCGGTTGCGCCCGAATGGACATCACGCTGTCCTGCATGTCGCGCGTCAACTGCTGAAGCTCGTCAAGCGTCGCAACGGCTTCGGAATGCTGATCGAGTCCCGCACGGGTCATGCCCTGGGCGAGCATCGACTGGCTGATCACCAGTTCGCCAACCAGGTTCACAAGGCGGTCGACACGGTTCAGATCAACACGGATCGTCGCGGGGGCGGACGTCTGTGCCTGTGGGGCGGCCGTGCCGATCGGGGTCGGCTGTACCGACACGTCCGGCTTCGGCGCGGCGGGGGGCGGGGCGGTGTCCGCGGTTTCCTTGATGGTCATCTTGGGAGGTTCGACAACCGCTGGCGACACCTGACCGGGGACAGCCTCGGCCTGAGGCGAGGGAGCGTTCTCGTCCTCGTCCTTGATCTGGGAAATGGTCAGAACGCAGATGTCGTCCGCAAATTCGAAAACACTCTCGATTTCCGTTTCCGTCAGATCGGTGGCGGTCGGTTCCAGCCGGATCGACCAGCGAAGCCGGGGCACCGAAACATCCATGTCGGACAGAGAGGCAAGATCACTGTCCAGCGCCTCGACCGACATTCGCCCCAGAACTTCGAGGGCGCGGAACAGAAACAATGGCTCGTTCCCGCTGACCAACAGTTCGGGCAGGGGCTCGAATGTGACGCGCCAGATGCGCTTACCGACCGCAGAGTGCGGAGCCGCTGTGCTCGTCGAAACCGGGACGGTCTCGATCTCGATCGGCGTCGGTGCAAGGTCGATGTCGTCATCGGGGATGGGGTCGAGCCCGAAATTGAGCATCACCGGATTGAAGTCGGAGTCGTCTTCCTTGCCGGGAGTTGCCTCGGCCGAACCCGCAACCGCCTTGAGTTCCGAAGTGTCGGGGACATCGACGTCTTCACCCAGGCAAGCCGAGTTCACCAGATCGCCAAGAACATCAGAGGCGCGCAGAAGGGTTCCGACAACCTCGGCCGAAGCCGTCAGCCGTCCGGACCGCAAGGCGTCGAGCGTCGTCTCGAATTCATGGGCATAGGCCACAAGCGTCGACAGGTTGAAGGCACCTGCACCCCCCTTGATCGAATGGACGGCGCGGAACACGGCATCGACCGTATCGGGCGTTTGCGTTCCGGACTGGAGGGCGAGCAAGCCGCCCTCCAGGCTTTCCAGTAGTTCGGCACATTCCTCGAAGAATGTCGCCCGGATTGCGTCCATCGGATCCATCAGGTCAGCCCCGTCACCGTGCGAAGGGCACCGACCAATCGGGCCGGATCAAAGGGTTTCACGATCCAGCCGGTCGCCCCGGCGGCGCGGGCCTTGAGCTTGAGCTCCCGCGCGCTTTCGGTCGTCAGAACCAGAATCGGGATACCGGCGTATTCCGACCGTTCCCGGACGCGGTTGATGAAGCCGAACCCGTCCAGGCGGGGCATGTTCACATCTGTCAGGATGGCGTCCGGCCGAGGATCGAGACTGTCGAGAACCTCGATCCCGTGGATTCCGTCTTCGGCGACGGCGGTTTCAATCCCCTCACGCTCGAGCGTCAGGCGAACCATGTCGCGGATCGTGCGACTGTCGTCGATGGCAAGAACTCTCATGCGGTCACCCCTTCGGTTTGAAGCCGGCTGAGCGGCGCGCCTAGTATGGCGATACAAGACATGAAATCCCCGGTGGGACGGTCGACGCGGACATGCCGACCGCGAAGGGCCTGATGATCGCGGATCGCCATCAGCACCTGAACACCGGGTGTGGTCACGACGGTGACACCGGAGGCGTCGAGAACAAGATCGCCTTCGATCGCCAACACTTCGTCGCGCAGGGCATTCGCCGTCGTCATTTCCAGGCGTTTGGGAAGCACGATAACGGCGTCCTCGGGTTTGTCGGTCATATCCTGCAGAGCCTCATGTTGCACGCCTCACGCTGTGGTGAGGGCATGCCTAGACCGCAGGTCCCTAAAAAAGGGTTACCTCAACATCCGAAGGTCAGAATTTGCTTAACGGTGCGCGCGTTCGCTCAGATGGGCAGCACAACCGGTCAGGGCAGCAAAGTCATCGGTGACCAGCGTCACCGGGAAATTATGCATGAAACCGGCAAAACGCCCCTTGTCGCGGAAGGCGTCGGCAAAGCCCTTGGCGGCCAGATGCGGCGCCATCGCCCGCGCCACACCGCCCACGAGAAAGACTCCGCCGAAGGGCAGATGGATCAGCGCCAGATTGCCCGCCACCGTGCCCATGATTCGAATGAACTGTGCCACGGCGGCATCGGCGCGCGGATCCTTGCCCAGCCGCGCCATGATGTCGGCGGCGCGGAATTCCTCGGTCGCGCCCGCTTCGGACGACAGCCAGCGATAGACCTGTTCCAGCCCGCGGCCAGACAGGACATCTTCGACTGCGGGAAAGCCGTGAGCGGTCGACACAAAGGTGCACAGACGCAGTTCGTCCTCGGTCCGGATGGGAAGGTTGGCATGGCCCGCCTCGCAAGGCGGCACGAAGCGACCGGAGGGCGTGTCGTGGACGGGCGCGGCGTTGAAACCTGTCCCGACGCCGATCACAAGGCGCGCCGCATCGGGAATGACAGGGCCCTTGATGATCGTCTCGAGCTCGCCCGGGTTCAGATGGCCGATGGCATGACCCTGGGCCTGCAGATCGTTCAGGATCGCGGCGTCCTTGGCCCCCGTCGCCTCCAGCAGCCGATGGGTATCGATGGACCAGTCGAGGTTCGTCAGTTCCGCGCGGCCGTCTGCGACCGGTCCGGCCATCGCGACACAGGCCCCTTGCGGCGTCGCGCATCCCTGATCGGACCGATACTGCCGCAGCACGGGCGCAAGATTGGCGAAATCGCGATTGGCATAGCGACGGATCGACTCGGGCAGGACGGTCCGGCCATGGGCCAGCGCCACCCGCGTATTGGTGCCGCCGACATCGGCCACAAGGAAGAGCGGTTCAGTCATGATGGGGCCGCCGTATCAACGGGCCAACGCACGCGCAAGCGCGTGGTAGCTGGCTTTGGGGGTGCGCGTCTGCGTCTCGAAATCGACGTGGACCAGGCCGAACCGCTTGGCATAGCCGAGCGTCCACTCGTAATTGTCGAGCAGCGACCAGAAGGTATAGCCGGTCAGGGGCACCCCGCTCTCGATCAGGTCGCAGGCCACGGCAAGGTGCGCATCCAGATAGGCGACGCGTTCGGCGTCGGGTCGCAAGGGCGTGTCGGGGTTCGCCAGGCCATTCTCGGTAATGAAAAGCGGCAGGTCCCCTGTGATGTCACGTGCCAGCCGCGTCACCAGCCACGCCAGACCCTCGGGGCAGATTTCCCACCCCATGTCCGTCTTGGGCAGCGGGCCGGGCACGGACCCGACACCGGGCCAAGCCGCGCCGGTGGCACGTATCCGCTGGCAGGTGTAGTAATTGACCCCAAACCAATCAAGCGGTTGCGAGATGATCTTCATGTCATCCTGCCAGTTGTCAGGCATGTGTTCGGCCAAACCGTCGAGCACATCCTGCGGGTATTCCCCCCGGATCATCGCGCCGGGGAACCAGCGATTATAGATGCCGTCATAGATCGTCGCCGTCGCGCGATCTTCGACGCTGTCGGTCGCGGGCAGGGCGTATTCGAAGTTGCAGGCCGCGCCGACGTTACCGACACCCTGCGCGCGCAGGGCCTGAACGGCGAGGCCATGGGCCAGCCCGACGTGGTGCATCGACTTGGCTGCGGGCCCGAGGCCCGTCAGGCCGGGCGCATGATACCCCTCGTGATGGCTGAGCCAGGAGACGCAGAACGGCTCGTTCACGGGGGCTACGGAATGGAGCCTGTCGCCGAGGCGCTCCGCGATCACGGCGGCGAAATCCGCGAACCGCTCGGGGATGTCGCGGATCGTCCAGCCACCCGCATTGCCCAAGACCTCCGGCAGCTCCCAATGATAGAGGGTGGCCATGGGGCGAATGCCACGGGCCAGCATTCCGTCCACAAGCCGATCATAAAAATCAAGGCCTTCGGGGTTGATGTTCACACCGTCCGGCATCACCCGGGCCCAGGAGGTCGAGAAGCGATAGGCGTCGAGCCCGGCGTCCCGGATCAGGTCGAGGTCTTCCTTCCACCGGTGGAAATGGTCGCAGGCGATGGCGCCGGTTTCGCCCCGGTCGACTTTGCCTGGTGTCTCGGCGAAGCTGTCCCAATGGGTCCGGCCGGCGCCGCCGAAGGCATGGCCCTCGATCTGATAGGCCGATGTTGCCGCCGAAAACAGGAACCCCTCGGGGAAGTCGCTGCGCGAGAACTGGAAGTCGATCATTGCGGGGCCGGTCCGGTCGAGGCACCGAGCACGAGGTCGCATTCCCAGACCTCCTGCACGGGCGGGGTGGAATTGTCGTTGATCCGCTCCATCAGCACCTCGGCGCAGCGTCGTCCCGCGGCGCGCACGGACGAACGGGTCGCCGTGAACACCGGGACCGTAGAGCCGTTGGCCAGATAGCTGAGCATGTCGTCATGGATCACCACCGATACATCGCGCCCCATGGTCAGACCGGCGTCCCCGATGGCTCGGCGCACCCCGATGGCCATGATGTGCGACGAGACCACGAAGGCGGTCGGCGGCCCGTCCCCCCGAAGCATCCGCAGCGCGCCTTCGTGGCCCATGTGTTCCGTCATCTCGGACGTGGTGTGCAGATGCGGTTGCAAGGACAGGCCACGCGCCGTCAGGGCCTGAACCACGCCGTCGCGCCTGCGCCGGGCGAAGTCCATCGTCTCAAGCCCGTTCAGAAGGGCGATCCGCCGGTGGCCCAGATCCAGCAGGAGGTCCGTCGCCCGCCGGAACGCCCGCAGGTTGTCGATGTCGACATAGCTGTAGGCGATGGTGTCGATGGGCGCGCGGCCATGCACGACATAGGGCAGGGCGTTCGCCTCCAGCATGGCGATCCTGGGGTCGTCGGTGCGCGGGCCATGAACGATCAGCCCGTCGACCGACCCTGCGTCCGCCAGATTGCGATAGGCGCGCGCCTCGTCCCCGTCCGGCACGACTGACAGGACCATGTCGTATCCGTTGCGGGCGTAGACGTCGCCCGCGCCTGCGATGAAGTCGGCAAAGATCGGGTTTACCATCTCATGGTTGAAGGCCGTGGGGATGACGTGGCCGATGGCCATGGCGCGCCCGGTGGCGAGGGAGGCCGCGCGCCGGTTGGGGCGATAGCCATGGGTGCGCGCCGCTTCGTGAACGCGACGGCGGGTGGATTCCTTGACTTCCGGATACCCGCCGAGTGCACGGCTGACCGTCGTGGGCGACAGGCCCAGAATATCCGAGAATTCCTTGAGGTTCACGCCGGACCACCTACCAAACCGGTTTAGATTCGCGCCGCAATTTGCCGGGCGCCCTATTGGGGTGCCCCGAAAGCACGACGACTGGCAACTCCAAAATTGCGCATTGCAACAGGTTCCGCCCCGAAAAGCCCATTGACAAGATCGGGATGCAACGCGCATCCTTGAATTGTCAAAGCGGTTTCAAAATATGCCGCGATGCAGCAATTCGCGGGGTCACCCGCAGGGAGGAACAATGACTAAACTTCTCACCGGCATGGCCATCGCCGTGCTGTCCACTGGCGTCGCGATGGCGGACGGGCATCTGGCCTTCACGCCGGGCGAGGGCGACTTCAACTGGGGCAGCCTCGAGGCATTCGCCGCCGCCACCGACCTGTCGGGCCAGACGGTCAACGTCTTCGGCCCCTGGCGCGGTGACGACCAGGCGCTTGTCGAGAACATCATCGCCTATTTCGAAGACGCGACCGGCGCCAATGTCGAGTATTCGTCGTCCGAGAACTACGAGCAGCAGATCGTCATCGACACCGAAGCGGGCAGCCCGCCCGACGTCGCGATCCTGCCGCAGCCCGGCCTGATCGGCACGCTGGCCAGCCGTGGTTTCATCGAGCCCCTGGGCGAAGAGACCGAAGCCTGGCTTCAGGAAAACTATGCTGCGGGCGACAGTTGGGTCAGCCTGGGCACCTACGCCGGCCCCGACGGCGAAGATCGCCTCTATGCCTTCCCCTACAAGATCGACGTCAAATCGCTGGTCTGGTACGTCCCCGAGAACTTCGAGGATGCTGGTTACGAAGTGCCGACCTCCATGGAGGACCTCAAGGCCTTGACCGAACAGATCGCGGCAGACGGCGGCACGCCCTGGTGCATCGGTCTGGGTTCGGGTGGTGCGACCGGCTGGCCCGCGACCGACTGGGTCGAGGACATGATGCTGCGCACGCAGCCCCCCGAGGTTTATGACGCCTGGGTGAGCAACGACATCCCGTTCGACGACCCGGCGGTCATCGGCGCGATCGAAGAATTCGGCTATTTCGCCCGCAACGACGCCTTCGTCGCCGGCGGCGCCGGTGCCGTCGCCTCGACCGACTTCCGCGACAGCCCCAAGGGCCTGTTTGAAAGCCCGCCGCAGTGCTACATGCACCACCAGGCGAGCTTCATCCCGACCTTCTTCCCGGAAGGCACGGAACTGGGCGTGGATGCCGACTTCTTCTACATGCCGTCCTATGCAGGCAAGGATCTGGGCAACCCGGTCCTGGGTGCGGGCACGCTCGCATTCATCACCAAGGAAGGCGAGGGCGCGCGCGCATTCCTCGAATTCCTGAAGACGCCGATCGCCCACGAGCTGTGGATGGCGCAGTCCGGCTTCCTGACGCCCTTCAAGAGCGTGAACACCGACATGTATGCCAACGACACGCTCAAGAAGCAGGGTCAGATCCTTCTGGATGCGACGACCTTCCGCTTTGACGCGTCGGACCTGATGCCCGGCGCCGTCGGCGCAGGCACCTTCTGGACCGGTATGGTCGACTATGCCGGCGGCAAGGACGCCGCCGAAGTCGCCGCCGAAATCCAGTCCAGCTGGCCCGCGCAGTAAGCGATGCCGAACGGGCCGCCCTGACCGGGGCGGCCCGACACCATCTCGGGGGGGAGAACGACAATGCATCCGGCCATTCTGGGTCTCATCACGATCGTCATCGGTGTTGGCGGTTGCATCGGCTACTTCTGGTTCTCGAACGTCATTCTGGACCGCGTCTTCTTCCCGCCAAGCGGCCCCAATGCGGGGCGCAACATCAACCGGGCCAATGCGATCCGGCCCTGGCTTTTCATGGGTCCGGCGATCCTGGCCCTGGGCCTCTACCTGGCCTATCCGGTTGTCGCCACGTTCCTTCTGTCATTCCAGACGCGGGTGCCCGGAGGTGGCAGCGAATTCGTCGGCCTCGACAATTACGTGCAGATGATCGGCGAGGCGAAGTTCCGCGAAGCCATCTTCAACAACATGCTCTGGCTCATCATCGTGCCCGCCGCCTCGACCGCCTTCGGTTTGCTGGCGGCGCAGCTGACCGACCGGATCAGCTGGGGCAGCTTCGCCAAATCCCTGATCTTCATGCCCATGGCGATTTCCTTCGTGGGCGCCTCGGTCATCTGGAAACTTATCTATGACGCCCGGCCCGCAGGGTCGGACCAGATCGGTGTCCTCAACGCGATCTGGGTCGCCTTCGGCGGCGAGCCTCAGCAATGGCTGACCATTTCGCCCTGGAACAGCCTGCTCCTGATGGTCGTCCTGATCTGGATCCAGACGGGTTTCGCCATGGTCATCCTCTCGGCGGCCCTGCGCGGCATCCCCGAAGAGACGGTCGAGGCCGCCATCGTCGACGGGGCCTCTCCCTGGCAGATCTTCTTTCGCATCAAGGTGCCACAGATCATGCCGACCATCGTGGTGGTCTGGACCACGATCACCCTGGTCGTGCTCAAGGTCTTCGACATCGTCCTCGCCATGACCAACGGTCAGTGGGAGACACAGGTTCTGGCCAACTACATGTACGACAAGCTGTTCCGCGCCTTTGACTGGGGCGTCGGTTCCGCCGCCGCCATGACGATCATGCTGCTGGTGTCCCCGATCCTCGTCTGGAACGTGATCAACGCCCGCAAGGAGATGCGCTGATGGACAATATCGCAGGCAAGAAATCGTCGCTGACCTGGGCCGTCCATATCTCTGTCGTCGTGCTTGTGGCGCTGTGGCTGTTCCCGACTGTCGGCCTGTTCGTGTCGTCGTTCCGCACCGGCGATCAGATTTCCAGCTCCGGCTGGTGGCAATCGTTGTCGACACAGGAAAGCCAGCTCTCTCCGATCCGGATCGAAGGGGACGAGACGGCCACCGGCGACGCCTTCGTGATCGAGGGCACGCTGATTTCGGGTGACACCACGGTCAGCGCCTGGGGCACCTCGTCGCGTGAACCCAATGCCTATGAGCCTGGCGAGACGGTCGATCTGGGCGACGGCCAGACCCTGACCGTCAACGACGATTCCACCTATGTGCTGACCGGTCCCGAGACGTTCGAGGGCACACGCCTGCCGCGTGTCTTCATGACCGCCTCGTCCCCGCCGGTCTGGACGGTCGAGAATTACGGCACCGTCCTGTTCACCGGCACAGCAGCCGCCGGGATCGGACAGGCGTTTCTGAACACGCTGACCGTGTCGATTCCCGCGACGATCATCCCGATCCTGATCGCGGCCTTTGCCGCCTATGCCCTGGCCTGGATGGAGTTCCCCGGTCGCGCCCTTCTGGTGGCGACGGTCGTGGGCCTTCTGGTGGTGCCGTTGCAACTGGCGCTCATCCCGCTCTTGCAGATCCACAACACCATCGGGATCGGAAAGGGCTATCTGGGTGTATGGTTGGCCCATACCGGCTTTGGCCTGCCGCTCGCGATCTATCTGCTGCGCAACTACATGGTCGGCCTGCCGCGCGACATCATCGAGAATGCCAAGGTCGACGGCGCCAGCGACTTCCAGATCTTCGTCAAGATCATCCTGCCCCTGTCGTTCCCGGCATTGGCCAGCTTTGCCATCTTCCAGTTCCTCTGGACCTGGAACGACCTGCTGGTGGCCCTTGTGTTCCTGGGCGCGGATGACGACAGCCTGGTCCTGACCGGTCGCCTCGTGAACCTTCTGGGCTCGCGCGGGGGGGACTGGGAAATCCTTGCCACCTCGGCCTTCGTGTCCATCGCGGTGCCGCTCGTGGTCTTCTTTTCCATGCAACGTTACCTGGTGCGCGGCCTGCTGGCCGGCTCCGTCAAATAGGACCAAACATGACCGCGACCGCCGAAGCCCCGCGTGCCCAGACCAATCCCGATTGGTGGAAGGGCGGCATCATCTATCAGATCTATCCGCGTTCCTTTCAGGATACGTCGGGTGACGGCATCGGTGACATCGCGGGCATCACCGAACGGCTGCCTTATGTCGCCAGCCTCGGGGTCGATGCGATCTGGGTCAGCCCGTTCTTCACCTCGCCGATGAAGGACTTCGGCTATGACGTCAGCGACTACTGCGACATCGACCCGATGTTCGGCACGCTCGACGACTTCGACAAGATGGTCGCCACCGCGCACCGCCACGGCGTGCGGGTCATGATCGACCTGGTGCTGTCCCATTCGTCGGATCAGCATCCGTGGTTCGCCGAAAGCCGCGCGAGTCGGCACAACCCCAAGTCCGACTGGTACGTCTGGGCCGACCCCAAGCCCGATGGCACGGTGCCCAACAACTGGCTGTCGATCTTCGGGGGGCCGTCCTGGCATTGGGACGGGCGGCGGCAGCAGTACTATCTGCACAACTTCCTCGCCAGTCAGCCGGACCTGAACTTCCACAACCCGGACGTGCAGGACGCGCTTCTGGACGTGACGCGTTTCTGGCTGGAGCGGGGGGTCGACGGCTTCCGCCTCGATACGATCAACTTCTACTTCGCGGACGCGCAGCTGCGCGACAATCCGGCCCTGCCGCCCGAGCGGCGCAATGCGACCATCGCGCCCTCGGTCAACCCCTACAACCATCAGGAACATCTCTATTCCAAGAACCAGCCCGAAAACCTGGCCTTCCTCAAGCGGTTTCGCGATCTGCTCGACGACTACGGCGCCTGCGCCGTGGGCGAGGTCGGGGATGCGCAGCGCGGCATGGAGCTTTTGGGCGAATACACCCGCGACCGGCAGGGTGTGCAGATGTGCTATGCCTTCGACTTCCTGGCTGCCGAGCCGCTGACCGCGCCGCGCGTCGTCGACGTCTTCGCCCGGCTCGAGGCCGAGGCGCCCGATGGGTGGGCCTGTTGGGCCTTTTCCAACCATGACGTGCAACGCCATGTGACCCGTTGGGGCCTGAACGATGCGGGCGCGCGGCTTTACGCGACGCTCATCATCTGCCTTCGCGGGTCGGTCTGCCTTTATCAGGGTGAAGAGCTTGGCCTGACCGAGGCGGATGTCGCCTACGAAGATCTGCAAGACCCCTACGGGATCGAATTCTGGCCCGAGTTCAAGGGGCGCGACGGCTGCCGCACGCCCATGGTCTGGGAGCCTTCGAACCAGAATGGCGGGTTCAGCACGGCCCAACCCTGGCTGCCGGTCGCGCCCGAGCACCTGGGCCGGTCTGCCGCGACCCAGGATGCCGAAGCGGACTCGCTCCTGCAGCATTACCGGGCCGTCATCGGCCTGCGCACTGGGTCCGATGCCCTGCGCCTTGGCGACCAGACTGGCCTCAAATCCGATGGCAACCTGTTAAGCTTCATGCGCGAGCACGGCACAGAACGCTACTTCTGCGCCTTCAACATGGGGGAGGGGGCGGCGAGCATCGCGTTGCCCGATGGAAATTGGCACGCGGTCGAGGGAGTCGGGGCAACTGCCCCGGGGGCCGGCGGGCTGGCACTGGGCGATTGGGGCTTCAGCGTCCTGCGCGCGGTCTGAACGAAACACGAGGGGGAGGCGAGAGATGTCCAATCTGAAACTGACGGATGTGGCCAAGGTTTACGGCGGCAAGGTCGAGGTGCTGCGCAACATCGACCTCGACATCAAGACGGGCGAATTGATCGTCTTCGTCGGCCCCTCGGGCTGCGGCAAGTCCACGCTCTTGCGGATGATCGCGGGCCTTGAAAAGATCTCCGGCGGCACGCTGGAGATTGACGGCAACGTGGTCAACGACCTGCCCCCAAGCCAGCGGGGCATCGCCATGGTGTTCCAGTCCTACGCGCTCTATCCGCACATGACCGTGCGCGACAACATGTCCTTCGCCCTCCAGATCGCCAAGATGTCGAAGTCCGACATCGACGCCGCCGTGAATGCCGCCGCCGACAAGTTGCAACTGACGGACTATCTCGACCGGCTGCCCAAGGCCCTGTCGGGTGGCCAGCGGCAGCGCGTCGCCATCGGCCGCGCCATCGTGCGCGACCCCAAGGTCTACCTCTTCGATGAGCCGCTTTCGAACCTCGACGCCGCGCTGCGCGTCGCCACCCGGATCGAGATCGCCCAACTCAAAGAGGCGATGCCCGACTCCACCATGATCTACGTGACCCACGATCAGGTGGAGGCCATGACCCTGGCCAGCCGGATTGTCGTGCTGGCCAACAAGGGGATCGCGCAGGTCGGCACGCCCCTCGAACTCTACGAAACCCCCAACAGCGAATTCGTCGCCCAGTTCATCGGCTCCCCCGCCATGAACCTGATCGCGGGCGAGATCGTCGGCACCGGCCAGACAACCACGATCAAGACCAAGCGTGGCGGCGGGACGATCACGTCCAACGTGCCAAGCCGCGATGACGACATGGGGGCCAAGGTCAACATCGGCATTCGCCCCGAAGACGCCATCCAGACCGAGGCCGAGAACTATGCCTTCGAAGGCACGATCGAGATTCGCGAAAGCCTGGGCGAAGTCACCCTGATCTATTTCGAGAAGCCCGTGATCGGGCAGGAGCCAGTGGTGGCCAAGCTGCCGGGCATCCATACCGGCCTGCGCGGCAAATCCATGCGCCTGACCGCCGATCCCTCCAAGGTCCACATCTTCCGCGACGGAGTCTCGCTGCTCTATCGCTAGGGCGACGCCGTGCCGACAATCTGGCCGGATTGTCTCCGGTCAAACGGATGATCCACGCAAAGCGGGGCGCATTGTCCTAACGCCGTCAGGTCACCGCCCGACTTTTGACAGAATGCACTGGCATATTTCGGAGGATTGGACTGTTTTTGCGGAGATCCCGATGGCTTTCGTGCGATTTATCTATGCTCTCTATTTGCGGCTTACCGGCCTCGGCCTGGTTGCCATTGCCGCTTTCGCCTATTCGCTCGATGTCTCGCCTCCGCCCGGTGTCGTCCCGCCCGCGATCCCGGCATCCGTCCTGGTGGCTGCGGCCATTCTCGGGGTCGCGTTTCTCATCCCCTGGCTTCTGCCGCGGGGCCTTCGCCAGCCGCGCAAGCCGCATGACCTGATCTGGATCCCGGCCCATTATGCGGTCGTCTGGCTGACCCCGGTCCTCTGTATCCCGCTCCTCGCCGTGGCCTCGCAGATGGGACATATCCCGCCCGAGCTCGTCGAACAGGCGACGGCCGCCAATCCGATCTGGTCGCTGATCGTTCCCGGTGTTCTGGCCGTGATCCTGATCCTGCCCAAGCTCTTCGACAATCGGCCCGATTATTCCGAAGACCCGACCATCGCGCCGCATATCGATATCGACGAATACATGCACGAAAAAGCCGTGGAACAGGCTGTCTCGGCCCCGCGCAGCCTGCCCAACCGGCTGACGATCTGGGTGTCCTGGGCGCTTCTGCGGATTGGCGGCCTGATCCTGCTGGTGCCCGCAGCCTATCTCGCCCATTCCTTCTGGCTCGCCGATGACGGTCTTTGGGCCAACTACGTGCCCGACGGGCGTCGCACGGGCATCGGCCTTGTGGTGCTTGCGCTGATCGCCATCGCCTACATGACGCCGATTCCCGTCTCGCGTCAGGCGCATCTCTTCATGCCCGTCCGCCTGCGTCAGATCGTGCGACTGCCGCTGGCAGCCTTCGGTGTCTATGCCGCCGGTGCGTTCCTGGCCCCCGCCTGGCCCGCCGCCCTGGCCAAGCTCGGCCTCGGCTGGACGGTGCCCGCCATCCTGCTGGAGCAACGGTGGGCCTTCGCGCTGGTTGCGGTCTGTGCCGTGACGCTGATCACGATCGTGACCTATCGCCCGCTCCCCAAGGAACTCAAGAAAGCTCCGCGCAAAAGCGCCGCTTCCGCGATGACTGGCCAGAAGATCGTGCCCGCCTCGCGGCAATCGCTGCCCGCGCTCGGCGTCGCGATGAAGGCTTACGGCGCGGCTGACTGGCTCATCATGCGCCTCTTCGGCCTTGGCCTTCTCGGCACCGCCTACATGACCTTCGGCATGATCCAGCAGGGTAGCGCACGCCTTCCCGAACTGATCTACAATCAGGATCCTTGGTACGCCCTCTATGCCTACGCGGGCCTCGGCGCCTTCATGGCGATCCCCTTCATCATGCCCCGCTTCCTGGCCGAGCCGCGCACGGTGTTCATGGCTCTGGTCAAGGCCGCGATGCTCGTCGGGACGGCGTTCATCCTGATCCCGCCGCTGCAAATCGCGATCGTCACCTTCACGCCGCAGATCTATCACCAGACCCTGCTCGTGGCCGTGCCGCTGCTCTTCAAGTCGCTTGCGGGTATCGCGGTGACCTCCACGGTGATCGTGGCCCTCTTCCGCCAATTGGGCGCCTTGCCCAAGCTGGACTACAAGGGCGATCCGATCTCCTCGATGTCGTCGAACCAGCTGCACGCCCTGCGCAAGGCCCGGATGCCCGGCGCCTGAGCCCTTGCCGGCGCGCCGCCCCCCGTGGACGGCGCGCCGCTACTCCAGCATCCGCACGCAGCCGATATAGGGCAGATTGCGGTTCCGCTGCGCATAGTCGATGCCGTAGCCGACCACGAAAGCGTCCGGAATTTCGAACCCCGTCCAGCTTGCCTTGATGTCGACCTCCCGCCGGGCCGGTTTGTCCAACAGGGCAATCGTCTCAAGCCGGGCCGGATCCCGCGATCGCAGCAGGTTCGTGACGTGGTGCAGCGTGTGCCCGGTGTCGACGATGTCCTCGACCACCAGAACGTCGCGCCCGCCGATCTTGCCCCGCAGGTCCTTCAGGATGCGGACCTCGCGCGAGCTTTCCATGCCGTCGCCATAGCTCGACGCCTCCAGGAAATCGACTTCGACCGGCAGGTCCAGCTCTCGCACCAGGTCGGCGATGAACACGAACGATCCTCGCAAGAGGCCCACCACGATCAGCTTGTCGGTGCCCGCGAACCGCGCCTCGATGTCGCGGGCCAATGCCTCGATCCGGGCCGCGATGGCCTTGGCAGAGATCATCTGATCGATCACATAACGCTCAGTCATATTGCTCCCCCCGGGTCCATCGGCCAAGAGGGGCCTAACATGTGAAAGCCCCCAAGCCCAAGAGGCCCCATGCCCCGACATTCCGAGCGCCGCGCGCTGCCCTATACCCCCGATCAGATGTATGACCTCGTCGCCGATGTCGCCCGTTATCCCGAATTCCTGCCCTGGACCGCCGCCGCCCGGATCCGGTCGCGAACCGGTGGGCCCGAGGGCGAAGTGATGCTCGCCGACCTCATCATCAGCTTCAAACTCTTCCGCGAAAGCTTCGGGTCGCGCGTGACCCTCTGGCCCGGCAAAAAGCGGATCGAGACGGAATACCTCGACGGCCCGTTTCGTCATCTGCAATCGGAATGGACGTTCACGCCGACCGCGTCCGGCTGCGAAGTGGATTTCTGGGTCGATTTCGAATTTCGGAACCCGATCATCGGGCGCGTCGTCGGTGTCGTCTTCAACGAGGCGATGCAGCGCGTTGTCGCGGCCTTCGAAAAGCGCGCGCGGCAGCTTTACGGCGCGTCGGCGGCCTGAGCGGCCTCCAGCAGCATTTCCAGGGCCGTATCCCGTGCGGCCCGACGCACCGCATCCCGGCCCAGGGCGCCGAACTGAACGGTCCGCGTCTGCGTCCCGGCCGTGGTCGCAATGGCGAAACAGACCTGTCCTTCGGGTTTGGTCGCCGTCCCTCCAGGGCCCGCGATCCCGGTGATCGATACCGCCAGATCGGCCCCCGACCGGACCCGCGCGCCCTCTGCCATCTGCCGCGCGACGGGTTCGGAAACCGCCCCATGAGACACCAGCGTCATCTGACCAACGCCCAATTGCGACCGCTTGGCCGAATTGGCGTAAGTCACCGCGCCCCAAAGGAAAACATCCGATGATCCGGGCAAGTCGGTCAGCGCGACCGCGACCATGCCCCCGGTGCAGCTTTCCGCCGTTGCAATTGTCAGACATTTGGACCGGCACAGGTTCAGAAGATCGCCCGCGATGCTCATAGATGCGCCAGCGCGGCCAGGGCCATGACGCAAATGGCAGCCATTCCTCCGGCGACCGCATCGTCCAGCATTACACCCCAGGCATCGGTCCGCCGATCCATCCAGCCGACGGGGCCGGGCTTCCAGATATCGAACAGACGAAACAGCAGCAGCGCCGCGATCCACCCGGGCCAGAGACGTTCGACCGGCACGCCCGCCTGCGCGGCCCCCCAGACCAGCGGCAAAAGGGCGATCCACTGGCCCAGAACCTCGTCGATGACGACTTCCGAGGGGTCGTGATCGGCCTTGCCCCGCGTCACTTCCGTCGTGGCCCAAAACCCGAGCGGCAGGATCAGCAGCGTCAGCACCGTGAACAGGATCGGTCCGCCCTGCATCGCAAGCCAGCCAAGGGGCAGGGCGGCCAAAGACCCCCATGTGCCCGGCGCGGGCCGGATCAGGCCGACAAAGCCGACCGTGGCGACCGCCCGCGCGATCATCCGCGCACCAGCGTGACCGTGGCAAGGCAGGCGATGCCCTCGCCACGCCCCGCAAAGCCGAGCCGCTCGGTCGTCGTCGCCTTGACGGAAACGCGCCCGACCTCCACCCCGATAATCTCGGCGACGCGGCCCCGCATCGCCTGCGCATGGGGGCCGATCTTGGGAAATTCGCAGATCAGCGTCGCGTCCACGTTGGAAATCGCATAGCCCCGCGTCCGCGCCAGATTTGCCGCGTGATCAAGGAAGACGGCGCTGTCCATTCCCTTCCACTCAGCCTCGGACGGGGGAAAATGCGTCCCGATATCGCCCTCGGCCAGCGCGCCATAGATGGCGTCGGTAATGGTATGCAGGCCGACATCCGCGTCCGAATGTCCCTGCAACCCACGCCCATGGGGCACCTTGACGCCGCAGAGCACCACGTGATCTCCGGGGCCAAACCGATGCACGTCGAACCCGTTGCCGACCCTGATATCCATCTCCAACCCCTTGGCTGCGCGGGCGAAATCTTCCGGTGCGGTGATCTTCATGTTTGCTTCGTCACCCGCCACGATGGCGACGTCCAGCCCTGCGGCCAGCGCGACCTCCACATCATCCGCCGCCTCACCGTCAAAGGCGTCATGGGCCGCGCGGATCAGAGCCGTGTCGAACCCCTGCGGTGTCTGTGCGCGCCAAAGCCCCCGACGGTCGGCCAAGCCCTCCACACGAACCGACCCGGACCAGAGCGCATCGGTTACCGCAAGCGCCGGTGCGGCCCCGTCGCCGTGATCCAGCGCGTCCAACACACGGTCGATGATCGCCCCCGTCACCCCGGGCCGCGCGGCATCGTGGATCAGAACCTTCGTCGTTTCAACTGCGGCCAAACCCGCACGGACCGACGCGGCGCGCGTCGCCCCGCCGTCGATCAGGTGCACGCCAGGAATGGCAGCCATTGCAAGATCGCGGTCATCGGGGTGGATCACCACCACAATCGCGCCGACCCGGCCAGCAAAGGCCTCCACCGTGCGCGCCAGCACCGGACGCCCGGCAAGGTCCCGATATTGCTTGGGAATCCCGCCACCTGCACGCTGCCCGCGACCGGCGGCGACAATAAGCGCTGTGGCATCTGTGCGGGTCAATCTGGCACCTCGGGTCCCGGGGCAATAACCCCGCCCCGTTCCTATAGCGCGACCCCGAAGCTGACAACCAGACGGGCAAGTCGGCATATGATTGCCTATATTTTGGGCAATTGTCGAACCTGCCGCCCGATGGTTGCGCGATGACTGCCCATCCGCCGCCGTTCACCCTATGAACAGGGCACAATCGCCCAGAAGTTAGTCACGTGCCCGAAAAAACCGCACCTGCCTTGGATTCGCGCCTTGCGGCCTTGGGGTTCACCTCTCCGGTGGCCCTGGCACCCATGGCCGGAATCACCGATTTGCCGACCCGGACCCTTGTGCAGGGATTCGGCGCCGGGCTGGTCGTGTCCGAAATGGTCGCCAGCCGCGAGATGGTGGAGGCCAAGCCGTCGGTGCGCGACCGCGCGGAACTCGGCGCAATGGTCGAAGGCACCTCCGTCCAGATCGCAGGGCGTGAGGCGGTCTGGATGGCTGAGGCGGCACGCGTTCTGGCGGGGCAGGGCGCGCGGATGATCGACATCAACATGGGCTGCCCGGCCAAGAAGGTGACAGGCGGCCTGTCCGGGTCGGCCTTGCTGCGCGATCACGACCATGCCCTGCGCCTGATCGAGGCGGTGGTGGCGGCCGTGGATGTGCCCGTGACCCTGAAGACCCGCCTCGGGTGGGATGACGATAGTCGGAATACGGTCGAGTTGGCCAAACGTGCCGAAGCGGCGGGCATTCGCATGCTGACCGTTCATGGCCGGACGCGCTGCCAATTCTACAAGGGGGCCGCCGATTGGCGTGCCATTCGTCCGATTGTCGCGGCGCTGACGATCCCCGTTCTGGCGAACGGCGATATCGTCGACGTGGCGTCGGCCCGGGCGGCCCTCGATGCGTCCGGCGCCGCCGGTGTCATGGTGGGTCGCGGCGCGCAGGGGCGCCCCTGGCAACTGGCGAAGATCGCCGCCGGGCTTGGCCATGGCGCGACGCCCGCGATCCCGAGCGGAAGCGCTTTGATTGACCTGGTGACACGTCACCACAGCGCGATGATCGCCTTTTACGGGCCAGAGTTGGGAGGCCGCGTCGCGCGCAAGCATCTGGGCTGGTACATGGACGACTCCGGGACGGTGCCGGCCCTCCGCAAGGAGGTTCTGACGGCCGGGCCGCAGGACGTTCCCAAACTGCTGCGCGCCGCGCTGGCACCGCAGGCAAGGCAGGCAGCATGACCGAGGCTGATATCTGGCAAGCTCTGCCGATCCCGGCGATCGTTGTCGATGGCAATGACCTGATTTTGCAGGTGAATGGTCCCGCCGAAGGGTTCCTGAACCGATCCGCCAAGACGCTTCAGGATGCCCCGTTGGCCAGGATCATGGCGCTCGACAGTGACATCGAGGTTGCAACGGCCCGGGTGCGGCGGACCATGGCACCTCTGACGCTGCACGACACGCATTTGCGCGTTGGCCCCGCGCCCGCGATCCGCAGCGAAGTGCATATGTCGCCCCTGGGGAATGGGGTTCTGATCCTGATTTCTCCGCAGGATATCGCGGGTCGGCTGGACCGGGCGCGCAATTCGCAGACCGCTGCCAAATCGGCCATCGGCATGGCCGAGATGCTGGCCCATGAAATCAAGAATCCACTGGCCGGGATAACGGGGGCCGCGCAGCTTCTCAGCATGAACCTCACCGGCGAAGACTTCGAACTGACGGAATTAATTGTTGGCGAAAGCCGCCGGATCGTCAAACTTCTGGACCAGGTGGAGCAGTTCGGAAACCTGCAGCCGCCACAACGTCGGGCGGTGAACATTCACGACGTCTTGGACCGGGCGCGCCGGTCTGCGATGGTCGGGTTCGCCGCGCATATGACGATAGACGAGGCCTACGACCCGTCGCTCCCGTCAACTTGGGCCGATCCGGATCAATTGCTTCAAGTGGTGTTGAACCTGTTGAAGAACGCCGCGCAAGTCGCGGAGCAGGGTGGAAAAATCACCATCCGGACTTTCTATGAGCTGTCGCTGCGCGTGCGGCGGCCGGATGGGTCGGGCGGTTCGGTACCCCTGCAGATCGAGATCGTGGACGACGGCCCGGGTGTGCCGCCCGATCTTGCCGCCAATCTGTTCGAACCCTTCGTCTCCGGACGGGAAAACGGAACCGGGCTTGGCTTGGCGCTCGTCTCCAAGATCATCCACGAACATGACGGGTGGATTTCGGTCGATAGCGAGCCGGGGCGTACCGCCTTTCGGATTTCGCTGCCGATGCCGCCCAAAGACATCAAGAACGCCCCCTAAAGGTCTGAGAGAAAACGCATGGACGGAACAATTCTAGTCGCCGACGACGACCGCACCATCCGCACGGTGCTGACCCAGGCCCTGACGCGGGCAGGGTGCAAGGTGCATGCTACCTCGTCGCTCGTCACCCTGATGCGGTGGGTCGAGGAAGGCAAAGGCGATCTGGTCATTTCCGACGTGGTCATGCCCGACGGCAACGGCCTCGAGATGCTGCCCCGCATCACACGGGAACGCCCCGGTCTGCCGGTCATCGTGATTTCCGCCCAGAACACCATCATGACGGCGATCCAGGCGGCCGAGGCCGAGGCTTACGATTATCTGCCAAAGCCCTTTGACTTGCCCGATTTGATGAAACGCGCGTCGCGCGCGCTCGATCAGAAACGCGTGGCGGCGCCGGATGTCGCAAAGACCGAGGATAACGACGATCTGCCCCTGGTCGGGCGAACCCCGCGGATGCAGGCTCTCTATCGCTTGGTCGCGCGGGTGATGAACACGGACCTGCCCGTCATGATCGTCGGGGAAAGTGGGACTGGTAAATCCTTGATCGCACGGGCAATTCATGATTTCTCTGACCGCCGGACCCTGCCGTTCGTGACGGCGACCGCATCCGATCTGGTGGGTTTCGACGGGCCATCGGAGCTGCTTGCGCGGGCCAAGGGGGGGTCCATCCTGTTCGACGAAGTGGGGGACCTCGAGCCGGAACTTCAGACCCGCGTCGTTCGCATGCTCGACGGTCTGGAGAGCAGTGGTCCGCGAATCATGGCGAGCGCGCAGCGTGACCTGACGCCCCGTCTCGACAGCAGCGGTCCCGACAACTTTCGATCGGACCTCTACTACAGACTGGCGGGGGCGCAGCTCGATGTGCCCGCGCTGCGCGAAAGGGTGGACGACATTCCGTTGCTTGCCGCGCATTTCCTCGGTCGCGCCGAACGGGACGGGGGCAGCCTGCGACGTTTTTCCGATGAGGCCATGGGCCTCATCCGCGCGCATCCCTGGCCCGGCAACGTCCGTCAGCTCGAGAACATCACCCGCCGGTTGGTTGCGACCAGTCCCGCCGAAGAAATTACCAAGCCCGAGGTCGAAGCGGTTCTGGGAACGATTTCCAGCGGCCCCCGTGCGGTTGCGGCGACAGACAAGCTGAGCGATGCGGTCGAAAGCCACCTGCGCCGGTACTTCGATTTGCAGGGCGGCCAATTGCCGGCCCCGGGGCTGTACCAACGCATTTTGCGTGAGGTCGAAGCACCGTTGATCGAGATCGCGCTCGATGCGACGGGCGGAAATCAGGCGAAATGCGCCGATTTACTCGGGATTAACCGCAATACGCTGCGAAAGAAGATCACGGATCTCGATATCCTCGTGACACGGCGCCGCAAGTTGATGTAAAACCGCCACAGGCGTTGCAGATCGGGAACAACCCGGCAGGGACGACGCGCGGTAAAGACATGGCTTAGAGGCGACCTTGCGGGCTTCGGATTCCTCCGGCGCTGCCTTGTTTCCCAGCTTCCTCTGGAGCGGGCGCAGGCAGATTCAGACGATCATGACGGTCACCCTCGTGGTGCTCGGCCCGACGCTTGTCGTCCTGACGTTCCTCGCCATCACGCTGCGCGGGGCGAGCGAGGATCTGGGGTGGCTCCGCGTCGTTCTGCTGGCCGACCTAGTCTATATTCTGGCCATTGCTGCCCTGGTCGTACGGCGTCTGACGCGGATGGTTGCGGCGCGCCGGGCCCGGTCGGCGGGATCGCAACTCCACCTTAGACTCACCGGCGTCTTTACCGGCATCGCGCTCATCCCAACGGTGCTGACGGCGGTTTTCGCGACGATCACGATCAATGTCGGACTGGAAGGCTGGTTCTCGGACCGTGTGCGCAGCGCCTTGGGGAATTCGGTCGAAGCCGCCCAGGCCTATGCCCAGGAACATCGCGACGGCTTGACCCAGGATGCGCGCGCATTGGCCGGGTACCTCGACCTCGCCAAACGCGCGTCACTCGGAACATCGGGCGGGGGCACATTGGCCGACGGCGAATTGCGACAGATCCTGGCCCAGGGTCAGGAGCAGATCCAGCGCGGCCTGGAAGAAGCCTTCGTCATCGACGGAACCGGGGCCATCCGGGCCCGTGGCGAAGGCTCCTATCTGTTCGATTTCGAGGAAGTGACCGACACCCAGATCGGTCAGGCACGCGATGGTGCAATCGTCCTTATCGAAGACAAGGAAATCAACGAGTTCCGGATCCTTCTTCAACTCTCCGCCTATCAGGATCGGTTTCTCTATGTGACCCGGACCGTGGATGGCGATCTGCTGCAGCTTCTGGATCAGACTCAGGCGACAGCGCAGCTTTATCAACAGCTTGAACGGGATCGCGGGCGCTTGCTCTTCGAATTCGGCCTGCTCTATGTCGGCTTCGCCCTGATCCTGATCCTTGCGGCGACCTGGGCCGGATTGTGGTTCGCCGAACGGCTGTCGCGGCCCGTCGGCCGTTTGGCTGGCGCGGCGCAAAGGGTCGGCCAGGGCGATTTGAGCGTGCGCGTGAAGGAAGAGGCGGGCGACGACGAAATCGCCATGCTCGGCCGTATCTTCAACCAGATGACCCGGCAGTTGAAGGGGCAGCGCGACGCGCTGGTCGAAACCAACACCCAGACCGAACGACGTCGGCGCCTGTTCGACAGCGTTCTGGGCTCGGTCACGGCGGGGGTCATCGGCCTCGATCCCGAAGGACGGATCGACTTCATGAACCGCTCCGCGCAACGTCTTCTTGCGCTCGAAGGGGAGCGGTACGGCCTGTTGCTGAACGATGTCGTGCCCGAATACGCCGGTCTATGGGCACGTTTGCAGGCCAGTGGAGCCGAGACCGAACAAGAGGAGATCCGGGTTGCGCGAGGCGGAAAACTTGAAAGCCTGCTGGTCCGTATCGCGACACGCCCGGGCCTGGATGGCGCGCCCGAAGGCTATGTCGTCGCCTTCGATGACGTAACCGAACTGGTCAGCGCGCAACGCATGGCGGCCTGGGGTGACGTGGCACGGCGCATTGCCCATGAAATCAAGAATCCGCTGACGCCGATCCAACTATCGGCAGAGCGGGTCAATCGGCGGTTCGGGCGCGAGCTGAGCGAGGAAAGCGCGGCGAAACTGGCCGAATTGACCGGGGTGATTGTTCGTCAAACCAATGACTTGCGACGCATCGTTGACGAGTTTTCCAAATTCGCGCGGATGCCCGAACCCGAGCGTCAGCGCGGTGATCTGGCCCACCTTCTGCGAGAGACGGTGACGCTGCAACGCCCCGCTCTGGAACCGGTGGAGTTGTTGGACGACATTCCGGCGGGCAAGGTCATGGGCGAATTCGATCCGACGATGATGCGCCAGGCCTTTACCAACCTCATCAAGAACGCCGGTGAGGCCATCGAGACCCGAGAGGAACGGGACGAGACCCCGTTCGCGAAACAGGTGTCGGTGGTGTTGTCCGCAAATGGCAGCCATCTGGAAGTGCGCATTTCGGACACCGGGATCGGCCTGCCGCAAGATCGCGCGCGGCTGTTCGAGCCCTACGTCACCACACGCGACAAGGGGACAGGCCTTGGCCTGCCCATCGTCAAGAAAATCATCGAGGAACACGGCGGCACCCTGGATCTGCGCGACGCAGAACCCGGAGCCGACGGTCACAGGGGCGCGGAGGCCGTCATTCGACTGCCCCGCATAGAGGAGAGCTAACATGGGCGACATCCTGATCACTGACGACGAGTCGGATATTCGGAGCCTCATCTCGGATATCCTTGAAGACGAAGGATATTCCTGCCGGACGGCTGGCACCGCAGACGCGTGCATGAAGGCCATCGAGGACGAGGCGCCCAGTCTCATGATCCTCGATATCTGGCTGAAGGACAGCGACATGGACGGGATCGACATCCTGAAATCCGTGCGGCGCACCAATCCGGACGTGCCGATCATCATCATATCGGGGCATGGCAACATTGAAATCGCGGTGGCGGCGATCAAGCAGGGGGCCTACGACTATATCGAAAAGCCCTTCAATATCGATCAGCTAATGGTGGTGGTCAGTCGCGCGATGGAGGCGTCGCGTCTTCGGCACGAAAATTCGGAACTGCGCCGTAAGGATGCGTCATCGGCCGAGATGATCGGCCAGTCGGCCGCTTTCAAAGCATTGGTTTCAAACCTGAAAAAGGTGATGAACTCGAATGGGCGCGTCATGCTGACCGGCCCTGCCGGATCCGGCAAGGAAGTGGCTGCGCGCTATATTCACGGCAAGTCCAACCGTGCCTCTGCGCCCTTCGTGACGGTTTCGTCCGCATCCATCGAGCCGGAACGGATGGAGGCGGTTCTGTTCGGTCGCGAAAGTCCCGAGAAGGGCATCGAGATGGGCCTGCTGGAACAGGCGCATGAGGGCGTGATCTATTTCGACGAGATCGCCGATATGCCCATGGGAACGCAGTCGAAGATCCTGCGCGTCCTGGTGGAGCAGGCCTTCAATCGGGTCGGCGGCAACGACAAGGTGCGGGTCGACCTGCGTGTGATTTCCTCGACCAATCGCGACCTGATGCAGGAAGTGCGTGCGGGCCGGTTCCGCGAAGAACTGTATCACCGCCTGAATGTCGTCCCGATCGAGGTCCCGTCGCTGGAAGAGCGGCGCGACGATATTCCGGTTCTTGCCGATTACTTCATCGCCTCGCTGAACAAGGCGCAGGGCCTGCCGTTGCGGGAATTGTCCGAAGAAACAAAGGCTTTGCTGCAGACGATGCGATGGCCGGGAAATGTCAGACAATTGCGCAACGTCATCGAAAGGGTCCTGATCCTGGGCGACGGCACCGGCCCGATCGAGCCTTCCGAACTCCCCAGTCCGACCGATGGCGGGGCGGATGCAGGCGAAATGACCCTGTCGGGTTCGTTGGCCAGCCTGCCTTTGCGGGAAGCGCGGGAACTCTTTGAACGGCAGTACCTGATGACGCAGATCAACCGGTTCGGCGGCAACATCAGCCGCACGGCAAGTTTCGTCGGGATGGAACGCAGCGCCCTGCACCGCAAATTGAAATCGCTCGGCGTGGTCACCACCGCACGCGGCGGGGCGCGGGTCGCGCGGGTGGACGACTAGGGCGAGGCGATCCGCCCGTTGGCCACGCAAAGCCCACGGGTATCAAAGGGTTGACTGGCCAGCTGCGTCGCCCCGGCGGCGCAGACGGGCAGGGTGGTTCTCTGATATCCCTTGGCCTCCATGCAGGCGTTGATGGCGCGGGCGCGCAAGGGATCATTGCGATCCGTCTCGAACACATCCGGCCGGTCGTTCACTCCGACGCAGACGCCGTCGCGGCAAAGCCCGCCACCGATGACAACGCTCGGGGCGGTCGTGATGCGGCGGGTTTCCGGGAAGTCACGGCGCGCCTGCGCGGCGCAGGCCAGGAAATCCTGTTCGGCAGTGAGGGTCGGCGTCCCGGGCTTGAGCCAGACCGGCGACGTGCCGATCCCGCAGGCGGCAAGGAACAGGAAAAGGGGCAGGATGCGTTTCATGCTTCGGACCATAGCGGAGTTCAAACGTCTGACAATTGGCAAACCCGTGATTTCAATTGTCAGACATTTGAAACCGGGCGGCGTTGCCGTGATTGACCGCCCACCCCCGCACGTCCTATCCAGCGGGTCCGGGTTCATTGCCGCGAAGGGCAGTCCATGAAGGTCATCATCTGCGGTGCGGGGCAAGTCGGCTGGCAGATTGCCCGCCACCTGTCGGGCGAACGCAACGACGTCACCGTCGTCGACAACAACGCCGACCTTGTCGCCCGCGCCACCGATACGCTGGACGTGCAGGGGATCACGGGCTTTGCATCCTATCCGAACGTTCTGGAACGGGCGGGGGCCGAAGATGCGGACATGCTGATCGCGGCGACGCATTCGGACGAGGTCAATATGGTGACCTGCCAGATCGCCCATTCGGTCTTTACCGTACCGCGCAAGATCGCGCGTCTGCGGGCGCAAAGCTATCTGAGCGCGATGCGATCCGGCCTTTATCGTCGCGACCACCTGCCGATCGACGTGGTCATCAGCCCCGAACGCGAAGTGGCCGAGGCCGCGCTGCGCCGTCTACGCGCGCCGGAAGCCTTTGACATCGTCGATTTCCTGGATGGTGCCGCGCAGTTCGTGGGCCTGCATCTGGATGAGAACTGCCCGGTTCTCGACACGCCGCTGCGGCAATTGTCGGAGCTTTTCAGCACCCTGCGTGCCGTCGTCGTGGGCGTGCGCAGGGCCGACAAGGGGCGGCTTTTTGCGCCCGAACCCGGCGATCAGCTGAAGGCCGGCGATCAGATCTATGTGCTGTGTCATTCCGATGACCTGTCGCGAACGCAGGAAATCTTTGGCAAGAAACTGAAGAAGCAGGAACGGATCGTCATCATCGGCGGCGGAAATGTCGGCCTTGCGGTCGCGCGCGCCCTCGAGGCGGCGCCCGAGCGGATCCGGGCCAAGATGATCGAGCGCAATCGGACCTGCGCCGAACGCGCCGCCGAGGCGTTGGAGCGCACGATCGTCCTGTCGGGTGACGGCCTGGACATCGAACTGCTGCGCGAGGCGAATATCGACAAGGCCGACGCCGTGCTGACCGTGACGGATGACGACAAGACGAACATGCTGGCCGCGGTGCGCGCCAAGGCCGCCGGCTGCCGCAAGACCATCGCCCTGATCAATGACCCGACGCTTGTCCCGCTGCTCGATCCGCTCGGGATCGATGCCTATGTGAACCCGCGCCAGACGACGGTGTCGTCGATCCTGCGGCATGTGCGGCACGGACGGGTGCGCAACGTCTATTCGGTCGGCGATTCCGAGGCCGAGGTGATCGAGGCGCAGGTCCTGTCGACCTCATCCATGGCGGGCAAGGCGGTGCGGGACATCGATTTCCCGGAAGGCGTTCTGGTGGGCATGATCCGCAAGTCCGCGGGCGTGGTGCGACCCGAAGCGAGTACCGTGATCGAGGAGGGGGACGTCATCACACTGTTCGCGCTCTCGGCGGATGTGCCCGAGGTGGAGCGGCTGTTGCAGGTGCAGGTGGACTTCTTCTGATGGCGGGGCCGCGCCGATGCCAGCCCTGATACGCCGCATCCCGTTGTTGGTGGTGCTGGCGGCGGCTCTGTCGGCTTCGATGTTCGTGCCCGCCATCCACGCGGTCGTGAATGACCGCCACCGCGAGGCGCAGGCGTTCTTCTATGCCGGCACCCTGCTACTGGCGTTAATCGGAGGAATCGCGATCGCGACCGTGCGAACGAAGCCTACGAATATCACCCGAAACCATCTGATCGCGCTGTTGTCGGTCTTCACCTTGCTCCCGGCGCTTGCCGCCGTGCCGCTGACCGATATCGTGCCAGATACGCGCGCCCTGAACCTCTATGTGGAGATGGTTGCCGCGATGACGACCACCGGCGGCAGCCTGTTTGCCGCCGACCGTCTGTCGGATTCGGTGCATCTGTGGCGGGCCATGGTGGCCTGGCAGGGAGGGTTCGTGATCTGGATCGCCGCCATCGCGATTCTCGCCCCGCTGAACCTGGGCGGATTCGAAGTGGCCGACGGGAACGTAACGCGCGGGGCCGACCGGATCGGGGGGGCGGACGGCAGTGATCCGGTCGCACGGCTGACCCGGGCGACGATGACCCTGGGTCCGATCTATCTGGGTCTGACAGCCCTGCTTTGGGGGCTGCTGGTCGCCTCGGGGGAACGGGCGGTGACGGGCCTGATCTTCGCGATGTCGACCCTGTCGACATCTGGCATCACGAACGCCACGTCGCTTGGGGAAAACGGGGCGGGCCTTGGGGGCGAAATGCTGATCGCCGTGTTTCTGCTGTTCGCCCTGAGTCGTCAGCTGTTCTCGACCGACATGAACCGCGACCACATCCGCAACCTGGCACAGGATCGGGAGCTCCGGATCGGGGCGATGCTCATCGCGCTGGTGACGGTCGTCCTTTTTGCACGCCACTGGGTCGGCGCGCTGGAGGTGGGGGCGCTGGCCGATACCGAAGCCGCCCTCGGGGCGCTCTGGGGGTCGGCGTTCACGGTGCTGTCGTTCCTGACCACGACCGGGTTCGAGAGCCTGCACTGGCAGGAGGCGCAGCAATGGTCGGGCCTTGGCGCGCCGTCGGTTCTGTTACTGGGGCTGGCGATCTTCGGGGGCGGGGTCGCCACCACGGCGGGCGGCGTGAAACTGTTGCGGATTTACGCGCTCTATGCCCACGGGCGACGGGAAATGGCGCTTCTGGTGCATCCAAGCTCCATCGTGAGCGGGCGGGCGGGTGCGCGGCGCATCCCCTCCGGCGGGACCGAGGCGGCCTGGGTGTTCTTCATGCTGTTCGCGACGTCCATCGCCGGTGTGACCTTGGCGCTGACCCTGACCGGCCTCGAATTCGAGACGGCGATGACCCTTGCCATCGCCTGCCTGACGACAACCGGCCCCCTGGCCGAGATCGTTCTGGGTGGCCCCGGCGCGATCAACGTCCTGCCCGATGCGGCCAAGGTCGTGGCGGCCATGACGATGGTCCTGGGTCGGCTTGAAGCGCTGGCGTTGATCGCCCTTCTAAACCCCGATTTCTGGCGCGATTGACCTTGCGGCAACTGTTCACCGGCTGCGTCTTGCCATGGCACGTCAGAAACCTTCGTTTCAGGGGTGGAAACTTTGTGAACTGCGTTTCATAAACAGGGCATTGCAATTCGACGCCTCGCAAAAGGGGCGCGCGGGACAGGGACTTCTGACAATGGCATCGGATAAGCAGAATCTTCAGGACGCGTTTCTCAACCACGTCCGCAAGACGAAAGTGCCCGTGACGATTTTTCTGATCAATGGTGTGAAGCTTCAGGGCGTGATCACCTGGTTCGACAACTTCTGCGTGCTGTTGCGCCGCGACGGTCAGAGCCAGCTTGTCTACAAGCACGCGATCTCGACCGTGATGCCGGCCCAGCCCATCAACCTTTATGACAATAACGGGGACGGTTCTGACGAATCCTCCTGATCAGACGCATTCGACCGAAGCGCAGCCAACGCGCGCTCTGGTCCTGCATCCCGACACGCGCGCAGGCGACCGTTCCGCCAGGGATCCGAAATATGCCCTGGAGGAAGCGGTGTCGCTGGCCCATGCGTTGCCGGGACTCGAGGTGTTGGGCGGCGACATCGTCCGACTGCCCAAGCCGCATCCCGGCATGCTCTTCGGGTCCGGCAAGGTCGAGGAACTGCGCGCCCGGATCGAGGCTGACGAAGTCGACCTGATCCTGATCGACGGCGCCGTGACCCCCGTCCAGCAGCGCAATCTGGAACGGGCCTGGAAGGTCAAGCTGCTGGATCGGACCGGCCTGATTCTGGAAATCTTCGCCGACCGTGCCGCGACGCGGGAAGGCGTGTTGCAGGTCGAACTGGCGGCGCTGTCCTATCAGCGGACGCGTCTGGTGCGGGCCTGGACCCATCTGGAGCGTCAGCGCGGCGGCCTCGGGTTCGTGGGCGGCCCGGGTGAGACCCAGATCGAGGCGGACCGCCGCGCCATCGACGACCAGATGATCCGCCTGCGCCGTCAATTGGCCAAGGTGGCCACGACGCGGGAGCTGCACCGGGCGGCGCGCGCCAAGGTGCCGTATCCGGTCGTGGCCTTCGCGGGCTATACCAACGCGGGCAAGTCGACGCTGTTCAACCGTCTGACCGGGGCGGATGTGCTGGCCAAGGACATGCTCTTTGCCACGCTCGACCCGACGATGCGGTCGGTGCGCCTGCCGGTGGGCGAAGCAGGGGGCCTCGATGTGATCCTGTCGGACACGGTGGGCTTCATCTCGGACCTGCCCACGCAGCTGGTCGCCGCCTTCCGCGCCACGTTGGAGGAGGTGCTGGACGCCGATCTGGTTCTGCACGTCCGCGACATCAGCCATCCTGAATCCGCGGCGCAGGCCCGCGACGTGGAGACGATCCTGGAGCAGCTTGGCGTGTCGCCGGACGTGCCGCGCCTGGAATTCTGGAACAAGTCCGACGCGCTGTCCGCCGACGATCTGGAGGCCACGACCAACCTCGCGGCCCGTCAGGAGAACGTGTTCCTGGGCTCCGCGCTCAGCGGCGCGGGTCTGGATGCGCTTCTGGCGGCCATCGCAGATCGCCTTGAGGGTCGGGTGATGGAGAGCGACATCCTGCTGGCCCATGATGCGGGGCGCGCCCGCGCCTGGCTGCACGAACGCGGTCTGGTGACGGCCGAGTCGCAGGAAGAGGCGGGAACGCGCGTTTCAGTACGATGGTTGGCCGAAGATGCGGCAAGGTTCCGCAGTCGCTTCCCCAATGAGGCCGATTCCGCAGGGATTGTTGCGCCACCCGAAGTCGATTGACGAAAATGGCCTTGGTGACGGGCAAGTCGTGCCGGTTTCCCGAGCAATAAGGACTCAATTAAAATCGGAGTCCCGTCATGACCTTTCTGCGTACCGCGCGCGTAACTGCGCTCTCCATCCTTCCCGTCGCCCTGGCGCTGCCCGCGATCGCGGATGTGGGCGTCCGCCCGACGCCGCGCCCCGACGCGCCGATCTTTGCTGAGATGCCCGACGCCCCCACGGTGCCCGAAGGCTGGCGTGATCGGCTGGTGGCCGCGAACCTCGCGTCGATCCACGCGGATCTGCCCGTCGCCCCGACAATCCTGCCCTATGACGTGCGGCAGATGGGGAACGACATGCCCGTCGCGCCCGGCCTGCCCAGTCTGACCGACGTCGCGGTCTTCATTCCCATCCCGGTTGTCCTGCATGGCGACATGCCCGTCGCCGACGTCGTTGGCCCCGTGGATCAGGCCGTGATCGAGCCGACCGAGACCGCAGCCGACGCCGGCTGAGCTCCGGACATAGACCTTCGCCGTCCTTCGGGATGCGCTTGGGGGAGGGGTGCGTCTTCGGGAAGGGGGGCGTGCCCCTTTCGGCGTGTCCGGGCGTCGGTTCGGATCATTGACCCGGGATTATGTCCAAAAGGGGTGACAAGAGCACATTGTCCTGCTACCTTTTTCATCAGATCGAGGCAGAAGACCTCGGCGGTATGAGCAGACTTTGGACAGGACAAACCCATGACCGCATTCTCGCGTCGTCGCTTCATTGCGGCGGCTTCCGCTCCTCTGGCGCTTGCCGCCTGCGGGAACGGCATTGGCGCCAACGGTGGCCAGCGCATCGATAGCCGCGTGGATGCGGCCTTCAACTTCATGTACAACCAGCTGCCGGACACACAGGTCCTGGCGGGCAAAGCCAGCGGTATCCTGATGATGCCCGTCGTGACCGAGGCCGGTCTCGGGATCGGGGGCGCCTACGGGCGTGGGGCGCTGCGGATCAACGATGTAACGGTGGATTACTATTCCACGACCGCCGCCTCGGTCGGCCTGCAGATCGGTGGCCAGCAATATAGCCACGCGCTGTTCTTCATGACCGAACCCGCGCTCAACAACTTCCGCACCTCGCCCGGCTGGGTCGCGGGGGCCGACGTCGAATATGCCGTGTCCAACAACGCGGGCGGCCTTCGCACCGGAACGACCGAACTTCTGACGCCGGTGATCGCCGTGGTCTTCGGGCAGGCCGGACTTCTGGCCGGCGCATCGCTCGAGGGCGCGAAATACAATCGGATCATTCCCTAAGGTTCCTCCTGGGTGGCGCGGGGTCCCAAGCTTCTGTGCCACCCCTTTTCCCGCCGCGCCGCATCCCGGTGCGATCGGTCGAAATACGCGATTTCCCCCTTGCAACACATGTGCCGCCGTGAGATAGGCCGCGCACTTCACAGGCGGGGGCGGGCCCTCGGGGGAGACATCCCCGAACGGTCCACCGGTTGAGCATGACGCTCTGATCCCCCGCTCAGGATTGAAACCGGAAAGGACAAGAAACATGGCATTGCCTGATTTCTCTCTGCGTCAGCTGCTCGAAGCCGGCGTTCACTTTGGTCACCAGACCCAGCGTTGGAACCCCCGGATGGGCCCGTATATCTACGGCGCCAAGAACGGCATCCACATCATGGACCTGACCCAGACCGTTCCCATGCTGGAGCAGGCGCTGCAGGTCGTGGCCGATACCGTCGCCCGTGGCGGTCGCATCCTGTTTGTCGGCACCAAGCGCCAGGCCCAGAAGCCCGTCGCCGATGCCGCCGAGCGTTGCGCGCAGTACTACATGAACCACCGTTGGCTGGGCGGCACGCTCACCAACTGGAAGACCGTGTCCAACTCGATCAACCGCCTGAAATCCATCGACGAAGCGATGGACGGCGGCTTCGAGGGCCTGACCAAGAAAGAGCGTCTGGGCATGGAGCGTGACCAGACCAAACTGCAGGCCTCGCTCGGCGGGATCCGTGAAATGGGCGGTCTGCCCGACCTTCTGTTCATCATCGACGTGAACAAGGAAGACCTGGCCATCGCCGAAGCCAAGAAGCTGGGTATCCCGGTCATCGCCGTCGTGGACAGCAACTGCTCGCCCGATGGTGTGGACTACATCATCCCCGGCAACGATGACGCGGCCCGTGCCATCAGCCTCTATTGCGACCTCGTCGCCCGCGCCGCGCTGGAGGGCATGAGCGCCCAACTCGGCGCCGCCGGCGTCGATATCGGTGCGATGGAAGAGGGTGCGATTGACGGCGACGCGGACGACGTCCCTGCCGAAGCAGACGCCGCCGAGGCCTGAGCCCCGACGCACATCGGTTCAGAGGGCGCGCCACCGACGGCGCGCCCCACCCCATTTTTTCAAGGAGACAGGATCATGGCGATCACCGCAGCAATGGTGAAGGACCTGCGCGACACGACCGGCGCGGGCATGATGGATGCCAAGAAGGCACTGACCGAGACGGATGGCGACATGGAGGCGGCAATCGACTGGCTGCGCACCAAGGGTCTGGCCAAGGCCGCCAAGAAATCGGGCCGCACCGCCGCCGAGGGCCTCGTGGCCGTGGCCGTGGATGGCACGACGGCGGTTGCCGTCGAAGTGAACTCCGAGACGGACTTCGTCGCCAAGAACTCCGAGTTCCAGCAGATGGTGTCGGACATCGCGACGGCCGCGCTGTCGGTCGATGACGTCGACGCGCTCAAGTCGGCCAAGGTCGGCGGCAAGTCGGTCGAGGATCTGGTGACCGGCAAGATCGCCACCATCGGCGAGAACATGTCCGTGCGCCGCATGGCCAAGCTGTCGGGCGGGTCCGTCGTGTCCTATGTCCACAACGCCGCCGCACCCGGCATGGGCAAGATCGGCGTTCTGGTCGCCCTGTCCAAGGCCGACGACGCCTTCGGCAAGCAGGTCGCCATGCACGTCGCCGCGACCAACCCCGCCGCCCTGAACGAGGCCGAGCTCGACAGCTCTGTCATCGACAAGGAACGCCAGGTCCAGATCGACATCGCGCGCGAGTCGGGCAAGCCCGAGCAGGTGATCGAGAAGATGATCGAAGGCCGGATGAAGAAGTACATGGCCGAGGTCACGCTTCTCAACCAGCAGTTCGTCATCAACCCGGACGTGACCGTGGAGCAGGCCGCCAAAGAGGCCGGCCTGGAGATCACCGGCTACATCCGCCTGGAAGTCGGCGAAGGCATCGAGAAGACGGTCGAGGATTTCGCCGCCGAAGTCGCCAAGGTCAGCCAGTCGTAAGATCTGACCCGAGACCAGCAAAAAGCGGCGCCGAAGCAAATTTCGGCGCCGCTTTCCGTTGTCCGGTCTGGCAGACTGGGGAGCGCCGCCACCGGAAGTCACCGCTCAGCCCGGGGGAAATTCCCCGGACCTCGCATCTGCCGAACTTCATCGGCCGAACTGCAGCACGTCGGTTGAAAACCGCTCCGATGCGCCCCCGTCCGAATAGTCCATGGCGTAATTGCCATCACTCACAAGACACCCCGAGCATGCCGCTTTCCCCTAGGTCAGGTAAGTAAGGAAAACCTTACCCCCCGCGGATCAGGGGGCCGCGTCGCCTTCGTAGCGGAAGAACTGGTTCTGGATGCTCGTCTTCAAAATCGCCTGCGCCGTGGTTTCGACATCCAGCGCATCCCGCGCAAGACGCAGGTGTTTTTCCACCGTGGCCGGGTTGCGCCCCATCAGGAGGGCGACGTCCTGGATGGTCTTGCCATCGGCCACCAGCTCCAGCACCTCGCGCTGGCGCACTGTCAACTGGCGCCCGTGGGACGCATGGGGCAGGGACATCATCGTCAGGTGGCAGACCTGGCAAATCAGCTCGATCTCGCAGCCATGGGTGGCCCAGATCGCCTCGACCTCTTCCTGGGTCAGGGTCGTGCTGCTCAGCCCGACGCCGTGGCCGGTGCGCGGCGACACCCGGGGAAAGCTGATCCCATAGCCCGCGATGATGCCGTGCGCGCGGTTGAATGCCACCACTTCCATCACTTCGGGGGGCAGCAGGCCGGCCTTGGCTTCCTCGGCGATGGTCGCCCAGGACAGCGTCCCGGTGTTCTTCATCGCCCACCGGACCATGGGGGCGTTCCGGAACAGCCCGCCCTCCAGATAGGGATCGGTGAACTCCTTGGGATAATTCGTCATCACAACGGCGTCGCGGATGTCGCCGGCCGAGAAATCGGTCCGAAACCGGGTCACCGCATAGAGCACACGATTGAAACCGTAGTCGCCCATCCGCTCCAGAAAGCGGGACCAGACCGTTTCAAGGTCGGTCAGACGCGAGGTTTCGAGCAGGAACTGCTCGGTACTGGTCAAGGATTGCGGCACGAAACGGAATCCGATGTGTGAGGTGACGTAAGGTTACGCAGAGTTCACGCATGTGTCGAGACGTCGCAGCCAAGGCTCAAACGGTCCGGGCCACCCAATCGGCCAGGGCAGCCAGTCCGGGGCCGAGCGCATTCTGGAACGCGGGCACAAGATCCGCAGGCCGGTCGGACGCGGCAAGCGACGCGCCCGCAAAGTCGCGCGAGGCCAACACCCTCTGGTCGCTGTCGCGGATCAGGCTGGCCGACAGGGCCGTGCGGACCGGGACCGCGTCCTGACCGGCGACGGGTTCGGCCTGAAACGCGTCGACCCGCAGCAGCAACGCGACATCGGGCAGGGGGCCGCCATCCGCCGATCCGACGTATCCCAGACGACCCGACTCGGCGATGGAGCGGATGACGAGCGATTGGACAAGCTGCGGCACCTCTTCGGACCAGCGGGCATCAGGCAGATAGGCCACCGACAGGGGGTCGGGCTTGATCAGGATGCGGTCGGTGGAGATGGCCGCCGGCGCCTCGGGACGGGCGACGACAAGAGTGACGGCGCGGCGCGCGCCGCCAGAACCGGCAACCGGCGTCAACTCGTAGGTGGGCAGGGCGCGAGACGCGTTCTCCAGAGCGCCAAGTGCGGCGCAGCCCGAACTGCTGGCGACAAGGCCCAGCAAAAGCGCCCGGCGGGGCAGGGAAATCATGGCGTCACCTCCTGTATTCCGGCACTTGGCCGCCCTGGATAAGCCCGACGGGGTTGTTGCGGATCTGGCGGACCAGATCGGACAATCCGCGGACCAGCGTTCGGGTCTCTGTGGCCAACCGGCCAAACTCGGGCAGGGTGGTCGCGCCGAAATCACGCAACCCCGGGGTGACCACTGCCACGGCATTCGCGATATCGCGCAGCACCGTATCGGCCCGCGCGGTCAGGGTCGGCAAGTCGCGGGCGATGGCATCGGCGGCGGCCCGGATGTCGGCCATCGCGGGGCCGATGTCCGCCTCCATGATGGTGCCGGCCGTGGCGAAGGCCCCGTCCGCCGAGGCGAGCGCGCCGTCGAGCGTGTCGAGGGTCGTGCCCCCGCGTTCCAGCAGGGCGGTGACCTCTGCCAGCGCGGCCCGCGCGTCGGTCGCCAGCGGGTCGAGTTGGTCGGTCGTCCCGGCAATGCCGTCGGTGATGCGGGTCAGGGCGGCCCGTGTCTCGGCACTCGCGGCACGCAGGTCCGACAGGGTCGCAGGCAGGTCATCGCGCAGCGCAGGCTCCACCGCCGACAGCGTTCCGCGTGCCGACGCCAGAAGCGCGGCTCCGTCGCCTGACGCCAGTTCGTCGATCCGGTCCGCCGCGCGGGCCAGGGCGTCGAAGGCAGTCTCTGCCGACTCGAGCGTCGTGTCGAGCCCTGCGACCCCGCTGCGCAGCGCGGCGAGCGTATCCGGCCCTTCCTGCGCCAGGAGATCGCGCGTGAGATCGAGGGCAGTGCGCAGATCCGCGATGGCCGGGGTTGCCGCATCGAAGGTCCCCGTCGCCGCGATCAGGGCCGAGTCCGCATTCGCGAGCGTCGTCCCGACCTGTCCCTCCAAAGCTGCGATCGTGTCGCCCAGACCGCCGATCTGCGTCGCCGCCGCAGAAAGCCCCTCGGTCAACTCCGCCATCCCGTCTAGCGTCGTGTCCAGCTTGGCCGAGGCCGAGTCGAGGTTCGTCAGGATGCGCGCGACCTTGGTCTGGGTGTCGGGCCCGACCAACACGCGGACGTCCGCGACAAGAGCGGCCACGTCGTCAAACAGGACAGGCGCGTCGTTCAGCAGCGTTTGCAACCCGGTTCGGCGCGACGGGATCAATGCAGGGTCATCGGGCACGGAGTTCAACAGAGGCGCCGAGGGCGAGCCGCCCGACAGAGCGACATAGGCGATGCCGGTGACCCCCTGTGACGACAGCTGCGCGATGGTGTCGCCGCGCACGGGTGTGGCGGCGTCGATCTCGATCCGCGCGTAGATCAGGGACGGGTCGGGCGCGTGCAGGCGCAGTTCGGTCACCCGCCCCACCGGCAGGCCGTTGAAGACGACTTCGCCGTTCACCGTCAGGCCCGAGACGTCGTTGAAAAGCACCCCGTAGACCGCCTCGTCGCGGTCGAGCCGGAACGATCCGAGCCAGACGAAGGCGGCCAGCACCGCGCCGAGCCCCAGAAGGGTAAAGAGCCCGATCAGCAGGAAGTTCGCCTTGATTTCCACTATGGCTCTCCCCGTGCGGCGCGCCCGCGTGGGCCGCCCAGATACGCCTGCAACCACTCGTGTCGCAGGTCGCGCAATTCGTCGAGCGTGCCGGTCGCCAGCACACGCCGCTCGGCCAGAACGGCGACCCGGTCGCAGATCGCGTGCAGCGTATCGAGATCGTGGGTCACGAGAAAGACCGTAAGTCCAAGGGCATCGCGCAACTGGCGCACCAGAACATCAAGGGCGGCGGCCCCGATCGGGTCCAGCCCGGCGGTCGGCTCGTCCAGAAAGACGATCTCGGGGTCGAGCGCGATGGCCCGGGCAAACCCCGCGCGCTTGCGCATGCCGCCCGACAGGGCCGAGGGCGGCTTGTCCATCGCATCATCGGGCAGGCCGACCATACGGACCTTGATCGCCGCCAGCTTGCGACGCAGGTCGTCGGGCAGATCCATCTGTTCGCGCATCGGAGCCTCGACGTTTTCGCGGACGGACAAGGAGGAGAACAGCGCACCACCCTGGAACATCACCCCCCATCGACGCCGCAAGTCGCGGAATTCCTCGGGGCTGGTGTCTCGAACGGGTTGGCCCAGAACCTCGATCTCGCCTTCGGCAGGCTCCAGCAGGCCCACGATCTGACGCAGCAGGACCGACTTGCCGGTGCCCGACCCGCCGATGACACCCAGGATTTCGCCGCGCCCCACATCGAGGTCCAGCCCTTCGTGGACGACATGGTCGCCGAACCGCGTGGCAAGCCCGCGCACCCGGATCACGGGATCGTCCATCAGACCCCCACCACGGCGAAGAACACCGAAAAGACCGCGTCCGCCACGATCACGAGGAAGATCGACGCCACCACCGCCGCGGACGTCTGCGCACCCAGGCTTTCGGCGTCGCCGCCCACCCGCAACCCGTTTCGGCAGCCGACGACCCCGACGATCAGCGCGAAGACCGGCGCCTTGATGAGGCCGACGGCCAGGTGCCAGGGGCCGATCTGGGTCGCGATCCGTTCGGCAAAGGCGGCGGGCGCGATGCCAAGGTCCATCCAGGCCATCATTGCCCCGCCGGTCAGGCCCGCGACATTCGCCAGAATGCACAGGATCGGAAGCATCAGGACCAGCGCCAGAATGCGCGGCGCCACCAGCACCGTGATCGGATCAAGGCCCAGGGCGCGCAGGGCGTCAATCTCTTCGCGCATCTTCATTGACCCGATGGCCGCCGTGAACGCGGAGGCGGACCGGCCCGCCACGATGATGGCCGTCAGCAGGATGCCAAGCTCGCGCAGGACCGAAATGGCGATCAGGTCGACGACGAAGATCTCGGCCCCGAATTGCTCCAGCTGCGTCGATCCCTGAAACGCCACGACCACGCCGATGAGGAAGGACATGAGCACCACGATGGGCACCGCATCGAGGCCAGTCGCCTGCATGTGGTGGACCATGGAAGTGACGCGAAGCCGCCCGGGATGGCGCAGAAGACGCAGGATCTCGGCGACGACCTGACCCAGAAAGGCGGTCAGGGCCAGCGCCTCGCGGCCCGTGTCCCAGACGGCGTGGCCCAGACGGATCAGCAGGTTGCGCAGCGTGTGACGTTCGGGCGGCTGCACGTCCGGCGGCAGGTTCCGGCGCACGGTTTCGATCAGGTCGTTCTGAGGCGCGGTCGCCCCGGACACGGGCACGTCGCCGAACCGCTGCGCAAGGTCCAGAACCAGCCAGGCCCCCGCTGTGTCGAGGCGGGCAACCTGTGACAGTTCGATCCGGGCAACGGTGCCGTCCTCTGGCGCTGCGACGGTGCCGACGTGGGCAATCGACAGGTCGCCCGACAGGTGCAGCGTGCCATCCGCAATGCGCAGGTCGATACCGCTCATGAACCGTGCCTTGCGCCGATGCGCGTGCCTGCCCGTCTGTCCAGCATGTCCACTGCGTCCTCCAGCCGTCCGATCCACGCGTTGCCGCCGGTCTGACGGGCGAAGTCGGCGGCGGCGGCGACCTTGGGCGCCATGGACCCGGCGGGGAGGGTCATCGCCTCGGCCTCGTCCGGTGTCAGATGCAGGATCGTCCGGGCGCGGTCGGTGCCGAAATCGGCCATCACGCCGGCGACGTCGGTCAGCAGAAGTAAGGCATCCGCCCCCAGACGCCGGGCCAGAAGGGCAGAGGTGCTGTCCTTGTCGACCACCGCCTCGACCCCCGTCAGGCGTCCGTCCGGCCCGCGGGCGACGGGGATGCCGCCGCCGCCGCCACAAATCACCACGGCCCCGTGGTCGAGCAACAGGCGTGCCGCTGCAAGGTCGGGAATATCCAGAGGCGGAGGCGAGGGGACAACGCGTCGCCATCCCGCGCCGTCCTGACGGACCGTCCAGCCGTTCGCCCGGGCCCGCGCCTGGGCCTCGTCTTCGGTCCAGACGGGACCGACGAACTTGACGGGGTCGGCAAATGCCGGATCGGCAGGATCGACCAGAACCTGTGTCAGAAGCGTCGCGACGGGGCGATCATGGTCCAGCGCGTTCTCCAGCTCCCGTTCGATCACATAGCCGATCATGCCATCGGTTTCCGCCCCCAGAACATCAAGCGGCCAGGGATCCGTCTGCATCGCCAGAAGCCCGATCTGCGGGCCGTTGCCATGGGTGACGACAAGGCCGTGACCGGCCTTCAGGATCCCGGCCAGGGCCCGGGCCGCACGGGCAACGTTGGCCTGCTGTGCCAGCGCCGTCAATGGCTCGCCCCGTTTGAGCAGGGCATTGCCCCCCAAGGCTGCGACGACCAGCATGGGTCAGCCGCCCAGGGTGGCGACGAGAACCGCCTTGATGGTGTGAACACGGTTCTCGGCCTGGTCGAAGACGATGGACCAGGGGCTTTCGAAGACCTCGTCCGACACCTCGATCCCGTCCAGTCCGAATTGCGCGCAAAGCCTGGCACCGATTTCGGTCTGGTCGTCGTGGAAGGCCGGAAGGCAATGCATGAAACGCGCATCGTCGCGCCCGGTGCGCCGCATCATGTCCAGGTCGACGCGGTAGGGGCGCAAACTCTCGACCCGCGCGGGCCAGAGCGACTCGTCCTCGCCCATGGAAACCCAGACGTCGGTGTGAACGAAACGCGCGCCGACCATGCCCTCGGTCGGATCATCGGTCAGACGGAACGATCCCCCGGACGCCCGGGCATCGGCGGTCAGCGCGGCGCGGATGGCATCGTCCGGCCAGAGGGCGCGCGGACCGCACAGGCGCATGTCCATCCCCATCCGCACCGCTCCGATGGCAAGGCTCACCGCCACGTTGTTGCCGACGTCGCCCAGGAAACACGCGGCCACGCCGCGAAGATCATGGCCCGCCACCTCGCCCATGGTCAGCAGGTCGGCCAGCGCCTGCGTCGGGTGAAAGCGGTACGTCAGGCCGTTGTAGACCGGGACACCGGACCATTCCGCCAGGGTTTCCACCGTGGCGTGGTCGTGGCCGCGAAATTCAATCCCATCATAGAGGCGGCCCAGAACGCGGGCCGTGTCCTTGACGCTTTCCTTCTTGCCCATGTGCGACCCGGTCGGGCCCAGATAGGTGACATGCGCGCCCTGATCGAAGGCCGCGACCTCGAAACCGGCGCGGGTGCGGGTGCTGTCCTTTTCGAAGATCAGGGCGATTTCGCGCCCCTGAAGCCGGGGCAATTCGGTGCCCGCCGCCTTGGCCGCCTTCAGGTCTGCGGCAAGGTTCAGAAGATGGGCGATCTCTGCGCCCTTGAAATCCGCCAGCGTCAGCAGCGAGCGTCCATGAAGATTGAACGACATGTCGGTTGTCCTTCCCGTGGCTGAATGCGTCAGTCGCCCGCCGCATCGCGGACCAGCGGACAGGACAGGCAGCGTGGCCCGCCGCGTCCCCGGCCGAGTTCGCCGCCGGGGAAGGTGATGACCTCGATGCCGGCCTTGCGCAAAAGGGTGTTGGTGCGGGTGTTGCGGTCATAGGCCAGGACCTTGCCCGGCCCGATGGCCAGGACATTGTTGCCGTCGTCCCATTGTTCGCGCGCGCGCAGATATCGGTCGCCGCCCGTGGCGATGACGCGCAGGCCGGGCTGGCCAAGCGCCTCGGCCACCACGTTCAGGAACGGCGTCGTCTCGGCGGTGACGTCGATGGCGCCGGGGGCGGAGGCGGGGCGGATGCTGTGACAGGTGATCGCTTCGGCGACCTCCGGATAGGCCGTGGCACGGTCGCGGTCACACAGGGTGAATACCGTATCGAGATGCATGGAGGCCCGACCCTTTGGCATGGTGCAGGCGATGACGCGCTGCACCTGACCCGCGTCGAACAGGGCGCGGGCCATCTGGCCCACGGCCTGGGGTGCCGTCCGTTCGCCCATGCCGATCAGAAGGGTGCTGCGGCTCAGGACCATGACATCGCCCCCCTCGAGTGGGGCCAGTCCCGGCACGGGCCAGGGGTGAGCGGCCTCGCGAAAGCGCGGGTGGTGGTCGTGAATGGCCTTCAGGATCGCCGTCTCGCCGCCGCGCGCGGCATAGCGCATCGTGCCCCGGATCACGCCACCATTGACGCAAAGACTGCTGTCGCGCGGAAACATCAGATTGGGCAGCGGGGCGACCAGCAGGCCCTCGGGCCCCAGAACCTGCGCCGTAAGGCCCGATACATCCGGGGCTTCGTCCACCGTCAGCCCGCCCATCAGAAGGTCGGCAAGACGCGCGGGGCCCAGATCGTCGCACCAGGCGCGCAGGTCGTCGCACAGGCCGATGCCCACGGTGTCGGCGGTAACCCGGGCCGCGACCAGGGCCTTGCGCGCAGGGGCGATGGCCAGCACGTCGATCAACAGGTCCCGAAGGTCGATCACTTCGATGCCCTCTGCCTCGAGCAGGGTGGTGAATCGTCGGTGATCGGTCTGCGCCTGCTCCAGCCACATGACATCATCAAAGAGCATCGCGTCGCAGGTGGAGGGGGTCAGCCGCGCCTGTGCAGGTCCCGGCGCGCAGACGATGACACTGCGCAGATGCCCGGTCTCGGACTGGACGGCGGGGAAGGCCGTCACAGCATCGCTCCAAGGCTGAGCGCGCCCATGATGAGCACGGCCAGGATCACGAGAAGGGGGGCCACGAACCGCAGCCATTTGTCATAGGGCACCCGTCCGATGGCCAGCGCGCCGACAACGACGGCAGATGTCGGCGTGATCAGGTTCACGAGGCCCGACGCGGATTGATAGGCCGTGACCGCCAGCGACCGATCCACACCCGCGAAATCGGAGGCGGGGGCCAGGATCGGCATGGACAGCACGGCCAGCCCCGAGGTGGAGGGCACGATGAAGCTTAGCCCCGCCTCGATTGCGAAGAGCGCATTGACATAGACCACCTGCGAGACGCCGGTGACCAGTCCTTCGGCGGAATGCAGGATCGTATCGGTCATGTGACCCGCGTCCATGACCACGACGATGCCCCGCGCGAGGCCGATGATCAGGGCGACCCCCAGAAGGTCGCGCGCACCATCGACGAAGGCGGTGACAAAGGGCTTTTCGCCGACCCAGCCCGCCACGCCGATCACCAGTGCTGCGGCCAGGAAGAGCATCGACATCTCGGCCATCCACCATCCCTGGCTTGCGACACCCCAGATCATTACGGCGAAGGTCACGGCAAAGAGGAGCAGAACGATGCGGTGGTTCGTGGTCAACGGCACCACGCGCGCGCTGCCACTCCGAAGGAAATGACGTTCATTCTCGGCGGCGCGGGACGCGACCAGCGACCGGCTCTCATCGGCCTTGACCCGCGCGGCATAGCGCATCACCCACCAGACGCAGATCGCCCAGCCGAGGCCCAGGATCGCCAGTCGAAGCCCGATCCCGTCGGTGAACGGAATGCCCGCTGCGTTGGAGGCGATCGTGGTCGCAAAGGGGTTGATGGTCGACCCCAGAACCCCGATCCCGGCCCCGAGCAGGATGACCGCGACGCCGGTCAGCGCATCATAGCCCGCGGCGATCATCACAGGGATCAGGATGGCATAGAAGGCGAGCGTTTCCTCGGCCATGCCATAGGTCGTGCCGCCCAAGGCAAAAAGCGCCATGAGGACGGGGATCATCCATTTCTCCCGCCCGCGCATCCGCGCCATGGCCGCACCGATGCCCGCGTCGATTGCCCCGGTGGCGTTCACCACACCCAGGAAACCGCCGATCACGAGGACGAACAGCGACACGTCGATGGCGTTCGCGGCATAGCTGTCGGGGTCATAGAACCCGGCAATCGGGGCGCGCAGAACATCCCAGAGGCCCTGGGGCGTGGCCGCAACCGTCGCGTAGGTGCCCGGAACGGGAACGTCCTTGCCCAAGGCCTCGCTCGCCACGCGGGTGTATTCGCCCGCGGGCACGAACCAGCTGGCCAGCGCCACCAAGGCCACCAGCGCGAAGAGGATGGTGAAGGCCGAGGGGAAGCGATCCGTGCGGGTCGGCTCCGGGCTTGGATGTGTGACATCGGTCATGGCGGTCCCTCCCATTGGCATCGGTGACGGAACGATGCCCCCGCGGCGGGGCAGGGGCATTGACGGCGGTCAACCGCGGCTCAGATGCCGCAGGTGTTCAACCCGAGAACCCGGTAGAGCGGGCAGAACCGAAAGAGCGACGTCAGCACAAGCACCGTGCCCACGATCATCGCGCCATAGCCGAGCACCGGACTGGCCCACACCGGCGGGACGTTGAGCAGGGGTGCGACGATCAACGCCAGCCCCAGGCCAAGGCGGATGATCATATCCGCGGATCCGACATTCCGTGTCATAGCGTTCTCCTTCGGGGTCAAAGTCCCGCGTCCTGGGACAGATGCGAGCCCATCGCGGTGATGCGCGCGGTTTCGGTGAGGTAGTCCGACACCGCGCAATGCAGGAAATCCGTGCCCATCTGGCGGGCTTCGGTCGGGGATTGGCAGGCGAGCAGCGCGTGCTGCATCTCTGCGTCCTTGGCCAGACGTTCGGCGACGAAGCGGGTCCACTCGCCCTGAATCCGGGTCGCCCCCTCGAGCCAGGTCATCGCCATGCGCGTGCCGACCGACCATGGCATCAGGGACATGGCAAAGCCAACGTTCGATGCGTCCGATGCGCTCGTCCTGGCTGTGGTCTGTTTGTCGGGCTGTGTCATCGTCCTTCTCCCTGTCATGGATGGATCGGTCGGCCCAAGGATGCACCTTTCGCGCGGCGCCCTCATTGACGTGCGTCAAGTCGCGGCGTTTCGTTTCGATCCATCATGGGGCGACGGAAGGATCGCGCCCCATGCAGGACCACGGACATGGCCCCGAAGAAATCGCAGCCCGTTTGGCCGGGCGGCAGGGGCCGGGCCATCTGCGCGACGCGGTCTATGGCGCAATCGACGGCGCGGTGACCACATTCGCCATTGTCGCGGGGGTCGCAGGATCGGGCCTGCCGGTCGGGGCGATCCTGGTTCTGGGGCTGGCGAATGTCCTGGCCGACGGGTTTTCCATGGCGGCGGGCAATTACGCGGGCACCAAGGCCGACGGCGACCACAGGGGGCGCCTGCGCGCGCGGGAGGAGCGGCACATCCGCCTCTATCCCGAAGGCGAGCGCGAGGAATTGCGCCAGATCCTCGCCATCAAGGGTCTGACCGGAGAGGCCCTCGACAGCGCGGTCGAGGCCATCGCCTCGAACCAGGCGATGTGGATCGACACGATGCTGACCGACGAATACGGTCTGGGCCCGACCGAACCAGAGCCGGTGAAGGCCGCATGGATCACCTTTTTGGCGTTCCTTGCAGCGGGCCTTCTGCCGCTCGTGCCATTCATCCTGCCGGTGCCGAATGCCTTTGCCGTCTCGGCGGGGGTCACATCGCTAACTTTCGTACTGATCGGCGCCATCAAGAGCCGATGGTCGCTGGCCCGCTGGTGGGTTTCGGCATTGGAAACGCTGGTCATCGGCGGCACGGCCGCCGCGATTGCCTATTTCGTCGGAGGTCTGTTCAATGTGGGGTAGGTCGATGCGGCTGACGCGGATCATGGGGATCGAGATCCGGCTTGATGCGAGTTGGTTCGTGATCGCAGCACTTCTGACGTGGTCGTTGAGTCAGGGGTATGTTCCGGCGCTTCTGCCTGCGACGGACGCGTTGCAACGGGTGGCCGCGGCCCTTGTGTCGATGCTCGCGCTGTTCGGATCGCTGATCCTGCACGAATTGGCCCATGCCACCGTCGCGCGGGCCCATGGCATGGGGGTGAATTCGATCACCCTGTTCCTGTTCGGCGGGGTGGCGGAGTTGCGGGACGAGCCGCCCGATGCGCGGACCGAATTCCGCGTGGCCATCGCGGGCCCGGTTGCCAGCCTGGCGATTTCTGCGGTCTTTGCACTGGGCTGGTGGGCGGCCCCGGCGCTTGGCCTGTCCGACCTTGTCGTCGTGGTTCTGGGCTATGTGGCGCTGGCCAACCTTGTTCTGGCGGTCTTCAACATGGTTCCGGCCTTTCCGCTCGATGGCGGGCGGGTCCTGCGCGCCTGGCTTTGGCGCAGCCGCGACCTGGCGGGGGCGACACGGATCGCGGGCGGGGTGTCCAATGTGGTCGCCTTCGCGATGATTGGTCTGGGCGTCATTCAGGTGCTGTCGGGCAGCGGGGTCGTGGGCATCTGGCCTGTCCTTCTGGCCCTGTTCATCCTGACCGCATCAAGCGCCGCCCGGTCGCGGGTCGATCTGGCCGAGGCGCTGGCCGGGCGCACCGTCCGACAGGTGATGAAACACGATCCGGTCTCGGTCGACCCGTCTCTGACGCTTGCCGACCTGGTGGATGGCGTGATGCTGCGCCATGCGGTGTCCTTCGTGCCGGTGGTCGAGGCAGGGCGATTCCTCGGGGTGGTCGATCTGCCCACGGTGCGGGGGATCGAGCGCGAGAATTGGCCGCACACGCGGGTGGATGACGTCTTTCAGGCGATGCAGGCGGCCGATGTGCTGGCCCCCAACATGGACGCGGGCGACCTGCTGGACCGGATGGTGCGGACCGGCAAGCGCAAGTTCGCGGTGCTGGACCGCGGTCGGCTGGTCGGGGTCGTGACGCTTGGCGATCTGATGGCTCGCGTCCGGCTCAAGGCCGAGCTGGCGCAGCATGCCAGGTGAAGCCACTGGCCGGACGGGGGCCAAGATGCCATCCTCGCACCGACCAGAGGCGACCGGAGAGTTGCAGATGATGGACGAGGATGCGGCCCTGCTCGATGCCCTGCTCGATGCGGCGGTGGATGCGATCGTGGTGGCCGATGCCAAGGGTCGGATCCTGCGCGTCAACGCCGCCGCCGGGACCCTCTTCCGCCAGTCGCTCGACAGGATGCTGGGCGGCAGCATATCGGAGCTGATGACGCCGGACATGGCGGCGCGGCATCCGGGCTTTGTGGAGACCTATCTTGCCACGGGCAACCGACGGATCATCGGCACCGGGCGCGATGTCACCGGTCGGCGCGGCGATGGCACGACATTTCCCATGCACATTTCGGTCGGTCGAACGGATATCGCCGGGGGTCCGGTCTTCATCGCCATCATGCACGATCTGACCCGCAGGTTGATCGCGGAAGAGGCGCTGATGCGGGCGCAGCGGATGGACGCAATCGGCCAGATGACGGGGGGCATCGCCCATGATTTCAACAATCTGCTGACCATCATCGTGGGAAACCTCGAACTGATGCAGATGGCGGGCTCAGATGCGAAAACCGCCGAGTTGATCGAGGATGCGATGTCGGCGGCAGAGATGGGGGCGGACCTCACGTCGCGCCTGCTGCTCTTTTCGCGCAAAGGGGAACTGCGGCCCGAACCGCTCGATCTGGGGCTTGCCACGTCGGATGCGCTGCGCCTGCTGCGTCGCACGCTAAGTGCGCGGATCACGGTCGAGAAACGACTGGTCGACGACATCTGGCCCGTCGAACTTGATCCCGTGCAGCTGCAAACCGCGATCATCAACCTGGCGCTGAACGCGCAGGATGCCATGCCGGACGGCGGTCGCCTGCGTCTCGAGGTCGAGAATATCACCGTCGACGACGATCATATGGCACAGACCGTGCCATTCCCGCCCGGTCGATACGTCCGCCTGTCGGTCAGCGATACCGGCATCGGGATGACGCGCGATCAGCAGCGGCGCGCGCTCGAGCCGTTTTATACCACCAAACCGCCGGGCAAGGGGACCGGCCTCGGGCTGTCGATGGTCTATGGCTATGTGGGCCAGTCGGGCGGGCATCTGACGCTTTACAGCGAGGTGGGGAAGGGGACGACGGTCTCTCTCTATTTCCCGCGGTCCGACGGCGGCGCGGCCCGGGTCCCGACGCAGGACACGCCTTCACCGGCCTTCGGCGCGCGCCGGGTCGTGTTGGTGGTCGAGGACGATCCGGCGGTCCGGCGGCTGTCCGAACAACGGATCGCGGCCCTGGGGTTCGACGTGGTCGGGGCCGACAATGCGCAGGACGCCTGGGAGATCCTGACCGCGCGTGATGATGTGGCGCTGGTCTTCACCGACCTCGTCATGCCCGGCACTATGACCGGCGAGGATCTGGCCCACCGGATCGGATCGGAGCGGCCGGACGTGGCCGTGTTGCTGACGTCGGGATTTTCGGGCGGGATGGCCAACCTGGAAGGGATCGAGGGCGCACCGCAGCTTTTGCGCAAGCCCTATCGCCAAGCCGATCTTGCGGCGGCTGTCGAGGCAGTGCTGACCCGCGCCCCCTGACCACAACGCGGCCGGTCAGGCCTGCGGCACAGGACGCTCGGCCAGCATGTAGCCGACGCCGCGAACCGTGCGGATCAGTTCGGGGTTGGCCGGATCCCGCTCGATCTTCTTGCGCAGGCGCGCCACCTGATTGTCGATGGTCCGGTCGAGAGGGGACCAATCCGTCCCGTTCACGAGGTCCATCAGCCGGTCGCGCGACAGAGGGCGCAACGGGTTGTCCACGAAAGCCCGCAACAGCCGCACATCGGCCGCCGTGACCTCGCAGGACTGACCGTCCCGGTCGCGCACATCCATGCGGTCGAGATCGATGATCAACCCGTCGAGCGTCTGGCTTTCCACGCAGTTCGGCACGCCCGGATCACGGGCCGAGCGGCGGAACACCGTCTTCACCCGGGCCAGAACCTCGCGCAGATGAAACGGTTTCGCGATATAGTCGTCCGCACCCAGTTCCAGACCGACGACCCGGTCGATCACGTCACCCTTGCCGGTGATCATGATGATCGGGATTTGCCGCATGCTGCGGATTTCGCGGGCCAGATCGAGCCCGTCTTCGCCCCTGAGGTTCAGATCGAGCGTCACGAGATCCAGCGGTGTCGCCGTCAGATGGCGGCGCGCGGTGGCGATGTCGCCCGCCTCGACCACGTCGAAACCTTCGCTCTCGAAGGCCTTTCGCAGCACGGTGCGGACCTTGGTCTCGTCGTCGATGATGAGGATCTTGCGGGGTGTCATCGTCAAACCTCGGCTTCCCTGCCGCATTTATACAGCCCGCATTCGACCTTGGGCCAGCCCTGCGACCGGCCCACGCGACACTTCGCTACAATTCGATACATCTTCGGTGGACGTGATATGACAGGCATCGATGAATATCGGAGGCATCCAGACCAAGGGGGCCTGCCATGTCTGCCTATCAGAAGTTCAACCAAGAGCCTGCCGTTCATATCCGGCGGCCCCGGCTTCATCCGGTCCGCACGCTTGATGCGGGCGACGTCCTGTTCCATGAGACCGATCCGGCGACCTGTCTGTTCGAAGTTAAGTCCGGTGTCCTGCGCCTGACGCGTCTGCTTGAAAACGGGCGCCGGCATGTGATCGGCTTTGCCCATGCGGGCGACATCGTGGGGTTTTCATCCGACCACGGCCATACCGCCGATTGTACCGCCCTGTCTGAGACGACCGTTCTGGTCCACCGTCGCGGAGAGGGAGACAGCAGGGACGCGAACGCCGAGCAGGGCTGCGATATCGAGGCCGCCGCGATGCGCCAGATCGAGACCTTGCAGGATCACCTGCTCCTGATGGCGCGCCCCGGGGCCTGCGGCAAGCTTGCCTCGTTCCTTCTGGCGCAGGTCGACCATCAAGCCGGGACACGCGCGGATCTGTCCGTGCTGCAGCTCGAGATGCCGCGCTCGGATATCGCCGACTACCTGTGCATGACCCCCGAGACCGTCAGCCGCGCCCTGACGAAGATGCGCAGGGGTGGCTTGATCCGGCTGGAGACGGCGCAGCGGATCGCCATCCTCGACCGGGAGGGCCTGGCCGAGATGGCCGGGGCGGAATGACGGGCTCAATCGTCCCAGATCGTATCCGCAGGCCAGAACGACCGGATCGCGGGTGGCAAGGCATGTCGAACATGTCGGAGTTCGCCTTCGGACACGCGGTTGGCCAGGGTCGCAAAGACCGCCGCGATGTCGTCGCGACCGCGATAGCCGTCGACTTGCCCGACGCGCCTGTCGATCGCCGCGAGAAAATGCGCGGCGTCACGGTCATGACCGGATGTCCGGGCGGGCTGCCAGCCTTCGAAGAACATGCCCCGGATCAGAAGCGGCATCTGGGCGGACAATTGGGCGACTTCGGCATGCGGGATGTGGTCGCGCACTTCGGTCAGAACCGCGCGCATCAGGCGCAGGGCGTCCCGACTGCTCGGCCAATCCAGGCGCTCGCGCAATTCATTGACCCATTCGTGGGTCAGTTGGACCGTATGGTCCAGCACTTCGAGGTTTTGCGCAGACATGTCTTGCTCCTTCCCGGGGTTGTCGGCCCGAGGATAGCGCAGGCGGGGGCGACGCCCCTTGACCGGCGTCAAGGGCGACAGCGACGCCGCGGATTCAGAACGAGCGAGACGACAGCCGCCGGGCGTGGAATACTCGGGCGATGAAGCACGTGGCCTCATTTGCGCTTGCGAAAGAACCGACCGTTGATCCGGACGAACTGCGACATGAGCGTCGTGGCGAAGCCGAGCTTGCGGCCGGTCAGGTAGACGGCCCCGGTCAGCGCCCCGAGGGTCGCACCGACCAGATCCGCCCAGAGGTCGCCCATGGTATCGGCAAGACCGGATTTCTGCATCCGAAGGCCAAAGACCGAATCCATGGTGAATTCGAACAATTCCCACAGGACCCCAAGGGTGATGGCCACGCAGGCCGCGATCAGCGTCAGCGCCCAGATCGGGGCGGCGAAACGGTCGCCCTCGAACAGCATCAGCACGAACAGGAACCCGGCCATGCCAAGCCCCGTCGCAGCCACCGTGTGCAAGGCGATGTCCCACCACCAGACCCGTTCGTAAAGATCGAACGCCTCACCCAGAAGGAGCGAGGCCGCGAGGAAAGTCGCCAGCGCCAACACGAAGGGCAGGGGCAGGACGATCCGAAGCCGCGCCGCCAGGATCAGCGGCGCCAGGGTCAGGATCAGCGACAGGACCGAGACGGCAGCCAGGATAGGACGGTCGAAGACCAGCGCGCAGACCGCCAGAACGACGAAGGCGACACAGACGCCGATGATGACCTTCCGGCGAAGCCTGCCGGGTTGGTCAGGCTGGCCAGCTACAACATCCGGAAGGCCGTCGGGCTTGACTGGCGGCGTGACCCGGCTCGGATCCTTCGGGTGGCCGACGACATCGGTGCGAATGTTCTGGCCCTGCAAGAGGCGGACAAACGGTTGGGGCGGCGTCCCTCGGCCCTGCCCATGACCCTGCTTTCGGGTGCCGGGTGGAAGCCGGTCACAATCGGCGACGGCGGCTCTCTCGGCTGGCACGGCAATGCGATCCTTCTGGGGCCGGGGAGTCGGCAGCTCTGGACCGATGTGGTGGACCTGCCGGGGCTGGAGCCGCGCGGTGCGCTGATCGCAGGCCTCGACATCGGCGGCAGCCCCCTGATCGTCGCCGCCGTTCACCTGGGCCTTCTGCGTCGCCATCGCCGGATGCAACTTGCCGCCATTGCCGAACGGTTGCGACGCCATCCCGGACCTGTCGCCCTGGTCGGCGATTTCAACGAATGGTCCGCCGCATCGGGCCTCGAAGGGCTGACCTCCGAATTCGACGTGCACGCACCCGGACACTCGTTTCATGCCGCGCGGCCCGTCGCCGGGTTGGACCGGATCGCCGTCAGGCGGGGAATGCGTGTGGAGGGCAGGGGGGTCGTCGATACCCCCGAAGCGCGCCGCGCATCCGATCACCTGCCGATCTGGGCGGATATCGTACTGCCCTGATCCGGCTTTGCCGTCCCCCCGCATCATGCGGAAAAGAGGACCGGCACCTTCGCCTCGCGGATCAGGCGGCCGGTCGTGGCACCCAGGAAGAACGCATAGGTCCGTGAATGGCCATAGGCGCCGGACACGATCATGTCGGCCCCCAGTTCGCCCGCCTCGCGCAGAAGCACCTCGGACACCGATTTGCCGTGCGGCGCGCGGTGCGTCATCGTCACCTTGTGCCCGTGGCGCGAGAGCGCGGCGCTCAACTCGGTCATCGCGGTATCCCGCATCTCGTCCTTTTCGTCCCCGACATGGACGAGGTGGATCTCTGCTCCCGGCTGAAGCAGCGGCAGCATGTCAAAGGCCGCACGGGCGGATTCGCGGGTGCCCGCGTGACCCATCACAACACGGGCGCCGACCGACGCGCCAAGGCCGCCCTCCGGGATGACCAGCACCGGGCGACCACCATCGCGGATCACGCGGTCCAGCGCGAACTTCTGCTCCTCCTTGTCATAGGCATCGTCGGGTTGGCCCATCAGCACCAGATCGACGGCCCGCGCGCTGTCGACCATGCGATCCGCCGAAGCCGTGGCATCCGCGTGGACTTCGCGCCATTCTGCCTTGACGCCCCGGCGTTCGGTCACGCTTCGAAAGATGCCCTCGACCGCCTCTGCCTCTTCGCGCTGCGCGGTATTGAAGGTCTCGAACGTGGGGCCGGCCGCGGGCATGACGATGCCGGGATAGAGGACGATCGCCTCCATCGTGTGCTGACCGACCAGATGGGCATCGAAACGTTCCGCCAGCGTTGATCCGGCCTCTGTCAGACGTGTGGCCGACGATTCATTGAGCAGGCAGGTCAGGATCGTTCGAATGGTCATGGCATCCTCCTTTGATGTTGCCGCCACCTTACTACCTGTCACCGAACCCGGTCTTGACGGTGATCAAATGGCGGACGGTTCCGATCCGCTAGTCTCGCATCCGAACATCAGGCTTTCGGAGGACAACGGGATGACCAGGCGATTTCTAGCGGCCCTGCTCCTGGCAGCAGTGGTCTTGCCCGCGACGGCGGATCAATTCGACATGCAGAGCGGCGGAGACCGACTGATCTCGGGCACGCGCCCCGAGGCCACGGGAACGGCACCCCGCGACCTGTTGATATCGGGCGCCCAGATCGTCATGCGCGCCGATGTCGAGGATGACCTTTTCGCCGCGGGCTTTGCCATCGACGTCGAGGGCCCGACAGGTGGCGACGTGACCGCGGCCGGAGCGCGTGTTCGTCTGGACGCAGACGTCGGCGCCGATGCGACCGTGACGGGCGGCATCGTCACGCTGGACGACGCCTCCGACGTCATCGGGAACGCCCGCATCTTCGCGGGCTCGGCGACCATTTCGGGCAAGGTCGGCGGATCGCTTGTCGCCATGGCCTCGGAAATCCGACTGAACGGACAGATCACCGGCGATGTCCGGATCCAGGCCAATGCGCTCAGCTTCGGTCCCGACGCCCGTATCGACGGCCGCCTTGTCATGGCCCTGCCAGAGGAAATGGACGTGCCGACCAGCGTCGCGCCCTCGGTCCGGGTCAGCTATGAATACATCGATGCGGAGGGTTGGCGCGACTTCGACGAACTGGCGTGGGACAACATGCCCGAGGCGCCAACCGCAATGGCCATCGGCGGCGGCTACCTTCTTGGTCTGGCCTTCCTTCTGGTGACGGGCGCGGCTTTTCTGGCGCTGATGCCGGACGGTGTCGCCAACATGCGGCGCATGGCCCTGGCACAACCCGGCATCACCATGCTTGTCGGCGGTGTCGGCTTCTCGACGCTGGTGGGCCTGATCCCCGTTTCGGCCATGAGCGTCATCGGCCTGCCGCTCTTGCCGATTGCCATCCTCGCGGTGATCCTGGCCTGGGGCTTGGGATATCTGCTTGGCGCCTATGTGCTTGCGATGGCGATCGGGCAGGCGGCCGGATTGGGCGACAGCCCGACCTTGCCAGTCCGCCTTGCAATCCTGGCCTGTGCGATCACGGGCATGGCGCTCTTGAATTTCATCCCGTTCGTCGGCTGGATCGTGAACCTGGCGCTGGTCTTCCTGGGCGTGGGCGCGATGACCAAGGGCGTGCTGCGCCGGTTGATGCCCGATGTCGACACGGCGGCCCATGACGAGATGATGAAATCACAGGTCGGAGACTGAGCCATGACGGAGCTTGCCATACCGCCGCACGCGCTGCGCCGAATGATCGAGCAACTTCGGACCCTGAGCGTTGCCGACACGCCATCGGAAGACGCCGGTCACGACATGCGGCGTGGCGAATTGCAGGCCGAGATCGAGGCGTTGGACCGCGATCAGCAACATGAACTCGTCGCGCTCCTCTGGTTGGGGCGCGGAGATTTCACGGATGACGAATGGGAGGACGCAGTGGCACTGGCGCGAGAGCGGCATGTGGGGCCGTGCTTTGACTATGTGATGTCCCATCCGATGGCCGCAGATGAACTTGCGGCAGGTCTGGAGGAAATCGGCCATGACGATGTATTGTCAGACGTTTCGCGCTAGCCATGACCCGACGGGGGACGCAACCAGAGCGTCGAAACCCGCTGTTTTCGCGTATCTATAATTTACATAATTCACATTACTGGATAGATGCGCGTGGTTGTGCGGGGGGCTGATCGGCGGCCCTCTCCGGCCTTTCTATCCCAGAGCATAGCCCGCGCCGCGCACGGTCCGGATGGGATCGTCGGTGCCGGTTGCCGCGCGCAAGGCCTTGCGCAGGCGTCCCACGTGAACGTCGACCGTCCGGCTGTCGACATAGATGTCGCGGCCCCAGACCCGGTCCAGCAACTGATCGCGTGACCAGACGCGCCCCGGACGCTCCATGAAGGTCGTGAGCAGCCGGAATTCGGTTGGCCCCAGGTGCAATTCCTGTCCGTCGCGGAACACGCGATGCTCGGCCGTATCGACGGCGACGTCGGCGAATTCCAAGCGCTCTCCGACACTTGCCGGACGGACACGCCGCAGCTGCGTCCGGATGCGCGCCATCAGTTCGACCACGCTGTAGGGTTTCACGACGTAATCGTCAGCACCCATTTCAAGGCCCCTCACCCGGTCGACTTCCTCGGACCTGGCAGAGATCATGATGACGGGAATGCCGCGCGTCTCGGCAGTTGCCTTGAGACGACGGCACACTTCGATGCCCGAGACTTCGGGCAGCATCCAGTCGAGCAGGATCAGGTCGGGATGGTCCTCGCGCGCCATGTCGAAGGCCGCGTCACCCGACGTGGCCTGACGCACCTCATAGCCTTCCGCCTCAAGGTTATAGACCAGGATTTCGCGCTGAGACGCCTCATCTTCCACAACAAGAACAGAAGGTTGCGAAGCCATCTTAATTCACCGTGCCGCCCTTGGCCGTGCTGGTGATGTCGGCCTTGGTGCGATCTTCGTCCGGCAATTCCCCGGTCACCAGATAGATGACCTGCTCGCAGATACCGGTCACGAGGTCGCCCATCCGTTCGATATTCTTGGCCATGAAATGCAGGTGCATGCAGGCCGTGATGTTGCGCGGGTCTTCCATCATATGCGTCAGGTATTCGCGGAAGAGCGCGTTATACATCTGGTCCACTTCCTCGTCGCGGGCCCGGACATCGGCGGCAAGGGCCACGTCGCGCTGGATGTAGGCGTCCAACGCATCCTTGAGCATCATCTGAACCGCCTTCGACATCCGCTTGAGCGATGCGGCACCGCCTTCGACCTGATGAAGATCCTGAAGAATTTCAGAGCGTTTCGCGATGTTCTTCGCGTAGTCACCCACGCGCTCCAACGCGGCGGAAATACGAAAAACCGTGAGGACAGTGCGCAGGTCGGTGGCGATTGGCTGGCGCAATGCGATGACACGGGCCGCCTCCTCGTTCACCTTTTCTTCGAGCAGATCGATGGCCTTGTCGGCCCGGCGCGTGGCGATGGCCAGCTCCGTATCGCCGTCGACAAGGGCCTTGCTGGCGTTCTCGATGGCCTCTTCGACCATGCCGCCCATTTTCATGATCTGCGCCTGGATCGCTTCAAGATCGCGGTCGAAGGCACTGGCAATATGAGTATTCTTGATCATGGTCCCCCCTCAGCCGATCCGGCCGGAGATGTAGCTCTCGGTCCGAGGATCCTCGGGAGAGGTGAAGATTTTGCCGGTCTCGCCGTATTCGACCAGATGGCCGAGATGGAAGAAGGCCGTCCGCTGACTGACCCGGGCGGCCTGCTGCATCGAGTGGGTGACGATGACCACCGAATAGTTCTGCCGCAGCTCGTCGATCAGTTCCTCGACCTGGGCCGTGGCAATCGGGTCGAGCGCGGAACAGGGCTCGTCCATCAGCAGGACTTCGGGCGATGTGGCGACGGCGCGCGCGATGCACAGACGCTGCTGCTGGCCCCCCGAAAGACCCGTCCCGGGCGCGGCCAGACGGTCCTTGACCTCGCCCCAGAGGGCGGCGCGGCGCAGCGACCGCTCCACGATATCGTCGAGGTCGGCCTTGTTCGACGACAGCCCGTGAATGCGCGGTCCATAGGCGACGTTGTCGTAGATCGACTTGGGGAACGGGTTGGGTTTCTGGAACACCATGCCGACCTTGGCGCGCAACTGCACCGGGTCGACCCGCTTGTCATAGATGTCCTCGCCGTCGATTAGGATGTCGCCGGTCACCCGCGCCGTAGAAATCGTGTCGTTCATGCGATTGATGCAGCGCAGAAACGTCGACTTGCCGCAGCCCGAAGGCCCGATGAAGGCGGTCACCGTCTTGTCGGCGATGTCGACGTCCACGTTCTTAATGGCATGGTTGTCGCCATAATAGACTTGGACCTTGCGGGCCGTGATTTTCGTCGTCTCTTGATCCACGGCTCTCTCCGTCAGTCGCATGTCGTTCATGTCAGTCCCCTACCAGCGGCGTTCGAACCGGCGGCGCAGGAAGATCGCCGTCAGGTTCATCAGGAGCAGGAACACCAATAGCACGATGATCGCCCCTGATGCGCGCTCCACGAAGGCCGGGTCCGACCGCTGCGTCCAGTTGAACACCTGCACCGGCAGCGCGGTGGCCGGATCGAACAGGCCTTCGGGCGGGCCTGAGGGGTATTCGCGCACGAAGGCCACCATCCCGATCAGCAGAAGCGGCGCCGTCTCGCCCAGGGCCTGCGCCAAGCCGATGATCGTGCCGGTCAGGATGCCGGGCATCGCCAGCGGCAGGACGTGGTGGAACACCGATTGCATCTTGGACGCGCCAAGGCCCAGGGCCGCGTCACGGATCGATGGCGGCACCGCCTTGAGCGCGGCACGCGTGGCGATGATGATCGTGGGCAAGGTCATCAGGGTCAGCACGAGGCCGCCGACGATGGGGGCCGATTGCGGCAGGCCCGCAAAGTTGATGAAGATCGCAAGGCCCAGGATACCGAAGACGATGGACGGCACGGCGGCCAGGTTCGAGATGTTCACCTCGATCAGGTCGGTCCACCGGTTCTGGGGCGCGAATTCCTCCAGATAGATCGACGCGGCCACACCGATGGGCAGCGCAAGCGCCAGCACGATCAGCATCATGTAGAGCGACCCCAGGATGGCCACGCCCAGGCCCGCCGCCTCGGGCCGGGTGTCGGAGCCGTCGGGAAGGGTCAGGAAGCCCCAGTTGAACCCGGTCCGGAGCAGCCCCGCCTCTTTCAGCGCTTCGGCCAGTTGCAGCTGTTCGGGGCTGACGTTGTTGTCGAGGGCGGCGCTTTCATAGGTGACGCGGCCCTTGAAGAAGCCGTCGATGCGCCCGTTGGCCAGAACCTGCACCGGGATCGTCTGGCCGATTACCTCCGGGTTGGCCAGCACGAAGTCGCGGAGCTGTGCCACGCTTTCGTCCGACACCAGCGCCTCCAGGTCCTTCGGGTCCAGATCCGTCTCGATGCCCGCGGTCGCGACCGTGGCGATCAGGCTGTCGCGCAGCAGCGGTTTATAGCCGAAGGTGGTCACCTTCGCCATCACCTCGGGGTCGCGGACACCGGATTTGTCAAGCTTGTCCTCGGGCAGTTCCACCATGACCTGAATGGTGGTCTGGCGGAATGCCGACAGACCATTGGACAGGATCGAGGTCATCAACAGGATCAACATCGCGATGCCGATGCAGACCGCGATCAGGCCATAGGTCTTGAACCGCGTCTCGGCGGCATTGCGTTTGGCCGTGCGGGCGTCCTTGGCCAGCAGACTGCCCTGCCCGGCGCCGCTTGGCACGTGCTCTGCGGTCGCGTCGGTCATTCGTACTGCTCCCGGTATTTGCGCACGATATAAAGCGCCAGGACATTGAGGCCCAGGGTGATGACAAACAGCGTCAGGCCAAGGGCAAAGGCCACAAGCGTCTCGGGCGAGGCGAAGTCGGTATCGCCGGTCAACTGGCTGACGATCTTGACAGTGACGGTCGTCATCGCCTCGAACGGATTGAGGTCAAGCCGGGCCGCGGCCCCTGCCCCAAGGACCACGATCATCGTCTCGCCGATGGCTCGGGATGCCGCCAGCAGCACCGCGCCGACGATGCCCGGCAGGGCGGCGGGGACGATGACCTGCCGGATGGTTTCGGACTTGGTGGCGCCGAGGCCCAGGCTGCCGTCGCGCATGGCCTGCGGGACGGCGTTGATGATGTCATCGGACAGGGACGACACGAAGGGGATCAGCATGACGCCCATCACCAGACCCGCCGTCATCACCGAAGACGCTGAATTGCCAAGCCCAAGCGGCGAGGCGATGGCATCCCGCAACAGGGGGCCTACGGTGACGAGGGCAAAGAGACCGTAAACGATGGTGGGAATGCCGGCGAGGATTTCGATCATCGGCTTGGCCAGGCTGCGGAACTTCGGCCCCGCGTATTCCGACAGATAGATCGCCGCGAAAAGCCCGATGGGCACCGCCACGACCAGCGCGATGAACGAGATATAGAGCGTGCCCCAGAGAAGCGGCAGAATGCCCAGTTCCGACCCGCCGCCCCGCCCCGAGAAGCTGGGTTTCCAGGTGGTGCTGAAGAAGAAGTCGGTCCACTGGTATTGGCGGAAAAAGTTCGTCGCCTCGAAGATCATGGACAGGACGATGCCAAGGGTCGTCAGCACCGCGATGGATGCAGCGGCGATGAGCAGGACAAGGACGCCCCGCTCCACCACGTTGCGGGCGCGGAAATCGCCGTTGGTGCGCATCACGGCCCAGGCCCCGCCGATCAGGGCAAGCACCAGGACGGCCACCACCATGAACAGGTTCATCGTGGACCGGCTATCGCGGTATTGCTGCGCTGCGGTCAGAACTTCGGTCGTCAAGGTGGTGCCAAGGGCCACGCCGCCAGACCCGAGCAGGGTCGCGGCCTCTTCGACCGACAGGGCGTCGGGGGCATCGGCGGCATCAAGACCGTCGGCAACCCGCCGGACGTCGGACATCACCAAGTCAAGCGTGCCCCCCTCGGGCAAGGCGCCGATCGGGAAGCTGCCCTTGACGCTGGCATCGATGGCAATGGGCTGCACGATCAGCCAGACCGCCAGAAGTGCGAGCGCCGGCGTCAGAGCCGTCAGAAGGCCGTTGAGACCATAGTAGATGGGCAGGCTGTGAAGGTTGCGCGCATCCCCATCGACCGAGGCGAGCGCCCTGCCCCGCGCCATGAGGAACGCCATTGTGCCGACGGCGAGCAGGATCAGGAACAGCCAGCTGATCGTCATGGGGGCAGTCTCCGGTGGCAGGCGGCAGGCAGATCGGGGTCGTGCGGCAGATGGGCCGGGGTTTCCCCCGGCCCGATCCGTTTATTGCATCGTCGTCTCGTCCGAGACCACCGCCTGCGTGTCGGCCAATTCAGGGTCGGACACCAGACCGTATTCGGCCAGCGGTCCTTCGGGTCCGGAGATGTCGTCGGAGACGAAGAACTCCGCGAATTCCTTCAGGCCGGGGATCGCGGCGATATGCGCCTTCTTGATGTAGAAGTAGAGCGGACGCGACACCGGGTATTCGCCCGACGCGATGCTTTCAGTCGTCGGGACGACACCGCCCATGGTGGCAACCTTCAGCTTGTCGGTGTTGTTCTCGTAGAAGGACAGCCCGAACACGCCCACGCCGTTCGCGTCGCTTTCGATGCGGGCGAGGGTTTCGGTATAGTCGCCATCGATGTCGACGCTGCGGCCATCGGCGCGGATCGACATGCAGGCCTCTTCGGTCGCATCTTCGTCCATGCCGGCGGCCATCATGCGCTCCATCGCGCCGGTATCTTCGCAGCCTTGAAGGATGACCTTCTCTTCGAACACTTCACGGGTGCCGTGCTTGGTGCCGGGGATGAAGGCGAGGATCGGCGCGTCGGGCAGCGCGGCGTCGACGTCGGTCCAATTGGTGTTCGGGTTGTCGGCCAGCGCGCCGTCCTCGCCCGGGATCTGGGCGGCGAGGGCAAGATACCACTGCGACGGCGTGAACTCGTTGAAGGCCGGTCCCGACTGCTGGCTGGCGAAAACGATGCCGTCATAGCCGATGCGGACTTCGATGATGTCGGTCACGCCGGCGGCGGCGCAGGCCTCGATCTCGCCGTCGCGGATCTTGCGCGAGGCATTGGCGATGTCGATCGTGTTCTCGCCCACGCCCTCGCAGAAGCGCTTGAGGCCGGCAGAGGAGCCGCCCGATTCCACAACGGGTGTCGGGAAGTCGAAGTTCTCTCCAAAGGCTTCGGCAACGATCGAAGCATAGGGAAGAACGGTCGAGGATCCGGCGATCTGAACCTGGTCGCGAGCGGCGGCCGTGGTGGCCGAGGCTGCGATGAGGGCGAGTGCCGAGACGGTGGCCTTTGTGAAGGTCATGAAGTTGCTCCTGCAATTCCGTTGAGCGTCGACGAATGCCCCCCTGGCATCCGTTCGAGGCCGCACCTAGGCGCGCCGTGTTGGGCTTTTGTGACAGGGACGTAACGGTTTTATGACAGCACCGGCAGGCGCCGGTCAGGCGGCGGGTAACGTCACGACAACCTCGGTTCCGCGCCCGACTTCGCTGTCGATCTTGAGGCGTCCGCGATGGCGATTGACGATGTGCTTGACGATGGCAAGACCAAGCCCCGTCCCCCCTTGTTCGCGTGACCGCCCGGTGTCGACGCGGTAGAACCGTTCGGTCAGCCGCGGGATATGCTCCGGCGCGATGCCCGCACCTTCGTCGCTCACCCCGACCCGCCACGCGGGCCCCTTGATGACCGGATCGCGCTCGACCGGCGAGAGGTGCAAAGTGACAGTGCCCGGCTGCGCGCCGTATTTGATCGCGTTTTCCAGAAGGTTGGCGAAGACCTGGGTAAGCTGGTCTCGGTCGCCGGGCACGGTTGCCTCGGCCTCTGCGTCGACGTTGATCGTCACCCCCTCGGTCTCGGCGCCCAAGGTGAGGGTTGCCGCCACGTCCCGCAACACCCGGGCCAGATCGACCTGCGTCGTCGGTCTTCGGCGGGATTGCCCCTCGAGACGGCTGAGCGACAGAAGGTCGGATACCAGCCGATCCATACGCCGCACCTCCTGCCCCATCATCGACAGGAACCGGTCGCGGGCCGGGGCATCGTTTCGGGCGGGCCCTTCGAGGGTTTCGATGAAGCCGCTGACGGCCGTGAGGGGTGTCTTGAGTTCGTGACTGACATTGGCCACGAAATCGCGGCGCATGGATTCGCTCGCCTGCACCTCTGACACGTCGCGAAACACCAGCAGCACCTGGCGCTTCCCGCCTGCCCCGCGAACCGGGCTGACGCGAACGTCAAACAGCGTCTCGACTGCGCCCGAGGAATGGGTGAAGCGCGCCGATCCGCCCTGCCCCAGGGCGAAGGCATCCTCGACCGGGGCCAGAAGGGCCGGTTGGCGCAGAACGCTGACATAGGACTGGCCGATCACCCAGACACCGAGACGGTCCCGCGCGCTTTCGTTGGCAATCGCAACCCGGCCGACCGGATCCAGCAGCAGCGCCGGTTCCGTCAGCGCATCGAGGATCGACTCAATCATGGGATGCAAACTCCTTCGGCCAATGCCCCTTAAGCGGTAATCAGTTGTTTCATAACAATTTAACTTTGAGCCGCGTAAAATCTGATTTATCTTGTTCACATATCCTAACGGAATTGGAGGGGTTCAATTCCGGAAATCTCTTTCAGGCGCAGGGGTGGGCCTATGACGAGCGAACGATCAAGGTCGTCGCAGATGCCCGAGGTGCAAACCTCTGGGAAGATGCAAAGAAGTTCCGTTCTTGCCGTGGGGCTCTCCCCGTCGCAGGTCGGATCCATACCGTCACGATTGGTCGGAACCCTTGGTCAGGGAACGCATAGCGTGTCGTTTCAGGAGTTGGGTCCCGACCGGTTGGACAGCGCGATGATCGTGCTTTCGCCGGTCGTCGGGGTCGGATTCGATGCCGTTGACGTGGCGATGCGGCTACATGCCGCAGACTTCCGCGGACGCTATATCGCCTTTGCACCGACGCTTCCGAACTACGAATTGATCCGGCGCGAGGTGCAGGGCGTCGCGCCCGACCTGAACTTCGACATCATCGAAACCGGGCGCGGCCCGCATCTGGCGGGCCGCTGAGCGTCACACTGCGGCATCGAGAGCCGCGCGGAAATCCCGCCCCAGAAGCTCAATCGGTTCGCAGCCGACCGAGACACGAAAGAACCCCTCGGTGATACCGAGCGCCGCACGTCCTTCGGGGGTGAGCGCGCGGTGGCTGGACGACGCGGGATGGGACAACGTCGTGCCGACGTCGCCCAGGGTCGGGGCAAAGGCCAGCTGCGGCGCGGCGCGCGTCAGGGCATTGGCCTGCGCCCTGCCCCCCTTGAGGCGGAAGCTGACCATATTGCCGAATTGGCCATCCAGCAAGGCACCGGCCCGGTTATGGTCAGGGTGGTCGGGACGCCCGGGATAAAGCACCGCCTCGACCGCATCATGCGCGCCGATCATGTCGGCCAGGGCGGCGGCGTTGGCCTGCGCCCGCTCGAACCGCATGTCGAAGGTATAGAGCCCACGCTCCGCCATCCAGCAATCCCAGGGGCTGGCCGTCAGGCCAAGGGTGACATTGGTGTCATAGATCGCCTTGCGCCGCGCCGGGTCGCGGGCCAGCACATAGCCGAGCGTCACATCGGAATGCCCGGCCAGCAGTTTCGTCACCGAATGGATCACGACATCCGCGCCACGGGTATAGGCCGGAAAGCCGTAGGGCGTGGTAAAGGTGTTGTCGACCACGAGGATCAGGCCGGTGTCACGGGCCAGCGCCTCGATCCCCTCCATATCCGCGATGCGGAGCGTCGGGTTCGAGACGACCTCGACCAGCAGGAGCTTGGTCGCGGGCGTGATGGCGGCGCGCATGGCGGCGATATCGGTCGGGTCGACCAGGGTGCTGGTGATGCCCCACCGGGGCAGGTCCTGCGTCATCATCCGAAGGCTGCGGCCATAGAGCTGGTTGCCGCCGACGATGTGATCGCCCGCCGACAGAAGCCCCAGAAGCGTCGCCGTCACCGCCGACATGCCGGACCCGGTGACGATGCCCCCCTCGCCGCCTTCCAGCCGGTCGATCATCTGGGCCAGCACGTCCGCGTTCGGATGCCCCTCGCGCCCATAGGTATAGCCCTTGGCCCGCCCCTCGTACTGATCGTCGAGCGCGTCCGGGTCGGGCGACGAATAGACGACCGAGGGTTGCAGCGGCGTCGCGACGGCGCGGCTGACCGAAGAAGGAAAGGCCGTCCGACGGACGAGATTGGGGCGTTCAGCCATGAACTTCACCGTGTAAGAGGTTGATCAGGAACGTATCGCACCGTTGCCGGTCACGAGGTATTTGAAGCTGCAGAGCTGCTCTGCGCCGACAGGGCCGCGCGCATGCATCTTGCCGGTCGCGATGCCGATCTCGGCGCCCATCCCGAACTCGCCGCCGTCCGCGAACTGGGTCGAGGCGTTGTGCATCAGGATCGCGGAGTCGAGCCGCGCGAAGAACTGCGCCACCGGAGCGGGATCTTCGGCCAGGATGCAATCGGTATGGTCCGAGCCGTATTTGCGGATATGGGCGATGGCATCATCAACGGAATCAACGACTTTCGCCGCGATCTTCATGTCGAGAAATTCGGTGCCCCAGTCCTCTTCGGTGGCAGGTTGCGAGCCGCGCAACCCATCGTCCGCGTGCACCTCAACCCCTTCTGCCATGAGCGCGTCCAGTACATCCTGCCCCAGACCCTGCGCCACGTCGCGGTGGATCAGCAGGCATTCGGCCGACCCGCAGATCCCCGTGCGCCGCGTCTTGGCGTTCAGGATGACGCGCCGCGCCATTTCCGCATCGGCCGAGGCGTCGACGTAGATGTGCACGATCCCTTCGAGGTGGGCAAAGACCGGCACCCGCGCCTCGCGCTGGACCAATCCGACCAGGCCCTTGCCGCCGCGCGGCACGATGACATCGATGTGGTCGGTGGCGGTCAGCATGGCGCTCGCGGCGGCGCGGTCGCGCGTCGGGACCAGTTGGATCGCCGCTTCGGGAAGGCCTGCGCCGCGCAGGCCTTCGACCATGGCGGCATGGATCGCGCGGGACGAATGGAACCCTTCGGACCCGCCGCGCAGGATCACGGCATTCCCGGCCTTAAGGCAGAGCGCACCGGCATCCGCCGTCACATTGGGGCGGCTTTCATAGATCACCCCGACAACACCCAGAGGCGTGCGCACGCGCTTGATATGAAGGCCATTGGGCCGGTCCCATTCGGCCAGCACCGCGCCGACCGGGTCGGGTTGCGCGGCGATGGCACGGAGGCTCTGGACGATGTCGTCGATGCGCCCTTGGTCCAGCCGCAGGCGGTCCATCATCGCGTCGGTCAAGCCCTTGTCGCGCCCGTAAGCCATGTCCTTGGCATTCGCAGCCAGAACCTCGTCACGTGCAGCCAAAAGGGCATCCGCCGCGAGGGTCAGGGCGGTCGTCTTCTGATCCGCACTCGCCGAGGCAAGTTCGGCAGCGGCGGTCCGCGCCGCGCGGCCCATGTCGCGCATCAGGCCGGGAATGTCGTCCGCGAAATCCTTCATCACATCCCCTCAGATCGCCATATCGTCGCGGTGGATCAGGGCCGCACGTCCCGAATAGCCGAGGCGTTCGGCAATGTCACCCGACCGCAGGCCCCGGATGCTGCGCGCGTCATCGCCCGAATAGCTGATGAGCCCCTGGCCCATGGCGCGCCCGTCCGGCCCTTCGATGGTGACCGGATCGCCCCGGTCGAAATGCCCGCCCACGAAGGTCACACCGGCTGGAAGCAGGGATTTGCCCTGCGCCAACGCCTGCGCCGCGCCCTGGTCGATGGCCACAGTGCCACGCGGTTTCATCGACGCGATCCAGCGTTTGCGCGCAGTGCGGGGGTCGCCCTTGGGCAGGAACCAGGTGGCCCGCGCCCCGTCGATCAGCGCCGACAGCGGCCTATCCGTTCCGCGCGTGATGCCCAACGCACAGCCCGCATCGGTGGCCGTGCGCGCCGCCATGATCTTGGTGATCATGCCGCCCTTCGACAGGCCCGACACCCCCTCGCCCGCCATGGCGGCGATCTCTGGCGTGATATCGGGCACGATGTCGAGGTGCCGTGCCTCGGGGTCGAGGTTCGGATTGGCGGTGTAGAGCCCGTCCACATCCGACAACAGGACACAGGCCTCGGCCCCCGCCATGGCCGCGACCTGCGCCGCAAGCCGGTCGTTGTCACCGAACCGAATCTCGTCGGTGGCGATGGTGTCGTTTTCGTTCACGATGGGAACCGCGCCCATGGCCAGCAGTGTCTCGAAGGTGGCGCGCATGTTCAGGTAACGGCGGCGATCCTCGCTGTCGTCCAGCGTCAGAAGCACCTGCGCGGTCGTGACGCCAAGGGGCGACAGGGCGTCGTCATAGGCGGCGGCCAGGCGGATCTGTCCCACGGCTGCGGCGGCCTGCGACTCCTCCAGCGACAGGGCGGCGGTCAGGCCCAGGACGCGGCGACCAAGGGCGATGGATCCCGACGAGACGACGATCACATCCTTGCCCATGCCCCGCAGCATCGCGACATCGGCGGCAAGACCGGCCAGCCAATCATGGCGCAACCGTCCGGTTTCGGCATCGACCAGAAGCGCGGAGCCGATCTTGACGACGACCCGGCGCGCCTCGGTCAGAGAGGCGACCACGGTTCGTCCCCCGCGCTGTCCTCCGCTTCGTCCTCGATATGGGAGGTGTCGTGCCCAATGAGGCGCCGCAGGGCACGCAACACGTCGGTCACACCGGTGCCCGCGACGCTGGACATGACCATGACGTCATCGCCGACGGCGGCAGAGAGCGCCGCGCGACGCTCCTCCAGCTCATCCTCGGGGATGGCGTCGATCTTGTTGAGGACGGTCAGGCGGGGCTTGTCGACCAGCCCCTCGCCATACATTTCCAGCTCGGTGATGATCGTCTGGTAGTCCGCGACCACATCGGCACTTGTCCCGTCGACCAGATGCAGCAACGCGCCCGACCGCTCCACATGGCCCAGGAACCGGTCGCCGATCCCGCGTCCCTCGTGCGCGCCCTCGATCAGGCCGGGGATGTCGGCCACGACGAATTCCGCCCCGTCGACGCCGACCACGCCCAAGTTCGGAACCAGCGTGGTAAAGGGATAGTCCGCGATCTTGGGCCGCGCATTCGAAGTCGCAGCCAGAAAAGTCGATTTGCCGGCATTTGGCATCCCCAACAGGCCGACATCGGCGATCAGCTTGAGCCGCAGCCAGATCGTCCGCTCCACCCCCGGTTGCCCCGGATTGGCGCGGCGCGGGGCCTGATTGGTCGAGGATTTGAAGTGCAGATTGCCGAAACCGCCATTGCCGCCCTTGGCCAGCACGATGCGTTGACCCAGTTCGGTCATATCCGCGATCACGGTCTCCTGATCCTCGTCCAGGATCTCGGTCCCGACAGGCACGCGCAGAACGATGGTGTCGCCGTCCTTGCCGGTCCGCTGCTTGCCCATGCCGCCCTGGCCGGATTTCGCGAAGAAATGCTGCTGGTAGCGGAAGTCGATCAAGGTGTTCAGGCCCTCGACCGTCTCGACGATCACATCGCCGCCGCGACCACCGTCGCCGCCGTCAGGACCGCCGAATTCGACATACTTCTCGCGCCGGAACGACACCGCCCCGCCACCGCCGCCGCCCGAGCGGATGTAGACCTTTGCAAGGTCGAGAAATTTCATGCTGTCGTCCCGTCTGCTTTGGCCCGTCCGATACTAGGGTTTCCGCGCAGTCTCAAGGCGCGGTTGTCGGTGGCGGGACGACGGCCCAAGGTCTGCCGACCGCCCCGTTCAAGGGGCCGCTGGCGGCAGCCGACCCGTCAGGCCATCTGACGGATATATGTCCATTGCTGAACAATCGCGCCACGGGCCACGTTGAACGCCTCGGCATCGCCGATGTAGTCGAACCCGCAATTCGTCAGCACGCGGGCCGACGCCGGGTTGTCCTGCATGACCTTGCCGAAAATCTGGCGGTTGCCCAAGGGGTTCGTCTCGATCAGGGCGGTGATCGCCTCGGTCGCGAGGCCGGTGTTCCAGACCACGGGGGCCACCCAATAGCCGATCTCGGCCTGGCCGCGATCCATCTGGTCCAGACTGATCACCCCGACCAGTTCGCCCAGGTTGCTGCTGCTGGCATCCATGGCCCAGACAACTTCGCCCGGATTGCGCGCCAGACTGCGCGTGACGAAGGCATCCGTGGCCCCGGGGGGCAAGGGATGGGGAATCGTCGTCGTCATCTCGGCCACGCGCCGGTCGCCGGCATATTGCTCGATCAAACCCATGTCCGATCGGCGCAGCGGCCGCAGGGTCAGCCGGGGCGTGATGATGACGGCCTGATCGGCCGTTTCGACCGAGTCGAGCCGGATGGGCGCACGTTGGGGGGTCATGGTGTTCCTCCTCCGAACAACACGAACAGGACACTCGCCACCGTCAGGGCGGCGAGGCTCCACATCAAATAACGTTCCGCGGAGGTGCCGCGGAGGTGAAGGGCGACAAGGCTGCCGCCCCATGTCCACAAGGGATGCAACAGGATTTGGACACCAAGAAGGCAGGCGGCGATGGTCGCCGTCGCCTCGAGCGTCGGGGTGCCGGGTTCGACGAAGGCGGTGAAGCCCCCGGTGATCATCGCCCAGGCCTTGGGATTGAGCGGATGGACGATCAGGCCGGCCAGGAACCCGGGAGCCTTGGCGTCACCGGCATCGGCCAGACGCATGTTCGCCACGCGCCAGGCTAACCAGATGATATAGGCGGCCGAGGCCCATTTGAGTGTCTCGAACGCCCAGGGGGCCCGGGCGGCCAGTTCCATCAGGCCGAAACCGACGGGCCAGATGACCAGCTGCTTGCCCAGGGCCACCCCCGCCACGAAGGGCAAGGCCGCCCGCAGCCCGAACGCCGCTCCGGTCGTCATCAGCGCCATGTTGGCCGGGCCGGGCGTGCCGACCTGGCTGACCGCGAAGGCCAGGAATGGCAGGACAGCGACGCTCATCAAGCATCCCCCTGCGCGGACCATTCGGAGGCCAGAAGGCCCATGATCAGGTCATCCTGCCAGCCGCCGGGGACGCGCGCCGACTGACGCTCCCGGCCTTCGGTGACAAAGCCGAGGCGGGTATAGCAGCGGATCGCGCGCGCGTTGTCGGCCAGCACGCGCAGCGACACGCGGTTCAACCCCATGCCGTCAAAGGCGTGATCGAGGACCAGCCGCATCGCTTCGGTGCCATAGCCGTGGCCGAGGTTCGCGCTGTCGAGAAGGCCGATGGCGATCTGAGCGCGCCGGTCGGCCTGGACGTGGCTGTGAAGGCGGACGGTTCCCAGAAGTCTGCCGTCGATGGTGATCATCCAGGCCATGGCCTGACGCTGCTCGGCCAGCCAGGATTGGGCGCGAGCCTCGGTGTAGCTGGCCTGATCCGCGACCTCCGCCCCATAGGCGCGCAGGATCGTGGGATCGTAGCCAAGCGCCATGCGCGCGGTCGCATCTGCATCGCACGGCGCGCGCAGATGCAGGCGGGGGCCCGTCATTTCGGGAAGTGCGCCCAGGGCTTCACTCTCCCCGGTCATGGGACGGCCCGGACCGCGACGCAGGGCAGCGGGATCAGATCGTTCTTCGCGAATGCCATCTTGCCGATCCGTTCTTTTTCAGAGTGAGCGCCCGGTAAGGCCGTGAGTAGTCCAGCCCCATCCACAAAAGAAAAGGGACCGGTCCGTGAAGACCGATCCCTTGGATTTCTTATGTCCAGTCAGAGACGGCCTATTCGGCAGCTTCCTGAACCGGAAGCACGTTGATGAAGGTTCGGCCTTTCAGTCCCTTGCGGAACGTTACGGCGCCTTCAACGGTTGCGAAGATCGTGTGATCCTTGCCCATGCCCACGCCCTCGCCCGGCCACCACTTGGTGCCGCGCTGGCGCACGATGATGTTGCCCGGAATGGCCGCTTGGCCCCCGAACAGCTTTACACCAAGGCGACGGCCTGCAGAGTCGCGACCGTTGCGGGAGGAACCACCGGCTTTCTTGTGTGCCATGAGATATTACTCCTGTTCTGCGGCGAACTGGGTCGCCTGCGCGATCCAATCATCACGCTCGATGCGGCCTTTGAACGACAGCTTGTCATCCATATAGGCGATTTCTTCCGGACCCCAAGCGGAGATCTGGTCGAAGTGGAACACTCCGTTCTCGTGGAGCAGGCCCTCGAGCTTGGGACCGACGCCCGAGATCTTCTTGAGATCGTCGGCCTTGCCGCCCCGTGCTGCCTTGAGAAGGTTGCCGGGCTTGGTGCCCGCAACTTCCGTCGGTGCGGCGGCGTTATCGGCGGCTTTCGTCGGAGCAGCGGCCTTCTTGGCGGCGGGCTTCGCGGCCGGCTTGGCCTCGGCCTTGGGGGCCTTGGCGGGCTTCGTCGCGGCGGCAACGGCAGCCACGGACACCGAACCGGCACCGATTGCGGCCTTGACGCCCGACTTGTCGCCGCCCGAGGGGAGGATGTCCGTCACGCGGATCAGCGTCAGCTTCTGGCGGTGACCCTTCGTGCGCTGCGAGCCGTGCTTCCGGCGACGCTTGACGAAGTGGATGAGCTTTTCGCCCTTGATCTGGTCGATCACGTCGGCCTGAACCGCGGCACCATCGATCATCGGGGCACCGACGGTCACCTTGTCACCGCCGAGCATCAGAATGTCGTTGAACTGGATCTTCTCACCGGCTTCCGCAGCCAGCTTTTCAACCCGAAGCACGTCGCCAGCGGCGACCCGGTACTGCTTCCCACCGGTCTTTAGAACGGCAAACATTCCGTTCCTCCTGTTTTCTGTCGCGTCCTGCGGTCGCCCTTTCGGACGTTCACCGGCACGAACCCTTGGGTATGGCGCCGACCTCGAACAGCGTGCCCTCTGGGGACATGCAAAAATATAGTGGGCCACGAGTCGCCTCGTAGCCCGCCGCCGCTATTCCACGGCCCCTGCCCTGCGTCAAGACCCGCCGGGGCAGACCCGCCTCAGATGGCGTCCTCGGCGATGAACCGCGCGGCCGCCCGTCCCAGATCGTAGGACGTCGTCTCGAACACCCGGCCGTATCCGGCGAACATCGCTGCCGTATAACGCCGCCCGGCATCGGTTTCGGCAAAGTCGATGTAGAGGCGCAGTTCCTCTTCGCTGAACGGGGTATAGGCCAGCGTCAGGTATCCGCGCAGCCAGCTTTGGGTGGCATCGCGAACGGCGCTTTCCTGATCCCAGACCATCGAGATCATCTCGCTTTCGGTAAGACGACTGGCCAACGCCCCGCCATCGCCAAGCCCCTTGTAGAAGGCGAAGTTGGCGTTCAGGCCGCCGGAGACATTGGTTTCCACCAGGCCCAGGCGGGTCATCATCTCTTCGATGAGATGTGCCCGCGCGGTCCCTTCGGACAGAAGCATCGCGGAGGCCGCCTTTGCACCCGACTCGATCCCGACGTCGAGCATATGCCGCCGGGCAGTCACTTCGCTGTGGATGATGCGCGCCCCCAGGTCACTGTCGAGAAACGCTGTCACCGCCTGCACGTCCTGCGGGCTCAATTCGCGGCGCAAGGTCTCGTCGATCAACGAAAACAGACGTTCGGGCGACTGTATGACCGAGACCGCCTTGGCCCAGGCCCCGCCGCCCCGCCCCGGAAAAAGCGAACCTTCAAGACGAATGCCGTGTCGCGCGCCCTCGGTCGCCACGACCTGCATCAGCGCCTCGATCTGGGCGGCGCGCATGACGTCGGCAACGGGGTCGACCTCGGCCTGAAGGGTTGGTATCGGCTCCGCCTGTGCGGCTCCATATGCAAGACCGAAGCCCAGAAGGGTGGCGGTCACGATGCGGGTGAGTTTTTTCATTGGCTGCTCCTCTATCCCTTCCCGCGAGTGAACACGCTGCGAACCCGTTTGAGAACCCATGACGCATCAATGCACGGAAGATTGGGAAAAGCCGCGTGATCCTCTTGCAGCAGTCGCGACACTTGCCTAAAGACGCGCCACACCACAGGCGCGGAGAGGTGCCGGAGTGGTCGAACGGGACGGTTTCGAAAACCGTTGTGGATGAAAGTCTACCCAGGGTTCGAATCCCTGTCTCTCCGCCACTTCCAACTACTTGTTTGGCTTGCCAATCTGGTCCGGTACGCCGAAATACTGCTGGCCGAATGCCGGAATGCGTACTGTGACGGCTTGGTGGTTGCATGCGTCAGCCATGTTGCGCCGACAAGGCGAGCCAGGCCATCAGTCAGAGCGTCGACGCATATGCCTGTGGTGGCCGTTTGCCGGTTCGTGTAGCAGATGGCCTGCACTGAATTTTCGTGTCGCAGCTTTTTTCACCAGCAATGGGGCCACCCGATGCGTCGATTCATGTGTCCGCAGTGCGGCAATCAGGTGCACTTCAACAACAGCCAGTGTTTCACCTGTCATGCCGTTCTCGCCTATGCGCCGCTCGAGGATCAGTTGGTCGGGCTGACACCGGACATGACCGCACCATCCGGCAGAACATGCTGCAGCAATCGTGAAAAAATCGGCTGCAACTGGTTGCGCGAAAGCAATGACTCAACGGGGCTTTGCCTCAGCTGTCTTCACACCACGCGAATCCCTGACACCTTCGACCCGATCAAGGCCGGGCATTGGAGCCGTCTGGAACGCGCCAAGAGGCGGCTGTTCTATGCGCTGATCAAGTTCGGCCTGCCTCTGGAACCTCAACCGGATCGCACCACCGGCTCGCTCATGTTCGAGTTCCTGAGCGATGAGATCAAGCCAGACGGCAAGGTGAAACGGGTGATGACCGGGCACGCCAGCGGGTGCATCACGATCAACATCGAGGAGGCCGACGATGCGATACGCGAAAAGCACCGGACGGCCCTGCGCGAACCCTATCGAACCCTGATCGGGCATTTCCGGCACGAAGTCGCGCATTACTACTGGGAAAAGCTGATCGTCGGGCAAGACATGCTGGATGCGTGCCGCGCGACCTTCGGGGACGATCGCGCGGATTATGGCGCGGCGCTGAGGGCCCACTACGCCAACGGTCCCAGGCCGGATTGGCAGCAATCCTTCGTCAGCTCATACGCCTGCGCCCACCCATGGGAGGATTTCGCGGAAACCTGGGCGCATTATTTCCACATGGTCGGCGGCTTGGAGACGGCCTATGCCTATGGCCTGAACCCGCAGCCCATCATTCCGGGCGCGCCGCAGCTTGTTCAGCTGGACGATCCCTATCATGTTTCCGATCATGCACAGCTGCTGGAACACTGGGTCCCGCTCACGGTCGCGATGAACGCGATGAACCGGGCCATGGGTCATCGCGACTATTATCCCTTCGCCCTGACGCCCGTCATCTCCGACAAGCTCAAGTTCATCCACGATCTGATCGAGGCGCAATAAACCCGGGTCAGAAACCGGGCTTGCGGCGCAGATCCAGGGTGAACGGGAATTCCGGATGCGGCATTTCCGGCGCCGGGGCATAGGCCCCCGGATTATGTCCATGCGCCTCGAACCGGGCCAGACGCCGCGCCTCGGCCTCATTTCCGTTGACCGGGAAGGTGTCGTAATTCCGTCCGCCGGGGTGGGCGACGTGGTATTTGCACCCTCCGACCGCGCGACCGGTCCAGCTGTCGTAGATGTCGAAGACCAAGGGTGCATCCACCTCCAGAACCGGGTGCATGGCGTTCGAGGCCTGCCAGGCCTTGAACCGCACGCCCGCCACGCCGACCCCGCCCTGCCCGGTCGCTTGCAACGGGACTTTGCGCCCGTTGCAATGCACGTGGTAGCGGTCGTGACCCGCCGCCGTCAGTTTGACCTGAAGGCGTTCCGTCGAGCTGTCGGTATAGCGGACCGTTCCACCGATCGCGCCGGTTTCACCCAGCACATGCCAAGGTTCCAGAGCCTGCCGGATTTCCAGCTGGACGCCGTCGGTTTCAACCTCGCCGCAGAACGGGAACCGGAACTCGGCTTGGGCTTCGAACCATTCGGGGCGCATCTCGAAGCCATGTTCGGACAGGTCGCGCAGCACGTCCTTGAAATCATCCCAGACGAAATGCGGCAGCATGAACCGGTCGTGCAGGCTGGTGCCCCACCGGACGAAAGTTCCCTCCAGCGGCGATTGCCAGAGCCGCGCGATGATGGCGCGGACCAGAAGCTGTTGCGCAAGACTCATCCGCGGGTTCGGGGGCATCTCGAAGCCGCGAAACTCGACCAGCCCCAGCCGTCCGGTCGGGCCGTCGGGCGAAAACATCTTGTCGATGCAGATCTCGGCGCGGTGCGTGTTTCCCGTGACGTCCGTCAGCATGTTGCGCAGCAGTCGATCCGGCAACCAGGGCGTGGCGGGATTGGCCTCGCCTGCCTTGGGGATCTGGGCCAGCGCGATCTCGAGTTCATAGAGGCTGTCGTGGCGCGCCTCGTCGATGCGGGGCGCCTGACTGGTCGGGCCGATGAAGAGGCCGGAAAACAGGTAGGACAGACTGGGGTGCCGCTGCCAGAACAGGATCATGCTCTTGAGCAGGTCCGGGCGGCGGATGAACGGGCTGTCGGCGGGCGTGGCGCCGCCGACGACGACGTGATTTCCGCCGCCGGTCCCGGTGTGCTTGCCGTCGATCAAGAAGGCGTCAGCGCCAAGACGCGTCTGGCGCGCGGCCTCGTACACCGTCTCGGTGATCTTGACGCAGTCCGCCCAATTGGCGGCGGGGTGGACATTCACCTCGATCACGCCCGGGTCGGGGGCGACGCGGATCACGTTCATGCGCGGGTCATCGGGCGGCGAATACCCTTCGATATGAACCGGCAGGTTCAAGGCCTTGGCCGCCCTTTCGGTCGCCGCGACCAGATCCAGATAATCCTCCAGCTTTTCGACGGGCGGCATGAAAATGCACAGGCGGCCATCGCGCAGCTCGACCGACAAAGCGGTGCGCACGGCGCCGCCCAACTCGCCAAGCTCCTGCTCGACCCGCTCCTGCACCGCCGCACTTGCCGCAAAGGACGCCTGCTTCTGTTCCCGCGCGGCGGGTTCCGTCACGGGGTCCGGCAGGGGGTCGCGGGGAACGGTCGGATCCTGGGTGTTGATGTAGGGATAATCCGAGGCCGGGACATGCGGCAGCGTGCCGAGCGGCAGGCGGTAACCGACCGGGCTGTCCCCGGGAACAAGAAAAAGGTTGCCGCGCCGGGTCTTCCACTTCTCCGACCGCCAGGCACGCCCCGCGGCTTTCGCCTGCCAACGCTGGACCGGCAGGACATAGCCAGATGGCTTCGTCAGCCCCCGGGCGAAGACGCGGGCGATGCGGTACCGCTCCTCGGGGTCTTCCAGCTTGGAGTTCTGCGGCGTCACGTTCTCGGGCAGGTTGCTTTCCTTGGCGATCCAGACCGCCGGATCCTCGTAGGCGGGCACGACAAAGTCCTGCGCGACGCCCAGTTCGTCGGCGATATGGGACAGCAGCACTTCGGCATCTTCGGCCTTGGCACCGCTGTCCGCGTCTTCGCGGGCAATCAACGTGTCGTCGGACCAGATCGGCTTTTCGTCGCGACGCCAATAGAGCGAGAACGTCCAGCGCGGCAACGTCTCTCCGGGGTACCATTTGCCCTGGCCGAAATGCAGGAACCCGTTCGGCGCGAATTCGTCCCGCAGGCGCCGGATCAGCGTATCGGCAAGTCCGCGTTTCGTGGGGCCGACGGCAGAGGTGTTCCATTCGTCCGCCTCGAAATCGTCGATCGACACGAACGTGGGCTCCCCGCCCATGGTCAGGCGCACGTCGCCTGCATCCAGGGCCGCATCGACCTTCGCCCCCATCTTGTCCAGCGCCTCCCAGGACTCGTCCGAGAACGGCTTGGTAATGCGCGGATGTTCGGCCACGCGGTCCACCCGCATGTCGAAGTTGAAATTCACTTCGGCAAAGCTGGCCGCGCCCGAAATGGGGGCCGCATTGCGGTAATGCGGGGTCGCGGCAAGCGGGATGTGGCTTTCCCCGGTCAGCAGCCCGGAGGTCGGATCAAGTCCGATCCAGCCTGCACCCGGCAGATAGACCTCGCACCAGGCATGCAGGTCCGTGAAGTCCTTGTCGGTCCCGGCGGGTCCGTCGATCGCGACAAGGTCGGGCTTCAGCTGGATCAGGTAGCCGGACACGAACCGCGCCGCAAAGCCGAGGTTTCGCAGAACCTGCACCAGCAGCCAGCTGGTATCCCGGCACGAGCCCCTGCCCGTCTGAAACGTCTCCTCCGGTGTCTGCACACCGGGCTCCATGCGGATCACATACCCGATCTCCTGCGCGAGGCGCGCGTTCAGGCCGACCACGAAATCGACGGTGGTCTGCGGGCTGCGGTCGATGGTCGCCAGGAAGTTGTCCAGCAAAGGGCCCGTCGCCTCGGGCGTCCGATAGATCACCAGATCGGGGGAAATGTCCTCAGGGTATTCGAAGGGCCACTCCTTGGCGCTTTCCTCGACGAAGAAATCGAACGGATTGTAGACCGTCATGTCGGCGACCAGATCGACCTCGATCTTCAGTTCGCGGACCGGGTTCGGAAAGACGAAGCGCGCCAGCCAGTTGCCATAGGGATCCTGCTGGTAGTTCACGAAGTGATCGGCGGGCGAAACCCGGAGCGAATGTGAGAGCACGCGCGTCCGGCTGTGCGGTGCGGGGCGCAACCGGATGACCTGCGGCCCGAGCGAGACGGGGCGATCATACGCGTAGTGGGTCAGATGGTAGATGGCGGCTTTGATCGACATATTCTTCTTTCCAGCACCGGTTGTGCATCTTGTTTCTTGATCTTCTTCGTATGTCTTCAGGTTTCGAACGCATTCCTGTCGCACTTTGACGCAAGCGATCTCATGTCAATCATGTCGGCTCCGATACTGTCACGGTCTTGCGGCCCGGTCCCTTATCGGCCGACCCGCGTCCCGCAGGCAATGACCCTGCAACAGGGGTAACAGGCCGTGCAGTGCGTTGCCATGGCTAATCCATTGGCCGCAGGGCCTCAGGCCTGGCTTGCCGTCAATCGGTCGTGGAAGTCGCGCAAAAGCGATGTCAGCACATCGGCCACCTTGCGCGATGCATGCGACAGGTTGCGGCGGGGGTCGAGCACCAGGCTCAGGCTCTGCGGCTTCAACGTCGTGTCCGACAGCCGGATGAACCGAAGATCCCCGGACAGAAGCTCCAGAATGGCATCCATCTGGGACGTGATGGTCAGGTGTTGTCCCTGCCTCAGGACCTGCTTGAGCAGCTGCGGTGAATTGGTCACCAGAACCGGCTCCGTCGGCTCGAAAATCCAGCTGTGGCTGCGGTCGAGGTACTGACGAACCGGGAGCACGCGGCTTTGCGCGGCGATCGGGAAACTGGCCACATCCTTCAGGGCGACTCCCTTCCTGTCCCAAAGCGCATGGCCCGGGCCAACCAAGCAGCCGAAGGGGAGCGACGCCGTCCACAGCACATGCCGATGCTTGTCGGGCGGCAGGTTGAACGCAAGGGCCAGATCGGTCAGCCCTTCCTCCAGATCCCGCGCCGCCTGTTGTGGCGGCATGATGTCGATGGACAGGTGGATGCCGGGATTGGTTTCGGCCACCTTGTGAACGCACGCCGGCAGGATCGAATTCGACAGGCTGTCCATTCCGGCAAGGCGGACCGTCCCGCTTTCGACGCCGCGCATCGACCGGAACGCGTCGGTCAGCCGCTCCTGATCGGCGCGCCACCGACGGGCCAGAAGAACGGCCGTTTCCCCTGCCGCGGTAAGGACCATGCCTCGTGGTTTGCGTTCGAAGAGCGGCATCTGGCATTCAGCCTCCAGCGCGAGGATGTGCCGATTGATGGCCGACGCCGCGATCCCGAGCGAGCGTGAGGCGCCCTGGATCGAACCCTCCCGCGCCACGGCCTCGAGGTAAGTCAGGGATCGGGGCAGAAGTTGCATCGATTTTACCATGGCCGCCGCCCTCCTGCTGTGCCGGTCATACACTTTTCGAGAATGCAGAATGCATTATTTTGAAATTGTGGGCAACGCAGGGCGACGCTAGCGTTGACCCATTCCGGAAGGTGACCCCATGACCCGTCCCAACCACAGTGACCGTTTTCTCGAGGCCCTGAACAGGGCCTCTGATGCGGACGCGGCGCGGATGCTGGACCCTATTCTGGAGCGGTCACCCTGGCTGGCCCGGCGGGTCGCCAATGCCCGACCCTTCACCGACATTGCAGAGTTGACGGCCCAGATGAGAGCACAGATCACTACGCTCTCCGACGATGAACGACTGGTTCTTCTGCGCGCGCATCCCGAGTTGGCACCGCCGGAGCCGGCACTCATGACATCGGCCTCGCAGGTCGAACAGGGCCGTCTGTCTCTGGATCGTGCGGATGACCAGATCGGGGCACGCCTGCGCCATCTGAACGACGAATACCGCGCGCGCCACGGCTTCCCGTTCATCATCGCCCTCCACGCGGCCCCGGATCTGACCGCAGTCCTTGCGCAATTCGCCTCCAGCCTGGACCAGAATACCGAAACCGAAATCGCCCGCGCCCTGGATGAGGTCGTCTCCGTGGCCTCGGCGCGGCTGGAGCGGGAGGCGTCATCGGCAGCACGCACATCGTCAGAGGGTCAACAATGAAGAACTTGACGCATGATACCGCGCCCGATGCGGCGAAACGGAGAGAGGACGAAACCCAGTCGTCAGTTGAGCCCCGTGGCGACGAAGCCCGGTCCGTCCCTGTCCTGGTCGCAATCCTCGGCGGTGTCGGCCTGTTGGCCCTGAGCCTCGTCTTCGTCATCGGCGGGGTAGAGCTTGGCGTCGGCACCCCGCGCAGGTTGGGGACCGGTGCGTTTCCGGTGCTGTCGGGCCTGACGCTGGCGATCATCTGCGTGGGCATCATCCTGGGTGACCTCAGAAACGGACACCTGGACGAGGTTCCCGACTGGATCTCTTTCTTCGCCATCGGCGCGGCGCTGGCGATCTTCGCCTTCGTGGCCGAGCGGTTCGGCCTTGTGCCCGCGGTGTTCCTCGCCACCATCACGGCCAGCCTGCCGGACCGGACGCTGCCCTGGATCGGGAAAGCGGCTTTGGGCGCGGGCGTTTCGCTGGCGTCCTGGGGCCTGTTCATCGGCGTCCTCGACCTGCCCTTCCGCGCCTACATGGGGTTCTGAGCGATGGAAATCCTGTCGAATTTCGGGGACGGCCTGTTGGTTGCGATGCAGCCGCAGAACCTTCTCTACTGCTTCGTCGGCGTCTTTCTGGGCACCTTCATCGGCGTTTTGCCGGGCATCGGGTCAATGGCCGCGATTTCGATGATCCTGCCGCTGACCTTCTATCTGGAACCGACCACGGCTTTGGTAATGATCGCCGGCGTCTACTACGGCGCGGAATACGGCGGGTCGATCGCCTCGATCCTGATGAATATCCCGGGCACGCCCTCCTCCTCCATTACCTGCATCGACGGCTATCCGATGGCGCGCGAAGGCCGGGCCGGCATCGCCCTTTTCGCCAGCGCCATCGCGTCATTCGGGGGCGGCATGATCGGGATGGTCGTGATGGCGGTCCTGGCCCCTGCCCTTGCCGCACTCGCGCTCAATTTCGGCCCGACCGAGTATTTCGCCGTCATCCTTCTGGGCCTCGTCGCCGCCTCTGCCGTCTCGAACGGCAGCCCGTTGAAGGGCGTAGCGATGGTCGTCGCGGGCCTGATGCTTGGCACGGTCGGCGTCGATCTGACCACGGGAACGGAACGCTTTACCTTGGGCATCCCGGAACTGCGCGACGGGGTCAGCCTCGTGATCGTGGCCATGGGCCTTTTCGGCGTGGGCGAGTTGATCGTGTCGATCAAGGCCAACCGCCACGGCGCGCAGCAGACCAAGCTAGACTACAAGAAATTCTATCCCAGTTGGGCCGAATGGCGCGCCATGGTGAAACCCATCCTGCGCGGCGGCGGCATCGGCAGCATCGTCGGCGCCCTGCCCGGCACGGGCCAGACCGTCGCCTCGGCCATCGCCTACGCCGTCGAAAAGCGCCTGTCGCCCAACAAGTCCAACTTCGGCAAGGGCGCCATCGAGGGCGTGGCGGTGCCCGAATCCGCCAACAACTCCGCCACCCAGACCGCCTTTGTGCCGACCCTGACGCTCGGGGTGCCGGGCAGCGCGTCCATGGCGCTGGTCATCGGCGCGCTGATGATCCACGGCATCACGCCCGGCCCCCGCCTTCTGGTGGAACACGCGGACCTGTTCTGGGGTCTGGTGGCCAGTTTCCTGCTTGGCAACATCATGCTGCTGATCCTGAACATCCCGATGATCGGGCTGTGGGTCCGGCTGCTCCAGATCCCTTACCGCTTCATGTATCCGACGATCATCGTGCTGATCTGCATCGGGGTCTATTCGGTCAACAACAACGTCTTCGACATCTGGCTGACGCTGCTGTTCGGATGGGCGGGCTACCTGATGCGGCTCTACCGGTTCGAGCCTGCGCCCCTCCTCCTCGGGTTCGTCCTGGGGCCGATGATGGAGGAACAGCTGCGCCGCGCCATGCTGCTGTCGCGCGGCGATCCCACCGTCTTCCTGACCCGGCCGATCAGCGCGGCGCTGATCGCGGTCACTGTCCTGCTTCTGATCTACGCCTTTGCCTCCGCCTTGTCGGCACGCAAGCGCGCCCGCGCGGCCATGACCGTGCCCTCCTGACGTCACCCATCCCCTGTCCCTGAAAGGTTCCGAACCCCATGAATTCCACCCTCTGCCTTGCCGTCACCGCCGCCGCCCTGATCGCCACATCCGCCCATGCCGAACCCGGCGCCTGGAGCGACGAGCCGGTGCGCATCGTCGTCACCTTCCCGCCCGGCGGCACCAGCGATCTGGTCGCGCGCCTTCTGGCGCAATACCTCGAATCCGAATTCGGCCAGCGGGCCGTGGTCGACAACCGCCCCGGCGCGGGCGGAACCGTCGCTGCCGACTATGTCGCGCAGCAGCCCGCCGACGGCACGACCCTGATCCTCGGAAACAACGCGCCATTCACCATCGCGCCGACCCAGTTCGACACACTTCCCTACGATCCGGTCGAAAGCTTCACGCATATCGCCAATCTGGGCGCATCAACCCCTGGTCTGTTCGTGCAGCCATCGCTCGGCATCACCGACCTGGACGGTTTCATTGCCGCGGCCAATGGTGACGGGATCACCTATGGGTCCTCCGGTGTCGGGTCGATCACCCATATCCTTGGCAATGCGGTGGATTCCGCGCTCGGGATCACGACGATCCACGTGCCGTACCAAGGCAGCGCGCCCGCAATTCAGGATTTCCGCGCCGGAGTCCTCGACGCCTTCTACGACTCGATGGCCCAGAACGCCGCGATGATCGAGGATGACGAAGTCGTCGCCCTTGCCATCGCCTCGCCGGAACGTTCGGTCCGTTTCCCCGACATCCCCACCTTCCGCGAACAGGGCTACGACGTGGTGATCGAGAACTGGACGGGCCTGTCCGGCCCCGCGGGCATGGACGCCGACATGGTCGCGACCATCCATGAGACGGTCGAATACATCATGGCCCTCCCGCCCGTCATCGAACAGATGGACACCTGGGGCATCAGCCACACCGAGATGAGCACCGAGGATTTCAACGCCTTCGTCGCCAACACCATCGAAGTCTGGCGCCCGCTCATCATCGCGGCCAACGTCAACGGCGGCTGATCCGCGATGGATGTGCCCATGGGCGAGACGACCGCACGGGGGGACCTTCTCCCCGTGCGGTTCATCCTCAACACCTTCTATTCGGGACCGCAGGCCTGGTTCTTTCTGGCCGACGACCGGGGCTACTTTCGCGACGAGGGGCTGGAGGTGTCGTTCACCGAAGGCAATTCGCTGGCCCGTGCCGTGAAGACCTTGGCGACCGGACCCTATGACGCGGGATACGGCGATCTGAACGAACTGGTCCGGATGCGCGCCGCGGGAGCCACGGAGACACCGGTTGCCGTCATGGCGATCCACCGGCGCGCGCCCTATACCATCGCCGTCGATGCGGCAGGCGGCATTCGCGGCCCGCAGGATCTGCGCGGCAAGCGGTTGATTTCGCACGATCAGGATGCCGCGTTGCTCCTGTTCCCGGAATTCTGCAAGGCGACGGGCCTCGACCCGGACGCGGTTCACATCACCATCTCGGGCCTGTCGCACAAGGTCATGGTGCCGCAAATGCTGGGCGGCGAATGGGACGGCATCTTCGGCTTCGTGAACACCGTCGCGGCGCAGGCCATCGAGGCGGGCGTGGACCCTTCGACCGCCTTGCGCCACCTCGAATGGGATCACCACGCACCGGCCTTCTATGGCGGCGCGATGATGGTCACGCAGGCCTTCCGCGCGGCCCACCCCAAGGCCGTCGCCGGTCTGTGCCGGGCCGTAAACCGGGGCCTTGCCGATACCATCACAGATGTGGACGCCGCCATCGACGCGGTCGCACGGCGCAATCCGCAGATCGATCGCAAGGCCAACCGCGCGCGCCTGATCGGAACCCTCGGACTGGAGATGCGCGACCCTTCGGGCGACGGCATCGGCCCCGCCGACCCGGACCGCCTTTGCGAAATCGCCCGGCTGATCGCCGAGGCGAAGGGATACGACAACCAACCCGCACCGGACGAAGTGTTCGATGCCAGCTTTCTGCCCGCCGCCGCCGAGCGCGCGGTCAATTCCCGCTACCCGCAGTGAAAGGGTCAAGACCTTGAAACTCGCCGTCATCTTTGTCGGACAGCTTCACGACCGGGGGTTCAACGCTGCCGCCCTGATCGGCGCGAACCGCGTGGCCGAACGGCGCGATGCGGATGTCGAAATCGTCGACGGTGTCGCCTATGACCCCGCCCAGATGGAGCGCGCCCTGCGCGATGCCGCCGGGCGCAGCGATGGCGTAATCTTCATCGGCGGCCAGGGGAATCTGGTCAGTCCGGTGGTCGCCGGGGAAACCCCCGACAAGGCGTTTGCCGTTGTCCAAGGCGATGTGAGCGGCCCCAATCTGGCCAGCTATGACGTCCTGCAGGAGCAATCCGCCTTTCTTGCCGGCTGCCTGGCCGCACGCCTGACCCGAAGCGGCATCATCGGCCATCTGTCGGGGCACCGGGTCAAGCCGGGCCTGAAAGGACGCGCCGCCTTCATCGCGGGCGCGCGTCACATTGATCCCGAAATCAGCATTCTGACCGGGTTCTGCGGCACGCAAGATGACAGCGCGACCACCCGGGCCTGGGCAAACGCCCAGATCGCGGCCGGGGCCGACATCCTTTTCACCATGCTCAACGGCGCGCGACAGGGGGCCATCGACGCCTGCCGCGCGGCTGGAACACGCCAGATTGGCAATGCACTCGATTGGTGCGTGATCGAGCCGGATGTGTTCGCCGCCTCGGCCGTGGCTCGCATCGATCTTGCGGTCGAACGGGCCGCCGCCGACATGATCGACGGTTTGCGCCCGTCTCGCGTGGAACATCTGGGCCTGGCTGAGGGTGACATGGTCGATCTGACGCTGGCCGAGGATGTGGACGCGACGATCGCCGCCGACATGGCGCGCCTTCGGAACGAGGTGGCACAGGGGGACATCCGCATCGCCACAGACTACGATGGGCCTGAATTCAGCCTTTGACCGAGGCGACGCGTCTCAGGCCCCGCCCCGGAACATCGAAAACCCCCAGGGCGTGAATTTGAACGGCAAGTGGAAATGTTCCTCGACCCGCGCGATGCCGAAGCGGAAGACGGCCAGGTCGACGAAGGGCGGGTCCGGAATGGCGACGCCTGCCTGCCGAAAGAATCCCCCGACATCGAATTCGACTTCGTACACGCCCGCGGATATCCCCGCCCCCTTGGCACCCTGATGGTCCAGAAGCCCGTCCTTGCCGCAGGGGCCCGCCGCAATCTGCGTGCGGTCCTGACCGTCGATCCGCCACAGACGCACGCCGAGGCCATGGGCCGGAATGCCCCGCGAAACATCGACCGCGTGAATGGAGATGCCGCCCGCTGGCGCGCCTGCGTCCTGTCCTGTCGCCTCAGAGGTCATCGACATCCCATCCCCGTCAGTCTGCTTCTGCCCCAAGGTCAGGGGCGACGACTACTCTAGCAACACCGCGCTGCAGGTAAACCTTGACGGACCATCCGCAGCCTTGCCCCGCCCATTTGTCGAACCGGCGTTGCCGCCCTCAAGCGCCCCCTGTCGGCACATTGGCCGATTTCGATGCCTTCAAGCGCTTCGCTCCTCCCCAAGTCATTGAAATATCTGGTACGTTTTCGATGCTGAACGACCCCGCTTTCCGAGGTCCAGGCGCGATCCGCAAATACCAACACTTGCGTCACGAAATATTTATAGTCCAAACCTACGTCTCGGAGGACTTATTGGGAGGGACTCATGAAACATCTTGCCACGGGCGCCTTGATCGCCACATCCACCGTGTTGGCGCCATTCATGGCCAGCGCGCAGACCGAAATCCAGTTCTGGCATGCCTTCACCGGCCGCCTGGGCGAGCTCGTCGCCGCGCAGGTCGAGGAATTCAACGCAAGCCAGGACGAATACGTTGTGGTCGCCTCGCACAAGGGCAACTACTCCGAAACGCTGAACGCGGGCATCGCCGCTTTCCGCGCGGGCGAGCAGCCTGAAATCCTGATGGTGTTCGAAGTCGGCACCGCGACGATGATGTCGGCCGAGGGGGCCGTGCGCCCGGTCGCAGAGGTGATGGCGGCCTCGGGCGCGGAGTTCGATGCCGATGCCTATATCGGCGCGGTCAAAGGCTATTACACCAGCTCGGATGGCGAAATGCTGTCTCTGCCCTTCAACTCGTCCACGCCGGTTCTCTGGGTCAACCGCGACCTGCTCGAAGGGGCGGGCATCGACCCCGACACGGACCTGTCCACGTGGCAGAACGTCGATGCCGTCCTGGACCAGCTGGCCGAAGCGGGCGTTGATTGCCCCATGACGACCGCCTGGCAAAGCTGGATCCATCTGGAGAACCTGTCGGCCTATCACGACGTGCCCTTCGCCACGAAGGACAACGGTTTCGCCGGTGTCGACACCGAGCTGGCCTTCAACGGCCCGGCACAGGTCGCGCACATCTCGGCCATGGGTGAATGGGCGCAAGAGGGCAAATTCATCTACGCCGGTCGTCGCAACGAGGGTGGCGCAAACTTCCGGGCGGGCGAATGCGCGCTCTTTACCGAAAGCTCCGCCGGCTATGCGGGCATCAAGGAAGAGGCGCAGTTCGCCTTCGACGTGCGCCCGCTTCCCTATTGGGATGGCGTCGGCAACAGCCCGCAGAACACCATCATCGGCGGTGCTTCCCTGTGGGTGATGGAAGGCCACGAGGCGGCAGACTACGAAGGTGTGGCCGAATTCCTGGCGTTCCTGTCCTCCACGCCCGTGCAGGCGAAGTGGCACCAGGACACCGGCTATCTGCCGATCACGAGCGCTGCCGCTGATGCCACGCGCGAAGCCGGTTTCTACGAGGAAAACCCCGGAACCGACGTCGCGGTCATCCAGATGACGACGAACGAGCCGACGGCCAATTCCAAGGGCCTGCGCCTCGGGTCGTTCGACCAGATCCGCGGGATCATCGACGAGGAGCTGGAGGCCGTCTGGACCGGTGACAAGGACGCCCAGGCCGCCCTCGACAGCGCGGTCGAACGCGGCAATCAGCTGCTTCGCCGGTTCGAGCAGGCAAACCGCTGATCACAAAGGCGCGGACGGCCCACAGGGGCCGTCCGCCCCATCTGCGGGGCGTATTCCATGGAAAAACGGGTCACGTTCAAGGGCTGGCTTCTGCCGCTGTGCCTCATCGCGCCGCAGGTCGTCATCTCGGCCATCTTCTTTTTCTACCCGGCAGGTCAGGCGATCTGGCAATCGCTGTTCATTCCCGATCCCTTCGGGCTGTCCATGCAATACGTGGGCCTCGGGAATTTCGAGTTCCTTCTGTCTGACCCCTATTACCGCGCCTCTTTCCTGACGACGGCGATCTTTTCGACGCTTGTCACCCTGGTCTCCATGGTCCCGGCGCTCTTCCTTGCGGTGGTGGCGGACCGGCTCATCAAGGGGGCAGGCACCTACCGGACCCTGCTGATCTGGCCCTATGCCGTGGCCCCCGCGATTGCGGGTGTCCTGTGGCTTTTCATGTTCAACACCCGCGTCGGCGTAGTGTCGTGGTATCTGGGCAACCTCGGCTATGACTGGAACCACGTCCTCAACGACACGGAGGCCATGGGCCTTGTGGTCGTCGCCTCGGCCTGGGGCCGGATCAGCTACAATTTCCTGTTCTTCTTCGCCGCCCTGCAAGCCGTGCCGAAATCGGTGATCGAGGCGGCGGCCATCGACGGCGCGCGGTTTTGGCGGCGGTTCTGGACCATCGTTCTGCCTCTGCTGTCGCCCACGACGTTCTTCCTGCTGGTCGTGAACATCGTCTACGCCTTCTTCGAGACCTTCGGCGTGATCCACACCATCACCTCGGGCGGGCCGCAACAGGCGACGACAATCCTTGTCTACAAGGTCTTTTCCGACGGCTTTGTCGGTCAGGATCTCGGATCGTCGGCGGCGCAATCGGTGATCCTGCTGGTGGTCGTGGGCGCGCTCACCGTGTTTCAGTTCAAGTTCATCGAGCGGAGGGTCCACTATTGACCGAAGCCGTCAAGGATCCGCCGCCGGGCATGGTCGAACGGCGGGGCGCCGGCCTCTGGGTCAGCCATGCGATCATGATGTTCGGCGTCCTGATCGTGTTCTTTCCCATCTGGCTCGCCTTCGTGGCGTCGACCGTGACACAGCCCGAAATCACCAACCCGCCCATGCCGCTCTGGCCCGGGGATCAGTTTCTGGTCAACTACGGCAAGGCGCTCGGGTCGGGCGTCAACGTGCCCGTGGCGACGATGCTGGTGAACAGCATGATCATGGCGATCGGCATCGCCGTCGGAAAGATCGTCATCTCGCTCCTGTCGGCCTTTGCCATCGTCTACTTCCGGTTTCCCGGAAAGATGGTCTTCTTCTGGCTGATCTTCCTGACCCTAATGCTGCCGGTCGAAGTGCGGATCGTGCCGACCTACGAAGTCATCGCGGGCTTCGGCATGCTCAACAGCTATGGTGGCCTGATCCTGCCGCTCATCGCCTCGGCGACGGCGACCTTCCTGTTCCGCCAGTTCTACATGACCGTGCCGGACGAGTTGGCCGAGGCCGCGCGCGTCGATGGCGCCTCGCCCATGCGGTTCTTCATCGACGTCCTCTTCCCGATGAGCCGGACCAACATCGCCGCGCTCTTTGTCATCCTCTTCATCTATGGCTGGAACCAGTATCTCTGGCCCCTGCTCATCACCACCGATCCGTCGATGAACACCATCGTCATGGGCATCAAGCAGATGTTCCCTTCGGGCGACGACATCGCAGATTGGCCGGTCATCATGGCGACGTCGATCCTTGCGATGATCCCGCCGGTCATCGTCGTCATTTCAATGCAGAAGCTCTTTGTCCGCGGTCTCGTGGACAGCGAAAAATAGGCCAGAGGTAGACCACGCATGGCAACTGTAGACCTGAAGGCGGTCAAGAAGCGGTTCGGCTCGACCGAAGTGATCCACGGCGTCAGCACCTCCATCGCCGACGGCGAATTCATCGTGATCGTCGGGCCTTCGGGCTGTGGCAAGTCCACCTTGCTGCGCATGGTGGCGGGGCTTGAAAGCGTGTCGGAAGGCGAAGTCAGCATCGGCGGCAAGCGCGTGAACGAGCTGGAGCCGATGGACCGCGATATCGCCATGGTGTTCCAGAACTACGCCCTCTACCCGCACATGTCGGTGCGCCAGAACATGGGATACGGCCTCAAGATCGCCAAACTGCCCAAGGCCGAAATCGACCGCAAGGTGGACGACGCAGCCAAGCTCCTGCAACTCGAACCCTATCTCGACCGCCGCCCCCGCGACCTGTCGGGGGGCCAGCGGCAGCGCGTCGCCATGGGGCGCGCCATCGTGCGGCAACCCAAGGTCTTTCTCTTTGACGAGCCGCTCTCGAACCTCGACGCCAAGCTGCGCGTACAGATGCGGCTGGAAATCCGTGACTTGCAGAACCGCCTTGGGATCACGGCGCTCTATGTGACACACGACCAGGTGGAGGCCATGACCATGGCCGACCGCATGATCGTGATGAACGCGGGCCGGGCCGAACAAATCGGCACGCCGCTGGAGGTCTATGAGCGACCCCAGACCCTGTTCGCCGCGCAGTTCATCGGCAGCCCGTCGATGAACGTCCTCGACGGCGTGGCGGCGGACGGATCGCTTTCGATCGGCGACAGCTCCCTGCCACTGCACAGCCGCCTGTCGGGGCCGGTCACCGTGGGCATCCGCCCCGAACATGTCATCCCCGACGCCGAAGGCCCGCTGGCGATGACCGTCCAGATGGGCGAGCCGCTTGGCGCGAACACCCTGCTGCACGGGCGCATGGCGGGGCGCAGCGATGCCTTCACGGTCAGCCTGGCGGGCGTCCATCACGCCGTCGCGGGCGAGACATTGCGCTTTGGCGTCGACCCGGCGAACCTTCCTTTCTTCGACCCGAAGACCGGCCAACGCATCGAAGCCGAGGCCTGACAGCCTGCGCCATCTGGTCCTGACCGATCCGCCGCCCTAGGGTCCGGGAATGGACAACCGTGCAGATTCCCCCACCGATCACCGGGCCATGATCGCGGCCATCCCGGTCGAGACCCGGGCGCGGTTGACGCAAACCTCCGATGTGGCGGGCCTGCGCCACCTCGCGCTGCACCTGGCCGTCATCGCGGCCTTCGCCGTGGCCGTTGCAACCCTGCCGCTGACCCCCCTCTGGCAATTCGGGCTTGGCATGGCGCTTGTCTTCCTCTTCACGCTTCTGCACGAGACAACGCATCGCACCCCGTTTCGCAGCCTCTGGCTCAACCGCACCGTTGGTCGCGCGGTCGGCATCCTGCTGTTTCTGCCCGCGACCTGGTTTCACCACTTCCACATGGCGCATCACCGCCACACGCAGATCCCCGGCAAGGACCCGGAATTGGCCAGCGCCAAGCCGGACAGCTGGCCCGCCTACCTCTGGCACCTGACGGGTCTGCCGGTCTGGGCCGGGCAACTTCGCGTCCTCGGGATCAACGCCCTTGGCCGGAACGCCGACAGTTTCGTGCCGGACGCGCGCCGCGCCGCCATCACGACCGAGGCACGGGGGATGCTCGCCTTCTACCTCGCCCTCCTGATCGGCAGCGTCGTTGCAGCCTCCCCGGTCCTCCTCACCTTCTGGATCGTGCCCCTGCTTCTGGGTCAGCCCGTCCTCCGCCTCTACCTGTTGGCCGAACACGGGCGCTGTCCGCATGTCGCCAACATGCTGGAAAACTCCCGCACGACGCTGACCAACCGGGCGGTCCGGATGCTGGCCTGGAACATGCCGTTCCACGCAGAACATCACAGCTTTCCGACGGTCCCGTTCCACAATCTGCCCGCGTTGCATGACCTCACGCGCGGGCATCTCCGCCATGTCACCCCTGGTTATGCCCAATTCCACCGCGACTATGCGCGCGACCTTGTCCACCTTCCGGAGACCTCATGAAAATCGAACCTTTCGGCGTCGAGATGTGGATGAACGCCCATGAAAACAATTGCCTTCACAACCTGGCCGAAACCTGCGTCACCAGCCTGACCCTGGCGGAGCTGTTGCAGATCACCGGGCGCAACGACGGCGATCTGGCCGAACTTCTGCCGCTGAAACTGACTTACGGCGCGATCGAGGGTTCGGACCGCCTGCGCGACGCCATCGCGGCGCTCTATGCGAACCGGACGCGGGAGGACGTGATGACCTGCCACGGCACCGCCGGGGCCAACGCCCTCGTCTGGCAGGCGATGGTGGGGGCGGGCGACCATGTGGTCAGCCTGGTGCCGACCTATCAGCAACACGTGTCCATCCCCGAAAGCCTGGGCGCGGAAGTCACGCGCCTTGCCTTGGACGAAAGCGACGGCTGGCTGCCCGACCCTGATCGTCTGGCCAAGGCCCTGCGCCCCGACACCAAGGTCATCGCCCTGACCAATCCGAACAACCCGACGGGTGCCTTGATCGACCGCGACGGGTTGACCCGGATCGCCGAGATTGCGGACCGCGTCGGCGCGCATGTTCTGGTGGACGAGGTCTATCGCGGCACGGAACAGGATGGCGGCATCGGCCCCTCGATCGTCGACATCTATCATCGGGGCATCGCGACGGCGGGCATGTCCAAGGCCTTCTCACTTGCGGGCCTGCGACTGGGATGGGTCGTCGGCCCGCAAGATGTATTGCGCGCCGTGTCGCATCACCGGGACTATTCCACCATCTCGGTCGGAATGATCGACGAACATCTTGCCGCCCTGGCCCTCGAAGCTTCGGACCGCATCCTTGAACGGTCGCGCCGGATCACCCGTGCGAACCTTGCCACCCTTGGCGCCTGGATCGACGCGGAGCCTGGCCTCGCGTGGGTGCGCCCCGCCGCCGGGACGACCGCCTTGGTGCGCTATGACCTGCCCATGGCGTCCGAGGCCTTCTGCCTCGATCTGTTGGCCGAAGAGGGCGTGCTTTTCACGCCGGGCGCGGTCATGGGTGTCGAAGGCACGCTTCGCATCGGCTTCGGCAACCCGCCCGCGGACCTGGCCGCCGGCCTGCCGAAAGTCAGCGCATTCCTGGCTCGCAAACGCGCCCGACAATCCTGATCGAAAGGAGATTGGCGCACCCATCAGGATTCGAACCTGAGACCTCTGCCTTCGGAGGGCAGCGCTCTATCCAGCTGAGCTATGGGTGCCTTGGCGCGGGGATAGCGGTGATCGCGGCCCCCCGCAAGTCACTTTGGCAGCTGCGCCAGAACCGACCGGGCGGCGCGCAGGCCCGGGGCTTCGCCCCCGCGTCCCAGGCGGTCCATGGTGAGCGAAAGGGCCGCTGACTGCCGCTCGCGCTCCGATGGCACGGTCATCAACCGCGCGAAGGCCGCGCCTACGGGTCCGGCGCGGCAGGCGGGGCCGAGGTATTCCGGCACGGCCATTTCCCCCGCGATCAGGTTCACCAGCGTCACCGTGTCGATTTTCATCATCCGGCTGATGACCTGCCAGCTGAGCCAGCTCATGTCATAGGCGATGACCATGGGCGTGCTGCTGGCCGCCAGTTCCAGGCTAACCGTGCCCGACGCGGCCAGTGCCGCCGTCGCCGCCCCGAAAGCCGCCCGCTTGGCCGCGGCATCCGTCACGATCAACGGATTGCCCGGCCAGGTCTGTGTCAGGTCGCGCACTGTCGCCTCCAGATGGGGAACCGTCGGCACGACGACCCTTGTGCCCGGCGGCAATTGCTCCAGCGCCTCACCGAAAATCGGGGCAAGGCGCGCGACTTCGCCGCGCCGCGATCCCGGCAGGACCAGCGCGATCCACTCCCCTACCTCGGCGCGGAATGCCGCGATCTCGGCCTCGTTCGCCTGGGGTTCGGCCACGACCGGGTGGCCCACGAAGTCGCAGGTCATGCCCGCCGCTTCCATATAGGCCGGTTCGAACGGCAGGAGCGCCAGAACATGGTCGATGCTGCGCGCCATCTTGGCCGCCCGCCCCTCGCGCCAGGCCCAGACCGAGGGCGCGACGTAGTGGATGGTCCGCAAATCGGGCCGCGCCGCCCGGGCGCGTGACGCGACCCGCAGGCAGAAATCAGGGCTGTCGATGGTGACAAGCGCATCCGGCGCCAAGGCCGCAATCGCCTCGACCGCCTGATCGCGGCGGCGGAACAGGTCGGGAAGGCGCGGCAGCACTTCGGTCAGCCCCATGACCGACAGAACCTCCATCGGGAAAAGACTGTGCAGGCCCTTGGCGGTCATGGCCGGACCGCCGATGCCCGCGATCTCGATGGACGGGTCCAAGTCGTGCAGGCCCGCCATCAGCGCGGCCCCCAACCTGTCGCCCGACGGCTCTCCGGCGATAAGGTACAGCCGTGTCACGGCGCGACGGCCGTCAGGAACAGGCCCGTGCGGGTCAGGGCATCGCTCACCCCTTCGGGGTCGAGCACCAGAACATCGCTCTGCCGCACCGCGATGCCCGACAGGCCTGCGGCGGCGGCGGCAGTGACGGTGCCCGGACCGATGGTTGCCATGTCGACCCGTCGGTCCTGCCCGGCCTTGGCGGCCTTGAAGAGGACGCCGCCTTTCGGCCCGTGAAAATGGGTCAGGCTGGCCAGCATCCAGTCGGTGCCCGGCATCGCCTCGACCGCCAGAACCTGCCCTGCGGCCACGACGCAACCCTGTCCGACATCAAGTGGGGCCAGGGCCGCGTGAACAGCCGCCGCCCGGTCGATGTCGGCGCGCGCCCGGTCGGAGGGCGTTCCCACCTCCGGCACGGTGAGCAGGTCGGGGAGCAACTCATGCGCGCCCACCACGCGCAGGCCAGCCTCCTCGAAGAACGACAGGACCGTCCGCAGGGCCGCGTCGTCGGCCGCCTGCAAAGCCTGCATCATCCGGGGGACCAATGGCAGTGTCGCCGCATCGAGGGCCGCGGGGTCGAGGGCCGGGCGCGCGATGGCCCCGGCGAAACAGACATCGCTGACCCCCTCCGCAACCAGCCGGGCGATCAGGCTGCCCAGGTGTTCGACGCGAAAAGCGGTGGAGGTGACCCCCTCGGGCGCGAAGCCGTCGAGGTGGACCACGGTGGCGATCTGGTCCGGCAGCGCCGCGACCAGGCGATGCGGCAAGCCGCCCTGCCCGGCCACCAGCGCCAGCTTGCTCACTTCGGCACCAGAAAGCTGCGGTCCGATGCGCCGGTGATGAACTCCACCATGCGATGGACATAGGCGCTCTCGGTTTCCTCACCCAGACGGCGCGCCCGTTCAAGGAACGTGCCCTCGCCCTGTTTCAAGGTCAGAAGAGCCACGCGCAGCGCCTGAATATCGGTCCGGTCCACGCCGCGCCGCTTCAGCCCGACAAGGTTCAACCCGTCCAGTTCGGCGCGTGGCCCCTGCACGAGGCCGTAGGGCACCACGTCGTTCGTCACCATCGACAGCGCGCCGATGATGGCGCCCTGCCCGATCCGCACCCATTGGTGGATGCCCGAAAGGCCGCCGACGATCACGTCATCCTCGATCATGCAGTGGCCCGCGATGGCGGATTGGTTCACCACGATGACGCGGTTTCCGATGTGGCAATCATGGGCAACGTGGCATCCGGCCATGAACAAACCGTCATCGCCGATCACCGTCTCGCCGCCGCCCTGTGCGGTGCCTGTGTTCATCGTGACGTGTTCGCGGATGCGATTGCGCGCGCCGATGCGCAGGCGTGTCCGCTCCCCCCCGAACTTGAGATCCTGCGGCACCTCGCCGATCGACGAGAACGGATATACGATGGTTCCCGCCCCGATGTCCGTCCAGCCGGTCAGCACCACATGGCTGCGGATCTCGACGTCTTCGGCCAGGGTAACCTCGGGACCGATCAGGCTGAAGGCGCCGACCTTGGCCCGCGCGCCGATGGTCGCGCCGGGCTCGATCACCGCCAAGGGGTGGATCTGCGCCGAAGGGTCGACGCTCACGCCGCGTCGTCCTTGGGCAGGTCCATCATGGCGGTGAAATCCGCTTCGGCGGCCACTTCGCCATCGACCGTGGCAACCCCGTGGAAGCGCCAGACCTTGGCACCCGGCTTGCCGCGCGTCACGTCGATCTTCAACTCGAGCACGTCGCCCGGTATGACCTTGCGGCGGAATTTGCAGCCGTCAATGGCCATGAAATAGACGAGGAATTCCTTGTCGGCCAAGCCGTTGGACGCCCCGACCATCACGGCGGCGGTCTGGGCCATCGCCTCGACGATGGTGACGCCGGGCATGATGGGGGTGCCGGGGAAATGCCCCTGAAAATGCGGCTCGTTGAAGGTCACGTTCTTGATGCCCACAGCCGAGGTGTTCGCCACGATATCGCGCACCTTGTCGATCAGCAGGAACGGGTAGCGATGCGGAATGATCCGCTGGATCAGGTGGATATCGGCTTCGGTCGTCATCGGTCCCCCCAGTCTTCTGTCCCCCGGGCTTACCGCGCGGCGGGGGTGCGGGGCAAGCCGTCCGCAACACCGCTGCCGACCTAGTCGGCGGCAGGCGGCGTTTCCGCCGGGCTTTGAGGGGGTGGCGCGGGCGCATCGGTCAGCGGCCCCTCGCCCAGGATGGAGTCAACCCGCGCCTGTGCCACGGCGGTGATGTTCACCTGATCGGCCGAAGCGACGACGAAACGGCGGTCCAGGATCACAAGCGCCCCCGCCTCGCGGGCCAGATCCACCAGGATCGGGTTGATCCGCTCGAAGAAGATCTGCTGCGCCCGTTCGATCTGTCCGGTGATGGCCCGGCCCTTGGCGTCCTGCGCACGGCGGATGTCGGTCACCCGCGCGTCGAAGTCGATGGCCAGCTGGCGAAATTCCGCAGGGTCCATCGTGGCGCGCAATTCGGTCAGACGCGCTTCCTCGGCTTCCAGATCGGCCTCGATCTGCCGGTTTTCGGTGGCCAGTTCGGTCGACGCCGCCTCCACGTCGCGGGCGACCCTGCGCCCGAACAGGCTTGTCGAGAACAGCTGATCCCGGTCGAGAACGACAACAGCCGATTGCGGCACACCGACAGGCGGCATCCCGGCCTGCTGCGCCGATACGGGCAAGGCTAGGACACAGCCAGCCAGCAGCAGGCCCGCAAGGCGTCGCATCAGAAGCGTGTCTGGATCGTCAGGTCGAACGTCTGCTCGCGGTCGAAGCTGCGCTTGTTGATGGCCCGGGTGAAGTTGAACCGCAGCGGTCCGATCGCCGTGTCCCAAAGCAGACCGACGCCGACGGCCGAGTTGAGGAAGAACCCATCATCAATCGGAATTCCGACCGTTGTCGCATCATCAAGCCCCCAGACCGACCCCATGTCGAGGAAGGTGGCCGCCGAAATCCCGTATTCGTCCGGGATGAAGCCAAGCGGGAACTGCGCCTCGAAGCGCGCCGCGGCATAGTAGTTGCCGCCAAGCGAGCCGTTGGAGAAGTTCAGGTCGCGCGGGCCGATGCCGCCGGATTCGAAACCGCGAATGATGGACTGGTTGTTGAAAAAGCGGTTGGACTGGCGGGACAAGGTGCCGCCCAGAGAGTTGATGACCCCACCCTCGAACGTCGCATTCAGCGTGACTTCGTCGTTGCGGATCGTGCGCTGCGCCGATGCAAGGAAGGTCGACTTCACGAATTCCTCGTCCCCGCCGATGCCCGCAAACTGCTGGCCGAACCGCAACCGCACGCCGCGCGTCGGGTCAAGACCGCCGCCGATGGTGTTGTAGGTATAGGTGTAGCTGACAAAGGATGTGATCGCCTCGCCCTCGTCCCGCAACAGAACCGGCGACAAGGTCGTGCCGGGCCGTTCGGTCAACTTGTCCGTGGTGAAGCCATAGCTGAGCGCAAGGCGGCTGTATTCGCCCGCCGGAAAGCTGAGCCCCGTGGAGAACCCGGCCGAGCGCGTGTCGAAGGTCAGCGTATCCTGCGACGACTCGTTGTAGAAGATCGAGAACGACAGCGCGAGGTCGCGGTTCAGGAAATACGGCTCCACGAACGTCAGGGACGAGCTGGAGGTTTCCGATCCGGTGTCGACCGAGAAGTTGAAGACCTGACCCCGGCCCAGGAAATTCGTCTCGGCAAAGCTGAACGACACCCCGACGCCGCTTTCGGCGGAATAATTGGCCCCGAAGCCGAGCGATCCGGTCGGCTGCTCCTCGACGTCGACGTCGACGATCACCTGCTCGGGTGCCGATCCTTCGCGTGCCGAAACCTCGGCCTGGCTGAAATAGCCCAGGGCACGGATGCGTTCGGCGGCGGCACGGATCTCGCGCGGGTTGAAGGGGTCGCCCTCCACCGTCTCGAATTCGCGACGGATGACCCGGTCGAGCGTCGTGGCATTGCCTTCGATGTCGATCCGTTCGACGAAGAGGCGTTCGCCCTTTTCAATCACGAAATCGACGTCCAGCGTCAGGTCGGCGTCGTTGCGGCGCACGGTCGGCGTCACGCGCACGAAGGTCAGGCCCTGACGCGTCGCCAGCAGTTCAAGACGCTGGATTGTGCGCTCGACGCTTTGCGGGTTGAACACGTTGCCGCGGCGGACCTGGATCTCTGATTGATACTGATCGACGTCAATCTCGGGCAGGTTCGAGACGGCGGTCACGTCGCCGAAGGTGAACTGCTGCCCCTCTTGAATGCGGAAGGTCAGGAAATAGGCGTCACGGTTGGGCGACAATTCGGGCGTGGCCGACAGGACCTGCACATCGGCATAACCGCGCGACAGATAGAAATCGCGGAGCAGCTGCGTGTCGAGCGCGATGCGGTCGCCGACGAAGGTATCCGACCCGATCAGCGCGCGGAAAAGGCCGGCCTGCGTCGTCTCGAGGACGCGGCGAAGACGACGGTCCGAAAACGCGCGGTTGCCGACAAAGCTCAGACGCTCGATCTCGCTCACGCGGCCTTCTGCGATCTCGAACACCAGATCGACGCGGTTGTCGCTGCGCCGGATGATCTTGGGCTGGACGGTCGCCGACAGACGCCCGGCCTGCGCATAGGCGGCGGCGATATTGGCGGCGTCCCGTTCGGCGACGGCGGGGGAATAGACCCGGCGCGGCTGGCTGGTCACGACTGTCAGCAGGTCTTCGTCCTTGAGCCGGTCGTTCCCTTCGATGGAGATGCGATTGATCGTGGGATATTCGTTCACGATAATCAGAAGCTTGCCGCCTTGCGGCACGATTTCCACCGTCTCGAACAGGCCCGACGCCTGAAGCCGCTGGAAGCCGTCGTTCAGCTGGCCTGCCGTGATCGACTCGCCCGGGGTGACACCCAGGTTGGCCAGAATCGTGGAGGTCTCGATCCGGGTGTTGCCCTGAACCTCGAACGTGGAGAAGCGATAGGTCTGCGCCTGTGCCGCACCGGCAATCAGGACGGCCCCAAGAAGCGTCAGCAGCGACAGCCGCAGAAATCCAAAGCCATTTACCAGATAGGCCGCAGCCCTCCGACCGGCCCCTTTTGAGGCTCCGCCGTGATCGTCCATGTCATCCGCCCCATTTGCGATCTTCTTGCCGAAGACCACTACAGATGGTGCAGGAGCATGTCAAAGCAGCAAAGCCCCCTTGCGGGGGCCTGTGCCTTAAAAATCATGTTGGATCAGAGCGACTGAATCCAGGCGGCAAGCAACATCGCAAACACGATGGCAAAGGCCGACAGCAGTCGATCGATGTTCAGGCCCATGAAAACCGACAGGCCGCGATATCCGTTTTGCATGTGACGCATGATGCACCTCCGATGACGTTGCCTGCTTTTGCCGACGGATTGGGGCGGGAATGCGGCACCGCTTGGGCAATTTCGGTACGTTCACGGTGTCGGGCAAGGGCGTGCCAAGACGCCCCCGCCATTCCGGCAGAAGTCGGCCTAGCAGGTGAAGTCGTTCCAGGTGGCAAAGACCATCAGACCCAGCATCATCGCGATACCGACGGTCATCAGGATGCGCACGGCGGTATCCGACGGCGGCTTGCCGCGCACACCTTCGTAGGCATGAAAGACCAGGTGTCCGCCATCCAGAACCGGGATCGGGAACAGGTTGAGCATGCCCACGGCGGCCGACAGCACGGCGATGAACCAGATGAAACTGACGGTGCCCTGACTGGCCACTGCGCCGGCCGTCTGGGCAATGCCGACCGGGCCCGACAGGTTGCAGACGCTGATTTTCTGCGCCGCGATATGGCCAAGCGCGCTGAGAGAGGAAGAGATGACCTCGTAGGTCTGCGTGACCCCGTAGCTGATCGCGCCAATGGGACCGGCGGATTCGGTGGCCGGCTCGAAGAACAGCCCGCCGTTCACACCGATCAACCAACGCCGCTCGAACCCGCCTTCATCAAGGGGCAGATCCTGACCGCGCGGGGTCAGCGTAAACTCAAGCTCTTCGCCGCCGCCGCCTTCGGTCGGGCGCCAGACGGTCAGGCCAAGAGGCGCGCCCTCGCCCGCGGCGACGGTGTTGCGCAACGCGTTGAACGAATGAATCTCCTGGCCGTCGATGGCCGTGATCACATCGCCGGGGCGCATCCCGATATCCCATGCCGCCGAGCGCGGCATCACCGCATCGGCCCGCGCGGGCATGGGGAAAGCGGCATCGACCAACATTTCCTGACCGTCGCGCAGGATGACGTAAGGCAGCGTCGGGCTCGGCTCGAGCGCCTCGGCGGTGGTCGCAAGATCGGCCAGCGTCTCGACTTCGATGCCTGCGACCGCCAGGACCTTGTCCCCGGGTTGAAGCGTGACAACCTCCTCAGGCAAGAGCTTCAGCGGCCCGATCACAGGCTCGTCCACGGTCCGCCCGGACATGAGCGCGAAGCCTCCGAAGATCAGGATGGACAGGATGAAGTTGAAGACCGGGCCCGCCAGAACCGTCGCCGACCGACGCCAGAGCGAGGCCCCCGTCATGGTCTGTGCGCGTTCCTCGGGTGTCATCTGCTGGACCGACCCATCGGCCCCGACCGAAGCCGCGTTCGCGTCACCCCGGAACTTGACGTAGCCGCCAAGCGGCAGGGCCGCGACCTGCCAGCGGGTGCCATGCTTGTCCATCCGGGAGAAAATGATCGGTCCGAACCCGATGGAGAAGACATCCGCCTTGATCCCACACCACCGCCCCACGATGTAGTGGCCGTATTCATGGATCGCCACGATGATGGACAGGGCGACGATGAAGGCGACGGCGGTCCAGAGGAATCCCCCGAACTGCGGAATGAGGCTTGCGTCCATGGTCTTCTTTCCTGCTCGGGGCGCACGCCGACCTTGTATCAGGCCAGGTCGCGCGCAATCTGTCTCGCTCGGGTATCGGTATCCTGCACCATATCGAGGCTCAACGTGTCAGCTTCAAGGCGATTGTCCGCGTCCATTTGATCCAGCACCCGCGCCACGAGGGGGGCCATGTCGGTGAAACGGATGGCGCGCGCCAGAAACAGGTCGAGCGCGGCCTCCTTGGCGGCATTGAACGCGGCGCCCGACAGCCCACCCTGCCCCATCACGCGGCGGGCCAGATCAAGGGCGGGATAGCGCGCCGGATCCGGCGCGTGGAAATCAAGCTGCGCCACCTTCGCAAGGTCCAGCCGCTCCACCGGGACGGGCCCGCGATCGGGCCAGTTGAGCGCATAGCCGATGGCGTGGCGCATGTCCGGTGTGCCCAGATGCGCCATCAGCGCGCCGTCGTTGAACTGCACCAGCGCGTGGATCAGGCTTTGGGGATGGATGATCGTGTCGATCATTTCGGGTGGCAGGCCGAAGAACTCCTTGGTCTCGATCAGCTCCATCGCCTTGTTCATCATCGAGGCGGAATCGATGGTGATGCGTTGGCCCATGTCCCAGTTGGGATGTTTGCCCGCCTGTTCGGGCGTCGCCTCGGCCAGACGCGCCAGCGGCCAGTCGCGCAGACCCCCGCCCGATCCGGTGATGATGACCTTTTCGACCGCCGCCATGTCTTCGCCGACCAGCGTCTGGAAGACGGCGGAATGTTCGCTGTCGACCGGCAGGATCGTGGCGCCGTGCCTGCGCGCCTCGGCCATCAACAGGGGGCCGGCGCAGACCAGGCTCTCCTTGTTGGCCAGCGCCAGCGTCGTGCCATGGCGCAAGGCCCGCAGCCCGGGGGTCAGGCCCGCGGCGCCAACGATGGCCGACATGATCCAGTCGGCGGGCCGGTCCGCCGCCTCCTCCAGCGCGGTCTTGCCCGCCGCCGCCGCGACCCCCGACCCGGCCAATGCGTCGCGAAGGTCGGACAACTTGTCGTCGAAAGCGGTGACCGCGACGTCGGCGCGCAGGCGGATCGCGTCCCGGGCCAATTGGCCGATGTTGGATCCGCCGGACAGGGCGACGACATCATAGGCGCCGCGTCCGATCAGATCGAGGGTGCTCTGCCCGATGGACCCGGTCGCCCCGAAAACACTGACCCGCCTCATCCGACGCCGGGGATCGGGGGAAATTCGGACAGGCTCTCGATCACCAGAAGCATCAGGGCCGCACCGAGCATCGCGTCGAACCGGTCGAACAGTCCGCCGTGGCCGGGCAGCAGGTTGGAGCTGTCCTTGACCCCCATCTTCCGCTTGACCGCCGATTCCGCGATGTCCCCCATCTGCGCCATCATGGCGAGGGCGATGGAAATCCCGATCGTCTCCCATCCGGCATCCAGCCAGACGGTCCAGATCAAGCCGATGATCGCGGCCCCGAGCCAGCCCGCGATGGTACCCGACCAGGTTTTCTTGGGGCTGACACGCGGCCAGAACTTCGGCCCGCCCAGGATACGCCCCGCGAAATAGCCGCAGACGTCCGACGCCACCACCACAAGGATTAGCCAGACCATCCAGGCCAGCCCGAATTGCGTCAGGTGCTGCGTCAGGCTCAGCCCCGACAGAACCATGGCGAGCGAGAACATGACCATGATCCGCCGGTGCCGCCGGATGAAGGCCACGCCCACCATCGGCACCAGCATCAGAAGCGGCAGACCGAACCCGATGGGGATCAGGTTCGCCACGAACAGCGCCCCGCCCCCGACCACGGCCATCAGCCTGGCGCGCTTGGGCCCCGTGCGCAGCATCGTCGCCAGTTCCCACAGCATCACACCGGTGATGATCGAAATCAGGCCCACAAACCAAAGCCCGCCAAGCCAGATCGCAGCACCCCCGATCAGAAACAGGACCACGGCCGTCGACAGACGCGGGATCAGGTCCTGAAACCGGCCCGCAACCTGCGGCTCCAGCGGTTGGTCCATGGCGAAGTCGAACAGGGGCGGCTCTTCTTCCTCGTCCTCGATTGCGGGGTCGATGCGGTCGTTCATACCTTCACCCCGCCGAAACGACGCTCGCGGCTGCCGTAGCGGCTCAGGACATCCTCGAAGATCTCGCGGGTGAAATCGGGCCAGAGGGTGTCGACGAATTCATACTCGGAATAGGCCGATTGCCAGAGCAGGAAGTTCGAGATCCGCGCCTCGCCACTGGTGCGGATCACCAGATCGGGGTCGGGCAGAACATGCGTGTCGAGGTAGCGCGGCAAGGTCTCGTCCGTGATGTCTTCGGGGTCGAGCGCGCCACTCGCCACATCCCGCGCCAGTCGCTTGGTGGCGCGCGCCACCTCGTCCCGCCCGCCGTAGTTCAGCGCGATCGTCAGGTGGCAGCGCGTGTTATGCGCCGTCAGCGCCTCGATCATGTCCATCAGGCCGCGCAGCTTGGCGTCCAGACGCAGCCGGTCGCCGATGAAGCGCACCCTTGTTCCCTGCTGCAAAAGGGTCTGCGCCTCGCTCTCGATATAGCGCCGGAACAGCGACATGAGGCCCGACACCTCGGCCTGCGTGCGCTTCCAGTTCTCGGTCGAGAAGGCGAAGATCGTCACGTAATCCACCCCCAGATCCGGACAGGAGGCGACGATTTCGCGAACCCGGCGCGCGCCGGCCCGGTGTCCCAGAAGACGGGGACGACCGCGCTTTTGCGCCCATCGACCGTTGCCGTCCATGATGATGGCGACGTGGCGCGGGCCGGTTCTGGTCTCGCTGGTCATTCGTCACCCCCCGGATGACGGGCACATCCCCCGCCTGCGACTGCGCCCTTCGCCCGGCGCCCTGTTCGCGTGTTCATCTGCGGCCCCCGCGCCATCCGGTCCGCTCAGACCTGCATGATCTCGGCTTGCTTGTCTTCCAGCGCCTGATCGACCCGCTTGATGTAGGTGTCGGTCATCTCCTGAACCTCGGCCTCCCACATCTTGGCTTCGTCCTCGGCCAGGCCGTCGGCCTTCTTGATCTTGTCCATTCCGTCCCGGCGCACGTTGCGGATGGCGACGCGCGCGCCTTCGGCATATTGCCCGGCGACCTTGGTCAGGTCGCGGCGGCGCTCTTCGTTCAGCTCGGGGATGGGCAGCATGATGATCGTGCCGTTGAGCTGCGGATTGATGCCCAGACCGCTTTCGCGGATGGCCTTCTCGACCTTCCCGACCAGACCCTTGTCCCAGACGTTGACGGTGACCATTCGCGGCTCGGGGACGTTGACGGTGCCCACCTGGTTGATCGGCGTCGGGCTTCCGTAGGCATCGACCATCACCGGCTCCAGCATGGAGGCCGAGGCGCGCCCCGTGCGCAACGAGCCGAATTCCGTGCGCAGGTTCGCCAACGTGCCATCCATCCGGCGCTTGAGGTCATCGGTGTCGAGTTCGAAATCGTCGGCCATTTAACTTCCCCATGCAGGCGTGAGCCCAGAGAGGCTCAATTCTCGTTTTCGACCGTCTAGCCAATGCAGGGCTGCAAGGCTAGGGGGCTCAGGCGCAGGACGGGTGCAGGTATCGGCGTTTTACGCAGGTTCGGTTTGTCGGCAGGTTGGCGACTGCAATACTACCCACGCTGCCGTTGACGTATCCTCAAACGGTGCTTCACTCATATTTGACACGACGCGGTCTTCGGCCCCATAAGAAGTTTTTTGATGGAATTCCGCCTTGATGCGACCGGTTTCAATCAGAGCGGTAACCCCTCTGACCGACGCTTCTGAACCCGGCAGCGTTCCGGACGTTGTCGCCTCAGCTCTTGATAGGTTCGATCTCACCTCACAACTCTATGCGGTCATCGATGCCTCGCGATTTCCAAATTTGGTTGAGCGGTTGGCCGGGTCGAGTGCTTTCCATCAATGCCTGTTTCGCGGGGTATGGGCCGAAGAATACGGTGACGTTGCTCCTTGGCTGGTGAAGGTGACACCATCGGATGAGATCTTCTCTGCATTAATGACGCGTTCCGCCTTGCCTTGGCACAATTTCGATCGGTTTTCCGCTCTTCTGATCCTGTCGTCCGCGACGCCAGAAACCTAGACCCGTCACTTGCGCAAGCTGCCACGCATTTTGTCCGAAAGTGGCCGCCCGCTGTTCTTCCGATTTTGGGAGACAGATAGTTTGGCCCTTTCGCTTCAGACCGAGCCTGAGATGTTCGGGCCTGCCGTCTTTGACGGCGGACACGTCGAGGCGGCACTATGCATAGCGAACAGCGGATGTTGGCTTTGCCCCAAACCCGACATGCCGCTTCCGCGCCGACTTGTTTACCTGACGAACCGTCTTAGGCAAGCCTATGGGCACCACGCATCCGAGAGGTTCTGGTGCGACAGAGGGACGGAGTTCCAGCGCGAAGGGCTATCGCAAAGCGATCTCGACGGGTTCCGCATGACAGTCGAACGTCACGGGCTAACCGATGCCGACGCCGTCGAATCCCTGTCGCGCCTTCAGATCCGAATGGGGCGAATGTGCTTGGCTGAAGATTGGGCTTTGGCCGAACTTGCCGATGGCCACCGACTTCCGGCCGCGATTCGGGCGGACAGGTTGATCAATGTTGCACGCGATCGCGGCTGCATTGACGTCGAGGCAATGATCTGATGCGTGAAATCGATAACCCCGTCAGCCCGTGTGACAACCCCTGTGACGTCGCCATCCCTCCGGTCTATCCCAACCAACCAATCCTGATTCCGACAGCTGAGGTGGCGCGCCAAATTCCATTCGAAATCGATGTCCGCGAGACGCTGCGCCAAACTTTCACAGATCCTGATAGCGATCCCCCTCTGTCGATCCAAAGTGCCACCGCTAGCGGCCCCAAAGTTCTTGGCCTGGGTCATGCTGGTATAGCCGTGATCAACGGGCTGACGGGAGCTGTGAAATACGCTGAATACGGGCGATATGATCGGGCCGGCTTTGGCGAGGTTCGGTTCATCCCCGAGGTCGCAGGCGTCACGGTCACATTTACCGAGGGGGGCAACCCTAATCCGGCCAGCATGGCAGCCTTGGGACGCGAATTGGTCCGCACAAACGGCGTAGGCCGGGCTGTCGAGGGGGTCTGGGTCAAACTCGCTAACGGTGCTTTCGATACGATGGTGAGTTTTGTCGGGACGCGCATGGCCAATGTTGCAGCTGGCCGAGACGCGGGGCGTGCGGACGCCTACGACGTCTCGGCCAATCACTGCGTCACCTTCGCCCTAGAGGTTGCGAGAAGTGCAGGCGTTAATACCAATGTATCGGGTGCGCCCGACCTCGATATCGTGATTGTTGGCGGCAATATGTCGACCCGCCTTGCGCTGCGGACATTCTCACCAACTTTCGAGGTTCCCGCCCGCCAAATCAACGTGATGCAAGAGCGCTACCGGGACTACCGCCTCAGCAGTGCTGGAGCCCTCATCGGAAATGAACAGTTTCCAACCACGCTCAACGGCCTTTAAATGTATCGCCTTGTCCTTGCTATATTGGCGATATTTGGCGTCACTGCCGCACTTCAATTGGCACCTAATGCCGACCCCCCACCTCAGGAGGCTCCCATGATCGAACAATGCATCGCCCAATATGGCGAGCCGCAGGCTTTCGAAGACGAGATCGCATTGGTCGAGCGGGTCTGGGATGCGCCGTTGCCCGAAGGACTGAGCGAGATCGGGGGCATCGACTGGCACGGTTGGGCGAAAATTTGCAAACGTGCCGACGATCCGCCGGGCGTCTTTTTCGGAGAGCATCGTGATGCTCTCTCGCGGTATGTTGGCCTCTGGCGCATTGGCCGGCGAGGAGATCTCCCGGAGGTGCTTCCGACGGATGAGGACATCCTCGCGCATTACTACTTAGGCAGCTATTCGAACCACCAACTGCTGATCCGCGCCTACGACGCGCCCGGGCAGCCCTATGCGTTCCTGATCCCGGCAGCGCCGGAAAACATCGAAACAGCTCCAAGAGCCGAACCATAACCGATAGCGCGTCCACGCGGGCCAACCCGTGTCGGACCAGCCGACCTTGGGGCACAAGGCCCGGTTAGTCGCCGACGCGCGTGTACGTGCCCTGCCCGGCCAGGATCGACTTGAAGCCGCCCGGCGCATCCAGCGGGAACACGATGATCGGCAGGCTGTTCTCTCGCGCGAGCGCAATGGCGGATGCGTCCATGACCTTCAGGTGCTTGGACAGCACATCGTCATAGGAAATCTTGTCGTAACGGACCGCGTCGGAATGCCGGGCCGGGTCCTTGTCATAGACCCCGTCAACCCCGTTCTTGCCCATCAGAATCGCTTCGCAGGCCATCTCGTTGGCGCGCAGCGCGGCGGCGGTGTCGGTGGTGAAATACGGGTTGCCCGTTCCGGCGGCAAAGATGACGACGCGCTTCTTTTCGAGGTGGCGAACGGCGCGGCGGCGGATGTACGGCTCGCAAACCTGATCCATGGGAATGGCGCTGATGACGCGGGTGTGGATGCCGAGCGATTCCAGCGCCCCCTGCATCGCCAGCGCGTTCATCACCGTCGCCAGCATCCCCATGTAATCGGCCGTCGTCCGCTCCACCCCCTGGGCGCTGCCCTGAAGGCCGCGAAAGATGTTGCCGCCACCGATGACCATGCAGATTTCGACGCCCATCTGGTGGACCGACTGAACCTCGCGAGCGATGCGTTCGACAGTGGGGGGATTGAGGCCATACCCCTGATCGCCCATCAAGGCTTCGCCGCTGATCTTGAGCATCACGCGCTTGAGGTGGGGGCCGCCAGGGCCCTCTGGCGTCTGGTCTTCCATCGCATCATCCCCCTGTCGTCAGTTGCGCCGTGACGTATGGCCCATTAACCCCGGCGGGGCAACCGGGTTGAAGCGCCCCCTGACATGAATGAACATCGACGCACAAGATGCTGGAATTGCTGAAAACCATCCCCGCAGATCGCCCCGTTCTGATCGCCGGACCGACGGCATCGGGCAAATCCGCGCTGGCGCTTGCGATCGCGCACAGGGACGGTGGCGTGATCGTCAATGCGGATGCACTCCAGGTCTTTGCCGACTGGCGTATTCTGACCGCCCGCCCGTCCGAGTCCGAGACGGCTCTGGCCCCGCACGCGCTCTACGGTCATGTCGACTGGACGCGCGCCTTTTCGGTCGGTGACTGGTTGCGCGATGTCGCGCCGCTGCTGTCCGGGGCGCGACCGATCATCGTGGGGGGCACCGGCCTCTATTTTCGCGCCCTGACCGAAGGGTTGGCCGACATTCCGCCCACGCCTCCCGATATCCGCCAGGAGGCGCAGGACCGGCTGGACCACATCGGATTGCCCGCGCTGGCCGCCGAACTCGACGATGACGTGCGCGCCGATATGGACCTGCAAAACCCGATGCGGGTGCTGCGCGCCTGGGAGGTGAAGCGCGCCACGGGCCGGTCGATCCGCGCGTGGCAGGCCGCAACGCCGCCGCCGCTGATCCCGCTGACCGACTGCACGCCCCTTCTGGTCGAGGCGCCGGTCGACTGGCTTACCCCCCGGATCGAGCGGCGTTTCGACCTGATGCTGGCGGAGGGCGCGTTGGACGAGGCGCGCGCCATCTTGCCCCGCTGGGACCCGTCGCTGAATGCGGCACAGGCCATCGGCGCGCCGGAACTCATCGCCCATCTGCGCGGCGAAACCGACCTCGCGACCGCACGCGACCGCGCGATCATCGCCTCGCGCCGCTATGCCAAGCGGCAACGAACGTGGTTTCGAGCCCGCATGGCGGGCTGGCAGCGGGTTTCGGGCGCGGACCTTTGACAGCAACGGCCCGACCGTGGTCACCTTGGGCGAATGTCCAAGATCCGCCTCTTCGAATCGCGGGGGCTGAGCGAGGCGGAACGCCTGGCCGGTCTGTCGCTGGAAATGGTCACGCCGCTCAAGCGTCATGGCCGCTGGCGGCGCGCCCTGCCCCATGTGGAGCTGCTGCCCGTCGTCATCTGGATCACCCGGGGTCAGGGGCGCGTCACGGTTCTGGGCCGGACCCGCGGGTTCGGGCCCGCGACGGCCATCGTGGTGCCGCCGAAAACCCCGTTCAGCATCGACCCGGGCGCCATGACCGAGGGGTCGCTGATCCGCTTGCCCGACATGTTCGAAGCGCCCTTCTCGGCCGTGCCGCGTCACCTCCGCCTGTCCGACGTCTCGACCCAGGGAGAGCTTTCGGGGCTTGTCGACCGGCTGGAACGGCACGGCGACCTTGCCGACCCACCGACGGGCCGCGCGGCCATCGGGCGGATCGTCCTGCTTTCGGCGCTCCTGGAACGCGAAGGCGGCAAGATTGCCCCCGAAAAGCCCACGACCCAGGCGAAACTGGCCGCGAAATTCGCCCGCATCGTCGAGGATAACCTGGGCCGCATGGCCTCGCTCGAAGAGCTGGCGGCCTGGCTCGGCGTGACCTCCACCCATTTGACGCGCACTCTGCGCGACACCTGCGGGATGACCGCCGCCGCGTACATGCAAGCCCGTCTGATGCACGAGGCGCAGCGGCGGCTGGCCGATACCGACGCGCCCGCGGGGCAGATCGCGACCGATCTCGGCTATAGTTCGGCGGCCTATTTCACCCGGGCCTTCGGGCGCGAGACGGGGCTTACCCCGACCGCCTTTCGCCGCAACGAGGCGCGGGTCTCAGCCGCCTGAGCGCGCCGCAATCTCCTGACCTGCGGCCACCCCCGACGACCAGGCCCACTGGAAATTATAGCCACCAAGCCACCCCGTCACATCCACCGCCTCCCCGATGAAGAACAAGCCCGGAACCTCCCGCGCCTCCATGCTGCGCGACGACAGGGCGGCGGTGTCGATGCCGCCCGCCGTCACCTCGGCCTTGGCATAGCCCTCGGTCCCGGTGGGCTGAAAGGTGAGGTCGGTCAGGGTCTGCGCCACCTCGTCCAGGACGCGGTCCGACGCATTGCCCAGTTCCGTGGCAAGGCCGATCCGGGTGGCCAGCGCGTCGGCCAACCGGGTCGGCAGATGTTCGGCCAGCGCAGCCTTCAGATGCGCGCGCGGCATCCGGGAGCGCGCGTCGCGCAACTTGGCCGCCGCATCCTCCAGCACGTTCAGCGACACCGCCTGACCGGGCCGCCAATAGGACGACACCTGCAAGACGGACGGACCAGACAGGCCCTTGTGCGTAAAGAGCGCGGCTTCGGCAAAGATCGCATCCCCCACCCGAGCCACCGCCGGACAGGACACGCCCGAGATATCCTTGAACCCCTGATCCCGCGCGCCGAGCGTGAAGGGCACCAGAGCCGGGCGCGGCGTGACAACCTTCACCCCGAATTGCGCCGCGATGTCATAGGCCAGCCCGGTCGCCCCCATCTTGGGGATCGACGGACCACCCGTCGCCACGACCAGCGCCGGAGCCGTCGCGCCGCCGACGCGGAACCGCCCGTCGGCGTGTTCGATCCGGCCCACAGGGGTCGACAGGCGCACCTCGACCCGGCCCTTGGCGCATTCGTCCAGCAGCATGGCCACGATCTGCCGGGCCGATCCGTCGCAGAAAAGCTGTCCCAGGGTCTTTTCGTGCCACGCGATGCCATGCGCCTCGACCAGGGCCAGGAAATCCCATTGGGTGTAGCGGCTGAGCGCGGATTTGGCGAAATGCGGGTTCTCGGACAGGAAGCACCCCGCCTCCGTGCCCATGTTCGTGAAATTACAGCGCCCGCCGCCGGAAATCAGGATCTTCTTGCCCGCTTTTTCCACGTGGTCGATCACCAGAACCCGTGCCCCGGCCTGTCCCGCCGTGGCCGCCGCCATCAGGCCCGCGCCGCCGGCCCCCAGTATGATCGCATCATAGGTCATGGCCGCCTTCTAGGGCGGGCGGCTGCCGGACGAAAGCGGGGTGTTCGCGCGGCAAATCCGCCCTAGGTCGAACGGGAACGGAGGGATGCACATGATCCTCAAGGCTCTGATCGCCGCGCTGGCCCTCGCCTCCCCCGCACTCGCGCAGGAGGCGTCGATGAACCTGAGCCCCAATTGGGAATATGTCGCCGACACCGTCATGGGCGGCGTGTCACGCGGCGGGATCGAAACGGCGATGATCGACGGGCAACGCGCCACGCGGCTGACCGGCGATGTGTCGCTGGAGAACAACGGCGGTTTCGTGCAGATGGCCGCCGATCTGGGCACAGGCGACGTGCTGGACGCCAGCGACTGGACCGGCATCGAGGTCGAGGTGCGGGGCAACGGCCAGACCTATGATCTGCGCCTGCGCACGACCGACCTGACCCGGCCCTGGCAAAGCTATCGCACCGACTTCACCGCCACCGATGACTGGACGGTGATCCGCGTGCCCTTCACGGCACTCGAGGCGAACCGCACCGATGTGCCGCTCAACCTGACCCGACTTCGCCGAATCGGTATCCTTGCCGTGGGGCGCAAGATGAACGCCGATGTCGCCGTGGCGGGGCTGCGCCTCTATCGCTGATCCCGCCGCTGTCCTCCGGATGTGACAAAGGGGAGCCTTTCGGCCCCCCTTCGCACTGCTCAGGTGTTCTTCGGTTCCGCAAGTGGCGGCCCCCCGGGACGGCCAACAGCCGCCCCTTCCCCCTGCTCAACTCAGCTGCAGCCGGACGTCCCGCCACAGGTGTTGCACTTCATGCAGGTCCCGTTGCGGACCAGCGTGTAGTTGCCGCATTCACCGCAAGCCTCGCCCTCGTAGCCCTGCATCTTCGCCTTTGTGCGGGCGTCCATGCCGGTCGAGACGGCGGCGACCGAAGTCTCGGACTTGGCGACGACCATGGTGGCCGTGCCCGCGATCTCGGCGGCGGCCCGGTCGACCCCTTCGCGCAGGGCGACCAGATCGTGGGGCAGACGCTTGCGCAGATAGCCGGTCGAGGCCACGGACTTGAACACTTCCAGCGACTTGCGCGCGGCGGCGTCGCCCACGGGGTTGAGGTTGCCCTCCTCCGGGCCCGCCTCGTTGCCATCGTGGATCGAGTCGAAGCTGGCACCCTGCGGCTTCACATGGGCCAAGTCCTCGCGGTCCAGGTAAGACACCGCCAATTCCCGGAAGATGTAATCCAGCACCGAGGTCGCGTTCTTGATCGAGTCGTTGCCCTGCACCATGCCGGCAGGCTCGAACTTGGTGAAGGTAAAGGCGTCCACGAACTCCTCGAGCGGCACGCCGTATTGCAGGCCCACCGACACCGCGATGGCGAAGTTGTTCATCATCGCGCGGAAGCCGGCGCCTTCCTTGTGCATGTCGATGAAGATTTCGCCCAGTTTGCCGTCCTTGTACTCGCCGGTGCGCAGATAGACCTTGTGCCCGCCGACGACGGCCTTCTGGGTATATCCCTTGCGCCGCTCGGGCAGCTTTTCGCGGGCCGCCTTCAGGTACTCCTTGACGATCACCTTCTCGACGATCTTCTCGGCCAGGACCTGCGCCTTGGCGTGCGGGTTGCCCGATTCCAGGACATCCGCGGCCTCGTCGTCATCCTCGACCAGCGAGGCGGCGAGCGGCTGGCTCAGCTTGGAGCCGTCGCGGTAGAGCGCATTGGCCTTCACCCCGAGGGACCAGGACAATTCATAGGCGCGCTGGCAATCCTCGATCGTGGCCGAATTGGGCATGTTGATCGTCTTGGAGATCGCCCCCGAGATGAACGACTGCGCCGCCGCCATCATGTGGATATGGCTTTCAACCGACAGGAAGCGCTTGCCCTTCTTGCCGCAGGGGTTGGCGCAGTCGAAGACCACCAGATGCTCAGGCTTGAGGCCCGGGGCGCCTTCCAGCGTCATCGTCCCGCAGACGTGATCGTTCGCCGCCTCGACCTCCTTCTTGGAGAAGCCCAGGTGCCGCAGCAGATCGAAGGTCGGATCGTTCAGCTTGGCGGCCGGGATGCCGAGGGTCTGGGTGCAGAACTCCTCGCCCAGGGTCCACTGGTTGAACACGAAGCGAATGTCGAAGGCCGAGGGCAGCGCCGCCTCTATCTTGTCGATCTCCGCCTGGCCGAAGCCGTGGCCGACCAACGCGGTGTGGTTGATGCCCGGCGCATTGCCAAGCGACCCGTGACCCACGGCATAGGCGATGATCTCGCCGATCTGCGCCTCGCCATAGCCGAGCTTGCGCAGGGCGGCGGGCACCGACTGGTTGATGATCTTGAAGTAGCCGCCACCGGCCAGCTTCTTGAACTTGACCAGCGCGAAGTCCGGCTCGATCCCGGTGGTGTCGCAATCCATGACCAGACCGATGGTCCCGGTCGGCGCGATCACGGTCGACTGCGCGTTGCGGAAGCCGTGCTTGGAACCCAGTTCGACCACATCGTCCCAGATCTGCGCGGCCATGGCCGTCAGCGTCTTGTCGGGGCAACCCGCGATGTCGAGTGCGACCGGCTTGACGGCCAGGGCCTCGTATCCGTCGGTCATGCCAAGGGCGGCGGTGCGGTGATTGCGCATCACGCGCTGCATGTGGTCGGCGTTGCGCGCATAGCCCGGGAAGGCGCCCAATTCGCCGGCCATCTCGGCCGAGGTGGCATAGGACACGCCGGTCATGACGGCCGTCAGCGCACCGCACAGGGCACGACCTTCGCGGCTGTCATATCCCAGACCCATGTTCATCAGAAGACCGCCGATGTTGGCATAGCCCAGACCGAGGGTGCGGAAGTCATAGGACCGCTGCGCGATTTCCTTGGACGGGAACTGCGCCATGGCGACCGAGATTTCGAGCGTGATGGTCCAGAACCGCGAGGCGTGGACATAACCTTCGTGGTCGAAGGTGCCATCCGCGTTGAGGAACTTCAGCAGGTTCATCGACGCCAGGTTACAGGCCGTATCGTCGAGGAACATGTACTCGGAGCACGGGTTGGACCCCCGGATCGCGCCGTCTTCGGGGCAGGTGTGCCAATCGTTGACGGTGTCGTGGAACTGGATCCCCGGATCGGCACAGGCCCATGCGGCATGGCCGACCTTCTCCCACAGCTCGCGGGCGCGAACGGTCTTGGCGACCTTGCCGTCGCGGCGGTTCGTCAGCTCCCAGTCGGCGTCCTTTTCGACGGCGTGCAGGAAGGCGTTGGTGACGCGGACCGAGTTGTTGGAATTCTGGCCCGAGACCGAGTTGTAGGCCTCCGAGTCCCAATCGGTGTCATAGACCGGGAATTCGATGCTGTCGTAGCCCTGCTTGGCGTATTGCAGCACGCGTAGAATGTAAGCCTCGGGGATCATGTGCTTCTTGGCGGCACGGATCACGCCCTTGAGGGTGTCATTCACTGCCGGATCGCAGGCATCGGCCAGGGCGCCGTCCCAGGCGCGCACGGCTTCCATGACCTTGGTCAATTGCGCCTGATGCGCCTTGGAGCCCGCGACGATGGCCGCGACCTTCTGCTCCTCGATCACCTTCCAGTCGATGAAGGCCTCGATATCGGGGTGGTCCATGTCGACGATGACCATCTTGGCCGCGCGCCGCGTGGTGCCGCCCGACTTGATCGCACCCGCCGCGCGGTCGCCGATCTTGAGAAAGCCCATCAGGCCCGACGACTTGCCGCCGCCCGACAGCTTTTCGCCCTCGCCGCGCAGGTGGCTGAAGTTTGTTCCCGTGCCCGAGCCGTATTTGAATAGACGCGCTTCGCGGACCCAGAGGTCCATGATGCCGCCGTCGTTCACCAGGTCGTCGGCGACGGACTGGATGAAGCAGGCGTGGGGCTGCGGATGCTCATAGGACGACTTGGAGCGGGTCAGCTTGCCGGTCTTGAAGTCGACGTAGTGGTGACCCTGCGCCGGGCCGTCGATGCCGTAGGCCCAATGCAGGCCCGTGTTGAACCACTGGGGCGAGTTCGGCGCGGCCATCTGGCGGGCCAGCATCACACGCATCTCGTCGAAATATGTGCGGGCGTCAGCTTCGGTGCTGAAATAGCCACCCTTCCAGCCCCAATAGGCCCATGCCCCGGCCAGACGGTCGAACACCTGCTTGGACGACGTCTCGCCGCCGAACCGCTCCTCTTCGGGCAATTCGGCCAGCGCGTCCTCATCGGGGACAGAGCGCCAGAGGAAGTCGGGGACGTCCTTTTCCTTCACGCGCTTCAATGCGGCGGGCACACCGGCCTTGCGGAAGTACTTCTGCGCGATCACGTCCGAGGCGACCTGGCTCCAGCCCTCGGGGATCTCCACGGCGTCGAGCCGGAACACGACCGTGCCATCGGGATTGCGGATCTCCGATGTCGTTGTGGTGAAACCAAGCGAAGCGTAGGCGTCCTTGCCCGCTTCCGTGAATTTCCGCTCAAGCCGCATGATGTGTCGTCCCCAGTCCGTGTTTTCATTTTGCAGTAGGCGCCCGAACCAATGGGCTGCCCAATCGTCCATCCATCCACCCGACCCCTCGCCAGACGACAGGGGAGCGGCCGCCAACCTGGCGCGTCCGACCCCTTTGGTCTCGTCTGAGGCGACTGCTCGACCTCGGTGCGGGACCACTACATATGGTGGCACCTCTGCACGGCGCTACCAATAGCTGCGCCGTTCTTGCCCGGTCAATGTGGATAACGGGGATAACCGGAAGAAATTTCTGTTGACTCGGGGGTGCGCGATTCGGGGCGTTTACGTCACTTTCATGACACCCATAAAAACCCCTTGTCCGCGCCACTTTGGCCGTCACAGGCCCCATGTTAACCTTGCGTCAAGAAACTATGGCATGGCTGCAACGGAGTGGATCATACAGAACCACTCACAGGTTTTCAGCGATGGGATTTGGAAAATGGTCGGGGCGAGAGGATTCGAACCTCCGACCCCCTGTACCCAAAACAGGTGCGCTACCAGACTGCGCCACGCCCCGACGCCCGTCCCCTAGCAGCGTTGTTCGACGGGGAAAAGCCCCGCGACCTCAGTCGCAGGGCCAGGCCGCGTTTTCCTGCGGCAAGGCGGGCGACCGCACCTCTGCCCCCGCCTCGATCCCGAGCGTTTCGGCCAATCCGCCATTGATCTCCAGGACCGCGATCGTCGGCCCGCCCGCGTTGATCGGCGTCTCGTCCAGCGGCACGGCATTGGCATGCACCCGCAGAACCCGGCCTTCGGCGTCGATGAACAGCATGTCGAGGGGGATCAGCGTATTGCGCATCCAGAAGGACACATCGCGCGCCTGCGCATAGAGGAACAGCATCCCGTCCATCTTCGGCATCGAGTCGCGAAACATCAGACCCCGCGCCTGTTCCTGCGGCGTGACGGCCAGCTCAACCGAGAATCGCGCCGACCCGAAGTCTCCCCGGATATCGACGCGGTCAGGGGCGCAGGCCGGATAAGCCAGCCCCGTCGATACGACGAGACCGGCCAGAGCGATGGCTAGCGACTGTAGTCTTCCCAACGGCGCACCTCTACGGCCAGACGGCCCCTCGTGCCGTCCATGGCACGCAGGCAGACTGCCTCGCCGGGCAACAGGTCCGCAAGTCCGAAGCGGCGCAATACCTCGACATGTATGAAGATGTCCTGGGCCGACCCGAAAATGTTGGCGAAGCCGAACCCCTTGCCCTTGTCGAACCATTTCACGCGGGCAGGTTCATAAGGCAGGTTTTCGGGCACGGGCTGCAGATACTCGGGCTCGTCCTCGGTCACTTCCACCTCGGGGGCCACGATATCGAATACCTCAACGGCCTGCAGACCGCGGTCGCTGGCTTGATAACTGAATTCCACCCGGCTGCCATCGGCGACCGAGCTCTGTCCAAAATTCCGCAGGACATTCACGTGCAGCAAAACATCACGTTCCACCTCGTCCGACACCACGAACCCGAACCCCCGGGTTGCATCGAACCACTTCACGGTTCCGGTCGTTCTGGCAGCTGCTATCGATACCTCAACGTTACTCACAACGTTCCCTTTCTAAAATCCATCAGGGTATTCTCGTTGGCGCACGGTGGTGAAAAACTGACGCAGAACCGCAAAGCAACTATTTTTCGCAGTTTCAGAACACTCCCCGGCCATTTCCGTTGCGTCATGCGCGCGTCTCCGCCGGGCAGACGATAAAAATGGTTAATCTTCGTTAACCATTTCCGTATTTTCGTTAATGTTCGTTTACTGTCGTCCGTGTCTCACGGGTTCAGGCGCGCCGCTGTCCAGCCGCCCTGCGAATCTGTCCCGCGCACGAACCGGAACCGGTCGTGCAGCCGGAACGGCCCGTCCGCCCAGAGCTCGATCTCGACGGGGCGAATACGAAACCCGCCCCAGAACGGCGGTCGCGCCGGGGATGTCCCCTTGGTCGCCGTCACCTTGGCGACCTTGGCCATCAGGCTGGCCCGACTTTCGAGCGGTCGGGACTGGTCCGATGCCCAGGCCCCCAGACGCGACTGCAACGACCGCGACGCATAATAGGCATCCGCCTGCGCATCCTCGACCCGCTCTACAGGGCCGCGCACCCGCACCTGACGGCGCAGCGACTTCCAGTGCATGACGAAGGCGGCCCTGGGATGGGCGGCCAGCTCCTGACCCTTCTTGCCCTCGAAATTGGTATAGAAGACAAAGGCGTCCGCCTCGATCTCCTTCAACAGAACCATCCGCACATTGGGCAACCCATCGGCATCCACCGTGGCCAGCGCGATGGCGTTCGGGTCCTCGGGTTCGGTCTTCTCGGCCTCGGACAGCCAACGCTGCGCAATCGCGATCGGGTCGTTGCCCTCGAAAATCCCGCTCCGTTCCGCCGCCATCCCGACCCCCTTGCGCCCGATAACCTTGCTGCACATCAGCCTTTCGCCTAAAGCCGGTGCCAAGACAAGTCGGAGGGGACTATGGCCGGTATCATGGCAGGCAAACGCGGACTCATCATGGGTCTCGCCAACGACAAGAGCATTGCCTGGGGGATCGCCAAGGCCTGCCACGCGCAGGGGGCCGAACTCGCGTTCAGCTATCAGGGCGAGGCGCTCAAGAAACGGGTGGAGCCGTTGGCCGCGCAGGTCGGGTCGAACATCGTCCTGCCCTGCGACGTGGGCGAAGGGGCGACCATCGACCAGATGTTCGCCGATCTGGGCAATCTCTGGGACAACCTCGATTTCGTGGTCCACGCCATCGGCTTTTCCGACAAGAACGAACTGCGCGGCCGCTACATCGACACCTCGCTCGACAACTTCCTGATGACGATGAACATCTCGGTCTACAGCTTCACCGCCGTGATGCAGCGCGCCGAGAAGATGATGAAGAACGGCGGCTCGGCCCTGACGCTCTCCTACTACGGCGCCGAAAAGGTCATGCCCCATTACAACGTCATGGGTCTGGCCAAGGCCGCGCTCGAATCCTCGGTCCAATATCTGGCCGAGGATCTGGGCCGCGACGGCATCCGCGTGAACGCCATTTCGGCGGGCACGATCAAGACGCTGGCCGCGTCCGGCATCGGCGACTTCCGCTACATCCTGAAGTGGAACGAATACAATTCTCCCCTGCGCCGCACCGTCACCCAGGACGAGGTCGGGCAATCGGCCATGTATCTGCTGTCGGACCTGTCGTCGGCGGTGACCGGCACCATCCACCATGTCGACGCGGGCTATCACGTGGTCGGCATGAAGAACGTCGACGCCCCCGACATGACGCTGGACAAGAAGGACGGCTGACGCGGTGCTGACCGCGACGCATCTTCTGGCCTTCAACCTGGCGCTGTTCTTCGCCGTCGCGGCCCCCGGCCCCGCGTTCCTGATCTGTGTGCAGGCGTCCCTGCGGGGCGGGCGTGGCGAAGGCGTGATGACGGGCGTCGGCCTTGGCGTCATGGCGGGCCTCTGGACGCTGGCCGCCCTTCTGGGCCTCGCCACCCTGTTCGAGGTGATCCCGACCGCCTACACGTTCCTGCGCATCGGTGGCGCGGTCCTTGTCCTGGTCTTCGCCGTCCTGATCTGGCGCGGCGCCAACGACCCGCCGGGGGCCGCGCCGCCCGTGTCGCGCCGCCGCGCCTTCCTCAACGGCTTCCTGCTGAACCTCGGCAATCCCAAAAGCATCCTCTTCGCTGCCGGTGTCCTTCTGGTGATCTTCCCGCCGGGCCTTTCGGCGGCCGAGATGGCGCTGATCACCGTCAACCAGATCGTCCTTGAAATCGTGCTCTATTCGGCCCTCGCCTATCTCATGTCCCGCGACCGCATCCGCGCCCGCTACATCGCGCTCAAGCCTTCGCTGTCGCGCGCCATGGCGCTTGTCCTCGGCGGCCTCGGGCTGCGGCTTCTCATCACGTCCTGATCCCGGAGGTTTCCATGTCCACCCAACTCCCCCACGAAAAAGGCTTCCATATCTCCTGGGACCAGATCCACCGCGACAGCCGCGCGCTCGCCTGGCGGCTGGATGGCAAGGGCCCCGACAACGGCGCGTGGAAGGCCATCGTCGCCATCACGCGGGGCGGCATGGCCCCGGCGATGATCGTCGCGCGCGAACTCGATATCCGGCTGGTCGATACGATCTCCATCAAGTCCTACGACCATCAGGCCCAGGGCGATGCACAGGTGCTGTCCAAGCCCGACGAGGCGATGGTGGGCGACGGCACCGGCATTCTGGTGATCGACGACCTTGTGGACAGCGGCAAGACACTGGAAATCGTGCGCCAGATGTATCCCAAGGCGCATTTCGCCACCGTCTATGCCAAGCCCAAGGGCGAGCCGATGGTCGACACCTTCATCACCGGGGTCAGTCAGGACACCTGGATCTTCTTCCCCTGGGACATGGCCCTGCAATACGTTCAGCCCTATCGCGGCAAGGATTGATCCGGGGGCGCGGGTGGCCTGAATTCACGTCGGACGCAGATCACCCGTGGATCACCCGCTCTGAATACGTCGATTTCGGGCGGTTCCGGCGGGTCAGGCGCAGGCGGATGCCGTCCTTCGCCCGCACCGTCAGATGCGCCACCGGCACCGGCTCCGGCCCGTCGGGCGCGACCTCGAAGTCGTTGATAAACCGCGCCAAAAGTAGAACGCCCTCGGCCATGGCAAAGCCCGCCCCGGTGCAGACCCGCGGTCCCGCACTGAACGGCATATAGGCCAAGCGGCTGCTTTCACGTCCTTTTTCCGTCTGCCACCGCCCCGGATCAAATGCGTCCGGATCGTCCCACATCCGCTCATGCCGATGCAGGTGCCAGGGGCTCAGCACGCACTGCGCCCCCACTGGCGCCTCCCGTCCCCGAAACGTCTCCGCCCGCGTTGTCTCGCGCACCATCATCGGCACCGGCGGATAGAGGCGCAGCGTCTCGCGGAACACGTCGCGCGTGAACACCAGCTTGGAAAGCTCGGAAAACGTGAAGTTTTCCCAATCGAGCGCCGCCTCGCTCGCGACCCGGTCCTGCGCCTGCGCATCCCGCGCCAACAGGTACAAGCCCCAGGCCAGCGCCGACGCCGAAGTCTCGTGACCGGCCAGAAAGAAAATCGCGACCTGATCGACCATCTCTTCGGGGGAAAAGCGATGCCCCGTCTCGGGGTCGGCAAAGGTCATGATCTTGGTCGCCAGATCGTCTGGCGCCCTCCCCGCCGCGATCTCCGCCGCCCGCCGGTCCACCAAAGCCGCAATCGCCGCCCGGATCGACGCCGCCGCCGCCCGCGTCCGCCGCTTGTGAAAGCGCGGCATCCAGCGCGGCAAAGGCAGCAAAGCGGCAATGTTCAGAAGGGGTTGTGTGCGTTGATAGTCGCGGAATTCCTGAAAGACCTGCGCCGCCAACCGGTCCTCGATGGGCACGGAAAACAGCGTGCGAAAGATGACATCGGCGGCGGCGTAGCTGGCCAGTTCCTCGACTTCGTGCACGCCATCAGACAGTCGCGCGACCATCGCGTCGCTGGCCTCCAGCATTGCCGGAAACGCTTCTTTCAGGCGGCCCTTGCCGAAGGCCGGGTCGATGATGCGGCGCTGGCGTTTCCACTCCTCGCCGTTCGTGACAAAAACCGACCGCCCCAGAAGCGGGGCCAGCCCTTCGCGCACCCGGTCGGATTTTGGGAAATCATCGGGCCGCTGTTTCAGAACCAGATCAATCAGTTCCGGGTCGTTCATCATGTAGCTGCGAAAGAACGGTGTCCGAAATTCCGCCATCCACGCGCGATAAAGCCGGGCGGGCTGCGCGCTCAGGATGTCTTGCCGGAAACGGCGGGCATAGCCGATCAGACCCACGCGGCCCTCGCGCGACGGGGGCTTGGGCGGGATCACGGGGCCATGTCCGGATAGCCATTGACCGGACGGGTCAGGCGCGACGGACTCGGCGCGCGCCCCTCGTATCGTTGGCCCAGTGTCATCGGCCCCGCAGTGATCCGGAAATAGTCGTAGTCGCCGGGTCGGTCAAAGGCGCAAAGGTACTGAAAGTGCAGTCGGAAATACCGCCGCTTCATGGCCTTCCATTGCTCGGGTGACAGGGTTTGCGTGAAGGCCGCCGAGAGGACAAGAGGGCCAGTCTGTGGATCGGGAGCGACCCCGCTGACCGCGACAGGATCGCAGAGCGCGAAGGCACAGCCATCGCCGGGGGCTGTCACATCGACCCAAGGGATCAGGCTCTGGCCACCCATCACATGAAGATCGCGCCGTAACTGTCTGGCATCCGGCAGAAAGCTGACCATCGGGACGACGTGACCGAGGCTCAGGAACGACAGGCGACCCTCGGGCACCTGCCCCGCGCGGATCAGGTCGGCCAGCACCGAGACCGCCAGATGTGCGCCTGACGAATGGCCGACGATCAGCACCTCGTCCGCGTCACTGTCGAGCGCGTCGAGAACCTTTTTCCCGAAATCCGCCATCCGCGCCTCGAGTGCCGGAGGATTGGCCCCCTTCCACCGGGCCGAAAAGGCGTAGTCGTGCATCAGATAGTAGGCGAAGACCTTGGAATCCTTGGCCTTGAACCAGCGCAGCAGCAAGACCCCGACCCCAAGTCCCGCCAAGGCCCCCAGGATCGAACCCGTCACCGTCAACGGCACCCCGACCGGCAGCGCCGAAACCCCGGCGCGCACCAGCCAGAAGGCAAAGACCCCCAACAGGACCGCCACAAGCAATTGAGCCAACAGGAAAACCACCGGATAAAGCGCGGCGATCACCGGCCCCTTGCGAAGGCGCATCAGGCGAAACAGCGCGCCCGATCCGATGTAGATCCAGGAGGTGCGAAGCAGTTGAAGATAGGTCGCCGGGATCGACCCCGACATGCTGCCCGCGACGATGTCGGACCAGACCAGAACCTCGACCCTTGTGTCGGTCACCGCACCGTCCATCTCGGCGCGGACGTTCCAGGAATAGGGCCCGTCCCCCTTGGACAGGTCCAGCGCATAAGCCGAAATGGCCGCCTGCGCCGCGCCTTCCTTGCGGTAAAGTTCACGGTAGCGCCGCGGGTGGAAGGGGTCGTACCCCGGAATGTACAAAACGCGGCGGCGTTTCACTGGGCGCATGGGGAAGGTCTTGGCTTGCGTCGGTTGCGCATAGGATGGCAGATCGCGAAGGCAAAAATAAGGACCCGGATATGTCCGATACCCCCGATCTTGTCGTTGACGCCCTGGGGCTGCTCTGTCCCCTGCCCGTCCTGCGCCTGCGCAAACGAATGACCGACCTGCCGCCCGGTGCCGTGGTGCAGCTTCTGGCCGACGATCCGGCGGCCCATGTGGATGTGCCCCATTTCTGTGCCGAAGCGGGTCACGACTTCATGGGCGCGACCGGCACGACCTTTACCCTGCGCAAAAGATAGCCGCCTATTCCGCCGCCTGCGCGACGCTCGGGCCACCGGCGCGGATCACGGCGAGCAGTTCCTCGCGCCGTTTTGCGGCCTGCCGTGCGTTCGCGTCCTTGACCGGGCCGAAACCCCGGATCTGCAACGGCAATTCGGCCAGCGCCACGATGGCGTCGCGCGTCGTCTCCGACAGAATCGGCAGGACCTCGGCCATGTCGGCCTCGTATTCCTTGATGAGCGCCCGCTCCATCCGCCGCTCGGCGGTGCGGCCGAACACGTCAAAGGGGGTGCCGCGCAACCGCTTCATTCGGGCGAGCCAGGGATAGGCCCGCTCGATCCAGGGGCCGAAGTCGCGCTTGGCCGGGCGACCATCCGGGCCCGTCCGGCTGAGCATCGGGGGGGCCAGGTGATAGGTCAGCTTCAGATCGCCATCAAAGGCAGCGCGGGCCTTGTCGCGCGTCCCCTGCAAGAGGCGGGCTACTTCATATTCGTCCTTGTAGGCCAAGAGCTTGTGATAGCCCCGCGCCACCGCAGCCTTGACCGCCGGATCCGAAATCCGGTCCAGCATCCGGGTGTAGCGACGCGCATAGCGGGCCGATTGATAGGCGGTCAGATGCGCGACGCGCACCGCGATCTTGTCTTCGGGCGACTTCGGCAGGGCGACCACGGTGCCATCGCGCACGACGCTCGATGCCTCCTCGGGGCGGGCAATGGCCCACCGTCCCAGATCGAAGGCCCGCTGGTTGCGCTCCACCGCCGCGCCGTTCAGCTCGACCGCCTTCAGGATCGCCGCGCGGCTAAGCGGGACAAGACCCCGCTGCCAGGCCGCGCCGAGGATCATCATGTTGGAAAAGATCGTATCGCCCAGCAGTTTCTCGGCCAGTTTCGACGCATCGAACAGCGTCAGCCCCTCGCGCAACCGCGCCTGAAGCGACAGGGACAGGCGGTCGGCGGGCAGCTTGAAATCGGCATTGCGGGTGAAATCGCCGGTGACGATTTCGTGGCTGTTGACCACTGCGCCGGTGCGACCGGTCGTCGTCAGCGACAGCATCTTGGCATCGGCGGACACCACGAGGTCGCCGCCGATCAGGGCATCCGCCTCGCCCAGGGCGACGCGGATCGCGCTGATATCGGAGGGCTTTTCGGCCAGACGGACGTGCAGCGCCACGGCCCCACCCTTTTGCGCCAGACCCGCCATTTCCATCATCCCCGCACCCTTGCCATCCAGATGCGCAGCCATGGCCATGACGGCGCCGATGGTGACCACGCCGGTGCCGCCGACGCCGGTGATGACCGTATTCCATGTGCCGTCGATCGTCGGCAGGGCGGGTTCGGGCAGATCGCCGATCTCGACCTCGGCGGTGGCCTTCTTCCTCAGCTGCGCCCCCTCGACCGACACGAAGGACGGGCAGAACCCTTTGACGCAGCTGTAATCCTTGTTGCAGCTCGACTGGTCCACGGCGCGCTTGGTGCCGAATTCAGTCTCGACCGGGACAAGAGAGACGCAGTTGGATTGCACCCCGCAATCGCCGCAGCCTTCGCAGACGTCGGTGTTGATGAAGATGCGGCGATCCGGGTCGGGGAAGGTGCCGCGCTTGCGGCGGCGGCGCTTTTCGGCGGCACAGGTCTGGATATAGAGGATGGCGCTGACGCCCTCGACCTGGGTCATGCGCTTTTGCACGGCATCCAGTTCATCGCGTTCGTGCCAGTCGAGGCCACCGGGGAATTTCCCGCGGTCCACGCCTTCCTTGGGGTCGAAGACGACGGCGATGGTCTTGACGCCCATGGCCTGAAGTTCGCGGGCGATCTGTTCGGGGGCCAGATCGCCCTCGTTGTGCTGACCGCCGGTCATGGCGACGGCGTCGTTGTAGAGGATCTTGTAGGTGATGTTCGTCCCGGCAGCGAGGGCCGCGCGGATGGCGAGAATGCCCGAATGGTTGTACGTCCCCTCGCCCAGGTTCTGGAACACGTGCTTGCGGGTGGAGAAGAGCGACTCGCCCACCCAGTTCACGCCTTCGGCGCCCATGTGGGTATAGCCCTCGGTCGAACGGTCCATCCAGAGCGCCATGACGTGGCACCCGATCCCTGCGCCCGCACGCGACCCGTCGGGCACCTTGGTCGAGGTGTTGTGCGGGCAGCCGGAGCAGAACCAGGGCGTGCGTTTGGCGATATCGGGCGCGTTGTCGGCGCGGCGCGCCTCGGCGATGCGGGCCAGACCGGCGGCGATGCGGTCGGTGCCACGCCCCTCCTCGGTCAGGATATCCCCCAGTTTCGCGGCGATGTCGGCCGGGTCGAGCGCATAGGCCTGCGGAAACAGGATCGGCCCGCCGCTCTGCTTGCGGTAGCCATAGACTCGGCGACCCCGGCGGTCGTCAAAAATGGCTTCCTTGACCTGCACCTCGATCAGCTTGCGCTTTTCCTCGACGCAGACGATCAGGTCCAGCCCCTCGGCCCAGTCATGCAGGCCCTTCATGTCCATGGGCCAGGTCTGTCCGACCTTGTAGGTGGTGATGCCGAGCCGCTCGCATTCCGCGTCGTCCAGCCCAAGCAGACCCATGGCATGCACAAGGTCGAGCCAGTTCTTGCCAGCGGCCACGAAGCCGATCCTGGCCCCCGGCTTGCCGTGCATCCGCTTGTCCATCTTGTTGGCGTGACTGAACGCCTCGGCCGCCCATCTTTTATAGCCCAGAAGGCGGTCTTCCTGCGGGATCCAGTGGTCGTTCAGCCGGATGTTCAGGCCATCGGGCGGCATGTCGAACTCCGGCGTCACGAAGGACAGCCGGTCGGGACGCCCGTCGACGACCGACGTCACCTCGACCGTGTCCTTCATCGTCTTCAGGCCGACCCAGACACCGGCATAGCGCGACAACGCCCAACCGTAGACGCCGAAATCCAGGATCTCCTGCACGCCCGCGGGCGACAGCACCGGCATATGCGCATCGACAAGCGCCCAGTCAGACTGGTGGCAGGTCGTCGAGGATTCGCCGGTGTGGTCGTCGCCCATGGCCATCAACACGCCGCCATTGCGCGAGGTGCCGGCCATGTTGGCATGGCGCATCACATCGCCCGACCGGTCCACCCCCGGCCCCTTGCCGTACCACAGACCGAAGACGCCGTCGAAACGCCCCTCGCCGCGCAATTCGGCCTGCTGCGTGCCCCAGACCGACGTGGCGGCCAGGTCTTCGTTCAGGCCGGGTCGAAAGGTGATGTCGTTCGCCGTCAGGACCTTTTCGGCCTTCGTCATCATCAGATCGACCGCCCCGAGCGGCGATCCGCGATATCCGGTGCAGAAGCCAGCCGTGTTCAAACCGGCCCTGCGATCCCGTTCCTTCTGCATCAGCATCAGGCGGACAAGGGCCTGTGTCCCGTTCAACAGGACATGATCCTTGGTCAGGTCATAGCGATCGCTCAAACAAACATCGTGACGCATGTGAACGCCCTCCCTGGCAGCAATATAGGTCACATTTGCTGACCTATAAAGCATTTTCTTGGGGTCGTGTCTTTGTCTGGTCTTCAACTGACCGTGTGTCATAAGCAAAACACGATTTCAGGACACATGGGACGACGAACAGATGGACTGGGACAAGCTTCGCATCTTTCACGCAGTGGCCAGCGCGGGCAGCCTGACCCATGCGGGCGATACGCTGCACCTGTCGCAGTCTGCCGTCAGCCGACAGATTCGCGCGCTCGAGGAAAGTCTGAGCACGACGCTATTCCACCGCCATGCGCGCGGCCTGATCCTGACCGAACAGGGCGAGCTGCTGTTCGACGCCGCGCAGGCGATGAACAAGCGGCTGGAGGCAGCGTCGGCGCGCATCCGCGACAGCGAGGAGGAGGTGTTCGGCAACCTGCGCGTCACCACGACCATCGGTTTCGGCTCCATCTGGCTGGCCCCGCGTCTGTCGAAACTCTATGACAAATACCCCGATCTGAGCATCGACCTGATGCTGGAGGAACGGGTTCTGGACCTGCCCATGCGAGAGGCCGATGTGGCGATCCGGATGAAGGAGCCGAGCCAGGCCGACCTGGTGCGCAAGCGGTTGATGGATATCCGGATGCAGCTTTTCGCGACGCCCGCCTATCTGGAAAAGACCGGGACGCCCAAGAACGTGCGCGACCTGCCGAACCACCGGTTGATCTGTCAGGCCGCCGCCGCGACGCAAGTCAGCGCCGGCGCCATTCTGGTGCGGGAACTGCTGTCCTACGAAGTGGGCCGGACGTTGACCGTGAACAACTATTTCGGGGTTTTGCAGGGGGTTCTAGCAAACCTCGGCATCGGCGTGCTGCCAGACTACCTGAGCCAGGATTTCCCGCAGCTTGTCAGGGTCTTGCCGAACATCGAGTCGAACGAGGTTCCGGTATTCCTGGCCTTCCCGGAGGAGTTGCGGGGCTCCAAGCGGATCGAGGCGTTCCGCGATTTCGTGGTCGAGGAAGTGGTGGCCTATCGCAAGTCGCGCCAGGCCAGCGCCTGACCAAAGCCCTGCACCAAACGCATAGCGGGAATGCACCGATCCGTTCAGTTTCTGCCTTGATCGGTGGCAGGGTGACCAATAATTGGACGCTTGAAGGACGGCATTGCCGCCTTCACCTCCCTGTTGGACTTCGGCCGAGCCTTGAGCTCGGCCTTTTTTTATGTCGCGGCGGTCGTGGCGGCGGTCGCCCGGATCCGTTCGACCATGGCGCGCAGGCCGTTGGAGCGTTGTGACGACAGGTGTTCGTTCAGGCCAAGGCGGGCCAATTCGGCGCGGGCATCGACCTTCGTGACCTCTTCCACGGACAACCCGGCATAGAGCTCGTGCAGGATGGCGATCAGACCGCGCACGATCATCGCGTCGGACTCGCCCGCGAAATCGAACGTGGCGGTCGCGCCCTGCCCTTCGATCCGGGGATGCAGCCAGACCTGACTGGCACAGCCCTCGACCTTGGTTGCCTCCACCTTCAGCGCATCCTCGAGCGGCGGAAAGGCTTTGCCCATCTCGATCACGTGGCGATAGCGGTCTTCCCAGTCGTCCAGAAATTCGAACGTCTCGACAAGCTCTTCAAAGCGATCCTGTGCCATGGTGCCCCCTTCGTTGCCCGTCGACCTAGGGGCGGATCCCGCAAAGGTCCAGCCCGCTTCCCAAACCTCGCACAATGGGCTAGCCCAAGGGCAAAGGATACGGGGGACACGATGGGTTGGACGACACGGATCGGCGCAGTGCTGGCGGTGACCGCGCTTGCAGGATGCAGCCTGGGGCAATCGCGGCTCAACCCGTTCAACTGGTTCGGGTCCGAGCGCGAGGAGCAGATCGCACAGGCCCGCGGTGACGTGGCGCGGCCCCTTGTGGCGCAGGTCGTGTCGCTGGACGTCGCACCAACGCCGTCGGGGGCCATCGTGTCGAGCGTCGGTTTGCCGCCGACCCAGGGCTTCTGGGAGGCCGACCTGATCCGGATGCCGTCCGACGACCCGAGCGTCCTTGTCCTCGATTTCCAGATCCTGCCACCGCTCAGCCCCGAGCCCGTGGGCACGCAGCCGTCGCGCGAAGTCCTTGCCGGTCAATCGTTTACCACGCAAGAACTGGCCGGGATCCGCACAATCGTGGTGCAGGGCCTGCAGAACCGCCGGTCGGTCAGCCGCCGTTAGAGACGGCCGTTGGCGAGGGCCGTGCCCTCGGCCAGGCTCTTGAGCTTGGCATAGGCGATATCGGGGTCGATGGCGCCGAAGCCCGCGAAGGTGCCGAAGCCGCAATCGCTGCCGGCGATGACGCGGTCGGTGCCGACAATATGGGCGAAACGGGTCAGGCGTTCGGCGACGACTTCGGGGTGTTCGACGAAGTTCGACGTGCTGTCGATGACACCGGGCACCAGGACCTTGTCATCGGGAATTTCGGACGCGCGGTCGCGGAACACCTGCCATTCGTGGGCATGCCTCGGGTTCGACGTTTCGAACAGAAGCTGGCTCGCGTTGACCGACAGGAAGGTGGAGAACACCTTGTCCATGTCGATGTCGCAGACGTGCGGCCCCTCGTAGTTTCCCCAACAGATGTGAACGCGAATCCGTGACGGATCAAGGCCTTGCAGGGCGTTGTTCAAGGCCTCGACGTGGCTGGCGGCGATCTTGAGGAAGGCGTCGTCCGACAGGTCGGCAAATAGCATGTGACGCGACAGGGCGAGGTCGGGGCAGTCGAGTTGCAGAAAAAGGCCCGCGTCGAGGATGGTGCGGTATTCGTCGCGCATCGCGTCCGACAGGGCGGCGAGGTATTCGTCGCGGCTGGCATAGTGGTCGTTCTGCAGGAAGAGCGAGATGACGCCGGGCGACGCCGCATTCATGAATCCCTCGGCCGCGCCGTGGGTCGCCATGGCGTCCTTGAGGTGGTGGATGTCCTTCAGAAGCTCGTCCTGGCCCTTGGATTTCACCGGGCCGGTGCACATGGGTCGGGCGTATTTCGGCGTTCCGCCATCCTGCGCCAACCGTTTGAGAAAGCTGGGAAAGAGTTTGAGATCGGCGGGCGCGTTGCGGGGGGAATCGCCGGAGAAGCCGGTATAGCGGTCCTTGACGTAGGTGGCATAGCTGATCTTCGACGTCTCGCCGTCGGAGACGACGTCGATGCCCGCTTCGACCTGCTTGCGGACCGTCTCGGAGCAGTTCTTCGCCATCACGGAATCGAAGGTGGCGGGGTCGTAGGCGTCACCGTTTTCGCGGGCGAAGATCAGGTCCACGACCTCTTGGGTGCGGGGAAGGCTGCCGGTGTGGGTGACGCGGATGGGCATGGGGGGCTCCTGTTCACGAGGTTGTGAAAAGGGGTGCCACGACAGGCCGCAAAGGGCAAGTTTTCATGGGAAAAACGGGGGTCACCCCCCGTACACCCCCTGTACACCCCCCGTACAGACGCGCGGCGCACGGGGGTTGATCGGCACCCTGCTCAAGCAGAGGATGCCTGGCCCGACGCACGCGGGGCCAGATAGCGGCGGTCCACCTGCCAGAGACCCCAGGCCAGCGGGATCGCAGCGAGTCCGCCGATGACATAGGCCAGCGGTTCGTCGCCGAAGCTTTCGAACATCTGGGTATAGGCATGGAGGCCCGCGAAAGTGACGGCGGTGTTGAAGAGGCCGCGACGCGCCGTGTGGGCGGACCAGAAGATCGCGACAGCGAGGGCGATGGCCCAGAGGACGGAGTAGACCTCGCGGGAAATGTGCAGAGCGGTTTCCTGAAACGTTTCGAAGGCGATCTGGTAGTCGGCGGAGCTCATGCCGGAGCGATAGTAGCTTGTCCCCGGGCCCCAGACGGTCTGACCCACCAAGTCTCCCCAGAGAGAGCCGACGAGGGCGGCGAGATTGGCGACCACCATGGCCATCACCGCGAGGATCGCGCCGTGGCGGGCAAAGCGCGGGGCCAGGTGGCTGGCGGCATAGGTGCCGGCCAGGACGACGGTGGTCATCTGGAGAATGGTGAGCGTCGATTCCGGGGAGTAGAACGCATAGGCCGCGTGCCAGTAAGCGGTGCCGGTCGACAGGGCCTGGGCAAAGGGGACGATGGCCAGCGCGGTAACCAGGCGGACATCGGTCCAGACCCCTGCCCCGGCGATCAGGAGCGCGGCATATAGCGAGACCAGGGCGACGGGCAGTCCCGTCCAGTCGTTGTGTTCGGACAGATAGCCCAGGCCCCAGAGGTGGAGGGCCACGCCCATCAGGAAGATGGAGCCGCAGGCGAAGCGCGAGGTGAAGCGCGGACGGCGGTACGCCAGACCGAAGATCGTGGCCACCGCGCCGCCCAGGGCAAGCATGGCAGGACCTGCGATGGTTTCGTGCCTGTCGACCAGTTCGAACCCAGCCCCGCCAAGCAGAAGCCCCGCCCCGATCAGGGCCGCGGCATTGCCGAAGAAGCGCAGGGTTTCACCACCCATGGCCAGCGCCGCAAAGCCCGCGACAAGGGCCAGGATGCCGCAGATGGCGACCGGCAGCGGAGCGGCCAGCCAGAAGATCAAGCCGAGGGTCGCAGCGATGATCCCCCCGGTCAGCAGGGTGTTCACCCCGAGTTTCATCATCGTCTCCCGCGCCTGTTCGCGCAGGGTGTTGACCTGATCCGGGGTCAGGACGCCTTCCGAGAGAAGGCGGTTCGAATCGGCGACGTAGTACATGGCAGCGCTCCTTGAACGATGTTCAAGTCCGTGATGCCACGATGAACGACGTTCAGTCAAGCAGTTTTTGAACATTGTTCATATTGGGGCGAACCAAACCGTTCGGCGGCGGATCGTCGGTGGCGATGATGCGGAGGGTCGTCGATTCAGTCGGGCGGCCTATCAGGGGCTGACGATCTGGGGGGCGAGCCGGTTCGCGACCGCCGTGGCATTGGCGACAGCGGTGTCAGCCGTCGGGGCGAGGGACCGGATGGTGAGCATGTCGCCGTCTTGCAGAAGGACGGCGGTCGCCCCTGCCCCGTTGCCGGACGCGAAGCTGGACATCCAGCCGACCGCCCCGCCGACCGAGACCGGCGACAGGGTGCATTCGGGGGCGCGGGCCTTGCACTGCGCCTCGAGCATGGCGATCGTCGTCTGGCCCGAGCGGAAGCGCGCTTCGGTCCCGTCGGTCTGGCGGCCCAGAAGGACGTCGATGGCGACGAAATCGGCCCCGCAGTCGGTGCACAGGATCGTCAGGCGCGCGGGCTCGGCCCGGGTCGTGTTGGCCTGCCCCGCCAGCAGGTCGGTGGGGACCGTGACGCGGGTCAGGTCCTTGGTGGCGAAGCCCTGCGCGGCGGCGGGGCCCGCGAGGAGGCAGAGGGCGGCGAGGGTGCGGATCATGCGGCGGACCCCAGGTGGATCTGTTTCCAGACCGCGGTTTCATCGAAAAGGGTGTAGTCGCGGCGCAGGCCGTCCGGGCCGAATTCGGCGTGGGTGATGCCCAGGACATAGACCATCGCGCCGGTCGGGATGCCGAAACCGCCCCAGCCTTCGTGCCGGCCCCAGAGCGACCAGCGGACGGCGGCGCGCGGCGGCATCATCGGATCGTCGCGCCCGATGACGTGGTCGATGGCGAAGGCCGCGTTCGGGAAGGCGGCGCGCAAAGACATCCAGAAGCGGTCGGCCGCCGCGTGTCCGTGGGCCGTGACGCCGCCGGGGTATTCCAGGTGACAGGCGCGGTCGTAGACCTGCGGGATGACGGCCATGTCGGCGCCCATGATCCGGGTCAGGATCTCGGCCAGTTTCGCGCCCCAGGGGTTGTCGTTGCCGCGCCCCTTGTAGGGGCCGGGCTGATCCGTTTCGGGCGTCAGGGGGCGGACGCACTTGGCGGGCCCGCCTTCGCGCGCGATGAGGTCGGCGGCGAAGGCCTCGGGCGTCCAGCCCATCTGACGGACCACCGCGCCCTGATCGCGGATCAGCCATTCGTCGTCGATGGTGATGCCCAGGACGCGGCAGTCGGCGATGATCCGGTAGCGCAGGCGGGTGCCCGTCGCCTTGCCATAGACGCCATCGGCGGCGTGGGTGGCCGTCGACAGGATGCGGTGCGAGCTGAGATAGCCGTCGGCGTCATTGCCCGACCAGATCACATCTTCGCCCAACAGTTCCCGGTCGGGGAATTCGGCCAGCGTCGCCATGGTGGCCCCGATGACCGACTGGTTGCCCACCACCACCGAGGCGGGCGAGCGGACGACGATGTCGGGGGCGTAGTATTCGTGGAGGGTGGCGATGCCGCGATCCTCCCAGATTTCGCGGGTGATGCCCAGAATGTAGTCGGGCAAGTCCTTGAAACGGTTGTCGAAGCTCATTGGGTCCATCCATCGGGAATACGGGCAGAGGTGCGCACGACGAGCGGGCCGTCGATCTCGATCCGGCGCGCGGGGCGCGTGGGTGCGTCGAGCAGGGCCAGAAGCTCCTCGACGGTGGCCGCGACCATGCGCCGGGTCGGTTGGCGCAGGGTGGTCAGGTCATAGGACGGCCAGGCCGCCATGGGCACGTCGTCATAGCCGATGATGCTGACGTCGCCCGGCACGCTGAGGCCCAGATCGAAGCGCAGCACATCCATTACCGCCAGCGCCATGTGGTCGTTGGCCACGAAGATCGCGTCGGGCGGATCGGGCGCGTCCATCATCACGCGCGCGGCTTCGGCGGCGCTGGCCCGGTCGTATTTGCCGTTGCCCAGGGCGTGCAGACCCTGACCCGCCGCATCGAGCGCCATCTCGAACCCGATGAGCCGGTCGATGGAGGTCGAGGCTTTTTCGAACCCCTGGATATGGGCGATCCGCGCGTGCCCGCCCGCCAGCAGGAATTCCGCCGCCTTGCGCCCCCCCGACTGGTTGTCGGAGGTCACCGCCGAAAGACCCGAGCCCGGAATGCCGCGATTGAACAGGACCACCGGGATGCCCGCCGCGGCACAGGCGCGGGTCAATTCGCCCGACAGGTTGATCGAGGCGGTGATGATGCCATCCACCTGGTAGTCGATCAGTTCGGAGATGACCCGCTCGGTGTCGATCCCGTGCTTGCCGGTGGTGAAGATCAGAAGGTGATAGCCCTCGGCCTGGAGCGCATGGCTCAGCTTTTCGATGGCGTCGGGATAGAACGGATTGTCGAGATAGGCGACGACAAGGCCGATGATCCGGCTGCGCCCGGTGATAAGCCCCCGGGCCAGCGCATTGGGCCGATAGCCGAGCGCCTCGGCCGACTTGCGCACCCGGGCGGCCATTTCGGGGCTGACCGATGCGCCCTTGGTGAAGACGCGGCTGACGGCGGATTGGCTGACCCCGGCGTGGCGGGCGACGTCCTGGCTGGTGACCTTCTTCGCCATCAGTCCGCCGTCCAGCCGCCGTCGACCAGAAGGGAGGTGCCGGTGACCATGGCGCTGGCCCGCCCGGCCAGGAACAGGACCGCGCCCATGATATCCTCGACCTCGGCGATACGGGGCAGCTTGATCTTCTCTTCGATCCAGGCGCGCCGTTCGGGGTTGTCGAATGTGGCCTGGGTCAGCGGCGTGCGCACGAAGGTCGGGCAGACGGTGTTGACCCGGATATTGCGCGGGCCCCATTCGATGGCCATGGCCTTGGTCATCCCCTCGACCCCGTGTTTCGTCGCGCAGTAGACGGCGCGGTCGATGCCGCCCACATGGCCCATCTGGCTGGAGATCTGGATGATGGAGCCGCCACGCGCCATCCCCGCCGCGACCTTCTGGGCCAGGAAATACGCCCCGCGCAGGTTGATGCCCATGACCGCGTCGAAGTCTTCGGGCGTCGTCGATGCGGCGGGCGCATGGCGCGCGATGCCCGCCGCGTTGCACAGGATGTCGAAGGGGCCGTGCTCTGCCAGGACGGCGTCGACCGCGGCAAGGTTGGCCACGTCGAGGGTCACCCCATCCGCACTGAGCCCCGCGTCCCGGAAGGCGGCCACGGTCTGATCGACGCCCGCCTGCCCCCGTGCGGCGATGACCACATGGGCCCCGGCCTGCGCCAGCGCGGCGGCACAGCCCAGACCGATGCCGCGCGACCCGCCGGGCACGAAGGCGCGCAACCCGTCGAGGCGAAAACTGGGTGTCTCTGGCAGGGTCATCCGTCACTCCGGCGGCGGTCGCTTGCATAGGTATGCAAATACCCGATGCGCGCGAGGATCAATAGATATCTCGTGAACCAAAGTCCGACGTGGCGCATTGGCCCCGGAACGGAGAACGCGCGTGTCGAAGGCTACGGACATTCTGGATGCATTGGAAGAGGCGGTCGACGGCAACGCGCCCGTGACCGTGGCCGCCCTGACCGAGAGCTTGGGACATCGCGGCACCGGCGCCTTGCTCGTGGTGCCCGCCGCGCTCGAGATGACGCCGCTTGGCGGGGTACCGGGGGTCCCGAGTCTCCTGGCCCTGATCGTGGCGCTGTTTGCGGTGCAGATCCTGATGGGACGCGATCACATGTGGGTGCCGTCGTTCATCGGCGACCGGGCGACCGGGCGCGACCGGCTCTGCGCCGCCGTCAGCCGATTGCATCCGGCGGCGCAATGGGTGGACCGGCATCTGGGGCGTCATCTGACGGTTCTGGTGGATGGGGTCGCGCCCCGCTTCGCGGCCCTGGCCATCCTGGCGCTCTGCCTGACGGTGCCGGTGCTCGAATTGGTGCCCTTCGCTTCTTCCATCCCGATGGCGGCGATCGTGCTTTTCGGTCTGGCGTTGACGGTGCGGGACGGACGCCTGATGGCGTTGGCCTGGGCGGTGTGGGTCGCGGCGTTGGTGTCGGTATGGTCGCTCTGGCCCTAGGTCACGGTCGGCAGAGTTCGCGCATCCGGGCCAGCACGTCGACGCCCAGCTGTTCCCAGACGTGCAGAAGGTCGACGCAGACCCAGTTTTCGCGGATCAGGTCGCCCTCAACCCGCCAGAAGTCGAGCGAGCGCATGGTGATCGCCTGCCCGGCCCCCGCAATGCCAAGCCAGCCGCCCCCCGTCACCGTCATCGACATGCCGGGCCATGCGGTGAAGCCGACATAGTCACCCTGACCAAAGAAGTGCCCCTCGTCCACGTGACCGCGCCGGTCGGGCATGGCGTCGAGAAACGGGATCTGGTGGTGATCGCGGAACCCCCGGATGCCGCGCGCCGTGCCGATGCCGCCCGGTCCGTACCAGCTGCACCGCGGATGCCAGAAGCGGGGCAATTGCATCGCCGCCTCGCCCTGGGGCGACAGGTGCAGGTGGTCGAGCATGTCGCCCACGATGCGCATGGCCCGCGTGCCGTCCCCCGAAATGCGCAGCCCGTCCTGCGTCATCGGCCCCGGCACCAGCCCGGTCTGCCCAAGGGGTGGCCCCATGGGCCAGACCCCGGCTTGCAGCATCAGGTCCGGCAGATCCCAGATCGCCTGCACCTCGACCGCCCGCCCGTCTTCGATCCGGTAGAATTCGTGAAATCGCAGATGTGCAAGGCGGCCTGTTGGCGGAATGCCGAGGAAAGCCTGCGCGAAGCGTCCGGAATAATGGCCCGCCTGCCCCAGCCAGTCCTGCCCGAACGCGTCGGTCCCCCGCAGGGAGATCGCGACCCGCCTCTCCACATCCGGCATCGCCTGCCAGAGGGGGTCGAACGCGGTTTCCACGAACCCCGCGCCGCCGGTCACATCGCCGAGGGGATGACACAGGTGGACGGCAGCCGCGTCCGCGACGAACCCCGTCACCGCCTCGGCCATCGCCTTTGCATCGCAGTCGGTCAGTCTCTCCAGCATGGCATTCTTCTCGGCTCAAATATCCTGGGGGAGCGCGAGGGGGCAAAGCCCTCTCGCATTGGTCGGCCCATGCCAATGGGTCGATGCCAATTCACTCGGCGGCGTCGCGATAGGGCGCGGCCTCGCCGTAGGGCACGTTCACCCCGCCATAGCGCCGCACCCGGACGTTGCATTGCTCGGCATGGCCCACGAAGCCTTCGAGCATGCAGAGCCGCGATCCGTATTCGCCGATCATCACCGCCGCCGCGTCGGTGGTGATCTTCTGATAGCTGTGCGTCTTGAGGAACTTGCCCACCCAGAGACCGCCGGTATAGCGCCCCGCCTTCCGGGTCGGCAGGGTGTGGTTCGTTCCGATGACCTTGTCGCCGTTCGAGACATTGGTGCGGGCCCCCAGGAACAGCGCGCCATAGGAATGCATGTTCGCCAGATACCAGTCGTCGCGGTCGGTCATGACCTGGACGTGTTCGGACGCGATGTCGTTGGCGAGGGCCAGCATCTCGTCATGGTCGTCACAGACGATCACCTCGCCGTAGTCCTCCCAACTGACGCGCGCCGTCTCGGCCGTGGGCAGGATGGCGAGCAGGCGGTCGATCTCGGCCAGGGTCGCCTGGGCCAGCTTGCGCGAGGTCGTCAACAGGACAGCGGGGGAGTTATAGCCATGCTCCGCCTGTCCCAGAAGGTCGGTGGCGCAAAGCTCTTCGTCGACGGTGTCGTCGGCGATCACCATCGTCTCGGTCGGGCCCGCGAATAGGTCGATGCCGACGCGACCGTAAAGCTGCCGCTTGGCCTCGGCCACATAGGCGTTGCCGGGGCCGACGAGCATGTGGACCGGATCGATGGTCTGGGTGCCGATGGCCATGGCGCCGACCGCCTGGATGCCGCCCATGACATAGATCTCATGCGCCCCGCCAAGGTGGATGGCGGCGATCACGGCGGGGTTGGGGCGGCCCCTGAACGGCGGGGTGCAGGCGATGATGCGCGGCACACCCGCCACGCTGGCCGTCGCCACGGACATGTGGGCGCTGGCGACCATGGGAAACTTGCCGCCCGGAACATAGCAGCCGACCGATTGAACGGGGATGTTGCGGTGCCCCAGGATGACCCCGGGCAGCGTCTCGACTTCCACATCCTGCATCGAGTCGCGCTGGATGCGGGCGAAGTTGCGGACCTGGTCCTGGGCGAACCTGATGTCGGCCAGCTCCCGCTCGGACAGCTCGGCGATGAGGGCGTCGATCTGGCCTTGCGTCAGGCGGAAACTCTCGGGGGAATAATTGTCGAACTTCTCCGACAGGTCGCGCACGGCGGCGTCGCCCCGCGCCTCGATATCCTTCAGCGTCGCCTCGACCGATGCGCGGACCCTGGCGTCATCCTCGGCCCGCTGGCTGTCGGATTTCGCGGTCTTGAGATACTGGGCCATGTCGTCTCTCCGGGGGGCATTGCGGCGGGGTCACCCTAGGGAAACCGCATTCTGCATACGATTGCAAGATTGCCGGACATCACAGCCCGCGGATCCAGTCGGTCATGGCGGCGATGGCCGCGGGCGTGCCGTTCGGGCTGAGGATATCGCCCGCGATGACGTGGTCGTAGGGGTCGTCGCCCTCGGGCACGGCGATGCGTTCGACCGTCACGGGGCCACCCCAGGCGGCGGCCACGGCCTCGGTCGCGGAATGGTCGACGACGCTGTCGTCGGGCGAAAACCAGAAGAGCGCCGGTATGTCGGCATCGGCCCAATCCAGCGTCGCGGAATGGTCGATCATGGCCTGCATCGGCAGAAGAGCGACAGTGGGATATTCGGTCTGCCAGTTCTCGCCGTGGCGCTGATTCACGGGCTGGAACGACCGGCGTTCGCCCGCCACCAGACCGGCCCAATAGCGCGCGGCGGGCATCGACAGAAGCCGCGCCGCCGGGTTCGCCACCCGGAAGTTGGGCGAGATCAGGATCATTCCCGCCACGTCGCGCTTGAGGTCGGCCAGCGCCGGATCGGCGGCCAGAAGGGCGGCCAGGGTGGCCCCGGTCGATGTGCCCATGATGACGACGCGATTGCCCAGTTTGCGGCCCACGGCCACCGCCTCGGCCAGGTCCTCGATCCAGTCGCCCGCCGTCGCCTCGGCCATGGCGTCGCCGGTGCGGCCATGGCCCGTCAGCCGGGTGAAATAGACGTTGGCGCCAAGCGCCTCGCCCACGCGCTCGGGGACCGGGCGGATTTCCCACAGGGTCGCCGAAAAGCCGTGGACATAGACGATGGCGATATCGGTGCGGGTGCCCGGCACCCCGGCCCAGTCGATATATTTCGCGGCGTCGGGGCGCAGGTCTGAGACCCGCCCTTCACGGTCGGCAAGCCAGCCGTCGACGTCATCGGGCACCGTGCTCGGGTCGAAGTCGATGGTGCGGTCCACGGGCTCATAGGGGCCGACGATCCAGAGCGCGGCCCCCGCCACGAAAAGCCCGATCACCAGAAACAGAAGCCCGCGAATTACCTGTGCCATGTCCGATCCTCCCGCCTGCGATCAGGGACGGTCGCGGCCCTGGCGTCAAGCGCGGAGGCGGTGCAGCACCTCGTCGACGCTGCGTTCGATGAGCGCGATCTCGTCGGGTTCCGAAAACCGGTGGTCCGCCCCGCGCACCAGTGTCAGGCGGATATCGGGGCCGTCGGCGTGCTCCAGCAGGCGCAGCGCGGTCGCGGTCGACACCGCCGTATCCGCCGTGCCCTGCACCATCCGCACGGGGAACGGCAGCGGCAGCGGGCTGCGCAAGACAAGGCGGTCGCGCCCATCCTCGATCAGGCGGCGGGTAATGACATAGGGGTCGCCGTAGTCCGAGGGCACGGAAATCTGTCCGTCGGTCATGATCTGCTGGCGCTGCGCGTCCGAGAATGACGGCCACATGCCATCTTCGGTGAAATCGGGTGCCGCAGCGATGGTGACGAGGCCCGCGACCAGATCGGGGCGTTCGCGCGCGATCAGGAGGGAAATCCACCCGCCCATGGAGGAGCCGACGAGGATCTGCGGCCCGGTCGTCACCCCTTCGATAACGGCCAGCGCATCCGCGAACCAGTCGCCGATGCAACCGTCGGTGAATGCCCCCTCGGAATCCCCGTGGCCGGAATAGTCGAGCCGCAGGAACGCGCGGCCCGCCCCCCCGGCCCAGGCTTCGAGGGCGAGCGCCTTGGTCCCCTGCATGTCCGACGCGAAGCCGCCCAAGAACACGACCCCAGGCCCCGTGCCCGGCGTGTGGTTATAGGCCAGCGTCCGACCGTTGCGCGTTATCCGTTCCGACATGCGTCACTCCCTTGTCGCCCCCCAGATCACCCGTTGCCCCACCCGAGATCAAGAGCGGCCATCAGGTGACCCGATGGTCACATGTCTTGACATGTGACCGATCAGTCACCTAACACTTGGTCCATGGATTCGGTCTTCAAGGCCCTTGCCGACCCCTCTCGGCGCGATCTTCTGGATGCCCTGCGCCAGAAGGACGGACAGACGTTGTCCGACCTTCAGGTGGCCCTGCCCCAGTCTCGCTTCGGGGTGGCCAAGCATCTGAAGGTGCTGGAGGACGCGGGGCTGGTGACGCGGGTGAAGCGGGGACGGTTCACCCATCACTACCTCAACGCCGTTCCCCTGGCCGAAGCCATGGCGCGGTGGATCGAACCCTACACGGTGGCACCCGCCGTCCTGGGGGTGCTTGATCTGAAAGCTCGATTGGAGGGCACTGCCATGACCCCGAAACCCGACTATGTCCTGCGGACGTTCATCCGCTGCACCCAGGATGCGCTGTGGGACGCGCTCACCCAGGCGGATGCCGCCGCCAATTATCACCCGTTCACCCCCGAGGCGGTGCGCGACGGTGATGCGCTCGTCTACAAGCTGCCCGACGGGAGCAACATGCTGATCTGCCGAGAAACATCGAAGACGCCCAAGACCCGGATCGAGGCGGAGTTCGCCCCGCAATGGGCACCCGGCATCCCGGTGTCGCGCTTTGTCTGGATGATCGCGCCGCAGTCGGATTTCTGTGAATTGACGCTGGAGCATTATGACATTCCCGAGGGTGGTGAAGGCTATGCCGACGGGTGGGAGCGGCTGGTATCGGGTCTCAAGACCTGGCTCGAAACGGGCACGCCCACGCGGATCGGAGGGCAAGGCTGATGACGCCCGAACTCTGGTGGATGACCTGGACCGCACTTCTGGCGGCGACGCTCTGGGTGCCCTTTATCGTGGGCGTCAACACGGAACCCGCGCGTGAGGGGGCCGAGGATCCCTTCGTGCGGCCCGCCGATTTGCGCCATGTCCGGCCCTGGGTCCACCGCGCGCACCGCGCGCATCTGAACCTGCTGGAGCAGTTCCTGCCCATGCTGGCGGTCGTCCTGATCGCCCATGTCGCGGGCATCTCGAACGGGGTGACGGTCTGGGCGACCGGCCTGTTCTTTGCCCTCCGAATCGCCCATGCGGTCGGTATGATCTCGGGGTGGGCGCGGTTTCCGGTGCGTCCCATGATCTTTCTGGCCGGTTGGGTCTGCGTCCTCGCGGTCGGCGGCGCGATCTTCGTCAACGGCTGAGACCTCTGGGCGGGCGGCAATGCGTCGCCCCCCTTGAACCCTGGGCCTGCGCCCGCGTTGATCCCCCGAACCAGTCAGAGGATCAGATGACCGACACACCCCGTAAGACCACGCACCACGACATCCCGACCAAGGGCTTCGGCCCGTCCGGCGCGACGCCGAAGCCCGAAAAGGAGGGCGGCAAATACGACAAGCCGAGTCGCCCATCCGAAGATTTCGCGATCGACGAGCAACGGTTGCGCCGTCTGAAAACGCCGCCCAAGTCCTGAGCCGTCAGTCCGCGGTGTCCCGGCCCCGGAACCCTTGAGCCACCACGAATTTCTCGGAGCTGTCGGCCCGGCTGGCCGCGGGTTTGACGTTGGCAACCTTGGTGAAATTCTGTTTCAGCCGTTTTTGCAGGTCGCCCTCGGCCCCGCCGGCCAAAACCTTGGCCACGAATGTGCCGCCCGGCGACAGCACGTCGAAGGCCAATTCCGCCGCCGCTTCGCAAAGCGCGATGATCCGCAGGTGATCCGTCTGCTTGTGACCAGAGGAGGAAGCGGCCATGTCAGACATGACCACATCCGCCTCGCCGTCGAGCCAGCCCTTGATGGTCACATCTGCGCCCTCGGCCAGAAAATCGAGGACATGGATTTCGGCGCCCGGGATCGGGTCGACCTCCTGCAAGTCCAGACCGATAAGGCGGCCCTGCTTCTTCTTGGGGTTGGCCCCGTCGGAATTGAGGCGCGGGACCGCCACCTGAAGCCAGCCACCGGGCGCACAGCCCAGGTCCACGACCCGCGCGCCGGGGACCAGAAAGCCGTATTTGTCGTCCAGTTCCATGATCTTGAAGGCCGCACGCCCGCGATACCCCTCGGCCCGGGCGCGGGCGACATAGGGGTCGTTCAACTGCCGCTCCAGCCAGAGCTTGGACGACAGCTTGCGACCGCGCGCCGTCTTCACCTTGACCGTCAGGTCGCGGTAGCCGCGTCCCGATGCGTTGCCGGATTTGGAGCCTGTGGGTTTCTTGACCATGACGGCCAGATAGACCGCCGCGCCGCCCGAGAGAAGGGTCGATGGCCCGAATGCGCCGGTATTTCACGGCGCAAGGCGTAAAACCCTTACTTACGGGAGCGCCCCGGACGGCCCTAGCCTTGACCCGTTCACAGGGTTTCAAGGAAGTTTCATCATGGATTACGTGTTTTCCGTTCGCGGCCTGAGGAACGGGCGTTTCACGAACGAGCCCGCCGCGTCGCGCTTTCTGGCCGTGCCCGAGGCGGCGAATGATCTGGACCCCGACCAGAAGATCACCAAGGCAAAATGGGTCGGCCAGGTGATCGAGGCGGGCAAGCACGACAGCGACGACGTGGGCCGGGGCGACATCGTGTTCTATGTCCACGGGTTCAATAATTCCACGGCCACGGTCCTGTCGCGCCACCGGGCGCTGGCCAAAGGGCTGCGGGCCAACGGGTTTCAGGGGATTGTGGTCAGCTTCGACTGGCCGAGCGCAGATTCGGCGCTGAACTATCTGGAGGACCGGGTCGACGCCAAGCAGACCGCATTCCGGCTGGTGGATGAGGGCATTCGCAGCTTTGCCGCCCTGCAACGCCCGGATTGCCGCATCAACCTGCATATCGTGGCGCATTCCATGGGGGCCTTCGTGGTGCGCGAGGCTTTCGACGATGCCGACGACCGTCCCGCCATCGCCCAGACCAACTGGTCGGTCAGCCAGATCATGTTGATCGCTGCCGATGTGTCCGCGGGCGGCATGGCCGAAGGCAGCGCCAAGAGTTCGTCCCTCTATCGCCACTGTGTGCGATTGACGAATTATTACAACCACTTCGACGATGTGCTGAGCCTGTCGAACATCAAACGGGTCGGGGTCGCGCCGCGCGCCGGGCGCGTCGGCCTGCCCGATGATGCGCCGTCCAAGGCCGTCGACATCTATTGCGGCAAGTATTTCGAGGACACCCGCGCCAGCCAGCCGGCAGGCCCGCACAGCTGGTATTTCGACAATCCGGTGATGATGACCGACCTGTTCCACACCATCGACGGGCGCATCGACCGGCACGACATCCCGACGCGGCGGCGCACGAACACCGGCGATCTGGCGCTGGCGCCGCCCAGCTAGTTGTGGAGTTTCACGCGCCGTTGCCCCGATGCAGCGGATGATCTCAATCCCATTAGCGCCACGCATCATGTAATATTGGCCCGATTGTCAAACAGTCTTGACCCACACCGGACCTTGATCAAAGCCTAGGCCGAGGTCTGCTGTGCCGGACGAAGCTGCCGTTCGTGCTGACGACCGAAATGTCCGCTATAAGGTGGCCAACGAATAAATTGGCTGGTCTGCTATGACACAGGAAATTTCAGTTATCGACTTTCGCGCGCTTACCGAGAAACAGTTCGCGGCGCTTAGGACGCTTAAAGTCTCGGATCGGCAAGAAGTCCTAGGCAAGTCGTTTCTTGAGTCCATTGAAGACTGGGAAAGCGAACCAAAAGATCGCGTGTTGGGCCTATGTTTTGTCATTGAAGAAATGCCTGTTGGATTGACTTTATTTCGGAAGCACTCACCGCCTCTGGATCACAAGGTTTCTATACACGGGCTGAAAATCGCCATTCCTTGGCAAGGGCGCGGCTACGGGCACCAAGCGTTTCTACTCGCCTTCAGATACTTGAAGTCGGAATGGCCCGAAGCACGAATTCTGACGCTGGCTGTTGACGCCGAAAACTCGCCAGCGATTGCAATCTATCGGGCTATTGGGATGAGCGATAGCGGACCTGCATTCGAAGGCCCAAACGGAAAAGAGCACCATATGGAAATGCGGCTTGAGAACTAGACACCGGTCGCGGAAGCGGACATCCTAACGCTTCTAAGCATCCGACATTTTGGGCTCGAACCGGCCATTCGGTGCGATCCGTGCGAAGGACTGCATTGCTGATTTTCCAGTTCTGGGTCCGGCTTGTGACGCGTAAGTCAAAGGCATCTGACGTCTGACACCGGGTGTCAGTAGGGTCCGTCGTCCAGCACGCCGTCCGCCGACATCTGCGCATAGAGCAGCCCCTCGCGCAGGCCCCGGTCGGCCACCGAAAGCCGGTCGGTCGGCCAGACCCGCAACAGCGCCTGAAGGATCGCCGCACCCGACATGATGAGGGAGTGGCGGTCCCGTCCGATCCGGGGATCGTTGCGCCGCCCGTCCGGCCCCATGGCCAGATACCCCCGGATCACACGGTCGATCTGTTCGGTGGTCATGCGCAGGCCGTCCACCTTGTTGCGGTCATAGCGGCGCAGGTTCAGGTGGGTCGCCGCCACGGTCGTCACGGTGCCCGAAGTGCCGATGATCTGGAACCCCGGATCGACGAGGCCTTCGGCGTCGGCATAGGGGCTGAATTCCGCGAGGCACTCCTCGAAATGCCAGGACATGAGGGCAAAGCGCGCGGCATCGTCCGTCACATCGCGGAACTGATCCTTGAGGGTGGCGACGCCGAGAGGAATGCTGATCCAGTCGACCACCTTGGCGCGGGGAAACGGATCGTCGGACGCGCCCTGAAACCCTGCATGGAGCCGCATGATCGCGCGGGAGCGGTCGTGGCGCGGCACCCGGGTCAGGTCGATCCAGACAAGCTCGGTCGATCCGCCGCCGATATCGACGACCAGAAGCTGTTCCGTCTTGGTCGAGACCAGCGGCGCACAGGACACGACGGCCAGGCGCGCCTCCTCCTCGGGCTGGATGATTTCGAGGGGGAGCTGTGTTTCGCGTTCGACCAGGCCGATGAACTCGGCGGAGTTGATGGCCCGGCGGCACGCCTCGGTCGCGACCAGCCGCATGCGGCGCACGTCATGGGTTTCCAGCTTGCGCCGACAGATCTTGAGCGCCCCGATGGTGCGCGCCATGGACGACCGCGACAGCCGCCCCGACGCCTCGAGGCCATTGCCCAGTTGCACCGATTTGGAAAAGCTGTCGACGACGTGAAGCTGACTGCCCTTGGGTTGCGCGATCAGCATCCGGCACGAATTCGTGCCGAGATCGAGCGCTGCATAGAGCTCTGCCGGGTCTGCCCGGTCATTTGCAGTCGGCCCAGGAACCGCGCTGGTCCCGGCGACGCGTGACGCGCCGACATCGGGTCCGGGCCGTTCGGCCGGATCTTCCGGTGGCATCCAGGCCTCCGTATACATGGTTGCTGGTATCCTAGCGCTCCTATGGCATTTCACACAAGCTTTCTTCATGTCCAACTTGAAGGATTCGATGACGGCACCCCCTCGTGCGCGGCGGCCGGGTCACATATCAGGGTCGTGTCGCCATCGGACGGGCGAAAGTCGCCATCAAGCATCGTCGCCGAAACGACGCGCGTATATCTCGTGCCAATCGCCGGAGGGGTTTCCATGACGCAGATCACCATCGTCTATTGGCGGGACATCCCCGCGCAGGTCATCGCGGGCAGCGGTCGGCGCGCCGCGAAGGTCCAGCTGAGCGAACGGTTCGAGCAGGCCATCGACCGCGCCGCCATGCGATCGGGCGCTTCGGAGACGGACGCCTATCTGGCGGACTGGCGCAAGGTGCCGTCCGGTGAGGCCGAGGGGGTCGATGCCGACATCGCCCGCGCCCGCGCCGATGCCATTGAAGCCGAATGGACGCCCGAGCGTCTGAAAACCGTGGCACTGGCCGGAGGGGTCGAAGCATGAGCATTCTGGGGTTCCTGAAGCCCAAACCCGCCACCGCGCCCAAGGATGCGGATCTGGCCGACTTCCTGACCGGTTTCTCGATCGAGGTGATGCCCCGCACCGCCGAAAAGGTCGAGGATTTCGCGGCCATCCTACCCCGGGGCACCCGCGTCTATATCGCCCATATCGACGGTACCCCGATCGAGGACATGGTCGCCACCGCCGCGCGCCTGCGCGCCGAGGGCATGGAGCCGATGCCGCATTTCCCGGCCCGGATCATCGCCGACCGCGCCATGCTGACCGATTGGGTCACCCGCTACCGCGATGCCGCCGGCGTCGATCAGGCGCTGCTGCTGGCCGGTGGCGTGCCGGAACCCCGGGGCGAATTGGCCACTTCGATGGACTTGCTCGGGTCCGGTGCCTTCGACGGCTTCAAGCGCCTGCACGTTGCGGGCCACCCCGAGGGCAGCCGCGACATCGACCCCGATGGCAGCATGAAGAACGTCGACGAAGCCCTTCTTTGGAAACAGAAGTTTTCCGAGCGGACCGATGCCCAGATGGCCATCGCCACGCAGTTCTGTTTCGAGGCGGGGCCCGTCATCGAATGGGCCAACGCGATCAAGGCGGCGGGCATCGACCTGCCGGTGCATATCGGTGTGGCGGGTCCGGCCAAGTTGCAGACGCTGATCAAGTTCGCAATCGCCTGTGGCGTCGGCCCGTCGCTGCGCGTCCTGCAAAAGCGGGCGACGGATGTGACCAAGCTGCTCCTGCCCTATGAGCCGACCGAGTTCACCGCCGATCTGGCGCGGCACAAGGCCGCCAACCCCGACTTCAACATTGCCTCTGTCCATGTTTTCCCCCTGGGTGGCATCAACAGTTCGGCCACCTGGCTCAGCGCCCATTCGAAGGATGAAGAATGACCCGCACCGTATTGGAATCAAAGTCAAAGACGGTCGTCATCGGCTTTGACGAACCGTTCTGCGTCATTGGCGAGCGGATCAATCCGACGGGCCGCAAGAAGCTGGCCGCCGAGCTTGAGGTGGGCGACTTCTCGACCGTGGAGCGTGACGCGCTGGAGCAGGTGGCCTGCGGCGCCATGGTTCTGGACGTCAATTCCGGCGCGGTGTTCACCAACAAGATGGCCGAAGACCCGCGCTATGCCGATAACAACTTCGTCGAGCCGCAGTTGATGAGCGACCTGATCGCGCGGGTACAGGCGCTGGTCGATGTGCCGCTGTGCATCGACAGCTCGGTCCCGGGCGCGCTGGAACGCGGGCTGGAAATGGCCGAGGGCCGTCCCCTTCTCAATTCGGTCACGGGCGAGGAGGAACGGCTGGAACTCGTCCTGCCGCTGGTCAAGAAATACAATGTGCCCGTGGTCGCCATCTCCAACGACGACACCGGCATTTCCGAAGACCCGGACGTCCGCTTTGCCGTCGCCAAGAAGATCGTGGAGCGGGCCGCCGATTTCGGCATTCCCGCCCATGACATCGTGGTCGACCCGCTGGTCATGCCCATCGGGGCGATGGCCACGGCCGGACATCAGGTCTTCACGCTGGTCCGCCGGTTGCGCGACGAATTGGGCGTGAACACGACCTGCGGCGCGTCCAACATCAGTTTCGGCCTGCCGAACCGCCACGGGATCAACGCGGCCTTCCTGCCCATGGCCATCGGCGCCGGCATGACGAGCGCGATCATGAACCCCGTCCGGTCGGTCGAGATGGAGGCCATTCACGCGGCCAACATGCTGATGAACCACGACCCGAACGGCGGCACCTGGATCGGCTTTTCGCGTGTCCTCGACGCCGTCAAGGAAGGCGCGACCTTTGCCGAAGCCGCACAGGCCGCCGCCGCCGCTGGCGCGCGCACGGGCGGACGGCGCGGTGGACGTCGCCGGGCGTAATCCATGACCAACCCGCTCGTCATCTTCATGCCCTCGGGCAAGCGCGGCCATTTCGCGCCGGGCACCCCCGTTCTGACGGCGGCGCGTCAACTTGGCGTCGACCTCGACTCCGTCTGCGGCGGGCGGGGCATCTGCTCCAAATGCCAGGTGCAGCCGGGCGAAGGCACCTTCTCGAAACTGGGGGTGACGGTCGCGCCGGGCGCCCTGTCCGAATTCAACGCGGTCGAGCAACGCTACGACGAAAAGCGTGGGCTGAAACCCGGGCGTCGGCTTGGCTGTCAGGCCTGCATCCAGGGCGATGTCGTCCTTGATGTGCCCCCCGAAAGCCAGGTCCACCGGCAGGTCGTGCGCAAGGCGGCCAGCGACAAGCCCATCGTGATGGACCCGGCTACGCGGCTGCATTTTGTCACCGTCGAAGAGCCCGACATGGACGCCCCGACCGGCGATCTGGAGCGGTTACGCGGCGCGCTGGCGACCGAATGGGACCTGCACGACCTCACCCTGCCCCTGCCCTTGCTTCGCAGCCTGCAACCCGTTCTGCGTCAAGGAAAATGGCAGGTTACCGTGGCCGTCAACCACGACGAGAACACGGTGACCGCTCTCTATCCCGGCCTGCGGGATGCGCCGCTCTTCGGTCTGGCGATCGATCTGGGCTCCACCACCATCGCGGCGCATTTGTGCGACCTCTCGACGGGCGAAGTCCGCGCTTCGGGCGGTGTCATGAACCCGCAGATCCGCTTTGGCGAAGACCTGATGAGCCGGGTCAGCTATTCCATGATGAATCCCGGCGGCGACGTTGAGATGACGACGGTCGTGCGCGCCGCTCTCGACACGCTGGCCACCGAACTCGCGGCCGAGGCCGGGATCACGGCGACCGACATCGTCGAGGCGGTGATCGTCTGCAACCCGGTGATGCACCACCTGCTTCTGGGGATCGACCCGGTGGAATTGGGCCAATCGCCCTTCGCGCTGGCCACGTCCGACGCGCTGCGCCTTGGGGCGCGCGACATCGACATGGGCGCCGTCGCGCCCGCCGCGCGGGTCTACATCCTGCCCTGCATCGCGGGCCATGTGGGCGCAGATGCCGCCGCCGTCGCGCTGGCCGAAGCGCCGGATCAAGCCGACGCGCTGACCCTGATCGTGGATGTGGGCACCAATGCCGAGATCATTCTGGGCAACCGCGACCGCCTTCTGGCCTGTTCGTCGCCAACCGGCCCCGCGTTCGAGGGCGCGCAAATCAGCTCGGGCCAGCGGGCCGCGCCCGGGGCCATCGAACGGGTGCAGATCGACCCCGTGACCAAGGAGCCGCGCTTCCGCGTCATCGGCAGCGACCTGTGGTCGGACGATCCGGGCTTCGCCGCGGCGACCGAAGGCTCGGGCATCACGGGCATCTGCGGATCGGGCATCATCGAGGCTGTGGCCGAAATGCGCACGGCGGGCATCGTCGATGCCAACGGCCTGATCGGTAGCGCGGAACAGACCGGCACACCGCGATCCGAGCCGACGGGGCGCACCCATGGCTATCTTCTCTGGGAAGGCGACGACCGCCGGATCATGGTGACCCAAGGCGATATCCGCGCGATCCAGCTTGCGAAATCCGCGCTTTATGCAGGTGCGCGGCTTCTGATGGATGAGGCGGGCGTCGACGGCGTCGAGAAGATCACGCTGGCCGGGGCCTTTGGCGCGCATATCTCGCCCCACCACGCGATGGTTCTGGGGATGATCCCCGACGCCGCGCTGGACAAGGTGACGAGTGCCGGGAACGCGGCGGGCCACGGCGCGCGTATGGCGCTCTGCAACCGAGCCGCGCGGGGTCATATCGAAGCGCTGGTCCGCCGGATCGAAAAGATCGAGACCGCCGTCGCCCCCCGTTTTCAGGAGCATTTCGTGGCGGCCAACGCGATTCCCCATGCGACGGCCCCTTTCCCGCATCTGCCCACCCTGCCGGACGTGAACTTCAACACCGCATCCGAGGGGCGTGCCCGGGGGCGTCGTCGCCGTTGATCACAGGCGGATGACCTCGCCCCCCGCCGCTTCGGCATCGGCTTCGTCGTGGGTGACCATCAGGACGGGAACGCGGGCGGCACGGGCGCGATCAAAGACAAGGCGGCGCATCTGGTCGCGCAGGCCGGTGTCGAGTTTGGAGAACGGCTCATCCAGCAGAAGCGCCGCGGGCCGCGACAACAGCGTCCGCATCAGGGCCACGCGGGCCGCCTGACCCCCCGACAGGGTGGCGGGGTCGCGGGGGCCGAAACCTGCAAGATCAACATCTTCCAGCGCGGTCTTCACTAGGTCGCGCCGCATCGCCCGGCTCTCGCCCCGGGGCAGACCGAAGGCAAGGTTGGCCGCCACGCTCAGATGCGGGAAGAGCAGCGGATCCTGGTAGAGGATGCCGATATGACGCGCCTCGGGCGGCAGACCGGCCAGGTCGCGCCCCTTCAGGATGACACGTCCCGAGGTGCGGAAGGCGGGCGGCAGATCGCCCATCACGAGGCTCAGCAAGGTCGATTTGCCCGACCCGGACGGCCCCATCAGCGTCAGCACATCGCCCGGCGCGACGGATGCCGACACCGACAGCAGGCGCGTGCCGTCCTTTTCGATGGTCACGGCGTCAAAGCACAGCCCGTCAGACATGGAGCATCCCCCGCCGGTTGCGGAAGACGACCGCCGGGACGATCAGGGCCAGCATGAAGGGCACCAGCGCCGCCCCCGCCTGCCCCAGGCCCCAGACGCCGATGGCCCGCCGGTCGCCGCCCGACGACAAGGCCACCGCCTCGGTCGCGAGCGTCGGAACCCGTCCGCCGCCCAGAAGCAGCGTCACGAGGTATTGGCCGACCGACACGGCCACGCCCACGGCCACCGCCGTCAGGAGCGGGCCCAGCAACATCGGCAGGCGCAGCCGCCAGAGGGTGCGATTGGGCGTGGCCCCGAGGCCGGATGCGACCCGCGCCAGTCGGACGTCCCAGGCCCGGAACGGTCCGGCCAGAGACAGGAACACATAGGGCAGGACAAAAACTACATGCCCCGCCAGCACCAGCCAGACCGACGGCCCGAACCCGAGCGACAGGGGCAGAAGCTGCAACCCCGGCAGGAAGGCCACCTGCGGCACCAGAAGCGGCAGGTAGAGCAGCCAGAGCGCCCGCTGGCCCAGGGTCAGGCCGAAGCGGTGTTCGGCCTCGAGGCAGCCGATGACAAGGATGACCGAGACGAGCGTCGCCCCTGCCGCCAGCGTCAGGGTGCGCAAGGCGACCGCGCCCATCTCGGGGCCAAATCGCGACCAGCTGCGCATCGTCAGGGCATCGGGCAGCATGTCGGGAAAGGTCCAGAGGGCGGCGACCGACCAGACCGCCAGCGCGCCAAGCCCCGCCAGCACCATCGCCGCCGATCCGCCCGCCAGCAGAAGGCCCGCCAAGCGCGCCGGGCTTTCGGGCAGGCCCCGGCCCGACCAGATCCAGGCGCGGCCAAGGCGGGCGGCCAACCGCTCGCCCGCCCACCAGAGCGCCAGCACGGCGACGGTCGCGGCGAACAGGATCAACCCGCCCGCCGCCGCCACCGCGCGAAAGGCCAGGTCCGGGTCCGTCATCCAGCGGGTCACCTGCACCGATAGGGTGACGGGGGTGGAGGGGCCGAGGATGACCGCCACGTCCACGTTCGTCATGCCGAAGACCAGCACCACCAGAACCGGCAGGCGCACCTGCGCATAGACCGAAGGAAAGACCGCCTTGAGCCAACCCGCGATGCGCCCCTGCCCCAGCGACCGCGCGACGCGCAGGCGGGGGCCCACCTCGGCCTGCGGCAAGGCGGCCAACATCATCAGCAGGAGAAACGGCAGCTCCTTGGCGATCAGCCCGGCGGTCAGCGACAGGCCCCAGGCGTCGTTCAGGATCAGCAGGTCCGGCGCCTGATCCCACCCCAGAAGGTTCGCCGGGATCCGCAGGATCCAGCCCGAGGGCGCGATCAGGAACGCAAGGCCAAGGGCCGCCGCCGCGTGCGGCACGGCCAACAGCGGCGACAGAACCCGCTCCATCCATCCGAAGGCCGCCGTCCCGTGCCATCCCGCCAGGATCAGCGTCGCCCCGATGAGCGCGCCCAAGGTGCTCAGCACCCCCGACAGGACCGAGACGGCCAGCGCCCGGGGCAACCCCGGCCAGTCGAGCGCATGGGCCAGCGGCGCATCGGCCCCGGGCACAAGGAACCCGAAGGCGGGCAGGACCGTGCCGATCAGACCGAAGGCGACCGGCCCCAGAAGGACCATCGTCGTCAGGAGCGGCAGCGGGCGCAGCACCTATTGCGCGACGCCGTAGCGCGCGACCCAGTCTTCGGCCAGACGGGTGGCCCAGCTCGGGTGCGGCTCGGGCAGGGCCTGGCCCAGTTGGGCGGGCGACAGGGTCGCGACACCAAGGTCCAGCGCGTCGAAGGCGGCGCGATCCTCGGGGCTCAGCTTGTCCATGTCCAGAACGGTGCCATAGCCCAGAATGTCGGGCGTCTGCGCGCGCAGCTGCGCCTCGGGGGACAGCAGGATATTGGCCACGACCATCGCCCCCTCCTTGGCAGAGGAATTGTAGGGGATCGCCACGAAGCTGGCGTTACCGATGGTCCCGCCCTCCAGCACATAGGTCCGGACCGTGTCGGGCAGTTCGAAATTGGCGATGGCTGTCGTCGCCTCGCCGGGCGAGAAGCTGAACGCAAGGTCCACTTCGCCGTCATTGATCAGCTGGAACTGCCGCGGCCCGTTTTCGGGATAGGCCCGCCCCTGACGCCAGAGGGCCGGGCGCATCTGGTCCAGCACCTCCCAGAGGATGGCGGTGTCGTCGGCATAGCTCTCGCCCACGGGGTCCTGAAGGATGGCCGGATCGGGCACCAGCTCGATCAGCATCTGCTTGAGGAAGGTCGTGCCCAGAAAGTCGGGCGGCTGCGGATAGGTGAACCGCCCCGGATTCTCGCCCACCCATTCCAGAAGCGCGTCGGCGGACTTGGGCGGCGATTTCACCCGCGCGCTGTCATAGACGACGACCAGCTGCGCCATGGCCCAGGGGCTCTCGTAGCCTTCGGTCGGGACCGTGAAGTCGGAGGTCACGGTCTTGCCCTCCACGTCCACGAAACGCCAATTGGGCAATTGCTCGGCGAAGGGGCCGAACAGCAGGTCCGCCTCTTTCATGGAGGCGAAATTGGCCCCGTTGATCCAGATCATGTCGACCGACCCGTCGGTGTCGCGCCCGGCCTGTTGTTCGGTGAGGACGGCGCCCACGGCATCGGCGGTGTCCGACAGCTTGACATGCTCCAGCGTCACCCCCTGCTCGGCGGCACGTTCGCCGATCCAGGCGATGAAATCGTTGGTCGCCGTCGATCCGCCCCAGGCGTGCCAATAGACGGTCTGACCCTTTGCGGCCTCGGTCACCGCCTGCCAATCGGCGGGATCGGGGTCGGCGAAGGCGGGGGCCGCCAGAAGCGCGGCAAGAACGAGCGGGGCAAATCGGGACATGGGTCTTCTTTCAGGTCAATTGATGTCGGGCATTGGCAACCCGCGCCACCGCCGTCAACAGGCAGAGCGCGCCGAACACCCAGGCGAGGGCGGCAAAATGCGCGGGAAACAGGCAGAGGAGGACGAAAAAGACGATGGTCTCCGTCCCCTCCAGCAGGCCGGCGGAATAGTAGAGCGACTTCTGCCCCTGCGCGGTCGTGGCCAGCCCGCGCTTTTCGGCCATTATGGCGAGACCCAGGAAACTGGCCCCGTTCACATAGAAGGCCAGCAGCAGGAAGGCCGCCGCAATCGCATTGTCCGGGTCGAGGATGGCAAAACCGAAGGGCACCGCGCCGTAGAACACGAAATCGCACCAGATATCGAGGTAGCCGCCGAAATCCGTCTTGGAGGTCGCCCGCGCCACGGCCCCGTCCAACCCATCCATCAGCCGCGAGGCCAGCAACGGGATCAGCGCCCACTCCGGCGCGCCAAGGGCCACCACAAGCGCCGCGATCAGCCCGAGCGCCAGACCCGCCAGCGTCACCCGGTCCGCCGTCCAGCCCCGGCGCGCCAGCGCGCGGCCCAGCCAATTCAACGGCGGATCGATCAGGGGGCGAACACGGGCGTCAAGCATCGCATCTCTCGGGTCGGACGTCTGCCCCGGGGTGCCTGAGCGGGCGCGGTCCTGCAAGGCACGAAACTGTGAGACCTGGGCGGCTTGCCGCTCAGCCTGCGGCCCGGAGCCGGGTCATCGCCCCCGCCGACAGGAGCAGCATCGCGGTCGCCGCCGCCAGCGCCGCAGGCAGGCCGCCAAGCTGATACATCACGCCTGACATCAGCGTCCCGAACAGACGCCCCCCGGCATTGGCCATGTAGTAGAACCCCACATCCATCGTGACCCGCCCTGCCCCCGCATAGTCGAGGATCAGGAACGAATGGAGCGACGAGTTGACCGCGAACACCGCGCCAAACACCAGAAGCCCGCCCAGAATGACCAGCGTCCAGCCCGGCGTCAGCAGCGCCGTCATCGCCAGCGCCCCGGTCACAAGCGCAAGGATCAGCACCCAGGTCAGCGCCGAGGTCGCCGCCCCGCGCACGACGCGCGGTGCCCCCGCCTGCACCGCGCCGTAAAAGATGATCCAGAGCGCCATGAACCCGCCGGTGAAAAAGAACGCGCGTTCGGGCGGCATGCCCGCCGACAGGGACGCCTGAAGCCAGATCGGCAGGGCCACCACAAACCAGACATCGCGCGCCCCGAACAGGAACAGCCGCGCCGCCGCCAGCCAGTTGATCCGGGCATCCCGGCTGAAGACCTGGGTGATCCGCGCGCCCTTGTCGCGAACCGACAGGCCCGCAGGCAGGAAGGCGACGATCGCGACCAGGATGAGGGCAAGACCCGACGCCATGAGATAGAGCGCAGGCGCAAAGCCCACTCCGCCCAGAAGCGCCGCGCCAACGAAGAACCCCGCGCCCTTGACCGCGTTCTTCGATCCGGTCAGCGCGGCGACCCAGCGGAACAACCCCTGCCCCGGCGGGGCCAGCAGCTTGACCGCCGATTTCGAGGCCGTCTTGGCCAGATCCTTGGCCACCCCCGACGCGCCCTGCACCAGCATCACGAAGGCGACCGAGGTGGCGACCGCCCAGGCCGGGTCGAACTGCGCCAATGCGACCAGCGCCGCGACCTGCAACACCAGCCCCGCGATCAGCGTCGCCGCCAGCCCGAAACGCGCGGCCAGCCAGCCGGCCGTCAGGTTGGTGACGATCCCCGCGACTTCGTAGAGGACGAACAGCCCGGCCAGCTGGACCGGCGTGAACCCGAGGCGGTGGAACTGCAACAGGACGAGCATCCGCAGCGCCCCGTCGGTCAGCATGAACGCCCAATAGGCGCCCGTGACGGCCGCATAGCCGCGCAGAGATGGTCCGGCCTGCATCACCCTTGGATCACCCGTTGGTCACCCACAGATCATACGTGAAATATCGGCCAGTCGCGCGGCATATCCGAACTCGTTATCGTACCAGGCATAGAGCTTCAGATGCGTGCCCTGCACCACCAGCGTGGACGGCCCGTCGACCACCACAGACCGCCGCTCGTTGAGGAAATCCGACGAGACAAGCGGCCGATCCTCCAGCCCCAGAATACCCGCCATCGCCCCGGCCTCGGCGGTGCGGAAAGCTGCGTTGACCTCTTCCACGGTGACCTCGCGTGCCATTTCGAAAGCACAGTCGGTCAACGAGGCATTGAGCAAGGGCACCCGCACCGCATGGCCCATCAGACGGCCCTCGAGGTCGGGAAAGATGTCCATGATCGCCTTGGCCGACCCTGTCGTCGTCGGCACAAGGTTCAGGAGGGCAGACCGCGCGCGGCGGGCATCCTTGTGGGGCCGGTCCACCATGGTCTGCGTGTTGGTCACATCGTGAATAGTCGTGAAACTGCCGTGCCTTATGCCGAACGCCTCGCGCAGGACGGCGATCACCGGGGCCAGACAATTGGTCGTGCAACTGGCCGCCGTCAGAAGGCGCTGCGACCCGTCATAAAGGTGATGATTGACCCCGTAGACGAGGTTCAGCGCATCCGCGTCCTTGACCGGCGCCGACACCACGACGCGGGACACACCGGCGTCCCAATAGGGGGCGATCGTCCTGGCGGTCTTGAAGACGCCGGTGCAGTCGATGACCAGATCGACGCCCTCCAGCGGCAGATCCTCGATCCGCCTGTTGGTGGTCAAGGGAATGCTGTCGTCCCCCAGGATCAGCCTGTCGTCCTCGGCCCGGCAGGCGCGACTCCAGCGTCCGTGAACGCTGTCGAATTCCATCAGGAGCGCGTGCTGTTCGGCATCGCCCATGGCATCGTTGACGCCCACGATTTCGACCTGACCCGGCGTCTCGAGCAGATCGCGCAAGGCCAGTTTTCCGATCCGCCCCAAACCGTTGAGAAATACTTTCATGTCCGTCCCCGTCCACCTGTGCCCGCGCCTAAGGCCGGGACGTAACAGCTTCATGACAGACCCGCGCCCCCTTCCCAAGCCGGGCACGGCGGTGTAGCGAGCGCGGGCGTCGGGGGTGTGGCCGAGCGGTCGAAGGCACCGGTCTTGAAAACCGGCAGGCGTGAAAGCGTCTCGTGGGTTCGAATCCCACCGCCCCCGCCACTTGCACAGTGCAAACCCGATCTCGCCTCCCCCGCGGCACGGGGTCCGGTGTCCGTGGATCGGTTCCGGGCGGATCGGGCGAGCGGTCAAAAATGAGGCAAACCCAGGGTCGATGCCGTGGACCGACGGTCCCTGGATCGGCGCGTCATTGCCAAAGGTCGGTTTCTGTCGCAGGATTTGCCAATCATCTGTGGGGGATGAACATGACAGGACCGATCGACACGCGTGGGGTCGAGGTGCAGCAGCCTCTGTCGCCACCCGAATGGTATTCCCGCCTGTGCGGGCAGCACCGCAGCTTTTTCGCGGGCAGGCTATCCCTTCTCCATGACGCGGTGCTTGCCGCGCGGCGGGATGGGCTGGAGCAGCTTGTCCCCATCATCCTGGCTCTGGGGGTCGATGTCGCCGAGATCCGGGCGCAGTTGGGAAGACACGTCTGGCGCAAGCTCCACCATGCCGACGAGGACGTGAATTTCCGTCGGGTCCTGATCTGGCTGCGGTTCGAAGGGGGAGCGGCGTGGGACGAGATCGTCACCGTGCCGCAGACGCATCTGCGGTCCTGCCGGAATGCGGTCGACTGGCCAACGGCGCGCTATGCGGCGCGCCTGGCCGACGTCGGCAGGTTTCTTCAGGTGTCGATGCTGTATCGCGATACGATCAAGATGGGGGGCGCGCCGCGCGACGGGTGGAGCCTGAAACGGCTCAAGCGTGAACACGATCGCCGGGCGGTCAGCCTGGCCATCAATGACGCCGACTCCGGGACATGGGCGCCCGCATATACGGTCACCGTCGGCGACTACGTTTTCACGCGACTGACCTCGGACCGCGATCTAGTGCGCGAAGGGAAGACGCAGCGCCACTGCGTCGCGACCTTTCGCGAGGATGCACGGCGCGGGGCCTGCGTCGTGATGGCCTGCACCGGGGCAGAACGGGCAACGCTCAGGTTCGGACGCTCCGGCGACCGCGAACTGGGCGGCTTTGCCAACTCACAGGTTTCCGCCGAATGTCTCGCGGCATCATTGCAGGCACAACGGGAATTCGAGCGCAGCCAGGGATTGCGGTCACATTCTTGCCCCAGTTAGCGGATGATTTCGCATATTTCTGCCATTTTGGACGATCATAACCGGATCAGTAGCCGTTTGTTCATTCCGGGTGGTCAACGTGCCCGATGTCTCTTCTTGGCCTGTTCCACCCATCAAAGGTGTGATCGCGGCGTTTCATTACGTCGATGACGAACTCCGCCCCTGCATCGGGCAGGACGACGTGTCAGACCATGCCCCTGCCGCCGCGGAAACGCTCGCCCTCTGGACGGCCGCACAAGGCCTCGGCAAGGCGTCGATCATGATGCTGAAGTCCGACGGACGCGTGCATCTGGCGGCCGCGACCGGCGGTTTGATCGTCGAGGCGCAGGACACGCTGAACATCGGCCTGATGCGCGCATCGAGCAAGACGCTCGCGCCTGCGCGACCCGACCATCGCACATCTTTCAAATTGCCGAGCGACGATCGTTTCCGGCGAGCGTTCTGGGCGGTTGTCAGCAGGCTTCACGCATCGGTCCTGCCCCGGACCTTTGCCTTCGAACTGGCGCAGGCGCAGGGGACGATTTCCGTCGCGGATGGGTCCTTGCGGTTTGACGGGGATTTCACGGACCCGGCGACCTTTGTTGCGGCCCTGCGCAAGGCCTGTACCGGGAAGAAGGCCGTGCGATACACCCTTGCCGACGATGACGGACCGCAAGACGCCCCGCCGTTCACGTTGTCGGACTTGCTGGCGCAGGTCACGGACGAGTCGGGGTCGGGCGAATTCGTCTTCGATGCCGACGGATGGCCGCTTGCGTCGGCTGCCGGATCGGATTTCGCGACCGTGCAGGCCCTGTCGGCGATCGCTGCGGGACTCCTCGGGCGCAATCGGGAGACCTCGTCCATTTCCGTCCTGTCGGACAGCAATTCGGTCATCCTGACCGGGACCACATCATCCGAAGGATACGCGTCCTTCAATCTGAAATGATCTTCCGGGCCACGGGCCAAGGCGCTGCTTCCCCCGGGTGCAACCTTTGCGAAGACCGCCTCGATGGCACCGAAATTGGGGGCGGCGTCAGGACGATGTGTCTAGGCGCAGCGCTCTTGCGAAATCTGGAACGTTGGTGATGCTCAAAAACAAAGAACTCTCAGAATTCCTCAAACCGCAAGGCAAGGTGAATTACCCCGATGCTGAGTTGGTCCGGAACTGCCAGGCGGAACTTGCGGACGCCCTGGATCGGCTGGAACGGCTATCGAACCCGGACACCGCCGCAACGATCCAGAACCTGAAATCCGAGCTGGCCGCGTTTTCCGCGCGCATTTCCCTGATTGGTCAGGTCAAGGCCGGAAAGACCGCTTTGACCAACGCCTTGATCGGCATTCCCGATCTCTTGCCGTCGGACGTGAACCCCTGGACGTCGGTCATCACGTCGATCCACATCAATACCCCGCAGCCGCATGGCAAGAATGCGATATTCAAGTTCTTCACCAGGGAAGAATGGCAGAACCTGATCACCGTCAATGGCGAATTGGGCGAGCAGTCCGGGCGTGCCAACCAGGATGACGAACTGGCGGAACTGCGCGCGCAGGTCACCGCAATGCAGCGCCGCACAGAGGCGCGCCTTGGGCACAACTTCGGCATGCTGCTCGATGGATATCACAGTTTCCTCGGGTTTTCGCCCGAGATGATCAAGAAATACGTCTGTCTGGGTGATGACGACGCCCAGAACGAAGGCCGATATGCCGATGTCACGCGCTCGGCCCAGATCTATATCAAAAACGAAAACTACACTCTCCCGACCGTTCTTTATGACACTCCGGGCGTCAATGATCCGTTTCTCCTGCGCGAGGCAATGACCCTCGCCAATCTGAGCGAAACGGATATCTGCGTGGTCGTTCTCAGCGCCCACCAGGCGTTCAGCACGGTGGATGTCGGTCTGCTGCGTATCCTGTTGGCGCTCAAGCACAAAGAGTTGGTGCTTTTTGTCAATCGCATAGACGAACTCGAGGATCCGGACCGGCAGATCATCGAAATCGACACCTTTATCCGCGACCTTCTGGCAGAGCAGGACCTGCCGCGCGAATTGCCGATCGTGTTCGGAAGTGCCGCCTGGGCGGAACTGGCCTCCGCCGGTCAGACAGAGATGATCGATACGGCAAACGAAGACCGCCTGGCCCAATTCGCGGTGGCGCGCTCGACCCGCATCGCCGGCTCCAGCGTCACGCTTCTGGAAGATGCAAAACCGGGATCGGCACAAATGGCCGCGACCAAGACATTCGATCTGTCCGGTCTCCATGAATTGCAGGCCATCCTCGCAGAGAAGAGTGCCGCGAATGTCGGGCGGCCAAAGCTGGACTCCGTTCGCAGTCGCGCCCTCGATATCTCGCGGCAGTCGTTGATCTATTTGCAGCAGGCCGCCAAATCGACGTCGTCCCTGCGCGCAGATCTCGACTTCGACGCCTTTATCGATGATCTCGACAACACGATGAAAGAGGCGGACGAGGCCTGCAATGTCATCGCCCATGATCTTTCCGAAAAAGTGCTGTTCCTGATGTCTTCGACATTCCGTGATTTCATGCTGTCCGGCAAGGCTAGCCTGAAAGCGCATCTGGCCGAAAACAAGGACATCAAGGAATGGCGTCCGGACAGCGACAAGCTGCGGCGTGACCTGAATTTGGCGCATGACGAATTCGTCAAAGCGGCCCCGCGTCAGGTCGACAGGGTATTCTCGGAGACCGCCACAAAAATCGAAAGAATATACGCGACGGTGCTGGAAGACAGCACAAGGCTCTTTGCCGTCGCGCCGCCTGTATCCGCAAGTCCCAAGACCCCCGTATCCCTGATGCGCACGATGAAGATCGACTTTCAGACCGGTTGGGTCAAAAGCTGGTTCGCCCAGAAGTTCAATCAGGACAGCTATATCAAGAAATTCGAAACGATCAGCCGAACCGAAATGAAGAGAACCCTCAAGGAGATGGAAGACGTCTACGTCATCGAATTCCTCAAAGAGGTTCGGACACAGCTTTTCGAATTCCTGTCCGAACACATTCGGACCTTGCAGAACCTGTCCTTGTTGGGAGGTGAGGCACAGCGCCTTCAGGTAATGCGGCAATTGGGCGTCGACACCGAGGTTCGTCATCGCATTGCCGAATTGCAGAATGTCGTCGCGCAGTTGGAAACGCTGTTCCAGCCATCGGTCGAACCGGAAATGCTGCGGTCCGGGTCGGTTGCCACCTCATGAGCGAACTTCCCGTCGAAACCCGCTCGATTCTCGAAGCCTGGTTCAGTCAAAAGCCGGTGTTTGCCCTGATGGGAGAATACAGCGCGGGCAAATCAACTCTCCTGAACCTGTTGTTGGGAAACGATTTCCTGCCGACCCAGGTCACGGCGACGAACATGCCCGTGGTCTGGTTGACCTATGGTGAAACCCGAACGGGCCAAGCGCTGACCCGCGACGGACAACTGACCGAATTCGACATCGACAAATTCCGGGAAGCGGGCGAGAAGAACGTTCTTCTGCTTCGAATTTCGCTGCCTGCCGAGATCCTCAAGACGACGGATATCGTGGATACGCCCGGCATTTCGGACCCGCGACTGGCCGCGGGGGCCCTCAGCTTTCTGAGCCGCTACCTCGATTTCGCGATCTGGTGCAGCGCGGCCAATCAGGCCTGGCGCCAGTCGGAAAAGGCAATGTGGACGGCAATGCCCGCGCAATTGCAGGCGAACAGTCTGATGGCCCTGACCCGTTCCGACCTGCTCAAAAGCTCTGACGGACTTCGAAAGGTCCTGAAGCGGTGCAGGAGCGAGGCCGGTGAATTCTTTCGGGATGTCGTCCCGATCGCGACGGTGTCGGCCCTGGCGGCGCGGTCCGCCGATGGCAAGACATTCGATCTGGATCGATGGGTTGCAAGCCATGCCGACCTTTTCCTTGCGGAATTGAACGCATCGATTTCCACGGCAATTACCGCTTGCGATATCCGTGAATTGCGCGAGGTACCTAAACCGACAATTGTCACGCCCGCGAAAACAGAAACCAAAACGGCCCCGAAATCCGCCAACCCCGCTGCGGAGAAAGCGCCCGAAAAAACCACCCGGAAAAAGCCGGGCGGCAGATCGACGACAAGGGCGACGGCGAAACCGAAAAGAGCAAAAACCAAATCCACTGTCGCGAAATCCGAAACGTCGGTTAGCACGCGTGTGTCATCAATGATCGCTTCCCTCCGTGAATTGCGGACGGATGAAGGACAAAAATCCTCAAATGAGCATCTTAATGACACATTAAACCATCTTTTCACCACGTTTTTCAGTGATTTAGAAGTATCCGAAGATCATCGGGCAGTCTTTGCCCGCTCGATGCTCCTGGGACGGCCTGGCGATGCGCCAGTCAATGCGGTGATCGTGCAGTTGGAAAGAGAACTTGAAGATTTCACGGAAAGCGCTTGGTTCGCATTGGACCAAAATCACTGAAACCCTGATCGGAAGGTCTGTTGTCTCAGAGGACAATTCACAGGACGTTCCCACTCTAAAACCTGAAACCAAGGAAGATACTAAAATGGCAAATACGGATATTTCCAGCCTCACCGAAATCGCTGGCTTCATCGGTGCATGTCTCGTCGACAGCGATACCGGCCTGATGATGGCATCGGAGGGCGGTGGTACGCTCGACCTGGACGCGGCCGGCGCTGCGAACACCGAAGTCGTGAAGGCCAAGCTGGCCGCGATCGAGATGCTGGGTCTGGACGACCACATCGACGACATCCTGATCACGCTGGGCAAGCAGTTCCACCTGATCCGGCCGCTGGCCAAGACGCCGACGGTGTTCCTCTATGTCGCCCTGGACAAGAAGGCTGCCAACCTCGGCATGGCCCGCGTCCAGGTCAAGAAGGCCGAAGAAAAGATCTCTCTCTGATCCACAACGCTTTGGCAGACCGTATCTGATCCGGTCTGCCGATCTCACGACCTGCAGCTGGACCCCTTCCGATGACTCTGGAAATTCCCGAAGCTATTTTCGACTTCTTTTCGGGATCGCAGATTCCCTTGACGCTCAGTGATCCCCGGCTTCCGAACGAGCCGCTGATCCTGGCCAACGAAGCCTTCTATCGGATGAGCGGGTATTCCGCCAAAGAGGCGCTCGGGGCCAATTGCCGATTCATGCAGGGCAAGGAAACGCAGAAATCGTCGCGCAACACCATCCGCGGAGATTTCGCGGCAAACCGGGACACGAAGGTCCTGATCCGCAACTATCGGAAATCCGGTGAGGCGTTCGACAACTTCCTCTACATCTTCTCGGTCTTCGACAGCACCGAAACGCCGTTGTTCCGCATCGGTTCGCAGTTCGAGGTGCCGGCTCTCTTTCGCGCCAAGGCATTTCAGGACCATGCCTCAGAATTGCTGAACGGTCTGAAAGCCGTCAACGACAGCGGTGAGCTTGCCCGAAATCAAATGATCGAGACCGGCGCGCTGGTCGGTGCATCGGTCAAATCGGTCCTGATGGCACGGCTGGAGACCCTTCGGTTCAACTGAAGGTCGTCCTGCGGGCGGCCAGCGACGCCTTGAAACCGTCGCGCCGCGACAGGTCTGTTTTCGACGGCAATGCAATGGCTTCCGTCGACGGCAAAGATACCGCCTAGGAAGCCCCCTCCTCCGATCCGCCCCGCCGGATCTGCGCGAGGATCGTCTCCGTATCGGCGTCGAGGTCCCGAATTGTGCCGCGGGGGCGATGCGCACCGCTCTGACCGATCCGGAACGGCAGTCCCGGCACGGTCAACCCGCTCTGCTCATCCTGCCAGAGATAGCCCCGCGCCTTGCTGTGCGGTGTCTCCAGGCTTTCCGGCAACGTCCGTACCTTCGCGACTGGCACACCACAGGCCAGCAGATGGGTTTCCCACGCGTCGGCGGTCCGCTGTGCCAGGACCTCGATCAGGGCTTCCTCAAGGGCGGGTGCGTTCCGATTTCGGATGCGGCGGTCCGCAAACCGCTGATCGTCGAGCCATTCGGCCCGGCCAAGCCCGATGGCCAGCGCGCGAAACTGGCTCTCCTCGTTGACGCCAAGGCTCAGCACACCCTCCTTGCAGGGAAAGCTTCCGGCCCCGGGGCTGCGGCTGTTGGCGGCGTTTCCACGGGCGGCGGGCACGTTTCCCGTCGCCACGAAGTCGGTGATCGTCGAACTCATCAGCGTATAGGCCGTGTCGAGCATCGACACGTCGATGAAGGTGCCCTTGCCCGTCTTCTCCCGCTCGAACAGCGCCGCCGCGATGGCGAAACCGGCGGCCAGTGCGACGGAATAATCCATGATCGGCGCGCCGGTGCGCAGCGGTCCGGTGTCCTTCGTGCCGGTCAGAGTCATGATCCCCGAGGTCGCCTGAATGTTGACGTCATAGGCAGGCGCATCTTCGTTCGGGCCGCCACGCCCGTAGCCCGTCATCGCGCAATGGATCAGCCGGGGGTTCAGCGCCAGCGTGCGCCCTTCGTCGAGGTCGAGCGCGCGGAGCGTGGCGGGGCGATGGTTCTCCACGAACACATCGGCAGAGCGGAGCAGGTCCCGCATCGCCCCCCTGCCCTCCGTGCTTTCCAGGTCCAGGGTGATCGCGGCTTTACCCGCGGCCTGCGTCACATAGGCGGTGCTCATGCCCCGGGCGGCGCGGGCGGGATCGGTTCCGCCCCGGTGGCGCATGGCGTCGCCGCGCAGGGGGCGTTCGACCTTGATGACCTCCGCGCCCAGAAGGCCAAGGTAGTAGGCGCAGGCTGGACCGGCCAGAACGTGGGTGAAGTCGATCACCCGGACGCCGGTCAGCGGGCTGCTCATGCCTTGTCCTTTCCGACATAGATCGGGCTGGACCATGCGACATGGCCGTCTTCGAACGCGACGCGTGCAAAGATCGCCCGTTCCCCGGTGTCGGGGATCGCGATCTCGCGAGAGACCGTGACGTGCTTCTTGGCAAGGGCAACCGGAAGCCGCTGGACCGAAAGCGATTTGTCGATGCCCCCGCACTCCAGAACGGTAAGGTCCAGACCGATATCCGAAAGCGGCAGGGCAAGGGTGCCGAGATTGGTCTCGATCTCGATCCGGGCCCCCGCGTCTTCGCGCGAAAGCCAGACATCGATGGCGGAAAAACCGCCTGTCGTGACCGTCACCCAATCGATCACATCGGGGGCCGTCAATCGCGGTTGCTTGTCGGGGTTGTAGTAGTTCACGGCCGCGATCCGGGATGCCTCGGCCCCGGTCAGGCGCGCCTGCCCCGTCCACTTGACCAGACGTCCACGCCCGCGGGTTTCCTGACCCTTGCAGATGATCCGCAGCCGCGCGCCCAGATCGGCGTCCGTGAAGGGCCGGATCGTCTCGGTCAGCGTGGTGCCATCGAACAGGTCCACCCTCTCGACCGGCGACGGGGCCGAAACCTCCATCTCGAACCGTACCGTGTCTTCTGCGGTGCGAACGATATCGCCCATGATGGCCGTGGGTTGGTGGGTGAAGCTCTCCGGCTCGAAATCGGGGTTGCGGTGGAAGACGCGGGCGGGCGCTGCGAACTCCAGACGGGTCGACAGGAACAGGCGCGCGCCGGTGGTGGCGTAGTGGTGACGGCGGCGAAACGCCTCGAACAGGGCATCGCGGCTCAGCTCCGGCAAGAGGTGACAGGTCAGACCGCCATAGGAGCCGAACTTCGCGTCGCCCGGATAGCTGGCACCGGGGCGGCCCTTGTGCCCGTCGCTGCCCGCGACGATGCCGATGCGGTGGCCGTTCTCCAGGCTTTGCTCGACGATCCAGTCGAAGGTCCCCCAGGAGGAATGGACCTCTACCGAAGGCTCCAGCCGCGCATCATGGGCATAGGACACATCGGCAAAGCGTCCCCCGACGTGGGGCACGACGATGACGTCCTCGCCCTGAAGCGCCTCGAACAGGTCCTTGACGTCGTGGCAGTCGGTTTCCGGGCGGCTTTCGTCCGAAATCAACGCCCGGCTGGAGCGATAGATGGGTCGCCCCTCGCTCCGGTACCAGATGTTGTGATCGCCGCCGAGACCCGTATTGCCCGACCATTCGTAGCCAGGCAGGCACAGGAACTCGCCTTCCACGTTGAACTCGGCGGCCAGCGAATTGATCTCGTCCCAGAAGGCGTCCGTCACCTGGAAATCGTTTGCCTGGTGGCCGGTGATGTCGACGAAACTTCGGTCACGGGCGAATGTGAAGTATTCCCGCGCCGTGCCCGTCCCGATGCTTTCGCCGGACTGCCCGTGCATGTCGGACCAGAAATGCGCAACGGGGCTGTCGGCGATGCGCAGCGGGTTCGACGTCGCCAGAAGGGTGTCGCCGTCCGACACCTCGACCGCGTAGTCCCCGGGCGTGTCCAGCGAAAGGTCGTTCACGATGGCCGAGAATTGCCCGCGTTCCAACGTGACCGAGGACGGCAGGCCGTCGATCCGCGGGGTCGCGGTCAGGTTGAGCGTTCCGGCGAATTGATCGCTCGGATTACCCCACCGATCCTCGGCCTTCACGATCAGGCGGAACGGCTCTCCGGGGCGGCGCAGCGTCGGCAGAAGCGCCTTCCAGACCACTGCGGGGCCGGGAACGATGGCGACGGTCGGCTGACGCTCTTCGAGGATCGGGGTATAGTCGACCGAGGCAAAGGCATCGACCGTCACTCGAAACTGGAACGCGCTTTCGCAATGGGTCTGCATCCGCACGCCGGGGCCGCCCTGACGGGTGTCGCCGATGCGAAAGGTCAGCGTGTCGTCAGGCCGCAGGAAACCCTTGCAGAGCACCGTGATGCAATTGCCCCAAGGGCGGATGTTGCGCTTGTAGTCGAAGCGATACTCGATCGGCGCACCGTTCGACGCCTCGACCGTCAGGTAGCCCGGCGCCTCGGGGTCGGTGGTTTGCAGCGGCGTCATGTCCGAATGGGTCCGCATCGCCACGCGGACGCCCCCCAGATCGTCGATGCCGAACTTGCCGGCCGTATAGACAAGCGTGAAATGCGTCATCGACCCGGCCACGACCGGGGCGGCATCGACCAGTTCGGCGTGACCCATCAGGTCCATGCGATAGGAATGATCAGGCATCTTTCAGCGAAGCCTCCTTTGCTTGCCGGTTGAGCGTCCTTGCCCGGAAGACAAGGGCCGCAACGCCGACGACGAGAAACAGGAGCGCGACCGGCCGCGTCACGAAGATCAGCAGGCCGTTCTGCGACAGCAGCAGCGACTGGCGGAACGTCTCCTCTGCGCCGCCCGCCAGCACGAAGCTGATGACGAAGGCGGCCGGGTTGAAGTCGAACTTCTTCATCAGCCAGCCGCCGAACCCGGCGATGACCATGACCAGCACGTCAAAGAGGTTCCCGCGCGACGCGAAGGCGGCGATGAAGGCGGTCAGGAAGATGATCGGATACAGCACCTTGACCGGGATGCGGGTGATGAACCGCCCGACCCAGGCCGCGCCGAAATAGCCGATGATGCCGTACATCGCGATGCCGATCAGGCCGCAGGCGAACAGGCTGAAGATCAACTCGCGCGAGGTGATGAAGAGGGTCGGGCCGATCTGGATGCCGTGGATCAGGAAGACGCCCATCAGGATCGCCCCGATGGTCGACCCCGGGATGCCCAGGGTCAGAAGCGGCGCCATGGACGGGCCGGAAACGGCGTTGTTGGCGGCCTCGGGGGCTGCGACACCTTCCAGCGCGCCATGGCCCCATTCCCCGGGGTTCTTCGCGTGGCGCTTCCCCTCGCCATAGGCCACGAACGCCGCGATGGACGAGCCGAGGCCGGGCAGAACCCCGATGAAAGACCCGATCAGCGACGATCTGGCAACATGCGGCAGGCACGGGCGATATTCGGACCAGGTCAGACGGTTGCGGGCCTTTCCCTCGGGCCCGTCCGCATCCTCGATGATTTTGACGGGCGCGTTGCGCTGCTCGATCTGGGAAAAGACCTCGCCCAGGACGAAAATGCCGATCATCAGGGGCACCAGCGACACGCCATTGGTCAGGTCGAACAGGCCGAAAGTGAACCGGTCTTTGGCGGAAATCGGGTCCAGTCCGATCGTGTTGACCAGAACCCCAAGCGCCGCCGAGGCCAGTCCGCGCGTGATGGATTTGCCGATGACCGATCCGATCACGACGAAGGCCGCGAAGTAGATCGCGAACAGTTCCGGCGGACCCAGGCTCAGCGCAACGGCGGCAATCGCGCCGACGCCTACGATGAGCAGGATGTCCCCCGTGAAGTCGCCGATCACCGACGAAATCGTCGCCACCTTCATCGCCTTCGACGCCATGCCGCGCCGGGCCAGGGGATAGCCGTCGATCTGAGTCGCGGCCGACGCGGCGGTGCCGGGCGTATTGAAGAGGATGGCAGAGATCGACCCGCCGTAGCGGCCCGATTTTCCGATCACGTACAGAAACGCGAGCGCCGAAATCGGCTCCATGTAAAAGGTCAGCGGCAGCAGCATCGCAATCGCCGCCGAGGCGGTCAGGCCGGGAATCGCGCCCGCGATCATACCGACGACGGCGGCGGCAAGAACCCAGGCCATCAGGGCGGGATCGGTCAGGACGCTGCCGAGGGCGAGGAAGATGTCCATGCCTCAGTATCCCTGGATCACGTCGAGCAGATCGAACCAGCGGCCATAGGGCGGGAACACCCCCAACCCGACGAAAAAGATCAGATGATAGATCACCGGGCACAGCACCGCCGCCGCCAGCAGGCCGCGCCAGTCGCGGATCCCGAACAGCAAAAGCGCCAACGGAGCGGCGATTGCCGTGCTGACAAGATATCCGACCAGGCCGATGGCCCAGGCATAGCCGAGCGCAAGGATCAGCAGACCCGTAACGGCCCAACCATCGAAGGCGGGCAACGGGATGGCGCGCCCCTCCCGCAGCCCCTTGGCCAGCTCGACCAGGCCCAGCACGACAAGCGCCCCCGCCGCGGCAAGCGGAAAGATCCGCGCGCCCCAACCGCCATCGCGGTCAAGGTCGATTTGGAAACAGGCCACCAGGGCCGCGATGCCGAAGACAGTCAGCACCGCGCCCACGATGGTGGTCTGGTTCATAAGCTCCGGAGGGGCGGTGCTGGTCACGCCTATTCCATCGCCGCGATGATGGGGGCCGCGGCGTCGCGCATGGCTTCGAGCCGGGCGCGGGCCGCCGCGCCATCAAGGAAGGCCGGGGTGTTGCCGAGTTCGCGCATGGCGGTGGCGAATTCGGGCTGGCTGGTGATGTCGGCCAGCGCCGCTTCCATGCCGGACAGGATCTCCGCATCCATCCCGAGCGGCGCGAAGACGGTAATCGGCGAGGAGATGATCGGCACATCGTATCCCAGTTCCGCGAAGGTCGGCACCTCGGTCGCGATCGGATCGCGCGCATCCGAGACGAGCGCCAGGACCCGAAGCTCGGATTCGAACCCTGCGGCCTGCTGAATGCCGATCATGCCGAAATCGACCTGTCCACCGATCACCGCCGCGCGCGTCGCACCGCCGCCGTCAAAGGGCACATCCACCGCGTCCAGACCTGCCGCGTTCATGAACCCCTGGCCCGCGATATGGTGGAAACTGCCGCGACCGGTGTGGTTCCAGCGGATCTCGCCGGGGCGGGCCTTGGCGTCCGCCACGAGGTCGTCGATGCTCTGATACGGACTGTTCGCGGGCACCATGAGCGAGGTGGTCAGATCGCCGATCTGGCCCACGGTCTCGAAGCTGTCGAAAGGGTTCACATCCGTGTCGCGCAGCAGATAGGTCAGAAGGAAAGATCCGCCCGATGTCATCATGAAGGTCGTCCCGTCCGGACGCGCGCCTGCCGCTTCGGTCGCACCCGTGATCCCGGACGACCCCGGTCGGTTCACCACGACCAACGGAACGGGCAAGGCGCTTTCCGCCCCGGCGGCGAGAGCGCGGGCGAAACTGTCGGTGCCGCCACCCGCGCCGTAGGGCACGATCAGGTTGATCGGGCGGCGCGGTGCCCATTGGGCAAAGGCAGCCGTGCCGGACAGGGCAGCAAGCGCCGGAGCAGCAAGCGCGATGTTCAGAAATGACCTGCGGTCCATGGAAATCTCCTTGTTGGGGTGTTCCGGCTTCGTGGCCGGATTGTTGTTCCCCGACGCTAGGGCACAAGTGATCATCGAAAAAACAGAATATTTGGAATGAACGTTCGAATTATGCGATGAACGTTCCAGCAGTGCCGCCCGAGCGAGAGAGACAGCGATGAACCTCAAGAGCCTTCGGGTCTTCGTCAATATCATGGAAGAAGGGACGCTCGCCCAGGCGTGCCGGAAGCTCAACCTAAGCCAGCCCGCCGCAAGCCGCCTGATCCAGATCCTCGAAGCCGAGTTCGACATCCAGCTTTTCAACAGGGAGAAGAAGCGCCTGATCCCGACCCAGGAGGGCGAGGCCTTCTATCCCGAAGCCCTGCGCATCCTCGCGTCGATCGACGATCTGCCGGGGATGTTCGAACAGATCGCCAAGGATGCGGCCCCGCCCCTGCGCGTCATCTGTCACCCCCGGCTGGTGGAAGGCCTGATCGTTCCGGCGATGGCCGAGCTGGTCAGGCGCGACCCGTCCGTCAAGGTAAAGCTGGAGGTTCATCCCCGCCGCTACCTTGGCCGCCGCATCCTGCACGGGTTGTTCGACGTGGGTATCGCGACCTTGCCGTTGCCCGACCGCAACCCCACGCCGCGCTTTCTGGCCCGCACCGACATGCTGGTGGCCCTGCCGGCCGCGCACCCCTTGGCGGCCAGGGAGGTTCTGACCCCCGCCGATGTTGCGGGACTTTCCTATGTCGCGCTGGAAGACACCACGAACATGCGCAGCCTGCTGGACCGGGAGTTGGCCAAAGCCGACCAGCATCTGGAGGTCACGCACGAAATGTCCACAAGTCTGGCCGCCTGCCGCCTGGTGAAAGCGGGCATCGGGTTCACGTTCACCGACGCCATCACGGTCAGCCCCGACGACGAGCGCGGCATCGCGATCCGTCAATGGCGTCCGCGCGTCCAGATCGAACTTGGCTACTTCGTCTCGGAAACCAATCGTCCCCACAGGGCCCGCGATGCGTTTCTGGGCATTCTGAACGAGGTTTGTGAAAGCCGGTCAGGGGCCGATCTGACCTGACGTGCAAGGCCGTCCGGCAGGCCGGTCCGGACCGGAGCGACGCAAAGCAAGCTGACACCGGGAGCCCCGGTCCGTGACCGTCGCGAACCGCCAACCCGCCCTGCACGCGCCCGGGGTCGCCAAGCTGCCCGGTCAGTCGGAACCGGAGGTGGTCGCAGATCGCACCCACGCCGCCCACCCCCTGAAGGTGATCACGGCCGGCAAGGTGACCGCAACAACCGCAAGGCAGAGCACCGCCTTCGAGAACGTGCCCATCGTCCCCTCGATCAGGATGGCGTGGAGGACGGTTCCCGCGACGATTATCAAGGCCAAAGCCCTGTGCCCCCTGCGCCAGAGACGCAGACCGATCTTGCGGCGCAAAAGGGCCAGAACCGCAGTGGCGAATATCGCCCACATGGCGATGACCCCCCAGACGGAGAACGGCGTGGGCGAATTGAAAGTCAGGGCGTCGATGACATCGGGCGGGCTGGTCAGCCAGAGGCCGCCCACATGGATCAGGACCGCCGCGACAAGGGCCGCCCCCGTCCAGCGATGCACCCGCCGCCCGCGCGCCAGTGCCACGCCTGGCAAGTCGCCCCGCGCCAGCAACGGCTGTACCAGCAGCAGCATCAGCGCGATGACCCCGGCGAAGCCCGCGGCGACATAGACCGGCTCTCGCCAGGCCAGAAGCGGGCTTGTGGCCGCGACCCAAGCGGGCACGACCAACAACGTGACGAAGCCCGCCCAGATCGCCGCCGCACGCACCATGCCCGATCAGACCGGCTTCAGGACGAAATCCACATGCAAGCTGGTGTCGCGCGCACTGGCCATGACGGGGCGCAGGAACACCGTCTCGAACTCCGGATCGTCATAGGCCAGGTGCCCGTGGGGTTGACCAAAGGCGGGCACGATCTGCGGCATCTCAAGGCGGAAGGCGCCGGTCGCATCGGTGAGCGTCGCGCCGTGGCTTTGCGGATCCCGCTCGTGGCCTTCGGTGGTATGCGCCCAGATCTGGATGCGCTGACCGGGCAGCGGAGCACCGTCGCCCGCGCGCCGAACCGTGCCGGTCATCCAGAAGCCGCCACCGCCGATCCGCTCCACGATGGGCGCGCCGGGACGGTAGTTGTTGGCCCCGCCCCGCATCGTCGGGGTAGGTGCCAGACCCTGGGCGAAAGCGGGCACAAGAAGGCCGGACAGACCGGTCGCCGCCGCAGCGCTCGCGGAAACGACAAGGGCCCGGCGGATTGGGGAAAAATCGGTCATCCGGAAGTCTCCTATCGGTTGCAGGTGACCGGCCTGTTGCAAGGCGCGGCCACGACTCTGGAATGATATAGGACCATTTGCGGCCCTGCCGACCGCGTCCGCCGGTCGCACGGCGGAAAAAGGCCTCACAGCTGCGTGAACCGCCGCGCTTGACGGCAGGCTGTCCGGTCCCGCAAGACACGCCATCCCGCGCAATCCGACAGGTCCAGTTGATGACACGCCCCGCCCCCGCCATCCTGATCCTTGCCGCCGGGGCCTCGTCGCGGATGCGGGGGGGAGACAAGTTGCAGGAGCCGGTGGACGGCACGCCCCTGATCCTGCGGGCGGTGCGGGCGGCCTGCGCGACAGTTTCCGAAGTGATCGTCGCCCTGCCCCCGAATTCCGCCCGGCGCGCCTGGCTTGGCGACAGCCCCGCAACCTTGCTTGAGGTGCCGGATCGCGAGATGTCCGCCTCGATCCGCGCAGGCGTCATCGCCTGTCGCGCCCCGGCCCTGCTCATCCATCTGGCCGACATGCCCGAAATCGGCGCGCCAGAACTGGCCCGCATGGTCGCCGCCTGGCGGGAGGGGAAGGCCACGATCCTGCGCGCGGCGACGGCGGACGGGCAACTGGGACAACCCGTCGTCTTCGACCGATGCCATTTCGAGGCGCTGACGCGTCTGTCGGGCGATACCGGGGCGCGCGATCTGCTGCGCCAGAACGCGGTAGAGATCGTCACCCTGCCGGGCCGCGCGGCCTTGACCGACCTCGACACGCCCGAGGACTGGGCAGAGTGGCGCGCAAGAACGGGGCGATGATTCCCGCGACCTTCTTTTGATTGACGGAAGGCTGACCCTGCGTCACGCTGACGACAGATCGCAGGGAGATCAATGAAATGACACGAATGAAACTCGCTCTCGGCTCGGTTGCCGCCATCGCCTTTGGTGGTGTCGTCCTGGCCGCCGGACATGCCGACAATTCCCGCCAGATCGAGGCGCGCAATGGCATCATGACGGCCATGGCCCTCAATTCGTCCGTGGTGGGCGACATGGCGCGTGGCAACACCGAATACGACGCCGCCGCCGCACAATCCGCCGCCAACGCGCTGGCCGGTCTGGGGATGGTCGGCACGGGCCTGCTGTGGCCCGAAGGCTCGTCTTCGGACGACGTGGAGGGCGGTCGCGCGCTGGCCAAGATCTGGGAAGACCGTGCGGACTTCGACCAGAAGTGGAACGATTTCGCCGCCGCCGGTGTCGCGCTTCAGGCGGTCGCGGGCGACGGGCTGGAGCCGATGCAGGCAGCGCTGGCCGATCTGGGCAAGTCCTGCGGGGCCTGCCACGATACCTACCGCAAACCGCAATAAGCGATGCGCAAGGCGCTGATCCGGGTCGCGGCCGTTGCGGTCGCGGCCCTGGCCGTCGCGGCCTGGGTGACGCGGCCCGTGCCGCTCCCGGATGACGCGCTTGCCGAACTTGCCGCGCTGACCGGCGATCCGGTCGCGGGCGAGTCCGTGTTCTGGGCCGGGGGTTGCGCCTCCTGCCATGCCGCCGAGGGATCCGAGGGCGAAGCGCGGCTGATCCTGTCGGGCGGGCAGGCCTTTCCGTCCGACTTCGGCACCTTCCGCGCGCCCAATATCTCGATGCACCCCGAGGCCGGGATCGGCGCCTGGACGCTGGCCGAATTCGCCAATGCCACGCAGCGCGGCGTCTCGCCCCAAGGGTCACACTACTATCCGGCCTTCCCCTATGCGGGTTATGCCCTTGCCACTTCGCAGGACATGGCCGACCTCTGGGCCTTCTGGCAAACCCTGCCCGCCGATGGCTCCGCCAGCCAGCCCCATGACCTGGCCTTCCCCTTCTCGATCCGCCGCAGCGTCGGGGGCTGGAAGTTCCTCTATGCCGGGGCTGGGTTTACCGGCGTCGCCGAGACCGAGGCGCAGATCCGGGGCCGCTACCTGTCCGAAGCCTTGGGCCATTGCGCCGAATGCCACACCCCGCGTGACGCGCTCGGCGGGCTGGACCGGACGCGCTGGCTCGCCGGTGCGCCCAACCCTTCGGGTCAGGGCAATATCCCGAACATCACTCCCGCCAGGCTGACCTGGTCGGAAAGCGAGATCGCCCAATACCTCAAGGATGGCTTCACCCCCGATTTCGACAGCGTGGGGGGCCACATGGTATCTGTCGTGGCCAATCTGTCGCGCCTGTCAGACGACGACCGGGGGGCAATCGCGGCCTACCTCAAGGCGCAGGCTCCGATCGAATAGCGTGATTCCATTTCGCCTGTTTTTTCGCCGCTTCATCATCAGAAACGTCCAAAATTCAGTCATTCCGTGAAATGCCGCATATTAAGGCAGGTCTGACGCACAGTGCCGCTTTATCCGGCGAACCGAACCCATCACCCCTCCCCGAAACATATCCGAGGGAGACACGAACATGGTCGGAGCCGACACCGCCTGGATAATCGTCGCGACAGCACTGGTGCTGTTCATGACGTTGCCGGGCCTCGCGCTGTTTTACGGGGGCCTCGTCCGCTCGCGCAACGTTCTCAGCGTCTTCATGCATTGCTACGCCATCGCCTGTTTGATGAGCGTGCTGTGGCTCGCCGTTGGCTATTCCATCGCCTTTGGCGACGGCAACGCCTATTGGGGCGGACTGGGCAAGGCGTTCCTTCTGGAGATCGACGGCGACACCCTGTTCGGCACCATCCCCGAGGTCCTGTTCTTCGCGTTCCAGATGACCTTCGCAATCATCACCCCCGCGCTGATCGTCGGCGCCTATGTGGAGCGGGTCGGCTTCGGCTTTGTCCTGACCTTTTCGGCGCTCTGGATGCTGCTCTGCTATGCGCCCGTGGCCCATTGGATCTGGGGCGGCGGCCTGCTGGCGGATGGTGGTCTGTTCGGTGAGACGGGCGTGCGGGATTTCGCGGGCGGTCTGGTCGTGCACGAAACGGCGGGTCTGGCGGCGTTGATCGTCGCGGTGGTCCTGGGTCCGCGCCTCGACAAGTCGAAGCCGCCGCACAACCCCGGCTTCGTCATGATCGGGGCGGCAATGCTCTGGGTCGGCTGGTTCGGCTTCAACGGCGGCTCGCAGCTTGCCGCCGATGGGGGCGCGGCCCTGGCGCTGACGGTGACGCATATCTCGGCAGCGACCGCCTCGCTCAGCTGGGCCCTGTGGGAGCGGATGAAATACGGCAAGGCGTCGCTGGTCGGGATCGTCACCGGCACCATCGCGGGCCTGGCCTCCATCACGCCCGCTTCGGGCTTCGTCGGACCCATCGAGGCGCTGATCATCGGGGCGGTCGCGGGCGTCCTGTGCCAGGAGGCGGTCAACCTGATCCGCAACCTGCTCAAGATCGACGACACGCTGGATGTCTTTGCCGTCCACGGGGTCGGCGGCATCTTCGGAACGATCATGATCGCGGTCTTCGGGGCCGGAACCTGGGCCGCGCAACTGGGCGGCATCGCCGTTGTGGGCGCGTTCACGACCGTGGTGACGCTGGTCATCGTCTTCGCGGTCAAGGCAATCTTCCCGATCCGCGTCAGCAAGGACACCGAGCAGGAGGGCCTGGACCTCGCCATCCACGGCGAACAGGCCTACCCCTCACCCAGCTGAGGCCAACTTGCCGTCCGGGGGCAGCCCCGGACGGGCGCGGCGATCAGGCCTTGCCGAGCGCCTTTTCCCGCGCCGCCCGCAGCCGGGCGAAGTCATCGCCCGCATGATAGGACGACCGGGTCAGCGGCGTGGCCGACACCATCAGGAACCCCTTGCCCCAGGCCGCCTTTTCGTAGCCCGCGAACTCCTCGGGCGTGACGAACCGGTCAACGGCGTGGTGCTTGGGCGTCGGTTGCAGATACTGCCCGATGGTCAGGAAATCGATGTTGGCGGCGCGCATGTCGTCCATGACCTGCAACACAGCCTGACGATCCTCGCCCAGGCCGACCATGATGCCCGACTTGGTGAACATCGACGGGTCCAACTCCTTGACGCGCTGGAGCAGGCGCAGGGAGTGGAAGTACCGCGCGCCCGGCCGAACCTCGGGGTATAGGCCCGGCACGGTTTCGAGGTTGTGGTTGAACACATCGGGCCGCGCCGCGACCACGACCTCCAGCGCGGAGGGGTCGCAGCGGATGAAATCGGGGGTCAGGATCTCGATCGTGGTGCCCGGCGCGCGCTTGCGGATGGCGCGGATGGTCTGGGCGAAATGCTCGGCGCCCCCGTCCTCCACATCGTCACGGTCGACCGAGGTGACCACCACATGGTTCAGGCCGAGCTTGGCCACCGCATCCGCCACCCGACCGGGTTCGAACACATCCAGCGCCTCGGGCGGCTTGCCGGTGGCGATGTTGCAGAAGGTGCAGGCGCGGGTGCAGACCTCACCCATGATCATCATCGTGGCGTGACCCTGCGACCAGCATTCGCCGACATTCGGACAGCCCGCCTCTTCGCAGACGGTGACCAGCTTGTGCTCGCGCATGATCGCGGCGGTCTTGCGATACCCTTCGCCCACGGGGGCCTTGACGCGAATCCAGGACGGCTTCCTGGGCTGCGGATTGTCGGGCCTGCGCGCCTTTTCGGGGTGGCGTTCGGCGGGAATTTTCAGGTCGCGGGGCATCTTGCGTCTCCGGATCGGGTGTTGTGGTGACATCTAGGGCAACCGATCCGCCCGCGCCAGTGGCCCGGCGGTCGCAGCCGCGCATGGCCGGATTGTGCGGGCGCGTTGGCTTGGGCGCGCCGACCCGAGTGGCGCGGCGCACGGGGGGCGGCGCCGTGAGTATTTGTGAAGCAGAGAAGCAGGATTTTTTGAAGTGCGTTTGCGGCGCTTGGCAGGGCGTGGACGTGGGGATACCGTGGGCAGCATGCGATTGTCGCTCGCCCTCGCCTCTCTGATCGTCCTGCCGGGTGGCGCGCAGGCCTGGAGCTTTGCGCCGACCCCGATCTGCACCCTGTCGCAGGCGGCCTTCGGGTTGGACACACAGGTGACCTTCGACCCCTCGCAGGGCCTCTATACCCTGACGCTGACGCGCCCGCAGGGCTGGCCAGAGGCCCCCGTCTTCGCCATCCGTTTCGACGGGGCGTCCCCGCTCACCATTTCCACCGACCGGCACCGGGTGGAGGGCACGCGGATTGTGGTGACCGACAGCGGGTTCGGGAACGTCCTGTCGGGGCTGGAGGCGAATACGACCGCGACCGCTACCGTGGGCGATGTCTCCGTGCGCATCGACCTTGCAGAGGCCGCCGGACCCGTCGCCACCTTCCGCGCCTGTCCCGCGACCCCGAGCGTCTGACGGGCGCCTATTTGCGCCGTGTCCAGCCCCAGAGGCACATCAGTTCCATCACGATATGCGCCCCGGCAATCGCCGTCGCCCCGGTGGTGTCATAGGGCGGCGACACCTCGACCACATCCCCGCCGACCAGGTTGATGCCTGCCAGATCGCGCAGGATCGCGGCGACCTGACCGCTCGACAGCCCGCCCCAGACGGGCGTGCCCGTTCCCGGTGCGAAGGCCGGATCGAGGCAGTCGATGTCGAAGGTCAGATAGGTCGGCCGATCCCCCACCACCGCCTTGATGCGGGCCGCGACCTCGCCCGGGGCGGCTTCGTGCACCGCGCGCGCGTCGATGGTGGTGACGCCCAGGGTGTCGGGGTTCACCGTCCGGATGCCGACCTGCACACTGGTCGCGGGGTCGATGACACCGGTCTTGACCGCCTTGTAGAACATCGTGCCGTGATCGATCCGCGTCATGTCGTCGTCGGGCCAGGTGTCGGAATGGGCGTCGAACTGGATGAGGGAGAGGGGCCCGTGCACCTCTGCGTGGGCCTGAAGGATCGGGAAACTGACGTAGTGGTCCCCACCCATGGAGATGCAGCCCGCCCCCTGCCCCAGGATGCCGCGGATATGCTGGCGCAGTGCCTCGGGGAATTCCGCGACCTTGGCGTAGTCGAAGCCGAGGTCGCCAAAGTCTGCCACGGCCAATTCATCCAGGGGCGAGTAATCCCAGTAGTATGGCGGATCGAAGGGTTGCAGAGTGCTTGCCTCGCGGATGGCACGGGGGCCGAACCGCGTGCCGGGGCGATGCGTTACCGCCTGATCGAAGGGTACGCCGGTGATGGCGAGGTCATAGCCGGTCAGGTCCCGCGTGTATTTGCGCCGGAATGCCGAGGTCGCGCCGCCGAAGGCATTCTCGAAGCTCAGGCCCCGGGGGTCGTCGCGTCGAAAGGCGTTGTCCACTTGATCGCGGGCGTCTTGCAGGGCCATGGGGTTCCTCCGTCTGGTGCATTTCCACCTAGCCGGAGCGATGGCACAAGGAAAAGCCCCCGCGCATCTCGACTCCCGGTCCCCATGGGTTAAGTGAACGCCATGACACAGTCAGATGCTCCGCGCGCGCTGCGCGACGAATTCGTCCACGCCATGTCCCGCGCCGCCGCCACGGTGAGCGTGGTGACGACCGACGGTCCGGCGGGGCGCGCGGGTGTGACGGTGTCGGCCATGACCAGCGTGTCGGCAGACGGCGATGCGCCCACCATCCTGATCTGCGTCAACCGGACGGCGTCGGCCGCCCCGGCGATCCTTGAAAACAAGTGCTTTGCCGTCAACGTCCTGCACACCGGGCAACAGGCCATCGCCGACGTCTTCGCCGGGCGCGGTGACGCGACGGGCGCGGATCGGTTCACCGGGTTGGCGTTCGACACCCTGAAGACTGGCGCGCCGGTTCTGGACGGGTTGGCGGGGTTCGATTGCGAGATCCAGGCGGTCGATCCCATCGGCACCCATTACGTCATCATCGGCGCCGTGCGCGCGGTGCGCGCGTCCGAGGAAGGGTCGCCCCTGATCTACGGGATGCGCAGCTATCTGCGCACCGAAAAGGCCTGATCAGACGCGGTTGAGCAGGGCGCGCATCGCCATCCCGGCCCGGACGCCGAACCCCGGCTCGCGGGGTCTGTCTTCCAGCACCAGACTTGGGTCGGCCTGAAACCGGCGCAAGGTCGCCTCCGCTTCGGTCAGGCCAAGGAACACGGGCCGCGCAGCGGGTGCGACGGGGATCGTCCGCGCGAGGTAGATGCCGTCCCGCCCCTCCCGCGCCAGACGGGCGGCAAAGTCGGACGGGTCACCGTGCGGCAGGGGGTGCCGCCCCTCGGCGGCCAAGGTCGGCACGGCAAGCAGAAGCGCTGCAATCCCCTGGGCCCGGCCTGCTGCGGCCGCGGCCTCCTCTCGCGGCTCACCCGCCAGACGCGCGGCCACCCGCATCAGAACCCCGGCGGTGCCGTCCACATAGGTCAGAACGTCGGACAGGTCGACCGGCACATCACGCTCCACATCGGCCTGGCGCGCGGTCACGACCGCTTGCAACGCGTCGGCCGCCCGCGAGTCGAGGACATCGGCCAGCGGCGTCACCACCTCGTGTCGGCGCACCTTGCCGCCTGCCGCGATCTCTTCCAGCGCATCGGCCCACCATTGCAGGCGCATCTGGGCGATCAGCGGCTCCTGCGTGACGCGGGGCGCGCGCGCCACTTCCAGATTAAAGGCATAAAGCGGGAAGAGCATCCGGCGCAGCGCAACCGGCGCGGCCATCGTCGCGCGGAACCGCACCGGGTCGCCGCGCGCGACAAGGCCCGCGCAGGCCGTCAGGTCATCCGCGCCGCTCATGCGGGCCGCACCACGCGCAGGGCATAGCCAAGCCGCCCGCGCAGGCGTCGCCAATCGGATGCTTCGGCCCGCGTCTCTGCCACGGCGGCGCGCAGCTCGGCGTCAGCCACGGCGTCGAGCTCGGCGCAGCGGGCTTCGGTGGCGGCATAATACGCCTCCCACCCGGTATCGTCGACCTGCCCCAGGGCGATCGTCTCAAAGCCCGCCTCGGCAATCGCGGCGTCCAGTGTCGCGTCGGTATCCCAGAGGTCGCCGCCCCAGAAGGCGACGGCCTCCGCATCGTCAGGGTCAGCGACAACAGGGGTGGAAAAGGCGACGCAGCCCCGCGCAGTCAACGCCGGACCCCAGGCCTGCAGCGCCGCCGTGACCCCCTCGAAATAGATCGCGCCCGCGCACCAGATCAGGTCGAACGGCCCCTCGGATGCAGGATCAGGCAGGCCGTCGCGCGCCACCAGAAGCCCGCGTTTGACGGCGATGCCCGGATCGTCGCGGTGGCGCAGCGCGGCGTCCACGACGAAGGGCAGATGGCGGTCCAGGCCCAGAACGGACCCTTCGGGCACGGCGCGACGGAGGGTGGCCAGGTCCGCGCCCGGGCCGCAACCCACGTCGCAGATGCGCCCCGCAAGCGGGATATCGGCGTGACCGCAGGCCCAGGCCACCTCGGCGGGCGTCCCCGGCCCCTCGCGCAAAAGGCCGGTGTGGATGGTCCAGAAGGCGCTCATCACCCCTGACACAGCTTCCAGCGCACGGCGTCCAGCAGCGCCTCGAAACTGGCGTCGACGATGTTGGGCGACACGCCGACGGTAGACCAGCGGCGGCCCGCGCTGTCCTCGTGATCGATGATGACGCGGGTCACGGCCTCGGTCCCGCCCTGCATGATGCGGACGCGGAAGTCCTTGAGGCGCATGTCGACGATCCGGTCCTGAAGGGGGCCGAGGTCCTTGGCCAGCGCCTTGGACAGCGCGTTGACGGGGCCACGGTCGGACCCGGTGGCATCCATGCTTTCGGACACCGACAGCCGCTTTTCGCCGTCGACCTTCACCACCACGACGGCCTCGGACACGGTGACCATCTTGTTGTGCTTGTTCTTCCGCCGTTCCACGATGACGCGGTAGCGCTTGACCTCGAAGAAGTCGGGCATCAGCCCAAGCTCTTCGCGCGCGATGATCTCGAAACTGGCGGGGGCCACGTCATAGGAATAGCCCTCGTCCTCGCGCGCCTTCACCCGCTCCAGAATGCGGCGCATCTGGGTGTCGTCGCCGGTCAGCCCCGCCTCGGCCAGACGGGACCGCAGGTTGGACAGGCCCGCCTGATTGGACATGGGCACGATCCGCTGGTTGCCGACGGTCTCGGGCGGGACGTGTTCATAGGTCGTCGGGTCCTTCAGGATCGCGCTGGCGTGCAGCCCGGCCTTGTGTGCAAAGGCCGAGGCGCCGACATAGGCCGCCTCGCGGCGGGGGACGCGGTTCAGGATGTCGTCGAGACGGCGGGAGGCCGTCATCAGGCGCGGCAGGTTTTCGCGGGTGACGCCGATGGCGAAAGCCTCGGCATAGGGGGCCTTGAGCAGGAGCGTGGGAATGAGGCTGGTCAGGTTGGCGTTGCCGCAGCGTTCGCCCAGACCGTTGAGCGTGCCCTGGATCTGGCGCGCGCCGGCCTGCACGGCGGCAAGCGATCCGGCGACGGCCTGTTCGGTGTCGTTGTGGGTGTGGATGCCGAGCCGGTCGCCGGGGATGCCCGCCGCGATGACCTCGCGGACGACTTCGGCGATCCGGTCGGGCATGGTGCCGCCGTTGGTGTCACACAGCACGACCCAACGGGCCCCGGCGTCAAGCGCGGCGCGCAGGCAATCGGTGGCATAGGCGGGATCGTCGGCATAGCCGTCGAAGAAATGCTCGGCGTCGAAAAGCGCTTCGCGTCCGTTGCTTACGAGGTGAGCGATGGAATCGCGGATGGCCTCCAGATTCTCCTCCAGCGTGATGCCAAGGGCCGTCCTGACGTGAAACGGATGGGTTTTTCCGACCAGACAGATCGACCCCGTGCCTGCGTTCAGGACGGCGGCCAGAACGTCGTCATTGTCCGCAGACCGGCCTGCGCGTTTGGTCATGCCGAAAGCGGTGAGCTTGGCCTTAAGGGTGGGCGGGGCGTCGAAAAACTCGCTGTCGGTGGGGTTCGCGCCGGGCCATCCGCCTTCGACGTAATCGAGGCCGAGAGCGTCGAGCATCAACGCGATCTCCTGCTTTTCGGAGGCCGAGAACTGCACGCCCTGCGTCTGCTGCCCGTCGCGCAGCGTGGTGTCGTAGAGGTAGAGACGTTCGGTCATCGGGGCCTCCGATCCAGGTATTCAGAACGGGTGATCCACGGGTGATCTACGTCGGACGTGTTTGTGATCACAAGACGCCCTCCAGCTTGGCGGGGTCGAAACCGGGACCGGCTTCCCACCCCTTGCCCTTGCCATCGGTCACCACCACCCCTGCCGCCACGAGCGCGTCACGCAGAGCGTCGGCGCGGGCCCAATCGCGGTCGGCGCGGGCGGCGAGGCGAGCGGCGAGGATGGCCTCGACCGTGGCATCGTCGCCACCGCCGACCCATGCCCCCATGTCGTCGCCGAGAAGCCCAAGCACGGCCGCTGTCGCCGCGAGCGTTGCCCCCTCCCCGGATTTGGCCAGGCGGTGGAGTTCGGCGATGGCGCCGGGCGTGTTCAGGTCGTCGCGCAGATGGGCCAGCGCCGCCTCATCCGGCGTGCCGCCCTCTTCGGTCAGGGCGCGCCATTTGCGAAGGGTCGCCTCCGCCTCCCGGGCCTTGGCATCGGTCCAGTCCATCGGCTTGGAGTAATGCGTCGACAGGAAAACGAAGCGGATCACCTCGCCGGGGACGCCCTTGTCCAGCAGGTCGCGCACGGTGAAGAAGTTGCCCAAGGACTTGGACATCTTCTTGCCCTCGACCAGCAGCATCTCGTTGTGCAGCCAGACCCGTGCAAAGCCCGCGCCGGGATCAGCGCAGCAGGATTGCGCGCGCTCGTTCTCGTGATGCGGGAACATCAGGTCGTTGCCGCCGCCGTGGATGTCGAAGGACGGCCCCAGAAGGGCCTTCGACATGGCCGAGCATTCGATGTGCCAGCCGGGGCGGCCGTAGCCGATCGACGTCTCCCACCCCGGTTCGTCATCGGCGGAGGGTTTCCAGAGGACGAAGTCCATCGGGTCGCGTTTGTAGGGCGCGACCTCGACCCGCGCGCCCGCGATCATGTCGTCGAGCGAGCGGCCCGACAGCTTGCCATAGCCCTCGTAGGAGCCGACCGAAAACAGCACATGTCCCTCGGCGGCATAGGCGTGGCCGGAGGCGATCAGCCCCTCGATCATCTCGACCATCTCGCCGATGTAGTCGGTGGCGCGCGGCTCGTGATCGGGGGGCAGGTTGCCGAGCGCGCCCATGTCGTCGTGGAACCAGCCAAGCGTCTCGTCGGTGATGTCGCGGATCTCGCGGCCCGTTTCGGCGGCGCGCTCGTTGATCTTGTCCTCGACGTCGGTGACGTTGCGCACGTAGGTGACGGCGTCCGCGCCGTAGTCGTGGCGCAGAAGCCGCGTCAGCAGATCGAACAGGATCACGTTGCGCGCATTCCCTAGGTGGGCGCGGTCATAGACCGTCGGCCCGCAGAGGTAGAGGCGCACATTCGACGGGTCGATGGGCACGAAATCCTCGACCCGCCGGGTCAGGGAATTGCGCAGGCGCAGGGTCGGAATGCTGTCGGTCCGTGTCATCCGGGCCTCTCCTCAAGTGGTGCGGAAATGGGCCGGGACGGACACGCGGGCACCCATGCCCGCCGAAATCCTCAGCGGGCGGTCGAAATGCAAATGATGCAGAAGCAGTGGCCCATCCGCGCCGCCTAGCACGCGGCGATCCGTCTGCCAAGGGTTTGACACCGCCGCGCACCGGGTGTCGGGTGGCGGCCATGACACGGCTTTCCACGCGCATCCAGACCTTGACCGCCGGCGGGAACGGCTGGGCGGTCTATTACCGTGCGCGCGAGATGAAGGCGGCGGGGGTGCCCGTGCTGGATTTGACCATCGGCGAACACGACCGCCGCACCGACCCTGCCATTCTGGAGGTCATGGACGCCTCGGCCCGGGGCGGCAACACCGGCTATGCCCATCTGACCGGCAGCCCGGCCCTGCGCGATACGATTGCCGCGCGGGTGGCAGCGCGGACCGGCGTGCCGACGACGCGCGACAATGTGGCCGTGGTGCCGGGCGGGCAATTCGCGCTGTTCGCAGCGCTGATGGCCGGGATCGATCCGGGGGACGATGTTTTGTTCCCCGACCCCTATTACACCAGCTATCCGGGCACCGTGCGTTCGGCGGGCGGGCGGCCCGTGCCGGTGCCCGCGCGGCCCGAAGACGGGTTTCAACCGCGCGCCGCCGATCTTCTGGTGGCCTGCACCGGGGCGGCGCGCGCGCTCCTGATCAATTCGCCCAACAATCCGACGGGCGCGGTCTATTCGGACGCGGTTCTGGAGGGGATTGCGAGGGTCGCCCGTGACCGCGACCTGTGGGTGGTGTCGGACGAGGTTTACGACACCCAATGCTGGACCGGCCCGCACCGCAGCCTTCGCAGCGTTCCGGGGATGGCGGAGCGCGTTCTGGTCGCGGGGTCCATGTCCAAGAGCCACGCGATGACGGGCAGTCGGATCGGCTGGCTGATCGGGCCCGAGGCGGTGATCGCCGGGGTTTCGGCGCTGGCCAATACCACCACCTATGGCCCGCCGGGATACATCCAGGACGCGACGCTCCATGCGCTGACCCTTGGCGAGGGGTTCGAGGCCGGGGTGGCCGCACCCTTCCGCAGGCGGCGCGACCTGTGCCTGGCGCGGATCGCGGGGCAGCAGGCGGTCGGCGTCATTCCGTCGGGCGGGGCGATGTATCTGATGCTGGACGTGCGCGCGACCGGGTTGAGCGGCGTGAACTTCGCCCTGCAACTTCTTGAAACGAAACATGTGGCCGTCATGCCGGGCGAGAGTTTCGGCGCGGCGGCGGCGGGTCATGTGCGGCTGGCGCTGACCCTGCCCGATGACGATCTGCTGGCCGCGCTCGACACCCTTCTCACCTTTGCTCAGGAGCTTTCCCGATGACATCTTTCCGCAATCTGCACCAACCCGGCGCGCCCTTCATCCTGGCCAACGCCTGGGACGTGGGGTCGGCGCGCATGTTGGTCGCCCTGGGGGCGCAGGCGATTGCCACCTCATCGGCGGGCTATGCCTTCACGCGCGGGCTGCCCGATGGCGGCAGGGTCGGGCGGGACGAGGCGATCGCCCATGCGGTCGACCTTGCGGCCCATGTGCCCGTGCCGGTGTCGGCGGATCTGGAGGACGGGTTCGGCCCCTTGCCCGCCGATTGCGCCGAAACGGTGCGGCGGACGGTGGCGGCGGGGCTGGCGGGCTGCTGCATCGAGGATGTGGCGGGAGACGGCACACCCTATGATTTCAACCTGTCGGTGGAGCGGATGCAGGCGGCGGCCGAGGCCGCGCCGCGCGATTTCATGTTCTGCGCCCGGGCCGACGGGGTGATGCACGGCGCCTATGATCTGAAGGAGGCGATCCGCCGGTTGCAGGCCTTCGAGGCGGTTGGCGTCGATGTGCTTTATTGCCCGATGCCAGGCGAGATGGCCGACCTGCGCGCCATCACCGCCGCCGTCACGGCCCCGGTCAACGCCTTGGCGGCGGGACCCTGGACAAAAGTGACGCAGGCGGAATTCGCAGAGGCAGGGGTGGCACGCATCTCGCTCGGCTCCGCGCTGGCGCGGGCCACGCATCAGGTGATCCGCGACGCCGGACGGTCGATGTTCGGGGTCGGCGATTTCAGCAATCTGGGCGGGATCGGCAGTGGCGAGGTCGACGGCTATCTGGCGGCGGGCGGCAAGGCGAAATGAACCACGACGTCCTGCCCGACTGGGCCGCGCGCGCCGCCCTTTGGGTGCGCGATTACCACGCGGGCCTGCGCGACCGGCCCGTGCGGGCACAGATCCGGCCCGGTGACCTTCTGGCGCAATTGCCCGACACGCCGCCCGAGACGCCCGAGGGGATGGAGACCATTTGGGACGATTTCGCGCGGCTGATCCCCGATGCGCTGACCCATTGGCAGCATCCCCGGTTCTTCGCCTATTTCCCGGCCAATGCCTCGCCCGCGTCGATGCTGGCCGAACAGCTGATCGCGGGGATCGGGGCGCAGGGGATGCTGTGGCAGACCTCGCCCGCCGCGACCGAGCTGGAACAGGCGATGATGGTCTGGCTGCGCCGCGCCCTTGCCCTGCCGGAGGATTTCACCGGCACGATCCACGACAGCGCGACCACGGCGACCTTCTGTGCCGTGCTGACGATGCGGGAACGCGCGCTTGGCTTTCGCGGGCTGACCGAGGGGTTGTCGGGCGCGCCGGTGATGCGCCTCTATGCCAGCGCGCAGACCCATTCGTCGGTGGACAAGGCCGCGCGACTGGCGGGAATCGGCCAGAACAACCTCGTCAAGATCGCGACCCGCGACGACCTGTCGATGGACCCGGAGGCCCTGCGCCAGGCAATCGAGGCGGACAAGGCGGCGGGGCGCCTGCCCATCGGGGTCGTCTTCTGTTCGGGCGGGACGGGTGTCGGGGCCTTCGACGACATCGCCGCCGGTCTGGCGGTGGCGCGCGACCACGACCTTTACACCCATGTCGACGCGGCCTGGGCCGGGTCCGCGATGATCTGCCGCGAGTTCCGGCCCCTCTGGGCGGGGGCCGAGGGGTGCGACAGCATCGTCTTCAACCCGCACAAATGGCTGGGCGCGCAGTTCGATTGCGCGGTGCAGTTCCTGCGCGACCCGGTGGCCCAGATCAACACCCTTGGGCTGCGCCCCGACTACCTTCAGACGCTGGAGGGCGAAGGCGCGCCCAATTTCAACGAATGGACCCTGCCGCTCGGGCGGCGGTTCCGGGCGCTGAAACTGTGGTTCGTGCTGCGGGCCTATGGGTTGGACGGCCTGCGGACGCGGCTGCGCAACCACGTCGCCTGGACCGAAGAGCTGGCCGGAGTTCTGGCGCAGATTCCGGGGGTCGAGGTGGTGACCGACCCGCGCCTTGCCCTGTTCAGTTTCGCGCTGACCCAGGGCGATGCGGCAACCGAGGCGCTGCTGACGCGGATCAACGCGGACGGGCGCATCTATCTGACCCAGACGCGCCATGCCGGGCGGTTCGTCATCCGCTTCACCTGTGGCACCTGGGATTGCACGCGCGACGACGTGATGGCTACGGCAGAGGTCATTCGCGACCTGTTGTGAACCCCGCGCGCGTCGCAAACGGGCGCGACGGGGAGGCCCGCCCGCGACATCCTTCGACCATGGAAACCGCGACTGCATATCTTCTTGTCCTGCGCATCATCGGAGCGCGGCGGGGTCGTGCGGCCCGGGGTCGGCCAGCGGGCGATTGAGTTCGCCCCTGCCCTGATCCCACGGAGAGCCCAATGAACAAACCCCATCGGTCCGGTGGACGTGCCGCGCGACAGGCCGCGCGGGCCGCCGCCCTGCCCGACGATCTGCGGCCCGTGCGACCCGGGCTTTCGGGCGGGCGCTATGCCCCGCTGACCGAAGCGCAGGTGACCCGCATCCACGAAACCGCCCTGGCGGCGCTGGAGGAGATAGGCCTGTCCGGTGCCCCGCCCACGGGCGTCGCCGCCATGACGCGGGTCGGGGCCATTCTGGGCGATGACGGTCGGCTGCGGTTCCCGCGCCACGTGGTCGAAGAGATGCTGGCGCTCGCCGCCCGGGACATCACGCTGGCCGCCCGTGACCCGGCCCACGACCTGACCCTGTCGGGAACGCGCGTCCATTTCGGCACGGCGGGGGCCGCGGTCAGCGTGGTCGATGCCCTGACCGGCGATTACCGCGACAGCAGCCTTGCCGACCTGCACGAGGCGGCGCGGCTGGTCCAGGCGCTCGACAACATCCACTTCCTGCAACGGCCCATGGTCGCGCGCGACATGCCCAACGATCAGTGTCTGGACCTGAACACGCTGAACGCCTGCCTGACCGGGACGACCAAGCACGTCGGCACCAGTTTTTGCAGCGCCGAGACTGTGCCGATGTGCCTCGACTACCTCTATGCCGCGGCGGGCGGCGAGGCGGCGTTCCGCGCGCGCCCCTTCGTCAGCAATTCCAACTGCTTCGTGGTCCCGCCGATGCGGTTCGCCTTCGAGAGCTGTCAGGTGATGGAGGCCTGCATCCACGGCGGCCTTCCCGTCCTCCTTCTGTCGGCGGGACAGGCGGGGGCCACGGCACCGGCCCCGCTGGCGGGCGCGGTGATGCAGGCGGTGGCGGAATGCCTGGCCGGGGTGGTCTATGTGAACGCCCTGCGGCCCGGGCATCCGGCGATCTTCGGCACCTGGCCCTTCGTGTCGGACCTGCGCACCGGGGCGATGTCGGGCGGGTCGGGCGAACAGGCCCTGCTGACCGCCGCCTGTGCGCAGATGGCGCGATTCTATGGCCTGCCCGGCGGAGCGGCGGCCGGGATGGCGGACGCGAAGCTGCCGGACATGCAGGCGGGGTGGGAACAGGGGATGTCGGACGTCATGGCGGGGCTTGCGGGCCTCAACATGGTCTATGAGGCGGCGGGAATGCACGGCTCGCTCATGGGGTTCTGCCCCGAAAGCCTGATCCTCGGGGACGACATGATCGGCGCGGCGTTGCGCTGTGTGCGGGGCGTGGAGGTGACGGAGGAAAGCCTGTCGCTCGACGCGATGCGGCAGGTCTGCATTGGCGGGCCGGGGCACTACCTTGGCACGCAATCGACCCTGTCTGTGATGCAGAGCGAATACGTCTATCCCACGCTCGGCTGTCGGCGCAGCCCGAAGGAATGGGCGGAAGCCGGGCGGCCCGATCTGGTGGCGCGGGCCCGGGCCCGGCGGGAAGAGATCATGGCAGGGCCGAACCCCGCCGATTTCCCCGCCGACCTGAAGGCGGCGCTGCGCGCCCGGTTTCCCTTGCTGGTCTAGGGGTGGACTAGGCGCGGGCCTCGCGGGCCAGCGTCTCGATCCCGGCCCAGTCGCCCGAGGCCATCTTGTCGGCCGGCGCCACCCAAGAGCCGCCGACGCAGATGACATTTGACAGACCAAGATAGCCCGCCTTGTTGGCCAGGCTCACACCGCCCGTGGGGCACCAGGTGATCTGGGGAATGGGGGCGCCGATGGCCTTGAGCGCGGGCGCGCCGCCGGAGGCCTCGGCAGGGAAGAACTTCAGCATGTCGAAGCCCTTTTCCAGCAGGACCATGGCTTCGGTCGCGGTGGCAGCACCTGGCAGAAGCGGCAGATCTTCGTCGATGCAGGCCTGGAGCAGGATGTCGGTCGCACCGGGCGACACGCCGAAGGTCGCCCCCGCCGCCTTGGCCGCCCGGACGTCCGCCGGGGTCAGCAGCGTGCCCGCACCGACCATGCCGCCCGGCACCTCGGCCATGGCGCGGATGCAGTCGAGGGCCGCAGGCGTGCGCAGCGTCACCTCCAAGGCCGGCAATCCGCCCGCGACCAGCGCCTCGGCCAGGGGGCGCGCATGGGCGGCATCGTCCAGCACCAGAACGGGTATGACGGGCGCGCGCCCGGCGATGTCGCGGGCGGCTTTCGATTGGTCTTGCGGGGTCATGGGCGGGCCTCTGGCTGGCGTCGGATTTGAGTATTTGTGAAGCAGAGAAGATCAGATGACCACACCTGCCCCGGTGTCGGAGCGTCCGGCGGTGGACCGGAAGATGCTGAACAGCTCGCGACCCAAGCCGAACTCGTTGCCCGACAGATCGGGTTGCACCGGCGTGCGGTCGGCGACCCCCTCGGTCAGAACGTCAAGACGACCGCCCGCAGCGTCGACGCGAATGATGTCGCCATCCTCGACCTTGGCGATGAGACCACCGTCGAGTGCTTCGGGCGCGACGTGGATCGCAGCCGGCACCTTGCCCGAGGCGCCCGACATCCGCCCGTCGGTCACCAGCGCGACCTTGTGGCCCCGTTGCAGAAGGACGGTCAGGATCGGAGTCAGGCCGTGCAGTTCAGGCATGCCGTTGGCGCGCGGCCCCTGATAGCGGACGACGATGACGTGATCGCCGTCGAGGGTTCCGGCCTTGAAGGCTTCCTTGACGGCATCCTGGGTGTGAAACACCCGGGCCGGGGCTTCGACCACATGAAGTTCGGGCGCTACCGCACTGATTTTCATGACACCGAGGCCAAGATTTCCATGAACCTGCTTCAGACCACCGGAGGCCGCGAAGGGCTCGGTCGGGGTGCGCAGGATCTTGTCGTTGAGGCTGTCGCGCGGGCCGGGTTCCCAGGTCAGGCGGTCACCCGACAGCTTGGGATCCTGCGCATAGGCCGAAAGCCCCTTGCCCGCCGAGGTCTGCACGTCCTCGTGCAGGAGCCCCGCATCGAGCAGCCGCCCGATCATGAAGGGCAGCCCGCCCGCCGCATGGAAATGGTTCACGTCGGCCAGCCCGTTGGGATAGACGCGCGCCATGAGCGGCGTGATCTCGGACACGGCATCGAAGTCGCCGCAGGTCAGCTGCACCCCCGACGCGCGGGCCATGGCGACCAGATGCAACACGAGGTTCGTGGACCCGCCCGTGGCCATCAGCCCGACAAGGCCGTTTACATAGGCCCTCTCGTCCAGCACGTCGCAGACCGGGGTGTAGTCGTTGCCAAGCCCGGTCATGGCGGCGGCGCGTTTGACGGCGGCGTCGGTCAGCGCATCGCGCAGCGGTGTGCCGGGGTTGACGAAGGACGCACCGGGAAGGTGCAACCCCATGAACTCCATCAACATCTGGTTGGTGTTCGCGGTGCCGTAGAAGGTGCAGGTACCGGGCCCGTGGTACGACGCCATCTCGGCGGCCATCAGGGCTTCGCGCCCCACCTTGCCCTCGGCAAAGTCGCGGCGCACCTGGGATTTCTCTTCGTTGGGCATTCCCGAAACCATGGGACCGGCCGGCACGAAAAGACCGGGAAGATAGCCGAAGGTGGCGGCGGCGATGACCAGACCCGGCACGATCTTGTCGCAGATGCCCAGATAGAGCGCGGAATCGAAAGTGTTGTGTGACAGCGCCACGCCGGCGGCCAGCGCGATGACATCGCGGGAAAACAGCGAAAGCTCCATCCCCTGCTGGCCCTGGGTCACGCCGTCACACATGGCGGGCACCCCGCCCGCGACCTGCGCCGTGGCCCCGGCGGCGCGGGCGGCGGCCTTGATCCGGTCGGGATAGTCGGCATAGGGCTGATGGGCGGACAGCATGTCGTTGTAGGCCGTCACGATCCCGATGTTGGGCATCCGTTCGGCCACCAGATCATCCTTCTGGTCGCCCATGGCGGCATAGGCATGGGCCTGATTGCCACAGGTCAGATGCGCCCGACGCGGGCCCTTCTGCGCCTGATTGCGCATCCGTCTGAGATAGCCTTCGCGGCTGTCGCGGGATCGTTCGCGGATCCGGTCGGTAATGGCTTCGAGGCGGCTGTCGAGTGGCATGGCTGATCCTCCTACCTGATCAAATGCACCGTTAGCGCTAACGGTTCAAGTCAATATTCTTGTATTCGGATGCGGCGAATGGCCTTCCTGCGGAATGACGCCTCGCCCCCTGACCCCTCTGGACGCCGCCGAACTGCTGCCGCTGGTTCAGGGCCTTGCCGCCCACCACGGGGACGTGTCCGGGGCCACGGTCGCGACCTTGTCCCGCGATCTTGACGACGACTGGTTCTGGGGGGTCGGGGTCGGCGCGCCCCTGGTCGGCTACGCCCTCGTGCAGCGGCACGCCAAGGCGCAAGACGGCGAACGAGGTGCCGACCTGCACCACTTGTTCGTCGATCCCCGGTTCCGCCGCCAGGGCCATGCCCGACGCCTGATTGCCGCCGCCGAAGCGAGCGCACGCGCCCGGGGATGCAGCTATATGGTCATCGGCGCGCACGTGGGAAACGAAACCGCGAAATCCGCATATGTCGCAGCGGGTTACGCCTTCAACGCCCCGACCTTCTGGGGTTTTCGGAAGGCTCTCTAGGCCTCGGGCGCCATCAACTCCACTTCCTGGCCGTCCTGCACCCGGATGTAGAAACACACCCGGCGGTTCGTGTGACAGGCAGGCCCCGTCTGATCGACCTTGAGCAGGAGGCAATCGCGGTCGCAATCGAGGCGCAATTCCACCAGCCGCTGCACATGTCCGGACGTCTCACCCTTGACCCAGAACGCCTGCCGCGACCGCGACCAATAGGTGACGCGCCCCGTCGAAAGCGTCCGGGCGACGGCATCGGCATTCATCCAGGCCATCATCAGAACCTCGCCCGTCGCGTGATCCTGGGCGATGGCGGGAATCAGGCCGCGGTCATCATACCGCAGGGTCGCAGGGTCGAAGGTCATGGGGCGCACCTTTGCAAACGGGGACCGGACCGCTACCTAAGGGTCCTGGCCACGCAGGGAAAGCCCGATGTCCGACGTCGACCTCATCAAGCTCTATTCGGGGCGCATTCTGGCGCTGGCCGCCGACATGCCCGCGACCGAGCCTCTGGCGAATCCCGATGCCACGGTGCGCAGGCGGGCGCCGCTTTGTGGGTCGACCGTCACCGTATCGCTGACGACCGACGGCGACCGCATCACCGGCTATTCGCAGGACGTGAAGGCCTGCGCCCTTGGTCAGGCGGCGGCGTCGGTTGTGGGCCGCGTGATCGTCGGGCAGACATTGGACAATGTGGTCGCCGCGCGCGATCAGCTGCGCGCGATGCTGCAGTCGGACGGCCCGGTGCCAGACGCGCCCTTCGAGGGCCTCGAGGTATTGCTCCCGGCGCGCGACTATCGCAATCGGCACGCCTCGATCCTGCTCGCGCTCGAGGCTGCGGTCGAAGGTTTGACCGAAATGTCCGGGCGCACATTAACTGCGCAGTAAGACGTGACTGATACGCCGCCGGAAAGCCGGAGGTTTCATGCAACAGACCGTCACCCGAATCGCGCGCCCAGAGCTGGCCGACAACAGCAGTCTTACCGACCAGATCGCGCCGCTCGGCTATCTGGTCAGCGATCTCAATGCGTTCATCGACGGTATCGATCAGACCGCCCAGGCAAACCTCGTCCAGCTCGAGACGTTGCGCAGTGCCGGGCAAGCGGTCGAGGCGGCCATCGACACCCTCAAGACGGGCTTCGTCGGATTGCACGGCACCGCGCAGGCCACGGAAAAGGCGGCGCAGGAGCGGTTGGAGGCGATTACTGCCAATGGCGCGCGCTACAGTCGGCTGTCCGAATGGGGGGCCAGCATCGCGCCGCGCACCGAAAAACTGGACCAGGTCCTGCGCGAGATCGTGGCGAGCAACCGCGAAATTGCCCGCATCGCCCGACAGGTGAACATTCTTGCCGTCAATGCGTCGATCGAGGCGGCGCGCGCGGGGGCGGCCGGACGTGGTTTTGCCGTCGTGGCCGAGGCGGTCAACGACCTGTCGCGCAAGACCGCCGTCGCGGCTTCGGGAATCGCCACATCGATTGCTTCGCTCGAGGACTGGACCCGCGACATGCGCCAGGAGAGCGAGGCGATGGCGCCCGAGTTCACCGCGGGCATGGCGATTGCTGCACAGACCAGGACCTCGGTCGAGGGGATCGCCGCCGACATGACCGCCGCCCGCGCCCGGATCGAAGACATGGACGCGACGGTCACCCGCCTCGTGAAATCCGAAGGAGAGGCGCGCGCCAGCAGCGACATCATCGAATCGAGCGCCCGCCAGATGGCCACCAACGTGAGCGAGGCGCGAAACCGGGCCGGGCAGATGATGGACAGTTGCGAATCCCTTCTGCAACGGGCCGCCGAGGTCGAGCCGTCAAAGGCAGACGGGGGATTCATCGACCATGCAAAGTCGGTCGCGGCCCGGATTTCAGCCGCCTTCGAGGCGGGGTTGTCGGATGGCAGCATCACGGCGGCTGCGCTCTTCGATCTGCGGCACGATCCGATCCCCGGGACCAATCCGCAGCAGCACATGGCCCCGCACACCGCCTTTACCGACCGCGTCGTCCCGCAGATCATCGAAGAGGCATTGAACTACGACGAACGAACCACGTTCTGCGCGCCCTGTGATCGTCACGGCTACATCGCGACGCACAATGCCCGCTTCTCGAAACCGCAGACAAGCGACCCGGCGTGGAACGCGGCCAATTCGCGCAACCGTCGCATCTTCAACGACCGGACGGGCCAAAGGGCCGGTGCCAACCGCGCGCCCTTCCTGATGCAGGTCTACCGCCGGGACATGGGCGCCGAAGGCATGGTGATGATGAAGGATATCTCGGTCCCGATCATGGTGCGCGGCCGCCATTGGGGTGGCCTGCGCCTCGGCTATCGGACCTGAAAAAAAACCGCCGCACTCCGAATGTCGGAGGCGGCGGGTGAAGTTGCATCCCGGAAAACGCTCGGGCAGTGGCCGGATTTCGGGGCAGAAATCGTCTCGGCATCGCGGTCATCGCACGGGGGAGTTCGACGACCGCGGACTGATCTGGGGAATGGGGAGACCTGGGATCAATCCGAAAGCGAAGGGATGCGGGCAGAAAACGGGGGTGTCAGGCCAAAAAGCCCGGTAGATAGGGAAGACTCAGCAGCAAGGTCACGAGCCAGATCCCACCAAGGACGTCGGTGATCGGATCACGCTCGATGCGGGTCCAGGTGTTCTTGAACTTGCGGGCCATTTTGACCTCCTTGCTTGCTGCTCTGTTGTCACTTTGTTCTCACACCGGCTTTCCGAAGTAAAGAACTTTTTAAGAACATTAGCGAACAAACTGCATTTGTTCCGCTTATCGTCCTCAACCAACGGACAAAAGTCGCAAGGCGCGGTCCTGTTCGGTCAGCCACAGCAGCATCCGCGCGGCCTTGCCCCGCGCCCCCTCCAGCCCCGGGTCCGACGCCAGAAGCGCGCGGGCATCCCGGCTGGCCAATTCCATGAGCCCGGCCTGCCGTTCCAGATCGGCCACACGGAACCGTGGCAAGCCCGACTGCGCCGTCCCGATGACATCCCCCGCCCCGCGCAGCACCAGATCTTCCTCGGAAATCCGGAACCCGTCCTCGCTCTCGCGCAGGATGCGCAAGCGCGCCTCCGCCGTCTCACCCAAGGGCGGCTTGTACAGCAGCAGGCAGGTGGAGGCCGCGGCCCCCCGCCCGACCCGACCGCGCAGCTGATGCAACTGTGCCAACCCGAAGGTCTCCGCCCGCTCGATCACCATGATCGACGCATTCGGTACGTTCACCCCCACCTCGATCACCGTGGTGGCGACCAGAACGCTCGTCCGCCCCGCCACAAAGGCCGCCATCGCCGCATCCTTGTCGGCGGGCGCCATCTGCCCGTGCACCAGCCCGACGACCCCTTCGCCCAAGGCCGCGCGCAGGGACCGGAACCGCTCCTCCGCCGACGTCGTGTCGACGACCTCCGACTCTTCGACCAGCGGGCAGACCCAATAGGCCTGCCGCCCGTCCGCCACCGCCGATCGCAACCGCGCCACGACGTCATCCATCCGCGTGACCGGCACCGTCGAGGTGACGACCGGCGTCCGCCCCGGCGGCTTTTCGTCCAGCACGCTCAGGTCCATGTCGCCATATTGCGTCAGCGCCAGCGACCGCGGGATCGGCGTCGCCGTCATCACCAGCACATCGCAGGCCGCATTCTTGTCACCCAGAAGCATTCGCTGTCGCACGCCGAAGCGGTGTTGTTCGTCGATCACAGCCAGCCGCAGATCGGCAAAAACCACATCACGCTGAAACACCGCATGGGTGCCGACCAGGATGTGAATGTCCCCGGCGGCCAGCGCGTCCAGCTTGGCCTGCCGCTCCCGCCCCTTGTCGCGCCCGGTCAGCAGCTCCAGCACCACGCCCGCCGCATCGGCCAGCGGCCGCAACCCCTCGGCATGTTGCCGGGCCAGGATCTCGGTCGGGGCCATCATCACGCCCTGCCCGCCCGCCTCGACCGCCGTCAGAAGCGCCATCAAGGCCACCAGCGTCTTGCCCGACCCGACATCCCCCTGCAGCAACCGGTTCATCCGCCGCGCCTGCCCCATGTCGGCGGCAATCTCCTCGATGCTGCGCGTCTGCGCGTTCGTCGGCCGATAGGGCAACGCCTTCAGGACCCGCGCCCGAAACCGGCCATCCCCCTCGGTCGCGACCCCGGGCCGCGCCCGATCCGACGCCCGGGCCAAGGCCAGCGTCAACTGATGCGCAAAGAGCTCGTCATAGGCCAACCGCTGCCGCGCCACCGTCCCGGCGGACAGGTCCCGGGGGTCTTCCGGATGATGCGCCTGACGCAGGGCATCGCCGAACGCGGGCCAGCCCTTTTCCGTCATCAATGCCCCGTCGATCCATTCCGCCATATCGGGCAACCGCATCAGCGCCGCCGCCACAGCCTTGCCCATGACCTTGCCCGTGACCCCCTGCGTCAGCGGATAGACCGGCTCGAACGCGGGCAAACGCTCCCCCTCCACCAGAACATGATCCGGATGCGCCATCTGTGCCACGCCGTCATAAAGCTCCACCTTGCCCGACAGGATCCGCCTCTGCCCTGTCGGCAAGACGCGCGCATGCAGATCCGCCGAGCCGCGAAAATACACCACCTGAAACGTGGTTTTCGCGTCCTCGACCTCGACCCGGTACGGGAGCCCGCGCCGGGCCGGCGGATTGTGCCGCCCGACCGTGACCGGCACGGTCACCATCCCCGGCAGCACGACATCACGGACCGATGCGACCGGCGCGCGGTCCACGCCCCCCGTCGGCAGCGTGAACAACAGGTCCTTCGGTGTCGCAATGTGCAGGTTCGCCAACAACTTGGCGGTCTTCGGCCCGACACCGGGCAGGGTTTCCAGCCCGGCGAACAGCGGGAACAGCAGCTCGGGCCGACTGCTCATGCGCCGTCGATCAGGGCGAGCCAGCCATCTTCGTCCAGCGTCTCGATCCCCAGCTCGGCGGCCTTGGTCGCCTTCGACCCGGCCCCGGGCCCCGCGACCAGGATGTCGGTCTTGGCCGACACCGACCCCGACACCTTAGCGCCCAGAGCCTCGGCACGGGCCTTGGCCTCGCTGCGCGTCATCTTTTCCAGCGTGCCGGTGAAAACGACGGTCTTGCCCGCGACCGGGCTGCTGGTGGCGATGGCGTCGGGGGCCTTGGGCGTCAATTCCCGCAGCAGGGCGTCGATGGCCGCGCGCTCTGCCGGGGCCGACAGGGCATCGCAGATGGCCAGCGCCAGCGTCGCGCCGACCCCGTCGATCCCGGTCAGATCGTCCCAGGCGGCGCGCGCGTCGTCGGGAACCTCTGCCCAGATCGGCGCGCGGACGTCGGCCAGTTTCGCGCGCCGCCCTTCGGCCTCGGCGGCCTGACGTTCTTCGATCACCGCCTCTTCGGCGGCGCGATACGCCCGGGCAGCGGGGTCGGCCCCGTCGACGGCGGCGACAAAGGCCTCCCACGACCCGAAGTGCCGCGCCAGGTCGCGCCCGGCCACTTCGCCCAGGTGCCGGATGCCCAAGCCAAAGAGAACACGCGACAATTCCTGCGACCGGGCCGCGTCGATCGCCGCGAACAGTTTGCTGGCCGAGGTTTCGCCCCAGCCTTCCAGATTGGCGACGGTCTGCAACCCGGTGCCATGGCGGGCCCGCAGGGTGAAGATATCGGCCGGCGCCTGAACCCAGCCGAGGTCGTGAAACCGCTCGATCTCCTTGTCGCCCAGACCCTCGATATCCATCGCCCCCCGGGCCACGAAATGCTTGAGCCGCGCGACCCGCTGCGCCGGACAGATCAGGCCACCCGAACAGCGGCGCACGCTTTCGCCCGGTTCGCGCAGGGCCGGGCTGCCGCATTCCGGGCAGAGGTGCGGAAAGTCGAAAGCGGTCGCACCCTCGGGTCGCGCCGACAGATCGACATCGCGCACCTTGGGGATCACGTCACCCGCGCGATAGATCTCGACCCGGTCCCCGACCCGCAGGTCGATGCCACCACGCAGCGCCTCGCCGCTCGAATCGCGCCCGCCGATGTAGTCCTCGTTGTGCAGCGTCGCGTTCGACACGACGACGCCGCCCACCGTGACCGGCTCCAGCCGTGCGACGGGCGACAGAGCGCCGGTGCGGCCCACCTGAATGTCGATGCCAAGCAGGCGCGTCCAGGCGGTTTCGGCCGGGAATTTATGGGCAATCGCCCAGCGCGGCGTGGTCGACCGAAAGCCGAGCCGCGCCTGCAACGCCAGGTCGTCGACCTTGTAGACGACGCCGTCGATGTCATAGCCCAATTCCGCCCGCCGCGCCGCGATATCGCGGTAGCGGTCCAGCATCTCGCCCGTGTCACCGCACAGCGCCGTCTCGGGGTTGGTCACGAAGCCCAGGTCCGCCAGCCGCGCGAGGGCGCCCGACTGCGTCTCGGCCAGCGGCATCGAAAGCTCGCCCCAGGCGTAAGCGAAAAACCGAAGCGGGCGCGCCCGCGTGATCTCGGCATCGAGCTGGCGCAGGCTGCCCGCGGCGGCATTGCGCGGGTTGGCGAAAACCTTGCCGCCCTTCTGCTCCTGTGACGCGTTCAGGGCGGCGAAATCGGCATGGGACATATAGACCTCGCCGCGCACCTCCAGAACGTCGGGCGCATTCGCGACACGGGTCGGAATGTCGGCGATGGTGCGGGCGTTGGCGGTCACGTCCTCGCCCACCGCGCCATCGCCCCGCGTTGCCGCATGGACCAGATCGCCACCTTCATAGCGCAGCGAGAGGCTCAGCCCGTCGATCTTGGGCTCGGCCGTATAGGCCAGCGGCGTGTCCGGCCCCAGGTCGAGGAACCGGCGGATGCGCGCATCGAAATCCAGCACGTCCGCATCCTCGAAGGCATTGCCGAGCGACAGCATGCGAATGGCGTGCCGGACCTTGCCGAAGCCATCCGCCGGGGCCGCGCCGACCTGATCGGTCGCACTGTCGTCGCGTTTGAGGTCGGGGAAGCGCGCCTCGATTGCCGCATTGCGCCGCTTGAGCGCATCATAGGTCGCATCGTCGATGATGGGCGCATCCGCCTGGTGATAGGCGTCATTGGCCCGGGCCAGTTCAGCGGCCAGCCGGTCGAGTTCCGCCTTCGCCGTGGCTTCGTCGAGCGTATCGACCGGGTCGGTCGGGCCACCGGGTTTCTGATGCTGCTCTGCCAATGGCCGGTCCCCCACTCTCGATGCCTCGTGATAGGACCCGCACGCCGCGCTTTCCACCGATTCGCAGGTCTGGCGCGCGGCGATCCGCAAAACCGACATCCGCAAAAACAAACGTGCCGCCCGGAGCATTGTCCCGGCGGCACGCCTTGTCGATCGTATTCTGTATGGAACGCCCGGGCTGGTCGACCCGTCCTGATTGCCGTCAGGCGCTCACGAGTCGCTTTGCGCCAGACGTCTCCTCGGGGTCGCGCAGCACATAGCCCCGGCCCCAGACCGTCTCGATATGGTTCTCACCGCCCGTCGCCTCGGCCAGCTTCTTGCGCAGCTTGCAGATGAAAACGTCGATGATCTTGAGTTCCGGCTCGTCCATGCCGCCGTAAAGATGGTTCAGGAACATCTCTTTCGTCAGGGTCGTCCCCTTCCGCAGGCTCAGAAGTTCCAGCATCTGGTACTCCTTGCCGGTCAGGTGAACCGACTTGCCGTCAACCTCGACCGATTTCGCGTCCAGGTTCACCGCCACGCTGCCCGTGCGGATCACCGACTGCGAATGACCCTTGGACCGCCGCACGATCGCGTGGATGCGGGCGATCAGCTCGTCGCGGTGGAAGGGCTTGGTCATGTAGTCGTCGGCACCGAACCCGAAGCCGCGAATCTTGTTCTCGGTATCGTCGGACCCCGACAGGATCAGGATCGGCGTCTCGATCCGGCTCATCCGCAACTGTTTGAGCACCTCGTGCCCGTTCATGTCGGGGAGATTAAGATCAAGCAGGATCAGGTCGTAATCGTAAAGCTTCGCAAGATCGATCCCCTCTTCCCCCATATCGGTGGAATAGACGTTCAAATTCGCAGTACCAAGCATCATTTCAATGCTCTTGGAGGTCGTGGGGTCGTCTTCGACGAGCAGGATTCTCATGGCTCTCTCCGGGAGGGTCTCAGGGACTTCGCCAAGCATTCGCCCAAATGGTTAACTTATCGTTACTATGAACGGGGCGTGAAAAACTTACAAATTAAGATTGTCGGAAATGCTGAAGCAGTGTCGTCTTCAACCCGTTCGTCCCATGCGAATTCATCGCCTGTTCCCAACTGTCGAATTCCTCGTCCGACAACTCATAGCGCTCTATCGCTTCCTCCCGCGTCAGAAGCCCGGCCTGCACCCCGCGCACCACCGCTTCCTTGCGACGGGCGACCCAACGCGTCGTGCCATCGGGTGGCAGATCGGCGCGCGTCATCTGCGTCCCATCGGGCAGCGTGACGATGCGGGGACCGGGCCCTTTCCTCAGATACATGGCGCCCTCCATTCGGCTTGCCGTTCAATCTGAGGCGGTCTTGGCGGCAATCGGTTAAGCGCGGGTGAAGCCTTGCCTTGTGAATAGTTCGGATTTTCCTATATCTGACCGCGACCTCCGCCGGAGAAACCCATGTCCCTCGACACCCAAGTCAACAGCCTCGGGATCGCCAAGGCCCCCGCAGATACCCGCGTCGTCGTCGCCATGTCCGGCGGCGTCGACAGCTCGGTCGTGGCCGCCCAACTGGCCGAGGAAGGCTATGACGTCGTGGGCGTCACGCTCCAGCTCTACGACCATGGCGCGGCCCTCGCGAAAAAGGGGGCCTGCTGCGCCGGCCGCGACATCCACGATGCCCGCAGGGTCGCGGAAACCATGGGTTTTCCGCATTATGTGCTCGATTACGAAAACACCTTCCGCGAGGCGGTGATCGACGAATTCGCCGACGCCTACCTGGGCGGCGCGACCCCCGTGCCCTGCATCCGCTGCAACGAACGGGTCAAGTTCCGCGACCTGCTGGAAACCGCCCGCGACCTCGACGCCGATTGCATGGCGACGGGCCACTACATCCAGCGCAAGATGGGCGCCAAGGCCGAACTTCACCGCGCCGCCGACCCCATCCGCGACCAGTCGTATTTCCTGTTCTCGACCACCGAAGATCAGTTGGATTTTCTGCGTTTTCCGCTCGGGCATCTGCCCGACAAGGCGGCGACGCGGGCGCTGGCGGCGCGCTACGGCCTGCCGGTGGCCGACAAACCCGACAGTCAGGATATCTGCTTCGTGCCCAACGGCGACTATGCCGCGGTGATCGAAAAACTGCGCCCGGGGGCGGGTGAACCCGGGGCTATCGTCGATATGACGGGCCGCGAACTCAGCCGCCACAACGGCGTCATCCACTATACCATCGGCCAGCGTCGGGGCCTGGGCATCGGGGGTCTGACCGACCCGCTCTATGTCGTCCGGCTCGACCCCGAGGCGCGGCAGGTCATCGTCGGTCCGAAATCGGAACTGGCCACGCGCCTTGTGCCCCTCAAAGAAATCAACTGGCTGGGGGACGAACCGCTGACGTCGCGTCAGGAATGGCACATCGGGGTCAAGGTCCGCTCCACCCGCCCCCCGCGCGAGGCGATTCTGCGCCCCAAGGCCGACGGATTCGCCGAAGTCGAACTCCTCACCCCCGAGGAAGGCGTCTCTCCGGGGCAGGCCTGCGTCTTCTACGACCTCGATGGGACGCGCGTCTTTGGCGGCGGCTGGATCTGGCGCGGCTACTGATCCGTCCCGCGGGCCCAACCATAGGTCGCCTCGGTCTCCGCATCCGCCGGGAACAGCAATTCGATCCGCAGCGATTGCACCGCCACATCCTGCGCACCCAGAAAGGTGAGCAGGGTCGAAAAGAACGCCAGGCGCATGTCGCCCGCGCGATAGATCGTGGGCATCACCGGATCGACGTCCGTCACCTGTGACGCCCCGCGCTGTACCACCGGGTCCGCCTCCAGCGCGGCCATCGCTTTGGTCAGGGCGGGACGCGGCCCGCCGCTGCGCACTTCGGCCCGCAGACGGTGCAGCAGATGCGCGCCCACGGCGTCCCAATTCTCGATGAACGCCGCCGCAAGCCCGGGCCGCAGCAGCGGCGCCAGCAGGCTGTCCCCCTCGCCCACACCCAGCGGGGCCAGCATCGGCGCGGCTCCGGCGTTGATCCGCACCAGCCGCCAATCCGCGTCGAACGCCATCCCCGGATAGGGCGCGTGCCGGTCCACGATCCGAAGCGTGGCCTCGCGCACCCGCGCCATGTGATCCGCCGACAGGTCCGACACCGGGTGGCGCGCCGCAAAGCCCGCCGCCTGCAACATCGCGTTGCGCCCCTCCAGAGGCACATCCAGCGCGCCGCCCAGTCGTTCGATCATGTCCCGGCTCGGGTTCGCCCGCCCGGTTTCCAGAAACGACAGGTGACGGGGCGACACGCCGCAATCCATCGCCAGCTCCAGCTGGCTCAACCGCCGCAGGTCACGCCAGCGGCGCAATTCGGGTCCGAAATCGTTCATGCGCCCTCTTTACCGCGAAGCGCACCGCCTGTCGCTTACCTCCGAGGGAATTGCGCCGCTGACCCGGCCTGGGCGAGTCCGGGGCCATCCACCCAACCGACGGAGGTTTCCATGTCATCTCTCACGCTTTCGACCCGCCTGCGCATTTCGGCCGCGATTATCGGGGGGTTCGGGGTTCTGACCGCCCTCGCCGCCCTGCCCGCCCTGTCCGGGCTGATCCATCTGTTTGTCGATATCGTCACCTGGCCCCGCAACGGCGCCGGAGGTCTGGTCACGCCCGAGGGTCGGCTGGTGCTGGCCATCGCGGGGGGCATCACCTGCGGCTGGGCCGTGACGCTCTGGCAATTGTCGGGCGCCGCACTCCGGGCCGCCCCCCGCGCCGTGGTCGGTGCGGCCATGACCGGCTTCACTGCCTGGCTCATTCTGGACAGCACGGCCTCGGTGATGGCGGGCGCGCCGCTCAACATCGTCGGCAACCTGGCCTTCTACGCGGTATTGGTGGCCCCGCTCCTTCCGGCCTTGCGCACCGACGCCGCTCGGACTTGACCCGCCCCCTGCTCCGACTGTCGTGACGAATTGAAACGCAGGTTAACGGGCCGGGGCAAAAACCCCCCGTCTGTACGGGGGGTGTACAGGGGGTGTACGCCGGGTGACATGTTTTCGCATCGGACACGAAGCCCGTTCGAATCGCCTAATTCACTGATTTTCCGAAACAATCCGAAAAACATGTGAAGCCTGTTAACTTTTTGGCCCGACAGCCCTTGCAGCAGGGGTTTGCGGCTCCCATCTCTGTTCATGTGAAAGACATTCACATTGGTTCGTCACAACGGAGAGACCCATGACCCCTTCACCCGCCTACGCCACCGCCGCCCCCTCGGGGAACTGGCTGTCGAAGACCGAGGCCTGGCTCGATGCGCGCGGCAAGGGCGCGTGGATTGCCCTGACGGTCCTGTCCTTCATCTTCTTCTGGCCCGTCGGCCTCGCCCTTGTCGCCTATATGATCTGGAGCAAACGCATGTTTTCCGGCAACAAATCCATGATGTCCTGCAACACCCGGCGTATGACACCCGCCCGCTTCCGCACCAGCGGCAACGCCGCCTTCGACAGCTACAAGGCTGACATGCTGCGCCGCCTCGAAGACGAACAGGAGGCCTTCGAGTCCTTCCTGCAACGTCTGCGCGAAGCCAAGGACAAGGCCGAATTCGACCAGTTCATGGAAGACCGCGCCAAGAACACGGACGAGCGTTCGTCCGACGCCTGACCCCAAAGCCCCGCCCGCGCAACCGGGCGGGGCCCTTCCCTTCAAGGACAAGCTGGAACAATGACTTACGCCATCTCCACCACGTCACTGCCTGATCCCGTAGACGAGGCCGAATTCTATCGCGGCATCCTGTCCAAGCGCTTTCTCGCCTGGGTGGTCGATGTGGCGTTGATCACATTCTTCACGATCCTCGCGGGCATCTTCACGCTCACCCTCGCGTTCTTTCTGTGGCCGATCGTCTTTGTCGCCATCGGCTTTGTCTACCGCACCGCCACCCTGTCGAACCGCTCCGCCACCTGGGGCATGCGCCTGATGGGAATCGAATTTCGCGGCCATGACGGGTTCCGCTTCGACACAAGGGACGCGGTCCTGCACGTTGCGGGCTATTACGCATCGATGGTGTTCATCCTGCCGATGCTGGCCTCGGTCGTCGCGATGTTTGCGACCGGTCGTCGCCAGAGCCTGACCGACCTCGTCCTGGGCACCGCAGCCATCAACCGGCCCGCCGATCTCTGACGACAGCAGCCGACCCCGGGGCGAAACGGTGTTTTTCGTTGACGCCCCGGGCCGCTCGTCTAGGCTCCCCCAAGACAGCAGCTGCGAAAGTTTCCCAACCCATGCGCCACAGCCTACCGCTGACGCCGCAGTTCTACGTGACGGCGCCGCAGACCTGTCCTTACATCGAGGGTCGGCGCGAGCGTAAGCTGTTCACGGCATTGCAGGGATCGGGTGCCGCAGCGCTCAACGACAAGCTCTCCAAACAGGGATTCCGGCGCAGTCAGAACGTGCTCTATCGCCCGTCCTGCGCCGATTGCACCGCCTGCCTGTCCGCGCGGTTGCGGGTCGCCGATTTCAAGCCGAACCGGTCCCAGAGAAAGACGTTGAACCGCAACGCGCATCTGCGCCGCGAGATCACGTCGCCCTGGGCGACCGAGGCGCAGTTCGCCCTGTTCCGCCGCTACCTGACCGCACGTCATGCCGACGGCGGCATGGCGGACATGGATATCTTCGAATTCGCCGCCATGATCGAAGAGACGCCGATCCGCACGCGCGTCATCGAGTATTGGGACGACCGCCCGCGCGAAACCGGCGGCACCCCGATCCTGCGGGCCGTGTGCCTGACCGATGTGCTCGATGACGGGCTGTCGATGGTCTATTCGTTCTATGACCCGGACATGACCCACGACAGTCTGGGCACGCATATCATCCTCGACCATGTCGCCATCGCCGAGGAAGCCAAGCTGCCCTATGTCTATCTGGGCTATTGGGTGCCCGGGTCGCCCAAGATGGGCTACAAAGCACATTTCGCGGCGCTCGAGATTTTCAAGAACCGGGTCTGGCAACCGCTCGGGGATCCGGCGGACCATGCCGACGAAACCCATCCCTTGTCGGTCGAACCGATCGCCGAACAGGTGGCGCGCATCGACCTGCCGGAAACGGCGAGCTGAGCCGCCGCGGTCTACGACCCTAGTCTTCGGCGGTCAGGACTGCTGACAGGGGGGCGGCCACGACGCTTTCGGCGCGATTGCCAAGCCGCCAGCTTTGAACCGCAGCCAGCGTATCCGGGCGGGTCCGGCCGACGACGATCACACTGCCGTCCTGCACCGCCTCGAACGTCGCGCGGTCGAGGAATCGGGTGATGCGCGGCGCAGTCTCGTCTTCGTCGTCGATGGCGCGATAGACGGTCGCGGTCGGCACGCCTTCCTTGGCGGCGGTCGTCACGCCGGAGTTCAGGCCACTGGGAAAGGCCACAAAGCCCATGCCAGCTTCGGACAGGGACGGCAGGATGCTGGCCAGCGCCTCACGATCTCCCGAGAACCCGCCATCCGCGCTGTCGAGGACACCAATGGCCTGCGGCACGGCGGCCATGGCCCCGGTCACGGCGATCTGCACATCCTGGGGTGTGCCGAAAAGCACGAGCGAATCCGCCAGAAGCACGACCTCGTGCCCCGCGTCCCGATACACGCGGGCAACGGCCGCCGCATCCGCACGCGTCGGATCGACGGCAAAGGTGACCGGCATGTCGAGCGCCGCCAGCGCCTTGCGGTCCACTCCGCCGGCCGGATCATCGATCAGGATCAGCGCAAACCGAGGGCGTTCGTCGCTGGCATCGAAATCGGCGGCATTGTCGCGCAGGGCGTTCGGCGCGCCGCTCGCGGTGACGGCGGCGGCAATGGCCCCGCTTTCGTCCGCCGCACTTTCCTGTGCCCGACGTTCGCTGTCCAGAATGATGCGGCGCGGCTCGCCGATGGTGATCTGGGCGCCTTGCGCCGCCGTTTCGGCCGGAAGTTCGGCGGATTCGGTCACGCCCGACGATCCGGGTTGCACCCGCACCACCTCGTCGCCGGTCACAAGCCGCACGCCGTTCGACTGCGTGGGAGAGACGTCGGTGGGCAAGGTGGACAATTGGAGCCGCTCGGGGACGAGGGCCTGCGCCAGGTCCAGCACCGGCCCCGCCGCCTCCTTGGCATCCTCAAGCGCCAGGACTTCGGCGGCCTTCACGGGGTCGACGAACGCCTCGGCGGGCTGGGGCACCGGGATGGCGTCCGTTTCCGGATCGGGCGCGGCGATTTCGGCAAAGGTCTTGGGCGCGGCTCCGGTCAGTGGCGACGGAAGGTTGGGCGCGGTTCCGGCTTCGGGGGCGGCGGCCAGCGTTGCGACCGTGCCGAATGACGGCTGATCGGCGCTTCGGGTTTGCGGCGCAGGCCCGTCGATGGCGACCGACACAGCGACCGGTCGGGCAAGGGCGGCGCGCGCCACGCTGCTTGGCTGACTGTCGGTGGTGGGGGTAACGAAGGCCCCATCCTCGCGCGGGCGGTTGAACTGGCTGGCCTGGGGAATGGCCACGCTTTCGGGCACGGCGGCCTCGGCGATCTGCGCGCCGCGCGGCGCGGGGTCACGCGCGGGCGCGGGAACGGCGGCGACACGTTGCGGCAGGGGTTCGGGCACAACGGGCGTTGCCTCGGCCTGGTTGCGCAGGGTGGGTGCTTCGGGAAGTGCGGCCAAGGGGCGTTGCGGGAATTGCGCCGGAGGCGGCGCGACAAGCGAGACGGCCGCCAAAAACAGGCCTGACAATGCCAAACCACTCACCGATCCAAGCAACAGACCCTTGAACATCGCAAAACCCCTCGGACGCCTCTGCCTTGACCCTTTCGCCGGGCCTTTGGTCCTGTATAACCCGGAAGCCGGGGCGAGGCGCAATATATCTTATGGGGATGCGAGGACTGGCATGCTGCTGCTGATCGACAATTACGACAGTTTCACCTGGAACCTTGTCCACTATGTCGCCGAACTGGGCCCCGAGGTGAAGGTCGTGCGCAACGATGCGATGGATGTGCAGGCGGCCATGGCGCTCAATCCGGCGGCGGTTCTGTTGTCGCCCGGGCCCTGCGACCCGGATCAGGCCGGGATCTGCCTTGCCATGGTGCAGGCCTGCGCGGAGACCCGCACGCCCCTGTTCGGCGTGTGTCTGGGGCATCAGGCCATCGGCCAGGCGTTCGGCGGCAAGGTCGTCCGCGCCGGTGAAATCGTGCACGGCAAGCTTGGCCGGATGCAGAACGACGGCACCGGCGTCTTCAAGGGCCTGCCGTCCGCGTTCAATGCGACGCGCTATCATTCCCTGACCGTCGAGCGTGATGGCCTGCCCGATGACCTGATCGTCAATGCCGAGCTGCAAAGCGGGATGATCATGGGTCTGCGCCACCGCGACCTGCCGATCCACGGCGTTCAGTTCCACCCCGAGAGCATCGCGTCCGAACACGGTCACGCGCTGATCCGCAACTTCATCGATCTGATGCCCGTGGCCGCATGACTGACCTGAAATCCATCCTGAATGTCGCACCCGACCGCCCCCTGACCCCGGCCGAGGCCGAGGCCGCCTTCGCCACGCTGTTCGACGGCGACGCCACGCCGGCCCAAGTCGCGGGCCTGTTGATGGCGCTTCGCACCCGGGGCGAGACGGTCGAGGAGATCACCGCCGCCGCCGCGGCCATGCGCGCCCGGTGCAACCGGGTGACCGCCCCCGCCGGCGCGATCGACATCGTGGGCACGGGCGGCGACGGCAAGGGCACGCTCAACATCTCGACCGCCACGGCCTTTGTGGTCGCGGGCGCGGGCGTCCCGGTGGCCAAACACGGCAACCGCAACCTGTCGTCCAAATCGGGCGCGGCGGATGTGCTGACCCAGATGGGCATCGAAGTGATGCTCGGCGCGGATGTCGCCGAACGCGCGCTGGCCGAGGTCGGCATCTGCTTCATGATGGCGCCGATGCACCACCCGGCCACCCGCCACGTGATGCCCGTGCGCAGCGAACTGGGCACGCGGACCGTGTTCAACATTCTCGGCCCGCTGACCAACCCCGCAGGGGTCACTCGTCAATTGACCGGCGCATTCTCCGCCGACCTCATCCGCCCCATGGCCGAGGTTCTGGGCGCGCTCGGGTCCGACACGGCCTGGCTTGTCCACGGGCACGACGGCACCGACGAGATTTCCATCGCCGGGCCGACTTCGGTCGCGATCCTGCAGGACGGCGCGGTGACCGAACGCCTGATCACACCCGACGACGCGGGCCTTCCGACCCACCCGTTCGAGGCGATCATGGGCGGGGAGCCCGCGGCCAATGGCAAGGCGTTCCGCACGTTGCTGGACGGGGTGGCCAGCGGCTACCGCGATGCGGTGCTTCTGAATTCCGCCGCCGCCCTTGTCATCGCGGGCCGGGCCACCACCCTGCCCGAAGGCGTCGACCTTGCCGCCAGATCCATCGACACCGGCGCGGCCCTGGGCAAGGTCCAGGCCCTTGCCCGCCTGACCCAGGAGGCCGCAGCATGAGCACGCCGACGATCCTTGAGCGCATCAAGGCCTACAAACTGGAAGACGTCGCGGCCCGCAAGGCCGAGCGCAGTCAAGCCGACATCGAAGATGCCGCCCGCGCCGCGCCGCCCGTCCGGCCCTTCGGTGACACGCTGCAAAAGGCCAGCATCGAGGGCTATGGGTTGATCGCGGAGATCAAGAAGGCCAGCCCGTCCAAGGGGTTGATCCGGGCCGATTTCGACCCGCCCGCCCTGGCCCGCGCCTATTCCGAGGGTGGGGCCGCCTGCCTGTCGATCCTGACCGATGGGCCGTCGTTTCAGGGGGACGATGCCTATCTGGTCGCCGCCCGTGCCGAGGTCGACCTGCCGGTGTTGCGCAAGGATTTTCTCTATGACCCTTGGCAGGTCGCCGAAAGCCGGAGCCTTGGCGCCGATTGCATCCTGATCATCATGGCAAGCGTGTCGGACCCGCAGGCCGCCGAGTTGGAAGCGGCGGCGACGGAATGGGGCATGGATGCCCTGATCGAGGTCCACAACGTCGAGGAACTGGACCGCGCATCGCGGCTCAAATCCCGCCTTCTGGGGATCAACAATCGCGATCTCAATACCTTTGTGACCGACCTTCAAGTCACCCGCACCCTTGCAAGACGCGCGCCCGAAGACAGGCTTCTGGTGTCCGAAAGCGGCCTGAACACGCCCGACGACCTGGCCGACATGGCCCGGCACGGAGCCCGCTGCTTCCTGATCGGCGAAAGTCTGATGCGGCAAGACGACGTGGCCACCGCCACGCGCGCCCTGCTGTCGAATCCGCTTGTGGCCAATCGATGACCGGGCTCACGCATTTCGATGCGGAAGGTGCCGCGCATATGGTCGACGTGTCGGCCAAGGCCGACAGCAAGCGCGTTGCCGTGGCCACCGGTTGGGTGAAGATGTCCACGGAAACCCTTGCAATCATTGAAAGCGGGACGGCCGCAAAGGGCGATGTCATCGGTGTGGCCCGATTGGCGGGGATCATGGGGGCAAAGCGAACCTCTGACCTGATCCCGCTGTGCCACCCCCTCCCAATTGCCAAGGTCGCTGTGGAGCTTGAGGCGGATGACGCTCTGCCGGGCCTGCGCGTCACGGCAACAGTCGCGACGACCGGCAAGACCGGCGTCGAGATGGAGGCGCTGACCGCCGTCAGCACCGCCTGTCTTACCGTCTATGACATGGCCAAGGCCGTGCAGAAAGACATGGAAATCGGGGGTTTGCGGCTGTTGTCGAAGACGGGCGGCAAGTCCGGCGACTGGAAGGCCCCGGCTCCGTGATCACGGTCGAACAGGCGACGGCGCATCTGCTCGACCTGGTCGACCCCCTGTCCGCAGAAGACGTGGGCCTGCGACACGCGGCCGGTCGCGTTCTGGCACAGGCTGTCCAAGCCCGGCACGACCAGCCGCCCTTCGACGCTTCGGCCATGGATGGCTATGCCGTGTCTTCCGCCAAGCCAGCGCCCGGCGATATCTTTCGCGTCATCGGCGAGTCGGCGGCAGGTCGACCGTTCTCCGCTCCGGTGACCGAGGGCGAGGCGGTCCGGATCTTTACCGGGGCTATTGCGCCCGAAGGCACGAAAACCGTTGTGATCCAGGAAGATGTCAGTCGCGACGGCGACCGGATCACCCTGTCCGGAAACCTTGGGTCCGGGTCGAATATCCGACCGGCAGCGGGCGATTTCGCCAAGGGGGAGGCCTTCGCGGCACCGCGCCGTCTTGGCAGCCGCGACATCGCTCTGTTGGCCGCCATGGGGCATGGCACCCTACCCGTCGTCCGCCGCCCCACGGTTGCGATCCTGATGACCGGTGACGAATTGCGCAACCCCGGAGAGGCGCTGGACCCGGGTCAGATCACGGCGTCCAATGGCTATGGCCTCGCCGCGATGCTGGAGGCCGAGGGCGCGGAAGTCCGCCTTTTGCCGCTTGCGCGCGATACGGTGCAGAGCCTTGCGATGGCCCTGCGGCTGGCGGGCGGCGCGGACCTTGTCATCACCATCGGCGGCGCATCTGTCGGGGACCACGATCTTGTCGCGCAGGTCGCGGGCGACGCGGGCCTGGACCTCGCGTTCCACAAGGTCGCAATGCGGCCCGGCAAGCCACTTCTGGCGGGCAGGCTTGGCGAACAGGCCTTTGTCGGCCTGCCCGGAAATCCCGTTTCCGCAATGGTTTGCGGCGTGATCTTCATCCTGCCTATGCTGCGCAAGATGCTGGGCCTCGCGCCCGATCCTGTCACGAGGCTGATGCCTCTTGGCGCGCCGCTGACGGCGAACGGACCGCGCCAACACTATATGCGCGCCCGGGTCGAGGCCGGGGCTTGCCGGGCCGTCACGTCGCAGGACAGCGCCCTTCTGTCGCGGCTGGCGAGCGCCGATTGCCTGATCGTCCGACCGCCGAACGATCCGTCGCGCGAGACGGGGTTCCTGCAAGCCGTGATCGACCTCCCCGATTGATCCTATCCTGACGCATGTTCCCCGATGTTCTGTTTTTGTTGACACAAAACAGGAACCTAACTAGAACGGAGGGTGACCGGCCGGACCGGCTGCCAGATGGGACAGGACAAATGCTCACTCGGAAACAGCGCGATCTTCTTGAATTCATTCACAAACGGATGCAGCGGGACGGTGTGCCGCCCTCGTTCGACGAAATGAAGGATGCGCTGGACCTGCGCTCCAAGTCCGGGATTCATCGACTGATCACGGCGCTGGAGGAGCGGGGCTTCATTCGGCGGCTGGCACATCGGGCCCGCGCGATCGAGATCACGCGCCTGCCCGACGATCTGGGGGCGGCAGGGTTCGTTCCGCGTGTGATCGACGGCGACGGCGGTGCATCCGTCCCCGCGCCAACACGGGCGATGCCGGTTCAGGTCGATGCGACCGAATTGCCGGTCATGGGCCGGATCGCCGCCGGTGTCCCGATCGAAGCCATCAGTGAAGTCTCGCACCACGTGGCCGTTCCCGGTCAGATGCTGGGTCGGGGTGGCGCGCATTACGCGCTGGAGGTCAAGGGTGACTCGATGATCGAGGCCGGGATCAACGATGGCGACGTCGTCGTGATCCGGGAGCAGAACGTGGCCGACAATGGTGACATCGTCGTCGCCCTGGTCGAAGGTCACGAGGCGACGCTCAAGCGGTATCGCCGCGTCAAGGGGATGATCGCCCTCGAAGCCGCGAACCCCGCCTATGAAACGCGCCTCCTCAAGGAAGATCAGGTGCGGGTGCAGGGCCGTTTGGTCGGTCTGATCCGCAGCTACTGACCGGCTCAAGTCAGGAACGAAGACGCGGGCGAAGGTGACTTCGCCCGTTTTTTCGTACCCGGTGTTGTCAAGGCGTGCTCCAGGGCCTTTGCCCCTGCATCTCCCGCGCGGTCACGACCTGCGGACCCATGTCGGAAAACCGGATGGCAACGGCCCCGGTCTGGCGCAACCTGTCGATGTCATAGACGTCGCAGGACGGGACCGGCGCACCCAACTTGTCAGGCAGAATGAGCAGGCCCGGCGCACGGCGGCAGGCCTCGACCGCGCGCTCTGCCTGGCCCGGTGTCGCGGCGGCATGGATGGGCGGCCAGGCAACGGGCCACAGTTGATCGCGAGCTGCGGCAAGGGGTTGCGACCCCGGATCCCCGTCATTCTCCAACCAGGCACCAGCCACATAGCCGACTCCGCTGTCCCGATTCAGCCAGCGCCCCTCAGGCGTCGCCACGCCGATCAGGCGTCCATCGTCGGAAATCAGCAGGTCGGGCCGGTCGCTCTGGGCCCAGACGACGAAGGCAGCTCCCATGACGGCGACGCCGATGCCGCGCCCGACATGACTGCGCGCCGCGCCCAAGACACCGAGGGCCAGGCCCAGAAGGGGCAACACCTGCCAGACAGGTGCCGGGACGGTTGTCACCGCGCCGGGCAATTCCGCCACGAAATCCGCGACCCAAAGGATCCACTCGATGCCCCATCCCGCCACCTTCAGCGGTATCGTTTCGAGGCCGATTGGCCACAGGAGCAATCCGACGAGCAGCAATGGCATCACCAGGATGCCCATCATCGGCACGGCCAATACATTGGCCAGCACGCCGAATTGCCCAAGGCGGTTGAAATGCAGCGCCGCAATCGGTGCGGTGGCAAGGCCCGCGACGATGGACGAGACAAGCAGCGCCATGACCGCGCCGCGCCAGCCCCGCATCCAGTGGGCCCGGTCCGACCGCGCGATGGCCCCGAAGGCCAGAACCAGGGCGCCTGTCGCGGCGAAGGACATCTGGAATCCGGGGCCGACGAGGCTTTCGGGATGCCACAGCAGGATCAGAATGGCGGCCATGGCCACGCTTCGGATGGACAGCGCCCGCCGCCCGATCAGGATCGCGCCGAGCATGACGGCGGCCATGACGAAGGCGCGCTGTGTCGCGACCGACCCGCCGGACAGAAACAGATAGGCGGTGGCAAACGGCAGGGCCGTCGCCGCCGCCCAGGCCCGCGTCGGATGGACCAACGCGATGCGCGGAAACAGGGCCAGACCGCCCCGGACGGACCAGAAGACAAAGCCCACCAGAAGCCCCATGTGCAGACCGGAAATTGCCAGAAGATGCGCCAGGTTCGAGGCGCGCAGATCCACCGTCACATCGTCGGACAGGCCCGCGCGGTCGCCCGTGGTGATGGCGGCGGCGACCTCTCCGACCTGGCCCGGCATCCGGGCGCGCAACCCGTCCCCGATGAACTTGCGGACCTGTTCCACCCACATCGCAAGACTGGGGGTCGGCGCCTCGGCCCGCAGGAGCGGCACGCGGCTATAGCCGACAGCGCCGAGTTGCAGGAAGAACGCGTGCCGCTGGAAGTCGAAACCACCCGGTTCGGTCGGACCCGAAGGCGGCGACAGATGCGCGGTGGTCATCACACGGGTGCCGGGTTTCGGGATCGCGCTGTCCGATTGGAGCGAGATGCGGACGCGGCGCGGCGTCTCATCGGGCGCGAAGCGGTCGAGGCGCACCTGGTCCAGCGTCAGGCGCGGCGCGCCCGAGGCGGAGCGGTCGATCATGACGATCCGGCCCTCGACAGCCCCGTAGTAGCGGAAGGACAGGACCGGCCCCGCGACCATCTGGGTGCGGAACTGCGCCACAAGCACCCCGGCCAGGACCACGGCCGCCATCAGGGCCAGAAGGCCGACGGACGCGCGCGTGAGCCAGCCGAGCAGGACAAGCGCGAGCGCCGAAGCCGAGAGGGCCGCGACCGTCCCCGGACCCGGCTCGACCGGCAGGGCAAAGTAGAGACCGACGCCCGTGCCGAAAGCCAAGGCCGCCCACGGCAGGCGGTGCCCGCGCAGACCATGGCAAAGCTCGACCGCCCGCAGCCACAGGCTTGGCGGCGCAGGCGGTGCGACGTCACTGGGGTGCATCCTTGCCCTCTCTGACCGGGGTGCCTATCACCCCGGATGATCATGCAGGCTCTCCGGTTTACAAATCGTTAACCAACTCCTGCGACTGACATGAGCCAAGCCAAGGACGCCTGATGACCCAACCCGTCGTGACCCGCATCGCCCCATCGCCGACTGGAACGATGCACATCGGCACCGCGCGGACCGCGCTTTTCAACTGGCTGTTCGCCCGCCGCCACAGCGGCCGGTTCCTGCTCCGGGTGGAGGACACGGACCGCGAACGCTCCACCCCCGAGGCGACGCAGACCATTCTGGCGGGTCTTGAATGGCTGGGTCTGGACCATGACGGCGACGTCGTCAGCCAGTTCGACAACGCGCCCCGCCATGCCGAGGTCGCCCATGCGATGCTGGCATCCGGCCACGCCTACAGGTGTTTCTCGTCCCAGTCCGAGATCGAGGCCTTCCGGGAGGCCGCGCGGGCCGAGGGGCGGTCGACCCTGTTCCAGTCGCCCTGGCGCGATGTGCCCGAGGCCGACCATCCCGACGCGCCGTCCGTCATCCGCCTCAAGGCCCCCCGGGAAGGGCAGACCGTCATCGCGGACGCGGTGCAGGGCAATGTGACCTTCCGCAACGATCAACTGGACGACATGGTCCTGCTGCGCTCGGACGGGACGCCGACCTATATGCTGGCCGTGGTGGTCGATGATCACGACATGGGCGTGACCCATGTGATCCGCGGCGACGATCATCTCAACAATGCTGCCCGTCAGGCACAGATCTTCGACGGAATGGGGTGGGCGCAACCGGTCTGGGCGCATATCCCGCTGATTCACGGAGCCGATGGCAAGAAGCTGTCCAAACGGCACGGGGCCACGGGCGTCGAGGAATACGCCGAAATGGGCTTTCCGGCGCAGGCGCTGCGCAACTACCTGGCCCGGCTTGGGTGGAGCCATGGGGACGACGAATTCTTCACCGATGCGCAGGCGCGGGAGTGGTTCGATCTGGAGGGGATCGGGCGGGCGCCCGCGCGGCTCGACCTCAAGAAGCTGGAGAACCTGTCGGGCCAGCACATCAGCGCCATGGCCGATGCGGATGTCGTGGCCGCCACGCTGGAGTGGAACGACCGCGTGGGTGGCGCGCCTCTAGACGCAGAGCGGCTGGCCCGCGCTGTCCCGGTGGTCAAGGACGCCTGCCGGACCTTGCCTCAGGTCGTCGAGCGCGCGGCCTTCGTGCTGCGCGACCGTCCCGTCACGCCCGATGACAATGCCGCGAAATCGCTGGATTCGGTATCCCGTGGCATACTGCACGAATTGACGCCGCACCTGCGAAATGCTAGCTGGACACGCGACGTATTGGAGACCGTCGTGGGTGATCTGGCCCGGGCAAAGGACCTGGGTCTTGGCAAGCTTGCGGCCCCCCTGCGCGCCGCCCTTGCCGGGCGCACAGCCACCCCGAGTGTCTTCGACATGATGCTGGTCCTTGGACGAGAGGAAACGCTGGCAAGGCTCGAAGATGCTGCCGCGCCATCCTCTGGGGACTGACACGGGACACTGACGGGCCAGGCGCCCGATATGCGCAGGGTATCCTGCACGAATTCAACAGGTTGTAGGTCGGTCTCGACCGAAGGGCCGATGCGAAAGGACTGACATGGCAGACTCGAAGAAGACGGCAACGCTGACGCTTGATGGCAAGACCTATGACCTGCCGGTGCATTCCCCGACCGTGGGTCCGGACGTCATCGATATCCGCAAACTCTATGGCTCGGCGGGTGTGTTCACCTATGACCCGGGCTTCACCTCCACCGCCGCTTGCGAGAGCGCGATCACCTTCATCGACGGGGACGAAGGCGTCTTGCTGCACCGCGGCTATCCCATCGACCAGCTCGCCGCGAAGTCCCACTATCTGGAGGTCTGCTACCTGCTGCTCTACGGCGATCTTCCCTCTGCCGCGGAGCTGGAGGATTTCGAGAACCGTGTGACGCAGCACACGATGATCCACGAGCAGATGCACAACTTCTTCCGCGGGTTCCGCCGCGACGCCCACCCGATGGCGACCATGGTCGGCGTTGTGGGCGCGATGTCCGCCTTCTATCACGACAGCACCGACATCAATGACGCCTGGCAGCGCGAGGTCGCCTCGATCCGCCTGATCGCCAAGATGCCGACGATCGCCGCGATGGCCTACAAGTATTCGATCGGGCAGCCTTTCGTCTATCCGCGCAACGATCTCGACTATGCGTCGAACTTCCTGCGCATGTGCTTCTCGGTCCCGGCCGAAGACTATGTCGTCGATCCGATCCTGAGCCGGGCGATGGACCGCATCTTCACGCTGCATGCCGACCACGAGCAAAACGCCTCCACCTCGACGGTGCGTCTGGCGTCGTCGTCCGGGGCGAACCCCTTCGCCTGCATCGCCGCCGGCATCGCCTGTCTCTGGGGTCCGGCACATGGCGGCGCCAATCAGGCCTGCCTCGAGATGCTCAACGAAATCGGCACCGTGGACCGCATCCCCGAATACATCGCCCGCGCAAAGGACAAGGACGATCCGTTCCGCCTGATGGGATTCGGGCACCGGGTCTACAAGAACTTCGACCCGCGCGCGACCGTGATGAAGGAGAGCGCGGACGAGGTGCTGGACCTTCTGGGCGTCGAGAACAATCCGATCCTGCAAGTCGCCAAGGAGCTTGAAAAACAGGCCCTCGCTGATCCGTATTTCGCCGAGAAGAAGCTCTTCCCGAACGTCGATTTCTATTCGGGCATCATCCTCGAGGCCATGGGCTTTCCCACGTCGATGTTCACCCCGATCTTCGCCCTGTCGCGGACGGTCGGGTGGATTTCGCAGTGGAAGGAACAGCTGAGCGATCCGGCCCTCAAGATCGGTCGCCCCCGCCAGCTTTATACCGGCGAGACGCAGCGTGATTACGTGGACGTCGAAAACCGCTGACGACTGCCACCAAGACAAGCCTGAACGCCGCCCCACCGGGCGGCGTTTGCGTGTGCGGGAAACCGACCGTTTCCAGACTGGAACCTTCATCACGAACCCGTGATCTGCTAGGTTTGCATCGCGCGTGGGGGCACGTGTGTATGGGGTTTCGGGTATGTCGGCATCAGATGATGCGACCGCGTTGGTCGCGCGTTGTCCATTTCTGGCACAGCTCGAGCAACTGCCCCGCCTGACCGAGGCCCGCTATGCCGATGGGGCAGGCGAGGTGGTCAGCGGCGTCGATCCGATGGAAGTCGCGCAACGCATCTTCGATCAGGACGGATCGATCCCGAACGACATGAACGTCAGTGCCCTGTTTACGACCTGGGGCCAGTTCATCGACCACGACCTGAGCCTGACCCCCGAAGGCCATGACGAGATCATGGAGAACGCGGCCTTCCCGCACGGTGTCGGGCGCTCCGAAGTGATGGACGGCACCGGCGAAGATGGTCCGCGCGAATTCGGCAATGCCGTCACCTGGCAGATGGACGCCAGCATGGTCTATGGCTCCAACGCCGGGCGCGAGGCGGACCTGCGGGAGTTCGAGGGCGGGCGGATGCGCGTCACGGATGATCCGGGCTCCGACCACGATCTGCTGCTCCAGGCGACGCCGGAAACCGTCATGGCGGGCGACACCGAGGGGCCGGACGCGGTCTATCTGGCCGGGGACATCCGCGCCAACGAAAACCCGAACCTTTTGTCGCTGCACACGCTGTTCGTGCGCGAACACAACTATTGGGCCGAGCGGCTGGCCGAGGAACACCCCGACTGGACCGACGAGCAGCTCTACCAGGGTGCCCGCGAAATCGTCGAGTTCACCATCCAGCAGATCACCTATCAAGAATGGCTCCCCCTCCTGATCGGAGAGACGCTGCCCGACGACATCGACCACGACCCCGACGCCAACGGTCAGGTCGCGCTCGAATTCTCGACCGCTGCTTTCCGCTTCGGGCACACCATGGTCGCCTCCCGGTTGGAGCGGTTGAACGAAGACGGGACAGAGGCCGACGGCGGGCACCTGGGCCTGATGGACTCGTTCTTCAACGTCGGGATCGTGCGCGAACAGGGAATCGACGCGATTCTGCGCGGTCAGGCCGGGCAATCGGCCGAGGAACTCGACACCCAGGTCATCGACGATCTGAACTTCTTTCTGGCGACCCCGGCGGGGGTATCGGGGTTTTCCCTGCCCGCGTTGAACCTGATGCGCGCGGGCGACCATGGCATGGGCAGCTATGTCGACGTCCGCGCGGCCCTTCTGGGCGACATCGATCCCGAGACGCTGGACCCCACCGATTTCTCGATCATCACCTCCGACCCGGAGTTGCAGGCGCAACTGGCCGCGGTCTATGGCACCGTCCACAGTGTCGACCTCTGGGTCGGGGGCCTTGCCGAAGACAACGTCGACGGCACCCTGATGGGCCCGCTCTTCACCTTCATCATCAGCGATCAGTTCCTCCGCACGGCCTCGGCGGACGAGACCTTCGGGCAATTGTCGCCGGACCTCGGCGAAGACATCATCGCCGAGGTCCGCGCCTCCAGCCTCGATGACGTGATCCTGCGCAATACGGACATCGACAGCCTTCAGGAAAACCCCTTCCTGATCGAGACGCGCGTCCTGACCGAAGCGTTGCAGATCACTGGCACGGACGCCGCCGACACCCTCGACCTGAGCCGCCTCGACATCGCGGGCGATGTGACCACCGCGAGCGGCGATGACGACGTGTTGTTGCGCGGTGGCTCGGCGGTCGCGGGAAATGTCGATCTGGGGGACGGGAACGACCGGCTGACGATGACTTCGGGGCGCGTCGAGGGCGACATCCTTGGCGGTGACGGGGCCGACCGGATCTCGATCTCGGCCCAGGCGCGCGTCGAGGGCACCATCGACACCGGTGCGGGCGACGATCGCGTCACGCTTGCCGGTCATGCGGACGCCGGAGCGATCGAGACGGGTGACGGTGCGGATCAGGTGACCATCGGCCCCGAGGCAACCGTGTCCGACATATCGCTCGGCGACGGCGATGACGTGGCCCGGATTGCCGGACCGGGGGTCATCCGTATCGACGGCGGCGGGGGCCATGACCGGCTGATGGTCGAGAACGGCGACATCGTCCACGAGGGGGGCGGTGACGGGATCATCAGTTGGGACGACGGCACCTCCACCCGGTTCACCGGGTTCGAGGTGGTAACCTGTTTCACGCCTGGGACGTTGATCGTCACGGCGGCGGGCAAACGCCCCATCGAGGCGCTGCGCGTCGGTGCGCGGGTGATGACGCTGGACCACGGGCTGCAACCCATCCGCTGGATCGGCCGCACCCGGGTGTCGGCGCTAGGGCCCCTCGCCCCCGTGCGCATCGACACCGGCGCGCTTGGCAATCGTCGCCCCCTGACCGTCAGCCCGCAGCACCGGCTGCTGCTGACGTCCGGTCTGGCCGAAGTCCTGTTTGGTCTGGACGAGGTGCTGGCCCCTGCCCTGTCGCTCTCGGATTGTCCGGGCGTCACGCGGCAGACAGGGGGAATGGTCGACTACATCCACATCCTGTTCGACGCTCACGAGATCGTGTTGTCCGAGGGCATCCCCTCCGAAAGCTTCCATCCCGGTGTCGTGGCGCTTTCGTCACTGGACGAGGCCGCGCGGGAAGAAGTCATGACCCTCTTCCCGCGTCTACGGCATACGTCGTTCGGGCCCGATGCAAGACCGGCCCTGCGCGGGCGCGAGGCCCGGCTGCTTGCGGAGTTGATGGTTTAGCGGTGCCGCCCGTCATAATGGGCCGCCAACCGCTGAAGCGCGATCCGCAGCACGATCTTGCCGGACCGGGCCGCCCAACCAAGGCGCTTTTCACAGGCTTCCAAACCTTCGAGGAAACAGCAGACGCGCAACACTACGTCGGCCAAGCCCGGCCCCAGATCGCGCAGCGCATCCGAGACGCGGGTCCGCGCCTCCTCGGGGCCCGAGCAGGGGCTGCCCGGCTGCATCTGGCCGCGACCGCCGGGCGTCAGGAACCGCTCCCAGTTCTGGCCGACACGCGGGCCCATCTGGGCGCTTTCGAAATCTTCGCGCAGACGTTCGCCCGCGACGACCAGATCCATCGACAGAAACGGCTTGCCGTCGCGGTCCTTCTTGCGGGCCAGACTGCCGAGCGGGGATTCCGACAGGTTCACGCGTAACGTCTGGTCACCGCTGCGCGCCGTGAAGACCCGCTCGCCCATTTCCATGTGCTGCGTCAGGAAGGGACTGGGCGATTCGGCCATGCCGCGGGCTTCGACCCGGGCAGACAGGCTGTCGCTGAGCAACCGCTTGAGGGCGGCACGACCCGCTTCGGTGATGCGGTACTGGGTGACCCGGCCCGCCTTGTAGCACGACACCCAATCCTTGAGGATGAAGGCCTGGGCCACGGATTTGGGCAAGGTCGCGGTGCGGGTCGGCGTCTCGCCGGTGTCGCGCAGGACCGCCGCCTGGGGCATCCCTTGGCCAACGGCAAGAAAGGCGTCGCCTTCGCACAGGCGACGCAACACGCGCTTCGCTTCGTGATTCAGCGTATCATCGTCAATCAGTGTCGAACGTTGAGGCATCATAGACATTGGGGGGCGGTCCTTCGCGTCAGGGGAATGCGTACCTTCGATGGCGGCCTCTGCGAGCTGCTCCATCAAATCGTCCACCATCGGATCATCCCGGCGCGCCTCGATGCGCCGCACCTGCCGAAGGACCGTCGAGGCAGCACAGCCTGACTCTTCGGCCACGTCTCTGAGGGGTCGTCCTTCACACGTATGCGCCACATAGGCACGGACGGATGGGGGGACCCATCCCGGCAAACGAGCGGAAGTGACATCAAAGCGGGCGGTCATCGAGAACTCCGGGGATTCATCCTGTGGAAAACTCGATCAGAAGTCGCTTGGATTGGTTACCAAGAAGTTAATCATCCACGTTCTGGCAACAAATGTTTCCAAAGTGTAAACGGCTGAGACACAGCGTTCTCTCCTCCGGGAAGTTGCGCAACACGGGTCGAAATCGAGCGATGGTCGGGCATTCCGAAACGCAAGAAAGTCTGCCCCGATGTGCACAGTCTCGAAGGAACTTGCCGCCCTGCGCCGCCCCGGCCTGTTGGTGGATGCCGCCGCCCACGGAGCCATGCAATACGAACGCCGCCGCGATCTGCGGCGCATGTTGCGCGCGGCGATCCCGGCCACGCCTCGGGCCGCGCTTGAAAAGCTGATCCCGATCGAAGCCGCGCTGGAACGCCGCCGCCAGACCGCCGACAAGACCTACAGCTTTGCCCGGCACGTCGATATTCTGGTGGCGCTCCTGGCCGAGGCGCGGGCCTTCCGCCAGGCGTGACCCGCCGCCTTACATGAATGCGTCAGGCATCGACGCCTTCTTGCGCGCGACATAGTCCATCAAGGCCTCACGCACCGCCGGGTCGAGATAGGGCTGCTCGTAATTGGCCAGCATCTTCTCGATCCGGACGGAGGCCAGCGCGCGCGTGTCGCGCTCACCCTCATCGGCCCAGGTCTCGAAGGGCTTGTAATCAAACAGGTCCGTCTTCCAGAAAGCCTGCTTGAAGTTCGCCTGCGTATGGGCGCAGCCCAGGTAGTGACCGCCCGGCCCGACTTCGTGGATCGCCCCCATGGCCTGCGCATTCTCGTCGATGGCGATGCCTTCGGCCATCTTGTGCAACGTGCCAAGCTGATCGGCATCCATCACGAATTTCTCGAAATCGGCGACCAGACCCCCCTCAAGCCAGCCACAGGCGTGCAGCATGAAGTTCACCCCCGCCAAAAGCCCTGCATTCAGCGAATTCGCCGTCTCGTAGGCCGCCTGCGCATCGGGCAGCTTGGAGCCGTTGAACGACCCCGCGCTGCGATACGGCAGACCCATGCGACGGGCCAACTGACCCGCGCCATAGGTGATCTGCGCGGCTTCGGGCGTGCCGAAGGTGGGCGCACCGGAGTTCATGTCGATCGAGGTCACGAAGGCCCCGAAGATCACCGGCGCCCCCTTGCGGATCAGCTGGCTATAGGCGACGCCGACCATGACTTCGGCCAGAACCTGCGTCAGGGTGCCGATGACCGACACCGGCGCCATCGCCCCGCCCACGATGAACGGCGAAATGATGCAGGCCTGATTGGCCCGGGAGTACTCCTCGAGTGCGCCCATCATGATCGAATCGAACGTCAGCGGAGAGTTGATGTTGATCAGGCTGACCATCGCCGTCCGGTCGTTCAGCCCGCCGAACAGGATGTCGCACATCTCGATCGAATCGCGGGCGCGCGACGGCTCGGTCACCGACCCCATGAAGGGTTTGTCGGTCAGCGTCATATGCGCCATCAGCATGTCATAGTGGCGCTTGTTGACCGCGACATCCGTCGGCTCGCAGACGGTGCCGCCGGAATGGTGCAGCCATTTGGACATGTGGCCCAGGCGGACGAACTTCTCGAAATCGGCCATCGTGGCATAGCGCCGGCCGCCCGCGTCGCGCACGAAGGGCGGGCCATAGACCGGGGCCAGCACCAGGTTGCGCCCCCCGATCTCGACGTTGCGTTCGGGGTTGCGGGCGATCTGCGTGAACTGGCTCGGGGCGGTCTTGCACAGGTTGCGCGCCAACCCGCGCGGCAGGCGGACGCGGTCGCCGTCGACGTCGGCCCCCGCCTCGCGCCACAGCGCCAGGGCCGCCTCGTTCTCGGGGAAGCAGACGCCGACCTCTTCCAGGATCACTTCGGCATTCGCCTCGATGATCTCCAGCGCCTCTTCGGTCAATGGCTCGTAATCGGGGATGTTGCGAGTGATGAACCCCGCCTGGGTGATCTTGCCGCTTGTCCGTTCGGCCCGACGCGCAGCACCGCCGCCGCCCCGCCGTCCACGTGTCGCTACACCGTCCTCCATGAGGGTCCCCTTTTCCGATGCCCGTGGCGATCAGATAGCCCCCCGCCGCATCCGGAAAGCGCACGTTTGCGGCCCGAAGCGGCCAAAGGCGACATATGCCCCGCGCGCGCCCCGTGACGGGTCTTGCCACGCCCCGCGCCGGAGCCTATCCCGCCGCTATGGATACACCCGCCCATCAACGCCTTCTGATCGTCGACTTCGGCAGCCAGGTCACGCAGCTTATCGCCCGCCGCCTGAGAGAGCTGAACGTCTATTGCGAAATCCACCCGTTCCAGCAGGTGACCGACGCCTTCCTGCGCGACTTCGCCCCGCTGGCGGTGATCCTGTCGGGGGGGCCGGCAAGCGTGGTCCACGCCAATTCCCCTCGCCCGCCCGACGCTGTGTTCGAGCTTGGGGTGCCGGTTCTGGGCATTTGCTACGGCCAGCAGGTCATGATGGAAATGCTCGGCGGCAAGGTCGAGGGCGGCAAGATCTCGGGCGGGGGCGGCACTGCGGAATTCGGGCGCGCCTTTGTCGTACCCAAAGGCAGCTTGCCGCTTCTGGATGGCTGGTTCGAGGCCGGGAATCGCGAACAGGTCTGGATGTCGCACGGCGATCACGTCAGCCGCATCGCCCCGGGGTTCGAGGTCTTCGGCACCTCTCCCAATGCGCCCTTCGCCATCACGGGCGACCTGTCGCGCAACTTCTTTGCCGTCCAGTTCCACCCCGAAGTGCATCACACCCCGAAGGGCGCAAAGCTCTACGAGAATTTCGTCAAACTGGCGGGCTTCACCGGTGACTGGACCATGGCCGGCTACCGCGAACAGGCCATCGCCGCGATCCGCGATCAGGTGGGCGACAAGAACGTCATCTGCGCGCTTTCGGGCGGTGTCGACAGTTCGGTGGCCGCCGCCCTTCTGCACGAGGCAATCGGCGACCAGTTGACCTGCGTCTTCGTCGATCACGGCCTTCTGCGCCTTCACGAGGCCGAGGAAGTCGTGGGCATGTTCCGCGACCACATGAACCTGTCGGTGATCCACGCCGACGAATCGGAGCTGTTCCTGGGCGAGCTCGAGGGCGTCAGCGACCCCGAGACCAAGCGCAAGATCATCGGCCGCCTCTTCATCGACGTCTTCCAGAAATATGCCAACCAGATCGATGGCGCGGAATTCCTGGCCCAGGGAACACTCTACCCCGACGTCATCGAATCGGTCAGCTTTTCGGGCGGCCCGTCGGCCACCATCAAGTCGCACCACAACGTTGGCGGCCTGCCGGAAAAGATGGGCCTGAAACTGGTGGAGCCGCTGCGCGAGCTCTTCAAGGACGAGGTGCGCGCATTGGGCCGCGAACTGGGTCTGCCCGACCATTTCATCGCGCGCCATCCCTTCCCAGGCCCCGGCCTTGCCATTCGCTGCCCCGGCGAGATCACCCGCGAAAAGCTGGAGATCCTGCGCCAGGCCGATGCCATCTATATCGACCAGATCCGCCGCCATGGCCTCTATGACGCCATCTGGCAGGCCTTCGTCGCGATCCTGCCCGTGCGAACGGTCGGCGTGATGGGCGACGGGCGCACCTATGATTTCGCCTGCGCTTTGCGCGCGGTGACTTCGGTCGACGGCATGACGGCGGACTACTACCCGTTCAGCCACGAATTTCTCGGCGAAACGGCGACCCGCATCATCAACGAGGTGCAGGGTATCAACCGGGTGACCTACGACATCACGTCCAAGCCGCCCGGAACCATCGAATGGGAGTGAACCGCCCGGGCCCGGCGGGCGGCGTCACCACCGGGCGCCGTCACTGCCCCGCCACCGCGCTTCGCCGCTCCAGAAAGGCGACATCGCGCCAGGTCCCCGACATCGGACCATAGGACATCCGCCCCAGACCCCGCCGCACCCCCAGAGGCGCAAAGCCGCAGGCCCGGTGCAGGGCAAGGCTCGCCACGTTCTCGGGGAAGATCTGCGCAATCAGCGTCCACCACCCCTGCGCCTCGCTCTCGGTCACCAGACGGTGCAGCAATGCGCGGCCCAGGCCCCGCCCCTGCCCGCGCGCGCTGACATAGGTGCTGACCTCGCCCACACCGGCATAGACGTCGCGCGTCGACGTGGCCGACAGCGCCGACCAGCCGACGACGATGCCCTGATCCTCGGCCACGACGGCCAGCGGATATCCGTCATGAAAGCTGTCCCAATCCAGCGGCATCTCCCGAAACGACGCATGGCCGGTGGCCAGCCCTTCGGATTGGATGGCCGTGATCTCGGCGGCGTCGCGCGGACGCGGGGGGCGCAGGATCATGCGGGGGCCGCCGCCAGAAAGGGACGCAAGGCCGCCAGCAGGTCCTCGGGATGTTCCTCGGCCAGGTAGTGCCCGCCCGGCAGCGCCTGTCCCTGCACGTCGTCCGCCCGTTCGCGCCAAAGGGCCAGACAGTCGAAATGCCGCTCGATCGCGCCGCGAAGACCCCAGAGGGCCTGCACCGGCATCGCCAGCCTGCGGCCCGCCGCGACATCCGCATCGTCATGGGTCAGATCGATGGTAGCCGCCGCGCGGTAGTCTTCGCAGGACGCGCCAATCACCTCGGGCGTCCAGGCGGCCAGATACTCCGCCTCCGCCTCGGGGGCGAAGATCGACGCGCCAAGGGCCTTGCACTTCATCTTCCAGTACCATGCCGGGTCCGCCCCGATCAGATGCTCGGGCATCGGCGCGGGTTGGGTCAGCCAGTACCAGTGCCAATAGGTCTGGGCGAAGGCAAAGCCGCCATCGCGATACATCTCGCGCGTGGGGGCGATGTCCAGAACGGTCAGGCTTTGCACGCGGTCCGGATGGTCGGCGGCCAGCCGGTGCGCCACCCGCCCCCCCCGGTCGTGGGCGACCATGCGGAAGCGGTCGTGGCCAAGCGCCGCCATCGCCGCCGCCATGTCGGCGGCCATCGCGCGCTTGGACATCTGGGCGTGATCGTCCTGCGCCGCCGGGACAAAGCTGCGCCCATAGCCGCGCAGATCGGCGGCCACCACGGTGTAGTCGCGCGCCAGGTCCGGGGCCACCAGATGCCACATGGCCGAGGTCTGGGGATAGCCGTGCAGCAGCAGAAGGGGCGGCCCCGACCCGCCGATACGGGCAAAAATCTCGCCCTCGGGCGTGGCGATCCGCTGCTCCTGAAACCCCGGAAACATCAGCGCCCCCGGAACAGGCTGCCGAGCACCCCGCGCACCAGCGTCCGCCCCGCCCGCGATCCGATGGAACGGGCGAAGGACTTGGCGAATGCGGTGCCGACACTGTCGCCCCGGCTGCTGCGGCTGCGGGTGGTGGACTTGCCGACCGACGTGCCCGAATAGCGGCGGCCGGCCTTGTGCTCCCGTTCCTCCGCGTCGGCCTTGTCCTCGGCGGCCTCTGCCGCTTCGGCGGCCTTGGCGGCTTCGTCGGCACGGCGGGCGAGTACCTCGAAAGCGCTGTCGCGGTCCACGGCCACGTCATAGCGACCCGCCACTGGCGACGTGGCCATGACGGCGGCGCGTTCCGCCTCGGTGATCGGGCCCAGTTGCGACGCGGGCGGCCGGATCAGCGTGCGCTCGGCCATTCCCGGAATGCCCTTGCGCTCCAGAAGCGAGGTCACAGCCTCGCCCACGCCGACCTCGCGGATCGCATCTTCGATGTCGAAACGCGGGTTGTCGCGGTAGTTCTGTGCCGCCTGTTGGAGCGCCTTGCGGTCCTTGGCCGTAAAGGCGCGCAGGGCGTGCTGCACCCGGTTGCCCAATTGGCCGAGGATGTCCTCGGGGATGTCCTCGGGGTTCTGGGTGACGAAATAGACGCCGACGCCTTTGGACCGGATCAGCCGCGCGACCTGCTCCACCTTGTCGACCAAGGCCTTGGGCGCGCCGTCGAACAACAGATGCGCCTCGTCGAAGAAGAACACGAGCTTGGGCTTTTCGGGGTCGCCCACTTCGGGCAGCTGCTCGAAAAGTTCGGCAAGCAACCACAAAAGGAACGTCGGATAAAGGCGCGGCGCCCCCATCAGGCGGTCGGCGGCCAGGATGTTGATATAGCCGCGCCCGTCCGGCGCGATGCGCATCAGGTCGGACAATTCCAGCGCCGGTTCCCCGAACAACAGATCACCGCCCTGCCCTTCAAGGATCAGCAACGACCGCTGGATCGCCCCGACCGACGACGACGCGACATTGCCATAGCGCAGCGACAGGGTATCGGCGTTCTGCCCCACCCAGATCAGCAGGGATTGCAGGTCCTTGAGATCGAGAAGGGCCAGGCCTTCCTCGTCGGCGACGCGGAACGCGATATTGAGAACGCCCTCCTGCACCTCCGTCAGGTCCAGAAGCCGGGCCAGCAACAACGGCCCCATCTCGGACACGGTGGTGCGGACCGGATGGCCCGCCTTGCCCCAGAGATCCCAGAAGGTGACGGGCGCCGCCGCATAGGTCAGGTCAAGCCCGATGGTCGCCGCCCGCTCGGTGAAGGGGCCGTGCAGCTTGTGGGTGTCGGACCCGGGCCGGGCCAGACCGGACAGGTCGCCCTTCACATCCGACAGGAAGACCGGCACGCCCGCATCCGCGAACCCCTGGGCCAGAACCTGCAACGTCACGGTCTTGCCGGTGCCCGTCGCGCCCGCGATCAACCCGTGTCGGTTGGCATAATCCAGACGCAACCCCTGCGGCGTGCCGTAGCCTTCGCCGCCGCCGCCCAGAAAAATGCGGCCCTCCATCTCGTCCATGACGTCTCCGTTCATTCCGAATTAACCTCCGCATGCCATACCAGTCCCGAGCCGCCCCGCACAATGCGCGGTCGGCGGCTCACCTCCCTGTCGAACTGGCCGCGCGGACCTCCCTCTGCGCGGTCTTTTTTCGTGGCCAGGATCCCGGACCGGAAAGGTTCAAGTCGGCGGAAATCCCTGTTGACGGACCCAGATGCGCTGCTTAGGGTCTGCCACATCAAGTCGGCCAGTCCGACGGGGAGAGAAAAAAATAATTGGGAAAGGGCCTCTAACCGGGCCCTTTTTCTTATTGTCGGCGCAACCTTGCGAGGCGTTCTTCATCCATCCGGTTAGGCCCGGACGGAGGACATACGCCGAAACGACGATCCCCCCTGCACCTCGCCGCGAAGCCATGCTAAACGCGTCGCGAGTATTTGTTCAGGAGAGCGACCTTGACCACGACCACTGCCCGCGCCTCGACCCGCATCGCGGCCATTCTTGCCGCCGCCATCGCGATGGCCGCCCCCGTCTGGGCGCAGGATACCGCAACACCGACCGAAGCCCCCACATCCGAGGCGGCGCCCGAAACCGAAGCGCCCGCCCCCGCCCCGGTGACCCCCGGCGGCGACCTGTCGACCGGCGAGGCCATTGGCGGCGCCCAGGGTGGCGGACCCGAAATCTACGTCCGCGAAGAGCATGGCGACTGGGAAGTCCGCTGCCTGCGCGCGCCCGAAGGCCAGGTCGACCCGTGCCAGCTCTATCAGCGTCTGGCCGACCAGCAGGGCAATCCGACCGCCGACGTCAACTTCTTCGACGTGCCGGATGGTGGGGAAATCGTGGCCGGGGCCACGGTCCTGACGCCGCTGCAAACGCTGCTGACCGCTCAGGTCACCATGACCATCGACGGTGGCCAGCCGCGTCGCTATCCCTTCAGCTTCTGTGACACGTCGGGCTGCTACAGCCGGATGGGCTTCAACGCCGAAGACATCGCCGCCTTCAAACGGGGCGCCAAGGCGACCCTGGTCGTTGTTCCGGCCCTGGCCCCCGATCAGCGAGCCGAGGTCACCATGTCGCTGGTCGGGTTCACCGCCGGTCTGGCCGCCGTCGAAGTCGCCGAATAGGTCTTCGGCCCAGACTGCATTCGGGCCCCGGTTCGCGCCGGGGCCTTTTTCGTTCGCTCACACCGATTTCAGCGCCAGAACCGCATTCATGCCGCCGAAGGCGAAGGCGTTCGACAAAACCGCCGTCACCTTCGCGTCCCGCGCCACATTGGGCACGATGTCGAGCGCGCATTCCGGGTCCGGCTCCTGCCAGTTGGCCGTCGGCGCGATCACCCCGTCGCGCAGCGCCATGATGCAGGCCAGCAGCTCGATCGCCCCGGTCGCCCCGATGCAATGCCCGTGCATCGACTTGGTCGACGACATGGCCAGACGGTCCGCATGGGTGCCGAAGACATGGGCGACGGCGGCGCTTTCGGTCTTGTCGTTGGCAGCCGTGCCCGTGCCATGCGCGTTGATATAGCCGATGTCTTCGGGGTTCAGCCTCGCATCGCGCAAGGCACCCGACATGGCCCGCTCCGCCCCCTGGCGCGATGGCATGACGATGTCGGCCGCGTCCGAGGTCATGGCCATCCCCGCCACTTCGGCCAGAATGTCGGCCCCGCGGCGTCGCGCATGGTCATAGCTTTCCAGGACGAAAATCCCCGCGCCCTCGCCCTGCACCATGCCCGACCGCGTGGCACAGAACGGGCGACAGGTGTCGCGCGACATGACACGCAATCCTTCCCAGGCCTTCACCCCGCCGAAACAGAGCATCGCCTCGGACCCTCCGGTCACCATGACATCGGCCAATCCGGCGCGCACGAACTGGAACGCTTGCCCGATGGCGTGATTGCTGCTGGCGCAGGCGGTGGCGACTGTGAACGACGGCCCCCGGAGGTCGTATTCCATGCTCAGATGCGCCGCCGCCGCGTTGTTCATCAGCTTGGGCACGACGAAGGGATGGACGCGGTTTTTCCCTTCCTCATAGACGGCGCGGTAATTTTCGTCCTGGGTGTTCAGACCGCCGCCCGAGGTGCCCAGAATGACACCCGCGCGCGCCGCCAGATCGCCCGAAACTTCCAGCCCCGACTGTGCCAAAGCCTCGCGCGCGGCAAGGACGGCAAACTGGGTGTAGCGGTCAAAAAGCGCGATCTGCTGGCGGTTGAAATGGGCGCTTTCGTCATAGTCGCGCACCTGCGCCCCGATCCGGATGGCCAGCCGGTCGACGTCCCGAATGTCGAGAGGGCCGATGCCGCAGACCCCCCCGCGCATGGCCGCCAGGGTGGCGGGCACATCCCGCCCCAGGGCGTTGACCGTCCCGGCCCCGGTAATCACGACACGGCGCATCAACCCCGCTGCTCGGCCACCAGCCGCTCCACCGCCGCGACGATACTGCCCACGCTGGACAGGTCGAAGGCCGTCTTGTCGGGCGCATTGGCGTTGAAGGGCACCTGGATGTCGAAGGCTTCCTCGATGGCGAAGATCGCCTCGACCACGCCCATGGAATCGATCCCGAGGTCGGCGGGCACCGCGTCATCGGATACGTCCGAGACGTCGATCATCGCCTGCTCCGCGATGATCTGGTGGATACGGGTGCGCGTGTCAGTCGTCATCGCGCTTTCCCTGCACCCCGCCCATGACAATCTTGCGAAGGTCCGACAATTGCTCCAACGCACGTGGCAGGCGGCGCAACGCCCGGTACATCGCCATGTTGGTTTCCATCTTGACCGCCGGACTGCCCAGAATGACTTCGCCGTCGCGCACGCGGGTGAATATCTTGGTCGCGCCGCCCGCCACCACATCGTTGCCGATGGTGATATTGTCGGTGACGCCGCATTGCCCGCCCAGAACCACGCGGTCGCCCACGGTCGATCCGCCGGCCATGCCGACCTGACCGCAGATCAGGCAATCGGCGCCGATCCGGTTGTTGTGGCCGATGTGGACGAGGTTATCGATCTTGGTGCCCCGCCCGATGGTCGTGTCGGCCACGGTGCCCCGGTCGATGGTCGTATTCGCCCCGATCTCCACGTCGTCACCGATGGTCACCGCGCCGAGCGAATGAATGCGTTGCCAGCTTTGTGCGCGCAGCTCGCCCTGATCGCCCAGGGTCTTACGCACACGCTCCACCCCCGATTCCTCGGGCGTCACGAAGCTGAACCCGTCGCCACCGATCACCGCGCCCGGTTGCGCCACGAAGCGGTCGCCAATTCGGACCCGCGCGCCGATGTGCACGCCCGGATAGATCAGGGCGTCATCGCCGATCACCGCATCCTCGGCAATCGTCACCGACGCACCGATCCGCGCGCGCGCGCCGACCCGGGCATTCGCCCCGATCACCACATGGGGACCAATCGCGCAGTCGGGACCGATCTCTGCACCGTCTTCAATGATTGCAGAGGGATGCACGCCGATCTTCACGCGCGGCCCGGCGTCCAGCGCCGCCGTGATCCCCGCCATCGCCAAGCGCGCCCGGGGCACCAGAATCGCGCCCGCCAACCCGAAAGACTGCCAATCGGCCCCGTCCCACAGGATCGCCGCCCGCGCCGCACCGGCGCTCAGCGCGGGGCCATAGGCAGGCGACATCGCAAGCGCCAGATCGTCGGGCCCCGCCGCCTGCGGTTCGGCCACGCGCCGCAGCACGACAGAGGCGTCCCCGACAACGGGATGGCCCAGGCTTTCGGCAATCTCGGCGAGTGTGAACACGGGCGGACCTCCGGGGACGGATCTGCCCCCGGCCAGCGACTTAACTCCGCGAGCCGGTCAATTCCACCCCGGCATCGCGGAGCGCCTGCAACACCCGGCCATCGCGATCATAGGGATCGCCGCGATAGTTGGCGCGCCCCGTCGGCGTGACCCAGGCGGACCAATAGACCAGATGCACCCCGATCGGATTCTCAAGGTTCACCCGCGCCTCACGCCCGGTGGCCAGGATACGGTCGAAATCCGCCTTGGGGGTGTCCGACTGCGGGGCCAGCAGGTGATAGGCCAGCTCCAGCGGGCGTCCGATCCGCACACATCCGTGGCTGAACGTGCGCTGGTCGCGGCTGAACAGATCGCGCGCGGGCGTGTCGTGCAGATAGATGTTCCACTGGTTCGGGAACATGAACTTCACGCGACCAAGGGCGTTTCGCGGCCCCGGCGGCTGACGCAGGCTGAAGGGGAAGTTGCGCGCATTGTATTGGCTGAAATCGATATTCGCGGGATTGACGCGGCCATTGCGCCCCGAGATTTCCAGATGACGCGCCCCGCCCCGCTTGAGCGCGGGCAGGTATTCGTTCACCGTGATCGACCGGGGCACGTACCAACTCGGGTTGATGACCATATGCGTCATCGTGTGGCTGAACTCGGGCGTGCGGCGGTCGGGCGTATTGGCCCCGACCACGGTCACCGTGTCGAATGTGACCTTGCCCTCGTCATAGACATAGGCATGCTGCTCGGCCAGGTTCACAAGGATATGGCGCGACTCCAACGGCTTGTTCATCCACCGCTGACGCTCCAGGTTCACCAGGATCTGCCCCATCCGGTCTTCGAGCGGGACATTGACGGCCGCGATGGTCGAGGCGCCGGCTTCGCCATCGGGCGTCAGCCCATGGTCGATCTGAAAGGCGCGGACGGCCGCTTCCATCTCTGCGTCATAGGCGACAACCGCCGAACGGCGCAGATATCCCATCCGGATCAGGCGGTTGCGCAGACTGACGACGGCATCGCCCTCGGACCCGGGGGCCAGCGTCCCGGTGGGAACCGTCGCGCCCCAACCACCGGCAAGCTGCATTTCTTCCAGTCGCAGCTTTTCCCGGAGCAGGCGCGTGTAGTTCGGCGACGTCGGCCAGAGGCCTTGCACGAAGGCATAGGGATCGCCGTCGGTGAAGGCCGTGATCTGCTCCAGCCAATCGCGCTTGGGCACCTCGAGCACGATGGTCGGGTCGATCCGCTTGGGCTCCAGCACGCCGGAGCTCACGTCCTGCGCATAGCGAAGGAACCGCTTCGTCATCTCCACTTCCAGCGCACCCCGGCGCGCGGCGTCGGTCGCGGCGGCAAAATCGGCGCGGATGGTGGTGGCGTCATAGCGGCTGGTCGGCAATCCGTGATCGTCGGCCTGATCGAGTGCCCAGAGGAATGCCGCCCGGCGATGTTCGGCCCCGTCGCCCATCCAGATCGGCGCGAAGTTGCGGCTGCGATAGAACGCGGCAATCGCCTCGTCCTCGGACGCGGCCTGGGCGACGGCCTGTTGCAGGGGGGTGACCAGGGGTGCGGCCAGCGCCGTCGATGCCAACGGGGCGGTGAACGACAGCAAGGTGGCAAGAACAAACGACGACGTCCAACGCATGGGAAACCCTTCAAAGAATCTTCGGAGTGACGGTAACAACACGGGCCGGGCTGTCCATTCACGATTTCCAAAGATTCTTCTTGTAGACACGGGCGCAACAACTTCGCGAAAGGTTCCACCCTGCCGTTGCATGGGCGGAAATCTGCCCAAACCGCCGCAAAAACGGCCATTGATTAGAGAATCGCCAAAGTTATGCCACATCAATCAAGTCACATGGGGATGAGGCAACTGAGGCCGCAAAGACGGTCCAATGACAGTGAACGGGGCAAAACGTGACTGATCTCAATAAAACGGGCACAACGCCGGGGCTTACCCGGCGCGGACTTCTCTCGGCTTTCGCGGCGACCGCAGTGGCGGCGGCACCGACCTATGCCAATGCGGCGGGTTTCCTTCGGGGTGGTGGCGATATTCGCCGCATCAAGATGTACAACGCCCGGACCGGCGAAAGCATGGACACGATCTACTGGGTCGAGGGCGACTATGTCCGCGAAGCCCTGCGCGAGGTGAACTTCTTCTTCCGCGACTGGCGCCGGAACGAAGTGGCTGCCATCGACAACCGCACCATCGACATCATCGCCGCGACCCACCGTCTGGTCGATGCCAATGACCCCTTCATGCTGTTGTCCGGCTATCGGTCGCCCGCGACCAACGCGGCGCTGCGGTCCCGTTCGGGCGGTGTGGCGCGCAACTCCCTTCACATGCAGGGTCAAGCTGCGGATATCCGTCTCAACTCCCGCTCGGTTTCTCAGGTGGCCCGTGCCGCGGCATCCTGTGGCGGCGGTGGCGTGGGCCGCTACTCCGGCTCGAACTTCACCCATGTCGATTGCGGTTCTGTCCGCACCTGGGGCGGCTGACAGCCTTTCCGACCAAATGGCCGACCTTGTGAACCGCCCGATTGCCCCCGGGCGGTTTTCGCACGTTTCCGGTCAGCACATGTGATCAGTCGTGGGGGAAGACGAAACAGCGGTCGCGCCGAATCGACAGCCACATGACGGTTCCGGCCTTGGGCAGGAACACCGCGGGCACCGTTGCCGTCACCCGCGATGTGCCATCGTCCATCACGAATTCCACGAGGCTTTCCTTGCCCATGAAGCGCGCGCGCTCCACCGTGCCGCGCGCGGGCGTGCCCTCCGAGGCGGTCGGGTTCGGACCACGCCCGCCCCGGTCGAAATCAAGCCTGACATGTTGGGGCCGAAAGACGATGTCGACCTCCGTCCCCTCGGGCAGGCCCGGGGCCAGGAACTGACCGAAGGGCGTCTGGGTCAACGCACCGTTCACCCGTCCCGTCAACGTATTGATATCCGAGAAAAACGCTGCCGCGGCACGGTCCGCCGGCGCGTTGTAGATGTTGTAGGGCGCCGCGCGCTGGACGATCCGCCCGTCGCGCATCAAGGCGATCTCGTCGGCCATCCGCATCGCCTCGTCTGGCTCATGGGTTACCAGAAGGACCGCCGTCCCCTCCTCCTTCAGGACCGACAGCGTCGCATCCCGGATCTCGTCGCGCAGCCGGTTGTCGAGGCCGGAAAACGGCTCGTCCATCAGCATCACCTTGGGCCGGGGCGCCAACGCACGGGCCAGTGCCACGCGCTGCTGCTCGCCCCCTGACAGCTCGTGCGGATGCTTGGCCCCGTATCCCACAAGGTCGATCCGCGTCAGAAGCTCGGTCACCCGCGCATCGGACGCCGCATCCCGGGGCAGGCCAAAGCCGATGTTCGCCGCGACCGACAGATGCGGGAAAAGCGCGAAATCCTGGAACATCAGCCCGACGCCGCGATGCTCGGGGGGCATGTGAATCTGGTCATCCGCCACGACCCGACCATTCAGCGTCACACGCCCGCTGTCCTGGCGATCAACGCCCGCAATGATCCGGAGCGTCGTCGACTTGCCGCAGCCCGATGGCCCCAGAAGACAGGTCACCTGCCCCGCCGCGACGGACAGATCGATCCCATCCACCACGTTGCGCCCGCCCAGATGCCGCGAGAGGCCGTCGATCTGAAGGCGTGCCGTCATGGTTATGCGATACCCGAGTGTTCCTGTCGGGATGGACTATCAGCCCATCCCCGGCCCGTAAACCCGGCCTCAGAGAACCTCGCCGCGCTGCTTTTCCTGACGCGCATAGACATAAAGCAACAGGTTCAGCAGAAGCACGCAGCCGATGACGATCCAGGGCGTCGTCCCGCCGCCGGTCACCGAAATCAGCCCCGGTTGCGCAAAGGCCACGGCCCAAAGCGCCAGCACCGCGAGGCTGAGGAACGAAAATGCCAGCATCCAGACCGCCGGTCGAAGATGCGCCAGAAGGCAGAGCGCCCCCACCAAGGCCAGCAACGCCTGCGCGCCCCAGACCCCGTGCACCCAGGCCGGTAGCGACGACAACCATTCGATCTGTTCGGGCGGATAGGACGCGAGCCAGCCGAGCCGGAGGCCGTAAGACACCATCACGTACTCCGCGATGCTCGCCAGACCGAACAGAAGGGCGATCGCCCCCATCACATAGAAATGCAGACGCCGCATGATCCCTCCCCGCGTGTGTCGTTGTTTTCAGGCCTTTAGCACGATTGACGCGCACCACAAACGATAAGGGGACACAGGTTACCCTGCGTCCCCCCTCGCCGGAGACGCCGACCCGCTGGTGCGGGACGGCAAAACCGTTGCTGCATATTACTTGACGAGAAGCTCCGCTTCCTTCCGCTTGAGCATCCGGCGGGCGGCCGTGTATCCGTCACGGCCTTCCTGATCGCGCAGTTCGGGGAAAATCGCATAGATCTCCTCGCGCTGCGCCCGGCCCAGACCCTTGAGCGAGTGATCGCCGGGCTGGAAGCTCTCGGTCCAGGCGCCATCCGACAGGATGACCTCGTGGTTGTCGAACATGACGTGGATGTAGGTCACATCCGCCGCCGCCATCCGCTCCACGCCGGGCCGACCGACCAGATGCTTGGCCGCCACCAGAACCTCACGCTCGTCGAAGTAGAGCATGGTTTCGTCATTGGCGATCAGCACCCGGTGCTGCGGCGAAACGATCATGTCGCGCTCGGGCAGACCGTGGCCCAGGGCACCCTGGCCGATCTTCACCGCGCGGAAGGCTCCGTTCACCTCCAGGTCCGAGGCGAGCAGCTCGCGCGACCCGACCCACCGGATCACCTGGATGCCGTTGTCGCGGGTGATGACCCGGTCGCCGACCTGCAGGCTTTCGACCGGAACCTCGCCCTTCGGCGTCGCGATCAGCGTGCCGGGGGTGAAGCAGGGGATGACAGCTTCGATATCTTCGAACTTGGCAGTGGTGCCGTCGTTGAAGGTGATGATGCCATCCTCAAGGTCGTCCGAGGTGTAGGTGATGAAATCGACGTCCGACCCGGTCAGGTCCAGCGTGTCGAAGTCGTCGCCGCCCGATCCGCCATCGATCATGTCGCCGGTGGTGGCGCCCAGGATGACATCCCGGTCGTCGCCGCTGTCGATCATGTCCATGCCGTCGCCACCGATGACGGTGTCGTTGCCGGTGCCGCCGGTGATGGTGTCGTCGCCCTGACCACCGATCAGGCTGTCGTCGCCTTCGCCACCGTCAAGCAGGTCATCGTCGATGCCGCCATCCAGCGTGTCGTTGCCGGTGCCACCGATCAACGTGTCGTCATCGTCCTCGCCGAAGATGAGGTCGTTGCCGGCCCCACCGTCGATCAGGTCGCGACCATTGTCGGTGACCAGGTCGCCCTCGTCATCGCGGATGTTGATCTCGTCGGGGAAGGTCGGGCCAAGGCCGCCAAAGACGGTGTCGTCGCCGTCGCCCGCGTCGATCGTGTCGGACCCCTCGCCCCCGGTGATCAGGTCGTCTCCCTCACCGCCGGTGACCTCGTCGGCATCCTTGCCCGCATCGATCGTGTCGTTGCCGGTTCCGCCGATGACCGTATCGCGGTCGTCGCCGGTAAAGATGACGTCGTCGCCCGCACCACCGTCGACAAAGTCGCGATCGTCTTCGGGGTTGGCATCGGGGGTGATCAGACCGGGATAGCCCAGATCCGATGTTCCACGCGGGCCCGAGTTGATGGTGTCGTTCCCGTCACCGCCAAGAACCGTATCGTTCCCCGACCCTGCGGTCAGATTGTCGTCATCGGCACCGCCATCGAGGGAGTCGTTGCCCGACCCGCCGACAAGCGTGTCCTCGCCGTCGCCGCCAAGGACAACATCGTCGCCCTCGCCGCCCGAGACCGAGTCGTCGCCGACCCCGCCGTCCAGCGTGTCATTGCCCGACCCGCCGCCGAGGGTATCGTTGCCCTCGCCGCCGTCGATGAAATCATTGCCCGCGCCGCCGTCGGCCATGTCGTTGCCGGTGCCCGCGTCGACTTCGTCGTTGCCCGCGCCCGCTTCGATCATGTCGTCGCCGGCACCCGCCTCGATGATGTCGTCGTCGCCGAATTCACCGGGCAGGATCGCGTCATTGCCGTCGACCGCGTCGCCATCGGCGTCGACAAAGCCGCCGATGATCTTGTCATCGCCGTCGGTGCCCGACACGATGCCGTCCCGGATGGGGGCGCCGGAAACGGTCTCGATGTTGACGAACTTCGCCGTCTCACCGGTCGGGTTGCCGTCGTCGTCGAGGAAGAAGATCGTTCCGTTCTCGGGGTTATCGGGGTCCAGCTCGACCACCACGTTCAGGCCGGTCAGGTCCAGCGTGTCGACATCGTTGCCGCCTTCGCCACCGTCGATGACGTCGCCCGGGGTAATCCCGAAGAACACATCCGCATCGTCGCCACCGGACAGGACGTCGGCACCTTCGCCGCCGCTGATGCTGTCGTCGCCGGTGCCGCCCTCGATCGTGTCGGAGCCGGTGCCGCCGGTCAGCGTGTCGTTGCCGTCGCCGCCGTCGATGAAATCGTCGCCAGCGCCGCCGTCAGCCATGTCGTCGCCGGTGCCCGCGTCGACTTCGTCGTTGCCTGCGCCCGCTTCGATCATGTCGTCGCCGGCACCCGCCTCGATGATGTCGTCGTCGCCGACTTCACCCGGCAGGAGCGCGTCGCCACCGTCGACCGCGTCGCCGTTCGCATCGACAAAGCCGCCGATGATCTTGTCGTCGCCGTCGGTGCCCGACACGATACCGTCCCGCTCATCCGCGGCGCCGATCACGTTCTCGATGTTGACGAACTTCGCCGTCTCACCGGTCCGGTTGCCGTCGTCGTCCAGGAAGAAGATCGTGCCGTTCTCGGGGTTCGTCGGATCGAACTCGACCGCCGCATTGGCCCCGGTCAGGTCCAGCGTGTCGAAGTCGTCGCCGCCCTCGCCACCGTCGATCATGTCGCCTGCGGTCGCACCGATGACCAGGTCGCGGTCGTCGCCGCCGTCGATCATGTCGGCTCCGTCGCCGCCACTCAGAACGTCGTTGCCCGTGCCGCCGTTGACGATGTCGTCGCCTTCGCCACCGCTGATGGTGTCGTTGCCCGCATCTCCGCTGACGGTATCGTCGCCGTTGCCGCCGCGGATGTCGTCGTCGCCGTCACCGCCGTTGCCGACATCGTTGCCGCCCGAACCGGACAGCGTGTCGTTGCCTGCCCCGCCGAACATGACGTCGTCGTTGGCCGAGCCGCTGACGCTGTCGTCGCCGTCGCCACCATCGAGGGTGTCGTTGCCGCCGTCGCCGCGGATGGTGTCGTTGCCGTCACCGCCCGAGATCAGGTCCGCATCGCGGCCGCCCTGGATCAGGTCGTCACCGGCCCCGCCGTTCAGCGTGTCATTGCCGTTCTCGCCGAAGATGGTGTCGTTGCCTTCGCCGCCTTCGACCAGGTCGTCGCCGTTTCCGGCCAGAACGCTGTCGTTGCCGTCGCCTGCGTCGATCTCGTCATCGCCTTCACCGGCCAGGATGGTGTCGTCGCCGGCACCCGCTTCGATGATGTCGTCGTCGCCCGTCTCGCCCGGCAGGATCGCGTCATTCGCATCCACGCGGTCGCCATCGGGGTCACCGGTGTAGTTGACGTCGATCAGATCACCGCCGTCCGTCCCCGACACGATGCCGTCGCGTTCATCGACCGCGCCGATCACGTTCTCGATGTTGACGAACTTCGCCGTCTCACCGGTCCGGTTGCCGTCGTCATCGAGGAAGAAGATCGTCCCGTTCTCGGGGTTCGTCGGATCGAACTCGACCGCCGCATTGGCCCCGGTCAGGTCCAGCGTGTCGAAGTCGTCGCCGCCCTCGCCACCGTCGATCATGTCGCCTGCGGTCACGCCGACAAAGGTGTCGCGGTCGTCGCCGCCACCCATCATGTCCGCGCCCGCACCGCCGACCAGCGTGTCGTTGCCGGTGCCACCCTCAAGGGTGTCATTGCCGTCGCCGCCATTCAGAAGGTCGTCATCGCCCTCGCCGAACAGCATGTCGTTACCGGCACCCCCGTTCAGGGTGTCGTCACCGGCTTCGCCGTGGATCCAGTCGTTGCCGTCACCGCCATCGGCGCTGTCGTCGCCCGACCCCATCCAGATTTCGTCGTTTCCGCCGCCGCCGAGACCCGTGTCGTTGCCAGCCCCGCCAAAGATCGTGTCGTTGTCACTGCCGCCATCGATCAGGTCGTTGCCGTCACCACCCGACAGGCGGTCGGCACCGCTCTCGCCCATGATGGTGTCGTTGCCGGCATCGCCGTTCACGGTGTCATTGCCGGCGCCGCCCTTCAGCGCATCGTCGCCCGACCCGCCATTCAGAAGGTCGTTGCCCTTGTCGCCGAACAGCATGTCATTGCCCGAACCGCCGTTCAGCGTGTCGTTGCCGTCCTCGCCATGCACCCAGTCATCGCCATCGCCGCCCTCGACCAGATCGTCGTCCGACCCGGCCCAGATCTCGTCGTTGCCGCCCCCGCCATAGATGGAATCGTTGCCGGCCCCGCCGAACAGGGTGTCGCTGGCACCGTCGTCTTCCTCGACCGCGACGTTGCCGGTGTTCACCGACACGGCGTCATAGCCGACGATCAGGTCGTTGCCGTCGCCGCCCTCGATCCGGTCGCCGCCGTTGCGACCCTCCATACGGTCATCGCCAGCGCCGCCCTTGATCGTATCCGATCCGTCGCCGCCATAGATGGAATCGTTGCCAGCCCCGCCCAGAAGAAGGTCCCTGCCCGCACCGCCATCGATCACGTCGTTGCCGTCGCCGCCGTCGATGGTGTCGTTGCCATCTTCGCCGAACAGAAGGTCGTTCCCGCCTTCGCCGCGCACGATGTCATTGCCCACGCCGGCATAGACGGTGTCGTTGCCATCACCGGCCAGCACCAGATCGGCATCGCCGGTAGTGCCTTCGACACCAAGGGCGTCGTTGTTGTCGATGCGGTCGCCCTCGGCGTCCACATAGGTCAGATCGATCAGCTCGCCCGCGGCGGTGCCGTTGACGACACCGTCCGGCTGCGGCGCAGGCGTGAACGACAGGTTGTCGACCGCACCCGATCCACCAAGCTCGACCGTCATGTAGGCCGCGCCCTCGACGTTGATGTGAACGTTCTTCTGTGCACCGTTCGCGGTCCGCACGTCGATCTGCTTCAGAAGCTTTCCGTCTTCGTCGTAAACCTTGATCCAGGCGCCTTCCTCGACGTCCAGAACCGTCAGCGAATGCACCGTGACCTCGTCCTCGAAGTCGAACCGGAACGTTCCGCCACCGGCGTTGTCGTCGGGGTCGCTGGAATCGCGGTCTTCCGACAGGATCAGGACCTTGCCCAGGTTCGACGTGGCCAGATCAGTGTCGCCGCCCGTCGGATGCGCGGTATTGAAGATCATCACCGGATTGTGCGGGTTCCCACTGGAAATGGTGACGCCCTGACCCGAATACTGGCCGTTCACAATGGTGCCGGTGCTCAGATTGTTGAAATCGATCGTGGTACGATTGGTCATTGTAATGGCTCCTTATGCCGCGCCGTGGCGCGCAGGCCGCGCGGCAGATCGGCAGAGATTAAACTGATCCAGGACCGAGACTGTCTCGGTGACGGCACCCTTCTGGTGCTTGCTCGCGGGCGTCGTCGTCATGACGGCATCTCCATTCGGTCCGGTTACACGGGCCCAATGCGGAACGATGCGCTGCTAAAATATGTGCCCTTCAGGCGGACGCACGTTTGGCCAGATCGGGTGAACTGTGTCGAAGGTTTCGCGCTTGGGTCGGCAGACCCCCGTGCACGACCCCCAAGCCATGCACCCGCACGTCATCAACACACCTCTCCGGTGCTCCAAAAGTGCGGCCGCCCCCGTGACCAGCAGACATCGCCCCCCAGTGATGGGCGTAACAGATTTTTAACCGATTGAAGGGCCACGCGAAAGAGGATTGCGGCAAAAAACCGCCACTTTGAACCGGGATAAAGCCAAGTTTGGGGCAATGTTAACCATAATGTGGCAACCGCGCCCTTTTTGTGTCGCCACCAAAGCAACGATCCCGGCCTTGGGGAGGCCATTTGATTCGACAGTTGCGACGAACCGAGCCCCGCATTTCCCCATCGTAAGCAGTAGCATACCGACTTTTTCGCCCGCCGCGCGCGCGTCCGCTCCGCCATGAACTGTTTCCCCTGTGGAAACCAAATAAGGCGGAATTGCGATGCCTGAAAAATGGAGTGTTTCCGCCGCAGCAACTGAATTGGGGCAGCAATTAGGCGGGAATTGAAACGGTTTCGAAAGAAACGACGATTCGCCCCCCGTATCAGGGGGCGAGAATCGTGATGTGGTACCCGTGGCCGGACTCGAACCGGCAAGCCTCGCGGCGGCGGATTTTGAATCCGCTGCGTCTACCAATTCCGCCACACGGGCAACGCCCGGATCCCCTAATCCCGGCGCCCGGGAAGGTCAACAAACTCTTGGTTAAGATCGTCCGGACCGGCTCAGAGACGGCTGGCCGAGAAGGTGTCGCAGTCCGTGATCGCCCCGCTGCGGAAGCCGGTGGCGAACCACTGCGCGCGCTGTTCGGAGGTGCCATGCGTGAAGGTATGCGGCATCGGCACCCGCCCGGCGTTGCGTTGCAAGGTGTCGTCCCCGATCTGGCGCGCGGCGTTCACGGCCTCTTCGATGTCGCCACGCTCGAGCGAGCCGAACTGCGCCTGCGCCTCGCGCGCCCAGATGCCCGACAGGCAATCGGCCTGAAGCTCGATCCGGACGGAAATCTGATTGGCCCGCGCCTCGCTCGACTGGGCGCGGATCGTGTTCGCCTGGCCCAGGATGCCCAATTCGTTCTGCACGTGATGGGCGACCTCGTGGGCGATCACATAGGCCGCCGCGAAATCGCCCCGCGCGCCAAGCTGACGCTCCATCGTCTGGAAGAAGGCTGTGTCCAGATACGCCTTGCGGTCAGCCGGACAATAGAACGGACCCGTCGCCCCCGAAGCGCCGCCACAGGGGCTGCTGGTTACGCCCGAGTAAAGAACGAGGGTCGGCGGGCGGTAGGCTTCGCCCAACTGACGCCGGAACACGTCGGCCCAGACTTCCTCCGTATCGGCAAGCACGACCGAGGCGAACTGCGCTTCCTGCTGTTCGGCGGCGCTCGGCGCGCGACTGGGGGCCGAGGTCTGAACCGTTCCGCCCCCGCCACCCTGCAACAGGGGCGAGACGTCGATGCCGAAGAAGTAACCGACCGCCAGCACGACAAGCAGGCCACCGATGCCAAGCCCGCCGACGCCGCCACTTGCGCCGCCAGACCGGGATCTGCCCCGGCGGTCCTCGATGTTGCTGCTTCCGCGTCGTCCTTGCCACCGCATGTCGGTCCCCCCGCTGTCGTCCAAGCAATCGTTCTTGACCCTGCGATGGTTCCGTGAAACCGGCAACCCATGATCCGCCGCCTCTATGACTGGACCTTGGCCTGGGCCGCGCACCCGCATGCATTGTGGGTTCTCGCCATCGTCAGCTTCGTCGAAAGCTCGGTCTTTCCGATCCCGCCGGACATCCTGCTGATCCCGATGATCCTCGCCGCGCCGCATCGCGCCTGGCTGATCGCGGGGGTCTGCACGGTGGCCAGCGTTCTGGGGGGCGTCCTGGGATACGGCATCGGCTTTTACGCCTTCGAGACTCTGGGCGAGCCGATCCTGACCGCGCTTGGCAAGGCCGACAGCTTCGAGGCCTTCCGCACCCACTATAATGACTGGGGCGCATGGGCGGTGCTGATGGCGGGGATCACGCCCTTTCCCTACAAGGTCATCACGATCCTGTCGGGGGCGACCGGCCTGTCGTTGTCGGTGTTCATCTTCGCCAGCATCGTCGCGCGCGGTCTGCGGTTCTTCCTGGTGGCGGCGCTACTTTGGAAATTCGGCGCGCCGATCCGGGACTTCATCGAACGGCGTCTGGGCCTTATGTTCACGCTGTTCATGGTCCTGCTGTTCGGGGCGTTCCTGCTATTGAGGTTCCTATGACCCGTCTCATCGCGCTGGCGACGTCCGGCCACATCGGCCTTCTGGGCGGCGCCTTCCTGTTTCAGCTGGCGGGCTATGCGCCCTGTGCCATGTGCCTGTGGCAGCGCTGGCCCCATGCGGCGGCGATCCTGCTCGGGGTTGCGGCCCTGGCCGGGGTGGCGCCGCGCGCGATGGCGGCGCTGGCGGGGGTTGCGGCGCTGATCACCAGCGGGATCGGGTTCTTCCACGCAGGCGTCGAACAGAAGTGGTGGGACGGGCCGAGCAGTTGCACCGGCGGCGGCGACCTCAGTTCCCTGAGTGCCGCGGACCTGCTGTCGACCGAGATCGCGGATACCATCGTGATGTGCGACGACATCGTCTGGCAGCTTGGCCTGACGATGGCGGGCTGGAACGGCGTGCTGTCGCTGGCCCTGGCCGGAATCTGGGTGCTGGCGGCAACACGCCGGGTTACCCACGGGTAACCGTTTATTTTGATTAACTTTTCCTAATGAATGGTAAACTCTCCGACGACGTTGCGCCATTCGCCGGGCGCGATCAGCTTGCGATGGCTGAAGCGGACGGAATGGAGCGGGCCGTCGATCTCCTGCCCCCAGTACTCGATGAACTTGAACAGCCGCGCATGATCGGGCGCGAGATCATAATCCTGCCAGATGAAGGTATTGAGGACATGGGGATGGTCGGGCATGTGATAGAACATCTGGGCCGTGGTCAGGCCATAACCCTTGAGCATCAGTTCGGTTTCGGTCGGTTCAGGCGTCATGGATCACCTCTGATTTACCCCCCCTGAAGACAACCTGCCACCAACATATTAACAGTCAATGAAATCAGTTTGTTGGCACTCGGCTTCCGCGGCTGCAATGGCAAGGCGGCAACAGGGCGTTGAGCCCATATGCAGGGGATGATAGAAGGACCGACAACAAGATATGGATCGAGCCGAAGGCCAGGAATCGCATGAACGACGACCCGCAAACCCCTGAAAACGAAGACGAAGAGCCAGCGCGGAGCGTGATGCATCACGATGGCCCTCAGGTCAGCATCGTCAGCGAGATGCGCACCTCGTTCCTCGACTACGCGATGTCAGTCATCATCAGCCGAGCGATTCCCGACCTGCGCGACGGGTTGAAGCCGGTCCATCGCCGCATCCTCTATGCGATGTACGAAACCGGGAATACCCACGACAAATCTTATCGCAAGTCGGCCCGTCCGGTGGGCGACGTGATGGGCAAATACCACCCGCATGGCGACAGCGCGATCTATGAGGCGCTGGTGCGTATGGCGCAGGATTTCTCCATGTCGCTGCCCCTGCTCGATGGTCAGGGCAACTTCGGGTCGATGGATGGGGATAACGCGGCGGCCATGCGCTATACCGAGGTTCGGATGGACAAGCCCGCCGCCTTCCTGCTGGCCGATATCGAAAAAGACACCGTCGACATGGTGCCAAATTATGACGGCAAGGACATGGAGCCGTCGGTCCTGCCGGCGCGCTTTCCGAACATGCTGGTCAACGGGGCCGGCGGCATTGCGGTCGGCATGGCGACGAACATCCCGCCGCACAATCTGGGCGAAGTGATCGACGCCTGCCTTGCCCTAATCGAAAACCCGGACCTGTCGTCCGAAGAGCTGATCGAATACGTGCCGGGCCCGGACTTTCCGACCGGCGGCATAATCCTGGGGCGCAGCGGCATCCGCAAAGCCTATCTGGAAGGTCGGGGCAGCGTCATCATGCGCGCCCGCACCCGGGTCGAGGAGATCCGCAAGGATCGCTGGGCCATCATCATCGATCAGATCCCCTATCAGGTGAACAAGGCCACGATGATCGAACGCATCGCCGAAGCCGCCAAGGACAGGCGGATCGAGGGCATTTCCCACGTGCAGGACGAATCCGACCGGGTCGGCGTGCGCGTGGTCGTCGAGTTGAAGCGCGATGCCACGGCGGAGGTGGTGCTCAACCAGTTGTTCCGCTTCACGCCGATGCAGACGAGTTTCGCCTGCAACATGCTGGCGCTGAATGGCGGACGGCCCGAGCAGTTGACGCTGCGGGCGTTCATGACGAACTTCCTGTCGTTCCGCGAAGAAGTCATCGCGCGCCGCACGGCCTTCGAGTTGAACAAGGCGCGTGAGCGGAGTCACGTTCTGTGCGGTCTGGCCGTGGCCGTGTCGAATGTGGACGAGGTGGTCCGCGCGATCCGGGCGTCCGCCGATGCCGCCGAGGCACGGGCCAAGCTGATGGAGCGGCGCTGGCCCGCGGGCGAGATCCTGCCCTATATCAAGCTGATCGACGATCCGACCCACAAGCCGAACGAAGACGGGACCTATAACCTGTCGGAGATTCAGGCGCGGGCCATTCTGGATCTGCGGTTGCAGCGTCTGACCCAGCTGGGTGTGAGCGAGGTGACCGACGAGCTGGAGGCGCTGTCGGCCAAGATCAAGGAATACCTCGAAATTCTGGGGTCGCGCGCGCGCATCCTGTCGATTATCTCGGACGAATTGCGCGAAGTGCGCGATCAGTTCGCCGTGCCGCGCCGCACCGAGATCACCGACTGGTCCGGCGACATGGACGACGAGGACCTGATCGAGCGCGAGGACATGGTCGTCACGATCACCGAGACGGGCTATGCAAAGCGCACCCCGCTGGCCGAGTTCCGCAGCCAGAAGCGCGGCGGCAAGGGCACGGCGGGTATGGCCACCAAGGACGAGGATGTGGTCACCACGCTGTTCGTGGCCAACACGCATACACCGCTTTTGTTCTTCACGACGGACGGAATGGTCTACAAGCTCAAGACCTGGCGCCTGCCGCAGGGCGGGCGCACGGCCAAGGGCAAGGCGCTGGTCAACCTGCTGCCGATCGAGCCGGGCACGGGCATCGCCGCGATCATGCCCATCGACCGGGACGAGGATCACTGGGACGAATTGCAGGTCGTCTTCTGCACCGACCACGGCACGGTGCGGCGCAACAAGCTGTCGGATTTCGCCAATGTCATGCGCAACGGCAAGATCGCGATGAAGTTCGAGGGCGAGAGCGAGGGTTGGTCTCTGATCAATGCGCGGATCGCTTCGAACGACGACGATGTGATGCTGGTCACGCGGTCGGGCCGGGCCATCCGCTTCCCGGCGACGGACGTTCGGGTGTTCAACTCGCGCGCCTCGACCGGTGTGCGGGGGATCAGGCTGGGCAAGAACGATGCCGTGGTTTCGATGGCGGTGATCCGTCACTTCGACGCCACCAGCGACGAGCGCGCCGCCTACCTCAAGATGCGCCGCGCCATGGCGGGTCTGGCCGACGATGCAGAGGTCGAGGTCGATGAGGAGGCGGATGCCAACGCCACCATCAGCCCGGACCGCTATGCCGAGATGTCGGCAGCCGAGGATCTGATCCTGACGATCACCGAAGGCGGGGCGGGCAAGCTGTCGTCCAGCCACGACTATCCGGTGCGCGGACGCGGCGGCATGGGGGTCAGCGCGCAGGACAAGGCCGCGCGCGGCGGCCCGATCGCCGCATCCTTCCCCGTGGACATGGACGATCAGATCATGCTGGCCACATCCACCGGCCAATCGATCCGCTGCCCGGTGGACGGCATCAGCTTCCGATCGCGGTCGGCGGGCGGGGTCAAGGTCTTCGACACCCGCAAGGGCGAAAAGGTCGTGTCGGTCGCGCGCGTGGCCGACCAGTCCGAGGATGAGGTGCAAGACGGCGCGGAGTGATCCGGGGGTGACCTTGGGTCACTGAGCAAACGCAAATCCGCTATATCAATTTACACTTGTTCTGCATTAGAAGGACGACACAACGCAGTTACGAGGGGTGGGACTTCTCGGAGGCGTCGATGAATCTGGACAATTGGGACGATCTGAAATTCGTTCTGGCGATGACGCGGCATGGCACGATGTCTGCGGCTGCGCGCTATCTGAATACCAACGTCGCGACGGTGTCGCGGCGTCTCGAGCGTCTGAGCCAGGACCTGTCGATGCCGCTTTTCGAAAAGCGCGGTACCGGATTCGTCGCGACCGAGGTGGCTACCGCGCTGGCCGGCATCGCCGACGAACTGGACCAGAAGCTGCGCGCCGAACTGGTGAACATGCACGCGGGCCAGGCCAACCAGCAGGTCGCCATCGAGATCTCGGCCCCGCCCGCCGTTCATAGCCATTTCGTTCTGCCGCGCACGGGCGAACTCTCTGAATATCTGCCGCAGGTCATGTTGACCCTGACGGACAAGGCCTATTCCCAAGGACTTGGCGAGGCGGATATCCAGGTGCGCGTCGGCCGCCCCGAGGGCGGGCGGCTCAAGGCGCGCAAGTTCCGGGACTTCTCCTTGCGCGTATATCACGGGCGCGATCACGTCATGAACGGCGAGTGGATCGGCCTGTCGCACCGCTATCCCGACGCCGATGTCCTGCGCGATATCTATGCCGAGGCCGCCCCGAAGCCACGCTTCCGGGTCGAGGAGATGCCGATGGCGCTCGACATGGTGCGGGCCACCGGACTGCCCGGGCTGCTGGCCGACTACATGGTCAGTCCGGGCGACAACCTCGTGCTGGCCGATCTGCCGGGGAACGACATCCCGGGCGAACTCTGGATCACCTACCATGAGACGCGGCATTCGGATGCGACGTTGCGGGCGGTGGTCGACTGGTTCTGCACCCCGCGCCCGCACCATTTGCAGCTGGCGAGCGAGTGACGCGGCCAATCCCGGCTTTGCACAAATCGAACTGGCATTCGGCGTCTGCAACAGTCTAGGCCGGACAGAGTGGCAAGACCAAGTCGGGCAGCAGGATGGATGCCACCCGATCCTCCGAAGGGCGACCAACGCCCCCGCCGGGGGAGCATCTTGCGGACAGTCGAGCGGACATCCGAAGGGTCTCGCCCCTTTGTCGCAGTCGCCTTCAGGGCGGCTTTTTTCGTATGGGCTTCCCCCGCGCGACCTTGCGGCTTATGTCAGCCCCATGACGGACAGATTGCACATCATCGGCGGCGGAATGGCCGGATCCGAAGCGGCCTGGCAGGCGGCAGAGGCGGGTGTTCCCGTGACCATCCACGAAATGCGGCCCCGGGTCGGGACCTTTGCGCATCGCACCGGGTCGCTGGCCGAGATGGTCTGCTCCAACTCGTTCCGGTCGGATGACGACGAACAGAACGCCGTGGGCCTTCTGCATTGGGAAATGCGGGCGGCTGGCGGCCTGATCATGGAAATGGCCCATAAGCACCGCCTGCCGGCGGGGGGCGCGCTGGCCGTCGACCGCGACCCCTTTGCCGAGGCCGTCACCGCGCGCCTGCGCTCCCATCCCCTGATCGAGGTGGTGGACGAAGAGGTGACCGCCCTGCCCGACAGCGGGCACTGGATCGTCGCCACCGGCCCCCTCACCGGCAGCGCGCTGGCGCAGGCCATCGCCGACGAGGCCGGTCAGGACAGCCTGGCTTTCTTCGACGCCATCGCCCCCATCGTGCATTACGACAGCATCGACATGGACATCGCCTGGATGCAGTCGCGCTATGACAAGGGCGAGACCGAGGAAGAGCGGACCGCCTATATCAACTGTCCGATGACCCGCGACCAATACGAGGCCTTTATCGACGCCCTGCTCGCGGCAGAGAAGACCGAGTTCAAGCCGGGCGAGACCGCTGGCTATTTCGACGGCTGCCTGCCGATCGAAGTGATGGCCGAGCGGGGCCGGGAGACGCTGCGCTTCGGCCCGATGAAGCCCGTCGGCCTGACCAACCCGCACGACCCGACCAACAAGGCCTATGCCGTGGTGCAGCTGCGCCGGGACAACAAGCTGGGCACGCTCTACAACATCGTCGGATTTCAGACCAAGATGAAGTACAGCGCGCAAACCTCTGTTTTCAAGATGATTCCCGGTTTGCAGGAGGCGTCTTTCGCCCGTCTGGGCGGCATCCACCGCAACACCTTCATCAACTCGCCCACGCTGCTCGACGATCAGATGCGGCTGAAATCGAAGCCCCATATCCGCTTTGCCGGGCAGATCACGGGCGTGGAGGGCTATGTCGAATCCGCTGCCATGGGCCTGCTGGCCGGGCGTCTGGCCGCCGCAGAAATGCAGGGCCGGACGCTTGAGCCCGTGCCCGAGACCACCGCCATGGGCGCCCTCGTTACCCACATCACCGGGGGCGCGGACGCCAAGACGTTCCAGCCGATGAACGTCAACTTCGGCCTGTTCCCGCCCGTCGATGCGCGTGGCGGGCGCAAGGGGCGGCAGGTGCGCTACAAGATGTATACCGACCGCGCCAAGGCCGATTGGCAGGCTTGGCTGGGGGTCCGTCAGGCCGCCGAATGATCACGCGCTTCGCGCCCTCGCCCACCGGTCCGCTGCATCTGGGGCATGCCTGGTCGGCGATGATCGCCCATGACATGGCGCGGGCGGAGGGGGGCAGTTTCCTTCTGCGGATCGAGGATATCGACCGGCAGCGCGCAAGGCCCGAATGGGAAGCGCAGCTGAAGGACGATCTGAACTGGCTGGGCATCGTCTGGGACGCGGAACCGATGCGGCAGTCGGACCGGATGGACGCCTATGGGGCGGCGCTCGATGATCTGTGGTCGCGGTTCCTCCTCTATCCCTGCACGTGTTCACGCCGGGACATCGCCGAGGCGTTGAGCGCGCCGCAAGAAGGGGTCGAGCCGACCCTGGGCCCCGACGGCCCGGTCTATCCCGGCACCTGCCGGGCGGATGCGCCGACGGGCTATCCTTGGCCGCCGCGGCCCGAAGACGTGCATCTTCGGATCGACATGAATGTGGCGCAGATGGCCTGCGAGCACATGATCCTGCAGGATCAGGCGGATCATTGGGGGCTTTCGTTTCTCGAGACAGGTCCCCTGCATCCGGGCACCGTCGCCACGTCGCGCGACAGCTACCTGCGCGATATCGGTGACGTGGTTCTGGCGCGGCGGGAATTCGGCACCTCCTATCACTTGTCGGTGGTGGTCGATGATGCGGCGCAGGGGGTTACCCATGTGGTGCGCGGCGGGGATCTGTTCGAGGCGACGCCGATCCATGTGCTGCTGCAACGGCTCCTGGGCCTGCCGACGCCGGTCTATCATCACCACGATCTGGTGCGCGACGGGGCCGGCAAGCGGCTGGCCAAGCGGGACGACGCGCGCTCCATCGCCAGCTACCGCGACGCGGGGTGGTCGGCCGAAGCCCTGTTGGCGCACCTTCGGGAGAGCCGCGTGGCGCCGTAAGGTGCGTGGTTACCACGCACCCTACCGAATCCTTCAGACCGGCTGCGCCGTCTCGACCATGCGGGCGAAGAAGCTCGCGCCGACGGGGGCGATGGCATCGTTGAAGTCGTATTCCGGGTGGTGCAGCACCGGCCCCGCGCCCGCGCCCAGAAACAGATAGGCCCCGGGGCGCGACTCGAGCATGTAGCTGAAATCCTCGGCCCCCATCTCCTTCGGGGAATCGGCGGTCACCCGGCCTGCGCCCACCACATCGGCGGCGACCCTTGCGGCGAATTCGGCCTTTTCGGCATCGTTGACCGTCGCGGGATAGCCCCGCTCGTACCGGCAGGAGGCCGAGACGTCATAGCTCGCCGCCTGCCCCGCCACGATCTGGTTCAGGCGGCGTTCCACCATGTCCTGCACCGCCGGATCGAAGGTGCGCACCGTTCCTTCGATATAGGCGCTGGCGGGAATGATGTTGTCGGCCGTCCCCGTGTGGATCTGGGTCACCGACACGACCAGTTCATCGAGCGCGTAGTGGTTGCGCGACACGATGGTCTGGATCGCCTGCCCGATGCCCAGGGCCGCGACGACCGGGTCCTTGGTGTCGTGGGGCATCGCGCCGTGCCCGCCCTTGCCGACGATATCGATATGGAAGGTATCGACGGCGGCCATGATCGGCCCGGGCGCGGTGAAGAATTCGCCCTCGGCGAAGTTGGGCGCGTTGTGGATGCCATAGACCTGGCCGATGTCGAACCGGTCCATGATCCCTTCCTCGACCATGACGCGGGCGCCGCCGCCGCCTTCCTCTGCGGGCTGGAAGATCAGCGCGACGCGACCCCGGAAGTTGCGCGTCTGGGCCAGGTATTTCGCCGCCCCCAGAAGCATCGTGGTGTGGCCGTCATGACCGCAGGCATGCATCTTGCCGCGCGTCTCGCTGGCGTGTTCGACGCCCGACGCCTCTTCGATGGGCAGGGCGTCCATGTCGGCGCGCAGCCCGATGGTCGGGCCGTCGCCCTGCCCCTCGATGATCGCGACGATGCCGGTCTCGGCGATGCCCTCGTGGATTTCGGTGATCCCGAACTCTCGCAATTTGTCGGCGACGAAGCGGGCGGTCTTGGGCAGGTCGAACTGAAGCTCGGGGTTGCGGTGCAGCCAGCGGCGCCATTCGCGCATTTCGGGTTCCAAGGCGGCAATCGAATTGAGAACGGGCACGGGGTTTCCTTTCGGCGGGTCGCCGTGCAGGAAACACCCACAACCCGGAGGACGCAATGGACGACGACATCTGCACCCGGCCCGGTGGCGGCCTGCCCCGGCTTCTGGCGATCATGGAACGGCTGCGCGACCCCGAGACGGGATGCCCCTGGGACATCGAACAGGATTTCGCGTCCATCGCGCCCTATACCATCGAGGAAGCCTATGAAGTTGCTGACGCCATCGAACGCGGCGCCTGGGACGAGCTGGAGGGTGAATTGGGCGACCTCTTGCTGCAGGTCGTCTATCACGCGCGGATGGGCGAACAGGAGGGGCGGTTCGATTTCCATTCCATCGCCGAGCGTGTGGCCCAGAAGATGGTCGACCGGCATCCGCACATCTGGGGAGATGGCGACCGCGACAAGTCCGCGGAACAGCAGGTCGCCGATTGGGAGGCCACCAAGGCGCAAGAGCGCAAGGGCCGCACGCTGGATGGGGTGGCGCTTGGCCTGCCGGCCCTGCTGCGCGCGGTGAAGTTGCAGAACCGCGCCGCGCGCGTGGGCTTCGACTGGCCCGAGACAATCGCCGTTCTGGACAAGCTTCGCGAAGAGGCGGCGGAGCTGGTCGAGGCGAAGGACACCTTGAGCCAGGACGCGGTGACCGAGGAGATGGGCGATCTGCTGTTCGTGGTGGCCAACCTCGCGCGGCACCTCGATGTGGACCCGGAGGCGGCGCTGCGGGCCGCGAATACCAAGTTCACCCGCCGGTTCGAGGCCATCGAGGATGCACTGGCCGCCGAGGGGCGCGGCCCGGCGCAATCGGACCTGGCCGAGATGGACCGGCTCTGGGACGCGGCGAAGCGGGCGGAAAAAATACCCGACCATAATAATCGGGATTGACCCGACTAAAAGAGTCGGGAATAAACGGGGCGACACCAACAGGAGACCCCGATGTCCATCCGTACCCTTTTCCTGACCGGAACCGCCCTTGTCCTGGCAGCCCCCGCCATCGCGCAGGAGGTGAACGTCTATTCGTACCGTCAACCCGAACTGATCCAGCCGCTGATCGACGGGTTCGAGGCTGCGACGGGAATCACCGCCAATGTCGTCTTCATCGACAAGGGCATCACGGAGCGTCTGGTCGCCGAGGGCGAGCGCAGCCCCGCCGACCTTATCTTTACCGTCGACATCTCGCGCCTGTCCGAGGCCAAGGAGGCGGGCGTGTTGCAACCGGTGGAAAGCGAGGTTCTGACCGCAAACATCCCTGATGCCATGCGCGATGACGACAACATGTGGTTCGGACTGACGACGCGGGCGCGCATCGTCTATGCCAGCAAGGATCGCGTGGGCGAGGGTGAGGTCACGACCTACGAGGCGCTGGCCGACCCGATCTGGGCCGGACGCATCTGCACCCGCTCGGGCACCCATGAATACACCATCGGCCTCGTGTCGGCCATGATCGAGCACAACGGAGTCGCAGCGACCAAGACTTGGCTGGAAGGGCTGAAGGCCAACCTCGCCAAATCGCCCGACGGCAACGACCGCGCGCAGGTCAAGTCGATCTGGGCGGGCGAGTGCGACATCTCGCTTGGCAACACCTATTACATGGGCGCGATGCTGGCCGACCCCGAGCAGGTCGAATGGGCCAACTCGGTGCGCATCGAGTTCCCGACCTTCGCCGACGGTGCGGGCACCCATGTGAACATCTCGGGCGTCGGCATGGTGAAGGGCGCGGACAACGAAGCCGAGGCGCTGGCCTTCATGGAATACCTGTCGTCGGCCGAGGCGCAGGAAATCTATGCCAATGTCGTCAACGAATACCCGGTCGCGCCGGGGGCCACGCCTTCGGCCCTGGTGGCCGGTTGGGGCGCGCTGACGCCGGACGAAACCGACCTGACCGCGATCGCCAGCCACCGGGCCGAGGCCCTGAAACTGGTCGAGGAAGTCGACTTCGACGGCTGATCCGGTCTGACACGCCGCGCCGGTCTGGACAATCGGACCGGCGGGCGCTTGATGTGGGACCATGACACAAAGCATCATCATCGACACCGACCCGGGCCAGGACGACGCCGTCGCCATCCTTCTGGCACTGGCCTCGCCCGAGGTGCGGGTTCTGGGCATCACCACGGTTGCGGGCAATGTGCCGCTGGGCCTGACGACGCGCAACGCGCGGGTGGTCTGCGAACTGGCCGGGCGACCCGATGTGGCGGTCCATGCCGGATGCGACCGGCCCATGGCGCGCGACCTTGTTACGGCAGAGCATGTGCACGGCAACACCGGCCTCGACGGGGCCGACCTGCCCGACCCGACCATGCCGGTCGCGGACGGCCATGCGGTGGATTTCATCATCGACACCCTGCGCGCGGAACCCGAACGCAGCGTCATTCTCTGCCCGCTTGGCCCCTTGACCAACATCGCCACGGCCATCTCCCGCGCGCCCGACATCGCGGGGCGGATCCAGCGCATCGTCCTGATGGGCGGGGCTTATTTCCAGGTGGGCAACATCACCCCCACGGCGGAATTCAACATCTACGTCGACCCCGAGGCGGCCAAGGTCGTCTTTGCGTCGGGCGTGCCGCTGACGGTCCTGCCGCTGGATGTGACGCACAAGGCGCTGACCACCCGGGCACGCAATGACGCCTTTCGCGCGGCGGGCCGCGTGGGGCCGGCCGTCGCGGGCTGGACCGGCTTTTTCGAGCGGTTCGACATGGCGAAATACGGCTCGGAAGGGGCACCGCTGCACGACCCCTGCGTCATCGCCTGGGTGTTGCGACCGGACCTGTTTACAGGCCGGGAGATCAACGTGGAGATCGAGGTCGAAAGCCCGCTGACCCGCGGCATGACCGTGGCCGACTGGTGGGGCGTGACTGATCGGGCGGCCAATGCGCTGTTCATCGGGGATCTCGATGCCGACGGGTATTACGCGCTTCTGACGGAGCGGATCGCCCGGCTCTAGGGTGCGACGGCTGCGGCGGCGCGGCCTGAGTATTTGCAAAGCAGAGAAAGACCGGACCGATGTTCAGCTTCGACAATTCCTATGCGCGCCTGCCGGAACGGTTCTTTACCCGGATGCCGCCGACGCCTGTCTCGGCCCCGTCCTGGGTCGCCCTGAACGCGGGGTTGGCGCGCGATCTGGGGCTGGACCCCGACGAATTGCGCGGGGCGTTGGATGTGTTTGCGGGCAACCGGGTGCCGGACGGGGCGGCCCCGCTGGCGCAGCTTTATGCGGGGCACCAGTTCGGGGGTTGGTCGCCGCAACTGGGCGACGGGCGGGCGCTGCTTCTGGGGGAACACATGGGGCCGCAGGGGCGCGTGGACATCCAGCTCAAGGGATCGGGGCCGACGCCCTACAGCCGGATGGGCGACGGGCGCGCGGCACTCGGGCCGGTGATCCGCGAATATGTGCTGAGCGAGGCGATGTTCGCGCTTGGGGTGCCGACGACGCGCGCATTGGCCGCCGTGGCGACCGGCGACCGCGTTCTGCGCGAGACGGGCCCCCTGCCCGGCGGTGTGCTGACCCGCGTCGCCGCCAGCCACATCCGCGTCGGCACCTTTCAGGTCTATGCCGCGCGCGAGGACGTCGACGGGTTGCAGGCCCTGCTGGACCATACGCTGGCGCGCCACGCGCCCGGGGCCGAGGGGCCCATGGGCCTGCTGCGTCACGCGATGGCGGCTCAGGCGCGGCTGGTGGCGCAATGGATGGGTCTGGGCTTCATCCACGGCGTGATGAACACCGACAATATGACCCTGTCGGGCGAGACGATCGACTATGGCCCCTGCGCCTTCATGGAGGTCTATCGCCCCGACATGGTCTTCAGCTCCATCGACCAGTTCGGGCGCTATGCCTGGAAGAACCAGCCCGACATCGCGCTCTGGAACCTTGCGCAACTGGCCACGGCCTTGCTGCCGTTGATGGGCGAGCGCCAGGCGGCGGTGGCCGAGGCGACCGAGGTGCTGGAAGGCTTCGCCGCCCTGCACGAGCGGGAATGGCGGGCGGTCATGGCCGCCAAGATCGGCGTTTCGGACATCGGTCTGGCGCTGGAGCTTCTGGACATCATGGCCGAGGGTCAGGCCGATTTCACCAACATGTTCCGCGCCTTGACCGTTGCCCCGGACACCGCGCGCGATCAGGTCATTGACGCCACGCGCCTGGGCGATTGGATGCGCCGTTGGCAGGAGGCCGACCCCGACCGGGATGCCATGGCGCGCGCCAATCCCGCCATCATCCCGCGCAATCACCGGGTGGAGGAGGCCATCGCGGCGGCCTATTCCGGGGATTTCGCGCCGTTCGAAGCGCTGAACGCCGTGCTGGCCGACCCCTGGCACGAGACCGAGGCAAACGCCCCCTATCGCCGCCCCGCGACCGACGACGAACGGGTCATCCGGACGTTTTGCGGGACATGATTGCCCTGCGTCGCAGCGAAGGCTAGGGATCGGGCATGACATTGCCGACGATCCTTGACCGCTGCGAGACGCAGGGCCTGCGCCTGACGGGACCGCGCCGCGTGATCGCGCAGGTGCTGGAGGATGCGTCGGACCACCCGGACGTCGAGACGATCCACGCCCGCGCCGCCGAACAGGACCCGAGCATTTCCGTCGCCACTGTCTATCGCACCGTCAAGCTGTTCGAGGAATCGGGCATTCTGGAGCGGCGCGAATTCGGCGACGGCCGCGCCCGTTACGAGGATGCGGAGCGGGAACACCACGATCACCTGATCGACCTTCAGACCGGAGAGGTCATCGAATTCGTCGACCCCGAGATCGAGGCCCTGCAGGAGAAGATCGCCGAACGCCTTGGCTATGACCTCAAGGGCCATCGGCTCGAGCTGTTCGCCGTGCGCCGCAAGTAACCGCGCGCCATGGCGAACCGAAGCTATCTTTACGCGACCGACCGCGCGCCGGTGAAGACGCTGGACCGGGGTCGCCGCTATGACGGGATCGGGGAATGGTCCTGGCATGTACCCGCGCTGGCGCTGCTTCTGGTCTCGGGCGACACCCGCATCGGCGTGAGCGTGCTGAGCGCGAGTGCCGTGCGCGATCCGTCGGGCGATCTTGTGAACGTGCCCAACCTGTTCGGCACCGACCGGTCCCGGGCGATCAAGTTTCTGCGGATCGTCGCGCATCTGGCCGAAGAGATGCCGGACCCGATCCTGTCGGCCGAGGTGGCCGGGGCGTTGAACGTTCTGCGCAAGGTCCAACCGCCAGTCATGGTGCTGGAACTGGTCGAGCTTCTTGAAATGGAGTCCGACGATCCGCGCGTCTGGCTGCGCACGGCGGAAGACCTGCGCCAGAATGCCCTGGCCCTGGGGCAAGCCGTGGACGCCCTGCCCGACCGGGTCGAGACCGGCGCCCGCGAACTGGCCGCGATGCTGGACGGTCAAGGCGCCGGGCCGCTTGCCGCGCTGACCCTTGGCATGGCGCGCAACGACATCACGCGCGACACCGCAGCATTGGGCCTGGGCGGGGTCTCGGATGTGCTCTGCGTCGATCCAGTCCCGCGCGGCGCGTTTCTCGCCGCGACGGCAGAGCGGTTTCGCGCCGAGGTCATCGTGCCGAAAGTGACGGCACTGGCGCCCGCGCCCGACTGGGCGCTCGTGGTCGAGCGGACATTCAGTGACCTGCGCGACGATGGCACCCATGATCGGCGCTACGCCTTTGTGCTCGTGAACCGGACGACGGGGCTGTTCGGGCTGCGTCATCGTCATGCGGTCCATATCGACCCGGAGATCGGGTCGGCGCGGCTGACAGCGGCGCGCCTTCTGGAATGGCAGATCGAGGATACGCGGGACCTGCGCGCCATCGCCATTCGCCCGGACGGGATCGCGGCGCTGACCGGCACGGGGGTGGCCGAAGCCTTGCAGGGTGGCAAGCCATCGAGCGCCCTCCTCACCCGGATCTTCGGACAGGTGACGCGCCCATGACCGACAGTTTGCGCGGCGCAGCCCTGATGGTCGCCGCCATGGCCGCCTTCGCCGTCGAGGATGGGCTGATCAAGGCGCTGTCGGGGACGATCCCGGCGGCACAGATCATCTGGATGCTGGGCCTTGGCGGGGCGCTGGCCTTCGTCGGTTGGCTGCGGTTGTCAGGTCAGGCGGTCTGGTCGGCGCATTACATCCGCCCCCAGGTCCTGCTGCGGTCGGGGTTCGAGGTGTTCGGGACGCTCTGCTTTGTGTCGGCCCTGTCACTGATCCCCTTGGCCACCGCCTCGGCGGTGATTCAGGCGACGCCGTTGGTGGTGGCCATGGGGGCGGCGCTGTTCCTTGGGGCACAGGTGGGCTGGCGACGCTGGCTTGCCATCATCGTCGGGTTTGTCGGCGTCATGGTCATCCTGCGCCCCGGCGCCGACAGCTTCGACCCCGCGACCCTGCTGGCGGTCGGCGGGATGCTGGGGCTGGCGGCGCGCGATCTGGTGACGCGGACCATGCCCGGCGTGGTGTCGGGCGCACGGCTGTCGCTCCATGCCTTTGCCGCGCTCTTCCCGACCGGCGTCGCATTGCAGCTCGCCCTGGGTGCGCCGGTCGTGGTGCCCGATGGGGTTGGCTTCGGCATTCTGGCGCTCTGCGTCGGGATCGGGATGTTCGGCTATCTGACGATCGTGGCGGCGACCCGGCTTGGCGACATCTCCTTCGTGTCGTCGTTCCGCTATTCGCGAATGCTCTTTGCGCTGGTGGTGGGCGGCGTCGCCTTTGGCGAGCGGCCGGACGTCTGGACACTGGTCGGGGTCGCGATTGTTATCGCTAGCGGCCTTTATACATTGATCCGCGAGGCACGCTTGCGGACGGCTTCCCAAGTGTAGCCAGACGCGCTAGAGGGGCCGCGAACCCATTTTCGCCAACCCCACCCGGAGGCCGCCATGTTCACAATCACAGATATCCACGCCCGCGAGATTCTGGACAGCCGGGGCAACCCGACAGTCGAGGTCGACGTGATGCTGGAAGACGGGACGATGGGCCGGGCCGCCGTGCCGTCGGGCGCATCGACCGGCGCCTATGAGGCAGTGGAGAAACGCGACGGGGACAAGGCCCGCTACAAGGGCAAGGGAGTCTTGCAGGCGGTCGAAGCGGTGAACGGGGAAATCGCCGACGCCATCGTCGGCTTCGACGCCGCCGAGCAGGAGGCCATCGACGCCGCGATGATCGAACTGGACGGCACCGACAACAAGGGCCGTCTGGGGGCCAATGCGATCCTTGGCGTGTCTCTGGCCGTGGCCAAGGCCGGGGCCGATGCCAGCGCCCTGCCGCTCTTCCGATATGTCGGCGGCACCGCTGCCCGCGTCCTGCCGGTGCCGATGATGAACATCATCAACGGCGGCGAACATGCCGACAACCCGATCGACATCCAGGAATTCATGATCATGCCGGTCTCGGCCACCTCAATCGCCGAGGCGGTGCGCATGGGGTCGGAGGTGTTCCACACCCTCAAGGGTGAGCTTTCGGCGGCGGGTCTGTCGACGGGTATCGGCGACGAGGGCGGCTTTGCCCCGAACCTGTCGTCGACGCGGGACGCGTTGGATTTCGTGCTCAAGTCCATCGAGAAGGCGGGCTATACCCCCGGCGAGGACATGATGCTGGCGCTGGATTGCGCGGCCACGGAGTACTTCAAGAACGGCAAATATGTGCTTGCTGGCGAAGGGAAAACACTTTCGTCGGATGAGAATGTCGAATACCTCGCCGCGCTGGTACGTGACTACCCGATCCTGTCCATCGAGGACGGCATGTCCGAGGACGACTGGGACGGCTGGATCGCCCTGACCGAGGCGCTTGGGGACAAGGTGCAATTGGTGGGCGACGACCTGTTCGTCACCAACCCGGTGCGCCTGGCCGAGGGGATCGAACGGGGCGCGGCCAATTCGCTTCTGGTGAAGGTCAATCAGATCGGAACCCTGTCGGAAACCATGGAGGCCGTGAGCCTGGCGCATCGCAACCGCATGACCTGCGTGATGTCGCACCGTTCGGGCGAAACAGAGGACGCGACCATCGCCGATCTGGCCGTTGCGACAAACTGTGGCCAGATAAAGACAGGCTCGCTGGCGCGGTCGGACCGGCTGGCCAAATATAACCAATTGATCCGGATCGAGGAAATGCTCGGAGAAACCGCCGTCTATGCGGGCCGCAGCATTCTGCGCGGTTGATGATCCGTGAACGCAAGGGAACCCCTGCCCGGGGAACCCTTGCGCAATAATCCGCGCATGGTACCGTCAGCAGGAATGGAGCGTCGCGATGATGTATTCTCCGACCCAAGCTGACCGCAAGTTCCGTCGGCGCGTCTCTGATTTCCTTGCCATCGAGCAAGATCAGGCCCCCGAGAGGCCTCTTCGCCTTGGCCTGATCGCACTGGGCGTCACGCTCATGCTCGTCTATGAGGCGCCGATCACGGTGGCCATCGTCGCCGCGATCTATTTCGCCGCCGACCTCACCTATATCGGCCATGCGCGCCGGGTCGCGCAGGCACAGCATGTCACCCGCCCGATGCTCACAAAGCTATTGGCACATCATGCCATCACGATCGTCGCCTTTACCGCGCTCGCCGTCGTCAACGCGTTCTGGCCATCGCAAACCGCCGCCTGGTCGGCCGTTATCCTGATGTTCGGACAAGCGCTCAACTGTATCGGCAACGACACGCGGTCGATGGATGCGACGTTGATCGGCCTGGTCGTGGTGGGCGCCGGCGCGCAAATGACGGCATTCGGCCTCGGGTTGGCGGGCGGTTTCTCGGACTCGGACCGGATCTTCCTGCATATCGCGGTCGCCCTGATCACGGTCTTCTTCAGCCGGGTCGCCCTGGCGACAGCATCGGCACGAGCCCGGCTTGCCGCGCGAACCGAAGAACTGCTGCACGCCCAGAAGGGCGAGGCCGTGGGCCGCCTGACCAGCGGAATCGCACATGATTTCAACAACCTGCTGACCGTCATGCGCGGCAACATCGACCTTCTGGGCGAATTGCCCGAGGATGAGCGCGCGCCCCTCCTGCGCGAGATCGGCGATGCGACAGAACGCGGCGGACGTCTGGTCGGGCAGCTGCTGGCCACCAGTCGGCGCAAATCCCACGACCCCGAGTTGATCGCCATCGACGAGTTCTTTGCAAGTCTGCTCACCTTCTCCCGCCGGGTCCTGCCCGCCAACGTGGCCCTCGACCTCGAGGCGGAGCCGCGGCTGAGCATGCGGATCGATTCCGCACAGCTCGAGGCCGCCCTGCTCAACCTGATCGTCAACGCCAAGGATGCGATGCCGAACGGAGGCATCATCACCGTCGAGGCCCGCCGCCTGAGTTCCGGCGATGCGGAAACACTTGGCGAAATCATGATCTCCGTCTCGGACAATGGCTCGGGCATGTCGGCCGATGTGCTGCGCCACGCGACCGAGGCCTTCGTGACGACCAAGCCCGAGGGCAAGGGAACGGGTCTGGGCCTGTCGATGGTGCGGACCTTTGCCGAACAGGCGGGCGGACGGTTCGAATTGGAAAGCTCGGAGGGCAAGGGCACGACCGCCCGCCTGCGCCTGCGGGGATGACCGCGACACCGTCGGCCGCGCGCGTCTCGATCGACCGGCCCGTCCTGGGCCTTGCCCTGATGATCGGCTTCTGCGTTTTGGCCCCGCTCAGCGACGGAACGGCCAAGTATCTGGCGCAAATCGGTTTTTCCGTCCTGCAACTGGTCTTCATCCGTTTCCTATTTCAGGCTGTCGTTCTGGCGCCGATGGTCGTGGCAAGCGGTCGAAGCTGGCGCATGTCGCGCCTTGGCTGGCAGCTGACCATCCTGCGCACGCTGCTGCAAATCGCGGGCATCTGGCTGATGGTGACGGGGCTGACCTATCTGCCGCTCGCCGACGCCATCGCAATTGCGTTCGTGATGCCCTTCATCCTGCTGCTGCTCGGGCATTTCGTCCTGGGCGAAACCGTGGGCCTGCGCCGCCTGACGGCCTGTGGCGTGGGGTTCGTCGGCACTTTGATGGTCATGCAGCCGAGTTTTGCCGCCGTCGGCTGGCCGGTTCTCTACCCGTTGTCGGTGGCATTCGTCTTTGCCGGTTTCATGCTGGTTACCCGGCGCATCGCGCATGAGGCGGACCCGCTCGCCATGCAGGCCACGTCGGGCGCGATGGCCGTTGGCCTTCTGGGCCTTGCCTATGTTGTCCTTTCGAAGGACGCGGCGATGGTTCTGCTGACGCCCGGGGAAAACTGGCCCATCCTTGTGTTGATGGGCGCGCTCGGCACGCTCAGTCACCTTCTGATGACGTGGTCGCTGCGCTATGCCCCGGCCAGTACGCTGGCCCCGATCCAATACCTGGAGATCCCCGTCGCGGCCGTTATCGGATTGGCTTTGTTCGGAGATTTGCCCAACCCCCTTGCGCTTGCCGGGATCGCCGTGACAATCGGAACAGGTCTCTACATCCTCTGGCGGGAGCGGGTCGACGCATGACAGCCGACGACATCATCACGACATTGGGCCTCGTTCCCCATCCGGAAGGGGGCTGGTTTCGACAGACCTATGTCGCGCCGACCGACGGCGACGAACGCCCCGCGGGCACGGCGATCCATTTCCTGCTGAAAGCCGGGGAACGCAGCCATTGGCACCGGGTCGACGCGGATGAAATCTGGTTCTGGCATGCAGGTGCGCCCCTGATCCTGAGCCGTGCCGCCACCGACGCCGGTCCGGCCGAGGATATGACGCTCGGGCCCGATCTGGCGTCCATGGTGCTGCAAGGCGTGATCCCGAAGGATCACTGGCAGGCCGCGCGCACCACTGGCGACTGGACGCTGGTCAGTTGCACCGTCTCGCCCGGCTTCCGGTTCGAGGGGTTCGAGCTTGCTGCCCCGGATTTCGACATTCCAAGATGAAGAACGGGCTGTAACACGATGGATTTGCTACAAATCGCGTCCCTCCTTCTGGTGCTTGCCGCCGCCTTCGGGGCCGTGAACTACCTGTTTCTCAAACTGCCATCAGCCATCGGCATCCTGATCGTGGCCCTGGTGGCAAGCTTCGGCATCCTGCTGATCGACATCGCGGCCCCCACGCTCGGGGTTGCGGGGGCGATCCGGTCGGTTGTGCTCGAGATTGAGTTTTCCGAGGCGCTGCTCGAAGGAATGCTCGGGCTTTTGCTCTTTGCGGGCGCGCTCCATGTCAAGGTCGCAGACCTCAAGAAGGAATGGCTACTGGTGCTGTTGATGGCGACGCTTGGCGTCGGCCTGTCGACGGCCATCGCGGGCGTCGGCTTCAGCTGGATCACCGGCACGCCCCTTCTGATCGCGCTGGTTTTCGGGGCGCTCATCTCGCCCACGGACCCGGTTGCCGTTCTGGGCGTGCTGCGCGCGGCGAACCTGCCCAAGACGCTGGAAACCAAAATCGCGGGCGAAAGCCTGTTCAACGACGGCGTGGGTTATGTCGTCTTCCTGGTGCTGGTCGGGATCGCCTTTCCCACGGGCGACGACCACGGCGGGGGCCTGTCGGCGGCGGCCACCCTTTTCGTGCAGGAGGCGTTCGGCGGCGCAGCCCTGGGCGGGGCCTTGGGCTGGGTCACCTTCCGCATCATGCGCCGCATCGACGATCCGCCGCTCGAGGTGCTGATCACGCTGGCGCTGGCTTTCGGGGGCTATCAACTGGCCGTCTGGCTGCATGTCTCGGCGCCCATAATGGCGGTCGTGGCCGGTCTTCTGATCGGCGATGTCGGCAGCAAATACGGCATGTCCGACGAGACGCGCGCCCATGTCGACACCTTCTGGACCCTGATCGACGAAATCCTGAATGCGATCCTGTTCCTGCTGATCGGGGTGGAGGTCTTCGCCGTGGCCTTCGATACGAGCTACCTTCTGGCCGGGCTTGCCGCTATCGGGCTGCATCTGCTGGCGCGATTCGCGGCGGTGGTGGTGCCGGTGACGCTTCTGAAACCGTTTTCGGACAACATGGAAGACGGCGTGATCCGCATCATGACATGGGGCGGTCTGAAGGGCGGCATTTCGGTCGCGCTGGTCCTGTCGCTGCCCGACAGCGAATGGAAGCCGCTGATGCTGACGGCGACCTACATCGTTGTCCTGTTCTCGATCATCGTGCAGGGCTTGACCGTCGCCCGCGTCGCACGTCGCGCAGGCGGTGAACCGGAGTTGATGTGATGTGGAAATCCATTGCTCTTGTCCTTGCCCTCACCGGGCCCGTCGCCGCGCAGAGCTTTGACGAAGCCCTGACCCTCTGGACCGACGGCGAGGATATGGCCGCCATCGCGGCGTTCAGATCGCTGGCCGAAGGCGGCGATGTCGACGCGCAAGTGTTCCTGGGCCAGATTTCGACCAACAGCGCGCTCTGGCCCGCCGAGATTGCCGCACTGCCACGCCGGGAGCGGAACCAGCTGATGCGTGCGCCCGGTGGTTTGTCGGGCAAAAGCTGGACCGAGGTCGCCGCTGAAACCTCGCCCCGCGCCGATGCGATCCGTCAGAGCGCGTTGGCCGAAACGCGCGGAGAGGCCATCGTCACCCTGCTCGAGATGGGCGAAACGCGCATCGCACGGACCGTCTGGCCCGCGTTTCTGGCCCAAGGCGAATTCGCCGCCGCCCTTGAGATCGCCAGGCGCCGCGATGCCCCCGATGCGATTTCCGATTGGGGCCCGCATCTCGACAGCATCGACCTCGCCACCGGGGTTGCGACCGTGCCCGGGCCCGAGTCCTGGTTCCCGTTCCGACGCCTGGGCCGCTCACCGGATGACGCCGACCTGCGAACCGAGGGCGCGAACATCGCGCGGGGTCCCGGCATGACGCATTTCGTCGACTTCTGCACCGAAAGCTGCGGCGCGGAAGACCGGGATCTCTGCCTTGGCGCGATCTGGATGCTTTCGACCGACAATCCGGACCTTGCCGTCTCGACGCCGGTCGAGGGGCTGTTGTCGCAGGCCGACTACATCAACAGCCCGCGGATCAGCGGCGATCTGGCCCGCTCTCTCGACGCGCTGCAATTCCGCCTCGACCAGACCGCCCCGCCGCGTCTTGCGGACGTGGTCCAATGCGCCTGGGACGGCGTGCTGGTCCGGCGTCAGGCCTCCAGCTCCGCATCCCAGTAGAGGAAGTCCATCCAGCTGTCGTGCAGGTAGTTGGGCGGAAACCGGCGGCCCATGTTCATCAGCTCGGGCGCGCTCGGCTGGCGCGGCGCGCGGCGCAGGTTGAAACCGACCTGCTTGAGCGACCGCGACCCCTTGCGCAGGTTGCACTGCCCGCAGGCGGCCACCACGTTTTCCCAACTCGTCACACCGCCCCGGGCGCGCGGCACCACATGGTCGAAAGTCAGATCGCCCTTCGATCCGCAATACTGGCAGCAGAACTCGTCGCGCAGGAACAGGTTGAACCGCGTGAAGGCCACCCGCCGCTGCGGGGCGACGTAATCCTTGAGCACCACCACCGAAGGGATGCGGATCGTCGTCGTGGGCGAGCGCACGACCTCCTCGTATTCGCTGACGATGGTGACCCGGTCGAGGAAGGCGGCCTTCACCGCATCCTGCCACGGCCAGAGCGACAGCGGATAGTAGGACAAAGGCCGGTAGTCGGCATTCAGAACCAGCGCAGGAAAGTGCCGCAAACCCGCCGGATCGCGGGTGAACTCCGTCCTGAAATCGCCGTCGCCCCGCGGGGCGGTCGTCATCGACAAGGCGGTCATCTCGCGCCTCCCTGAAGTGGGGGCGGCGCACCCGAAACCTCCGGGCGCACGGCCCCTGTCGAGGGCGACTATATATAGGCTTCGAAGACTGGCAAGACTCAAGATGGGGTTCGATCAATGCCTGTGACAGTCAACGCATGGGGGCACTATCTCTGGCGCTCCATCATGCCAAAGGCAAAGCCGATGGTTTCAACAATCCGGGGGTATACGGTATCCTGTGGCCGTGACTGACATCGCGGCTCTGCTTTCGGCGTCTCAGCCCTCTCGGGAACGGTAACCTCTTCACCGTTGAGCGCGCGCGCAAGCAGGGCCAACGCCTCCACAAGATCTTCCATTTCAGCTTTGACTTCGGGCGTGTCCAATATCGCCGCAAAAGCCGACCGCCCACCGGTCTCGATCGGGCAGCCGTTGACCACGCGCGGGATACTGGCTTCGATCGCAGACATGATGCGCCGCCGATCCGGCAAACTCATCCCGTCGTATTTCCGGATCTCTCTCGGCCGCGGCATGGCGTCGAGCAGCGCCGTAATCCGGGCCAGAACGGCCCGATGGTGTGCCGGAAAGACCTTGTCGTCAGTTTCATCCGCCAGATCCGCCGGGGACAGGTTCAACTGGGCGGGGGCCACATCCATCCGACCGCCGCCCATCGTCAGCAGGATCGCACCACCCGGCGAATTCAGCATTTCCGGTGTAACCTGTGCAGCGATGACGGGGTGGGGCACGGCGTAGCCTCGATTGATCAGACAGGCCAGACCATCTCCCTTGCTGGCCTCGAACCGCGCGGCGCAGGGGCTCGCCGGGATCGCCTCTGGCCCAGCCCCGCACATCCGCGCAAGCGTCAGGGCGGAGGCTTCGAAACAGCGGCGTGCACCCGTGCGGCATTGCCTGCGGCCCTGCGGATCACGAAGGGCGTCGACGAGGGTGTCGGGCGAACAGCTCTCCGCCTCGATCAAACCTTGCCAAAACGGCACATCGAAGGCCGGGCGACCGTCATCGGCGAAACTGGCCATTGGAAGAAGCAGGACAAGGAGAGGAACCAAAAACCGCATGACCGCGACGTGGCAGGAAAATTGGGAGCCCTCATGCGCAATCGATGCCCGAACTAAGGCAATCGCCCCTATTCCACCCCCAACACATCCCGCATGAAGGCCAGCGCCACCTGCAAGCCGTCGGGCGCGATGCCGTGGCCGGTGCCCTTCATGATATGCGCGAAGACACGGTCGAAGCCCGCGGCCTCCAGTGCCTCGGCGGCCTGCGGCAGGCTTTGTACCGGGACCACCTCGTCGGCATCGCCGTGGACCAGCAGGACCGGGGGGCGGGACACCACCTCGTCGGCCAGATCCTCGGGCTTGAGCAGCCGACCCGAGAAGCACACCAGCCCGGCAAAGGCGTCCGCGCGCCGGGGGGCCACATGCAGCGTCATCATCGTGCCCTGGCTGAATCCGAAGAGGATGACCTGATCCGCCGCCACGCCCTCGCCCGTCAGCATCTCGTCGAGCCAGGCGTTCAGGTCGTCGACCGCGCGGTCCATCCCGGCCATCGATTCCTCTTCCGAGGAGCCGTCGATCCACGGGATGGGAAACCACTGGAACCCCATGGGCGCGCCCGCGCAGTCCTCGGGTGCATCGGGGGCCAGAAAGGCGGTATCGGGCATATGCGGCATCAAGGGGTCGGCCAGGCCGATCAGGTCGGCGGCATTGGCGCCGTAGCCATGCAGGAAGATCACCAGCCGTTTGGCCGCCGCCGGGCCCTTGCGTTCAAACCTGAGTGTCATCTGATCCCCTCGCGCGATTTCGCCTCGGCGTAGTAGGCCCACAGAAGCCGCGCCGCAACCGCACGCCAGGGCGACCAGTCTTCGGCAATGGCGCGCATCGCCTTTTCCTTGGGCCGCTCGCGCAGGTCGAGGAGGAGCCGCGCGCCCTCCTGCAACGCCAGATCATTGGGAGCGAAGACATCCGCGTGGCCGAGGCTGAACATCGCATAGATTTCCGCGGTCCAGCGCCCGATCCCCGAGATTTCGGTCAGCCTGGCGATGACGTCGTCGGTCGGGGCCTGATCCAGCGCGTCGAAGTCGATCCCCGCCTGGGCCAGCGAGCGGATGTATTTGATCTTTTGGCGAGACAGGCCGCAGGCACGCATTTCCTCATCGGTAGCGCGCAGGGTGACCGCGGGGTCGGCAAGTCCCGCCGCCTCGCAGCGCGCCAGGATCGCAGTGGCCGAGGCGACGCTGACCTGCTGGCTGACGATTGCCCCCAGAAGGGCCGCGAACCCGCCCGACCGCCGCCGAAGCGGCAGCGGTCCCGTCACCTCCAGTGCGCGGGCAAAGCGGTCGTCCCGGGCCGCGAGCCACGCCGCCCCCTCTGCGACGCAGGCGTCAGTCCGGATGATCCGCCAATTGCCGGGCATGGGCGCGGACGAAGGCTGTGGCGCGGTCGATGTCATGGGTTTCCTCTCCGGGCGGGGCGGCGGGCCGGTCGATCACGTGGATCGCTAGCCCAAGCGCGCGGGCCGCGTCCAGCTTGGCCCTGTCCCCGCCCGAATTCTTGGTCACCAGATGGGTGATGGCGTGGCGGCGCATCAGGTCGACCTCGGCACCTTGCGAAAACGGCGGCGTGCCGATGATCCAGGTGACCCCCGGCATGGGCGGCGCAGGGTCGATCCGCCGACACCAGAGGGTCAGGCCCCGCCCCTGAAACGGCTCGAGCGACCCCGGCCCCGTCGTCAAAAGCACCCGCGCTCCGATTGGCAAGGCCGCCGCCGCATCCTCGACCGTCGCGTGACGCGTCCACCCCGGCTCTGCGTTCCAGGGGGCCGCCGTCAGCCGCAGGTACGGCACGCCGAGATCCCCGCAAACCCGCGCCGCCCGCCCGCTCATCCGCGCCGCAAACGGATGCGTCGCATCCAGCACCGCCGCCACGCCCCGCAGGGCGTCGCGGAATCCGTCCTCTCCGCCAAAGCCACCGACGCGTGTCGGCACGCCCAGGTCGATTGGCCTGTCGGTCACCCCCGCAAGCGACGCCAGCACATCGAGGCCCGCCACCGCCGCGCAGACCCGCCGCGCAAGGCCCGTGCCCGCCAGGATCAACACCCTACCGCGCATGGGCCAGGACCGCCCCGGCCCGGTCGATCACCACCACGTCGATCCGCGCCTCGATCAGGGTTCCGGCCTGTCGCCGCGCCTCCTCGGCCACGCGCCTCGCCAGATCGGGAACACGCCCCACGGCCTCCAGCGCGGTGTTGCAACCGGTCAAATCCTGTCCTGCCCAATCCGACAACACGGCGAAATCCACCTGAGAGCGCCCCGAATGCAGGTCCATCGCCCCCTGCGCCAGCTTGCTCAGCTTGCCGATACCGCCGCCGATGGTCACCCGCTCGATGGGATGGCGGCGCAGGTACTTCAGCATCCCGCCCGCGAAATCCCCCATGTCGAGCATCGCGTGGTCGGGCAACCCGTGCAGGGCCTGAACCACCCGTTCGCTCGTCGCCCCGGTGCAGCCGGCCACATGGGTCAGGCCATCGGCCCGCGCCACATCGATGCCCCGGTGGATCGAGGCGATCCAGGCCGCGCAACTGAACGGGCGCACGATGCCTGTCGTCCCCAGGATCGACAGGCCGCCCTTGATCCCAAGCCTCGGGTTCCAGGTCTTCGCCGCCAACGCCCTGCCGCCCGGCACCGACACGGTCACCGTCACATCCGGCGCGCGACCGAAGTCGCTGGCCAGTTCCGCCACCACCTCGTCCATCATCGCGCGCGGCACGGGGTTGATCGCGGGCTCCCCCACCGGGATCGGCAGGCCGGGCTTGGTCACCTGCCCCACGCCATCGCCCGCGCGGAACACGACGCCCCCGCCCGAAGCCGAAACCCGCACGCGAACCTCTGCGCCATGGGTCACATCGGGGTCGTCGCCCGCGTCCTTGATGATCCCGGCCTCGACCCAATCGTCGCCACGGACGACACCCACCACGTCGAAAGTCGGCGTCTCGCCCTTGGGCAGGCGGATCGTCACGCGGTCCGGCACCGCGCCACTCCACAGCCCCGTAAGCGCCGCCTTGCAGGCAGCGGTGGCGCAAGCGCCCGTGGTCCAGCCACGGCGAAGGTTCAGGGCCTCGTCCATCGCGCCTTCATGACATGCCGCCCCCGGCACGCCAATGGTCGCGACGTGTCTTCCCCTGACCGCGCGGCTTGGGCATAGATGGGGCATGGAGACGACGCTTTCCTCTCACCCCTGGCCCGAGCTGCAACGCGGCTGGGTCTGGCTGTGCGGCGCAGGTCCGGGGGATCCGGGCCTGCTGACGCTGCATGCGCTCAACGCGCTGCGGCAGGCGGATGTGATCGTCTATGACGCGCTGGTCCACGGGGGCATCCTCGACTGGGCGCCGCAGGCAGAGTTGATCTATGCGGGCAAACGCGGTGGCAAACCCTCGGCCAAGCAGCGCGACATCTCCCTTCGCCTGGTCGACCTCGCGCGGGCGGGCAAGCGGGTGCTGCGGCTCAAGGGCGGCGACCCCTTCGTCTTCGGGCGCGGCGGAGAGGAGGCACAGACGCTGGTCCAGCACGGCATTCCGATCCGTATCGTGCCCGGCATCACGGCGGGGATTGCGGGGCTGGCCTATGCGGGCATTCCGGTCACGCACCGCGACGTCAACCAGTCGGTGACTTTCCTGACCGGCCACGACGCCAGCGGGCAGGCCCCGACGGCGCTCGACTGGGCGGCCATCGCCCGGGGCAGTCAGGTCATCGTCATCTACATGGGCATCAAGCACATCGGCCAGATCGCCGCCCGCCTGATCGCGGCGGGGCGCAACCCGTCCGAGCCGGTCGCCGTCACCACCACCGCGACCCTTGACGACCAGCGCACCCTCGAGACGACGCTGGCCACCTGCGCCGACGACATCGCCGCCGCCGGGCTTGAGCCGCCCGCGATCATCTGCGTCGGCATGGCCGTCGCCCTGCGCCAGGCCCTCGACTGGCAGGCCCAGGCCCGGGGCGAGGCGCCGCGCAACACCGACCCCCTCGACAGACGCCGCGCCGCCGAGGCGGGATAGGGGCTTCTCTGCTTCCCAAATACTCATATCCCGCGACCCGATGCCGGGCCTGATCCTCGCCGCCCCGACGTCGGGCAGCGGCAAGACCACGATCACCCTTGGCCTGTTGCGCGCCTTGCGGTCCCGGGGCGTGGATGTGCGGGGGGCGAAATCCGGCCCCGACTATATCGACCCGCGCTTTCACGCGGCGGCCAGCGGGGTGCCCTGCCCCAATCTCGACGCCTGGGCCATGTCGCCCGCGATGATCGCGGGGCTGGCCGCCGGGCCGGGGCTGTTGCTGATCGAGGGGGCCATGGGCCTGTTCGACGGCGCGCCGCCCGACGGGCGCGGCGCGGTGGCGGATCTGGCGCGACAGATGGCGCTGCCCACCCTCCTCATCGTCGATGCCGCGCGCATGGCACAATCGCTGGCGCCTTTGGTGGCAGGTTTCGCGAACCACGACTCCAGGGTGCGCATCGCGGGCGTCATCCTGAACCGCATCGGCTCGCCCCGGCACGCGGCGATGCTGCGCGCGGCCTGCCCCCTGCCCGTGCTGGGTGCCATCCCTCGCGATGAGGCCCTGACAATGCCGTCGCGCCATCTCGGGCTGGTGCAGGCCGAAGAGCATCCCGCCCTCGAAGCTTTCCTCGACCACGCGGCCAGGGTCATGGGCGACAACATCGACCTCGACACCCTCGCCGCCCAAGCCACCGATCTGCCCGGGGCCCCGCTGCCCCATCTGCCACCGCCCGCCCAGCGGATCGCCGTCGCCCGCGACGCGGCCTTCGCCTTCGCCTATCCCCACATGCTCGAGGGCTGGCACCGCGCGGGGGCAGAGATCCTGCCCTTCTCTCCCCTCGCCGACGACGCGGCCCCGGACGCCGACCTCGTCTTCCTGCCCGGCGGCTACCCCGAGCTTCATGCCGGGCGAATCGCCGCCAACCAGACCTTCCTCGCTTCGCTGCAAGGCCGGGCCGTCCACGGGGAATGCGGCGGCTACATGGTTCTGGGCGACGGGCTGATCGATGCCGAGGGGCACCGCCACGCCATGGCCGGGCTGCTCCGCCTTGAAACCAGTTTCGCGCATCGCAAGCTGCACCTAGGCTATCGCCACCTCAGCGGCGACCATGGTTCCTTCGCCGGGCGCTGGACCGGCCACGAATTTCACTATGCGACCACTCTTCGGGCGACGGGCACACCGCTCTTTGCCGCCCGCGACGCAGAGGGCACGGCCCTGCCCGCCATGGGTCTGCGCGAAGGATCGGTCTCCGGCTCCTTCGCCCATGTGATCGCCCCGGCCACGACCTGAGCCGGCACCGAACCGTCTGGGTACAATGCAACGCTGGCCCCGGCCGACCGGGCGGCCTAGGATCGCGCCATGAGCATTGCCAGCACCGACACAGCCGCCCCCGACGACGCCCGCGCCCGGCGCAACGTCCTCGTCCTCGTGATGGCGCAGGCGTTCCTGGGCGCGCAGCTTCCGATCAACTTCATCGTCGGCGGCCTGGTCGGCCTAACGCTCGCGCCCACACCCCTTCTGGCGACGCTGCCGATTTCGCTCATCGTGTTCGGCTCGATGACCACCGCCTCCTGGATCAGCCCGCTGATGCAGGCGCGCGGGCGGCGGACGGGGTTTGTCCTCGGGGCGTTGGCCGGGGCCACGGGGGCCGCGCTGTCGGTTCTGGCCCTGACCTGGGGCAGTTTCCTTCTGTTCCTGCTGGGCGCCTATCTGACGGGCATTTTCATGTCGACGCTCGGCTTCTACCGCTTTGCCGCGACCGACACCGCCTCGGATGCTTTCCGGCCCAAGGCCATCAGCTATGTCATGGCCGGGGGCCTTCTGTCGGCGCTGATCGGGCCGCAGCTGGTCAAGCTGACTTCGGACCAGACGATCATTCCCTTCGTGGCGACCTATGGCGCGGTCATCGCGCTGAACCTGATCGGGATGTGGCTCTTCTTCCTTCTGGACATCCCGACGCCCGTGAAGCCCGCCCTTGATGCGCCGCGCGGGCGCAGCCGGGGCGAATTGCTGCGCTCCCCTGCGATCGTGGTGTCGATCATCTGCGCCATGGTGGCCTATGCGCTGATGAATCTGGTGATGACCTCGACTCCGCTGGCGGTCGTCGGCTGTGGCTTCACCACCGGCAATGCCGCCGACATCGTGTCGGCCCATGTGATCGCGATGTATGCGCCCAGCTTCTTTACCGGCCACCTGATCGCGCGCTTCGGGACCACGCGGATCGTCGCCACGGGCCTTGTGCTGCTGGCCGCGGCGGGTCTGGTGGCGCTGTCGGGGACAACCCTGGCGAACTTCTATGTCGCGCTGATACTGCTCGGGCTTGGCTGGAACTTTGGCTTCATCGGCGCGACCAACATGCTGACCGCGAACCACGCGCCCGAGGAACGGGGCACCGTGCAGGGCCTCAACGACACGTTGGTCTTCGGGCTGGTGACGATGGCGTCGCTGTCATCGGGCGGGCTGATGGGCTCCGCCGTCGATGCGGTCAGCGGCTGGTCGGCGGTCAACACGGCGATGGTGCCGTTCCTGACGCTTGCGGGCGGCGCGCTGATCTGGCTGCGGGTCAGTCGTCGTCGCGCGACCTGAGGGACAGGGCCGCCTCGATGAACGGCCCCTTCGCTTCGGCATAGCCCGCCCGCCGGCCATCGGTATCGCGAATGATCTGCCGCTTGAGGTCGGCATAGGCATCCCGCAGTCCGGCATCGGCCCGCAGCATGTCCCGAAAGGCGATCTGACGCGCGAAGGCCGGGTCGTTCGGCGCATAGAGATGCAGGTTGTGGGTCCGGATGTCACCATCCCGCAGGCGGATGAAAAGCCGCCCGCTCCGCTCGCCCCGGTCGATATAGCCGATGCCGACGAGGGCGGCGGCAATCGCCTCCTGCTGGATCGGACTGGCCAGCATCCCGATGTCGAGGATGGGCTTCGCCGCAAGGCCCGGCACCGCCGTGCTGCCGATATGGTCGATTGCCACCCGGCCCGGGGGCAGCACCGCCCGGATGGCCGCAACCTCAGCCGCGAACAGTGCCGCCCAGAACGGATCATGGGGCACCAGGTCCAGCGTCCCCTGTCGCAGGCCAAGCGCCTCGCTCATCGCGTCCCCCCGACATGAAAAGGGCGACCCGAAGGCCGCCCCGATTGCATCAGCTCCGCCCCTTCCAGGGCACCAGCCAGTTCTCGGCTTTCCGCATCAGGATATCCATGCCGTAGCCCACGATCCCGATCAGGATGATCCCCATGAGCACGATATAGGTCTGCTGGAACTTGGAGGCCGCGATGATCATCATGCCGATGCCCTTTTGTGCGGCGACAAGTTCCGACGCCACGACCGTGCCCCAACAGACCCCCATGGCGACCCGTGCGCCGGTAAAGATCTCGGGCAGGGAATTCGGCACGATCACATGGAACAGGATCTGTGCCTTGGATGCGCCGAGCGAATAGGCCGCGTGAACCTTGGTGATGTTCACGCCCGACACGCCGGCCCGCGCCGCGATCGCCATGATCCAGAGGGCAGCGAGGAACAGCAGGACGATCTTGCCGCTTTCCCAGATGCCGAACCAGATGATGACCAGCGGGATCAGCGCCAGCGGTGGAACCGGGCGCATGAATTCGACGATGGGGTCGAACCAGCCCCGGAACCAGCCCGACAGACCCATGGCATAGCCAAGCGGGATGCCCACCATGGCGCCCAGGGCAAAACCCGCGAGAACCCGGATCAGCGACCAGCCCAGATGCTCGGCCAGCGTGAAGTTCTGATAACCGTCGGTCGCGATCTCGATGAAGGACGCCATCACCTCTTCGGGGGCGGGCAGCCAGATGCTCTCCATCTGCAAACCCTGGTTCGGCGTCACGCTCAGCGATCCGCGTCGGCTCATGGTGACGGTGGCGTCGCCCACGTCGACGCTTTCGCCCGGCGCGATGGCCTGGCCGTTGACCTGCGTCACCCGCGTATCGTCGCCGTCGTTTTCGGTGACGCGCAACAATTCCGACCGATAGGCCGTGATGGTGGTCACGTCGTTCTTGGCGAACCCGTCACCCGGTTCGATGACCGGAGCCTCGACCGTTTCGCCAAAGCCGTGGACGCGGAAGAACACCTCGCCCTCGTCGGTCTGACCGCTGGCGTTTTCGGCCGTATAGGTAAAGCTACTGTCGCCCAGGAACGGGCCGGGCACGTGGAACGGCGCGATGACCGACCCTGTGAAGGCCCCCCACAGCTGAAAGATCACCACGACGGAGATGACCGAGGCCCAACGGTTCGGGCGCACCGCGCTCTCGTCCCCGAAGGTGACCGTCTTGAGCGAGGTGAAATCGTTGCGCGCCCGCCCCTTGGTCAGCGCCCCGACCAACAGCATCGCGCCCACGAACAGCGCCACATAGAGCGCCAGAAGGATGAAGCCGGTCATGTCACGCGCTCTCCGTCCGGCCCATGATTTCCTCTTCCATTTCCCAGATCATGGAGAGGATTTCATCACGGGTCTTGCTGAAATCGGGGTGGCGTTTCACCTCCCGCAGGTCCGCGCCGACGCCCATCTCGGCGAACGGCAGGCGGTATTCGCGGTGGATGCGCCCCGGACGCGGCGCCATCACCAACAGACGCTCGCCCAGAAGCAACGCCTCCTCGACCGAATGGGTGATCAGGATGACGGTCTTGCCTGTCTCTTTCCAGAGCTTGAGGACCAGCCCCTGCATCTTCTCGCGCGTCAACGCGTCGAGCGCCCCCAGAGGTTCGTCCATCAGGATGACGTCGGGGTCGTTGGCCAGGCAACGGGCCAGGGCCACGCGCTGCTGCATCCCGCCCGACAATTCATAGATGGCCTTGTCCTTGAAATCGCCGAGCCCCGTGATGTCCAGCAGGTGATCGGCCTTCTCGCGCCGTTCGCCCATGCGGACGCCCTTCATCCGGGGGCCAAACTCCACGTTCTGGCGCACCGACATCCATTCGAACAGCGCGCCCTGCTGGAACACCATGCCCCGTTCGGCCGAGGGGCCCGACACGCGATTGTCGTTCAGCACGATCTGCCCTTCGGTCGGCGCCAGAAAGCCCGCCACGATGTTCAAAAGGGTCGTCTTGCCACAGCCCGACGGCCCCAGAACCGACAACAGCTCGCCGGGTTCGAGCCGGAGCGTCACGTTCTTCAGCGCCTGCACGAAACTGCCATTTGGCAGATCGAAGCGCATCGAGATATTCTCGATCGACAGACCCGTCATCGGCACGCCCCCGATTGGTTGTTCGTCCTTGTCATGGTGCCATCTCCCCGTTGAAGGCCCGCTCGCCACGACATCTGACGGTCGCATGCGATACCGCGCGACCCGTTCCGGCCCCGCGCAGTGGCCCCACCGTAGAAGGCGGCGCGCCGATATGACAACCTGCCTGCGACTCTGGACATAATGCCGCATTCGCACTGGCCCTATCGAATGCTCGCTTTTCCTGCGCTTGTGATATCAGGATTCCACACAGTGGCCCGTGCGGGCCGGCGCCCCATCCGGGAGGATATGAATTCATGGACAACCTGAACCCCAACGATCTGTCGGCCATCGTCGAAGCCGACCGCGCCCACATCTGGCATCACCTTCTGCCCCACAAGCAGTTCGAAACCACCGACCCCCGGATCATCGTCGAGGGCAAGGGGATGCGGGTCTGGGATCAGAACGGCAAGGAACACCTCGACGGCGTGTCCGGCGGCGTCTGGACGGTCAACGTCGGCTATGGTCGGGTCGAAATCGCCGATGCGGTTCACGCGCAACTGGTCAAGATGAACTATTTTGCCCAGACCGCAGGCTCCATCCCCGGATCGCAATTCGCCGAGAAGCTGATCTCCAAGATGCCGGGGCTGACGCGGGTCTACTATGCCAACTCCGGGTCCGAGGCGAACGAGAAGGCCTTCAAGATGGTCCGCCAGATCTCGGCGCGCCATCATGGGGGCAAGAAGTACAAGATCCTCTATCGTCACCGCGACTATCACGGCACCACCATCGCCTGTCTGTCTGCCGGCGGGCAGGAGCAGCGCAACGCGCAATACGGCCCCTTCACCCCCGGCTTCGTCGCCGTGCCGCATTGCCTTGAATACCGCGCGCACGAACAGGGGCTGGCGGGCGACGACTACGGCGTCCGCGCCGCCGACGCCATCGAGGAGGTCATTCTGCGCGAAGGCCCCGATACCATCGGCGCGCTCTGCCTCGAACCGGTGACTGCGGGCGGCGGCGTCATCGTGCCGCCCAAGGGCTATTGGGAACGGGTGCAGGAAATCTGCACCAAGTACGACATCCTGCTGCACATCGACGAAGTCGTCTGTGGCGTGGGCCGCACCGGCACCTGGTTCGGATATCAGCACTACGGCGTGAAGCCCGATTTCGTCACCATGGCCAAGGGCGTCGCCTCGGGCTACGCGGCCATTTCCTGCTGCGTCACCTCCGAGCGCGTGTTCGAGATGTTCAAGGACGATCCCACCGATCCCCTGCACTTCTTCCGCGACATCTCGACTTTCGGCGGCTGCACTTCGGGTCCTGCGGCGGCACTGGCCAACATCAAGATCATCGAGGACGAGGGCCTTCTGGAAAACACCACCCGGATGGGCGAATACATGCTCGACCAGCTGGCGGCACTTCAGGAAAAGCACGCGGTCATCGGCCATGTGCGCGGCAAAGGCCTGTTCCTCGGGGCCGAACTGGTCGCGGACCGCACCACCAAGGAACCCGCCGACGAAAAGAAGGTGCAGGCCGTCGTCGCCGACTGCATGCAGCAGGGCGTCATCATCGGGGCCACCAACCGGTCGGTTCCGGGCTACAACAACACCCTGTGCTTCAGCCCCGCGCTCATCTCGACGAAGGACGACCTGAACCAGATCGCCGATGCGGTCGACAAGGCGCTGACCCGTGTGTTCGGGTAAGAAACAGACGCCTCACCCGTACAGGGTGGGGCGTCGCCGACAGAAGTTCTGCAACACAGCCGAAGGTGCCACCAGCAGCTTCCGGCCGGTTTTTACTTGGGGATATACGGCCCAATCCAGTCCGGCGGATAACCATTCTCGGATTCGCCGTATCCGACGTGAATTTCAGTACCGGGCCAAACAACGATAAAAGCCCCGATCCTGACCAGACCTTGGACCACGCCGCGGAACATGAACATGGGAATGCCGTCCACGATGACCGGAACCTGATCGCCTGCCGATTGCGCCTGCTGCGCCTGTTCCTCGTATTCCGCCAACTGGCTTTCAGGAATTTTCGGCGCCAACGCAAACTGCGCAATGCCCTTCGTGTCCTTGATTGACTCCTTTGAGCCCTTCTTGGCCCCCAATCTCTTCAGAATCTCTTGCATGTCTAATCTCCAAATAAAATTCGGTCGCACCAATAACCAATTGAAAAACACTATTCCACACGCCTGAAAATACTGGCGTGCAAGATCAAAGCGAACAGAAACAAGACCCGCTGAAGCAGAAAAACCTCAGCATAGAACAGGGTCGGCTCTGGGACGCCCAGGATTTAAAAGTTACATCAATTTTCACCAAAAATCAAACGGCGTCATATCGGAATCAAGTCGCCTTGCAGAAATGGCCGACATTTCTTGTGTGCTCCGGCGCATGGCGGACCTTCGTAAAAGCGAACGTCATGCTTATTGCAGCAGGCGCGAACCGGCACTCGCTTCCCTCACCCGCACGACCAAGGAATTGGCCCACGGAAACGCCCCCGGGAGTCACCATCCCGGGGGCGCATTGCGTCCTGGTAATGGGATCAGAGTTCGGCGCGGCGCACCTTGCGACGGCGCGCCATCGCGAGAAGCGTGTTGATCAGACCGATGATGAACAGGAGCCCGCCGACGCCCATCGCGATGAAGCTGCCGACGGTCCAATCGCCCTTCGGTCCCTGACCAGATGATTGCACGAAATAGACCGAACTCGCGACCGCGACACCCTGCTCTTCCATCAGATTGCGGGCCAGAGGCTCCAGCGTGGTGCGGCGCAGATATCCTGGCTCCTCGAACATCCTGAAATTGGGATTGTTGTTCTCGCCCTGCAGCGTGACGACATGGAAAAAGGCGACTTCGACCGTTCTGGGATCGACGCCAAACGGCACGACAGGGACATAGAAGGTCTCTTTGGTCGACCCGCGCCCCTCTTCCACGATAATCGCGCCAAAGCCGTCTGGCCGCTCACCTTTCAGGATCACTTTCTGTCCGACCGGGATCGGGTCCGGCAAGGACGCGATGCTCATCGCGATCGGGTCTTCCGTCCCGTCGGGCAATCCTTGCGCATAGAAATAGGCGCCCACGCCCCCGGCCACCACGACGGCCCCGGCGAAGATCACCCTCGACGAGACGCGGACATTCAGGTCCGCCTGCTGAAGCGGGGTCAACTTGGGCGCATCGGCGGGGCCGCCCTTGATCCCGCCAAGCCACAGGATGACGACATTCCCGAAGATGAGGGGCACGAACAACAGCAAACGATCATCGGCCGACCCGAAGATTTCGGCCATCTTGACGGTCAAAAAGGCGTGCAAGCCGGTTCCGGTCCACCAGGACCACAGATAATAGGCCGTGAAGGCAATGGCCCCGGTCCAGCCGAGAAATGTGCGGAAGTTCATGAATTCGTCCTTGGGGTGTCATTAGAAAAGTGGCGTCTCTGTCTTGCGGAAATGGGCGCAATCCAAGGCAACATTCGTTATTTTTCCGCGACGTGGCCTGGCCGACACGGGCAAGCGCTTGGGCGGTCTGGCCATGCGGCGCCTCCCGCGCAGGCCGTGCTTGCCATGATGCCGTCCGGCGGCCTAGGCTTCTGGTATGGGACATCGCATCATCGGCCTCATGCTGGACAGTCTGGCGATCGGCATCTGCCTGTCGACATTCGCGCTCTGTGCGACCTGCCTGATCGACCTGTCGGGCCTTGCCGAACCGCTCAATGCCATCGGACCGCTGGCCCTGACGCTGGTCTGGGGGCACCTCAGCGTGTTCCTCGCGCCGTTCGGCACGCTGTTCCTTCTGGCGCGGATGGGACATGAACCTGTTAAGTCCAGGCGGCCTCCTCTATAGGTCCAATCATGGCCATCCCCGTCGAGCAATTCTTCCTGGACCCCGGGCACCAGGGCACCTTGCAACGTCAATTGCAGGAGATCGTCGCCAGCGGGATTCTGGCGGGCCGATTTCATCAGGGCGACCGGATGCCGTCGTCGCGTGGCCTGGCGCGACATCTGGGGATCAGCCGGATCACAGTGACGCTGGCCTATACCGAACTGGTGGCGAACGACTATCTGTCGTCGCGCGGGCGGTCGGGCTATTTCGTCTCAGACTCCGCGCCGCGTCCCCCCGTCTTCCCGCCTTCGACACGTTCGGAAAGCCGGGTCGACTGGTCGCGCGCCCTGGGCCAGCGCATCCCCGAGGCGGCGGCCCTGAACCGGCCCGAAGACTGGCGACGCTATCGCTATCCGTTCATCTACGGCCAGACCGACGCGCGGCTCTTCGACCACCAGAACTGGCGCAAATGTGCCTTGCAGGCCCTCGGCGCGCGCGACTTCCAGGCCCTCACCGAAGACAGCTATGGCCGCGACGACCCGCAGCTCGTCGATCAGATCATCCGCCACATCCTGCCCCGACGTGGCATCGTCGCCGACCCGTCCGAAGTGCTTGTGACGCTCGGCGCACAGAACGCGCTCTGGATGCTGGCGCAGATCCTGCTGACGCAGCGCCGCACGGCGGTGATGGAATTTCCCTGCTACCCGGCGCTGCGTGAAATCCTGCAACAATCGCGCTGCAACACCGCCGATATCGCCGTCGACGAACACGGGCTGCCGCCGGACGCGGTGCCGCCCGAAACCGACGTCCTCTTCGTCACGCCCTCCCACCATTGCCCGACCTCGGCCACGATGCCCATGGCCCGCAGGCGGGCACTGCTCGACCGGGCCGAAGAGCATGATTTCCTGATCGTGGAGGACGATTACGAGTTCGAGCTGGCCTTCGCCTCCACCCCCTCGCCTGCGCTCAAATCGCTCGACCGGGCGGGGCGCGTGGCCTACATCGGCAGCTTCGCCAAATCGCTCTTCCCTGGCCTGCGCCTCGGCTATGTGGTCGCCCCGGAACCCTTGATCCGCGAGATGCGGATGCTGCGGTCGCTGGTGGTGCGCCATGTGCCCGGCCACATCCAAAGGGTCGCCGCCTATTTCCTGGCCCAGGGGCATTACGACGCGCAGGTCCACAAGATGGCCCGCGCCTACCGCGACCGCCGCGCCGTGGCCGAGGCCGCCATCGCCGCCAACGGCCTCGAAATCGCCGGCGCGCCCAATTTCGGCGGCTCCTCCCTCTGGATGCGCGCGCCCGAGGGGGTGCGGGCCGCCGATCTGGCCGAAAGACTGCGTCAGCGGCAGGTCCTCATCGAACCGGCCGGGCCGTTCTTCGGCGAGGGGCGCGATCCCGGCACTCACTACCGCCTCGCCTATTCCTCCATCGGGGTGCCCGACATCCCCGAAGGCATCCGCCGCATCGCCGAGGAAGGTGAGGCACTCCGCCGCGGCACGGCCTGATTTCCGGCGCTCCCGGCTGGCGCTAAGGCAGACGCCGGACTGGCCCTATAGAAGACTTGACCAGCGCCGTATCCTTGCGGCAAGACGACATCAAATCGAGACCAAGGGTCTCATTTTCGAACACCCCCGGGAGGACCCAGCCATGAAGATGACGACCGAAGAAGCCTTCGTCAAAACCCTGCAACGCCACGGCATTCGCCATGCGTTCGGGATCATCGGGTCGGCCATGATGCCGATTTCCGACATCTTCCCGACCGCCGGGATCAAGTTCTGGGACTGTGCCCACGAAGGCAGCGCAGGCATGATGGCCGACGGATACACCCGTGCGACCGGCGAGATGTCGATGATGATCGCCCAGAACGGCCCCGGCATCACCAATTTCGTCACCGCCGTGAAAACCGCCTACTGGAACCACACGCCCCTTTTGCTGGTCACGCCGCAGGCCGCCAACAAGACCATCGGTCAGGGCGGATTCCAGGAGATGGAGCAGATGAACCTTTTCGCCGACTGCGTGGCCTACCAGGAAGAGGTGCGCGACCCCACCCGCATCGCCGAGGTTCTGACCCGCGTCATCGCCAAGGCGCATCGCCTGTCGGGCCCGACCCAGATCAACGTGCCGCGCGACTTCTGGACCCAGGTCGTCGATATCGAAATCCCCGACCCCATCGAATTCGAGGTTTCGCCGGGCGGTGAAAACTCGGTCGCCAAGGCCGCCGAACTGCTGTCGTCGGCCAAGAACCCCGTCATCCTGAACGGGGCCGGTGTGGTCCTGTCGCAGGGCGGTATCGCCGCCTCCATGGCGCTGGCCGAAAAGCTCGATGCCGCCGTCTGCGTCGGCTATCAGCACAACGACGCCTTTCCGGGGTCGCATCCGCTCTTTGCCGGGCCACTCGGCTACAACGGGTCCAAGGCGGGGATGCAGCTCATCTCCGAGGCGGACGTGGTGCTCTGCCTCGGCACGCGGCTCAACCCCTTCTCGACCCTGCCCGGCTACGGCATGGATTACTGGCCCAAGGACGCAAAGATCATCCAGGTCGACATCAACCCCGACCGGATCGGCCTGACCAAGAAGATCACCGTGGGCATCGTCGGCGACGCGGCCAAGGTCGCCAAGGGCATCCTCAAGGGTCTGTCCGACACGGCGGGCGACGCGGGCCGAGCGGAGCGCAAGGCCAAGATTGCCCAGACCAAATCCGCCTGGGCGCAGGAGCTGTCGTCGCTTGACCACGAACAGGATGACCCCGGCACCACCTGGAACGAGCGCGCCCGCGCCGCCAAGCCCGACTGGATGAGCCCGCGCATGGCCTGGCGCGCGATCCAGGCCGCCCTCCCGCGCGAGGCGATCATCTCGTCGGACATCGGCAACAACTGCGCCATCGGCAACGCCTATCCGGACTTCGACGAGGGGCGCAAATACCTGGCCCCCGGCCTGTTTGGCCCCTGCGGCTATGGCCTGCCGTCGATTGTCGGCGCCAAGATCGGCCGCCCGGATGTGCCGGTGGTCGGGTTCGCGGGCGACGGCGCCTTCGGCATCGCGGTCAACGAGCTGACGGCCATCGGACGCGGCGACTGGCCCGCGATCACCCAGATCGTCTTCCGCAACTACCAGTGGGGCGCCGAAAAACGGAACTCCACGCTCTGGTTCGACGACAACTTCGTGGGCACCGAACTCGACACCCAGGTGTCCTATGCGGGCATCGCCAAGGCCTGCGGCCTTCAGGGCGTCGCGGTCAGGACGATGGACGAGCTGACGGCCGCGCTCAACGGCGCGATCAAGGCGCAGATGAAGGACAACAAGACCACCCTGATCGAGGTGATGCTCAATCAGGAACTGGGCGAACCCTTCCGCCGCGATGCGATGAAAAAGCCGGTTCGGGTGGCGGGCGTGTCCAAGGACGACATGCACGTCGCCGCAGAGTGACCTGTAATCGCACAACAAAAGGGTCGGCGTGATGTCGCCGCTCCTGACCCTTCGGGACCGGGCCCGCGTGGCCCGGCACCACATCGTGCTGCCCGAAGGCACCGACCCCCGGGTTCGGGATGCTGCGGGCCGCGCCGTCGCGGAGGGTCTGGCGCGCATTACCCTGCTGGCCCCCGAAGGCACGCCCGTGCCCCCCGGCGTCACCCTTGAGGACCCGAAGACCAGCCCGCGCCGCAACGCCATGGCCGAGGCGTTCCTCGCCGCCCGCGCCCGACGCAAACCGACCCCCGTTCAGGCGGTCGAGGCCATCGGCGACCCGCTCGTCTGGGCCGCGCTGATGGTGCGCGAGGGGCTGGCCGGGGGCACCATCGGCGGGGCCATCCACACCACGTCCGACACCGTGCGCGCCGCGCTCCAGATCGTCGGCATGGCCGAGGGTGCGCCCCTCGTCTCCAGCTTCTTTCTGATGGTCCTGCCCGAAAGCCACCCGACCCGCCCGGGTGCGGGGCTGATCTTTTCGGACTGCGGACTGGTCATCGACCCGTCGCCCGAAGAGCTGGCGGCAATCGCCCACCAATCCGCCGCCTCGGCCCGCGCGCTTCTGGGGGTGGACCCGAAGGTCGCCATGCTGTCCTTCTCCACCAAGGGCAGCGCGCACCACATGCGTGTGAACAAGGTCATCGAAGCCGTTGAAATCGCACGCGCGACGGCAGACTTCGCCTTGGACGGAGAGCTTCAGTTCGACGCCGCCTTCGACGCGGGCGTGGGTGCCTCCAAGGCTCCGGGCAGCGCGGTCGCGGGGCAGGCAAACGTGCTCATCTTCCCCGATCTCGACGCGGGCAACATCGGCTACAAGATCGCGCAGCGCATCGGCGGGGCCACCGCCATCGGTCCGGTCCTGCAAGGGCTGGCACAGCCCGCCAACGACCTGTCGCGGGGTTGCACCGCCGACGACATCCTCGACATGATCGCCGTGACCTCGGCCCAGATCGACGCGGCCCATGGCTGATCTGCTGGGTCTGTCCCCCGGTGTCGCCTGGTTCGCCGTCGCCGCCTGCTTTCTGGCCGGTGCCATCCGGGGCTTCGCGGGCTTCGGCCTTTCGGCGCTGGCCATGGCGATGCTGGCCACGGTCATCCCGCCGATTCAGCTGATCCCGGTGTTCTGGTTTCTCGAGATGTCCTCCTCGCTCCTCTTGATGAAGGGCGGATGGGCAGACGCCGACCGCTCGATCGCCGTGACCCTCGGCATCACCTCGGCCATCGGTCTGCCTGCGGGCCTGCTCCTCAGCCTCGCGATCCCGGCAACCACCTCCAAGACCGTCGCCCTGTCCGTCCTGATCGTCCTGGCGCTGGCGCAATTGTCGCGCCTGAAACTGCCGTTACTCGCCACCCGTCCCGGCCTCTGGGGGACCGGCCTCGGCGCGGGCCTCATCACCGGGCTTTCGGGCGCGGGCGGCATGTTCATCGCGCTCTACACCCTTGCCCGTCAGCTGCCCGCCCGCACCATGCGCGGCACGCTCAACATCTACCTTCTGGGGGCGGGCACGCTCGGCCTTGCCACCCACCTGATCGTCGGCACCATGACCGGCACGGCGGCCACCCGTGGCCTTGTCCTGATCGTCCCCACCCTGATCGGGGTCTTTGCCGGACGCGCCCTCTTTGTGCCAAGGTACGAACGCTACTACAAACCGCTCTGCCTGACCCTGCTGATCGGCCTCGCCGCCGCCAGCCTCGTCCGCCTCGCACTGGAGACACTATGAACCAGCCCAAGCTGAACCTGTCGCCCAAGGTCTCCGACGAGGTGCGCAAGACGACCTGCTACATGTGCGCCTGCCGCTGCGGCATCGACGTCCACATGAAGGGCGGCAAGGTCGCCTATATCGAGGGCAACCGCGACCACCCCGTCAATCGCGGCGTCCTCTGCGCCAAAGGCAGCGCCGGCATCATGCAGCACAACGCCCCCTCCCGCCTGCGCGCGCCCCTGAAACGCGTGGGCGAGCGCGGCGAGGGCAAGTTCGAGGAAATCTCCTGGGACGAGGCCTATTCCATCGCCGAGGGCTGGCTGCGCCCGATCCGCGAAACCGACCCTTCGAAACTCGCCTTCTTCACCGGGCGCGACCAATCCCAATCCTTCACCTCCTGGTGGGCGCAGGCCTTCGGCACCCCGAACTACGCGGCCCACGGCGGCTTCTGCTCGGTCAACATGGCGGCGGGCGGCATCTACACCATGGGCGGCGCCTTCTGGGAATTCGGCCAGCCCGACTGGGACCGCACCAAGCTCTTCATCCTCTTCGGCGTGGCCGAGGATCACGACAGCAACCCGATCAAGATGGGGATCGGCAAGATCAAGAAGAACGGCGCCAAGGTCGTCGGCGTGAACCCCATCCGCTCGGGCTACAACGCCGTGGCCGACGACTGGTTCGGCATCACGCCGGGCACCGATGGCCTGCTGATCCTGTCGCTCGTCCATTGCCTCATGAAGGCGGGGAAGATCGACCTCGAATACCTGCGCGACTTCACCGACGCCCCCGTCCTGATCGACGCCGACCCGAATTCGGCCACCCATGGCCTCGCCCTGCTGGACGACGACGGGCACAAGCTGGTCTGGGACCGGACCCAGAAACGCGCCCGCTGTTTCGACGCCGAAGACGTGAACCCCGACCTTGCCGGCGTCTGGGAGGTGGGAGGCATCCGCCATCGCACCGTGTTCCAGCACATGATCGACAAGTACCTGAGCGCCGACTACGCCCCCGACACCGTGGCCGAGCGGACCGGCATCCCGGCGGGCCGCATCCGGGGCCTTGCCGCCGAAATCGCCCGCGTCGCCTTTGACGAGGCGATCGAGATCGAACAGGAATGGACCGACTTCCGGGGCCGCACCCACAAGACGATGACGGGCCGCCCGGTGTCGATGCACGCCATGCGGGGCATCAGTGCCCATGCCAACGGGTTTCAGACCTGCCGCGCGCTCCACATGCTCCAGATCCTCATCGGCAGCGTGGAAACCCCCGGCGGCTTCCGCTTCAAACCGCCCTACCCCAAGCCCGCGACCGCGCATCCGAAACCCCACTGCAAGGTCACCCCCGGCGCGCCGCTGGATGGCCCGCATCTGGGCTTCGTCCATGGCCCCGCCGACCTCGCCCTGCGCGACGACGGCACCCCCGCCCGCATCGACAAGGCATTCACCTGGGAAAACCCGATGTCGGCGCATGGCATGATGCACATGGTCATCAGCAATGCCCACGCGGGCGACCCCTACAGGATCGACACGCTGTTCATGTACATGGCGAACATGGCGTGGAATTCGTCGATGAACACGTCGGGCACCATGAAGATGCTGTCCGACAAGGACGACAACGGCGACTACGTCATCCCGCACATCATCTATTCCGACGCCTATTCGTCCGAGATGGTGGCCTACGCCGACCTGATCCTGCCCGACACGACCTATCTGGAGCGTCACGACTGCATCTCGCTCCTCGACCGCCCGATCTGCGAGGCGGAGGCCGCCGCCGACGCCATCCGATGGCCGGTGGTGGACCCCGACCGCAACGTCAAAGGCTTCCAATCGGCCCTCATCGACCTTGGCGCACGCCTCGGCCTGCCGGGCTTCGTCAAGGACGACGGCAGTCCGAAGTTCAAGGATTACGCCGATTACATCGTCCGCCACGAACGCCGCCCCGGCGTCGGCCCCCTGATGGGCTATCGCGGCGAAAACGGCGACCAGACCGGGCGTGGCGCGCCCAACCCCACGCAGATGCAGGCCTATATCGACAACGGCGGCTATGCGATCGCGCATATCCCGGACGATGCGCAGTTCTACAAACCCTGGAACAAGGCCTATCAGGACTGGGCGGTCGAGATCGGCCTCTTCGACAAGGCCTCGCCCTATCTCTTCACCCTCTGGTGCGAACCGCTCCGCCGCTTCCAGCTGGCCGCCGAAGGCCATGGGCCACGCCAGCCCCCCGACCACCTGCGCGAGCGGATCAAGGCGACCATGGACCCGCTGCCGATCTGGTGGGATGCCGCCGCCGCCCATGGGGGGGACGCGGGCGAATTTACCGTGACCGCCCTCACACAGCGCCCCATGGCGATGTATCACTCCTGGGGCACGCAAAACGCCTGGCTGCGCCAGATCCACGGGCGCAACCCGATGTATGTCCCGACTGAACTCTGGGAAAAGCACGGCTTCGACGAAGGGTCATGGGCGCGCATCACCTCGCCCCACGGCGAAATCACCGTACCGGTCGCGCATATGCCCGCGCTCAACCGCAACACGATCTGGACGTGGAACGCCATCGGCAAGCGCAAGGGCGCATGGGCGCTCCACGACAACGCCCCCGAGGCGAAAGAGGGCTTCCTTCTGAACCACCTGATCCACGAACTGCTGCCCCCGAAACAGGACGGGATGCGCTGGTCCAATTCCGACCCGATCACGGGTCAGGCCGCGTGGTTCGACCTCAAGGTCAAGATCGAGAAAGTCGCCGCCCCCGCCGATGGCACCTCCAGACCGAACACGGGCCGCCAGTCCTCCCCCGTCGGCACCGGTCCCGACAAACTGGCGTGGGAGGTGAAGTAATGACCACACCCCAAGCCACAAAAACGCACAAAACCATGCTGATCGATGCGCCAAATGTGCGCCCAGTGACGTCAGACGTAGATCATCCGTGGATCACCCGTGGATCATACCTGAAATCCGACGCCGAAAGGAGCCGTGCATGACCGCCCTGCCCAGCCATACCGACAAGAAGCTCGGCCTCGTCATCGACCTTGACACCTGCGTCGGCTGTCATGCCTGCGTCACCGCCTGCAAGGGCTGGAACACCCAGAATTACGGCGCGCCCCTGTCCGATCAGGACCCCTACGGCAAGCCGTCCGGCACCTTCCTGAACCGCATCCACAGCTTTCAGAGCCAGCCCGAAACCGGCCTCGCCCGCACCACTCATTTCCCGAAATCCTGCCTGCACTGCGACGACGCCCCCTGCGTCACCGTCTGCCCCACCGGGGCCAGCTACAAGCGCGTGGAAGACGGAATTGTCCTTGTAAATGAAGACGCTTGCATGGGCTGCGGCCTCTGCGCCTGGGCCTGCCCCTACGGCGCGCGCGAGATGGATCAGGCGGCGGGGGTGATGAAGAAATGCACCCTCTGCGTCGACCGCATCTACAACGAGAACCTGCCCGAGGAAGACCGCGAACCGGCCTGCGTGCGCACCTGTCCCGCGGGCGCGCGCCACTTCGGCGACCTGGGCGATCCGACCTCTGCCGTCAGTCTTCTGGTGGCCGACAGGGGCGGCGTCGACCTCATGCCGGAACAGGGCACGCGACCCGTGAACCAGTATCTGCCCCCCCGTCCCCGGGACACCATCGCGGACGTGATGACCGGCGACGAAGACATCCTCGCCCCCTTCCTCGCTCCCGTCGCCGAAGACCCCAAAGGCTTCCTTGGCTGGCTCGACCGCGCGCTGGAGAAACTCTGATGCATCCCGCCCCGTCCGTCATCATCTTCTCGTCCCTGTCGGGTGCAGGCTTCGGCCTTCTGTTCTTTCTGGGCTTCGGCTTTCCAACCGTCACCGGCTGGGTCGCCTTCGTCTTCTACCTGATCGCCTACGCCCTGGCGGTCGGCGGCCTCATGTCGGCGTTGTTCCACCTTGGAAACAAGAAGAACGCCGTCAAATCGTATAGCCAGTGGCGCACCTCCTGGCTCAGCCGCGAGGCCTGGTGCGCCGTCGCCGCCCTGCTGGTCATGGGCCTCCATGCAGCGCTTCAGGTGTTCTTCGGCACAACCGTCGCGCCCCTGGGCTGGATCGGCGCGATCCTGTCGCTGGCCACCGTCTTCACCACATCGATGATCTACGCGCAGCTCAAGACGATCCCGCGCTGGAACCAGCCTGCGACCCCCGCCTTCTTCCTCGCCGCCTCGCTGGCGGGCGGCGCGCTCCTGTCGGGCAATGTCGATGCGGCCCTCATCCTGATGGTCGTTCTCGGGGCGATCACGGCCTGGCACTGGATCAAGGGCGACCGGCGTTTTGCCGAGGCCGGCTCCACCATCGAGACGGCGACCCGCCTTCAGGGCCGCGTCAGCCTCTGGGAAAAGCCCCACACTGGTGAAAACTATCTGACCCACGAGATGGTCTATCAGATCGGGCGCAAACACGCGGCCAAGCTGCGGGTCATCGCGCTGGCGCTGATGGTCGTGATCCCGGTCGCAGTCCTTCTGATCTTCGGGCCGCACCACATGCCCGCCATCGTCGCTGTCCTTTCCCATCTGGCGGGTGTGCTGGTTCAGCGCTGGCTCTTCTTTGCCGAAGCCGAGCATGTCGTCGGCCTCTACTACGGGGCCCACGGCGCCAAACGCGCAGGGTAAGAACAAGAAAGGGAGGCGCGCGGCCCCCCTTCTCTGCTTCCCAAATACTCACGTCGCAACGCCTGCGAGCGGCACCCCGTCACGGATAGAGATCACCGAACTTCGCTTCCAGATAGGCCAACAGAGGCTCCGCCGATGGTGCCTCGCCCGTGGCCCGCTCGATGGTCTCGACCGGCAGGCGCAGCGCACCGAACTGCTGCAACCGCTCCCGCATCCATCCGGTCGCCAGCGACGGGTCGCCCTGGGCCAGACCCGCGTCGATTCCCGGCACGTCGCGCCGCGCGGCAGCCATCAGGCATCCGGCAAAGAGGTTGCCGAGCGAATAGGTCGGGAAATAACCCATAAGGCCCACGGCCCAATGCACGTCCTGCATGAAGCCGTTCGCCGGTGTGTCGACATCGACGCCAAAATCCGCCTTGAACCGCGCATTCCACGCGCCTTCCAGGTCGTCCACCTCCAGCTCGCCCCGGATCAATGCCCGCTCGAGATCGAAGCGCAGCATCACGTGGAGGTTGTAATGCACCTCGTCGGCCTCGGTCCGGATAAAGCCCGAACGGACGGCATTCACGGCCCGGTAGAACTCCCGCTCCGACGTCAGGCCGATATCCCCGAACACATCGCGCATCCGCCCGAACAGCCAGCCGCAATAGGCCTCGGACCGGCCCATCTGGTTCTCGTAGGACCGCGACTGACTCTCGTGAACGCCCATGGATGCGCCGCGCCCGATGGGGGTCAGCAAATGGGCGGCATCGACGCCCTGCTCATAGCAGGCGTGCCCGACCTCGTGGATCGTCGAATAGAGGCAATTGAACGGATCCCGCTCGTCCACCCGCGTGGTGATCCGCACATCCATGCCCGACCCCGAGGAGAAGGGATGCACGGCCAGGTCCAGACGCCCGCGCTGGAAATCATAGCCGAAGGCCCCGGCGATTTCATGGGCCAGCGTCAGTTGCCCGGCCTTCGGGAAGTCCCCCGACAGGCGCGGGGCCGGTGCGCCGTCAAGCGCCCGCTGGCGCAGCGCGACCAGCCGGGGGCGCATGGCATCGAACATCGCGGCCATCTGGTCGGCGTTCCCGCCCGGCTCGTAATCCTGCATCAGCGCATCATAGAGATCGCCGCCCTCGGCCAGTGCGGCCGCTTCCTCGCGGCGCAGGCGCACGACTTCGGCCAGAACCGGAAGGAAGGCGGGCGCGTCCCCCTTGGCACGGGCCGCCGCCCATTGCCCCTGTGCCAGCGACGTGACCCGGGCCAGTTCGGCGGCCAGATCGGCGGGCACCTTGATGTTGCGGTCATACGACCGGCGGACTTCCCGCAGGTTGGCCTCGCCCACGGCATCGGGGGCCGTGGCCTTGGCCAGCAGCTCGCCCAGTTCGGGGGCCGTCCGGCGGGCGTGCAGCACCTCTTCCAGGGCGGCCATCTCTTCGGCGCGCTGCGGCGCGGACCCGCGCGGCATGATTGCCTCCTGATCCCATCCGGTGCGCCCCGCGACCTGGCCCAGGGCCTCGGTCGTGCGCTGCCAGGCCATCAGCCGGTCAAAATCAGACATCTCAGGTCCTTACAGATTGCTTGAGGGGATAGGTCGCGCGGTGCCGGGCCCGCACGGTGAGGATGATCAGGATGACGGCCCCGAACTGGTGCAGGATCGCCAGATACCAGGGCGAGGAATTCATCACAGTCACGATCCCGAGGATCATCTGCAGGATCGCCATGTGCATCACGCCCGAAAAGGCCACCTTGGTCTTGCGGTTTGCGGACCGTCGGGCGACCCACCAGACACCGACGATGACGGCAAACAGGATGTAGCCCGACAGCCGGTGGAAGAATTGCACGGTGCCGTCGTTCTCGAACAGGTTGCGCCAGATCGGCTCCAGCTCCCACATGCCGGGCGGGGTCAGACCGCCAGCCATGAGGGGCCAGTCGATGTAGTTGCGCCCCGCGTCGATGCCCGCCACCAGCGCACCCCAGAGGATCTGCACGAAGGTCAGCCCGATCAACCAATTGCCCGCCGTCATCAGGCGCGGCTCGGACAGGCGGCGGGCCTGCAAGAGCTCCGCCTCGGGGCGCGACAGCGACAGCAGACACCAGGAGATGAAGGCCAGAATCGCGAAGGCCCCGCCCAGATGCGTGGCCAAGCGGTAGGACGCGACGTCGAGCATCGTGCCCGTCAGCCCGCTCGACACCATCCACCAGCCGATGGCCCCCTGCACACCGATGGCCGCGCCCACGCCCACAAGGCGCGGGGTCCAGCCCGGCGGGATGCGTTTCGTCGCCAGCAGCCACAGGAAGCCCAGGCCCCAGACAAGGCCGATGATCCGGCCCAATTGGCGGTGGCCCCATTCCCACCAATAGATGAACTTGAACTCCGCCATCGACATGCCGCGATTCTGCAGCTGGTATTCGGGGATTGCGCGGTATTTCTCCAGCTCAACCTCCCAGGCCTCGGCCGAGAGCGGCGGGACGGTCCCCGTCACCAGGTTCCATTCGGTGATCGACAGGCCCGAGTCGGTGAGCCGCGTCATCCCGCCCACCGGGATGATCAGCACCACCAACGCCAGCAGCACCGCCAGCCAGGCCCGCACCGCCAGCCGCGAGCCGCGTCGCCCGGCATCGATCACGCCGCCGGTCGTCGCGGGCCGCGCGGCGGTGGTCACATCCTCGAAAATCGCACGTTTCGCCATGGTCGTTCCTCTGCGTATAGGGCCTGAGGTAGGGGCTCAGCCCCGCTCCTTCCAGCGCACCATCTGTCGCATCATGCCGTGAAAGATCTGCACGTCGGCCCGGGTCAGGGGCATCCGGCTCCAGAGATTGCGCAGGTTGCGGCGCATGGCCGGGGCCTTGGCCTCGGGAAAGAAGAAACCCGCTTCCTCCAGCCGTTCCTCGTAATGGGCGACCAGCGCCTCCATCTCGGCCTGCGCGGCCCAGTCGGTGCCCGCCAGCTCCATCTGCATCGCGGCGGGCGCATCGAGGGCGCGCCGCCATTCGTAGCCCATCAACAGCACGCATTGTGCAAGGTTCAGCGACGGAAAGGCCGGGTTCGTGGGCACAGTCACGATGGCGTTGGCCAGCACGATATCGTCATTCTCAAGGCCCGTCCGCTCGGGCCCGAACAGCACCGCGACCTTCTCACCCCGGGCAATGCGGTCGCGCGCCTCGGCCATGGCGCCTTCGGGGGAATAGACGGGCTTGGTCAGGTCGCGGTCCCGCGCGGTGGTGGCAAAGACCATGGTGCAGTCGGCCACCGCCTCGGCCGTCGTGGCGGTCAGTTGGGCGGCGTCCAGCACCCGTCCGGCCCCCGACGCCAGCGCCACGGCGCGCTCATTGGGCCAGCCGTCGCGGGGGGCCACCACGCGCATCCGGTCCAGATCGAAGTTCAGCATCGAGCGCGCCGCCGCGCCGATATTCTCGCCCATCTGGGGCCGCACGAGCACGAAGGCAGGGGACTTGTTCTCCATCCTCGCGCCCTACCCCGCCGCCGCTTGCGGCGCAACGCCCTGACCGCTAATCGAAGGCCGAGATTCAAGGGGAAGAAGACCATGTCCGAGATGCCGCAGCTTTACCTCGTCACCCCGCCCGAGATCGACGCCGGATTTCCCGACCGTCTGGCCGCCGTGCTGGAGGGGGCCGACATCGCCTGCCTGCGCCTCGACCTTGCAACCCGCGACGAAGACCGGCTGATGCGCGCGGCCGACCTGTGCCGCGACGTGGCGCATCGCTTCGATGTGCCGCTGGTCATCACCGATCACGCGGCACTGGTCGAACGGCTTGGCCTGGACGGGGTGCATCTGACCGACCCGCGCCCGTTGCGCAAACTGCGCGACGACTGGGGCAGCGATCCGATCATCGGGGCCTTCTGCGGCACCTCGCGCCATGACGGAATGGCCGCCGGGGAAGCCGGGGCGGACTACGTCGCCTTCGGGCCCGCGGGCCCCACGGTTCTGGGCAGCGGCGCGCGGGCCGACATCGACCTGTTCCAGTGGTGGTCCGAGATGATCGAGGTGCCGGTCGTGGCTCAAGGCGCGCTCGACCTCGACACCATCGCGGCGCTGGCCGGGGCCACGGATTTCATCGCCTTGGGCGAAGAGATCTGGACCGCTGACGACCCGATGGCCCGCCTGCGCGAGTTGACGGCCCCGCTGCGCGGCTGATCATTCGCCGATGTGACGCCCGGCGTCGCGCAGGCCCGCCCGCACGATGTCTTCGGCGGCTTGCGCCAATTCACGACGGTCGGTGAAATCGCTGACCTTGAGCGGCGGGTGATAGATCACCTCCACCCGCCCATGTCCCGGCACGGCCAGCATCTGCACCAGATGCGCGGCAAAGTCGTGATCGCCCCACCAGCCATAGAACGTCTCGGGCACGCCCGGGGGCGGATGATAGGCCACGGTGACCGGCTGAACCTGCATGTATTCGCGCAGTTCCTCCGTCAGGAAGGCCCCGAACAGCGTCGGCTTGAAACGGATCACACGCAGGCTGTCGGTCGTGGTCCCTTCGGGAAAGAACAGGAGCTTGTGACCGGCCCGCAGCCGCTCGTCGAAGACGGCGAGCTGCCGCGTCACATCGCTGCGGTCGCGCTTGATAAAGACGGTCCCGGTCGCCCGCGCCAGCCAACCGATGCCGGGCCATTTCGCCACGTCGTCCTTGGCCACGAAATAGATCGGCTTGGAGGCATTGAGCGCAAAGATATCCAGCCAGGACCCGTGGTTCGCCACCACGGCGCCCTTGCCCTGCATCACCTGCCCGCGCACATCGCGCCGCATGCCCAGGATGACGAAGGCCGACTTGCAGACCGCCATGGTGATGCGCGGCGTCCAGGGGCGCTGCATCCCGTGGATCGGCGCCTCGATCAGCCGGGTCAGCAACAGGATGAGCAGCCCGCCGAAGGTCACCACGGCCAGTATGATGCCGCGCAGGACGACCCGAACCCAATCCATTGGCCCCAGTTTGCGCACCGGCGGCTTGGTCGTGTTGTCCCACATCATGGGCGATTGTCAGACATTCGTGTCTGCTCCCTTTGTGGTGATCCGCCGCCCCGCCTGTCGACCCAGGGGTGCCACCCGGTCCAGGTCGAGGACCATGCAGATGTCGACGGTGTTGAAGTTGCGATCGATATAGGCGCCGTCGCCGACCCATGCCCCGGCCCGGAGGTAGGTCTTGATGAGCGCCGGAACCCCCGTCATCGCCGTGCGCGGCGCATCGCCGCTGATGGGAACGGCACCTGCACCCCGCGCCACCGGGCAGAGGTGCGGCGGGGCCAATGCCTCGGCCCGCAGACGCCGCAGGGCGGGCAAATGCGGGGTGACGTCGGCCCCGGGAAAGGACGCCGTGCCGACCACAAGGCCCACGCCATTCGCGTGAAGAATGTCGAGCAAGCCCTTGAAAATAATTAGCCCCGCCAATCCCCCACGATAGTCGCGGTGCAAGCAGGCCCGCCCAAGCTCGGCCATCTTGCGCCCGGTGGCCTGCAAGGCTGCGACGTCGAACTCCCGCGCGGTATAGGCCGCGCCGGGTCTGGTTCGCAGGGTGGCGACGACGCCGAGGTCGGGCCGCGCGCGGTCGCGCAGGATCAGGTGATCGCAGCCCGCGTCGAACTCGTCCCCCTCCTGCCCGTCGGGGCCCGGGGTCGCGCCCATCTCCTCGACGAAGACCCGGTGACGCAGCGCGCGAACGGCCCAAAGGTCCGCAGGGTCGCGCGAAATGCTCAGCGTCAGGCTCGTCTCCATGCCTGGTTGCCTATTGCGCCGCGGCACCGCAGGCAAGCGGGGAGGCGCCGACGCTGACGCGCGAATCCCTGCTGTAAACCTTCTGTTAACCATCTCGTGCAAGACCCGGGGTATTGTAGCCGTGGGCGAATTCAGTCGAACACCGGGGTCAGGGTTATTCTGGACCCGTCGATCAGTTGTTTGCCCGCATTCTCGAAATTGACAGTTATACGGGGACCGATGACCGATTGAACCTGACCCAGACCCCAGTCGGGCACCTCGGGGTGGCGGACAAGCATACCGGGTTCTAGGATGGAATTGAGGTCACGGACCATGAAAGGCCTCCGATGAAGGACATGAACGATATAGCCATGGACCAGACGGGAAACGAGCCTGATTTGCTGGCACTGCTTGGATCGCGGCTCTGCCACGACCTGATCAGTCCGATCGGCGCAATCGGCAACGGACTGGAATTGCTGGAGTTGTCCGGCGGTGGCGGCGAGGAAATGGCGCTCATCCGGGCATCCGTCGATGCGGCGGTGGCGCGGATCAAGTTCTTTCGCGTGGCCTTCGGTTCGGCGACGGATGCGGCGGCGATGTCGGCCCGCGACATCCGCGCGACCCTTGATGCGATGTACCGCGAGACACGGTCGCGGGTCATCTGGCGCGACGAGGAGACGCGCAGCCGCGCCGAAATGCGGCTGGCTTGCCTTGCGCTCAACTGCATCGAGGTGGCGACCCCCTGGGGGGCGGAAATCGAGGTCGTCCGCAACGAAGCGGCCTGGGTCATCCACGTCGATGCCAAACGCCTCAAGATCGACGAGTTGCTCTGGCAATCGCTCGGCCGGGGCGACCTGCCCCGCGATCTGAAGGGCTCCGAGGTGCAGTTCGGCATCCTGGCCGACATCAGCCGCAAGTTGCGGCGCCCCGTCTCGGTCAGCGCGGATGAACGCCACCTGAGCCTGATTGTCTGACCCTCTCAGGCGGGCCTCAACCCATCCCGGAACCGCGCTGCATTCGCACAGTAGTGAACCGCGGACTGGACAAGCGCCTTTTGCGCGGCATCGTCCAGTTCGCGGACCACCTTGCCCGGCGCGCCCATCACAAGGCTGCCGTCGGGGATCACCTTGCCTTCGGTAATCAGAGCCCCGGCCCCGATCAGACAGCCGCGCCCGATCCTGGCGCCGTTCAGAACGGTCGCCCCCATCCCGATCAGCGACCCGTCCCCGATGGTGCAGCCGTGCAGCATCGCCTTGTGCCCGATGGTGCAATCCGCCCCGATGGTCAGCGGAAAGCCCAGATCGGTGTGCAACACGCAGGCCTCCTGGATGTTGCTGCCCCGGCCCAGGGTGATCCGTTCGTTGTCGCCGCGCAGCGTGGCGCCGAACCAGACGTTGGACCCGGCCAAAAGGGTGATCGCGCCGATGATGTTGGCATCCGGGGCGACCCAGGCGTCGTCGGCGATGTCGGGGGTGATACCGTCCAGCGCATAGATCATGTCGTTCTCCCTCGGAATTCGTCGTTCAGGCTGCGGGTAAATCCGCTGAGCCAGGGTTGCCGATCGCGGCGCAGACGTTCGGCGGTCAGGATGGTGCGAAGCCGCGCCTCGCAGGCGTCGGGGTCGTCATTGACCAGAACGTAGTCATATTCCGCCCAATGGCTGATCTCGTCCTCGGACTTGGCCATGCGCCCGGCGATCACCTCGGCGCTGTCTTGTCCGCGTTCGCGCAGGCGGCGTTCCAGTTCGGCAATCGACGGCGGCAGGATGAAGATCGACACCACGTCGCGGCCCAGGGCGGAATTGCGGATCTGCTGGCCACCCTGCCAGTCGATGTCGAAGATCACGTCGCGACCCGCCGTCAGCGCGGCCTCGACCGGCGCGCGGGGGCTGCCGTAGTGATTGCCGAAGACCTCCGCATGTTCCAGCATCTCGCCATCGAGGACCATCTTGCCGAACTGCTCCCGACTGCGGAAATAGTAATGCACCCCCTCCTCCTCGCCCGCGCGGGGCGGCCGGGTGGTGGCCGAGACCGAAAAGCTGAGCGTCGGATCCCAGGCCATCAGGCGGCGCGCCATCGTCGACTTGCCCGCGCCCGAGGGGCTGGAGAGGATGACGGCAAGGCCGCGTCGGCTGTCGTGCAAGGGGGTCATCGGGTCATTCCACGTTCTGGACCTGCTCGCGCAGGCGGTCGATCACGGCCTTGAGCGCAAGGCCCAGGGTGGTCATTTCGGCCATGTTGGCCTTGGAGCAGAGGGTATTCGCCTCGCGGTTGAATTCCTGCGTCAGGAAGTCGAGCTTGCGGCCCACGGGCCCCTTGGTCGTCAGCAGGTCGCGCGCGGCGGTGACATGCAGGCGGAGCCGGTCGATCTCTTCGGTGATGTCGGCCTTGATGGCCAGGGCGGCGATGTCCTGCGCCAATTTGGCCTCGTCGATCTGCGCATCCCGCAGGCGCGCCAGAGCCGCGCGGAAGGTCTCGGCCATGTGATCGGCACGCGCCTCGGCCAGATGGGCGGCGCGCTCGGTCAGGTCGGCGATCTCCGCGATCTGGTCGGCCAGCACCTGTCGCAGCCCCGCCCCCTCGCGGGCACGGTCGGCGTCGAAAGCCGCGATCAGATCGGTGAGGTCGGCCTGTAACTCGGCCAGGGTCAGGCCGTCGGTCGCCGGGCGGGTTTCGTAGACGCCCCGCACGCTCAGGATGTCGGTCGCGCTCTGCGGGGCGAGGAGTTGACCCGCCGCCTCTGCCGCAGCCTGCACCTCGGCGATGACTGCCAGGGCTGCGGCGAGGGCATCGGGGTCGAGGCGCGGCACCGCCCCACCCTCGCCCTCCCCAAGGCGCAGCGACAGGGTCAGGTTGCCCCGCGCCACCACCCCCGACAAGGCCGCCCGCGCCGCAGGCTCCAGCCCCGGCACCTCGGGCAGGCGCAACCGCAGATCAAGCCCGCGCGCATTGACCGACCGCAGCTCCCACCGGCGTCCATCCGCATCGCGCGCCGCATATCCCGTCATCGATTTCATACCCCGGCCTAGCGCGGCGGCGGACCCGGCGGCAAGTCTTCGTGGTGCGTGAACCGATTAACCAAAGGTGAAGGAAATGCGAGCATTTTGAGGCAGCTTGCCTTATTTCTGCCTTTGGGTGGTGGCGTTGGCCGCATTTTCGTCCCGGACATGGCGAAGATGCGGCCAAGACCAAGGAACATTGGAACGGTGGGTATGATGAATTTTGAAAATACCGGGGGCAATTCTGCCCAGTTCGGCGATCTGACGGGCCTGCGCATGATGCGCAAATCCCCCCTGCTGGAGGAGGCCTGGCGCTATTGGACCTCGCTTCGGGAGGGGTCGGACCTTCCGCGTCGCGCAGCACTCGACCCGCATGCGATGCGGCTGATCCTGGGGCACGCGATGATCCTGGATCAGGTCCGGCACGGCACGGTGCGCGTCCGTCTCGGCGGCCATGTCATGCACGACCTGATGGGGATGGATGTGCGCGGCCTGCCGATCCGGGCCTTTTTCGACGTGGCCGACCGCACCCGCGTGGTGGACCAGATCGAACAGGTGTTCGATACGCCCGCATCGCTGGAACTGGACCTGATTTCCGATGGCAAGGAAGGGATCGTGACGGGGCGCATGCTCGTCCTGCCGCTGCTGGATGCGGCGGGGCAGCCGACCAAGGCGCTGACCGTGATGGTGACCGACCGCATGGTGCGCGACACGCCGCGCAGGTTCAGCCTGACCAACGCGACACTTGTGCCGCTGGCCGGGGCGCGGAATGGCGCGGGGCCGCAGCGGCGGCTGACCGATCACCATCTGCCGGTCGAGATTTCGGCCCTTGGGCTGGCCGAGGGTCAGACGCCGTTTCAGGCGCGTCCCTCGTCCGTTCCATGGTTGCGCGTGGTGAAATGACCGTCATGCGGGCCGGAAGTCCGGCCCGCTGAACGTCCTCTGCGCCGCACCGCGCTGCACCGATTGATGGAGGCGGTGCGCCCGACCCTGACGCGAGGCCTCGGCCTCGGTCAGATCGGCGGTGACCAGCGCCGCCAGACGGTCGAGCGCGGCCTTGCGGTTCTGATGCTGCGACCGGCTGCCCCGGACGACGACCACATACTCCTGCCCGCCCGGATCACGCCAGCGGGCCCGGATCGCGCTGTCGGTCTTGTTCACGTGTTGCCCGCCGGGGCCGGAAGCGCGCATGGCCTGCATCTGCACCTCTGCCGGATCGATGCGAACCTGAGAAGGTCCGTGTGGCAGGGCGAAGACCTGAACGAACCAGCTTTTGCGCCGATAGGCCGGGCGCAGCGGACTGGGGCATTGCCAGAGCACCGGCCCGGTCCAGTTGCGGGCAAAGGGCTCGGCCCCCGCCCCGGTGAGCGTCAGGATGGCCGACGACGGACCATGGGGTGCCGCGCGCGCCGCGACGTCCATGGCCAGACCCGACGCCGATGCCGCCGCTTCGATCACGGGGATGAGGTATCCGACTGCCATGCGGCATTCGGCGGGACCATTGCCCGCGCTGACCAGAAGCGTCGCGATGCTCATGCCTCGCCCCCTGTCCGGGCGGTCTTGAAGGTGATGCGTGGCACCAATGTCGCCAGCGGATGCGCCAGGTCGAACGCCGCCAGGTCGGCCACCACCGCCGCCGCATTCTTGTAGGCGCGACCCGATTCCTCGACCTGGAGGGCGCGATCCTCGCAGATGACCCGCCCGCCCAGGGCATTGCGCGTCATCGCCGCCAGATCGGCCCGCCCCTCGCGCATCCGCCCGTGCATCGCGGCCCGGTCATAGCGCCGCCCGGCCCCATGGCTGAGCGCGCCAAGCGCGTCGGGGTCGCGGCCTGTCACCGCCAGCAGGTAGGAAGCCGCGTCGCGGGACCCGGCCAGGGGGGCCAGACCGCGATCCGCCTCGGCCGCGCCCTTGCAGTGGAGCCAGCCGTTGTCCGTCTCGCGCAGGTGGTTGTGCGAGGTGTCGCAGATCAGCGTCGCTTGGCACCGCAGGGCCTGGGCCGCGCGGTCGGCGATCCGGGCCCGGTTCAGGCGCGCCCACCGGACCGCCGCGTCGTGCCGCGCAAGATAGGCCCGGCCCGCATCGCTGTCCGGGGCGAAGCCCGCGCCCCATTCCCCCTGAAGCGCGGCAAAGATGCCCGCGCCCTGTGACCGGCTGCCGGAATGAACCAGCAGGCAGAGGTCGCCGGTGGCCAGCGGTGCACCCGGTGCGACCTCGGCCACCTCCTGCACCTCGCAGAAGTGGTTGCCGCCGCCGATGGTGCCAAGGCCCATGGCGGTGAGGTCGGGGATGTCCGCCGCCGCCAGGGCCGCGTCGGCCCCGTCATCCGGCCCTTCGAGCATGCGCAGGCGCCGTGCCGCGCGGTCCAGGTTCAGCTTGCGCCCCGGCAGGTCCAGCGCGAACAGCGCCATGCCGCAGCCGATGTCCGGCCCGACAAGCTGCGGCCACAGACGGTCCGCCAGAAACGCCGCCCCCACGGGGCCAAAGCGCCCGGGGTGCAGGTCGGGGAAGGCCGCGATGCGGGACATGCCCGGCCAGCCCGCGACTTCGGTCAATTGGTCTTCGGCGCGGCCCTCGATCCAGGTGCCCGCGCGATAGAATTTGGACAGCTGCGCTACGTCGCCGCCGGTTCCGATTGGGGAATTGCCCATCGATACGATCTTTCATGTCTTCGGATACGGCCGGGTCAGGGCCGCGTCGACGGATCGCAAGTATTGGGTACGGGGCCTGTGCCCCTAGCTGCGACCCGCGCTGGAAAGGATCTGATGTACTGTCATGTTGTCCCCTCCTTCATGGCTGCGGGTTGCGTGGATCGGCCAGATAAGCGGAAAACGGCCCGCCGGGAAGTCCGACGGGCCGCATGATTATCAACCTGTGGCTTTTGCGTCAGGATGCGGCGCGCGCCCGCTCCTTGCGCAGGCCCGAAAGCTCTTCGGCCACGAGGAAGGCCAACTCCAGCGATTGCGACGCGTTCAGGCGCGGATCGCAGGCGGTGTGATAGCGATCCGACAGATCCTCGTCCGTGACGGCGCGCACGCCGCCGGTGCATTCGGTTACATCCTTGCCCGTCATCTCGAAATGGACACCGCCGGGGACGGTGCCTTCGGCGCGGTGGATGGCAAAGAACTCCTGCACTTCGCGCAGCACGCTTTCGAAGGGTCGCGTCTTGTAGCCGGTGGAGGACTTGATGGTGTTGCCGTGCATCGCGTCGCAGGTCCAGACGACATTGGCGTCCATCTCCCGAACCGCCTTGATCAGGCGCGGAAGGTGGTCGCCTACCTGCCCCGCCCCGAAGCGCGCGATGAGGGTCAGGCGACCCATCTCGTTCTTGGGGTTCAGCTTGTCGATCAGCACCTTCAGGTCTTCGGCGGTGGTGGTCGGGCCGCATTTCAGACCGATGGGGTTGATGACGCCCTGGCAGAATTCGACATGCGCGCCGTCCGGCTGCCGCGTGCGGTCGCCGATCCAGATCATGTGACCCGATCCCGCCAGCCAGTCGCCGGTCAGGCTGTCCTGACGGCAGAGCGCCTCTTCGTACTCAAGAAGGAGCGCCTCGTGCGAGGTATAGAAATCGACGGTCGCCAGTTCGGCATTCGTCTCGGAGGTGAGGCCCGCGGCGGCCATGAAGTCGAGCGAATCCTGAATGCGGTTCGCCATGTCGCGGTACTGCTCCGCCCGCTCGCCGCGCGCAAAGCCCAGGGTCCACTGATGCACCTTGTGGATGTCGGCAAAGCCGCCCTTGGAAAAGGCGCGCAGCAGGTTCAGCGTCGCCGCCGACTGGGTATAGGCCTCCAGCATCTTGGCGGCATTGGGGATGCGCGACTCGGGGGTGAAATCCAGCTCGTTGATGATGTCGCCACGGTAGGACGGCAGCTCGACGCCATCCTTCACCTCGGTCGGGGCCGAGCGTGGCTTGGCGAATTGCCCGGCCATCCGGCCCACCTTCACCACGGGCACCTTGGCGCCATAGGTCAGGACCATGGCCATCTGCAGCATCACCTTGAAGGTGTCGCGGATCGTGTCGGAAGAGAATTCGGCAAAGCTTTCGGCGCAATCGCCGCCCTGCAACAGGAAGGCGTCGCCCCGGCCGGCGGCGGCCAGTTCGGATTTCAGCGTCCGCGTCTCACCCGCAAAGACCAGCACCGGATAGCGCGACAGCTTTGCCTCCACCGTGGCCAGCGCCTCGGCATCAAGGTAATCGGGCATCTGCACCCGGGGTTTCGCTCTCCAGTCGGTCTTTGACCACGCCATGACAATATCCTCCGGCGATCATGTGAGGTTTTGCCCTAGCGCATCCGAAGTGCCGCCGCAAACGGCCGATGGGCTTGATCCGGGACAAAAGTTGGGATTTGCCCTTTATAGGGGATTCGAAGGGCGATATCGCGCCTTCCAGGGAATAGCCGCATGAGTCAGACCCAAAAAGGGCAGACGTCCGCACCAGCGTCGGCATCGGATCGACGACGCAGCTACGTTTTCGTCCTGCTCGATAACTTCACCCTTATGTGCTTTTCCAGCGCCATCGACGCGCTGCGCCTGGCCAACCGGATGTCGGGCCAGACGCTGTATGAATGGCGGGTCATCGGCGAAGGCGGGGCGGTCAAGCGCTGCTCCTCGGGGGTGGCGATCCAGCTGGACGGCGATCTGGGCGAGATCGGACGGGACGAGACGATCATTCTGGTGGGCGGCGTCGATGTGGCACGCGCCACGACCCCTCGCGTCAAGACCTGGCTGCGCCGCGAGGCCCGCAAGGGCGGCGTCATCGGGGGCCTCTGCACGGCGGCCTGGGCGCTGGCGTCAAGCGGGTTGCTGGACGGGCGAAAGGCCACGATCCATTGGGAAAACCAGGATGGCTTTGCCGAGGATTTCCCCGACATCACCCTGACCAAGGCGATCTTCACCGTCGACAGCAAGCGCATCACCACCGCCGGGGGCACCGCCTCCATCGACCTGATGCTGCATCTCATCGCCCGCGATTTCGGCGAGGATCTGGCGGCCCTGGTGGCCGATCAGCTGATCTATTCGTCGATCCGCACCGACCAGGACACGCAGCGCCTGTCGATCCCGACGCGCATCGGCGTGCGGCATCCGCGTCTGGCGCAGGTCATTCGCGAGATGGAGCAGGCCATCGAAGACCCGGTCAGCCCCGCGACCCTGGCCGAACAGGTCGGCATGTCCACGCGGCAGCTGGAACGCCTGTTCCGCCGCTACCTCGACCGCAGTCCCAAGCGGTACTACATGGAATTGCGTCTGGCCCGGGCGCGCAACCTGTTGATGCAGACGGATATGTCGATCATCAACGTGGCACTGGCCTGCGGCTTTTCCTCGCCCTCGCATTTCTCGAAATGCTACCGCGCGCATTACGGCACGACCCCCTACCGCGAGCGGGGCACCCACGCCTGAGGTCAGTCGCCGTCGGGATGGCGCGCGGACCAGCCGCCGCGCCGACCTGTGCGGGCCGGACGCACCAGCCCGTCGCGCAGAACAGAGGTCATCGGATGATCCTCGGGCTTGCCCTCCATCACACGCGGAATGGTCGCGATAACGTCGCCCGGCAGGCTGAGCGCCCAGTCGAGGAAGATGATCCGGCATTCGGCCTCGGTGATGCCTTCGATGCGGTAGGCTTCCGCGATCAGGGCCTTGGGGTCGTCTGGACCCTGTCCTTCCTTGGCCATCAGGCCTCCTCCAGGTTGTCGTCTATGGCACGCCGCGCGTCTTCGGCGGCCGTGTCGCAGGCATCTTCGACCGCGGCCGCATCGGGCTGGCCGATCACCCGCGCCAGAAAGGCCTCGCCCCCTGCGCCAAGGTCGGTCGGCGGGTCGCCGGGTGCCAGAAGCCGAAGCACCTGCTGCACCTGCGATAGCAGATCGTGCGTCCGTTTCAATCGCGCGCAGGCATCCTGCGGAAGCCAGCCCCCGCCCCCAAGCTGCGCCGCAAGGTCGCGCGGGGCCGCGCCCGAGATCAGGGCGTTGGCTTGGGCCGCAAGTTCGATGTCCTGCATCCGACCGGGCCCCGCCTTGACGGCCAATCCCTCGCCGGTCCGCCCCGCCTCTAGCAGACGCGCGCGCATGTCGGTCAGCGCCTCCAGCACCGCGCTGCGATCAAAGCGCGACGCGCGCAAGATGTCGGCGCGCACCTGCTCGGTGGAGCGACAAAGCTCCGGGTCGCCGACCACGGCCCGCGCGCGGGTCAGGGCCATGTGTTCCCAGGCCCAGGCCTCCGTTTCCTGATAGCTGCGAAACCCCGACAAGGGCGTGGCCACCGGACCCTGTCGCCCGGACGGGCGCAGGCGCATATCCACCTCATAGAGCCGCCCGGCCCCCGTGGGTGCCGTCAGCGCCGTGATCAGCACCTGCGTGAATTTCGCCGCCCATTGGCCCGCACCGATGGCCCGCTTGCCGTCCGATTGACCTTCGCCCCCGTCATGCAGAACAACCAGATCCAGATCGGACCGCGCCGTCAGCCGCCCCGCGCCGAGCGACCCCATGCCAAGCCCCGCCAGCCGCAGGCCCGCGACCCGGCCATAGCGGCGCGCCGTCTCGCCCTCGGCCAGGGTCCAGCAGGCGGCCAGCGTCGCCTCGGCGAGCCGGGCATAGGCGCGGGCGGCGGCGTCCGGTGTGGCAAGGCTGCGCAGCAAATGAACCCCGATCCGGAAATGCGCCTCCCGGTGCCAAAGGCGCAGAGCATCCAGCCCGGTCTCGAACTCGGGCGGAAGGTCAGGCGGCGTCCATTGCTCCGGCAGGTCGGACAGGAAAGAGCCGTCGATCACCGCATCCAGAACGCCCGCATTGCCCGCCAGATGGCGCGCCAGATCAGGGGCCGTGGCGCAGATATCGGCCAACAACGCCACCAGCTTCGGGTTGGCTTCGAACAGCGAAAAGACCTGCACCCCCGCGGGCAGGCCCCGCAGAAACCCGTCGAAGGCTGCGAGCGCCTCGGTCGGCTTGACGGCCCCGGCAAGCGAGCCGAGCAATTTCGGCCCGATCCGCCGGAAGATGACGCGCGCCCGGTCGGATCGCAGCGCCGGATAGGTCATCCAGCGCTCGGTGACCGCGTCGGCCCCTTCGATCGTCTGCTCCGGCCCGACGACGCCGCGCGGCCGGAACGACGGCTCGGTGATCGCCTCGACGGCGCGCATCCGGTCGCGCAGGTCGGCGACGAACGCCTTGGCATCCCCCTCGCCCATGAAACAGGCCAGACGCCGCAACCCGTCTTCATCGCGCGGCAGGCGGTGCGTCTGGGCGTCCTGCACCATCTGGACGCAATGCTCCACACGACGCAGATAGCAGTATTCCCGCGCGAGGATTTCCCTGTCGCGCGGCTTGACCCAACCCGCCGCGACCAGCGCATCGAGCGCGGGCAAGGTGCCGCGCACCCGGAGCGACGGATCGCGTCCGCCTGCGATGATCTGCTGCGTCTGGGCGAGGAATTCGATCTCCCGGATGCCGCCCTGACCCAGTTTCACATCATGGCCCGGAATGTCCCAATCGCCTGCCAGTCCCTTGTGGTCTCGGATGCGGCGCCGCATGTCATGCGCCTCTTCGACCACGGCGAAATCGAGGTGCCGTCGCCAGACGAAGGGGCTGAGCCGGTCGATGAACGCCTCTCCCGCCTGCGTGGCCCCCGCAGCAGCCCGCGCCTTGATCCAGGCGGCCCGCTCCCATGTGCGACCCATGGCCTCGTAGTACCGCTCGGCCGCTTCGGTTGACAGGACGATGGGGGTGGAGCCGGGATCGGGGCGCAGCCGCAGATCGGTGCGAAAGACATAGCCGTCCGATGTAATGTCAGACATTTGCGCCATCGCGGTGCGCGCCGCCTTGAGCAGGATCGCACGCGCCGTCCCGTAATCGTCTGACGCATAACGGGTTTCATCGAAAAGCAATACGATGTCGATGTCGCTGGAATAGTTCAGCTCATGCGCGCCCATCTTGCCCATGGCGACCGCGAAGAGGCCGCCGTCGCCTGTCACCGGCCCCTTGGCGTGGCGCGCCACTCCAAATGTCAGACATTTGGAAAGCGCCGCATCCGCGAAGTCGGTCAAAGCCGCCGTGGCCCGCATGACCGGCCAGACACCCCCCAGTTCCGCCAAACCGATCAGCAGGGCGGCGCGGCGCTTGGCCTGACGCAAGGGGGCCATGGGGTCGCCGTCGATTGCTTTGATATCGTTCAGGATGCTTTCCAGAACAGCCTCGGGCGAAGTCTCCCAAAGGAATGGCAGCCATTCCTTTTCGCGCCGCATCAGACCCGTGAGATAGGGGCTGCACCCGGCGGCACCGGCCACAAGGTCGACGACCGACGCAGGCGGCGCGGTTTCGTCCACGGCGGACTGCCCGGCTGACGTGTCGAAAGGTATGGGATGGCGGGTGATGGAACTGCGGAACATTGACCGAGATGGCCCCTTGGCAGCCTTGGCGTCAACAGGCAGATAAGGCCCATGAGCAAGTCATTGAAGCGCGTGATCGCAACGCTCGAGGCCCTGGGCCTGCCCGCCGATGTGGCGGAACTCGGCGATTGCCGGACGGCGGAACAGGCGGCGGCTTCGGTGGGCTGCACCCTCGATCAAATCGCGAAGTCGATCATTTTCGGTCAGGGCAACGGGTGCGCGCTCTTCGTGACGGCAGGGGGCAACCGGGTCGATGACGTCAAGGCGCAGGGACTGGCCGGGATGCCGCTGACCCGCGCCGACGCAAACGTCGTCCGCGCCACGACCGGCTTTGCCATTGGCGGCGTGTCGCCCATCGGCCATTTGACGCCAAGCCCGGTCTGGATGGATCCGCGTTTGATCGACTTCGACGTGGTCTGGGCCGCAGCCGGAACGCCGCGGCACGTCTTTCCGATTGCACCGAAGGATTTGCTGCGCGTGACCGGAGCCACGCTGGCCGATTTTACGTGAAGTTTGCCCGTCAAGCCGTTGTTACGAAAAGAGATCGTGACAGAGTTCAAGGCTGTCGATCAGGACATCGACTTCGGCCTTGGTGTTGTAGACCGCAAAGCTGGCCCGGCAGGTGGCGCTGACGCCGAGATGCTGCATCAGAGGTTGGGCGCAATGATGCCCCGCGCGCACGGCCACGCCTTTCTTGTCGAGCACGGTCGAGATGTCGTGCGCATGGGCCGCGCCGTCGAGCGTGAAGCTGAAGATCGCGGCCTTGGTTGCCGATTGTCCCTGCACATTCAGCCAGTTGAGACCCGCCAGCCGGTCACGCGCATAGTCGCGCAGCGCCGTCTCATGGGCGGCGATGTTGTCCATGCCAAGGTCCATCATCCACTCGAGCGCCGCGCCCAGACCGATGGTCTGAACGATGCCGGGCGTTCCGGCCTCGAACTTCATGGGCGGGTCATTCCAGGTAATGGTATCGCGGCCCACGTCGCGGATCATGTCGCCCCCACCCATGAAAGGCTGCATCTCGGCCATGCGTTCGGGTCGGATATAGACCGCGCCGGAGCCGGACGGGCCATAGAGCTTGTGCCCCGTGATCGCATAGAAATCACAGCCGAGATCCGCCACATCGACCGGCATGTGAACCGCCGCCTGCGAGCCGTCGACGACCACGGGAATACCCTTGGCCCGCGCGCCGACGCAGATGGTTTTCACATCAACAACGGTTCCCAAGACATTGGAAAGATGCGTAATCGCTATCATTCGGGTGCGGTCGGTGATGGCATCCAGAACGGCCTGCGGATCAAGATCACCGTTCACATCCGTATCGACCCAGACCAGTTTCACCCCAAGCCGTTCGCGCAGGAAATGCCACGGCACGATATTGGCGTGATGCTCCATGATCGACAGGATGATCTCGTCGCCCGCCTGAAGGCGCGGGGCGGCCCACCCATAGCTGATCAGGTTCATCGCCTCGGTCGTGCCGGAGGTGAAGACAATGTGATCCTCGCTCGGCGCATTCAGGAAGCGGGCGACGGTGCCGCGGACGGCCTCGTAATTGTCGGTCGAGATGGTCGAAAGCGTGTGCAAGCCCCGGTGAACATTTGCATATTCATGGCCATAGGCGCGCTGGATCGTATCGAGAACGACCTGCGGTTTCTGCGCCGATGCCCCGTTGTCGAGATAGACAAGCGGCCTGCCGTTCACCTGCCGGGACAAGATCGGGAACTGCGCGCGGATGGCATCCACATCAATCATTCGGGCGTCTCCGCGACGTAAAGGGAATTGAGCCAGATCCAGATGAAGGCACAGATCGCGACAGTGCCGACCAGGGTTTGGGCCGGGCCCGCCCCGATGAAACCGGACGTCAGACCCAAGAGCAACATGGCAGGTGTGACGGCGAGGACGGACCAGAACAACGCGACACGGGCGCGCAGGCCGGTGCCACGACCGCCGAAGAGACGCGCGATCTGATGCGACAGGAACGCCAGAATATAGAGAAAAACCGGGACGATGAAGATCCAGCCCATGATTGCGCCCGAGAAGAGCGCCTCGAATTTCGCATCGACCAGATCGGCGGGGATGGCGACGCCGACACGCTCGGCCTCCGACAGGATCGCCGCTTCGAATTCCGGATCGGAGGCGCGGGAGGCGCGGACGAGGCGCGGCAATTGCGCGACGAACCCCAGGACTGAGGCGACGGCGAGGTAGACGAAAGCGATACGCTCATCCACGCCCTGCGCGAGGCGCCCCACCATCACGGCACGGGGCCGGAGCCACGCCCGGGGAATGTCGCGGGTGACAGACACGTCAGCCCTGCGACAGCCAGTCGGCGAGGCAAGCTCCGACGTGTTCCCTGAGGCCGTCATCCTCGATCTCCTCGACCGCTTCGGCAAGGAAACTCAGCACCAGCAGATCGGTCGCGACCCGCTTGGGCACACCGCGCGAGCGCAGGTAGAACAGCGCCGTCTCGTCGATGGCCCCGGTGGTGGAGCCGTGCGAACAGGCCACGTCATCGGCATAGATCTCCAGCTCGGGCTTGGCGAGAAACTGGCTGTCATCGTCCAGCAGGAGGGCCTGGCTGATCTGGTAACCGTCTGTTTTCTGCGCGCCTTCCTTGACAAGGATCTTGCCCTGGAACACGCCGGTCGCCCCGTCGCGCAGGACCTTCTTGAAGACCTGGCGGCTTTGGCAATTCACAGCGTCATGGGTGACGAAAACCGTGTCATCGTGATGAAAGTCGCCCTTGCCGAAGGCCGCGCAGGCGGTCGTGCTCACGGCATTGTCGCCGGTCAGCTCGATCACCGCCTCGTTGCGCGTCATCTGACCATTTGCAGACAGGGTGAACGACTTGAACGTGGTCTCTGCCGCCTGACGGACGAAGACATGGGTGTTGACGTGCCGGTGATGATCGGGGCCCTGGATGCGCAGGTGATGCAACGCGCCGCCTTCGCCGATATCGACCTCGGTCACGGTATTGGCGCGAGCGCCGCTGGTGCCGGATTTCAGGAGGGTCAGCGATGCCCCGGCCTCGACCCGGACGACGTGATGCAGGATCAGGTCACCCTTCCCGACGGTGCGGATGTGGACGGGACGCGCGATCTTGCCCGTCGCGCGGATCACGACACCGTCGGTCGCGAATGCGGTGTTGAGCATGGCCAAGGGCCGCGGCACCGGCCCGGACCCCCGCATTTCTAGCACGCCATAGATATCGCGCGCCCAATGTATGTCCGCCTTTCCGGCATCTGAAAGACGCATGATTTCAAGACCTTCAGGCAGGTCTTCGGTCAGCGTGACCCTGTCGTCCTCGACCATGATCACAACGGCCTCGATCGCGTCGAATGGATCCGCCTGAGGTGTGCCGACGGTCGTTCCAGGATCGGCCTGAACCAGGGCCGCCGGGTTGGTATAGCGCCAGTATTCGTCGCGCCGTCCCGGCAGGCCGGTCGCCTTGACCCGGGCAAGGGCATTCTGACGCGCGCTGCCAAGCCAGCCACTTTCTTGCGGCAGGGTCAGGCTGGCAAGCCGTTCATCGGTCGCGTTTTTCTTCGGGTCGGCCACCATCAGGCCGCCCCTTCCAGCAGGTCGGCATAGCCGTTGGTCTCGACTTCCAGAGCCAGCTCCGGCCCGCCGGATTTGATGATCCGACCATCCGCCATGATGTGCACGACATCCGGTTTGATGTGGTCGAGAAGCCGCTGATAATGCGTGATGACAAGGAACCCGCGGTCGGGGGAACGCAGCGCGTTCACGCCGTCGGACACCAACTTCATCGCATCGACGTCGAGGCCCGAGTCCGTCTCGTCGAGGATGCACATTTTTGGCTCCAGCATCGCCATCTGCAGGATCTCGTTGCGCTTCTTTTCGCCGCCCGAGAATCCGACATTGACCGGACGCTTTAGCATCTCGGCGTCGATCTTGAGGTCTTTCGCCTTGGCGCGCACGATCTTGAGGAAGTCACCGGCCGACAGCTCCTCCTCGCCCCGTGCCTTGCGCTGCGCGTTCACGGCGGTGCGCAGGAAGGTCATGTTGCCAACACCGGGGATTTCCACGGGATACTGGAATGCGAGGAACAGGCCGGCGGCGGCGCGCTCTTCGGGCTCCATATCCAGCAGGTCATGCTCGCCCAGATGCGCCGTGCCTTCGGTCACCTCGTACCCGTCCCGGCCCGACAGGACATAGGAGAGCGTCGACTTGCCCGACCCGTTCGGCCCCATGATCGCATGCACTTCGCCGGCGGGCACCTCCAGGTCGATCCCCTTCAGGATCTGCTTGTCTTCGTCTTCGAGCTTTACGTGCAGGTCTTTGATCTTCAGCATTTTCTTTTCCTCGTCAGCGCCGCCGGGCGCGATGTTCTTCCAACTGAACCAGATCGCCGCGTTCCTGTGCGGCAATCGTGCGTTTTGCGTTTTCGGCCTTGCGGTAGCTTTCCGCATAGGCCGCCATCTTTTCGGCATAGGCCTCGTCCGCGCGGGTGATGCCATTGATCGCAAAGGCAAACACGACGGGCCCGAGCACCAGTCCCGCCAGGGCAACGGGATAGCCGCTGTGGGTCATGAGCAGATCGAACAGGCTTCCGAACACGGCACCCAGAACCATCGCCGGCAGCAGAAGGTGCAGACCCACCTTCGGCAGAACCCGCAACACCTCCAGCGGACCGGGGATCGTGAACGGCGCCCGCTTCACCGGCCGCCACCCGACCACGTTCCGGGTATCGGCTGAACAAGATCGTTGGCCATGCCCCTCATCAACATTGTCTTTCCTTGTCAGCGTCTTGCGAGGCGCAAAGAAACTTCACCCCACCGACCCCTCCAGCGAGATCGCCACCAGCGCCTGCGCTTCCATCGCGAACTCCATCGGCAGCGCTTGCAGCACTTCCTTGCAGAACCCGTTCACCACCAGGGCCACGGCCTCTTCCTCGTCCATCCCGCGCGAGCGGCAGTAGAACAGCTGATCGTCGTCCACCTTGGAGGTCGTCGCCTCGTGTTCCACGCGGGAGGAGTTGTTTTTCACCTCGATATACGGAACCGTGTGCGCCCCGCATTTGTCGCCGATCAGAAGGCTGTCGCACTGGGTATAGTTGCGCGAATTCTTGGCTTTCGGGTGCATCGACACGAGGCCGCGATAGGTATTCTGCGCCTTGCCCGCCGAAATGCCCTTGGAGACGATCCGCGACTTGGTATTCTTGCCCAGGTGGATCATCTTCGTCCCGGTGTCGGCCTGCTGCATGTTATTGGCGATGGCGATGGAGTAAAATTCGCCCTGTGAATCGTCGCCGCGCAGGATGCAGGACGGGTATTTCCACGTCACCGCCGACCCGGTTTCGACCTGCGTCCACATCACCTTGGACCGCGCCCCCCGGCAATCGGCGCGCTTGGTGACGAAGTTGTAGATGCCGCCCTTGCCGTTCTCGTCGCCCGGATACCAGTTCTGCACGGTGGAATACTTGATCTCCGCATCGTCGAGCAGGACCAGCTCGACACAGGCCGCGTGCAGTTGGGCCACGTCGCGCTTGGGCGCGGTGCAGCCTTCGAGGTAGCTGACGTAGCTGCCTTCGTCCGCGATGATGAGCGTTCGTTCGAACTGGCCCGTATTCTCGGCGTTGATGCGGAAGTACGTCGACAGCTCCATCGGGCAACGCACGCCCTTGGGGATGTAGACGAAGCTGCCGTCGGAAAACACCGCCGCGTTCAGCGTGGCATAGTAGTTGTCCGACGCCGGAATGACCGAGCCGAGGTATTTCTTGACCAGATCCGGGTGGTCCTGAATGGCCTCGGAGATCGAGCAGAAGATGACACCGGCCTTGGCCAGCTCCGCCTTGAAGGTCGTGCCGACCGAGACGGAGTCGAATACGGCGTCCACCGCGACCTTCCGGTCCTCTGCCGCGGGCTCCACCCCCGCCAGAAGCGCCTGCTCCTTCAACGGGATTCCGAGTTTCTTGTAGGTTTCCAACAGCTTCGGGTCGACCTCATCCAGGGACTTGGGCTTGACCGCCATGCTGGCCGGGCGGGCGTAATAATACTGATCCTGAAAGTCGATCTTGGGATAGTCGACCATGGCCCAAGTCGGCTCTTCCAGCTTGAGCCAGCGGCGATAGGCATCCAGCCGCCATTCCAGCATCCAGGCGGGTTCGTTGTTCTTTTCGGAAATCAGGCGGACGATATCCTCGGAGAGGCCCTTGGGGGCGTACTCCATCTCGATCTCGGTGTTCCAGCCGTGCTTGTAGGTGCCCGACAGGCCCTTGACCGCCTCGACGGTTTCGGCGTCGACGCCATCTTTCACGCGCACGTCCGGTGCGACGCCATCCTTGACCTGCACATCATCCAAAGCCGTCATGCCCGTCTCCTGTCCCTCAGGCGGCGGAACGTTTCCACGAACCGGGCCACCTGTGTTTGCGTCGTGTCCGGCCCCAGACTGACGCGGATCGCGCAGTCGGCCTCGCCCGGACCGTATCCCATTGCCGTCAGCACGGCGCTTGCGCGAACCTTGCCCGAGCTGCAGGCAGAGCCCGCGCTGACCGCGAATCCCGCCAGATCGAGGGCCATCACCTGTGTCTCGCCCTTCCACCCGGGGGTGATGAGGCAGGACGTGTTCGGCAAGCGCTTCGATTCCTTTCCGACTAAAATAGTCGGATTGTCCGCGCCCTCAAGACTTGTTTCTAGAAAAGTTCTAAGTTGCGCAACCCGGTCCCACACTCCGGCCTCCAGATCTTGCGCCGCTGCGGTGGCGGCCGCACCGAAGCCCGCGATGCCGATAATGTTTTCGGTGCCGGACCGTCGCCCCATCTCCTGCCCTCCGCCCCTTATCTGACTTACGACGTCCAGGCCCCGTCGGATCACCAGCGCGCCGATACCCTTGGGCCCGCCCAGTTTATGCGCGGAGACCAACGCCATCTCGACTCCGGACCAGTCGAAGGCCAGTGGCATCTTCCCAAAGGCCTGGGTCATGTCGCTCAGCGCAAGGCCCGCAGGCAGGTCCTGCAAGATCCCGGTTTCCGAGTTGGCCAGTTGCAGCGCGCTGCCGGAGGGGTCGGACACCGCGACCTGCCCCCGCGCATCGACGGCAAGCGACCCGTCGCCCCAGGCCGCGACGGCGTCATGCTCCATGGCAGATGTGGCAAGGCCGCGCCCCGCCATGGCCAGGGCCGCGCCCTCGGTGGCACCCGACACGAAGACGACGTCCGACGCAGAGGCCCCCATGGCCGTCGCGACCTCGGCGCGCGACCGTTCCACCAGGGCCTTGGCCGCGCGCCCCTCGCCGTGCACCGACGACGGGTTGCCGACCACGTCCATGGCGGCAATCATCGCGTCCCGGGCTTCCCTGCGCACAGGCGCCGTCGCGTTCCAGTCGAGATAGACCCGTTCGGGCATCCGGCCCCCTTCTCTGCTTTTGCAAATACTCTCGCGCGGCAGCGCGAAACCGCGTCCTATTCGTCGACGACCTGGAACAGGGAGGGCACCGCCGGACAGGGCGTCAACTCGTTCTGGACCACATCGGACAACCGCGTCTGGTGGAGAAACACATAGACATGCGCCGACAGCGATTCCCACAGACGGTTCGTCATTGACTGCGCCCGGCTGCCCGACAGGCCTCCGGATGCGGCAGCGCCGGTGTGCATGGCGCTGACCGTCTCATCGACGGCTTCCAGCACGTCCGACACACGGATGTCCGAGGGCGAACGGGCCAGGCGATAGCCGCCCCCCGGGCCCCGCACGCTCTCGACCATGCCGGCGCGGCGCAATTTGACGAACAACTGCTCCAGGTAGGGGAGCGAGATATCCTGCCTGCGAGAGATTTCGGCCAGCGAGGTGGTCGTCCCCGCCTGCTGCTGCGCCAGATCGGCGAGCGCGACCATCGCATAGCGACCCTTGGTACTCAGCTTCATGACGCCCCCTCCGATTGACGCCCCTGCCTGTCTGGCATACCTGCTGACACCGGCGACAGGGACGACTGGTTGACGGGGACTACCCCCTGGCCCGTTCCGCCGTCAACTCGCGCGTCAGACGAAGGAGCGACCATGCCCGAAGTGATCTTCCCCGGCCCCGAAGGCCGCCTCGAGGGCCGCTATCATCCCCAGAAGGTCAAGGACGCGCCGATCGCGATCATCCTGCACCCGCACCCGCAATTCGGCGGGACGATGAATAACCGGGTCGTCTACAACCTGCACTATGCGTTTCTGGAACTGGGGTTCACGGTCCTGCGCTTCAACTTCCGGGGCGTGGGCCGGTCGCAGGGCGAATATGATCAGGGCATCGGCGAGCTTTCGGATGCGGCCAGCGCGCTTGACTATCTTCAGGCGATGAACCCCAATGCTAAGCACTGCTGGGTCGCCGGATTCTCGTTCGGGGCCTGGATCGGCATGCAGCTTCTGATGCGCCGCCCCGAGATCACCGGCTTCATCTCGGTCTCGCCGCCGGCCGACCGCTACGATTTCAGCTTCCTCGCCCCTTGCCCGGCCAGCGGTCTGATCATCAACGGCGCAAATGACCGCGTTGCCCCGCCGACCGATACCCGCGCGCTGGTGGCCAAGCTGCACGAACAGAAGGGCATCACCATCACGCATACCGAAATGGAAGGTGCGGGCCATTTCTTCGAAGACCCCTACATGGACCCGATGATCGGCGATGTGCGGGACTACGTCGCCCGCCGCCTGACGGAAACGTCGCGCTGATCGGTTATCGCCACCCCCAGAGAGGACTCTGCCCGTGTCACTTGCTGACGACCTTGCCGACAAACTCGCCGCGCGCCTGATCGAGCACATCCACAAGACGGGCGATGAAGAGATGATCAACATCATCTCCAAGTCGATCGGCGACAGCTCCCAGACGTTGCAGGAAGCCTTCATCACGTCGATCCGCGTGCAGCGGGCAGCGATCCGGGCCGACGAACTTCTGGACGCGCGGATCCTGGAAAAGGCCGCCGAAGCGAAGGCCAAGGCCGCTCAACCGGACGAGACGGAGGCCACGGCAAAGGATGCCGTAGAGGAGGATGCCCCGATCCCGGAGCCCGCAAAGGCTCAGGCCGAGACCAGGGACGCGCCGAAGGAGAAGCCAAAGTCCACCGTCAGTCGGCCCGCAGCACGCACCGCCGAAGCGGACGAAGCCCGCAAGACGGCCAAGGCCGCCGAACCCGCGCCGAAAACCCCCGAGAAACCAGCGGAGAAGCCGGAAGAGAAACAGGCGCCAAAGGGGCCCTGGGACCTGGGGTGATGTCGCAGGATCACGCCGACCTCGACGCCCGCATGGCATTCCTGATCGAAGCGGATCGTCTGAAATCGGTGATCCGGGCGACCCGGAACGCCGACGGGGCGCGGCATGAGAACACCGCCGAGCATTCGTGGCACCTGACGCTCTTTGCCCTGACGCTGGCACCCCACGCGTCCGAAGGGGTGCAGATCGACCGGGTGATCCGGATGCTGATCCTGCACGACCTGGTCGAGATCGACGCGGGCGACACGCCGATCTTCGGCGAAACCCAGGGCCAGGCCGCGGATGAGGCCGTCGCGGCAGACCGCATCTTCGGCCTGCTGCCCGCGGATCAGGCCGCTGAATTCCGCGCCCTCTGGGATGAATTCGAGGCCGCCGAGACGCCGGACGCCATCTTTGCCAAGTCGCTCGACCGGTTCCAGCCGCCCAACCTGAACCTCTCCAATGGCGGCGGCAGCTGGACGGATTACAACGTGACCGAAGAGACGGTGCGCATCCGTGTCGGCACCCAGATCGCCCGTGGCGCGCCCGCCCTCTGGGACTGGCTGAGCCCCCGGATCGCGGCGTTCTTCGCACGGTAAACGGTTCGTCAGCCAATCTGCGAAAATTCCGGTATGCCACCGTATACCGCCTAGCGTCCGTTCGGCATTTGCGCTAGGACGCCGCAAATCAAACCGCCACCGGAGACCCCCATGACCAAGATCAAGGTAGACAACCCTGTCGTCGAGCTCGACGGCGATGAAATGACCCGGATCATCTGGCAGTTCATCAAGGACAAGCTGATCCTGCCGTATCTGGACATCGACCTGCTCTACTACGATCTGGGCATCGAGGCCCGTGACGAGACGAACGACCAGATCACCATCGACGCCGCCGAGAAGATCAAGGAAGTCGGCGTCGGCGTGAAATGCGCCACGATCACGCCCGACGAGGCGCGGGTCGAGGAATTCGGCCTCAAGAAGATGTGGCGCTCGCCCAATGGCACGATCCGCAACATCCTGGGCGGCGTCGTCTTCCGCGAGCCGATCATCTGCTCCAACGTGCCGCGGCTGGTGCCCGGCTGGACGCAGCCCATCGTCATCGGTCGCCACGCCTTTGGCGATCAGTACCGCGCGACGGACATGAAGTTCCCCGGGCCGGGCAAGCTGTCGATGAAATTCGTCGGCGAGGACGGCACCGTCGAGGAACACGAGGTCTTCGATGCCCCGTCCTCTGGCGTCTTCATGTCGATGTACAACCTCGACAAGTCGATCGAGGATTTCGCGCGGGCGTCGTTCAACTATGGCCTCAAGCGCAACTACCCGGTCTATCTGTCGACCAAGAACACGATCCTCAAGCAGTATGACGGCCAGTTCATGCTGATCTTCCAGCGGATCTTCGACGCGGAATTCGCCGACCAGTTCAAGGAAGCGGGCATCACCTATGAGCACCGCCTGATCGACGACATGGTCGCTTCGGCAATGAAGTGGTCGGGGGGCTATGTCTGGGCCTGCAAGAACTATGACGGCGACGTGCAGTCCGACACCGTGGCGCAGGGCTTCGGCTCGCTTGGCCTGATGACCTCGCAGCTGATGACGCCCGACGGCAAGATCGTGGAGGCCGAGGCCGCCCACGGCACCGTCACCCGCCACTACCGCCAGCATCAGGCGGGCAAGCAGACCTCGACCAACTCTATCGCGTCGATCTTTGCCTGGACCGGCGGTCTGAAGCACCGCGCCAAGCTGGACGACAATGCGCAGCTGTTGCGGTTTGCCGAGACGCTGGAAAAGGTCATCGTGGACACCGTCGAAGCGGGCGACATGACCAAGGACCTGGCCCTGCTGGTCGGCCCCGATCAGAAGTGGCTGACGACGATGGGTTTCCTGGAAAAAATCGACCAGAACCTGAACGCAGCGCTGGCCGGATAAGGCAGCGGGGGCCAGCCCCCGCACCCCCGGGATATTTGAGCCGAGAAGAAAGAAGGGCGTGGCATCGGCTGCGCCCTTTTTCCGTTTGCGTCGCTGGACAGGTGTTCCGCCCGGCAATAGGTCACGGGGATGACACGCTCCCTGCCCCCGTCCGACAGCCGCGAACCGCACCGCCCGTCGCCGCTCCGTCACAGTCTGCTGGAAGACTCGCAGGCGTTCCTGCTGGGCACAACGCTTTGCGCGCTCGGGGTGCAGTTCTTGACTGCGGCGGGGCTTGTTACCGGGCAGACCGCGGGACTCGGCGTGATCCTGTCCTATGCGACCGACTGGTCTTTCGGGGTCTGGTTCTTTCTGGTGAACCTGCCGTTCTATGTGCTTGGCTGGCTGCGGATGGGCCCGGGCTTTGTCGTGAAAACCGCCATCGCCGTCACGATGGTGTCGGTCCTGTCGCGGGTCATGCCCGAGGTCGTGACGTTCCAGACACTGAACCCATGGGCCGCCTCGGCCCTGTCGGGTGCGGTCATCGGCATGGGGTTGATCGTTCTGTTCCGGCACGGTGCATCGCTCGGCGGCATCGGCATCCTGGCGCTTTGGGTGCAGGAGGCGTTCGGCATCCGGGCGGGCTGGGTTCAACTGGCGTTCGATGCGGTCCTCTTTGCCGTCGCGCTGGCGCTGCTGCCCCTGCCTGCGGTGGCGGCTTCGGTCCTGGGGGCGGTGATCGTCAACCTGATCATCGCCGTCAATCATCGGCGCGACCGCTACGTGGGGCGCTGATGCACTGGATTTACCTGTTCTTCGCAATCGTGGCCGAAACCATCGGAACATCGGCCCTGAAGCTGTCCGAAGGGTTCACACGGTTCTGGCCATCGGTCATCGCGGCCAGCTGCTTTCTGGTCGCACTTGTCCTGCTGTCACAGGTTCTGCGCACGATCCCGGTCGGGGTGACCTATGCCATCTGGTCCGGCCTCGGAATCGTCCTGATCGCCAGCATCGGCTGGATCGCCTTTGGACAAAAGCTCGACGTACCGGCGGTGATCGGCATGGCGCTGATCGTGACCGGGATCGTCGTGATGCAGGTCTTTTCGCGGACCACGGGGCACTAGGCGCCCGCGATCACCGCCCGCACGGCCTCCAGTGCGGCGTCCGCCTGCGCGATATCCGCCCCGCCACCCTGAGCCATCTCGGGACGACCGCCGCCACCCCGACCGCCAAGCGCTTCGACCGCGGCCTTGACCAGATCGACGGCAGAGACCTTGTCGGTCAGGTCCTTGGTAACTCCGGCCGCGACGGCGGGCTTTCCGCCTGTGTCTGCCACAAAGACGATGACGCCGGAGCCTAGCGCCTGTTTCTGTGCGTCGATCATCGGGCCGAGATCCTTGCCGGAAACACCGGATAGTACTTGAAGAACGGCCTTCATCCCGTTGATTTCCTGCGCTTCCGCCCCCGACCCCATGGCCAGTTCACGGCGAAGGTCCGCAACTTCGGCCTGCAACGCCTTCCGCTCGTCCATGAGGGCGCGGACGCGGTCGCCCACCTCCTCGGGCTGAACCTTGAAGATATTGGCAAGCTCGGAGACGCGACGATCCTGCGCACGCAGGAAGTCCATCGCCGCCTGTCCGGTCAGCGCCTCGATCCGGCGAACGCCCGCGCTTGACGCCTGATCGCCCAAGGTCACGAAGGCGCCGATCTCGCCGGTATTTCCGACATGGGTGCCGCCGCAGAGTTCGATCGAATAGGTCCGCTTGTCCGCACCCTTCCCCGATCCGGCCTGCTGACCCATCGAGACAACCCGAACCTCGTCACCGTATTTTTCGCCAAATAGCGCCTGCGCCCCCAGGTCGCGCGCGGCGTCCGGCTCCATGATACGGGTGGTCACCGGCGTATTCTGGCGGATGAACCCGTTCACCTCGGCTTCGACCTGCGCCAATTGTTCGACCGTGACCGCATGGCCATGACTGAAATCGAAACGGAGACGGTCGGGCGCATTGAGCGAGCCGCGCTGCGCGACATGATCGCCCAAAGCCCCCCGCAATGCTTCGTGCAGCAGATGGGTGGCGGAATGGTTGGCCCGGATCGCGGAACGGCGAGCGTGATCGACATTCAACTCTGCGGTTTGCCCCGGTGCGATTTCGCCCTCTTCGACCGTGGCCACATGCATGAAGACGCCCGCCGATTTGCGGGTGTCGGTGATCCGCGCGCGTCCACCTTCGGTCCGGATCGTTCCGGTATCGCCGACCTGACCGCCGCTTTCCGCGTAGAATGGCGTCTGGTTAACCACGATCGCCACCGTTTGCCCGGCTTTGGCCGACGGCGTTTCGGCGCCATCCGACACGAGTGCAAGGATCTGACCTTCGGCGGTTTCGGTATCGTAGCCCAGGAATTCGGTGGTTCCGAACCGGTCCGCAAGATCGAACCAGATGGCAGCATCCGCCTGCTCCCCCGACCCGGCCCAGGCCGCACGCGCCCGGGCCTTCTGCTCGGCCATGGAGGCATCGAACCCCTCCGTGTCGACCTTCAGCCCCTTTTCGCGCAGCGCATCCTGCGTCAGATCCAGCGGAAATCCATATGTGTCATAGAGTTTGAACGCAGCCTCCCCCCCCAGAACGCCACCATCGGGAAGCTTGCTGACCTCGTCCTCAAGCAGGCGCAACCCGCGGTCCAGCGTCGTGCGGAACCGCTCTTCCTCGCCCCGCAAAGTCTCTTCGATCAAGGACTTGGCCCGGACCAGCTCTGGATAATGCTGCCCCATCTGGGTCACCAGCGCGGGGACAAGGCGGTGCATCACCGTATCCTTCGCGCCCGCCTGATGGGCGTGACGCATCGCCCGCCGCATGATCCGGCGCAGGACATAGCCGCGCCCCTCATTGGACGGCATCACCCCATCCGCGATCAGGAAGGAGGTCGACCGCAGGTGGTCGGCGATCACGCGGTGGTGGATATTGTCCGGCCCATCGGGTTCGGTCGACGTCGCGTGGGCACTCGCCTCGATCAACGCACGCATCAGGTCGGTGTCGTAATTGTCATGCTTGCCCTGCAGAAGCGCGCCGACCCGTTCCAGCCCCATGCCGGTGTCAATACTTTGGGCAGCCAGGTCGCGCCGCGTCCCATCCTCGAACTGCTCATATTGCATGAAGACCAGGTTCCAGATCTCGATGAACCGGTCGCCGTCTTCATCCGGACTTCCCGGGGGTCCGCCGGGAATATGGTCGCCGTGATCATAGAAAATCTCGGTGCAGGGTCCGCAGGGTCCGGTCGGGCCCATCATCCAGAAATTGTCATTCGTCGGAATGCGGATGATCCGGTCGTCGGACAGACCCGCCACCTTCTTCCAGATCGCGGCCGCCTCATCGTCGGTATGGTAAACGGTGACCAGAAGCCGCTTCGGATCGATCCCGAATTCCTTGGTGATCAGCTCCCAGGCAAAGGGAATCGCATCGGCTTTGAAGTAATCCCCAAAGCTGAAGTTTCCCAACATTTCGAAAAAGGTATGGTGGCGTGCGGTATAACCGACATTGTCCAGATCGTTGTGCTTGCCCCCGGCTCGCACGCATTTCTGCGAGGTGGTTGCGCGGTTGTAATCACGATGCTCCACACCGGTGAAGACGTTCTTGAACTGAACCATGCCCGAATTCGTGAACATCAGGGTCGGGTCATTGCGGGGGACGAGCGGGCTCGACTCCACCTTTGCATGTCCATTGCGGGCGAAGTACTCCAGAAACTTCGTACGAATATCATTCAGGCCGGCCATGGGTCATCCCTCTGCTCACATGCGCGCTTGTCCTATCCCCACGCCGAGGTCTGGACAAGCAAAAGGGGCCGACGTTTGCACGCGGCCCCCGGTTTCCGGCACTGCTTGATCAGGCCCGGAGTTCAGTCGTCGATGACGTCGTCTCGCTCGTCGTGTTTCATATCGAAATCGAGACCATGGGCCGCCCTGATCTTGTCTTCGATTTCATCCGCGATCGCCGGGTTGTCCTTGAGAAATTGTTTCGAATTCTCGCGTCCCTGCCCGATCCGTTCGTCGCCGTAGGAATACCAGGCTCCCGACTTCTCCACGACACCGCCCTTGACGCCCAGGTCGAGCAACTCGCCCGTCTTGGAGATGCCCTCGCCATACATGATGTCGAATTCGACCTGCTTGAATGGCGGGGCGACCTTGTTCTTGACCACCTTCACTTTTGTCAGGTTCCCGACAACTTCATCCCGGTCCTTGATCGAGCCGATTCGACGAATGTCGAGACGGACGGAAGCATAGAACTTCAAGGCGTTGCCACCGGTCGTCGTCTCTGGCGAGCCAAACATCACGCCGATCTTCATCCGGATCTGGTTGATGAAAATCACCATGCAATTCGATCGGGAAATCGATCCCGTCAGCTTGCGCATCGCCTGGCTCATCAGTCGGGCGTGAACGCCGACCGAACTGTCGCCCATATCGCCTTCGAGTTCCGACTTGGGTGTCAGGGCCGCAACAGAATCGACGACCACCATGCTGACCGCGCCCGAGCGGACCAGCGTATCCGTGATCTCCAGCGCCTGCTCGCCCGTATCGGGCTGGGAAATCAGCAACTCGTCGAGATTCACGCCAAGCTTCTTGGCGTATTGCGGGTCGAATGCATGTTCGGCGTCGACAAACGCGCAGACACCGCCCTTCTTCTGCTCTTCCGCAATCGCATGGAGCGTCAGGGTCGTCTTGCCCGAACTTTCCGGTCCGTAAATCTCGATGATCCGGCCCTTGGGAAGGCCGCCGATGCCAAGCGCGATATCGAGGCCAAGCGACCCGGTCGAAGTCGCCTCGATCTCGGGCAGCTGGTTCTGGCCGCCCAACTTCATGATCGAGCCCTTGCCGAATTGCCGTTCGATCTGCGCCAAGGCGCTATCGAGGGCCTTCTGTTTGTCCGCGCTGCGTTTTTCGCCCATATCGAGTAAGTTCGCCGTTGCCATGATTTGCGCCCTTGTTGCATGCTGCCATCAAAGCGGCAACGTTGGTTTGCGTTCTCGTCTTGTTCCTACTCACCCAAATGGAACAGACGCGGAACATTTGCAAGTCTTTTCGACTTGCAACGATGATGCTGCCTCAAGGTTAAATATCCGTTACCGCAAGCGAGGCGAAACCGATCCATGCTGATTTTCTGGAAGGAGCAGCTCGCAATTCTCGCGGTACCGAAGACTGGCACGACAGCTCTGGAACAGGCGCTGACGCCTTTTGCTGATGCCGCTATTCTCAATCCGCCCGGGTTGAAACATTGCACCGTCCGCAAATTCCGAAGGGAGCTTTCGGGGTTCTTTGAGCAAAAGGGCAAGCGTCCGCTCGCTCTCTGCGCCGTCATGCGAGAGCCGATCTCCTGGCTCGGAAGTTGGTATCGGTATCGCGGTCGCCCGCAGCTCGACGGTCATCCGAATTCCACGGCCAAGGTCAGCTTTGACGAGTTCATCGACGCCTATCTTTCCGCGAAGCCGCCGGAATTCGCGCGCGTGGGATCGCAGGCACAATTCCTTGAGGGAGGAGTCGATTACCTTTTCCGTTACGATAGGCCTGAGGATCTTTTGGGATTTCTTCAGGATCGCTTGGGACGCAGCATAGACTTGCCGCGTTTGAACGTATCGCCGGTCATTGAACTGACGCTTTCGGAAAAAATGCGGAGCCGCCTCGAGAAGCAGGCCGCCGCCGATTTCGCCCTGTGGAAAACGCTGACAAGACAGGCTTAGGCCTGTTCCATCGCCATCATGACAGCGCCCGTTCGACCGTGCGCGTCAGGTCGGCGAGTGAGAACGGTTTGGCCAGAAACATCGCATTGGGGATCGGTACGCTCGTCTCAGACAGGGCATCCTGCGTGTAGCCGGACATGAAAACCGTTCGCACATCAGGCCGGGCCTTCATCGCTTCACGGACCCACGAGGGCCCGTCCAGACCTGGCATCATGACGTCGGTCACGAAAAGATCGACGGCAAGTTCCTGGTCAGCGAGCCGGTCGAGGGCGGCTTCGGCACAATCGGCCTCAAGAACATTGTAACCACGCAGGCGAAGGGCGCGCGACGCAAACGCCCGTACCGGCGCCTCATCCTCGACAAGCAGAACGACCGGACGCGATGGGTCGGGCCCAAAGGCCGTATCCGGGGCTGACTGCACTGGCGGCGTCGGCGCAATATCGGCAGATGCCGTGACCACTGGCGGAGAAACGATCTCTGTCACTGCCAGATCTTCGGTCCCTGAGACGCCTTCTGCCTCTGCCGAAAGAAGGATTTCTTCCTGCGCAGGCTCTGCAGGGTCCGGGTCGGCATCGTTCCAGGCCTTGTTGAGCACCCCGTTCAGCAGGGTCTCAAGCGAGTGCTCATCCGCTACCTGGCCAGCATCTTCGTCCACGGGCGAGCCCTCAATTTCATAAGCCTCCAATTCCGCGACGTCACAATCCTCTTCGTAAGCAAATTCTTCGGCATCGACTTCGATTATCTGCTCTGCGGGAATATCAGCTTCAGGGTTCGCGAGTATGTGTTCGACCTGTTCGACTTCGACTTCGGCGGCCGCACCGGCGACCTGGGGTTGCTCGCCGGACATCGCCGGAAAGAACAAGCTGAATACCGTGCCCTGCCCGATGCGACTGTCGGCAAAGATATAGCCGCCGGACTGCTTGATGATGCCATAGGCCATCGAAAGCCCGAGCCCGGTACCCTCGCCCGGCCGCTTGGTGGTGAAAAACGGCTCGAATATGCGCGCCAGGTTGTCGGGGCTGATTCCGCTGCCCTGATCGCTGACCTGAAGGACGACATATTGTCCGACGGGCACATTCACGCGGTCGCGCAACAGCGGCTGTTCCAGAAAGCGACATTCGGTCTGGATACGGATTTCGCCACCATCGGGCATCGCATCGCGCGCATTGACGACAAGGTTCATCAAAACCTGTTCGAGTTGCCGACGATCCCCACGGATCGGAAGCAGGGCCGGATCATGTTCAAGGCGCAGCGTGACCCGTTCGCCAACCAGCCGGTTCAACAGATGCGCCAGATCGCCGAGGGTTTCACGCAGATTGATCGGCTGCATTTCGAGCGTTTGCTTGCGCGAGAACGCGAGCAACTGGCCGACCAACGCCGCCGCACGGTTCGCATTCTGCGTCACCTGCATGAGATCGGCGTAATCCTCGTCCCCTTCAGCATGTCTGAGCAGCATAAGGTCGCAGTGGCCCGAAATCGCGGTCAGCAGGTTGTTGAAGTCATGGGCAACCCCGCCTGCCAGTTGGCCGATGGCCTGCATCTTCTGGCTTTGGACGAATTGTGCCTCGAGCGTTTTCAGTTCGGTGGCATCATTGAGTACGGCCAGCAGACCGCCTTCGCCGTCCTGCAGGGGCCGCCCGAGCGTGATCTGCAAATACGTCTCGGTTTCGGCCCCCGTCATGCGAACCGTCTCGGGGCGATAGAGCCCGCGCCCGGCGGCAGCCTCTCCCACCCACTCGCGAACACTGCGCCCAAGCCCCTCGACCATGGCGGCAAGGCGCGGTTCCTGTGTGTTGCTGCAAGCGGGCAGCAGATCCTGGGCAAGGTGGTTGGCGAAAACCACACGCCCCTCGGAATCCAGGCGCAACATCGCGACCGGCAGGGAATCGAGGTCGACCTGGCCCTCGATCGCTTCGCCACCCGGCAGAACGAAGACCTCCTGTCGCCCGTTCACCGGCTCGGACAAGACGGTCCGGACGGTCTGCGACCCTTCCTTCGAGAGAAGGCGATTCAGCCGACCATTGCGCAGCGGCACCGATTCAAACACGTCGCGCAGGCGTTTGACCCGCCGTCCGATCAAACCGCGAAGCACCTCGTTCATGTAGAGAACCGTGCCCGAGGGCCCGAACGTCAGGATCGGCAGGCCGACACCGTCGGACGTCCGCTGCGGGCGGTCGGCCAGATCCTCGAGCCGCCACAGGAAGCCGCCCGGCACGCGATGCACCGCAACCCGGACATGGCCGCGACGGGTTACGACGTCTTCGCGGGCGGAGGTGCGGCCGAGGGCGGCAGAGCGCAGGCGATGGACGACGGAATCGGGGTTGGCGAACAGCGGCTCCAGCGTGCGGGTCATCGTCTCGCCGTGCTTGGCACCGAAGCGGTCTATGGCAGAGAGGTTCTGGGCGAAGATGGCGCCATCTTCATCAGTGCAGAAGCCGGGCGCGCTGTCGTGTTCGAGAAATTCCATCACGATCCGGAGCTTCTTGCGCGCAACACGCTCGGCAAGAATGGCATAGCCCTGCAGCAGGACGACTAGGCCGATCATGCCCCCTGCGGCGATCAGCAGAAAGACTCGGGTTGTCCCCTGTGCGGTGGCGAGGGCGACGATGCCCGCAATGATGCCCACCAGCAAAAGGACAAGAGAGCCCGTCCGAAGGCGGCGCAGAGTCGCAGTCATGCCGCTCAAATCATTTCTCCCCTGGGCAAATGCATCGTGCCCCTTGGCCGCAGAATCAGTCCCTTCCTGTATCGACCCCAAGTCTTAATTCCCTCTTAACGGTCCGCCGAAGGTAGCACGAAAACCAAAATCCCCTAGGCGTTCTTGCGCAAAACGCTCAGGTGGAAACCGTCGTGATCCGGTCCGGGGCGAAGATCGACGCGCGACTCCAGCGTCAGATCCGGGCGGCACGCCAGCATCGCATCAACCACACCGGCATTCTCGGCGGCGAAAACCGAGCAGGTCATATAGCCGATCCAGCCACCCGGAACGGTCAGCCGTTCGGCGCGGGCCAAGATGGTGGATTGCAATTCGTGCAGTTCGGCCAGCCGTGCGGGGGTCAGGCGCCACTTGGCCTCGGGCGCGCGCCGCCAACTGCCCGACCCGCTGCAGGGCACGTCCGCAACGACTCCGTCGAAGGGAGAGCTGGCCGCGGGATCCGTAAGGCAATCGATGGTCTGTCCGGCGCGGGCCGCGCGGACGGGCAGATCGGCCATGCGGTCGGCGTCGATGTCATGGGCCGACACCACGCAACCACGGTCGGCGAGGGCCAATGCTTTGCCGCCGCCCCCGGCGCAAAGGTCAAGAACCCGCGCGCCCGCGCGACAAGGCAGCCGGGCCACCAGCGCCTGCGACCCGGCGTCCTGAAGCTCGACAAGGCCATCCGCAAACAGCGGTGTCTGCGTCAGGCCCCGGGGCGCACCACGCAGGCGGATCGCGGTGTTGGCCACATCGCTCGGGTCGGCGGCATGGCCGAGCGTTTCCAGTTCCTTCAGCACGGAATCGCGCGACGTGCGGGCCAGGTTTACGCGCAAGAACACAGCGGCGCGGTCGCGCAGGCTGGCCATGACGGTTTCGGCTTCGGCGTCCAGACTGTCGCGGAAAAGCGGCTGCATCCAGTCGGGCACATCTGCCGCGACCGCCGCGGGGACAGGTCCGGGATCGGCGAGGTCGATCGGCTCGGGGCCGTAGCCTTGCCCGTTGAAGAGCGTGGCGACATCGGCCCCCTGCTGCATGATCAGACCGGCGATGACGCGCCGTGCTTCCATCCGGTCCAGCGGCACATCCCCGCAGCCGCCCGCCCAGGCGGCGGACCGCAGACGTCGCAGAGCATCGAAGACGTGGTCCCGGATCGCCGCCCGATCCCCGGACCCCGCAAAACGGTGGCCGCGCGCCCAGGTGGTCAGCTCACGCTCGGCCGCCTGCCCCGCGAGGATCGGCTCCAGGATTTCGATTGCGGCCTGCAGCCGGGCGCCGGGGGTCATGAGCGAACCTTCGATTGGGGATACGGAAGACGCGCCATCCCGGGCGTCAACTGCGGTAGTTGGGGCTTTCGCGGGTGATCTGCACGTCGTGGACGTGGCTTTCCTTGAGGCCTGCCCCGGTGATCTTCACGAAGCCGCAGTTGCGGCGCATCTCGTCGATGGTGGCACAACCGGTATAGCCCATGGCCGCCCGCAAACCGCCGACGAGCTGATGCACCACGGCACCGGCGGAACCCTTGTAAGGCACCTGCCCCTCGATCCCCTCGGGAACCAGCTTGTCGGAGGCGGCGTCCTTCTGGAAATAGCGATCCGCCGACCCGCGCGCCATGGCACCAAGCGACCCCATCCCGCGATAGGATTTGAAGGAACGGCCCTGATAGAGGATCACTTCGCCGGGGCTTTCGTCGGTTCCGGCAATCATCGAGCCGACCATGGCGCAGGACGCGCCCGCCGCGATGGCCTTGGCGAAATCGCCCGAAAACTTTATGCCGCCATCGGCGATGACAGGGACATCGCCCGCCGCGCCGGCCGCATCCATGATGGCGGTCAGTTGCGGCACACCCACGCCCGCGACGATCCTTGTGGTGCAGATGGAACCCGGGCCGATCCCGACCTTCACCGCATCCGCCCCCGAGGCGATCAGCGCGCGGGTCCCTTCGGCGGTGGCGACGTTGCCGGCCATGACCTGCACATCGTTGGACAACCGCTTGATACGGTCGACGGCGATGCCGACGCCTTCGGAATGGCCATGGGCCGTGTCCACCACGATCAGGTCGACGCCCGCGTCGATCAGGGCCTCGGACCGCTCGAACCCGGCGTCGCCCACCGTGGTTGCGGCGGCTACGCGCAGGCGACCCAGGGCATCCTTGCAGGCTTGGGGGTTCAGCACCGCCTGCTCGATATCCTTGATGGTCAGAAGGCCGGTCAGGTGACCCTTGGCATTCACCACCAGCAGCTTTTCGATCCGGCGCGCCTGCATCATCGACTTGGCTTCGCCCAGGTCCACCGGCTCGCGCAGGATGGCGAGGTTGTCGCCCGTCATCATGGCCGACACGGGGGTGGAATCGTCGCTGGCGAACCGCATGTCGCGATTGGTCACGATGCCCAGAACGCGGCCCTGATTGTCGGTGACCGGAAAGCCGGTGACGCGGTAGCGGTCCTGCAATTCCTTGGCGTCGGCCAGCGTCTGATCGGGGCGCAGGGTGACGGGGTTATAGACGATCCCGCTCTCGAACCGTTTGACGCGGCGCACTTCTTTCTGCTGCGCATCGAGGTCGAGGTTGCGGTGAATGACACCCATCCCGCCCGCCTGCGCCATGGCGATGGCCATGCGCGCCTCGGTCACTGTGTCCATGGCGGAACTGAGCAGCGGGATGTTGAGGGCGATCGATTTCGTGACCCGGGTGCGCGTGTCCGCCGTGCCGGGCAGGACGCGGCTTTCGGCGGGAACAAGCAAAACGTCATCGAAGGTCAGGGCCTCGCGAATCTCCATCGGGTCTCTCCGGAACATGGCATCGGTTGGCGATTTCCTGTTTCACGGCCCCGTCCCGAGGGCAACCCCCGCCATCCGTCAGTCGGGCGGCGCGATCAACACGTCGCAGGGCGCATGAAGCGCCGCGCGCGCCGCCGTGTCCCCCATCAGGACGCGCACGATGCCCGACCGCGCGTGTCGCCCGATCACCAGCACGTCGGGGCGCTCGGCCCGCGCCTGGCGCAGGATCACTTCGGCCGGATTGCCGACAAGGGCGTCATGGGGGATGCCGTCCACATCGGGTGCATGTCCAAGCGCCTTGGACGCCTCCTCAAGGCTGCCTTTCAGCTGTTGCATGGTCTGCCCCGAGGCGACGCCGCCCATCTCGAAGGCATAGGGTCCGGCCAAGCCGGGGTCCGCCCAGGCATGGAGCAATGACAGGGTCACATCCGGTGCGAGGGATACGGCCAGCCGGGCCGCCGCCTCAGCGGCGGGCGAGAAATCCCACCCGACGATGGCCTTCTTCCAGGGCATCACGGGTTCCGTCACGGCCACCAGGATCGGGACTCCCACCGCGCCCATCACCCGCGACAGCGTGGGCGATCCGAAGAGGTCGGCAAGACCGCGCCCCCGATGCGACCCCAGAACGATCAGCGACGCGCCCCGATCCGTCGCGATCTTGGGCAGAAGGCGCGCCACATGTCCCACCTCCACGTCGATCTGCGGCGAAAGGCTCGCCACGTCGTCCATCGCCGCGACAATGGTGCGCAGCGAATGATCCAGCACCTCGGCCTGATCGTTCAGCACGGCGGCGGGCATTTCGTCGTCCAGGATATGGACGATCTGCAACGGCGCGCCGGTCGCGCGGGCGATCTGTGCGGCGCGGTGAAGCGCGATGTCGGAACGGGGGCTCAGGTCCGTGGCAGCGATGATCGGTCCCATCTGGCGTCCTCCTGTCTGGGTTGCGCCCATCCTGTGCAGACCCGTCAGGCGGTCGCCTTGACCGGGATCAAACCGTCTTGAAATGCCCTCGGGTTCCGTGATCGCCCTCCATCGGACGGCGGCGGCGCGACGTCCGACTTGCCAAACCATCCCCGTCCGGCCAAAAGGCGCGCATATATACCCGCAACCGGGCGTTTCGTAGGCGCCAAAACGACGGAGGACAGGCCTTGTCCCAGATCACCCTCACCTTTCCCGATGGCAATACGCGCGACGTGCCCGCCGGCATCACCGCAGGCGAAGTGGCCGCCGACATTTCCAAGTCGCTGTCGAAGAAGGCGATTTCGGCGACCGTGAATGGCGCGCATTTCGACCTTGCCTGGCCCATCGAGGCCGATGCCGCCATCGCGATCAACACCATGCAGGACGAGGCCCCGGCGCTGGAGCTGATCCGTCACGACCTGGCCCACGTCATGGCCCGCGCCGTGCAGGCGATCTGGCCCGATGTGAAGGTCACCATCGGCCCGGTGCGCGACTTCGGCTGGTTCTATGACTTCGACCGCGAGGAGCCGTTCACGCCCGACGACCTGGGCGCGATCGAGGCGGAGATGAAGAAGATCATCAATGCCCGCGACCCCGTGCGCACCGAAGTCTGGCCCCGCGACAAGGCGCGCCAGCACTATGTCGACACGGGCGAGCCCTACAAGGTCGAGCTGCTCGACCGCATTCCGGGGGATGAGCCGATCCGGATGTATTGGCATGGGCATTGGCAGGATCTCTGCCGGGGTCCGCATCTGCAACATACGGGCCAGATCCCGGCGGACGCCTTCAAACTGACCCGCGTCTCTTCGGCCTACTGGCTGGGCGACAACACGCGGCCGCAGTTGCAGCGCATCTATGGCGTGGCCTTCCGCAACCGCGAAGACCTCAAGAAGCACCAGCAGTTCCTGGAGGAGGCCGAAGCCCGCGACCACCGTCGCCTTGGCCGCGAGATGGATCTCTATCACATGCAGGAGGAGGCCCCCGGTCAGGTGTTCTGGCACCCGAACGGCTGGACGATCTATACCACCTTGCAGGATTTCGTGCGCCGCAAGCAGCGGGCCGGCGGCTATGTGGAGGTTAACACGCCGCAGGTCGTGGACCGCAAGCTCTGGATCGCGTCCGGCCACTGGGAGAAGTATCAGGAAAACATGTTCATCGTCGAAGTGGACGAGGAACATGCCCGCGAAAAGGCCGTGAACGCGCTCAAGCCGATGAATTGCCCCTGCCATGTGCAGATCTTCAACCAGGGCCTGAAATCCTATCGCGACCTGCCGCTGCGCATGGCCGAATTCGGTTCCTGCGCGCGGTATGAGCCTTCGGGCGCGCTCCACGGCATCATGCGAGTGCGCGGCTTCACGCAGGACGATGGGCACATCTTCTGCCGCGAGGACCAGATCGAAAGCGAGACGCGCATCTACATCGACTTCCTGTCGTCCATGTACCGCGACCTCGGGTTCACCGATTTCAAGGTGAAATTCTCCACCCGTCCGGAGGTGCGTTCCGGCTCCGACGAGGTCTGGGACAAGGCCGAAGCGGCGTTGCTGTCGGCCACCCGCGCTGCCGGGATCGACCCCGAAGTGAATCCCGGCGAAGGCGCCTTCTATGGCCCGAAACTGGAATTCGTGCTGACCGACGCCATCGGCCGCGATTGGCAATGCGGCACCCATCAGGTCGACTTCGTGCTGCCCGAACGGCTGGACGCGAGCTATATTGGCGAGGATGGCGACCGGCATCGCCCCGTCATGCTGCACCGCGCGACGCTTGGATCGTTCGAGCGCTTCATCGGCATCCTGATCGAGGAACATGCGGGCAAGCTGCCCTTCTGGCTGGCCCCACGGCAGGTCGTTGTCGCCTCCATCGTGTCGGACGCGGATGACTACGTCGGCGAAGTCGTGGCAGCGCTGGTCAAGGCAGGTGTCCGGGCCGAAGCGGATATCCGCAACGAGAAGATCAACTACAAGGTGCGCGAACATTCCCTGGGCAAGGTTCCCGTCATCCTGGCCATTGGCAAGCAGGAGGTGGAGGACCGCACCGTCACCCTGCGCCGTCTGGGCGAGAAGGCGACGAATGTCCTGCCCCTTGGTGATGTGACCCGCGATCTCGGGTTGGAAGCGATGCCGCCCGACCTGCGCTGAAGCGGAAACAATCCGGCCAAGACACGCGATTGTCCCGACATGACCCCATGTTTGCCCAAATCGCGCCACATTCGGACGGCATCTTGATCTCAAGACGACGAACTGGTTCGGGGTTGATCAATATCCTCCCCCCTTAGCGATCCCCCGGGCCGGTCGTCAGTCTCTCTCTCCCTAAAGACTGGTCGGCCCGCGTGTTTCACGCGGGTCGCTCCACTTTCGGGCCAAGGTTTCAGATATCCGCGTCGTCGATCAGTGGCTCGATAAGCTCCGGCCCGGTCGCGCGGTTGGAATTGACGGCGCGGCTGACGCGGTGCCGATGCATCCGCCCGTCTGGCGCGGCGCGCATCAGGGGCGCTGCGCCCTTCCCGTCCTCGCCCAACCACAGGCCCCAATCTTCAGGGGCCAGTGTCACAGGCTCCCGGTGATGGATTTCGGACATGGTCGGCCCCGCCGCGCAACTCACGATGGCGCAGGTCGACATCGCGTCCGGCCCCCACTCCTGCCAGATACCCGCAAAGACCAACAGATCGGCGTCCGTCGGGGCGAAATACCACGGCAGCCGGTTGCCGCCCTCGTCCTTCGTCCATTCATAAAAGCCGGTCGCCGGGATCAGGCAGCGGCGTTCGCGACAGGCGGCGCGGAACGCCGGCTTCTCGGCAATTGTCTCGGCCCGCGCGTTGATCAGAAGCGGGCCATCCGTCGGGGTCTTGTACCACTGCGGCACGAACCCCCACCGCATCGACACCAGCCTGCGGCCCGCCGTCACGACCGGCACCTGCACCGTCGGGCAGATGTTCCAGTTCGGCACATCGGGCAAATCGTTGGACGGGACGGCACCGAAGACATGGACCATCGCGTCATGGGGCAGTGTCAGGGCATAGCGTCCACACATGTCGCCGGTCTAGATCGACGGGACGGCAAATTCCACTGCGACATGGCATCCGTCATCACGGCAGGCGAACTCGAGGTTGCCCCCGACCTGCAGGGCCGAGGCTTCCATGATCCGCCGACCCAGCCCAGGCTCTCCGACCACGGCACCGCCGCCGCCATCATCATCGCAGCTGAGACGGTAGCGCGTGCCCGTCTGCACCCCCTGCAAGACGATCCGACCGGGTCCGCCGTTCGGAAACGCGTGCTTGCAGGCGTTCGAGATCATCTCGTTGGCCAACATGCCCAGGGCAGAAGCATGACCGGCCTCGGCCATCAGCCGGTCGATCCGGCTTTCCACGACGACCCCCTCGGGGGCCAGATGCATCAGCCGCCCGGCGATACCGTTCAGGAAATCCTGCACCTGCACCGGCGCTTCCGAAGCCTCGGCCCGGTGCAGCATGCCGTGCAGTTCCGACATGGCGTCGATCTGGCGCTCCACGGCTTGCAGGGCGGCCTTGACCTCCGGGCTGGCGGAACGCGCGGTCATCCGCGTCAACGCCGCGATGCTTGCCAGGTTGTTCTTGACGCGGTGGTCTCCCTCGCGGCGGATGGCATCCTGCTGACGCAGCGCGTCGTGCAGCTCCAGCCGCTGCATCACCTGATCCGCCAGGATCCGCAGGCCCCGCCGTTCGGCATCGCCCAGACGCCTGGGACGCCGGTCCAGCACACAGAGTGACCCGAGCGCGATGCCCGAAGCGGTGCGGATCTGCGCCCCGGCATAGAACAGCATCGGGTCCGATTCATCGACGACGAGCGGGTTGTCGATGGTCCGCATGTCGAGCCGTGTATCCGAGATTTCCAGCAAGTCCTCCTGCAGAATGGCATGGGAACAGATCGACGACGGCAGGTCGGTGGACGACAGGTTCAAACCGCAAACCGCCTCGAACCGCTGGTCGTCTTCATGAACGATCGAAACGAGCGCGATCGGGCAATTGCAGATCTGGGCGGCCAGCTCGACGATCCCGTCGAAGGCGCCCTTGTGGGATTGCGTTCCAAGGTCATAGCGCCGGATGGCGGCAAGGCGGTCGGGTTGGTTAACCGGAGTTGGGGCCAGCATGAGCAGGTCTCCGAAGTCTCGGCCACGGGCATCCCGCGACAGGTTCAAATGATCCGTTACTAAAAACTCGCGCAGGGTCCATCGTTTTTGACGCCTCCCGCCACCCCCAATCACTACCGCACGGGTTAAAAAACCAAAAGGGGGAAAGATTTTTGAAAATCCTTCCCCCTCAATGATTTACGCGGCTATGTCATAAGACATAGCAAGAACATCGGCTACTTCACCGTGATACGCCCGTCCGTGTAGGGCGAGTAGGTGCCCCCCTGGGCCGCAATGTAGTCGGCCACGACCACCTCGAGGCCCGGGCCGAAGTCATAGGCGTTGGCCGCGTCCTTGAACATCGCATAGCCGTCGCCGCCGTTGCGGACGTAGTTGTTGGTGACCACGCCATAGGTCGCGGCGGGATCGATGGGTTCACCGCCGACCATGACGTCGCTGACCCGGCTGCCCGGCTCCGCGGCCGCGTCGAAGGCATAGGTCAGGCCCGCGACCTGCGGGAAGCGGCCCGCGCCGTCCGCCACTTCGCTCACGCCATTCTCCAGCGCCGCGATGATCGTCTCGCCCGTCGCCTCGAAGGTGGCCAGCGTGTTCTGGAACGGCAGGACCGTCAGGACCTCGCCCATGGTGATCTCGCCCGAGTCGATGCTGGCGCGCAGACCGCCGCCGTTCTGGATGGCGATGGTCACGCCCTGATCCGCGACGCGGTCCAGCATGGCGTCGGCGACAAGGTTGCCCATGGCGCACTCGACCGCGCGGCAGACTTCGCGCGAGCCTTCGATCACGTCGGACGCCTCACCGATGACTGTGCCCTTCAACTCCTCGATGGGACCGGCCAGTTCGGCCACCCGCGCCAGGATCGCCTCGTCCGGCGTGACCGAGGCGTCCATCAGGATGCTGTCGCCCTCGACCGAGGTCACGTTGCCGTCGTCGTCGAACACGACCTTCATGTCGCCCACGTACTTCGAATAGGCATAGGCCTGCACGATCGGGACGCCGTTCACCATCGTCGGATAGGCCATGGCCCCTTCCTCGGTGTTCGAGAACAGCGTGTGGCTGTGCCCGCCAATGATCAGGTCAAGCCCGGTCACGCCCTCGGCCAGCCGCGTGTCGGCGGCGACGCCCAGGTGGGTCAGTGCGATGATCTTGTTGACGCCCATCTCGGTCAGCGCGTCGATGTCGGCCTGCATGGCTTCGATCTCGGGGGTGAAGATGACGTTCGGTCCGGGGCTCGACGTTTCGGGCGTGTCGGTGGCCAAGGCCGATACGATGCCGATCCGCTCGCCGCCGACTTCCAGGATGATGTGGTCGTCGACCTTGCCCGCCAGAACGTTCGATTGGCTGACGTCGATGTTGCCCGAAATGATCGGCACATCGGCGGCGTCGGCGAACTTGGCCAGCGCCTCGGGGCCGTCGTCGAATTCGTGGTTGCCCACGGCCATGACGTCAAAGCCGATGGCGTTCGACATCTCTGCCTCCACCTCGCCCTTGTAGGTCGTGTACATCAGCGAGCCCTGGAACTGATCGCCCGCGTCGAGCACCAGAAGGTTCTGACCTTCGAGCGCGGCACGGCGCCCGTCGATATAGGTCTTGAGCCGGGCGACACCGCCAAAGCATTCGCCGGCAGCTTCGCCCTCGGCGTCGCAGGTGCTGTCGAAAGCGTTGATCGATTCGATCCGGCTGTGCAGGTCGTTGATGTGCAGGATATTCAGTGTGTACTCGGCCTGTGCGACGCCCGTCGTCAGGGCCAGCACGGCGGAAGTGGTGAGGAATCGGTTCATTTTGGTCAAACCCCCTAGGTTGGATGGCGCAATGGTGCGCAGCTAGCCCGGGCATGTCAAAGCGATATGACAGGGTTCGGCCCGCTTGACGCCGCGTTTTCCCGCGGGCATCCCCGGCGACATGATCTACAAGCTTTTCACGACGCCCGAATGGCAGGCACTCCGCTCCGATGGCAGGACGATGGGTGCGCCCATCGACCTGAGCGACGGCTACATCCACTTCTCCACCGCCGATCAGGTGGTCGAGACGGCGGCGAAGCACTTCGCCGGGGTCGAGGGGCTGTGGCTCTTGGGCGTGGATGACGGCCCCCTGGGTGAGGCGCTGAAATGGGAAGTGTCGCGCGGCGGGGACAGGTTTCCGCACCTCTATGCCGCGCTGACCCTCGATCAGGTGGACTGGGCGCAGCCGCTGCCGCTGGTCGACGGTGCGCATCAATTTCCGGCCGGCCTCGAATGATCGAACGACTGGGCCTGGCACTTCTGCACCGGATCGACCCGGAGCGGGCCCATGGGCTGGCACTGACGGCGCTCAAGGCGGGCCTCGGCCCGCTGGCGGGGCCCGTCACGTCGCCGCGCCTGCGCACCACGGTCGCCGGGATGAACCTGCCCAATCCGGTCGGGCTGGCCGCCGGTTTCGACAAGAACGCCGATGCCCTGGGGCCGCTGACGCGCACCGCCTTCGGCTTCCTCGAAGTGGGTGCCACCACCCCGCGCGCCCAACCCGGCAACCCCAGACCCCGTCTCTTTCGCCTGGCCAAGGATGCCGCCGCGATCAATCGCTTCGGGTTCAACAACAACGGCATGGACGAGATGGCCGCGCGATTGGCCGCCCGGCCCGACGGCGCGGTGATCGGCCTGAACCTCGGGGCCAACAAGGACAGCACCGACCGATCCGAGGATTTCGCCGCCGTGTTCAAGACCTGCGGCGACCACCTCGACTTCGCGACCGTCAACGTCAGCAGCCCGAACACGGAAAAGCTGCGCGATCTGCAGGGCAAGGAAGCGCTGACCCGCATCCTGGATCGCGTGATTGCCGTGCGTGACCTGCACGGGATGGAGGTCGCGATCTTCATCAAGATCGCCCCCGACCTCGACGACGCGGCCTTGGCCGACATCGCCGAGATCGCCACGACCATGCGGATCAGCGGCGTCATCGCCACCAACACGACGCTGGACCGGGTCGGCCTGCACGGCCCCCACGCGGCCGAGGCGGGCGGGCTGTCTGGCCAGCCGTTGTTCGAGAAATCGACCCGCGTTCTGGCCCGCCTGTCGCACCTGACCGACGGTCGCGTTCCCCTGATCGGGGTCGGCGGTGTGGCCACGGCCGAACAGGCCTATGCCAAGATCCGTGCGGGCGCGTCCGCGGTGCAACTCTACACGGCGCTCGTCTATGGCGGGATCAGCCTTGCCGGTGACATCGCCACCGGCCTCGACACCCTGCTTGCGCGGGACGGCTTTGCCAACGTGGCGCAGGCCGTGGGGACCGACCGGGACCGCTGGCTCTAGCGTTCGGTGCCCGCCGCCCGCTCCAGCGCGGGATAGCGCGCGCCAAGCGACAGGCCCCGTGCCAGGAACGACACCATCAGCGCCGCCCAAAGCCCGTGGTTGTCCAAGAGCGGCACCAGAAGCGCCAACGCGGCCAGGTAGATGCCGAAGCTCAGGATCATCATGTTGCGCATGTCCCGCGACCGGGTCGCCCCGATGAACACGCCGTCCAGCATCCAGGCCGCGACACCGATCAGCGGCGCGGCCACCATCCAGGGCAGGAAATTGCGCGCCTCGATCCGGACCTCGGGCGACTTGGCCATGACATCGACCAGCAACCCGCCAAAAAGCGCGAAGGCCAGGGCCAGCACCGTCACCGTGGCCAGCCCCCACCCCCCGCACATCATCACCGCCCGGCGCAGGCGCGCGCGGTCGCCCGACCCGAAATAGCGGCCGACGAGCGCTTCGACCGCGAAGGCGAAGCCGTCGAGCGCATAGGCCGTGATGAAGAGGAACTGAAGCAGCACCTGATTGGCGGCCAGCGACACCGTCCCGAAGAGCCCGCCCATCAGAAGGAACGACGCGAACGTCGCCTGCAACAGGACGGATCGGATCAGGATGTCGCCGTTGACCGACAGCATCCGGCGCAGCCGCTCCACATCGAAGACCTGTGCCGTGGCGCGCCAGGCGGGGCCGACAAAGGCGTCGCGGCAAAACCAGACCGCCAGCGCCAGACCGCTCCATTCGGCCAGCAACGTGGCCCAGGCCACGCCCGGCACACCCCATCCCAGACCCAGGACGAACCACAGATCCAGCAGGATGTTCGCCCCGTTCATGCCAATTTGCACCGCAAGGACCGCCGCCGTCCGTTCCTGCGCGATGAGCCAGCCGGTCAGTCCATAGATCGCGATGGCGGCGGGTGACGACCAGATGCGGATGGACATATAGCTGCGCGCCAGCGCCTCGACTTCGGGCGAGGTGGGCGCGACGCGGAAAGCCCCCGCGAAGAGCGCCCATTGGGACGCGATGAGAAAGGCCCCCGCCGCCGCAGCGATCAGCAGGGCGCGAGACAGCAGGGCCACCACTTCGGCGCGGTCGTCGCGACCCAGGGCCTGCGCCACCATCCCGGTCGTCCCCATGCGCAGAAAGCCGAAGATCCAATAGACCGAAGACAGGATGATGGCCCCTGCCCCGACGGCGGCAATCGGCGCGGCCAACCCCATCTGGCCCACCACGCCGGTGTCGACCGCCCCCAGGATCGGGACCGTGGCGTTCGACAAAACCACCGGAACCGCCACCCGCAGAATGCGCCGATGCGACAGGTCCACCGGTGGCGTCGCGGTCATGCGTCGCGCTGCGGCATCAGGAAATGACCGGTCGCCTGCGCAAACAGACGTTCGCGATTGTCCTGCCAGCCTTCGACATGGACGCTGGCATAGCGTCGCCCCGAGCGGTTGATCCGCGCCCGGGCATAGCCGTCACGCGGCAGACCGGAGCGCAGGTAGTCGACACTGAAATCGATGGTCTTGGGCAGGCGCGGCAGCGTCTCATGCGTCAGCCCCTCCGGCTCCAGCCGCCCCGCCTCCAGATCGTCCCACAGCATCGACCAGCTGAGTGTGACGATGGCCGTCACCTCGAGGAAAGCCGCCGTCACCCCGCCATGCAATGCGGGCAACATCGGGTTGCCGATCAGCTTGTCATCGTAGTGCAGGATCCCGGTCAGTTCATCCCCGCGCCGGTCGAAGGTGATCCCGAGGAACTGGATATAGGGCACACCGTCGACCAAGGCGGCCAGCGCCTTGTCCCGCCGCTGCTTGACCACCTGGATGGGTTCGGGCCGCTTCATGGCTTGTCCCCCCGGTCCAGCGTGAACGCCCCGTTCGCGACCGCGACCGGCCCCTTGTCGCGGTCTTCGTCAAAGGCCTCGGCCCGCACGAAGGCGATGGAGCGGGTGACATGGTGGCACACGGCACGCGCCGTGATCTTCTGGTGCGGGGTCGCTGCGCGCATGTAGTCGATGCGCAGGTCCATCGTCGCGGTGCCCAGGGGGGCCGTCGGATGACTCAGCACCGCCGCCCCGCCCGACGTATCCATCAACGCCGAAACCGCGCCACCGTGGACCACGCCGGTGCGCGGGTCACCCACGATCGCCTCGGCCCAGGGCATGGAGATTTCGGCCATCCCCTCGGCCACCGCCTCGACCTGCATGGACAGGGCGCGGCAATGCGGAAGGGCGGCAATGAACTGGCGCGCGGCACGGTCGCGGGCATCGGCATCGTTTTTGGTCTGTGTCATGCCGCAGCCTTGCCGCGAAGCGACCGGCCCCGCAACCCTGCACCGGACCGATGGACAGCGGCGGCGACTGTGTGTCAGACTGTCACGGGGGGAGAGAGTGCGATGACGGAACGGCTGGATTTCAAACAAATGTGCGCGCGGTTCGACGTGACCCCACGGACATTGCGGCACTACGAATACATCGAATTGCTGGCTCCGGAACGCGACGGACGCGCCCGCTTCTACAATGCGCGTGACATCGCCCGGATGACCCTTATCCTGCGGGGCCGCAAGTTCGGTTTCTCGCTCGAGGAAATCCGCCAATGGCTGGAGCTCTATGACGCCGATCCCGAAGGCCGCACCCAGATGAAGACCTGGATCGAGATGGCCAACAAGCAATTGGGCGAGCTTGGCGAACGCCAGCGTGACCTGCAGGAAGCCATCGAGGAACTGCGCCAGCTGCGCGACAACGTCGAGCGCGACCTGCGCAAAGAGGGCTGACCCCCCGCCGAAAGGCGCGCGAGTCGGCCCGCGCATCATATGTGATGCGAACTCCGTAGAATTCCCCTTAAATACAATACGTTTACCAAACCGTGATCGTTTCCGCGCGGAAAGAAAATGTCGCGCATCGGCGGATTACGTGACGGTAAGTTACGTCAACTTGTAAGTGACGCAACGTCTGGGTTACGTAAACGTCATCCCCGCTTGTAACGTGTCGCAAGCGTCCGCATTTCGGCCCAGCGCCAAAGATGAAATCGGACGAGGATGACACTAGGATGTCTGAGACTTTGATGACGATCCGTGAAATGTGCGACGCCTTTGGCGTAACACCCCGGACCCTTCGCTTCTACGAGGCGAAAGAACTGCTGTTCCCCCAGCGTGAGGGACAGAAGCGGTGGTTCACCCGCCGCGACCGCGCCCGGCTCAAGCTGATCCTGCGCGGCAAGCGTTTCGGGTTCTCGCTGGAGGATATCCGCCAGCTTCTGGACCTCTACGACCTTGGTGATGGACAGCTGACCCAGCTGGCCCGCACCTATGAGATCGGACGGGAGCGTCTGGCGGCCATGGTCGCCGAGCGCGACGATCTCAACACTGCGATCGCCGATCTGGAGGAGCAACTCCGGTGGGGCGAAAAGATGATGGCCCAGGCCCAGCCGCGCAAGGCGGGCTGACCAAAGACCAGACCGGGGGTGCAGGCACCCCCTTTCGACTCGAGGAGGACGACAAGAATGCCCAGCTATACCGCCCCGACCAAGGACATGCAGTTCATTCTGCACGACGTTCTGGAAGCCAGCGCCCAATCCATCCCCGGCTATGACGAGATGGACCGCGACTTTACCGGCGCCGTGCTTGAAGAGGCGGGCAAACTGGCCACAGACGTCCTCCATCCCCTCAACGCCATCGGCGACACCCAGGGCTGTGTCCTGGAAAACGGCATCGTCCGCACGCCCGACGGCTTCAAGGCGGCCTTCGACCAGGTGCGCGATGGTGGCTGGACGGCGCTCGACTGCGACCCGGAATATGGCGGCCAGGGCCTTCCCTACCTGATGCAGACCGGTGTGGGCGAGATCCTGTCGTCGGCCAACATGGCGTTCAACATGTACCAGGGCCTGACCCATGGTGCCTATTCCGCGATCCACGCCCACGGTTCGGATGCGCAGAAGGCCAAGTGGCTGCCCAAGATGGTGACCTGCGAATGGACCGGCACCATGAACCTGACCGAGCCGCATTGCGGCACCGATCTGGGCCTGATGCGGACCAAGGCCGTGCCGAACGGCGACGGCAGCTATGCCATCACCGGGCAGAAGATCTTCATCTCGTCGGGCGACCATGACATGGCCGATAACATCGTCCACCTCGTGCTGGCCAAGATCGCCGGCGCCCCCGAGGGCATCAAGGGTGTCAGCTTGTTCATCGTCCCGAAATTCCTCGTCGATGACGAAGGCACCATCGGCGCGCGCAACGGCGTCTCGGTCGGCAAGATCGAGGAAAAGATGGGCATCCACGGCAATTCGACCTGCGTGATGAACTACGACGGCGCGACCGGCTATCTGCTGGGCGAAGAGAACAAGGGCATGCGCGCCATGTTCACCATGATGAACGAAGCGCGTCTGGGCGTCGGCCTCCAGGGCTATGCCCAGGCCGAGATCGCCTATCAGAACGCGCTGGCCTATGCGCTGGATCGCCTGCAGGGGCGCGACGTGACCGGGGCCAAGAACCCCGACGGCCCGGCCGACCCGCTGATCGTGCACCCCGACATCCGCCGCAACCTGATGGACCAGAAGTCTTTCGTCGAAGGCGCGCGCGCTTTCGTCTTCTGGGGCGCGATGATGATCGACAAGGGCCACCGCTCGGGCGACAAGGACGCCGAGGGGCTGATTTCGCTGCTCACTCCGGTCATCAAGGGCTTCCTGACCGACAAGGGCTTCGACTATGCCACCGCGGCGCAGCAGGTTTACGGCGGCCACGGCTATATCGAGGAATGGGGCATGTCCCAGTTCGCCCGCGACGCCCGGATCGCCATGATCTACGAAGGCGCCAACGGCGTGCAGGCGCTGGACCTCGTGGGGCGCAAGCTCGCGCAGGATGGCGGCAAGCACGTCATGGCCTTCTTCGACATGGTCAAGAGCTTCATCAAGGACAACGCCGAGGACGAGACGCTGAAAGCGGGCTTCCTCGAGCCGCTCAAGGCCGCCTCCAAGGATCTTCAGGCCGCGGGCATGTATTTCATGCAATCGGGCATGAAGAACCCGAACGCGGCGTTGGCCGGCTCCTATGACTTCATGCACCTCTTCGGGCACGTCTGTCTCGGGCTGATGTGGGCGCGGATGGCCAAGGTCGCCGGCGAAAAGCTGCGCGAAGACGGAGCCGACCGCGATTTCCTGGAAGCCAAGATTGCCACGGGCCGCTACTACATGGCCCGCCAATTGCCCGCCACCGGCATGCATCTGGCGCGCATCCAATCCGGTCCGGAAACGGTCATGGGTCTGGAAGCCTCCGCCTTCTGAACGGGCCCACCCCGCTTCGGATCCGGCACGCGGGAGACGTGTCGGGCCTCCGGCGGGGATATTTGGGCCGAGAAGAACCCCCCAGGGCAGATCACTGCCCCGGGGACGGGGAAGCAGGGCTTCTCCTCGGGCGGTCATCGGCGTCCCCGCCTGTACCGCCGGACAACCATGGCGCGTTAACCTTAACGCGCGCTTAACAGGGCCGGAAAAGACCGCGCGTCTTCTTCTCGGTTCAAATATCCTCCGGGGGACCGGGGGTGGAAAACCCCCGGCTTTTCGGGCCACAAGGAACGCAGACGTCAGGAGGAGGCGGCGGCATGACCATCAAGCTTCACTGCTTCGGCGAAAGCGGAAACAGCTACAAGGCCGCGCTGGCGCTGGAGCTGAGCGGCCTGGAGTGGGAGCCGGTCTTCGTCGATTTCTTCGGCGGCCAGTCCCGCACCCCCGAATGGCGCGCCGCCAACCCGATGGGCGAAGTGCCGGTGCTGGTCGACGGCGACATGCACCTGTCCCAATCGGGCGCCATCCAGCAATGGATCGCCGACCGCTCCGGCAAGTTCGGGGGCGACGGCGCGGACAAGTACCAAGTGCTGCGCTGGGTCCTCTGGGACAACCACAAGCTGTCCAGCCAGGCCGGAATGACCCGTTTCCTGATGAACTTCCTTCCCGAAGACAAACGCCCGACCGAGGTCATCGCCTTCTCTCAGGGCCGTCTCAAGGCCGCGTATGACACGCTGAACCGCCATCTGGACGGGCGCGACTGGATCGTGGGCGACGGCCTGACCAATGCCGACCTGTCGTGCTGCGGATATCTCTATTACCCCGAACCCTTCGGCTTCGACCGCGCCGACTGGCCCCATATCGACGCCTGGCTGGACCGCATCTCCGCCCTGCCCGGCTGGAAACACCCCTATGACCTGATGCCCGGCAATCCCTCGGATCGCCAACAAGGAGCCCCCACATGACCGAAGCATATATCTACGACGCCATCCGCACGCCGCGCGGCAAGGGCCGCGCTGACGGGGCGCTGCACGAGGTGACGGCCGCGCGCCTTTCGGCCCAGGTTCTCGACGGGCTGGCCGACCGCAGCGGCTTTGACGGGCACGCGGTCGAGGATGTGATCTGGGGCAATGCCACGCAGGTCATGGAACAGGGTGGCTGCCTCGCCCGGACCGCCGTTCTCGCCTCCAAGCTGGACGAGCGTATCCCCGGCCTGTCGATCAACCGCTTCTGCGCTTCCGGGATGGAGGCCGTGAACCTCGCCGCCAATCAGGTGCGGGGCGGCGCGGGCGATGGCTATATCGCGGGCGGCGTCGAATGCATGAGCCGGGTCGCCATGGGATCGGACGGCGCGGCCATCGCCGTCGACCCCTCCATCGCGATGGAGACCTATTTCGTGCCCCAGGGCATCAGCGCCGATATCATCGCCACCGAATACGGGTTCAGCCGTGACGACGTGGACAGCTTCGCCGTCGAAAGCCAGCGCCGCGCCAAGGCCGCCTGGGACGACCGCCGCTTCGACCGCTCGATCCTGACCGTGCGCGATGTCAACGGCCTGCCGATCCTCGACCACGACGAATACATGCGCCCGCAGACCGACATGCAGTCGCTCGGCAGCCTGAACCCCGCGTTTCAGGCCATGGGCGAGGTCATGCCCGGCTTCGACAAGATCGCCCTGATGAAATACCCCCACCTCGAGCGGATCGAGCATGTCCACACCGCCGGCAATTCCAGCGGCATCGTGGACGGGGCCGCGGGCGTCCTGATCGGCAACAAGGAGTTCGGCGAGAAGTGGGGCCTGAAGCCCCGCGCCCGCATCCGCGCCACGGCCAAGATCGGGACCGATCCGACCATCATGCTGACCGGCCCCGTCCCCGTGACCCACAAGATCCTGGCAGACCACGGCATGGCCATCCGCGACATCGACCTGTTCGAGGTGAACGAGGCGTTCTCGTCGGTCGTGCTGCGCTTCATGCAGGCCTTCGACGTCGATCACGACAAGCTCAATGTGAACGGCGGCGCCATCGCCATGGGTCATCCCCTGGGCGCATCGGGCGCGATCATCATCGGCACCCTGCTGGACGAGCTGGAGCGCGCCGACAAGGAAGTCGGCCTTGCCACCCTCTGCGTCGCGTCGGGTATGGGGGCCGCCACCATCATCGAGCGGGTCTGATGCAGAGCGCGCGGGACATTTATCAGCGCCACCTCGACATTGTGTCCGAGGCGGTCTGGCGGGGCGACATGGCGACCGTTTCGGCGGCCATGTCCTATCCCCACGAGATGCAGACCAATGATAGCACCCTGCGCGTCGAAACACCGGAAGACCTGCAAACCAGCGCAATCGGCTTTGTCGAAAGCCTTCGCAGGCAGGGGGCGACCGATTACCACCGGGTCTGCACCGAGGCGGAGTTCGCCACGCCCGGCTGTGACCGGATCGACGGCCAGCACATGGTGCATGTGCTCAAGGCCGGAACCTATGTCACCCCGCCCTTCGCCAGCTGGATGAGTCTGGCCCTGATTGACGGGGTCTGGCTCGGCATCGGCATCCGCGTTGCCGTCCGCAACAGCCAGGTGACTGTACTCAACCCCGCGCTGGTCAAGCGCAACCGCCAGGGCGACGCCTCGCCGCCCGACAAACTCTGAAACCAGGATAGCGCGCCTGCCCCCCGGGGCCGCCACCGTCCCGCACAGCCGACCGACAGGATAGACACATGACCGATTTCACGCTTACCAAGGACGCCGACGGCGTTGCCACCATCACCTGGGACGTCAAGGGCAAGTCGATGAACGTGCTCAGCCTCGAAGGCTGGGACGATCTGGACGCCTGCGTCACCGACGCACTGGCCGACGACGCCGTCAAGGGCATCATCATCACCTCCGGCAAGGACACCTTCGCCGGCGGCATGGACCTCAACGTCATCGCCAAGATGAAGGCGATGTCGGGCGACGACCCCGCCAAGGGGCTGATGGACGGCTTGATGAAATCCCACGCCATCCTGCGCCGCATCGAACGCGCCAACATGGACCCCAAGACCAACAAGGGCGGCAAGCCCGTGGCCTGCGTCCTGCCGGGCACCGCGCTCGGCATCGGGTTCGAGATCCCGCTGGCCTGCCACCGCATCTTCGCCGCCGACAACCCCAAGGCCAAGATCGGCCTGCCCGAGATCATGGTCGGCATCTTCCCCGGCATGGGCGGCACCACGCGCCTGTCCAAGAAACTGGGCGCCATGGCCGCCTCGCCCTTCCTGCTCGAAGGCAAGCTCAGCGATCCGCAGCGCGCCAAGGCCGCGGGCCTGATCGACGAGGTCAGCGCCGACCCGATGGCCGACGCCCGCGCCTGGGTCCTGTCGGCGACCGACGCCGATATCGTCAAGCCGTGGGACCAGAAGGGCTACAAGATGCCCGGCGGCGCCCCCTATCATCCCGCCGGCTTCATGACCTTCGTGGGCGCCTCCGCCATGGTGAACGGCAAGACCCAAGGCGCGTTTCCCGCCGCCAAGGCCCTGCTTTCGGCGGTCTACGAAGGCGCGCTCGTGCCATTCGACACCGCCCTGCGGATCGAGGCGCGCTGGTTCACCCATGTCCTCATGAACCCCAGCAGCGAGGCAATGATCCGCTCGCTCTTCATCAACAAGGAAGCGCTGGAAAAGGGCGCGAACCGCCCCGACGCGCCCGATCAGAAGGTCGCCAAGGTGGGCATCCTGGGTGCGGGCATGATGGGCGCCGGCATCGCCTATGTCTCGGCCAACGCGGGCATCGAGGTCGTACTGATCGACCGCGAACAGGCCGCCGCCGACAAGGGCCGCGCCTATTCCGAGGGCCTGCTCGACAAGGGCATGGCCCGCAAGAAAGTCACCGCCGAGAAGAAGGCCGAGGTTCTGGGCCGCATCACCGCCACCACCGACCTCCAGGCCCTCAAGGGCTGTGACCTCATCGTCGAGGCCGTGTTCGAGGATGTGGGCGTCAAGGCCGAGATGACCAAGGCGGTCGAGGCGATCGTGGGCGACGACTGCATCTTCGCCACCAACACCTCCACCCTGCCGATCACCGAACTCGCCAAGGCCAGCGTGCGCCCCGCGCAATTCATCGGCATCCACTTCTTCAGCCCCGTCGACAAGATGCTGTTGGTCGAGATCATCAAGGGCAAAGAGACGGGCGACCGCGCCGTGGCCAAGTCGCTCGATTTCGTCCGCCAGATCCGCAAGACGCCCATCGTGGTGAACGATGCGCGCTTCTTCTATGCCAACCGCTGCATCATCCCCTACATCAACGAAGGCATCCGCATGGTCGCCGAAGGCGTCTCGCCTTCGCTGATCGAGAATGCGGCCAAGCAGCTTGGCTTCCCCCTCGGGCCGCTCCAGCTGGTGGATGAGACCTCCATCGACCTCGGCGTCAAGATCGCCAAGGCCACCAAGGCCGCCATGGGCGACGCCTATCCCGACGGCGCGGTGGACGAGGTGCTGTTTGCCTTCGCCGATGCGGGCCGTCTGGGCCGCAAATCGTCGGCGGGCTTCTATGACTACGACGACAAGGGCAAGCGCCAGGGCCTCTGGTCCGAACTGGGCGCGCGCTATCCGCTGGCCGAGGATCAGCCCGACCTGCACGAGGTCCAGAACCGCCTGATGTTCGCCCAGGTCCTCGAAGCCGTCCGCGCGCTGGAGGAAGGCGTGCTGGAGGACATCCGCGAAGGCGACGTCGGTGCCATTCTCGGATGGGGCTTCGCGCCCTGGTCCGGCGGCCCGTTCAGCTGGCTCGACATCGTCGGTGCCCCCTGGGCCGCGGAAACCACGGGTGCGCTTGCGGCCAAATACGGCGACCGCTTCGCCACGCCGAAGACCCTCACCGAAATGGCCGCGTCCGGCGCCACGTTCTACGGCAGCGCGGCCCCCAAAGCCGCCTGACCTTCCCCGTGCCCCGCATGTCGGGACACGGTCTACCGGCGGCGGGCGCGCCACCCGCCCCTATCGAGCAGGCCCCGGGTGTCGCGCCACCGCCCGGGGTCATTTCGTTTGTGGTGGAGGGCGGCTGTGCGGACCTTGCTGCCGTTGGCTTCTTCGACAAAGCTCGTGTATTTCGATAAGGCTGTCGGTGACACTGCTGACGAAGGAACCAGCGACTCATGCCAATGCCGTGGACATATCGGCACTCTTCCAAGGAGTGGCGCGCTTTCCTTGATGACGTGAAAGAGCGCATGTCCCTTGAGTCGGACAACATGGCTTACACGGCCGTCGATGCGGTATTTCAGGTATTCCGGTGTCGTCTGACCGCTCAAGAGGGTTTGGAATTCGCAAGTGTTTTGCCCTGCGTTCTTCGTGCGATTTTTGTTCAAGACTGGGATGTTACGGAGCCTCGCGCGGCATTTGTTGGCCGAGAGGCGCTCATCTCGGAAGTCAAACAGGTGCGGGTGAACCACAACTTGACGCCAGACAATGCGATTGAGGCAACGGCATGGGCAGTTCGGCGCTGCACCAACGGAAGAGACTTCGAGCGCGTCTTAGCCAAGCTCCCGGTTGGAGCGCGCGCCTTTTGGCATATCGACGTTGCCGATCCTACCGAGCTTGAGCAACGGATCATCTAGCTGCTTTGCAGCATTCGGTGGGTATGGGCTCAAAGCGGTCATTCCGCCAAGACCTCGCACTCCCCTCCCAACTGGACGGAAACCGACACCCAAAGCGATCCGCGGCCCGAAGCTGAAGCCGCCCCTTGACGCGCCACACGAAACCCGCCCCCATCTGACCCACATCGCCTGGGGTGACCCGACCAATGACCCGAAAGGACCGTCCCGCATGATCGCCTATGTCACCGTCGGGGCCGATGACATCGCCCGAGCGAAGCGATTCTATGCGGCCATCCTGCCGCCCCTTGGCTACGACCTGACCGAGGGGCCCGAGGGGCTCAGCTTCGCCTTGCCCGTCGCGCCCGGTCACGCGCCGACGTTCCCCGACTTCTACGTCAAGCCGACCTTCGACGGACGGCCAGCCTCGGCCGGGAACGGGGCGATGACCGCGTTTCAGGCGGGCGGCCAGCAACAGGTCCGCGATCTCCACGCCGCCGCCCTTGCCGCGGGGGGCACCGACGAGGGCCAACCCGGCTTCCGCGCCTCCTATGGTCCGCAGTTCTACGTCGGCTATCTGCGCGACCCGCAAGGCAACAAGATCGCGCTCTTCTCCAGCAACCCGGATGAGCCGGGCCGCGACGGGTAACGGGCAAGCCCCGCGTGGTGCGCACCGAATGCAGTCCAGACCCCAGAGTCTGTGCGAAATTCAGGTATGACGCAGATCACCCGTGGATCACCCGCAGATCACCCCTGAAATTCGACGCCCCGAACGCCCCGGCAACAATCGCCCATAGAAACCCCAGACTGTCCACATTTCTGCCCCGATTGGCCGTCACCCTTTGCGGCGAAGCCCCCCAACTGACTGGGATATGGGAAATGAAACATCAACTCCGCGTGGTCGCCCTGGCGGCCATCACCACCCTCGCCTGCGCCCCAACGGCGCAGGCCGTGGACTTCACCCGCATCGGCACCGAAGACGCCTTCCGCTCCTATATCGCCGACCGCACCCTGGTCGATGAATTCGGCGGAACCCGCGTGTTCGCGGCCAACGGTGGCATCGGCGGTCAGCAGGACCGCGCCACCGTCTCGGGTGGGTGGGTCTGGAACAACGGCGCGCTCTGCCACCGCACCCGGCTGAACGGGCTGGAGGTGGAGCTTGATTGCAAGTATCTCTACATGCGTGGAAATATCGTGGTCATGCAGCAGAAGCGCGGCCGCTCGACCGAAGAAAGCTGGACCCTCCGCTAGGGTCTATTCCAGGGGGCGCAGCGCCGGTTCACCCGCCGCATGCATCGCCTGATAGGCCTCGCGCACGGCCTCCCGGTCCACGGGACAGGGCGGAGTCTCATCCAGATCGCACCACACCCCTTCGGCATCCACCTGCGCCGGAATCCCGAAGCTGATGCCGTAATACCGAAGGTCCGCCAGGGGCCGCTCGACGATCAACCCGCGCAGTCCCACAAGGTCCCGACAGGGCACCGACAGCGCCGCGACACCGCAGACCTTGCGCACGACCTGCCCCGACAGGATCACCCGCTGATCGGGCGACAACCGCAGGGGCCGCGCATTCCCGAGGCTGCCCACGGGCACCCGAACCGGCCAGATGTCACGGTGATACGCCCAATCCTGTCGCAACACATTCGTCTGCGCCACCCGCGACACCCGCCGCGGTCCGTCCTTGGTCAGGATGGAGTCCCCGACGGAAATCGCCTCGATCGCACGGGGCGCGGTCGACGTCGCAAAGAGCGTGCCGCTCATGAAACGCGGGATCGCATCGGGGGAGAGTTCGGAGATCGGAAAGGCCGGGCGGCTGAACAGAACAGGCTGGGTCATGGATGGGTTTCTTTCGTCCCTTGGGGTGTTGCGGCAGACACCGCTCACCATCCTGCCCGCCTCGCCCAGCGGAGGTGCGCGAAACTTTGCACAGGGCCGAAACCGGCAGGCTTACGCCGGATCGTCCCCGTCAAATCGGTAGGAAAACGCCGATATGTCCGCCGCGCAGAATTCCGCCACCCGGTCACGCCCCGCCGCATCGTAGTAGCCGCGCCAATCGCGGGCGCGGTCGGATCGGTTCACCACGGGCATGTCGATGGCAAAGCCAAGCAGCGTCTCGACCGGGGCCAGGTCCGTCGCCAGATGCTCCAGCCGCACGAAGATCGGATCCCGCCCGCCCGCGACATAGGACGCATAGGGATTGGCGCGGAAGCTGTTTGCCACGGCCCCATCCGCCAGAAAGGCGTCGAATGTCAGACCTTTGGCCGCCACGACGGCGGGATGTTCAAATGTCTGACATTTGAGCCAATGGTAATAGCTGACCACCCGGTCCCAGGGATTGCGCACCAGCAGGATGGGCCGCAGACCGTCCAGCACGGCATCGGGCAACAACCCGCGAATGTCGCGCAGGGTCGAGTGCTTCCACAGTCGCCCGGCGGTCTGCACGCCTTTCAGCCGGGCCTTGCGCCGCTGTGCCTTGGGGGTGTCCCCGATCAGGATGTCATCGGCCATCGCCCGCTCTTCCAGCGCAAGCGTCAGGGCCGTGCCCCCCGTCTTGGGCGCATGGACCATCACATAGCCACGTCCGGGCGAGACGATCATGCCACCTGCACCTGCCGACCGCGCAGTGCGATCATGCTGCCCGCCAACGCGATCAGGGCCAGACCCGTCAGCCCGAGCGCGCCGGTCGCCTGTCCCAGAAGCAGCCAGCCGAAGAGCGCCGAAAACCCGAGCACCGAAAACTCGAACATGCTGGCCACCGACGCCTCGGCCAATTGGTAGCCCCGGACCAGCAGGACGACGGCGACAAGGCTGCCCACGGCCTGCATCGCGATCAGGCCCCAGACCTGCGGCGTGGGCATGACCCAACCGCGCGACAGGAAGCTGTCCCCGCCGCCCGAGAGGATCACACCGCCAAGGCCCCAAAGCGCCATGAAGCCGAATATGCCAAGGGTCAGGCCAAGGGCATCTTCGCCCGCGCACCAGGCCCGCGTGGCTATCGCCGATACCGCATAGAAGGCCCCCGCGACCACGGGGATGAAGGTCAGCGCCGTGATCGACGACACATCGGGCGACAGCACCAGAAGGACGCCCGCGAATCCGATGACCACCGCCAGGACACGCACCGGCCCGACCCGCAAACCGAACAGCGCGACCGAAAACAGCAAGACCCACAGGGGAGCCGTGAAGAGCCCTGCCGCCGCCTGCGCCACCGGCATGAACCCGAGCGAGCCGAAATAGATGATCATCGCCGTCGAATTGAAGGCCGACCGCCCCAGGACCCCGCGCCAGTTCAACACCCGAAGCCGCCGCCCCGTCAGCACGAGGAACACCCCCGCCAGCGCGAACATCATCACCGACCGCAGCAGGTGAAACGTCCAGAGGCTCGAGGTTTCGGCGATGACCTGCACGTATTGGTCGATGAAGCCGATGATCGCCATCGCGACCAGGATCAACGACGCGGAGGCCAGCGGTCTGTTCTGCATTGCACCTTGTCCTTCGCCCGCGCGCCTGTGCAGTATTGCCCCCGGGATGGAGCAAGAGCAACGGGGGGTTCACATGGGCTGGATGCACGACGAAACGGGTCTGGACAGATGTGCCGCGAACCACGTGGCCCTGACACCGCTGTCGCATCTGGTGCGCGCCGCCGCGATCTGGCCCGGGCGCGAGGCTCTGGTCTACGGCGACATCCGGCGGACCTACGGGGACTACCGGGAGCGGGTCAGCCGCATGGCCTCGGCCCTCGCCCGGTTGGGTGTGGCCCCCGGCGACGTGGTCGCGACCCTTCTGCCCAATGTGCCCGCACAGGTCGAGGCGAGCTTCGGCGTGCCCGCCTGCGGAGCCGTGCTGAACACGATCAACACCCGGCTCGACGTGGATACCGTCGCCTATATCTTCGAACATGGCGGCGCGAAGGTCGTGCTGGCCGATACCCAATTCCTCGATCTGGCCGTGGCGGCATGTGCCACCCTCGCCATGCCGCCCGTCATCGTCGAGGTTCCGGACCTGGAGGCGGGCCTTCTGCCGACGGGCGACCACCCGACCTACGAAGACCTGCTGGCCCAGGCCGATCCCGATTTCGCCTGGCACATGCCCGCCGACGAATGGGAGAGCCTCGCGCTCAACTATACCTCGGGGACGACAGGGCGACCGAAGGGCGTCGTCTATCACCACCGCGGCGCCTATCTGATGACCATGGGCACCGTGGTCAGCTGGCGCATGGTGCTCTATCCCCGCCTTCTGGTCGTGGTGCCGCTGTTTCACTGCAACGGCTGGTGTCACAGCTGGATGATGCCGCTGGTCGGGGGCACGGTCGTCTGCCTGCGCGATGTGACTGCGCCCGAGATTTTCGGCGCCTTGGCGGACGAAGGCGTGACCCATTTCGGCGGCGCGCCAATCGTGCTCAACGCGCTGGTGAACGCGCCTGCCGACGCGCGTCGGCCGTTCGATCAGCACGTCGAGGTCTATACCGCCGGCGCTCCGCCCCCCGCCGCGACGCTGGCCCGGATGGAATCGCTTGGGTTCAACGTGACCCATGTCTACGGTCTGACCGAAACCTATGGCCACGTGGTCGAGAACGTCTGGCAACCGGGCGATTGGGACGCGCTGGATGCCACCGACCGGGCGGCCATGAAGGCGCGGCAGGGCGTGCCCTTCCCGATGATGGAGGGGGTGGAGGTCTTTGCCGATGATGGCCGCCCCGTCCCCGCCGATGGCGAGACGCAGGGCGAAATCGCGATGCGCGGCAATGCGGTGATGAAGGGCTACCTCAAGAATCCCGAGGCGACTGCAGAGGCATTCCAAGGCGGCTGGTTCCGATCGGGTGATCTGGGCGTCAAGCATCCCGATGGCTATGTCCAGATCCGCGACCGGGCCAAGGACATCATCATCTCGGGCGGCGAGAACGTCAGCTCGGTCGAGGTCGAGGGCGCGATCATGCACCATGACGCGGTCTCGCTCTGCGCGGTCGTGGCCCGACCCGATGACAAATGGGGCGAAGTGCCCTGCGCCTTCGTGGAACTGCGCGACGGCGCCGAAGTGAGCGAGGCCGATCTGATCGCCTTCGTCCGCGCCCGCCTCGCCGGGTTCAAGACGCCGAAATCGGTGGTCTTCGGGCCGCTTCCCAAGACGTCCACCGGCAAGATCCAGAAATTCGTCCTGCGAGAACGCGTCAGGGGATGAGGGGCACCACCGCAATCGACGGACTGGCCCGGCTGGAGACGACGGCTCTGTGGCGCCCCGAAGCGGGCGCGCAGCGGCGCGAGGTCTATGTCAGCATCGGCGAGGCGGAACTGGTCGTGCAGGACCGGGGGGGCACGGCGCTCAGCCATTGGTCCCTTCCCGCGCTGATCCGGCGAAATCCGGGTGAATCGCCCGCCATCTATGCCCCATCCGAAGGCGCGGACGAGGAATTGGAGATCGACGAAAGCGTGATGATCGCGGCGCTTGACCGGGTCATGGACGCCGTCGAGATGGGCCGCCGCAGGCCCGGGGCGCTGCGCCGTCTGACTGTGGGTCTGATCGCCGGTTTTTCGGTCGGGCTTCTGATCCTGTGGTTGCCAGGGGCCCTGCGCAACCACGCCGAAAACGTCATGCCCGCGGCGCAGCGCGCCGACATCGGCGACCGGATGATGACCGAATTGACGACCCTGACCGGTCCGCCCTGCGGATCGCCCACGGGGGACGAGGCGCTGCGGATCCTGCGCGACCGCCTGATCCCGACGTCGCCCGTGCGCTTCGCGGTGCTGCGCGACCTGCCGCAGCCGGCACTTGCACTGCCGGGCGGGTTGGTTGTCATTTCCGATGTCGTGCTGGTGACACAGGATGACCCGACGGTCGCGGCGGGTCACATCATGGCCGCCTTCCTGACCGCGCGCGAACGCGCCCCGCTCGGCACCTTTCTCGATGGGGTCGGGGCACAGGCGCTGGTCCGCATCCTCGCCTCGGGCGAAGTCCGGGACGAGACGATCACCGACCATGTCGAACAATTGCTGCTGCGCCCTCCGGTCGTTCTGGGGCCCGACGCCTTGCAGCCCGGTTTTGCCGCCGCCCGGCTGCCCTGGGCCCCCTATGCCGCCGCCACGGGCCAACCGTCGGGCGAGGCGCCGCCCACGGACATGCCGCCCGTGCTGGACGACATCACATGGCAGGCCCTGCGCGAGATTTGCGACAGCTGAAGCGCGGCGTCAGTGGGCCGTCTCGTCCACCGTCTCCACCGTGAAGAAGAACCCCTCGGGCTGATCTTCGAAAACCACCTCGTCCGGCACGCAATCGGGACCGGCCAGAAAGACATTGGACCCGAAGCTGGTGTGCATCCGGCTCAGCCGCTGCATCCGGTCGCCGGTGATTTCCGCATAGAACGCCCCGAAAGCCTCCCCGCTCTTGAGCGTCTCGATCCGGGTGCGATGCGCGGCGACGCAGGCGTCATGCTGCGCCGCGACCCCGGGCAGCGCCCTGAGCTTGGCCAGTTCCGCCTCGAGCGCGGGCAGCATCCGCTGGATCGAGGTATCTTCCTCGGCGTTGTTGTTCATCCGGAACCAATAGGCGAGGCCCTGATCCCGCTCCACATGGTTCACCCGCCCCCGGTCGCGCTTCACGAGGAAACTCTCGGCATCGCGCACCGCGTAGTGGTTCAACGTCGCCAGGGCGTAGCCATAGGTATCCACCGTCGAGCGCCAGCCATTTCGCAGCATCTCCTTCGGCATCTCCTGCCCCGACCCGTTGACCCAGGAAATCTCTTCCCAAAGGTCGGGCTTCAGGCCCTTGGGTCGATGCACGCCCATCTTCTTGTAGAGCCCCAGGTTGCGGAACAGCGTCTTGAACCCCCAGGCCTGATGCGGCTTGCGCGCCATTTCGGGGGCACAGCGGGTAAAGCGCGCGGGTGTCGGCATGTCGATGAAATCATGCAAGTCGGAATTTCCGAACAGCCGCCATGTCAGGGAGATCATGTTTGCATCGCCCACGGCGGCATAGAGATCGCGCAGATGCCCGCCCCCCGCGTGAACATTGATGAATTCGTCCACATCCATACAGATGGCCCACCCCGCCCGCGCCATGATCGGCTCGGCCTCGGCGGCTTGCAGCGCGGCGTGCTGCGGCTTGAGATCGGTGCCGCGAAACGGGTTTTCGCGGTGCTGCACCACGCCATGCGCCTGCAACAGGTCCAGCAGGGTATCGGTCCCGTCGGTGCAATCGTTGGTGTAGACCAGAAAGTCGTCCACGCCGATGGCGCGGTGATGGGCAATCCATTCCAGGATGAACGGCCCCTCGTTCTTCATGCAGGTCACGATGGCCGTCCGCCCCGGCACCGCCGCGGGCATCGCCGCCGACGACTGCGCGCCACCATCCGACGCGGGCGGCAGGACCGGGTCCGCCCCGAACCCGTCGCGCGCAAGTTTCAGCAGATCATCGTCGAGGATCAGGCCCGTCTTGGGTGCCAGCGGCAGGCCATCCGCCTCGGGACAGCGCAGCGCCATCGCCCGATAGAAAAACGCCACGTCGCGCGGATCGGGCTTCAACCCGCCCACCCGGACAAGGCGAAACGGCGCATCCTCGGGCACACGGGCCGGGTCGGCCACCCACCGGCGGTTGCCGCCCGGATTGTCGAACAGGTCGCAAATGTGATCGCCAAAGGTCGCCGCCTGCCCCTTGCGCACCCGCCAGGGATAGATGCGCCGCCCGACCAGCGACACGATGCCCAACTCCGATCCCTCCACCAGATCGAACGCCCGCCGACCAATCGGCATCGGGGCCAGCACATCGGTCACGTCCAGAAAGGCAACCGCCCGCGCCGCCGTCAGGAAGCGCCAGCGCAGCTGGTCGAGAAGGATCAGATGCCCAAGCGGCGCCGTCCAGGGGTCGGGTTCGGGTCGGGCCATGCGGTCCTTGCCGGGCGCATCGGGCGCCTGCATCGGGTGCCGTTCGCTGATCTCATCGGCCCCAAGCGGCAGGTCCGAGGTGACGCAGACGACCCGCGCCAGCCCCGCGATCGGCGCGTCCCGCAACGCGTCCCCCAGGTCGGCGGCCAGCGCCGTCTCTCCGGGCCGGGTCCGGTCCAGGATCAGCGCGGCATCCGCCCCCTGACCGTCCACGTGATGGCGCAGCCAGTCGTGCACCTGCCCGGCCGTCTGACCGTTGCGCACGCCCATCAGGACGCGCATCCCGGCAAAAAGCTCCGGCTCGGGCGCGGTCACGGGCAGAACCGCCGCGACGTCCGAAACCGGCAACTCGACCTCCGGCCCGCCCGCATCGCGCGCGCAGATCACCATCAGCGACCCGTTCACCGACACGACCCTGGTCGGCACCACGCCCCCCCGTGCCGCCAGACGCGCGGGCGCGACCCCGGCCCCGAGGAACAGGCGCAGCCGGTCCGGCCCGTCCGCCAGCACATCGAGCACCGGCACATCGCCCGCCATCCGGGCGGACAGGGCGCGCGTCTCAACCGTCATGACCGGGCCTTTTGCGCCGCTGCGTATTGCGCCAGCAACATGCGACCCAGGCCCGCCTCGGGCGCGCGGCTGCCTGCGGCCAGAACCAGACGGCCGCACAGCTTCGCGCCCTCGGGCGTGGCCAGAACCTGCGACAGGGCGGCGCGATGCCAGTCGCGCGCCGCACCCTCGGCCCCTGCGACCCCCGGCAGAGCGCGCAGCCGGGCCGCAACCTGGGCTAGGACGGGAAGTTGGGGCTTGATCATGGCGCAGCGCGTCTCGTTGAAGTTCCGTTCCACCCAATATTCCAGGTCGATGGCCTTGCCCACATGATTGGGCAATCCGCGCCCCCGTTTGACCAGAAATTCGTGAATCGACCGTGTCGAATAATGGTTCAACTGCACCAGCCGGTCCTCGACCACGATACCGCCGCGCCAGAGCAGGATGCGCTTGCCGTCCGCCGCCAGATCGTCGTCGCGCCGCCCGGTGTCATCGCAAAAGACCGGCGGGCGCGATTGCTGCGGTCGATGGATACCGAAGCCGGCAAAGGGACCGTCGCGGCGGAACAGCGTCTTGATGAAGCTGCCGAGCGCCGGAAACGCCATTCCGGGCGGCGCGGCCCGGTCGAACCGCACCGGCGTGCTGCCGTCCCCCGCCTCCAGCCGCCCGGCGCAGCCGAACAACCGCCAGGGTAGCGCAATCGCCTCGGCACCGGGCATGGCGTCGATCAGACCGGGCAAATCCGTCGGACCGTTCAGGGCGATATATTCGTCCGGGTCGATGTGGAGCAGCCAATCGGCCTCGGCACAGGCCGGATGATCCCAGGCGTCGGCCATGGCGCGCCATTGCGGCTTGGCCCCGCCGTCGCCCAGAATGTCGCCCTGCGGACAATGGATGACGCCTTCGGGGGCCAGCGCCTCGACCAGCGCTTCGGTCCCGTCGCGGCAATCGTTGGTATAGGCCAGCACCCGGTCCACCCCGAGCGCGCGCAGATGTGCAACCCAGTCGACCAGGAACGAACCCTCGTCGCGAAGACAGGTGACGACGGTGATCCGGGGCGTAGGTCTGGTGTCTGGCATGGCTCTCACTGACGGACGATCGATCGGCGCGGCCCCCGATCATTGCGCATACGGGGACAATACAATCGGAATATAAACCAAATTTGGCCTTTTTTGGCCTGAACGCACCGGTTTTCCGGGTTAGGCTGGACCTAGCCCTATCTTGCGAGGATTCCCATGCCGGCCACAGCCCATCAGTCCATGACCCGTGCCGAGCACCGAGTCGCCCTGACGGCCGCGGCGGGCGAGGTCGGCTATCTGCGACAGGTCGGCGACGATCATCTGGCTCTGCACCGCGACGGCGGCGACACCCTCGTGGTCAGCTTCGAGATGCTCGATGACATGCGCGACCGGCCCGGTGGCCTGCCGATCAGCACCGGGGTCGCCCGCAAGAAGGGTTGGGCCACCCTCGACATCATGGCCGAGGGGCGGACCTGGTTTCGCGAGGATGATCTCTTCGACTATTTCGACGGGCTGACCGACGACGGGTTCTTCGACGACTACGACAGCGTTGTCTTCATGGGCGGCGGGATGGGCGCTTACGGCGCGGCCGCCTTCTCGGTCGCGGCACCCGGATCGACCGTCTTTCTGGTGCAGCCCTACGCGACGCTGGCCCGCGACATCGCCCCGTGGGAGCGGCGCTTCCGCTCCAGCTGGGTCCTGCCGTTCGGGCCGCGCTACAGCAATGCGGCGCGGATGATCGACGGCGCGCGCCGCGTCTTTGTCGTGACCGACCCGACCGAAGACGCCGACGCCATGCACGCAAGCCTGTTTCAGGGCGACCATGTCACGCGCCTGCCTGCCCCCCATGCGGGCGGTGATATCCTGGCGCGTCTGGACGGGATCGGCATTCTTGACCGGCTTGTCGCCGCCGCCGAGGCCGACACCCTGACCCCGCTGCGCTTTGCGCAACTCTGGCGGGCCCGGCGCGATCACGCGCCCTGGCTGACGGGATTGCTGCGCAAGACCGACCGGATCGACCGCCCCTGGCTTCAGGCGCTGGTCGCAGGGCACATCCTGCGCAAGACAAATGGTCCGGCGGCCCGCCGTCGCCTGAATGCCGCGCTGTCGAAATTGGCCGCCGAGGGCCGCAAGGCCCCCGGAAATCTGGAACCGAGCGCCCCGCAACGCGGCGACCGGACCCTGCTGGCGGGCGAATAACCCGCCCTTCGCCTCAGCCCTGCGGCGCCGTCTCGAAGCGGACGTTCGGCCCGAGGGACGAGATGAACAACCGGCGCACCCCGTCCACATCCGTCACGAAGATCTCGGCCCGGGCACCCGGACGGCCGTCCGGCCCCAGGGGCACCGGCGTCGCCTCGATGGTGAACCGCTGTGCCGTGCCGCTCTGGTAGAAGGCGACCGTGAACGGCAGGGCGTAACCGCAATCCTGCGTGACACCGGACCAGCCGCCGGTCTGTCCTTCGGGGCGGTCGGCGACGCAGCGCGCGCCATCGGACATGCGCAGGGTCAGACGGTTGGGCGTCGCCGAAGCGTCGGCCACGCGCACCTGCCCGGACGGCACCGGCGTGGAGGTGGCGCCGCCAGCGCCGGAAATGGGTTGGCACGCGGCAAGAGCAAGAGGAACAAGGGCAAGGGCAAGGGCAAGGATGGGGCGCATTCGGGCCTCCGTTTTTGGCAATTCAGAGCGGCCAGATCAAAGGGATCAGAACCGACGCGAGGAGAGCGATCACGATGTTCATACCGATTCCTACGCGTATGAAATCGGTAAACCGATATCCGCCCGGACCATAGACCAACATGTTCGTCTGATATCCGATGGGTGTCGAAAAGGCACAACTCGCCCCCACCATCACCGCCACGACCAGCCCGCGCGGGTCCACCCCAAGCGTCTGACCCAGGGCAATGGCGATCGGCGTCACCACCACGGCGACGGCATTGTTGCTGACCACTTCGGTCAGCGTGGAGGTCAGCGCAAAGACCGCCAGCACCAGGAGCGGACCGGGCAGCCCCGTCAGGAAGGGCGCGATGGCGGCCACGATCATCTCGACCGCGCCCGACGCCTCGAGCGCGGCGCCCACGGCCAGCATGGCAAAGATCATCGCCAGAAGCCGCCCCTCGACAAAGCCGAAGGCCTCGTCCGCATCGACCGACCGCGTCAGCAGGACGATGACCGCCCCGATCACGGCCAGGGCAAGGATGGGCACGCTGGTCAGCGCCGCCATCGCCACGATGCCCGCCACCACGGCCACGGGGATCCAGAACCTTTCGCGGCGATAGGCCTGTTCGCGCGGCTGGCTCACCTCGACCAGGTTCTGATCGAGGGCCAGGCGGTGAATATCCTCTGCGTTCCCCTCCAGCAAAAGCGTGTCCCCGACCCGCACCACGATATCGTCCAGCTGACCCGAGATGTTGCGATCCCGCCGGTGCAAGGCCAGCACATAGACACCGTACCGCCGCCGCAGACGCAGCGCGCCCAAACGCCGGCCCACCATGCTGGCATCGGGAGTGATCAGGATTTCGACGGTCGTCGTCTCGACCGCGCCCACCTGGTCGATGCGCTTGAGGTCCGGACTGCGCTGCAACGTCAGCAATTCCGCGATCTCGGTGCGCAGGACCACCCGGTCCCCCATCTGCAGGGTCACCCCCTTCAGATCCCGGCGCAGCGACGCATCCCCGCGCAGCACGTCGATCAGGCGCACGCCGTCGCGCTGGAACAGCTTCACGTCCAGCACCTCGCGTCCGATCAGGTTCGAGTCGGGCGGAATAACCGCTTCGGCAAAGAACTTGGCCGATTTTCGCGACTTGCCCAGCATTGCGGCCATCGACGTCCGGTCCGGCAACAGGTGCCGCCCCACCAGATAGAGATAGGCCATCCCCGCAATCGCCAGCGGCACGGCCAGCGGCGACACCTCGAAGATGGTGAACGGCTCGAGCCCCCGCGCCCGCGCCACGCCATCCACCAGCAGGTTCGTCGACGTCCCGATCAGGGTAATCGTCCCCCCCAGGATCGACGCATAGCTCAGCGGGATCATCAACTTCGACGGCGCGATCTTCATCGCCGCCGCCAATTGCACGAAGACCGGGATCATCACGACCACCACCGGCGTGTTGGCCACGAAGGCCGACGCCACCAGAACGAAGGCCAGAAGCATGGCAATGGCCAGTTTGGGGCGCGTCCCCACCTGCCCTTCGGCAAAGCGCGTGAACCAGTCGAGCGCGCCGGTCCGCACCAGGGCCCCCATCAGAAGAAACATGACCGCGATAGTCCAGGGCGCCGGGTTCGCCAGCACCGCCAGCCCCGCGTCATAGGGCAGGATGCCCAGGACCAGCAGGAAAGCCGCGCCCGACATGGCGACAACCTCGGTCGGATAGACCTCCTTTATGAACAGGGCCAGCATCACCGCCAGCGTGGCCAGCGTGATCCAGGCTTCCGACCCGGCCGGCAGGTCCAGCAGGCTCATGCCTCCGGCCCCGACTGCGACAGGCGTCCGCCGACGCGCACTTGTGTGACCGTCCGCGCAAGGCCCGTGGCATCCTCGGTCTCGACGAAAAGACCACAGAGCGTCGCCTCCCCGCCCGCAGGTTCGAACCGCGCGCGGGTCATGCCCGTCACGAAACGCCGCAAGGGCTCCGTCTTATCCATCCCGATCACCGAATCATAATCGCCGCACATTCCGGCATCCGACTGATACGCCGTCCCCTTGGGCAGGATCCCGGCATCCGCCGTGGGCACATGGGTGTGGGTGCCGACCACGACACTCGCCCGCCCGTCGCAGAAGTGCCCCATGGCCATCTTCTCGGACGTGGCCTCGCAATGCACATCGACCAGCGTCGCGTGGACCGCCCGGCCCAGGGGATGCGCGTTCAGCACCGGGTCGATGGCCGAAAACGGATCGTCATAGGGCCGCGACATGAACACCTGCCCCAGAACCTGCGCCACCAGCAGCTTGCGCCCGCCGATGTCGAACACCCGCCACCCCTTGCCCGGGGCCTGCTTGGCAAAGTTGATGGGGCGCAGGATGCGGGCATCCTGTTCGATGGCCTGCATCATGTCCTTCTGGTCGAAGGCATGATCGCCCAGGGTCACGACATCGGCCCCCGCTTCGAACAGGTCCTTGGCCTGCGCGGCGTTGAGGCCCCGGCCCGACGACGCGTTCTCGCCATTCACCACCACGGCATCCAGCCGCCAGTCGCGACGCAGCCCCGGCAATCGCTCGCTCACCGCGCGCCTGCCGCTTCGCCCCATCACATCGCCCAGAAAAAGAATACGCATTGGATCGGGTTACGCCCGCTTGCCCGGCCACGCAACGTCCAACAGGTTGCGCGCGGCATTCTCGCGCTGCCTCGGGGTGGCGACCAGCCGCCCCTCGCCGACCGGGGCGCGCGCAGGGTGCGGTGGAGACCACGGCGAAACGGCCCGCCCGCCCCAAAGGACTTGGATCGTCCTCCACATCAAAGCAGACGCCCCCGACCGCCGACATCGCCCCCCCGTCACTATCCCATCTCTTCTCTGCTTCCCAAATACTCAAGCCGTCCCCTCAGCCTGTCCGGACCCACCCCGAGTCACGTCCGACGCAGATCACCCGTGGATCACCCGTCCATCCGCTACAGTTTTCGACGTATTTTCACGGCC
>NZ_FORA01000013.1 GCF_900113875.1 Jannaschia pohangensis | reverse complement strand
CACCGAGAGCCAACAGGGCGCTGCCAGCGAGAGGGGCCAGCATGGGGGAGACGGAAATCACCAGCATGACCATCGCCATCAGGCGCGTGGCTTGTGGTCCGGTATACTGGTCCCTTATCACGGCGCGTGGCAGCACCATCAGCACGGCCCCGCCAAGACCCTGCAGCACGCGGAAAGCGATCAGCCAGCTGATTGTCGGGGCGAGCGCGCACCCGATGGAAGCGACAGCGAAGATACCAAGGCCGGTATAGAGCGGCACCTTGCGCCCGACCTGATCGGACCAGGGCCCGTAGAAAAGCTGCGCAAGGCCGAAGGCGGCAAAGTAGGCGGCCAGCGTCAGTTGCGTCACCGCTTCATCAGCGCCCAGGTTCTCGGCAATCGCGGGCATCGCCGGAAGATACATGTCGATCGCGAAGGGTCCGACGGCCGACAACAGGCCGAGGATCAGGGCGAGGCGCAGCATGGGGCTTGCGCGCGGCAGGTCCGGTCCGGTGGTCATCGGTTTTCCGTCCAGGAAGTCCCTCATGAGTCGCATCAATGTAAACACTCGTTTTCTTTACAGCGCCGCCGCGCACATGTAAACAGTTGTACACATGCAGACGGTACAGCCAAAAGAGATGAGGTCGCCGGGCCAGGTGAAGGACCGCGCCGCCACCGAGGCGCGGATCCTCGAAGCTGCCCGCAAGGTGTTTGCCGATCGCGGCTATGACGCCGCCGGGCTGCGCGAGATCGCCGAGACGGCACAGGCCAATCTGTCGCTCATCAGCCGGTATTTCGGCGGCAAGGAAGGGCTACTTGCCGCACTCACCGACCAGTTCGTCGCGTCACGGCGGGAAGGGGGGCTCTCCTACCCGCCACAAGACACGCTGCAGCATGAAATCTATCGTTACCTGCACGCGAAGCTGCAAGACGACCTGAAGGACGAAGAGATTGTCCGTCTTATCATCAGCCGATCCGCCATTGACGCGGAATTCCGCAAGAAGGGGGCCAAGAATCTGGACGGGAAGGCGGACCGGAATTTCCGCGACCGGGTGGCGCTGCTGCAAGATCGTGGCGCTGTTGCCCCTGATGTCGATATCGACATGCTGTTCGCGGCTGTCCAGCACGTGTCCTTTTCGGTCAACTTCTTCGGCGCGATGATCGGTGGGCGACCGGATACCGAGATCGACGCGCTGTTTCATGGGTTTTCGAGAGCTTTGGCGGATGGTTTGCCGGTCGCGGAGTAAGGTCCTGCATTTCGAAGTCCTGCGCCTTTTCAGGTTGCGTGGGCAATCGCGCCAAACATCATTCCGTGATGCTGGTCACGAGGTTTGTAATGAGCCAGAAACGACGCCTATAGCGCAAATCATAGGTAGACCGCTGCGGGATGCTGAAAGGCGAGCGCTCCAAAAGGCTCACCCATGCTGCCCGCTGGTTAATCTGTCGCGGTCTCGTCAAGAAACCTCTCCATCACCAGCCGACGCAGTTTGTTGCCATCCGGATCAAGACCGGTCTTCAAACCGGCGAATTCTTCGGCCCAGTCAGACGTCCGGATGCGCACGGGGGTTTTTTTGGTTGTGATAACCTGCATGACGACCTGAGCCACATCATCCGCGGTTTGGAAGGCTCCATCGTCCCGACGAGTCTGCGCGCCCGCGACATATTTCTGCAAGATCGGCAAATATTCGTCGTCCAGCAGGCCGCCGGACGCTTCCATATTAGCGCGGACGGAATTCGCGAATTCTGAAGCGATGCCGCCGGGCTCGACAGCAGTGAACCTGATCCCGAATGCTGGCGTGATGTAGCTCGCCATCGACTCGGTCAGCCCCTCGACGGCAAACTTCGCCCCGCAATAGATCTCGTTGAAGGGTTGTCCGACCAACCCGCCCACCGAAGTAATATTGACGATATGACCTGCGCGGGCCTGTCGCATATGCGGTATTACCGCCTTGATACACCGGACGACGCCCATGTAATTGATATCCAGGATCGACTGGATTTCGGTCTCGTCGGCCTGTTCGAGACTGCGAACATATCCCACCCCTGCATTGTTGATAAGAACGTCGACGCGGCCGTGTCGGGTTATTACTGCCTCGACCGCCAGCAAGACGGAAGCCGAGTCCCGAACATCGAGTTGGAGCAAGTCGAGCGAGACACCAGCATTTCGCGCAGCCTCATCGAGCGTGCCACGCTTTTCGATGTTGCGCATCGTGGCATAGACGGTGTGGCCCGCCTGCGCAGCCTGCACCGCGATGGCAAGGCCAAGACCGGTAGAGGTTCCGGTGATGAGGATGACCTTTTTCATTTGACTGACCTCTTAGTTGGATGCGGCCGCCCGGTTGGCCGCACAAACCTACTCTGCGCGCAGAAAATCCCTTATCGCCTTCGCCACGCGGTCCGGGGCTTCCAGTTGAGGCGAATGGCCTGCTTCGGGCAACAGAACCAGCTCTGCACTGGGTATGCGCTCGGCATACGCATTGGCGACCGCCATCGGGACCACCACATCCTCTTCACCCCAGAGCACCAGAGTTGGAACCTGAATTGCCGCGATCTGATCGAGGAGGTCGTATTGCGGGCCCTCGCGAACAGCGGCGGCGAGACCGTTGATGAAATCCACCCGCGCATTCGTGGTGGCGATGAGATGGCGTTTGATAGGGCCGGGCACCGAGGGCGGGTTGTACATCACGCGCGCCATCAGGGCGTCGAACTGCTCTTCGGTTTCGATCGTGTCGCCGAAGCCGCCGTAGACGACCGTGTCGTCCACAACGAGCCCGGCTGCATTCACCAAAATGAGACGATCCACCATCTCGGGGTATTCCAGAGTGAACGCCGCCGAGACATGACCGCCCATCGAATTCCCGGCAAGGAAGAAGTGATCGAGGTCCAGTACCCGGGAAAAGCCGCGCACGAAGTCGCGCTGACCGACGATGCTGTAATCGAGGCCGGGGTCGGGCGCGTTGTCGCCGTGACCGCGCAGATCGGGCAGGATGACGTGATAGCTATCTGTCAGCGCTCCGGCCGTGCCGACAAAAGAGTGCCGGTCATCGGCCATACCGTGCAGCATGACAAGAATCGGCCCCTGACCGCCTTCGAAATAGTGGACTTCGTAGCCGTTCACATCGACGGTCTTGCTTTCGAGCCCTGCCGCACGGGCAGCCTGCCACTGGGTCAACGACACGACCGTGGCGGGCGCAAGGAACAACAAGCCAAGGGCCGCGGCGACGATAAGCGCAACAATGCTGCCGAGCCAGATCAGGACGCGTTTCATTTGAGCCTCATCACTCGCCTCGGGGGCGGAAAGGTTCCAGCACCTCGACATCGACGGCCTTGATCCGCGCGAAGCGCTCGGTCGGATCGTTGACCACCGCCCAGCTGTGCCGGGTCCTGGCGACCATGACGCTGTCATCCGGAAGAATGCCCGACCAGTCGAAGTCGACCGTCATCGCGTAGGTGTTATCGCCGGTTTCTTCGACCGAGAAGTTGCTGATGACATGCGTGCTCGCCGCGATCTGCGATCCGGGCCCGGCCAGCCAGTCCGCAAATCCATTGAAGTCGGTGATCGCCCCGCTGGAGAAGTTCAGGCTGAAGGCGTCGACCAGAATCTCGCGAACGGGTTCGGGATCACGGGCCGGGTCCTCGATCAGGGCCAACCAGTAATGGACCAGACTTAGAACCCGGTTCTCTGCATAGGCATCCCTGAATTCTCCCGAGACCGGCTCGCCGTTCTGTGTGATCACGACGCTGGAGAGGAGCGGCAGGACGCCCTCACCCGGCACAAGTTCTACCGCATACGTCAGGTCCGCCTGCCTCGCCGCACCATCCGGCAACATGCCGAGGTTCTGGTAGACGATCTGCGCAGTCAGCGTCATCGCTCCGTCCTCGCTGTGAACGATCTCGGTAGAGCCGACATGGTGAGCGTTGTTCCAGGTCGCGGGAAGTTGCGTCACGCGCGCGGCATATTCCTCGTGCCCGTTCGCAGTTCCCAAACCGGAAGTGACCGTCACGTCCGGGGTGAGGATATCGAGCGCATTCGCGATCCCGCCTTCGGGGCGCTCGTAGACTTGATACCAGCGATGGTATTGCGCCATCGCGGCATGGTTCCGGTAGCCTTGCCGAATTTCATCAGGTGTCATCTCGGCCGCTCCTTCGGTTGTCGTGAGGGCGATCGCCGCTGCGGTGAGAGCCGTCAGTAATCGGGACATGCAGAACCTCGATCTATCTAAAATGAATACTTGCTCATTTTAGATAGATCACGTGGCGATGGCTTTCCAGCACAAATCAAAGGTTTCTTCCGCGCGGGCCAGGTCCGGCGTGTTTCCGCTGCGTGCCGCTGCACGGCCAAGGTGAAGCGCGGGAGCGGCGAGCAAGATGCGGATGACGCGCAGGTCGCCCGGACGGACGCTGCCATCCTCGATCGCCCTTTCGACGTAGCGCATTCCCTCGTTAAGCATCGCATCGATCTGGCCCCGCTCGTCCTCGGTCAGAAGGGCCGAATTCATCAAGACTTCGGAGTAAAGGAAGGCGTCGGGGTTTTCGTGGGCGTATTGTAGGATCCGAAACCACATTGCCCGGATAATCGCCTTCGATCCGGACTGGCTTGCGGCCGCCGCCATTACCTGTTGGTGGAGGTCAGTCTTCACCGCCATTTGCACCGACCGGAGCAGGTTCTCCTTGTTCCCATAGTATCGATAGATCGTGCCGACGGCGAGACCGGCGCGCCTCGCGATCGCGTTCACCGAAGCGGCCGAAGACCCGCATTCGACAACCTCAGCGATCGTCGCACGGCGGATGTCCCCCAGCTTGTCCCCTGTCTTTCGCTTGACCATCTATTTCTGCTCTTGGACGAGATTGTGGATAAGGTCCTAGCGCAACGTTCAGCGTGGCACCATCACGGACCGATGCTGTTTTGGAACGAAAGCGGTATCCGGAAGGAATTGGTAATGAGCAGTTCCGTCCAAAGGTCGGACAAAAACACATTGCCAGAACCGTTGCGCCGAAAACGGTGGATTCTGTCCGCGTTTCTCCACCTAGCAGGATCAGCGACTTCGTCAGGGCGGAGACTTCCGGTAAAAGCAGCACCGTCCTGGACGGCATCTGATCCGCTCCAGCCGCGCGGAACCCCTGGGTTGTGCAACAGAGGATACTGAGTGGCGAGAGTTGAAGGGGCGTCCGAGAACGGCTGTAACGTTTTGTCCTAGCGACCCGTCTGCCTCGCTAGCAGGATCGCCAATGCTGCCGCTGCGCCGAGACCGACCGTTCCAGCGATCCATGCCGCGCCAACGCCTTCTGTATCGCCGATCCAGCCGAGGACTAGAAGACCCGCCATCGCGCCTAACTGCTTGAGCAGTGATTGAACTGACAAGATCGTAGACCGGCGGCCATCCGGCACACGAGAATGGAGTATGGTCGCGGCAGGTGACTCTGAAAGTCCTAGTACCACTGAGAAGAGAAGGAAGGTTCCGACGAAGCCCGCTAGCGACCCCTGCAAAGCCAGTACGATCTGGCAAAGTATGAGCGCTCCAAGAACCACCGCGAGCGTCACCGCGTGACGACGCCTAAAAAGGCGGCTGACCTTACCGGCAAGGCTTGCCCCAAAGGCAATTGCAAGGAAATACCCTGCCGTCACCAGCCCGACCAATGCGGCGGCACGTTCGGGATCGAGCAATGCCTGTACTACGGTGGGCCAGAGCACCTCAACTGGATTGGTAGCGAAAAGCATGAGCGCAAGAATTGTTAGCAGCAGCAGCAGCGATCGGTCCGAAGCAGCAAGCTGCGCGCCGTCACGGATGGTGGCTGGGACGGCGCGCACCTCCCGCAGGATGATCGCAGTGCTAAGGGGGCGGGCCGGTTCCCGGACGAGAAGAACAGTATAGGCGATCACAGCCACTGTCAGCACGAGCCCTGCTGCATATGACACGTCGTAGACGGTGTGGCCGACTAATGGCGTCGTAGGGTCGTTGCCCGCTACGAAACCGGGCAGGAGGCCCCCCACAATCGCCCCCACTCCCAAGCCTGCGAAGTTTGCGGTTTGCGCCCTCGCCAGGAGGGGCTGGAGTTCCGTCCCGGGCGCATGCTCGCGCAGTCCCTCCACGTACCAGGCGTCCAGCGTCCCTGACCGCAAGGCGCGCCCTATGCCAACCAATGCAAAAGATAAGGACAGCGGCCAGAAAGTATCCGATAGGATAAAGACGAAAGAGGCTGCCAGGCTTGCCACTGTGGCGAGAAGGAAGACTGGTCTCCGTCCAATGCCATCGGCCAGGCCGCCGAAGGGGAGCTCGGTCGTCAGAACTATCGCGGCATAGACTGCGAAGAGCGTCCCGATCTCGCCTACTCCTAAGCCTCGTCCTTGCAGAGCGAGCGCCGTCACGGCCACGATGATCCCCATCGCAAAGCGATCCAGGAATTGGTGTCCTTGGAAAATATGCACGTGCCGCCGCGCGGAATCCGGAAGCTCTGCGAATGGGATATCGACGTCAGTAACCATGTAGAGCAGCATCGGCTGGTAGGGCATGGTTTACAACTCTTGATGCACCGCCGCTCGCTATGTCACCTGTGCACAAACGTCAGGATGCGCAACGACTCTTTGTGAGATAAATTGCACAAGCCGAAGGCAATCGACCTGCCGATCTCAAATACTCTATCATAGTTGAATGCCCATCTATCGCTTCCGCCCCGCAAACTTCGAGGACATTGATCAACTCAATGCCTGGCTGCGACAGCCGCATGTGGTCGAATGGTGGGACTCTGACACTCTCTACACTACTGACAAGCTCAGGCGTGCCCACGTCGAAATGCGGATCGTGGAAACAGACGGATCACCCTTCGCGCTTATTCAAGACTATGACGTCCATGCGCAGGAAGGACATCACTTCGCTAGTCTGCCGCCGCGTTCGCGAGGGTTGGATCAGTTTATCGGCGAGCCGACTATGCTCGGTCGCGGTCATGGTTCAACATTCATCGCGCAGCGCATGGAAGACTTGTTTGCCGCTGGAGTTCCGGTGATCGCGGTCGATCCACATCCCGATAACGCGAGGGCCATCGCTGCGTACCGCAAAATTGGTTTCAGGGTCATAGGCCGTCCGCGCGAGACTCAATGGGGAACGATCTTGCCGATGGAAGCGCGTCGATAAGATATCTTGGCGGCGAAAACGGTCGTTTGTGCCGCCCTGTCCTGCCCCACTTGAGATCAGACACATAACCCGGTCAAAAACCCCCGGCAAAATAGAAGGGGTTTTGTCACGTTTTTGCGCCTGCCGGTCGCAAAGGGCGGCGAGGTCCGCAGTGCGGGACAAACCCGACCTTGAGTCTTTTCACTTCGCTGACGCAGCAAGTTCTCGCATCTGCGGCACGCTCATCGTTGCGGCGCGGCGCAAGTCGTCATTCCGGTCATTCATAGGTGTCGCTTTCGCCTGAACCGATACTGCACTTTCGCTGCCACCTGCTCAAACCAGCGAGAAGCGGGACGAAGTGAGCTTTCGCTGCGCCAGCGCCAATGTCTGCTTTCGCAATACCGAAATGATTTGCCAGAACAGATTGTCTAGAACATAGTGTGAACAAAGCAGCGCCGCGAAAGGTCGAACCATGCAAGACATATCTTTATATCTCCCGGGCATTCTTCTTGCCTACTCGGCATTTCTTCTCGCCATCGCTAGCCCCGGGCCGAACATCCTTGCCGTCATTGGTACTTCGATGAGCGTTAATCGCGCGTCGGGCATGGCGCTGGCCATCGGAGTCGCTACTGGCTCATTCACCTGGGCGCTGCTCACAGTCTTTGGCCTTTCGGCGATTCTGGCGACATATGCCTCGGCGTTGCTAGTGATCAAAATTTTCGGCGGACTTTATCTGCTCTGGCTAGCCTACAAGTCCTTCAAGTCCGCAGCGTCCAAGCACGATATCGAAGCGAAGGAGCTGGCAGGGGGACGTCGCACGCCGTTCGGCTATTT
>NZ_FORA01000014.1 GCF_900113875.1 Jannaschia pohangensis | reverse complement strand
CCAATCGAAATCCTTGCCACACATGGTGACCAGGCGCAGGGTCGTTTCCCCGATCTTGATGGTATCACCGGTCTTGACCGGCTCGTTGGAAATGACCGGCGTGCCGTTCAGGCGCACGATGTTGGACTTGCCGCCCTGGCCCAGCAGGAAGCTGCGCTCGGCGGGGTCATAGACGATGGCGGCGTGGTTCTGGCGCGAGATGGCGGCGTCGCCGAAGTCCAGTTGCACCGATTGGTCGTCGCCGCGGCCGATCTGCGACAGGCCGCTGCTCAGGGCAAAGCTCTCGCCGCGGCCGGGGCCGTCGACGACCATCAGCCAGCCCACGGGGAAGCGGGTCGTCTTGACGGGGGCGGGCCCGGTGGGGGCGTCCTTGAACAGGTCGACGACATCGCCCTGCGAGGTGTCGAACCCGATGAGCCGGGTCTTGGTCCGGCGCTTGCGCGCGGGGGACCGCTGTGCGGCGGTTTCCTGGGCCGGGGCCGGGGCGACCGTGGCGTCGTCGAGGTCCCAGATGCTGCCCGCGGCGGCCGGCTTGGCGGCGGCGGCAGAGGTCTGGGCCGGGGCGTCGCCACCGTCCTTGAGTTTCTCGGCCACCTGCTTGAGCATCTCGGTGGTCGACCTGTCGCCCGCGCTGTCGGTGCGCCGCGGCTGTGCCTTTGCGGCGGCGATGGCCACCGCCTGCATGACCGGGGCGGCGGGTGTGGCGGCGACCTTGGGGGCGGCCTCGGGGGCGGGGGACGTCACCGCGGGCGCGACTTTCGGCGCGGGGGTGACGGGGGTCGGTTTTTGGGTCCGGCCGAAAAGACTGCGAAGGAAGCTCATGGTCTCTACCTCTTGTTGTCGGGGCGTTGTTCAGGGGCGGGGCACAGGGTGCCCCGGGGGGTTCGGATCAATTGTTGAGCAGGCTTTCGTAGGTCATGAAGGCGACCCAGTTGCTGCCGCCGCGCAGGACGGCGAAGGAATATTCGGTCCGCCCGGCCGCGATCTCGCGATCGAGCAGGTCCTTCATGGCGGTGCGGGTCGTCAGCGTCTCGGTCGTGGGAACGAAGGCGAAGATGATGTCGCCGGGGCGCATATCGGTCAGAACGCCGTCGGGGATGTTCGTCACGCGGCTGACCCACTGGCCGTTCTCGAAACGCGTCTCGAAGGCCATGCCGTTGAGCAACGCGGTTTCCTGAACGACCGGACGGGTCCAGGTCTGCAGGATCGCCTGTTCGTTGGGACCGGAGGCGATGCCCACGTCGAGGCTGACCTCGATCTGGCCTTCGGGATCGACGGTGGACCGCAGGACGCGGTTGAATTCGTCAACCGTGGAGACGGGCACGCCATTGACCGACTGGATCCGGCGAACCCCGACCTGATCGGCGTTCAGGCCGTCGAAGGGCATGTCGATCGACCAGCCCGACAGGACTTCGGTCTGCGGAGCGTCGGCGGGCGCCGGCGTTTCGGGTTCGATGGCCTCGCCCACGAAGACGGCGTCGATCGGCGCCATCGCGGCAAAGCCCGAAATGACCTCGGGGGCGGCCGGCAGCGCGCCGAACTGGGCCCAGGTGGCATCGGACAGGGGCACCTGCGACGGCGGGGTCGACCCGGCAAAGGCGGTCTCGATCACGGATTCGGCGATCGGGGTCGGGGTCTGGAGCGGCACCGGGCGATCGCGTTCGATCCGCTCGGCGTTCAGAACGGCCAGTTCGGCCCATCCCCCGGTGACGGCGGATGTGTCGGTGTCGATGTCGGCCCGCAGCTGCGGCGGGGTCGCGGGGCGCTCGGGGCGCTGCACCGGACGGAAGACCGGCTTGGGGACCGGACGCAGGGCGGCCAGATCATCCCAATGGCCGTCGACGTCGGCGCTGTCGACGACGATATCGGCCCGCAGCTGCGCGGGGGCGGCCTCGGACGGCGTCTCGACGGGGATTTCTGCGACGACTTCGGTCTCGGTCTCGGTCGCGGCCTCGGCCGGAGCGGGCGTGGTGGGCTGGCCCGAGAAGGCGGTCTCGACGGGGATCTCCTCGAGGGTCGCCGACGGCGTGGAGGCTTCGGGCGTTGCCGTTCCGGTCTGTGCGGTTTCGGCGGGAACCCCCGGGACGGGCTCATCCGAACGGGTCAGCATGAAGCCTGCGCCGGCGGCGATCAGGGCGACGGCGGCGACGCCGGCGAACAGGGCGGTCTTGCTCTTGGTCGGCTCCGCGTCGGTGTTGCCTGCGGCGGTGATCGTGGCGCGGACGGGGGCGTCCATGGCCTTGCCGTCCATCATCGCCAGCCAATCCTCGGCCGATTGCAGACGGTCCTTGGGCAGCACTTCCAGAGCGCGGTCGATCGCCCCGAGGAAGGCGTCGTCATAGCCTTCCACGTTGCCCTTGAGCGGCACATAGGGGTCACCCTCGCCGGTGGCGATGGCCGTCAGGCGGGCCTGGGCGTTCGTGGGCACTTCGCCCGCGATCAGGTGATAGAAGCTGGCGCCCAGGGCATAGAGGTCGCTGTAGGGCCCCTGCTCGGTGCCGGTGATGTAGAATTCCTGGGGCGAATAGCCGTCCTTGACCACGCGCAGGGCCGACAGGACGCGGCTCTGCTTGGTGGCCTGCTGACGGGCGGCGCCGAAGTCGATCAGGACCGGGCGACCGTCGGCATCCAGCAGGATGTTGTCGGGCGAGATGTCGCGGTGCAGGATGTCCTGGGCATGGACGAAGCCGATGGCCTTGAGGACGTCACGCAGGATCGAGACGATCTGGGAGGGCGGCAGATGGGTGTCGGGATCTTCGGCGATCTCGAGCAGGTCGCGGCCGTCGACGAAGTCGAGCGCCATGTAGGCGGTGCCGTTCTCCTCGAAGACCTGATGGACGCCGACGATGTTGGGGTGCTGCAGCTTCGAAAGGCTGCGGGCTTCCTGGACGAACAGGCGCACGATCGAGTTCAGCTCGGTCTGATGGGCCCGCGACCGGGCCTGCACGATGACGCGCGACCGGCGGCAGAACGCTCCGGGGAAGCATTCCTTGATGACGACCTTGCGGTCCAGGCTGTCCCGGGCGCGGTACGTCATGCCGAATCCACCGGCGTTGATGAATTCGTCGATCGTGTATTGTCCGTGCAGAAGTTCCGTTCCCGGAGCCAGTTCGTCCGGAAGGACGTCTTCGGCCTTGTCCTGCGCTACGGCTGTTGCGTCGCCCATGTCTCGTTCCACCTTCGTATCTTTCCCGCGCACAGGCGGGGTCGTTTCCGTTGGTGCAACAAAAAGCGGGCCGAAAAATGTCGTTACCGGGGTGTTAATCGGGGAAATTCATGCCCGTAGCCTGCCTTAATGGGGCAGAAGGGGCCGCTGCGGTGGATGACAGCGGCCCCGGGGCCTGCGCGCCGGGGCAAGGCGCGCAGGGTCGTGGCGGGGCCTCAGACGTCGGCGAAGAGGTCCGTCATGCCGCGGCGCGACAGGTATTCCGCCTGGCTGACCAGCGTCGTCGTGCCCATCAGGCGGCGGTACGCCTCGTAGCTGTCGTAGATGCGCCGACCCATGTCGTCGTCCTGGGCGACGCTGGCGTTCACCTCGGCCGAGGCACGGGCCAGGGCATCCCAGACATCGTCGGGAAGGAGGCGCGGCTTGGAGCCTGCTTCCTTGAGCAACTGGGTCAGCGCCAGGCCGTTGTTGCCATAGTAATCGGCTGTGTGATTGGTCAGTTCGGCCCGCGCCACAGCGCGGATCAGCGCCTGGTCGACGGTTGTCAGACTGTCCCAGAACGCCTGGTTGAAGCCGATCGAGGCCATCGTCCCCGGCTCGTGGAAGCCCGGATAGACATAATTCGACAGCAGCTTCTGAAAGCCGAATTGCAGGTCGTTGTAGGGTCCGACCCATTCGGTCGCATCGATGGAGCCGTCGAACAGCGCCTCGACGATGCCGCCACCGGGCAGGACCACGGCCTTGGCGCCAAGCTGGGTGATGACCTGTGCGCCCAGACCGGGCATCCGCATGGTCAACCCCTCGAAATCCGCGACCGAGGTGATCTCCTTGTTGAACCAGCCGCCCATCTGGACGCCGGTGCTGCCCACGGCCAGGGCCTTGACCCCGAATGTGGCGTTGAGTTCGTCCCAGAGTTCCTGGCCACCGCCGTATTCGATCCAGGCGGCCTGTTCGACCGAGGTCAGCCCCATGGGAACGGTGGTGAAGAAATTCATGCCGCGGTGCTTCTTCTGGAAGTAGTATTCCGCGGAATGGTACATCTCGATGTCGCCTGCGGCGGCGGCGTCATGCACGTCGAGGGCCCCGACCAGCTCGCCCGCCCAATAGGTCTCGATCGACAGGCGGCCCTGACTGGCGGCGGTGACCCGCTCGGCCACGCGCTTGGCGCTGTCGGCCAGGCCGCCCAGATCCGCAGGCCAGGAGGTCGCCATGCGGATGACGCGGGGCGCCCCCTGCGCGATGGCGGGTGCGGCCAGGGCGGCCCCGGTCAGGGCGGCGGCTCCGCCGGCCAGAAGGGCGCGGCGACGGCTCAGGGCGGGGGTGTTGGAGGTCTGTGTCACTGCGAAAGCTCCCGGTTGCGGCCCTGGGTGAAGGCGGCTTCGCCGATCTCGCTCCAGCCCGCCACATCCGTCAGGAAGTAGAGATAGGCGTCGGCGGCGTCGGCCCCGATGTCATTGGTGTCGAGGATGGCGGTCATCACGGCATTGGTCGCGGCGGTCTGGGCGGCCCAGATCTCTGCGGGCATCGCATGGGTCGTGATCGCGGCATCCCGGGCGGCCAAGGCCCCTTCGTGGAGCGCCTTGATCCGATCCATCCCGTGGCTTGCGGTGATGCAGCTTTCCAGCAGCAGGCGATCCGCATCCGTCAGCCCCTCCCACTTGGCGAGGTTCACGCCGACCGAGCGGCCCGACATCGGGCGCGAGACATTGGCGGCGGTCATGTGCGGGAAACTCTCCAGCAGGCCCGCGTCGCGCATCTGCAGCAGCGACAGCCCCTCGAGCGCATCGAGGCCCGACAGGTCGCCCCCGTCGCGGATATCGACGACATCGCCCGCCCCCATTGCGGCCATGAGGCGAAGCCCGAGGCCGGTGGACCCGACACGACCACCGGTCAGGTCGCCCGGACCTGTCAGCGGTGCCCTGGACCAGATCGGTTGCGGACCGTCACAGCCGGCAAGGAAGGCCTTCACACCGTGCTCGGCGGACAGGTCATCCCACATCAGGCGCCCATCGGAGGCCGAGATCCAGCCTTCGAGTTCGCTGGTGGACATGCCACCGGGCATGGCGGCGAACAGGCCGAAGGCCGGGTGGGTGTCCACGAAATCCTCTTCGCTGCCCATGTACATGTCGGCCTGACCCTCGCCGACCTGGCTCAGGAAGGCCCTGGAATCGGCGGGTGTCACGCGGACATCCAGCGACAGGGCTCCGTCGGTGACGGCGCTCAGCCGGTCGGCCAGCACGCGGGCCGGAGCCTCGCGGTCGGTGACGAGTGCCAGGGTCGTGCGGGTCTGGGCGAGGGCCGGCGCTGCGAGGGCGGCGCCCCCGAGGCCAAATCCGAGTCCCAATACGTTTCTGCGTTTCATCTCTGTTATCCTTGGCTTGCCGCCTGGCAGACCCATGGCCCGGGCCAGGCTGGCCTGTTGGATTTGATCTTCGTCCCGGCCGGCGCGATCAGCGCAGCCAGATCTCGACGCGACGGTTGCTGTCGCGGCCCTCGGCCGTCTCGTTGCAGCCCACGGGCGCCAGCGGCCCGTAGGACGAGACCTGCACGCGGCCCGCAAGCGTATCGCCGCCCGTGGCGCTCAGCAGGGCGTCGCGCACATTGGTGGCCCGCTGCAGCGCGAGACGGGTGTTGAGGTCGAAACGACCGACATCGTCGGTGAAGCCGATGATCAGGATCTCCCGCAGGCGGGCTTCGGGGCTGATCAGGAAGTCGACCATCCGCTCGACGTCGTCGAGCGACTTGGTGTCGAGGCGGACCGAACCGGAGGTGAAACGGAAGGTGGTGGAGAGACGATCGGCCGTGGCCAGGTCGCGGGTGAAGTCCTGCACCAGGCCCAGTCCCGTGCCGTTGCCGGCCGTCAGGATGGCCGAGGTCATCCGGGTGCCCTGCTCGCCCACGGGCTTGGCGACGATCGTCTGGTCGACGAGGCCCGCCTTGGTGATCAGGCCCTGAGCCTCGGGCGAGACCATGTAGGACAGGAATTCGCCTTCGTTGCCCTGGTAGGCATCGGCCCCGGTGTAGCCCAGGATACGGTGGCTGAGGGGGTATTCCTCGGCCTTGACGGTGAAGTCGGTGGCATGGGCCAGCGGGCCGCAGACCTGGCGGATCGGAACGGCGTTCGTGCCGGCGGTCTCCGACATGCCGGTGATGGTGATCGCATTGGGATCCTCCTTCACGGCGGCCAGGGCGGCCTGGCCGTCGGCGCTGCGCTCGGCGCTGCGCCGCAGGCGGATGCGGTTGGGCTCCAGCACCAGCTCCGACAGGGTGATGTCGAGCGCCGAGCCTTCGGCCGGCAGGATCATGCGGATCGGGGCGTCATCGCCGCCCAGTTCCGCCCAGTTGGCGATGCGGCCCGCGGCGATCAGGGCGATTTCCTCGATGGTGAGCGAGCGGATCGTGTTGGACGGATGGACCACCGGCACGATCGCGTCGAGCGCGATGACGCGCTCGCGGCGCGGGTCACGCAGGTCGGTCTTGCCCGAGGCGGCATAGCCATCGGCCATGGCGGCGGGAACGGCGTTGGAGGTCAGCGCCAGGTCGACCCGGCCCTCGATCAGCGCGGCGAAACCGTCGGCGGGACCATAGGGCATGACGTCGAGCGCCGAGCCTTCCTCGGCCAGGATCTCGATCCGGTCGAGGCCGCCCTCGCTGTCGGGCACCGAAACGGCGACCAGACCCTTGGAGCGGGCGAAATCGTCCATCATGAACTGCAGCAGCGGCGTCAGCGTCGGATCGGTCACGGCCACCTGCATGGAGAACCCGGTGACCGCCCTGGGGCAGGCCGCCCCCTCGCAGTTGATCGAGGCACGGTCCAGCCGCAGCTCCCCGATCTCGGTCGACAGGGTGACAGTATCATCATCGAAGGACAGCAATTCACCCGTGATGGAGACGGCATTATCCTTGCTCGAAACCGTTACAACATCCGCCGGAACGACTTGGGGGATGATCGTCAACATCATCGCCGTAGACAGCGATTTGCCAAAAGATTTCATGGGGCTCGACCTTTTGTTTGTTCGTAAAGGGGATCAATCCCCTGATCGGGCC
>NZ_FORA01000016.1 GCF_900113875.1 Jannaschia pohangensis | reverse complement strand
CCCCCCCCCACGGAAGAGATTTCCGCAGGCCTCGAGGACATCGCCACCGACTGGGCCCGTCTCAAGCCGATCCTGGCCGGACTGGCCGAAAACCCCGATGTGGACGATGCCACCCGGGCCGACATCTTCGCCGGGATGAACGGTCTGACCGGCAAGATGAACACGGTCGTCGGCCTTTTCGACGCCGCCAGCAAACAGGGGCTGTAAGCCAGCCCCCCTGCCCTCCGGACCCCGTTGGGTCCGGTACCCCGTCCCCAAGCATCTCCTGGGGGCGGGGTTTTTCCTTGCTCAGGTCTTGGCCGGCTCGGCCCGGGCATGGGTTTCCATCAGGATCGACAGCATGTCCGCATAGGTCCGACGGTCGTCGCGGCACAGCTTGCGAAACCGGTCGATCACCTCCAGCGGGGCCTTGATGCTCACCTGGCCGTCGCGCTGCGGCTCCCGGCTGGGCCAGCGGGCGGTGTCGGCGACCAGGGGCGTCAGCGCGGTCTCGGGCACGGGCGCCGGGCGATCCGGGGCCTGGGTCTCGAACTGCTTGAGACGGTTCAGATCAAGCGACCTCGGCATGGCGCACCTCCTCGAGCAGGTCGACGACTTCGGCGGCGAAGGCCTGGGCATTGGCGATGGCCCGGTCGATGCCGTTAACGTCCGCCGGATCCAGCTGGCGCAGCCCGCCGCCGGCATTGTGCAGCGACGAGAAGGCGGTGCGGCGGTTCAGCTCGGTCGTCAGGACCCGGGTCGCGGCGCGCAATTCCCCGTTGATGTGCTTCTCCAGCTTGCTTTTGACGGCGGCATTGGTGCGCGCGAACAGGATCGCCGCGGCGATGTCACGGCGCCGGGCCCGCGCCTCCATGTTGATCTGGGCCAGGGTCTCGATCGCCTCGTCGGCGTCCTGCTGTTCGTCGCCCGTGGGCACGATGACCAGATCGGATTCCGAGATCGCAAAGGAGGTCAGCCGCGACGCCGAACCCTCGAGGTCGATCATCACGAAGGTGGCGGCGCGACGGGCCTCGGCGATTTCGTCCTGGATGCTGCGCTCACCGCCGCTGCGGATCACGCGGATGCGCGGCGGCAAGGGCGACAGCGTCGACCAGCGCGCCAGCCGGCCCGCGGGATCAGCGTCGATGAGGATGACATCGGTGCCTTGGGCCAGTTCGGTGGCCAGCACGATGGCGGAGGTCGTCTTTCCGGCGCCCCCCTTGGAGGATGCAAATGAGATGACGGGCATGTTTCTGCCTTTTGTTTATGACTGCTCGTGGGGCGAAGGATGCGGCATCCGGCGCCATCTGGCTACCCCCGGCCTGCACAAGGTACCCATGGCGGCCCCTGTCTGTGTCTGACCTGCCATGGGTACCCTGGTCTTGGGTACCCCAAAGTACCCGACGGTAGGCATGGCAGTCCATGGATACCTTCAGGCAGAGTCGCGTTTCTCGAAAACCACCGTTTTCGGGAAGTCGGTTTCGACGGTGGGGCAGGGGGTCTCAGAAGGGCGAAACCCGTCTCGAAACTATCTCTCGTTTCCATAGTTCTCGAAACCTGCGATATACCGAGTATCGAGAGACAAGAAAGACCTCTGCCATGCGTATCGGATATGCCCGGGTATCGGCCCGGGATCAGTCGCCGGATCTGCAGATCGACGCCCTTCGTGCGGCCGGCTGCGCCCGGATCTTCACGGAACAGGCCTCGGGTGCTGCACGGGATCGGGCCGCGCTGGCGGCGGCGCTCGACCACGCCCGCGAGGGCGATACACTGGTCGTCTGGAAGCTGGACCGTCTGGCACGCAGCACACGGCAACTCATTGAAACCGTGGAAGACCTGCAGGGCAGGGGGGTCGGATTTCAATGCCTGACCCAAGACGGGCTCGACACGACGACGCCGGGCGGCCGTCTCATATTTCAGGTCTTCGCGGCCATCGCCGAATTCGAGCGGGAAACCATCCGCGAGCGGACGCGTGCCGGCCTTGCCGCGGCGCGGGTCCGGGGCCGGGTCGGGGGCCGCCCCCGGGCGCTCGGTCCCGAGGATCTGGACATGGCGCGGGTCCTTCTGCGCGATCCCGACATTCCCGTCACCGCCATCGCCCGAAAACTCGGCGTCTCACCGGCCACGCTCTATCGAGCCCTGCCGGGGGGTCGCAGCGCCGTTACCTGAGCTTGGTAGCCGCATCCGGTTTTTATGCCCCCCTCAGATCCCCGATGAACAACGTTTTCCGCTAAGTGATTCTAATGATTCTCGATTCTTTTGAATCACTTATCCACAGATTCGGGGGTCTGAACGGGCGCTCTGCCCTGTGTTAAATAGTGTTAGAGTCGTGTTACGTTGTGAAAAGTGCCGTTTTTCTTGTTTGGAGTCAGCGTCTTGTCGGGACCCCCGGTAACTGAAAACACGAATCTCGGTAACTGAAAACACGAATCCTGGTAACTGAAAACACGAATCTTGACTCAGGTAACTGAAAACACGAATGATCGGGCATGGTAACTGAAAACACGAATCTGGCGCCTCTTCTGCCTGACCGTCATCCGCAGCATGATCTGTTCATCTGTGACGTGGCCGATGCGGTGCTCAAGGACGTGATGCAGCACATGGAGCATCCGTTCTATTCGCTGTCCAAGAAGCCCGAGACATCGGTCAAACGGTACCGCAACGGAGATCACTGGCTGGAGGTGACGCCGAGCGTCAAGGGCCTCGCCACGATCTACGACAAGGACATCCTGATCTACTGCATCAGCCAGATCATGGCCAAGCTGAAGGAGGGGGTGCAGGTCTCGCCCCGGGTGCGCATCAATGCCCGCGAACTGCTGATCTTTGCCAACCGTGGCACCAGCGGGCGGGAATACCAGTCCCTGCTCGATGCGCTAGATCGGCTGGAAGGGACCCGTATCCGGACCAACATCGTCACCGGCGACGAAGAGCAGATCGACGGCTTCGGCCTGGTCGATGCCTCTTCGGTGCGTCGCAAGCAGGGTCTGGATGGCCGCCTGATGTGGTGCGAGGTCAAGTTGTCGGACTGGGTCTTCAATGCCATTCGCAACGAAGAGGTGCTGACGCTGCACCGCGACTACTTCCGCCTGCGCAAGCCCATCGAGCGGCGCGTCTACGAATTGGCGCGCAAGCATTGCGGCCAGCAGAAGACCTGGAAGATCACCCTGTCCAAGCTGCTGCTCAAGACCGGATCCCAAAGCCCGCAGAAACGCTTCCGCCAGATGATCAAGCAGCTGGCCGTCCATGACCACCTGCCCGATTATCACGTGGCCTTCGATGAGCAGAGCGACATGGTGATCTTCACCAACCGTGCGACCATGGCCACCTTGCCTGCGCCCGAAAGCCATGTCGCGCCGCTGGAGTCGGCCACCTATGACAGGGCCCGCCAGGTGGCTCCGGGATGGGACGTCTATCATCTGGAGCAGGAGTGGCGCAGCTGGATGGTAGAGCCGCCGCGCGACGCGGACAGCGCTTTCGTGGGCTTCTGCCGCAAGTGGTACGAGCGGCGCGGCCGTCCCTGACGGCCTGACGTCGCGGCAACTTCATTGATTTCAAGCGAAATTTCAAAAGACCGCGGAATCTGCGATTCTCCGCCGTATTTTAGGCATGTTTTCTACAACAAATG
>NZ_FORA01000017.1 GCF_900113875.1 Jannaschia pohangensis | reverse complement strand
CCGTCCCGCAAGGGGCGGCCTTTGTCACGAGAGGGCGGGATGGTTGGATGGTTGGATGGTTGGACGCGCAAGATGGGGGAGGTGTCCCGCCGTCATATCTTTGCCCGAAATCTGCGCCAGACGGCGACGGCACAACCGCCGCAACCTGCATTCGCCGCAGATTGCCCTGCAGACAGGAGTCAGACCCATGGCCACCAGGGACACCCCGCCTCTCTATGTGACAGTCGGCCTCTACGGGATCGGCAGCCGGGCCCTGGCGATGGCCTTCGTCTGGATCTCGCTGGTCTGCGCCGTCGCGGCGACCGCCTATCTGGCAAACCCCATCGGGATGATCCTCGTGCTGGCCGCCCTGTGGTATTGGCTGGCGATCCGCTGGATGGACGCCCACGACGCCTGGCCCAAGTCCTGATCCATCGCACCCCGAGGCCCGACGGCCCCGCTTTGGCAGTTGTATGGAAAAGCGCGACAAGAGGGGTTGCAGCAGGGCGCAACTCGGTCTAGACGCGCCCATCTACGGACGGGGCTGCCACGCGCGGCCCCGCTTCCGTCTGGGTTCGACGAGGGGTGCGGGTGGTCCGTTCTCCTCCTCTCAACTCTCACGCTGACTTCCGCTTTTCGCGGAGGCAGCCTGTCAGGCGAATGACATGAAAAGCCAGAATATCCGTATCCGGCTCAAGGCGTTCGATTACCGTGTGCTGGACGCCAGCACCCTGGAAATCGTGAATACCGCCAAGCGCACGGGTGCCCAGGTTCGCGGGCCGATCCCGCTCCCCAACAAGATCGAGAAATTCACCGTCCTGCGCGGTCCGCACATCGACAAGAAGTCGCGCGACCAGTGGGAAATCCGCACGCACAAGCGTCTGCTGGATATCGTGGATCCGACCCCGCAGACGGTGGACGCGCTGATGAAGCTCGACCTCGCCGCCGGCGTGGACGTCGAGATCAAGGTCTGAGGAGGCACCAGAGATGATGCGTTCCGGAGTGATCGCCAAGAAGGTGGGTATGACCCGCCTGTTCATGGAAGACGGGAAGCAGATCCCCGTCACCGTCCTGCAGCTCGATGGCCTCCAGGTCGTCGGCCAACGCACGGACGACAAGCACGGTTATACCGCAGTCCAGCTGGGCGCCGGTACGGCCAAGGTCAAGCGCACCAGCCAGGCAATGCGCGGCGTGTTCAAGAACGCCGGCGTGGAGCCCAAGCGCAAGATCGTGGAATTCCGAGTCGATGCGGCCAACATGATCGACGTGGGCGAGGAAATCATCGCCGACCATTACTTCGAGGGTCAGTTCGTCGACGTCTCCGGCACTTCCATCGGCAAGGGTTTTGCCGGTGCGATGAAGCGCTGGAACTTCGGTGGTCTGCGTGCCTCGCACGGTGTGTCGGTCAGCCACCGCTCGCACGGCTCCACGGGCCAGTGTCAGGACCCCGGCAAGGTGTTCAAGGGCAAGAAGATGGCCGGTCACATGGGCAACGCCCGTGTCACCACGCAGAATCTGCAGGTTGTCCGCACCGACACCGACCGCGGCCTCATCATGGTCAAGGGCGCCGTTCCCGGCTCCAAGGGCGGCTGGGTCACGATCAAGGACGCGGTGAAGAAGCCGTTCCCCGAGAACGCGATCCTGCCCGCCGCGCTGCGCTCTGCCGCTGCCGAAGCCGCCAAGGCCGCTGAGGAAGCCGCTGCCGCCGCCGAGGCCGAAGCCGCCGCCGCCGCCGCCGAGGCCGCCGCCGCAGAGCAGGCCGCGATCGAAGCCGCCGAAGCTGCCGAGGCTGCCGAAGCCGAGGCTCCCGCAGCCGACGAAAAGAAGGAAGGTGACGAATGAAACTCGACGTCATCAAACTGGACGGCGGCAAGGCCGGATCCGTTGAGCTGAGCGACGACCTCTTCGGTCTGGAGCCCCGCCGCGACATCCTGTTCCGCGTCGTCCGCTGGCAGCGCAACAAGGCGCAGGCCGGCACGCACAAGGTCAAGACGCGCTCCGAGGTCAGCTATTCGACCAAGAAGATCGTCCGTCAGAAGGGTTCGGGCGGTGCACGCCACGGGTCTCGCAAGGCGCCGATCTTCCGCAAGGGCGGCGTCTACAAGGGCCCCACGCCCCGCAGCCACGCCCACGACCTGACCAAGAAGTTCCGTCGTCTGGGTCTTCTGCACGCCCTGTCCGCCAAGGCGCAGGCCGGCAAGCTGGTCATTCTCGACGATCTGTCGGCCGCCGGGAAGACCGGTGCCCTGGCCAAGCAGATCGACGGTCTGGGCTGGAAGCGCGCGCTCATCATCGACGGCGCCACCGTAAACGAGGATTTCGCACAAGCATCGCGCAACCTCGCCAACGTGGACGTTCTGCCGTCGATGGGCGCCAACGTCATGGACATCCTCAAGCGTGACACCCTGGTGATCACGAAGGCGGGCGTCGAAGCTCTGGAGGCTCGTCTCAAATGAACACCTACGACGTGATCCGCAAACCGATCATCACCGAAAAGGCGACGATGGCCTCCGAAGCCAATGCCGTCGTCTTCGAAGTGGCAATCGATGCGAACAAGCCGCAGATCAAATCGGCGGTCGAAGAACTGTTCGGCGTGAAGGTGAAGGCCGTGAACACGACCATCACCAAGGGCAAGACCAAGCGTTTCCGGGGGCAAATGGGCCGCCGCAAGGACGTGAAGAAAGCCTACGTTACGCTCGAAGAGGGCAACACCATCGACGTGACGACCGGCCTGTAAGTCAGGCTCATAGGGCGGGGTTCACCCCGCCACGCATACAGAAGCCCCGCTGGAGACAGCGGGGCTTTTTCGTGCTTCACAAATAGCTTTCTTCGTGCGCCATATCGTAGTGTGGTATAGCAACCAAGCCGGTATCTCTGAGGTCGCAAATGACAAAATTGATTTTTTCTATGAAGGGTGCTCTGACCCCCGACGTTCATCCAGCTGAAACCAGAG
>NZ_FORA01000018.1 GCF_900113875.1 Jannaschia pohangensis | reverse complement strand
TGACGGCGGGACACCTCCCCCATCTTGCGCGTCCAACCATCCAACCATCCAACCATCCCGCCCTCTCGTGACAAAGGCCGCCCCTTGCGGGACGGCCTTTGCGGTGCCGGGGGCGTGCTGCGGGCCGGGGGCCCGTTGCGCGCCGGGTGACGTCGCCGGGGCGAAGTCGCCTTATTCCGTGATCTTGGACACGACGCCCGCACCAACCGTGCGGCCGCCTTCGCGGATGGCGAAGCGCAGGCCCTGCTCCATCGCGATCGGCGCGATCAGCTCCACGCCGAACGACACGTTGTCGCCGGGCATGACCATCTCGGTCCCTTCGGCCAGAACAACCGTCCCCGTCACGTCCGTCGTGCGGAAGTAGAACTGCGGGCGGTAGTTCGCGAAGAACGGCGTGTGACGGCCACCCTCGTCCTTGGTCAGGATGTAGGCCTCGGCCTCGAACTTCGTGTGCGGCTTCACCGAGCCGGGCTTGCACAGCACCTGGCCACGCTCCACGCCCTCACGGTCCACACCGCGCAAGAGCGCGCCGATGTTGTCGCCCGCCTCACCACGGTCCAGCAGCTTGCGGAACATCTCGACGCCCGTGCAGGTCGTCTTCTTGGTGTCGCGGATGCCCACGATCTCGATCTCGTCGCCGACGTTGATCACGCCACGCTCGACGCGACCGGTCACAACCGTCCCGCGACCCGAGATCGAGAACACGTCCTCGACCGGCATCAGGAACGGCTGGTCCACGGCGCGCGCGGGCGTCGGGATGTACTCGTCAACGGCCGCCATCAGGTTGCGGATCGAGGTCTCGCCGATCTCCGGCTCGGTCCCGTTCATCGCGTGCAGCGCAGAGCCGGGGATGACCGGAATGTCGTCGCCGGGATACTCGTACTTCGACAGAAGCTCGCGGATCTCCATCTCGACGAGCTCCAGAAGCTCGGCGTCGTCGACCTGGTCGACCTTGTTCATGTAGACGACCATGTGCGGGATGCCGACCTGGCGACCCAGCAGGATGTGCTCGCGCGTCTGCGGCATCGGGCCGTCGGCGGCGTTCACGACCAGGATCGCGCCGTCCATCTGCGCCGCCCCGGTGATCATGTTCTTGACGTAGTCCGCGTGGCCCGGGCAGTCGACGTGCGCATAGTGACGCGACTCGGTCTCGTACTCCACATGCGCCGTCGAGATCGTGATCCC